>NZ_SELD02000044.1 GCF_004923205.2 Paracoccus aeridis
ATCACTCCCTGAACCCGGCAGGGCAGTCAGGCCGGACGCTTACGGATGAAAGTAGGAGCCCGTCGTCTGGCCGAACGCCTGCGCGGGATGCTGGAACGCCAAGAGGAGATTATCTGACCATGTGCGACGTCTTCCCCAAGACCCCTAAGCCGAAGCTCCTCCCGGAGAAGCGGGAACTTCCCGCCGAGCCCCCGAAGCCGCTGGCGATCGGCACCTCCAAGCGGGACGAGCGGCGGGGGTCCAACCCCTTCCGCATCGACCTCGGCTCGACGTCCTCCATGCGGGGTACGTCGGGGGCTCAAGTGTGATGGAGATTTCTTGCCGGATCATGCCGATTTGGGATTGACCATACTAGAGACCCGACCTCCCCCGAACAACTAACCTTAGGGTTACTTGGGGGCCATGGTAACAGGTGCTGTTCAAGGTGCCCGACATGGCCCCTCGGGGAACGGGGATGACCCCGGACTGACGGGCCGAAGGCCCCTCCCTCCCGAACATCACACCTGACAGTCTGGAAGCTTCTTGACCTCCCGCAGCATCGCCGGCACCGTGTACTCCCCATAGCCCGCCGCTGCGCTTGTGTTCGCATGCCCTTGGAGATGGTCTGCCCACTCCCCAGGCACCCCATGGTTCCGGCAGAGGGTCTTGAAGCGATGCCGCCAGCCGTGGTTGGGTTGCAACCGATCATCGCTGATGCCCACGACCTCACGCACCCACGCCCCGACGCGCTTGCTCACGTTCTCCGCGTCAACCGTCGGGGACCTGAACAGCGGACCTTCGCTGCACCCTTCCACGAACTCAAGGAACCCTTCCCGGACAAGCTGGGGATGCAGGGGCACCCGACGATAGCGCCGGGTCTTCACCGACCCCGCGTCAGGGGTAATGCGGATGCAGGGAACCCCCGAGACCGTCTCCACGTCGCCCTTGCGAAGCTGGGTTATCTCCGTGACCCGCGCCCCGGTGAAAGCGCATATCCAAGGTACCCAGCGTATCGCCCTTCGGGTATGTTCGGCATGGCGGGCGGTCAGGCCCTTCTCTGCCCGTGCCGCCGCAAGGATCGTCTTGGCTTCGGCTTCGGTGAAGCCCCGCTCACGGGTTGCCTGCGGGGCGCTGTAGGAGACCGAGACATTCTCCGTGGGGTCCGCAAGGCCCATCGCGTTCGCCTTGGCGTGGTTGAACAGCCCCCGGACCGCCACCAGGTACTTGTCCGAGACTGTGCGGGCTCCGATCCCCGTGTCTAGCAGGTGGTCTTTCCAGCGGACTATGTCTGCGGCGGTCAGGGCCGCTGCGTCGTCATGCTCCACGAACTCGACCAGCTTCCGCACCTTGCCCCGGAAGTCGGTGATGGTCCGCTCTGCCTTCCCGTTGCGCCGATGCTCCTTCTCCCAACCGTTGAACAGGTCCCACAGCGAAGCGCCCCCGCGCTCCTGTCCTTGCTTCGTCGGCTCCTTAGGGCCTAGGAGGCCGATTTCCGGGGGCTGGAGGGCAGGGAAGCTCCCCGCATGGGTATCCGGCCCATAGTCCCCGGTTGCCCTCCTGGAGAGCGTCTCCGCGGCTTGTTCCATGGTTCTGCGGAGACCCGAAAGCAGACGCCCGCGTGAGTAGTCGTCAGGCGCAAGCCCGTGCCTGGAAAGCAGATCGTCCGCTATCGACCCGTAGTGGCGTTCAAGGTCGGCGCGATCATCGCTGCGGGTCCGGTCCAGCATTTCGCGCACCGCGTCCCACACCGAAAGCTCGCCCGGCTCCTCCGACAGGTCCCCGACGAACCCCGAGTACCACTCCCCGCAGAGCCCCGCGACCTGCTTCCCGGTAAGAGGCTGCGGCCCGTTCCGCAGCGCCTCCCACTGCGCGTAGTGCCGCGCGAGGTGTTGAGCGTGGAGCTTCTGGGCCTCCGCTTCGTCAGACGTACGGAGAGAAAAGGAGACCTCCGACTTCCCGACAAGGTGCTGCACATCGGCAGGAACCCGGGCGCGGAAGTAGAAGGGGGAACCGGGGCGGCGGCGGGCGGGACGGGGCATCGTAAGGACCACTGTGGATAGCCTTTGTGTGTAAGGCAAGCCCGCTCAGACCCTTGTTTCGCTGCACCATCTTGATCTTGCACAAGAAAAAATGGTGCTGTGAGAGAGGATTGAACTCTCGACCTCACCCTTACCAAGGGTTTCGTCACTTCGCTAATCACCTATTGCTTTCAATTGTTTAACTGGTTTCCCGTCTGCCGCTTGTACGCGGGTTGTACGGATCATGGCCCGAACTTCGCTGTCCGGGGTCTCGTTGTGTGCGTAGATGCGGTCGGGCAGTGCAGGGTCGGACCAGCGCCCGGCCTTCGCGGCCGTGACGGGATCGATGCCCTGCCGCACGCGCAGCTCGGTGTAGAAGCCGTGACGGCCGGCGCTGTGCGGCGGCAGGTACGGGATGCCCGCCTTCTTGCACGCCGCCTTCCAAGCCTTCAGTGGGCCGTTGTGGCCGGCGTAGCCGAACACCCGCGGCGGGTGCACGGTGCCACGTCGGCGGTCGACCGGCTTGCGAGGCGGCAGGTTCGCCAGCTTCGCGACCATCTCCATGCTGATGCTGATCCACTGGGCGGGGTGCCCCTTGCTCGCCGGCAGCTTTACCCGGGCCCGCTGCAGGTCCAGGTCGCAGGGCCGCAGCCGCACTGCCTGACCCACGCGGGCGCCGGTCTCGAACATGAATTCGACCAGCGCAGCCAGATACGGGGAGGCGCAGGCGCTGAAGGCGTCGATCCATTCCCACGATCCGGGCGTCTTCGGGACCCGGCTCTGCTTGCCGCGCGCGGCGTCCTGCTGGACGCGCTCGGCCGTCGAGAAGCCGCGGATCCGGATCGGAGGGCATCTGCCGAGGTCATGGGCGTTGTTGATCACGGCCTTGACGGGCGTCAGCACCTGGCGCTGCCAGGTGTCGGTGCTGGCTTCCGGGTAGAGCCGGCGGGCGAGGTCTCGGATCGATTGCGGCGTGATCGCCGCGCAGGCGGTCTGGCCGATTTCGGGGACGATCAGCAGCAGGTATCGCGCGTCGGCCGGCTTAGCGTTGTAGAGAACGACCGCATCGGCGAAGGTCAGTGCCGCCTCGTCTCCAACGAGATGACGCCGGATCTGCCGTTCTTCTTCGGCGCTGCACCAGCTCCATGCGCCCGCTTCCGTAGGTGATCCAGTGCTGCGGCGGTAGTAGCCGGTGACGGGTTGTCCCTTGTATTCGACGCGGCCACGGACCCACCAGGTCGATCCGCGCTGATAGGGTTCGAGCGGCATGAGGCTTTTTCCGTCAGGATTAGTTCGAACTGGTCCGGCGTGATGATCATGGCGCGGCCCAGCTTGTGGCAAGCCCCGAGGCGGTTGGCCCTTTCGCGGATCGTCCGGGCGCTGACTTCCATGCCGCGCGCTGCGAGCTCTGCTGCCCATTCCTCGGGGGTCCTCGAGGTCGTCAGGATGCTGGTCACGACGCCTCCTCGAATCTGTCGGTCTGATCGCCCCAGCTCGTCCATCCGGGCCGCTGCTGGCGGCTGAACAGCTCGATCCGCCGCACCTCGGTCATTACCTCTCTCCCGGCGCGGGCAGCGCCTTGTCGGTGGACTTGGACATGTCGCGGGTGACGCGGACGTCGTAGCCGCCCCGGGTGCGCTCGCCGTAGCGCAGGACCGTGGCGGTGACGCCGGGCTTCGGCTTGCCGGCGTCGTCCAGCAGGCCGAGGCCGCCGAGCAATTCGCGTTCGAGCCGGGCCTTCAGGTCGATGTCGGACAGGCGCGCCTCGTAGGTCACCACCGACATGTCGAGCAGCTGCACGGTGTCAGGCATGGCGGGCCTGCGCGGCGACGAGGCGCAGCACCTGGGCGGCGTCGGCCGGGCGGGTGGCGCCCAGCTCCAGTTCGGCGGCGATCCGTTCGACCCGGTCGAGCAGGTGCAGGTGGCTGGTCGCCAGGGCCGAGACCTGCGCGAGGTCGGGAATGAACATGCCGGCGTCGACGCGGGCGGGCGCGGCCGGGCGGATCATGCCAGCCACCAGGCGAGCCCGGCGACGCACAGCAGCGCGCTGACGGCGACGGCCACGGCAAGGCTCATGGGGCCCGTGACATCCTCGATCGGGGCGAGCGGCACCTGCGGTGCGTGATCCGGTGCGCGGGGGGCGTCGATCGGGGGGGCATCGATCGGGGGCGCGTCGGGGCGCAGCGCGGCGAGCTCGGCGGCGCGCGCCTCTTCCGCTTCGGCCACCACATCCTCGGGCCACCCGAAATGAGGGTTCGCGAGGACGTAGCGGTAGTGGTTGCAGGCGGCGTTCATGCGAAGGCCCTCCCGTCGGAAGGGGCGCGGCGCGCCTGCAGGTCGGTAAGGGCGAGCTGCCAGGCGAAGATGCGGTCCAACTCGCCAGCAGCCTGGGCAATGACAGGATCGGCGATCAGGGCGCGCGCGTCGGCAACCGTTTGCGGCTCGTTTGCGACCGCGTCGTCCAGCGCCGCGGCAAGTTTCTCGGGGTCGGGGATCGTGACGGCGAACTGGCCGTCGGGGTGGTCGGCGTCGGTGTCCATCTGGACCTCCATCGGGGTTCGATGGAGGTGAAGATCAGCCAAGAAACTTGGCATGTCAACTAATGAATGCCAAAAAACTTGGCTGCTGGAAACTTTGCTTGACGCGAATCCTCGGACCGCCTCAACCTGCGGATGAGAACAAGGTGAGAACATGACAAAGAGGTTGGAGATGCTGCGGGCAGGCGCCGCCGCCTCCGGATTCACGATCGACTTTCTAGAGGCGCTGACTCAGGGCCTGTCGCGCCAGGCCACCCTTAAGGTCATCGGCAATGCATCCGCTATGCCCTCGTATATGAAATCGAGTGACAACCCGTACGTGCGGCGGAGCGCCCGCGCGCCGTCGATGGAGATCCGAGACTTGCCGGTCTCCCAGTTGGACAGCTGAGTCCGGGTCAGTCCGGCGCGCGTCGCGTACTGCAACTGGTCGAGTTGTTCTAGCTTTCGGTGCCAGCGGATTCGCTCAGCGATGTCACCGAACGGCAGGTCTGGGTCATGCTCACTCATAAGCGCGACCATCGCCCGACAAGTTTTTTGGCGCAAAGCTGATCGTTTGTCTTGACGCATGCCAAGTAACTTGGCACGTAGGCGACATGACGATCAAACCTGCTGCTCAGATCATCGATAACCTGCCAGCTGGCGAGTTGGAGCGCTTGGGCATGACGGATCGGCTGATCCGCCATGCCCGGTCCACAGGGCGGTTTGCAGCGGCGTGGTACCTGGCGATTTCCCAAGCCTGTGCTGCGGCGCGCGTGGACTGCCCGCTGGGCGCCTTCAATTTCAAGGAAGTCGAGGACGCGAACAAGCAGGCCGACCCTGCCCCTTCCTCCACCAACACCGAGAACCCTCATGACCCAGCCTTCCTCAAACGCGCGTGACCGGGCTTGCCCGGCGCGGCCGCAAAAGTCCCGTTCCAACGTTTTCCCGCCCGCGGGCGGGCGCGGCCGCAGCGCCAGTTCGGCGCGCCGCGCGCACGGCGCGGCCGGCGATCCCGCGCTGCGGCGCGACGCGTTCATGCAGCGCTGGTCGCGGCTGATGCTGGTGAGCTTCGCCTCGCCCGAGGCCTGCGCGCTGTGGGCGAACGTCACCGTGCAGGCGGCGCGGAACTGGATGGACGGGTTCAACCGCCCCTACGGCGACGTGGTCGACCTCGCCGTGCAGACCCTGCCTGACTACGCCCGGATCATGGGGGAGGGGTGATGACCGGCGCGTCCCGCACCGTGATCAGGTCCGGCATGTCGGCGCGGATCATCCATTTCAGCGATCCCGGGCGCCAGAAGGCGCCGGGTCAGGTCGCCTCGGGGCGGAAGGAGGGTTGGGGCGCAGTACCTGGCCGAAACCCCGCCACGGTTCCGGCCGCCACCGAGGCGGTTCAGGGCACCGGGACCGTGGAACCTGCGGTTGGCCCGGCCGAGAGCCGCCTTGTGGCGGCGGGGCAGCTTTCGCCGTCATCGACCGCCTGTCGATCCGGCTGACTGGCGCGGCGGGCACTGCTCGGCCCGCCGCGCATCTTTATTCGCATCCTGCGCCGAGCCCAACGCGGCGCAGGCCCCGCCGCGGGGCAGGCTCGATCCCTCCCCGATCGCCCGCCCCGCGGCACCCCCGGACAGCAAGAGGTTTTGCCCATGAGCGATGACGCCCGCCAGATCCCGCAATCCGACCTCGACTGTCGCCGCCGGACAGGCGCGCGGATGATCGCGCTGGGACACGCGCTGCGCTGCAAGCTGGGCGAGGCGGACGACCGGTCGATGACCTGGGCCGTGAACACGGTGCTGCAGACGCATGCCGACACCGATCCGCTGGCGGTCCAGGTCAGGGACATGTCCCGCCGCTGGCGCGAGCTGTCGGCCAGGCACCAGGTCGACCAGCTGAAGGCGGCGGGCGAGCAGCTGCTGCGCGCGGTCGAGCGGGCGAGCTGGCCCTCGCAGTCCGATCGTCCCGATCTGGACGGGTGAGCGCGATGAAGCTGACGATCCACGATCACGTCCTGATCCACGCGATGACGGTCCTTGGCGGGCTGTCGCTGTCGCCGTTCGATCCGGCCGGCGCCGAGGGCGAGCAGCGGATGATCCTGTCGATGCTGCACGACGTGCTGCCTAAGGTGCAGCGCGCCGAGCCGAAGCTGGCGTGGCTCGTCGCGATGGCCGACCGCGTCACCGAGAGGCCCGATCTGGTGGATTCGGTCCGCCACGACATTCGCGCCAGCGTCCAGGACTGGAACCGCGGCCGGCTGGCCGCCGCATGGGACGCCATTCAGGAGAAAGCGGCATGAGCCTGAAGTTCGACATCTTCGAGATCAACGACCTGGCGCGGGTGGTGCCCGCTGATATGGAGATCACGACCTTCACCGGCATCCTGTGGTGGGCCGCGGCGCTGGTGGACGGCCGCGCGGCGGCCGAGCCTTCGGAACCGATGTCGCTGCCGCGCGAGCCGGAAGCGGTCGGGGCAGGCGACGACGCGTTCCGCCTGGTCGAACCTGACGAGCCGACCGAAACGGTGACGGTCGTTCTGGAGACTGCGGCAGACGCCGGAGTGGAGGCGGCGGTGGCGGACGCCGCTGCGGCCGCGATCGCCGCGATCGCCGCGTCGGGCGATCCGGCTCCTGCCACGATCGAGCCGCACGATCCGGACGAGGGCAGCCCTTCCTCCGCGGACGCGGCTGAGCCTGCGCCTGTCGCCGAGCCCGACGATGTCGCTGCGGATCCGGCCCCTGCGGTGTCGCCGGAAGCAGTCGCGGAAGATCTCCCGGCTCGCCCGACTTCGCCGCTGGTCGCCATCTGGAGCAAGGCCGACGACAAGCGGCTGGTCGAGATGTGGGATGCCGGATCGCCCGACGCGGAGATCGCGGCCGAGCTGCAGCGGTCGGCACGGGCCGTCCAGAACCGGCTTGCCCGGCTCAGGAAGTCGGGCGAGTTCGGCCCTATTGCCGTGCGCAAGCCGGGGCGCCCGGTTCCGGTTCCCGAGCCTGCACCGCAGCTGGAAACCAGGGCAGCTGCGACCACGACCGAGCCGACGCCCTCTGCCGCACCGGCGGTCATGCCCCCCGCGGCTTCACGGCTGCCTGCCGCGGCGCGGACGATCTACGAGCACCTTGCCCGGCTGGATGACAGCTTCACCCCGGGAGACGACCTGGACCTGATCCGCAAGCGGCAAGCCGGCGCGACGATGGAGGCGATCGCCGAGGACCTCGGCAGCGACGTCGCCGCGGTGCGCGACCGCTGGCGCGCGATCCTGAAGTGCAAGGTCGAAAGCAAGGGCGGGATCGTCACGCCCGCCGGTCACGAGAGCCTGCTGTCCGCCGCCACGCTGCGGGCGTCTGCCTGATGACGCGCGACGACACCCGCCTGGCCGAGGCGCACGGGATCCCGATGGAGCAGGTCGTCGATCGGCTGGGCATCGCGGGGCTCAGGCGCCTCGGCGCAGAGCTGGTGGGACCTTGCCCGGTCTGCGGCGGGACGGACCGGTTCGGCGTGAACGTCCTGACGAACGTGTTCCAGTGCCGCAAGGAATGCGGACCGCACGCGAAGGGCGACCAGGTCAGCCTGGTACAGCTGGTGCTGGGCAAGAGCTTCCCCGAGGCGCTGGAATGGCTGGTCGGGCCGCGGCAGGAGCTGTCGCCCGAGGAGCGCCGCGCGCTCGACGCCCGCGCGGCCGAGAACCGGCGTCGCCGCGAGGAAGCCGCGCGCCGGGCGCGCGAGCAGGCGATCTTGCAGGCGCGGACCGTGTGGGCTCGGGCCGGCGCAGCCGAGGGCACGCTGGTGCAGGACTACCTCGCACGCCGGGGCATCCCCGCCCCGCTGCTGGCGCCGATGCCGAAGTGCCTGCGCTTCGTCGCCGATCTGCCGTTCACCGTGCCGGTGAAGGGCGAGGCCGGGCGCTGGCGCACGATCCACACCGGCCCCGCGATGATCGCGGCGGTGCAGGACGACGCCGGCCGGCTGGGCGCGGTGCACCGGACGTGGATCGATCTCGACCAGCCGTCCGGCAAGGCGCGGATCGTGGACCCCGAGGGCGAGCACGCCGACCTGCCCGCGAAGAAGGTGCTGGGGTCGAAGAAGGGCGGTGCGATCCGCCTGCGCAGCCCGGCCGGCGCCACGACGATGGTGATGGGCGAGGGGATCGAGACGACGCTGTCGGCGCTGGTGGCCGAGGCGGTGCCGGGCGCGGCCGCGTTCTGGGCAGGGGTCGATCTCGGCAACATGGCCGGGCGGCGCCGGCTGGGGCAGGGGCTGCGCTACGCTGGCCTGCCCGATCTCGCCGACGACGAGGCGTTCGTGCCGCCCGCGCAGATCCGCAAGCTGGTCTTCGTCCAGGACGGCGACAGCGATCCGAAGCTCACCCGCGCGAAGCTCGAGGCCGGGCTGCGGCGCGCCATGGCCCTGCGGCCGGGCCTCACGGGCGCCATCGTCCACGCGGGCGAGGGGCGCGACCTGAACGACGTTCTGAGAGGGACCTGATGCTACCGACGATCGTGACGGCCGCCGGCCGCCATTTCGACTTCCTCGCCCCCGAACGCTCGGTGATCGGCATCGACGAGATCGCGCACGCGCTGTCGCACATCTGCCGCTTCACCGGCCACACCCGCGAGTTCTACTCGGTCGCCGAGCACAGCGTCCACGTGAGCCGACTCGTGCCGCCCGGCGATGCGTTGGCGGGCCTGCTGCACGACGCGGCCGAGGCGTTCATCGGCGACGTGGCGAAGCCGCTGAAGCTGCTGCTGCCGGACTATGCCGCGATCGAGGCGCGGGTGGAGGCGGCGGTGCTGTCGCGGTTCGGGCTTAACCCGGCGCTGCCCGCGTCGGTGAAGGTCGCCGACCAGGACATGCTGCGCGTCGAGCAGCGCCAGGCGATGGGCCGGTTCTACCTCGATCACCTGCCGTCCTTCGACAACCCGCAGGCCAAGCTGGTCCGGCTCGAGTTCTGGGAACCGGCCGAAGCCCGGATGATGTTCCTGCAGCGGTTCGAGGAAGTGACGCTGTGAGCGGCGCGGAGCGGGTCTGCGCCTATCCTGGCTGCGAGCGGTCCATCAGCGCGGACTCGCTCGCTGGCGTGTGCCGCGCGCACAACCACGCCGTCGGCGTCTGCCGCTGCGCGCCCTGCTGCCGCCGGCGCGGCGAGGCACCGCCCGAGCGGCCGCAGCGGCACGTCCCGGCCCCGCGCATCCCTGCACCGGCCGGATTCACCGATCGCAACGAGCGCGCCGCCCGGCCGGTGTCGCTCGCGCGCGCGCCGTGGGAGGCGGGCGAGGCATGAGCGCGCTGCGCGTCCTGATCGGCTGCGAAAGCTCGGGCGTGATGCATTGCGCCTTCGCCGCGCGGGGCCATGACGCATGGTCGTGCGACCTGTTGCCGTCCGAGGACGGCAGCAACCATCACATCCGCGGCGACGTGCGCGATCACCTGGGCGACGGATGGGACCTGCTGCTGGTCGCTCATCCCCCATGCACGCGGCTCTGCAACAGCGGAGTGCGATGGCTGCATGAACCGCCCGCAGGCCGCACTCATGCCGAAATGTGGGCCGAGCTGGACGAGGGCGTCGAACTGTTCGCCGCCTGCTGGCGCGCGCCGGTCGATCGTGTCGCCGTCGAAAACCCGGTCATGCACCGGCACGCGCGCGAGCGGATGCCCGCTGACCTGCCGAAACCGCAGATCGTGCAGCCGTGGTGGTTCGGCGAGCCCTTCTTCAAGGCGACCGGCTTCTACCTGCGCGGGCTGCCGCCGCTGGCGCCGACCTGCAGGCTGACGCCACCGAAGGCCGGCACCGACGATCACAAGGCATGGTCCGCCGTGCACCGCGCCCCGCCGGGGCCGGATCGATGGCGCTTCCGGTCCCGCACGTTCGAGGGCGTCGCGGACGCCTGTGCCGAGCAGTGGGGCGGCCATGCCGCCTGCGAGGTGGCCGCGTGACCGAGCACTCCAACATCGACGCCGTCCGCGCCATCATGGCGCAGGAAGAAGCGGTGGACCTGCCGGACGGGCTGGTGCCGCCAGGCGCCGAGCCTCCGGACGGCGACTGGTCCGGCCCGCCCGACGACGGCGCGCCCCCCGCGCCCCCCGGATCGGGCGATGACCCGGTCGACCCGTCATCCCTCTGCGCCGCGCTGCCGCTGAACGACTTCGGCAACGGCCAGCGCTTCGCCGTCCATTTCGGCGAGGACGCCATGTGGGTGCCGCGGGTGGGCTGGTTCACCTGGGACGGCCGCCGCTGGTCCAAGGACGCCGACGAGATCGAGGTCCGCAAGCTCGCGCAGAAGCTCGGTTCGCTGATCGAGCGCGAGATCCCGCACATCGTGCTGGACGACTGGCAGATGCAGATCCTCGGCCGCAAGCGCGAGCTGCAGGACGCCTTTTCCGCGGCCGAGACGCGCGCCAAGGGCGACGGGCCCGAGGCTGACGCCGCGCGGGCCGAGATGGACGAGCTGCGCCCCAAGCTGGGGCAGCTGGCCGGGATCGAGAAGTTCCTGGCGGCCAAGCGCAAGGATCACCGCGGCTTCGCCCGCACCTCGGGCAACACCGGCCGGATCGACGCGACGCTGCGCGAGGGCGGGGTGGGGCTGGCCGTGGGCTTCGATGCGCTGGACGCCGATCCGCTCGCGGTCGCCTGCGAGAACGGGGTCCTGCGCTTCACCCGCGCGCCCGACATGGGGCTGCCCGGCGAGCGCCCGTCGCACTACGTCAACGTCGAACCGCACGCGCGACCCGACCTGATTACGAAACTGATGCCGGTCGCCTACGATCCGGACGCGCGGGCGCCACGGTTCGAGGCGTTCCTGCGCCGGGTCCAGCCCGACCTCGAGATGCGGGAGTTCCTGCAGCGGTGGTTCGGGCTGTCGATGACGGCGCTGACGGGCGAGCAGAAGCTCGTGTTCCTGCACGGCATGGGCGCGAACGGCAAGTCGGTCCTGGTCGAGACGATGGCCCGGATGCTGGGCGACTATGCCAGCACCGCCAAGATCGAATCCCTGACCGGCCGCAACCGGCGCGGCGGCGGCGACGCCACCCCCGACCTCGTGCCGCTGATGGGCGCGCGCATGGTCCGCGCGTCCGAGCCCGAGGAAGGCGAGCGGCTGCAGGAAGGCATCATCAAGGAGCTGACCGGCGGCGAGCCGATCCTGATCCGGGCGCTCCACAGCGACTTCATCGAGACCCGCCCGGTGTTCAAGCTGACCATCAGCGGGAACCACAAGCCCGACATCCGCGGGCAGGACGACGGCATCTGGCGGCGCGTGCTGCTGGTGCCCTTCGACGTCCAGATCCCGAAGGAAGAGCGCGACCCGCAGCTGGTCGAGAAGATGCTCGAGGAGCGGTCGGGTATCCTGAACTGGATGGTGCAGGGTCTGGTCGCCTATCTCGACGGCGGCCTGCGCGAGCCTGCGGCCGTGATGGACGCGACGAGCGAGTATCGCGAGGAAAGCGACCCGCTGGGGCACTTCCTGACCGACGCCTGCGTGGTGACCGGCGACGCGGCCGACGGCGAGCTCGCCCGCGACCTGGTCATGGCCTTCAACTTCTGGATGGACGAGCGCGGCGCGGGCCAGTGGAAGGACCGCACCATCAGCCTGCAGCTGAAGGACAAGATGCGGCGCTGGGTCAGCCCGGCGACCGGGCAGAAGTACACCGAGCGCAAGTCGAACGGCGTCATGCGCTACGACGGCATCCGCTTCAACGACGTCTTCGGCCCGCGCTTCCGCGACGCCCCGCGCGACCACCAAGGACGTCCCCTCGCCGGCGGCCGGAGGACGTCCGATGCCGACCGATGAACCCCGCACCCCTCGTCCGGATCTTCGATCAGGGAGGATGAACCTCCCTGCAGGGAGGATGCAGGGAGCACGGGGAAGGGGGATTTGCCAGCCTCATCAAGACGTTGCGAGGCTCAGGGAGGATAGGGAGGATAAATCCGGGTTACGCGTACGCGAACGCGAGACAAGGGGAAAGGGTGCGAGGGGAGACAGTCTCTCACATGCGTAGGTCGGAATTATCCTCCCTATCCTCCCTGACACCCGTTTTCACCAGCATTAACAGCAACTTGGCACGTTCAATCATCCTCCCTGCATCCTCCCTGAACAGTAACTCATCCTCCCTGACCTCCCTGAAGAACAGCATCGAAGAACAAGAACTGGTGGAAAGATGGACAGGGAACGCAAGATGTTGAAGCCAACGCCCAAGCTGAAGTCGGACGCTGCCCTGGACTGGGTCCCGGAAGCCGCGCGGCAGCGCATGGCTCAGGTGGCATCCGCGGCCAAGCTGGTCGCCGGCGCAGCGGTTCCCGCCCAGTGCGGCGGGCGGATCATCCCGGCGCCCGGTCGCGGGCCGTTCAAGGTCGAGCCGCAGTCGGAGCTGCTGCCCAATGGCGTGGACAAGCGCGGGCAGGACAAGTGGATCGAGAAGGATGGCGGGTTCGCGGGCTGGAACCCCATCCGCGCCACCGATGCCTTTGACTTGATGATGGTGGGGGCAAAGCGCCGGGGCGAAGACGCGCCGCTGACGGCAAGCCAGATCGCGATCGGCCGGCACTACCAGGGCCTCGTCCAGCGCCACGATGCCGGCGGCATCCGGGGCACGCGGCTCGATGGCGGCGTGTCGGGCGGGACCGGGATCGACTTCATGGACGCGTACCTGGCCGAGGGTCGCGAGATCGAGGCGCTGCGGCGGCGGATCGGCACGGGCGCGGCGATGGTCGTGCGGCGGGTCCGGCCGTCAATGCGCGGCGGCGCGGATCGCCGCACCATCCCGGATCGAGTGCTGGTGGACATGGTCTGCCTGGGCGAGCGGTCGTTGTCGCAGGTACTCGAGGCGCATGGATGGGCAAGCAAGGGACCCACCCGCGCCGCGCTGCTGGAGGCTCTCAGCGCCGCGCTGGATCGCATGATCGGGTATCGGGGCGAAAAAACCTCTTGACCGCTTAGGTCCGTCCATGAGAGGAAAATCGGTAATATCTATCGGTGCGCCCGGACGGAACCCAGTTCCTCCGGGCGCTCGCGTTTCGGGGGTGCGGATGGGCCGGTTGACGCAGGTCGGATCGCGCCCGTCGTCCGCGCCGCGCCGGATCGCCGCGCCGCTTGGTGCGGACCGGGATCAACGCCGGGACAAGGTCCTAGCCTGGCGCGCGTGGTACAAGACGGCGCGCTGGCAGCGGCTCCGCTGGGACGTGCTGGTGCGCGACGGGTTCACCTGCCGCTGCGGCTGCGGGCTGATGGAAGCCGACAGCTCGCAGCTGGTCGCGGACCACATCCGCCCGCATCGCGGCGACGAGGCGCTGTTCTGGGACCCGTCCAACCTGCAATGCCTGAGGAAGGCCTGCCACGACCGGGCCAAGCAGGCCGCCGAGCGCCGGGCAGGGGGGTGGGGCAAAAGTCCAGGGCACCCCACCGCCTAGACCCGCGCCCCCCTCATCCGGAGATTTTTTCTTGGGCGAACGGTTTTTCGACCTGCTGGGCGACCCCATCCCGGACCGCCGTGGCGAGGTCGGGCGGACGGGCCACGTCGCGACGGCGGAAAATGTGAGCCGCGTCAGGGAGTTGCTGGTCTCGGGAATGGGCAAGGGCGCGATCGCGGCCGAGCTGGGGATCTCGATCCCAACGCTGAACAAGCATTATTTCGAATCCGGCCGGGTCAGCCTCGCCGCGGCGCGGGCCAAGGCGGTTGCCGAGAGCAAGGCGAAGGCGCTGCTGCTGCTGAACCGGGAAGCGGAGAAGGGGAACGTGACCGCGATCAAGGCGGTGCTGGCCGCGGCGGAAAAGGCCGAGCTGGCGATCCTCGAGACGGCGTTCGGCGACAAGCCGAAGCCGGCGCGGCGATCGGCACGGCCGGTCGAGGCCAGGCAGGTCGCGCCGGGCAAGAAGGACCAGGCGGACCGGGACGCCGCGACGGCAGGACAGGGCACGTGGTGGGACAACGACCTCGAGCCCGGCAAGCTGAACTGAGATGACGGCGCCCGTTTCCGCGGCCAGCTGGTCGACAGCGGTGCCGGACTGGAAGGACCGGATCCGCGAGGGCCGGAGCATGGTGCCGGACCTGCCCCTGCACGATGCCGTCGCCGAGAAGGCGCTGCGGATCTTCAAGCGGCTGCGGGTGCCGGACATCATCGGCACGCCGACCTACGGCGAGGTATGCGACGAGTGGGTGTTCGACTTCGTGCGGGTCGTGTTCGGTTCGTACGACCCGGACACGAAGACGCGCGCGCTGCGCGAGTTCTTCCTGCTGGTGCCGAAGAAGAACGGCAAGTCCGCCATCGCGGCCGCGATCATGGTGACGGCCCTGATCATGAACGAGCGGCCGGCGGCGGAACTGCTGCTGATCGCGCCCACGATCCAGATCGCTGACATCAGCTTCAGCCAGGCGGCGGGGATCATCCGGCTGGACGCGGCGCTGATGAAGCTGTTCCAGATCCAGGAGCACCTCAAGCGGATCACCCATCGGCGCACCAGGGCGGTGCTGCTGGTCAAGTCCGCGGCGCCCGACGTGGTGACGGGGACGAAGGCCGCCTACGTGCTGATCGACGAGCTGCACGTCTTCGCGATGATGTCGCGGGCGGCCGAGGTCATGACGGAGATCACGGGCGGCCTCGCATCGCGGCCCGAGGGCTTCCTGCTGACGATCACGACCCAGTCGAAGACGCCGCCCGCGGGCGTGTTCAAGACGAAGCTCGCCGAGGCGCGGGCGGTGCGCGACGGCGAGCTGGCCCTGCCGGTCCTGCCGGTGCTCTACGAGCTGCCGCTCGAGATTTCGCGCGACGGCGGCTGGAAGGACGAGCGGACCTGGCCGATGGTGAACCCGAACCTCGGGCGGTCCGTCAGCGCCGACTACCTGCGGGCCGAGCTGGTGAAGGCCGAGTACGCCGGGGCCGAGGCGCTGGCGCTGCTGGCGTCGCAGCACTTCAACGTCGAGGTGGGACTTGCGCTGGCCGCGGACCGCTGGCCGGCGGCGGAGTACTGGCTGGAGGCGGCAGAGCCGGCGCTGACGCTCGACGACATCATCGCCCGCTGCGAGGTGGTCACCGTGGGCATCGACGGGGGCGGGCTGGACGACCTGATGGCGCTCGCGGTGATCGGCCGGGAGCGGGGGACCCGCGACTGGCTTCACTGGGGGCGGGCCTGGGCGCAGCCGCAGGTGTTCGAGCGGCGCAAGCAGATCGCGCCGACGCTGGAAGGCTTCATGCGCGACGGCGACCTGGTGCTGGTCGAGGATACCGACCAGGACGCGCGCGAGATCGCGGACATCTGCGAGCGCCTGCACGGGGCCGGGCTGCTGCCCGAGGCGGCGGCGATCGGGCTGGACGCGTTCGGCGTCGGCACGCTGCTGGACGAGATCGAGGGCCGCGGGATCCCGGCCGACATGCTCAACAGCGTGGGGCAGGGCTACAAGCTGCAGGGCGCGGTGCTGACGCTGCCGCGCAAGCTGAAGGACAGGCGGATGCGCCACGGCGGGCAGGGGATCATGGCCTGGGCCGTCGGCAACGCGAAGATGGAGCTGCGAGGCTCGAACTACCTGATCACGAAACAGGCGGCGGGTTCGGCCAAGATCGACCCCGTCATGGCGACACTCAACGCGGCGGTGCTGATGATGATGAACCCGGAATCGTTCGGGCCGTCGGTCTACGAGACCCGCGGGATCCTGAGGGTCTGATGGGCCTGCTGGGGCGCGTTTCCGAACGGCTGTTCGGGGGCGCGGATCATGCGCATGCGGTCGCGCCGGCGGTGCCGGCAGCGGCGGGGCGCACGGGGTCCGTGCAGGCGTTCGGATCCGGTTTCAGCGGCCTCGACGATCCGTACCTTCTGCCGTTCCTGCGCGGCGCGGCGTCGACCGCCAGCGGGGCGACGGTGACGGTCGAGACGGCGATGCGGAACACGGCGGTGTTCCGGAGCGTGTCGCTGCTGGCGTCGAGCATCGCCATGCTGCCGCTGCACCTCTACCGCGAGGGCGAGGCGCGCGAGAAGGCGACCGGCCACCCGCTGTTCCCGGTGCTGTACCGGCGTCCGAACGGCTGGCAGACGGCCTACGAGTTCCGCAGCCTGATGCAGGCATGGGTGCTGCTGCACGGCGACGCGGTCGCGATCAAGATCAAGCGCGGCCCGCAGGTGATCGGGTTGGCGCCGCTGACGCCGGCGCGGCTGACGATCCGCCAGGACGACGACTGGTCGATGCGGTACGAATACCAGCCGCCGCAGGGCGCGAAGCGGGTGTTCGGCGCCGACGACGTCTTTCACCTGCGCGGCTTCTCGCTGGACGGGATCCGCGGACGCGCGCTGGTTCGGCAGGCGGCCGAGGCGATCGGGCTTGCGCTGCAGGCGGAGAGGGCGGCGGCGCGGCTGTTCGAGAAGGGGATGCTGACCGGCGGCGCGCTGTCGATGCCGGCCAACAAGAAGCTGTCGGCGGAGGCCTATGACCGGCTTCGTGCCAGCATGCAGGAGCACGAGGGCGCGGACGCGGCCGGCAGCTGGATGATCACGGAAGAGGGGATGGAGGCCAAGCCCTTCACCGCCACCGCCCAGAACAGCCAGCATGTCGAGCAGCGGCGCATGCAGATCGAGGAGATCGCCCGCATCTTCGGTGTGCCCCGGCCGCTTCTGATGGTCGACGATACGAGCTGGGGCACGGGGATCGACGTGCTGGGCCAGTTGTTCGTGCGCTACGGGCTCAACCCGTGGTTCACGGCCTGGGAACAGGCGATCGCGCGCGACCTGCTGACGACGGCCGAGCAGGAGAGGTACTACGCCCGGTTCAACGCGGGCGCGCTGCTGCGCGGGTCCATGAAGGACCAGGCCGAGTTCTACGCCCGGGCGCTCGGCTCGGGTGGTCACCACCCGTGGATGCACCAGGACGAGGTGCGGGGGCTGATGGAACTGGGCGAGCGCGACGACCTGCCGCTGGCGGCCGGCGCCACGGAAACAGGAGAGCAGGATGACGCTGCGCGCAACGCCTGAACTGAAGCTGTCGCGCCCGCCGAAGGTGCAGGCCTACGAGCCCGATCCCGCGCTGCTGCGCGAGTGGAAGCCGGAGCTGCGCGCCGAGGGCGGCGACGCGGCGAACGTCATCACGATCCTCGACCAGATCGGCGAGGACTGGTACGGCGACGGGGTCACCGCCAAGCGGATCGCGGCCGCGCTGCGGTCGATCAAGGCCGACGAGGTGATCGTCGACATCAACAGCCCGGGCGGCGACTTCTTCGAGGGCGTCGCGATCTACAACCTGCTGCGGCAGGACAGCCGAAAGATCACGGTGCGGATCCTCGGGCTCGCGGCGTCCGCCGCCTCGGTGATCGCGATGGCGGGCGACCAGGTGCTGATCGGCCGGGCCGGGTTCCTGATGGTGCACAACGCCTGGGTGGTCGCGGTGGGCAACCGCCACGACCTGGCCGACGCGGCCGAGACGATGGAGCCCTTCGACGACGCGATGGCGGCGGTCTATGCCGACAAGGCCGGGACCGAGCGCGGCGTCGCGGCGGGCTGGATGGACAACGAGACCTGGTTCAACGGCGAGGACGCGGTCGAGGCGGGTCTCGCCGACGGCTACCTCGCCGCCGACATCCACGCGGTCGGGCAGGAGGGCGGGACGAAGTCGGCGCTGCGCCGGCTCGACACGCTGCTGGCCAAGCAGAATGTATCCCGGTCGGAACGCCGCGCGCTTCTGGCCGAGGTCACGGGGGGCACGCCCGGCGCTGCCGCCCACGTCACGCCGCGCGCTGACGACTGGACCGCCGAGCTGCGGTCCCTCACGGAAACGCTCAAGCGGTAAAGGACACACCATGAGCATGCATCAACGCCCCGCGCTGACGCGTGGGATCCTCGACGTGCGCGCCGACGCAAGCGACCCGAAGGCGGCGGTGGCCGCCCTGAACCAGGCGTGGGAGGCGTTCAAGTCCTCGCACGCCGACGAGGTGAAGGCCCTGAAGAAGGGGCAGGAGGACGTCGTCAAGACGGCCGAGGTCGACAAGATCAACGCCGCGGTCGACGCGCTGCATAAGGTGGTCGACGACCAGGCCGCCCAGATCACCGCGCTGAAGGTCGGCGGCGGCGGCAGCGAGGGCCCGGTAGACGCCGAGTACAGCACGGCGTTCAAGGCGTGGTTCAAGCGCGAGACCGTGTCGGCCGCGCTGACCAAGGGCACCGACGCCGAGGGCGGGTTCCTCGCGCCGGTCGAATGGGACCGCACGATCACCAACAAGCTGGTGGAAGTGTCGCCCATGCGCCAGATCGCGGGCGTGCAGGAGATCTCGGGCAGCGGCTTCCGCAAGCTGTACAACCTGGGCGGCTTCGGCTCGGGCTGGGTCGGCGAGACGGCGGCGCGCCCGATGACCTCGACCGGCACGCTGGCGCCGCTGGACTTCATCACGGGCGAGCTCTACGCGAACCCGGCCGCGAGCCAGCAGCTGCTGGACGACGCGCAGGTCGACCTGGAAGAGTGGATCGCCAACGAGGTCGAGACGGAGTTCGCGCGGCAGGAGGGCATCGCCTTCGTGGCCGGCGACGGCGTCAACAAGCCCCGCGGCTTCCTGACCTACGCCACCGGCGGCAGCGCGGCGAACGTCCACCCGGCCGGCGCGATCCCGACTACGGTGGCGGGTTCGGCCACCGCCATCACCGCCGACAACATGCTGGACCTGATCTACGCGCTGCCTCAGTCGATGTCGCAGAACGCGCGGTTCGTCATGAACCGCAACGTGCTGGCCGCCGCGCGGAAGCTGAAGGACACCACCGGCGCCTACCTGTGGCAGCCGTCGGTGCAGGCGGGCGAGCCGTCGCAGCTGCTGGGCTATCCGGTCACGGAGATGGCAGCGATGCCGAACCCCGCGGTGAACGCCTATCCGGTGGCATTCGGCGACTTCAAGCGCGGCTACCTGATCGTCGACCGCTTCGGCATCCGGGTGCTGCGCGACGCCTACACGAACAAGCCGTTCGTGCACTTCTACACCACCAAGCGGGTCGGCGGCGGCGTCATCGACCCAAACGCGCTCCGCGTCCTGCGGATGGCCGCCGCCTGATCGCGGTTCGGCCTGCCGGGCTCGTCCCGGCCGCGCCGGGGGCGGCGTCGCCCCCGGTCCACCCTGGTTTCAAGGAGGCCGACATGGCTGCGAAGAACACCACGACCGAGCCTTCGGTCAAGACCGCCGCGCCGCACGAGGCCGCGCCCCGGGTGACCGCCGAAACCGCGGCGAGGACGCCCGCGCAGAAGGCTGCGGACGCGCCCGGCGCGATCGTCGATCCCGCGCCGGCCACGACCTTCGAGGACCCGTCGGGCGCGATCGTCGAGCCCGCGATCACCGGGAGCGTCAACCTGGCGCACGAGGCGATCGACGCCAATCCGCGCGCGGGCACGACCGCGCTGCAGAACGCGATCGACCTGAACGACGCCAAGAAGTCGAACCCGGTCGATCCCGACTTCGCGGGGGAGGGGATCGACATGTCGGTCTACGGCGACCGCGCGGCGGCGGCGGACGTCCCGGCCGCCGGCAAGACCTCGGATCGGTGATCCGCCATGAGGTTGGTCCTCGTCGCGCCCCCGCGCGAGCTGCCGGTCACCCTGGCCCAGGCCAAGGTCCAGTGCCGCGTGGACAGCGACGAGGATGACCTTCTGATCCAAGGCTACCTCGACGCCGCGGTGAGCCACCTCGACGGCTACCACGGCGTCCTGGGGCGCTGCCTCGTGACGCAGACCTGGCGCGCCGACGTGACGGCCGTCGGCGAGCGGCTGCAGCTGCCATTCCCGGATTGCACCGTCACTGCGGTCGTCCACACCGACCTGCTTGCGGGCGACCTCGCCTGGCGCTGGCACGAAAGCCTGGCGCATCCCGCGATCGTCCCACTGGGCGGCTGGGGGCGGCCGGCGTCGGTCACGTTCACGGCCGGGTTCGGACCCGCGCAGGCGGTGCCTCACGCGCTGAAACAGGCGATCCTGCTGCTGGTGGCGCGCTGGTACGACGACCGGGCCGTGGGCGCGATCCCCGACGGGTTCGACGACCTGGTGTTTCCGTTCCGCGTGCGGCGGCTGTGACGGACGGACGACCGAAGCCTATTCGGATATGCTGAACAGAGGTCGGGGGTCGGCTGCCTGGCCATCAATATAGGCTTGGAACGCGAACCCCTCGATCACGGCCTGACCTGCGCCCACGAAGCGGTCGCCGTCATAGAGGCGGATGGTCACCAAGCCTGCCTTGCAGCTGGCCGCGCCCGACAGCTTGACCGCCCCGATCGACGATTCCGCCGCGGTCCAGTCGGTGACGGCGCAGCCTTCCCCCGCTGCCGCGTCCCAGCAGGCGAGGCGTTCGCCGTCGTCGGTGACGCTCGGGCAGTCAAGGGCGAGGGCTGGACCGGCGAAGAGGCAGGCCGCGGCAAGAACCAATCTCACAGGGGGTGTCCTTCATGGATGCTGGCAAGCTTGACCGCCGGGTTCAGTTCCTGCGGGCGGAGGTCGTGGACGACGGATACCAGCAGACGCTGGGTCCGCATAGCCCCCACGGGTCGCCGGTGTGGGCTGCCCGCCGGGACATGTCGGACGCCGAGCGCTTCGCGGCGGGTTCGATGCGCGCCGCCGTCCTGACGCGGTTCACGGTCCGGTGGTCGAGCTTCACCGCCGGCATCCGGCCGACGGACCGGCTCGTCTGCGACGGCCGCACCTACGAGATCATCGGGTTGAAGGAAACCGGGTCCCGGCGGTCGTTCCTCGAGATCAGCGCGCAGGCGGCAGCATGACCGCCGTCAAGGGCAGCGTCTCCATCAGGGGAATGGCTGAACTGAAGGACCGGCTCGGCCACATGAGCATGGCGGTGCAGCGCGGGGCGCTGGAAAGGACGCTGCGGAACGCCGCGAAGCCCCTGGCGGACACGATCCGGTCGATGACGCCCGTTCATTCGGGCGAGCTCGACCGGTCCATCGTCATCTCGACGACGGTGAGCAGCGGCGGCGCGGGCCGCGCGGCCTATGCCCGGACCATGCAGGCCGGCGGATCGAGGGACGAGGCTGCGGCGGCGCAGCGCGCGGCGAACCAGGCCAATGCCGGACAGTTCAGCGCGGCGGTGTTCATCGGGCCTGCCGCCGGCGTCCGGCACGCCAGGTGGGTCGAGTTCGGCACGGGCCTGCGCCGCAGCAGGAAGACCGGGAAGTCGTCCGGCGTGATGCCGGCCGACCCCTACATGAGGCCCGCGTGGGACCAGCATCGCGGCGTGATGATCGGCAGGATCGCCACCGAACTTCGGGCCGAGATCGACCGCGTCCTGGCGCGGGCGGCCAAGCGGGCGGCACGCGGTTGAGCGGGGCGTTGCGGGTCGCGCTGCGCGCGCTGGTGCGCGAAGGCGTCGGACAGCTTGCCCCCGGCGGCGTGGACTGGATGGAACATCCGCAGGCCAGCGCGGGGTCGTTCGTGGTGCTGCAGACGATCAGCGGATCGGACGGGCACACGCAGGACGGCCCCGACGGGCTGTTCCAGGGCCGGGTGCAGGCGGACTGCTATGCCGATCGGTACGCCGACGCCGTCGCGATCGCCGACGCCCTGACCGGGCATCTGGACGGGCACCGCGGGGGAGGGTTCGCGGGCATATTCCATCTGGGGACGCGGGACGGGCTGGCGGATGCCGACCCCGACCTGCTGCCACGGGTCTCACTGGACTTCATGATCAACTGGAGGAACGACAATGCCTGAAGCAGCAGGAGTGCTTGGCTACGGGACGACCGTCCGGGTCGGCCGCGGCGCAACGCCGACGTGGACGAAGCTCGCCCTGGTCGGCGACATCGAGCTGCCGGTCGACGAGATCGACGAGGTCGAGGTCACCCACATGGAAAGCCCGGGCCGCCGCCGGCAGTACATTTCCGGCCTGATCGACAGCGGCGAGATGACGGTGCCGATGAACCTTGTCCCGGGATCGGCAACCGACCTGCTGCTGCAGTCGATCCGTGACAGCGGCGAACAGGTGCTGGTGGAGGTGACGCTGCCCGAGGCTGATCCCGAGACCTACAGCGGCTACCTGTCGGGCTATTCGCGGAGCGCACCGGTCCAGGACAAGATGACGGCCGAGGCCACGTTCCGCCTGTCCGGCGTGGTGACCCCCTGATGGCCAACGCGATGAAGGGTGACGTGGGCGCCGTGATCGCGGGCCAGCAGTTTGTCCTGCGCATGGACATGAACGCCATGTGCGAACTGGAGGCCGAGCTGGGCGAGCCTGCGGCCGGCGTGCTGGGGCGCATGGCCGCCCCGCAGGCATTCATGCGCGACATCCGTGCAATCCTGTGGGCGAGCCTGCGGCGCCATCATTCCGGCGTCACGATCGAGGGGGCCGGCGACCTGCTGCACGAGGATGGGGCCGGCGCGCGGGCCGCCATCCTTTCGGCCCTGTCCGCGTCGGCGCCGCCGTCGGGGGACGACGCCGAAAAAAAAGCGACGGCCGCCACCGCGCGGCCGTAGATATTGCGCAGATGCTGTCCGACTACGCCGCTGCAGGGTTCGACCCCGAGGCGTTCTGGGCGCTGACGCCACGCCTGTACCTGCTGCACATGCAGGGCCGGGCCGAACGCGAGGACAGCGAATCCCGGCGGATGGTGACCGGGGCCTGGTTGACGGCGATGCTGTTCAGGTCGGCCAGGCTGCCGCGGCTGGCGCGGTTGCTCAGGGACAGGCGCGCGTCCGGCGGCGACATAGACGTGCGGCATCGGCTGGCGTCGCTGCGATCCGGGCTGCCCGCCATGACGATGGACGAATGGAGGGCGCGGCATGGCCGGTAGCGTGGTCGGTGACCTGTATGTCGGGCTGAACCTCGAGGGCGCGGACTTCAGCGCCGGCCTGAATGCGGCGAAGCGCCAGCTCGACGGGCTGAAGGTTCCGGCCGACGAAGCCGGCAAGGCAGTGGGCAAGGCCGGCGAGGGGCTGGGGGCGCTTCAGCGCAACGCCGGTCCCCTGATCGAGAAGAACACGCTGCAGAACCTCGGCTGGCAGTTCCGCCAGATCGGCGAACAGGCGCAAGCGTCCGGCGGCGGGATCGATGCCTGGGTCAGGGCGGTTGGAACGCAGCTGCCCGACATCATCGGGGCAGTCTCGGGGGCGTTGGGTCCGATGGGTGTCGCCCTAGGGGTCGCCGGGGGCTTGCTGGCCCCGTTCGTCCTGAAGCTGTTCACCGGCGCGGACGGCGCGAAGAGGCTGTCCGACGCGGTGAAGGAGCTGTCGGGTGCCTTCGACATCTACAAGTCGAAGGTCCAGGACGCCCTGTCGCCGATGGGCGACCTCGAGAAGCGCTTCGGATCGATGGCCGATCGGATGGGTCCGATCCTGCGGTCGGCCGCGGCCAATGCGCGGATCGGAATGGTCGACGAGATCAGGGCGGGCCTGACCGAGGCCACCGCTCTGCTCGACGAGAACGCCGACGTGATGGCCGGTCTTCAGCCGCGGATGTTCGCATCGGAGTTCGGGCTGGTCAGCCCCTTGCGCGCGACCACGGACGAGGCGGCGAAGCTGGGTGCGGCCTTGCGGTCCGCCATGATGGAGCTGCGCCAGGCGCCCGACCTCAGCGCACAGATCGATGCGGCGATCCGGCTTCGCGAGGCATACGCCCAGATCGCGGATGCCAGTGGCGGGCGGTCCGAGGAGGAACGCGCCTACCTGAACAATCTCGACGCGATCATCACCAAGCTGGCCGAGATAAAGGCCCAGGACGAGTTCCTGGCGGCTGCCACAGGCGAGGCGGCGGCGGTCGCTGAGCAGACGGCGACGTCCTACGAAGAGGCTGCCGCGGCGTCGCAGGCGCTGGCCGATGCGGCGACGATCGACCCGGAGGCGATCGAACGCGGCAACAGCGCGATCGCCGATCTCAAGACCAACTGGGAAGACCTGAAGCTGATCATCGGCACCGACATGAGCGGCGTGACAGGTCCGTTCATCGCCGCGATCGACGAGATGATCGCCAAGGCCGGCGAGGGCCGCACCGTCATTCCCGAGCAGCTGCGGGCGATGGTCGACGAGATGGGCGCCATTGCCGAAACCGCACGAGCCCATGGGACGGCCATCGGCGCGGCGATCGTGGAGGGCGCGGTCGCGGGCATGGATGCGAAGCGCGGCGCGCTGGCCGAGCGGGCCCGGGCGCTTGCGAGCCAGGTGTCCGTTCCTTTCCGCGAGGCGCTGGAGATCCATTCGCCGTCACGGGTGTTCGAGGGCTACGGCCAGAACATCGGCGAGGGGCTCGTGCGCGGGATCGATGCCGCTTCCCCGCAGGTGCAGGCGTCGGCGTCCGGGATAGCGGCCGCGGTCGACGGCGCATGGCGGATGCCGTCGTGGATCGACGAGATGACCGGCGGCGTGCAGGGGTTCGGAAGCGAGTTCACGGCGGCCGTGAAGTCCGTGGCCAAGGGTGCCGAGACGATGAAGTCGGCAATTGCCGGTCTGGTGGACAGCCTTGCCGACAAGGCCACGAACAGCCTGTTCGACGGCATCTGGGGGGCGCTGTTCGGGAACGGGGCAGATCCCCTTTCTGCCGCGCTGGCAGGCATCCCCGGGTTCGCCAACGGGGTCCGCAGCTTTTCGGGCGGGTTAGCCTTCGTGGGCGAGCGGGGGCGCGAGCTGGTGAGCATGCCCGGCGGGTCGCGTGTCTACAATTCGACCGAGACCAGCCGCCTGCTGCGTCAGGACCGCGGGCCGGCGGCCATGAACATGACGATCGATCTGCGCGGCACCACCGGGGACGACGGTCTGGACGCGAAGATGCGGGCTGCCGGCGAAAGGATCCTGGCGCAGGCAAAATCCCAGGCGCCGGGCTGGGTCGCCGATCACGACAAGAGGAACGGCTGATGCGTGCCACGTGGCCCTACACTGCGCGCTGGACATCGGCGCAGCCGCGCATGGTCGGCGAGGTGCAGGCGCCGCAGCTGTCCATCAGCGGGGTCGAGACGATCGTCCGTGGCTTGGGGGCGCGATGGGAGGTCACCGGCAGCTTCGTCATTCATGGCGAGGAGCAGGAACTGGCGTGGCAGGCATTCATCGCACAGATGGAGGGCGGCGCGGGCACGACGCTGGTGCCGATCTGGTCGCGGTACCGGCCACGCGACAACCGCGGCCGGGAGGCGCCCTGGGACCGTATGGCCGGGTTCGCGGACGCGCAGGCGTGGGAGCATTTCGGGTTCGAGACCGGACCTGTCGGGCTGATGCAACTGGCCGCGCCGGCCCCGCTGCGGGCGACGACGATAAGGGTCAGCGCCGTCAATTCGACCGGCATCCGCCCGGGCCAGTACTTCAGCCTGGGCGAGCGGCTTCACCGGGTTCAGCAACACTGGCAGGATGCTGGCGGAACGTCCAACCTGATGATCCAGCCGCCGCTGCGGCAGGCGTTCACCGCGGCCGCCCTGATCCTCGATCGTCCGGTCTGCCTGATGCGGCTGGCCGAGCCTGCGGGTGACATGGAGTACACGCCGGAGGGTGTGGGCCGGGTCACCTGCCGCTTCGTCGAGGCGGTCTGATGGGCGCCCGCGAGGACCTGCTGGCGATCCCGGACGAGGCGCTGCGGACGGGGCGCGTCGGCCAGGCCGCGCTCGTGTTCATGGATTTCCGTGATGGCGCGAAACGCTGGTGGACGGGGTTCGGTGACCTCGACGCCGGCGGCTTCCGCTGGCAGGGCCTGGGCGACCTGATCGGCCTGTCGCGGATCGACACCGCCTATGACCTGTCGGCGAAGCCCATGACCTTCACGCTGGCCTGCACGCCGGAACTGCTGGCGCTGGCGCTGAACGCCAAGTCGCGGGTGCGGGATCGGACGGTGACGGTTTCGGCGCAACTGTTCGCGATGGAGGCGACAGCCGGTTTCACGGCGGGCGGCGGGGAGATCCTGCGCGGGCAGCCGCTGGGGTCACCCTTCGTCATGTTCTCGGGCACGATGCAGCGCATGCCGTACAAGATCAGCGGCCCGAGCGAGCGCACCCTGACGCTGGAGGCGGAGGGGCTGTTCTTCCGCCGCAATGCGCCGCCCCGCGGACGATGGACCGATGCGGACCAGAAGGCGCGGTTTCCGGGCGACCTGGGACTGGAACGCCTGCCGCTCTACACGAACTACGAGACCCGATGGGTCTGAGATCGGCGACGGCGGCGGACATCCTGTCCATCGTCGGCATGGTCGAGGCGCTGCGCGACGCGGTCGGTGGACCGGTGCCGGTCGATCGGGCGTGGACCGCGCGGACGCTGGCATCGCTGATCGCCAGCCCGGACGGGGCGGTGTGGGTATCCGCAGGCGGTTTCCTCGCCGCCTCGATCCAGCGCAGCGTCATCAGCCCCGTGCCGATGGCGGTGGAGCACGGCTGGTGGGCCGCCGACGGGTCCGGCCTACGGCTGCTGCGCGCCTACGAGGCCTGGGCGCGCGAGAAGGGCGCCGCGTTCGTCACGCTTTCGACCGGGGTGGATGGCCCGGACCTCGCCCGGCTGGGTTATCGACGCGCCGAGCAGGCGTGGGTGCGGAGTATCTGATGGCGATCTTCACGGCGGTCAGCATGTGGGCGACGGCCGCGCTCGGGGCCGGGTCGCTCAGCGTGTTCGGCCTTTCGCCCGCGCTGACCTCTGCGCTGTTCGCGGCTGGGCGGTCCGTCGGCTGGTCGTTGGCATCGCAGGCGCTGGCCCGTCAGAACGTGCCGCGCCAGCAGGTGCAGGCCAACATCAACCAGACCGACAGCCCGCGCATTCGGGCCTACGGCCGGGTGCTGCTGGGCGGCATCCGGGCGTTCTGGGAAACCGACGACGGCAAGCTGTACCAGATCATCGTCCTGCACCACGGCCAGCTGCACGGACTGGGCGCGTTCCACGTGGACGGCGAGCCGGTCACGGTCGACGCGAATGGCGAGGTGACCACGTCGCCGTTTTCGCCGGACCTGCGGATGCTGTTCTTCGACGGCGCGGGGGCTGGCGGCGGCTATCCGTCGGTGCAGGCCGCCTTCCCGGAGCTGTGGACGCCGAACCACCGCCTGCAGGGCCAGGCCACGATGCTGGTGGTGATGAGCCATCC
This sequence comes from Paracoccus aeridis, assembly GCF_004923205.2. Lineage (GTDB taxonomy): Bacteria > Pseudomonadota > Alphaproteobacteria > Rhodobacterales > Rhodobacteraceae > Paracoccus > Paracoccus aeridis. Next base: position 27,491 of record NZ_SELD02000044.1, read on the forward strand.
CGGCCAGGAGCAGTTCGCCAAGGTGTTCCCGAAGGGCCCGCAGACGGTGCTGCAGGCGGAGGTTCATGGCAGCCGGGTCCGGGACATGGCGGGCGCACTGGTCTACACGGAAAACGCCGCGCTGATCATCCGCGACTACTTCACGCATCCCGACGGCTGGCGGATCCCGGCCGCGGCGATCGACGATGCGTCGTTCGGGGCGTTCTCGGTCCGCTGCCAGCAGAGCGTGCCGCTGCGCGCCGGCGGGACCGAAACGCGCTACCGGCTGTGCGGGACCTATTCGCTGGACGACGCGCCGAAGGACGTGACCGCGCGGATGCTGGCGACGTGCGACGGGCAGGTCTACCAGACGCCGGAAGGCAAGGTCGGCATTCTCGGCGGGGCCTGGTCGGACCCGGACGTGACGATCACGGCCGACGACATCATGGAGCTGTCCGTCGAGGACGGGTTCGACCCGTTCACCGACTTCAACGTGCTAAAGGGATCGTTCGTCAGCCCGGCCCACAAGTACCAGCCCATCGACGTGCCGGAGCTGCGCGACGCGGCGGCGCTGGCGGAGCAGGGCGAGCGGGTCGAGCAGATCGACATCGACATGTGCCCCAGCGGTTCGCAGATGCAGCGCCTGCTGAAGATCATCTGGGCCAAGCGCCGCCGCGCGATGACCGGCACGTTGACCACGAACCTTGTCGGCATGAAGGCCCGCTTTCCGAAAGGCGACGGCATCCACACCATCCGCGTACGGGCGCCGGAGTTCGGTCTGGACGACGTGTTCGAGGTGACCAGCCACCGGTTCGACGTGGCGGGCCGCTGGTGCGAGATCGGCATCGCCTCGATCGCCAATCCCTACGGGTGGAATGCTGCAGTCGAGGAGCGTCCCGTCTCGACGCCCGCCGGCGGCCTGGCGCAGTCGTCGAAACAGGGGCCCGTGCCGGCGGGGGCCAGCCTGACGCAGGTGCCGGTAAGGGTCAGTGGCGAGACGTGGGGCGGCAAGCTGCGGCTGACGGTCAACGCCGTCGCCCGGCGCGACCTGACGCTGGAGGCGCAGGTGGCACAGGGCGACGTGGCGGTCACCGCCGCGCTGCCGTGGACGACGATGGGCGGCGACAGGTTTTCGGCCGAGACGGGGATTCTTCAGAATGAGCAGGTCTACACGGTGCGCTACCGCTGGCGCGGCCAGGCTGCGTGGCAACGCGCGGGGGCTGTGACGATCGTGGCGAACCCGAACGTTCCGGCGTCGCCGTCCGAGTTCGCGCGGGTGGGCACCGGCGGCGTCGAGATGACCTGGCGCAACCCGCCCGAGAACTTCTGGAAGGCACGGGTGTTCCGCAGCCAGGCCAACAGCTTCACGGGCGCGTCGCACGTGCTGGACGTTTCCGGCACGCCGGGGCTGATGTCGACGTTCCGCGGCAGCCAGCCGGCGGGAACGACCTGGTTCTACTGGGTCGTCGCGCTGAACGGATCGTCGGTCGCCTCGCCGCCGGCCGGGCCTGTCCAGATCGCGAGCTGATCTGCCGCCCGAACACCTGAACGATCGCCCGCCTTGCGCGGGCTTTTCCATATCGAGGAACTGCCATGGCAAAAGCCCCGAATGAGGTGCTGCGTGACTTCACGGTGTTCAACGCCGCCAACCCGTTGCCCATGGGCGATCCGACGAGCGGGGTGCACAACCCCACCAAGAAGGATCTTCGGGACCTTCTGAACGACCTGACCCCGCCGTCCGCCGGCAACCCGAACTACCAGGGGGTGCTGACCTACGGCGCCGAGCCGACGGGCAACGGCAGCAGCTACACGCTGACCGGGCTGCAGCAGGTTCCGGTGATCGGGCAGACCTTCTTCTTCACGCCGAACGCGGACAGCACCGTGCCCGCGCCTGCGCTGTCGCTGACCGACCAGCAGGGGCTGGTGCGGACGGCCACCATCGTCGATGCCGACGGGCGCGGGCTGGCGGCGCCGCTGCGCCGCGGGACGTCCTATCTGCTGCGCTACGGCGAGGGCGTTGCGCAGGTCGTGTCGCGTGACGTGCGCGAGTCCAGGCTTCTCGCGAGCAGCTTCCCGGTCACCGACGCGGCCATTCCGGCCCATGTCGACCCGCTGCCGATCCGCAGCATCTACGGGTCGCGCCAGCCGCTCATCGTATCGGGCCCGACGCCCTGCCAGGTGCAGCCGGTGTTCGACCAGTGCACCATCCAGATGACGGGCGCGGCCGGAACGCTGGACTGCGCAGAGATGATCCCCGGAACGGAGGTGCTGCTGTCCCTGCGGTCAGGCGACAAGGTCGTGGCCCGCGAGAACTACGTCGGCACGTCGGGCAACGTCGCGACCGCCGCGGGCGTGAGCGTCGTGCGGGTGATGAAGCTGGCAGGCGCCACCGTCATCAGCACCGTCGCCGGGCCTGCCCCTGCCTATTCGACCGGCCGGGCCACGCATGACATGACGATCGTCTGGGGTGGGCAGTCCAACGCCCAGCAGGCCCACATGTACGGCGGCCTCGGCGGCTTCACGTGGGCGCTGCGGAACTGGATCGCCACGCCGCTGAACAGGTCGGTGCGGTCCGTGCAGGGCGCCACCGGCGGCACCGCGATCGACAGCCGGTCCGTCGACGCCGGGCAGACCAGCTACTGGTGGAACGCGGCCAACAACACGCCGGGCCCGGCGCTGACGACCTACATGAACGCGGTGGCGGCGGCCGTGTCCGACGGCGCGCCGGCGCCCGAGTGGTGCTTCTGGGTGCAGGGCGAATCCGACGTGGGTGCCATGTACCTCGATCGCCTGACGGTGGCGCAGCTGCGCGACACGATTGTGCGGGTATGGGGCCATATCCGCGCGACATATCCGAACATGAAGTTCCTCGTCGGCATGATCGGCGGGTTCGAGCAGCGGCTGGTCGACCTCGGCGCATCGCGCGTGCGGAACGCATACCTCGCGGCGATCGCGTCGGTCAGCTACGCGACGCTCGGGGCCGAGCTGTATGACATGCCGCGGCTGCACAACAACCTGCACTACTACGACACCGCCTACGCGATCCTTGGCGCGCGGCTTGCGCGGTCCTGGGCGAACATCGCACACGGGCAGGCCAATCGGACCGGGCCCAAGGTCATCGCGGCGGGCACCCAGAACAACGGCCGGACGCTGATTCTGTCATTCTCGGGCATGTCCGCGAGCTTCGTGCCCCGTACGCCGCTTGCGGCGGGCCCCGCACCCTACGGCATCTACGTGATCGAGGGCGACGACGGTGCGATGGTGCCGATGGCCTACGGCGAGTTCCAGAGCAACGGACAGCTGGCCTTGTTCGCGCCGCGCAGCGTGCGGGGCATGAAGGTCGGCGGGCCGTGGGGCTGGGCCCAGCACGCGCGGCAGGGGCAGGTCATCACCGACGACGATCGGGACCTGTATCACCGCGTGCCGGGCCTGCCGCTGTCCAGCTTCCTGATCGACATTCCCTGACGGAGCCCGGCATGGCCACCGAGACCCACACCCGCGGCGACACGCGGCCGATCGTCGTCAACCTGCTGCAGGAGGATGGCACGCCCTATGACCTGTCGGGCTGCACCGTGGCGCTGCACGTCAACACCGCCGCCGCCTGCCTGACAGTTTTTGGCACCGTTCCCGACGTCCTGCTGGGGGCGGTGCTGTTCGACGTGAATGCGCTGGACCTGCCGCCCCGCGCCCGCCGCGCCACCGTCGAGGTCACGTGGTCTGACGGCACGCAGGAGAACGCGGGCGAATTCGTCCTCAATACCGTGGAGCGCTGCTGATGCCGATCGAGCTTGTCTTTGCCCGCCAGGAGCGTCCGGTCGGCCGTTCGACCCTGGACCAGGTGCGCGAGCTGCGCGACCAGGCCCAGGAGATCGCGCGCACGGCTGCGTCCGACGCCGTGGCCGAGGCGATGCCGCGCATCGAAACCACGATCACCAACGCGGCAGGGCAGGCGGCTGCCACTGCCGCGGAGCAAACGGCCCCGGCCGCGGCCGCGGCGGCAATCGCCGAGGCGCAACCTCGTATCGATGCCGCAGCAGCTCAGGCAGCTCAGGCGGCGGCTGGTCCGGCTGCCAGTGGCGCGGTCGCGGCAGTGCAGGCGCAACTCGACACTCGCGTGACAGCGGCACAAACCGCGGCGGGAGATGCGTCCACCTCGCGCACCGGGGCCGAGACTGCACGGGCTGGCGCGGAGTCCGCCTCTGCCGATTTCGCCAATACAGCGGCTCGCCAGCCGTGGTCCTTCCACTCGGGTCTGCGCAACTGGACGACCACGCGAACCGGCTTGCCTACGGGAACAGTGTCGCTGGCTGGCTTGACGCAAGTTACGGACGACCCGGTTTTCGGAACCTCTGCTGATTGGCGTCCGACGGCGGTGGGCAACAACGTTCTGACACGCGGCGTGTCGCCGTGGGGCCGCGCGGCGTACCGCGTAACCGCCAAGCTCCGTGTAATCTCCGGTCCTCTCCCAAATGTTCCTCTGAGCCTGGTCGCTATCGGTCTGAGCGGGAACATGGCCAATTCGACCTACTACGGTGGGGCGGATCAGAGCGTTGCAGCGGACGGCAACGAAGTGACGCTGAGCGCGACATTCGCCCCTACGGCCGATTTCGGTGCAGATTATACCGCTGCGGGATTGGCGGGGGTTCCCTATGCGCGCTTCGGAGTTCGATATGGCGCCTCTGGGGCGGCGCAGATCCGCATTGGCTCGATCTTGATCGAGGAAGCAACGCTGGAATTGTCGCTGGGGAAAGCGTCTGCGGAAAGCGTTGCTTTTGTCTCACGAGATGCGGCGGCAGCGGCGCGTATCCCGGCTCCAGCTGGTCGCATTTCCGTGTTCCATGACGGCGAATTGCTGCAGTATAAGCGGCTTTCGTCCGGGGCGAGTACCGCGAACGTACCGCTGACCACGCAAGGGAACGTGCGTTGGGTTCCTGAGGGTATTCCGTCGCTGCGCCACTGGGGCGCGGTTTCTGGCGTCACTATGAACGCGGACGGGATCAGGTTTACCGGCACGGACTGCCGTGCCCTGCTGACGGCGATGCTGGCGTGGGCGGGCGCGAATGGCGCAACAAAGGCGCGGATCAACGCGGGGTCGTTCTATGTGGAAAAGCCACCTGGCACGACCATCGCTGTTCCGATCGCCAGCAACGGGACACTGGAGATCGTCGGCGAGGGCATGTTCGTCTCGACGCTGTATTACGCGGATTCCGCCATCGCCGCCGGGACCCCGAAACCGATGTTTTCACAGCAGGTCGGTTCATCGCTGGATTGCCTGCGCCTAGCCGACTTCGGGATCGTGTCGGATTGGGGTGCCAACGGGTTCTGGGGCGACAGTTCGCACGCGGCTGCATTCGGTGTCGGCAACCGAAAGGTCATGGTGGAGCGCGTCAGGTTCAGCAACATCTGCCAGATGTGCCTCGTTCTCTCAGGCGTGCAGGACGTCACTGTGACTGAATGTTACTTTGATCGTTCTCAACGCGACGGCGCCCACCTCGTGAATGCCTCTCGTCTCAAGGTTACGAACAACTATTTCCGTCAGATCGGAGACGACTCCATCGTCTTTTCCCGAACGGCGGACAATGTTCTGCCCAGCCAAGCCATCATCACCGGAAACGTGATCGAGGACAGCCAAGGCATTTACGGCACCGGCTACGACAGCCTGATCGTATCCCACAACATCGTCCGAAGGCCGCACATCCGCGGCATCGAAATCCTGCGATCGGCATCCTGGGGCGACAACCGGGGAAGAATCCCGCGCATCAACTACGTCATCACCGACAACATCGTGACCGACGTGTTCAGGCGCATCCGGTTTGGCGGCGCGGGTAACGAGTGCGCTTATATCGCCGTAGGTGACAGCTCCGATCCCACCTACAGCGGCGGGCTCACTCTGGGAAAGATGGGCTCTCTGCCAGATGGCAGCTACGTCTGGAACAGCAACGGAACCGGCGTCAACGCGCCCGCCCCCTACTTCCACAAGGAAGGCAACTTGGTCGGCAACCTGAACATCGTCATCGCCAACAATATCTGCATGAGGACGCTCGAACCGACCGCCAACTACACCGACTACGGCTACGGCCCACGCTATGTGCAGAACGTCGGCCCCTACACCGGAGACGTGCTGGAGGAGGATTTCTACGGCACGCACATCGCGGTGCGGGGGACCATGCGAAGCGTCCGGGTGTCCGGGAACTTGAGCTACGGCGCGACGACTCCGTTCGAGGTCTGGGGCTTCATGGAGGGGGCGGTCACGGACTGGGACGGCCTGACCTACGAGAGCAATCGTGCCATGCACGTCCGGGGCGACCGGGCGTTCGATGTGCGCGGACAAGGCGTCGTGACCTTCCGCAACAACGACATCGACGGCGATCCCTTCCATCTCCACCCCGCCCGCGGGCCCAACGGCCGCTGGGGTTCGGCGACCGACAAGGTGGCCTACCGGGTCGACAACGGCGCCCAGGTCATCCTGGACGGCGGCTCCTACAAGAACCTGTCGTCGATCGCGCGGGTCGTCAGTGGGGGCGTTTCCCATACGCCCGCCGCCGTCACCCTGCACGGCAGTTTTGCAGGGATCGGCGACAACGCGGCAAACGGTGGCGTCCGCGTGGTGCCCGGCAACGTCCCGGTCATCTATGTGCGGGTGAACACCGATAAGACGAGCCCCGACTTCAACAAGGTCACGGGGATCACGTCTGGCACGGCCGCAGCCATGCCCGCGTCCGGCCACTATCTCGCGGGCCAAACGGTGATGGCGCCGGTTCCGGTCATCCGGTCGGGCTATGCCGTGACCGGCTGGCTGCGCCTGACGACCGGCAATGGACACGTGGCCGGGACGGACTGGTCGGAGATGAGGACGACCCTCGCGTAACGCGCCCGAAAGCACCCACAAGCATCAACCAGGAGGCCCTACGATGGCGCTGAATCCCCTTCACACCTACGGCAAGTCCGCGCTCGGCCCGGCGATGGGATCGTTTCCGATCACGCCTGCCGATGGCGCCGATCTGGCGACCGACATCCGTGCGATCACGCTGAACGCGGGTGGCACGTTGTCGTGGGTCTCGTCCGAAAACAACGCGGTGCAGACGACGGCTGCCCTGCCGCCGGGGACATATCCGCTTCTTGCCCGCCGGATCCGGGCGACCGGGACGACGGCGACCGGCCTGACCGGGTGGGTGTGATGCAGTTCGGGTTCGGCCTTGGCCTGACGCATCTGCGCCCGGCCAGCGCGAACGCCGATCCGATCACCTCGCGGTACGGCACGGGCATGGAGCAGATCCCGCTGCACCATGACCCCGAAGATGCGGTGCTTGACGGCAACGGCAACGTCACGAGCATCGCTAACCGCGGCGGCGCAGGGCCGCTGTTCAACGCGACGGCCAGTGCGACAGGGATCACGCGCACGGGCAACCTGCTGAACGTGACCAGCCAGGACCTCAGGCTGGTACTTGCGAACCCCGCCGACATGGTGGGAACGCGCCTGTTCATCGTCGCTGCATTCGACCCCGCTTCTGTTCCCGACCCCCGACTGTTCGGCAGCGCGTCCCCCGTCAACTTCGGCCGCATCCACCAGACGCAGGGCAACCTGCTTCTGTCCCGGGCGGGCGCGCAGGCGTTCCTCGTCAGCCCAACCAACCTCGGCAACGCCCTGCACCTGTTCGAGATCGAGTTGGCAGGCGGGAAGGCGAGCTACTGGGTGGACGGCGTGTTGCGGGAAAGCGCCGCCAATGCTTGGACCGACTTCACCATCAACCTGCTCTATGGGGCGACGACTGGCTTCGGCTTCATCGGCCGATCGGGCGTAGTCCTGTCCGTCATCACGGACGGCGCGCCGGAACGCGAACCGACCATGCTGGCCGTCCGGCGCTCCCTCGTCGCCAAGCACGGCATCGCCCCGTGAACGCGCTTCGGCGGCTGCTGGCGATCGTCGCCGCTCCTACAGACGGCGACAGCTACCAATGGGCCGTCATCGGGCTGGGCCACGTGATGCTCGGCGCGGCCTTGCAGGGGCTGCTGGGCGTGACCGCGGCTGCGGCCCGGCTGGGGCTGGCGGCGCTCTACTGGGCGGCGAAGGAGCACGGCGACATGCGGCGCGGCGGCGCGCTGCGAGACGGCCTCGTGGACACGGCGCTGGTCGGCGTGGGGTGCTTCTATACGGGCGACCGCTGGTGGCCGGTGGCGGTGATGCTGACGGCCGCTGTTGGAGCGTGGATCAAGGAGACGCGGGCATGATCGTCATGCAAGGACGGCATTATGCTGAAGCTGGTCTTGACTCCGGTCCGAACCCTTGGTTGGGAGATCATAAGAGTTCAACCAGCAGGGTAGAAAACAGCCGTGGACAGCCAGCTCAAGACGAAAGAGAGCCCCCCTGCCATCCGCGCCAGAGCAGTCTCAGGCCAGCCGACCATACCGTTCCGGTACTACAACGTCATCCGCAACTGTGGTGATGCAATCACCAGCTATATCTTGCAAGAGAGTTTCGGGGTGCAGGGGCGGGTCAGTGAAGCTGGTGAAGAGCACCTTCTGGCCATTGGAAGTATTTTCTTCATGGCCAATAGGAAGTCCAACATCTGGGGCTCGGGCGTGCTGGACCCGAAGGCAGGTATCCCGGGAATTGATTCTTCAAAAGTACACGCTCTTAGAGGGCGGAAAACCGTAGAGTACCTGTCCGGCCTAGGATACAAGCTTCCTGATCTGCCGCTCGGTGATCCCGGCATTTTCGTCGATGAACTCGTTGACGTTCCCGCGACATCGAAATATCGCGCCGCTATCGTGCCGCATCATACGGGATTTCATAGCGATAAATGGGACCGCGCTCGGCACAGCGCAGAGTTCTGTGTAGTAGATATGATGGATGACAGCCTGGAACCTCTGCGGAGGATATCTGAAGCTCAGGTTGTGCTTTCGCAAAGCCTGCACGGTCTGATATTCGCCGCTGCGCTAGGAAAGCCGTACCTCTGGATATCTGGACACAGTTCCGAAGTGTGGAATTGGAAGTTTCTTGACTGGTTCAGTACTTGTGAGAATGGGCAGCTTGCGCCGGTCCTCCTCAACGTTTCGCTTGACGATATGCTCGCGCTCGCGGAGCCGAGGAGATGCACAGCAAGCAAAGCCGATCTGAGGTCAGCCTTTCCGATGCAGCTCGTTGATCACGATACGAAGGTTCGTGGGGACTTTCGGACTTCTAGAATGCTTTCGCCTGCTCACGTGTTTTTTGAGTCTAGTGGAAGTGCAGAGACCGAGGATGGCACCCACACATGGCACGAATTTACGGCGAAAGTGGCAAAGCTCCGTTCAAGGGTTTTCGTGAACTCACCCGAACCAACATATCTCGCGATCACTCTGGCCTCGGCGGCTCATCAACCTAGCCGCGCAGATTTAGTGGAGGGGCAGCGGTACCTCGACGTTAACCGAGAAGCGCAGTTGCTCTGGTACCCTGGTAACGTTGATTTCTCAAAAGCGACGAAGTTTTTGCTGTCTGACGTGAGAATCGGGGAAACTGACTTGCGGAACGGTACCATTCTAGTCCGACCCGATGGTCACATCGGTAAAGATGGCAGATTTGCCGTTGCGACCCTCCAGTGAGCGACTGTCGCGCTGCGAAGCGACCTTTAGTTAAGTAGGAGCGCTATCGATCGCTTGGCGAAGCCGGGACTCAAATGCAAGAACGTCTTGGTCCGAAGCTTCAGACTGCAAGTCTTGAAGAAACCCATTGTGGAAAACTTCCGCGAGCCGTTCTTTTGAGGCTTTGTTGTAAGTGTAAGTGTTCAGCCAAGTGTTCGCCTTCGAGACGAACCTTTGTCCTGCGTGAACTGGGTGATAGAAGAGCCCCGTTGGCTCCTGCTCGGAAATTCGCCGTTCTGATTTCGGCAGGCCGACATTGAAGGAGGCGTTTGTTCTATACTTTACCGGTCCGGCGTCCAAGCTGTTGCAGTTGAAGCCGTTAGCCATCAGAATTGACGTCAAGAAAGATTCATCGTTGGGCCATCTACGAGTCTGGCCAATTGGGACAACGTCATCGAAAGACTGTGAGATTTGCCTGCGGGCTTGAAAGGCGAACTTAGCAGCTCGCCTACTTATGCCTACAACTGGGAAAAGACACGCATACACTTCTGGCTCAAAATAACACATCGGGGCATGCCAATACCAATTACTTTGCGCTCTGAATGTGTGAAATGCCAGGAAGTCGTGATGTTCGTCGGAGAAGTTGTCAAAGAACTCTGCGCTGGAGGGAAGGCTGAGCCTGACATCAGACTCGATCATCCAATACCTGTCGTAAGCGTTTAGAAGTTGTGCAGCGGCGTAAAGAAAATAATCGCCGCAAAGCCAGCCGAAGTTAGGAGGGGCGTACAATCCCATATCTTTGGCGGATTGTTCGGAAATCGAGAGCTTTACTTTCCCGGTTCCAACATCAACTGCTCCGTTTGTTTCATCACAAATGAAAGCTACGTCGCGGTTAGATGTATTCTTGAGGTAATGATACAAACGTTCGGTTGCCTCGCAGTAGTAGTGAGTCCGAATTATGATCAACTCTCTCATGATAGCCTTCTTCTTCTGCGGTTCTTCAAAGGCACACTGCCTTGCCTCGGCAAAGGTAAGTCTCTGCGTCTCTATGCATGACCTCCGGTGCATTCGTCCACCAGATAACCCTTAGCTACGCGTCTTATACGAGCCGGCGGCGTTCACGATCGCCCCGGTCGCCAACGGCCACAGTCCGACGCGGGATCACCACAAATCAAGGAGACGCGGGCATGATCGTGATCCGGCGCATCACCGACGGCATCTATGCCCACCTGCCGATCCGGGTCACCGAATGGGGCATGGCGTGGCCCGCGTTCACGATGGGGCTGGCGCTGAACTACCAGAGCGACATGTTCCAGACCTCGCCATCGTTCGAGCGCTTGGCGGCGATCGCGAGCGAGGGGACATGGGCGATCCTCGTCCTGGCCTGCTGCCTGCTGCGGATCGTGGCGCTGACCGTGAACGGCACCTTCACGGGCTTCGGCTATTCCCCGCACATGCGCCTCGCTGCATCGCTGGTCGGGCTGTTCTTCTGGTCGCGCTACTGCCTCGGCTTCCTCGACGCGGCCATTGCCAGCGGCGGGTCGTGGTCCGCCCCTGCGATCTATTCGACCGCCGTGCTGTTCGAGATGATCAACGCCTATCGGTCGTGGCTCGACGTCTTGCGCAGCAGGCAGGGGAAGTGACGGATGAACTGGGAAAATTTCGATCCGACGAAGTGGGCCGACGCCATCCTTCTCCTGATCGTCGGCATCCTGAGCGCATTCGGGATCGGGCAGGTGCGCACGCGGAAGACGCCCGCCCGTCCCGACGACGTGATGGAGGTCGCCGGAGCCATCGTCAGCGACCGCGCCGTGGAGCGCATGGTGACGGCGCTGGACGGCTTCACCGCCTCGGCGAAGCTGCTGACCCTCGCCATCGACAAGGACGTTGACGCCAAGGCGAAGCTGACCGGCGCCCTTACCGGGGTCTGCGAGGAGGTCAAGGAGATGAGCGACCAGCTCGACCGCGTGCGCGACGAGATGATCCGGTCCCAGTCCCGCCGGGGCTACTGACACCACCTACCATCACGCCACCCGGCCCCGCCTCGTGCGGGGCTTTTTCGTTTCCGAGAGGACGCCATGAAGGAAAACTTTGCGGCCTGTCTGGCTGAAACGCTCCGCCACGAAGGTGGATGGAGCGACCACCCGAAGGATCCCGGCGGCGCGACGATGAAGGGCGTCACGCTGGACACCTATCGCCGATGGCGCCCGGGCGCGACCAAGGCACAGCTGCGCGCGATCACGGATGCCGAAGTAGCAGCGATATACCGCAAGGGCTACTGGGACGCCGTAAACGCCGACGACCTGCCCGCAGGGCTGGACCTTGTGGCGTTCGACGGTGCGATCAATAGCGGCCCGTCTCGTGGCGCGAAGTGGCTGCAAGCCGGCGTTGGTGCGAAGCAGGACGGCAAGGTCGGTCCTGCCACCATCGCTGCCGCCCGCGCCTACGACACCCGCACCGCCGTCAACCGCGCCTGCGATGCCCGTCTGGCGTTCCTTCGCACGCTGGGAACGTGGCCGACCTTCGGCAAGGGCTGGTCCCGCCGCGTGGCGTCCGTGCGATCTACGGCGCTTGCCATGGCCGCTCCGGCGCGTCCCGCGCCCAAGCCCGCCGTCTATCCCCCCGCCAATACCCCCGCTGCGCCCCAGACAGGCTTCTGTGCGTGGCTCAAGCGACATTTTGGAGGCAACCATGCTTGACCAGGCTCTCGATCTACTCGACCCTCATATCGCTGAACTCATCTGGGGCGCCATCGTCGCCTACTTCGGCTGGGTGTTCCGCTACATCGCCAAGACCAAGCAAGCGCAGGACAGCCTGCATCGCGCGCTCGGGACCGGCGTCGATCTCGTCACCGACGCGCTCGTGGCGATGATCCTGACGAACCCGGCAGGCATCGCCGCTGATCGGCTTGCGGGTCAGGTCGTCGGCTACGTCAAAGGCTCGGTTCCCGGTGCGCTGCGCTGGCTGCTTCCGTCCGACGCGCAGCTGATGAGAATGGCCGAGGCGAAGCTGAACGCGGCTGTGGCTGATCTGGTGGCCAAGATGGGGCCGGATCGTCTGGCCGAAGCGCTGCAACAGGCTGGCGCGCCTGCGAGGCAGCTGTGACAGCACCACTTTGGGCCGGCTTTGAATGCGGCAGGCTGCCCTGGAATGGGCATGACCTGCTGCACTCGACCGGCCACCTGCCGGGTGGCGGCATGCAGCGGCACTACGCCCATGCCGTCGCTCAGGGAGCTGTAGGAGCGCGGGACGGGCTTTCGTGGCGACACGACATAGGTGCGCGGGTCGCGGCCGTTCCTGACGGCTTTCCGGTCATGTGGGACATGGTGCACTTCGACATGCCGCCCGATCCCGAGGCACATGCCGCCGCTGTGGGTGCCGCGTTGCCACCGGGGACATGGGCCATCGCCGTGAATGAGCCGACGATCCACGGCAGTCGCAACTTCCAGGGCGACGGGCAGTCGTGGCCGTTCGTGAGTACCGCGCTGCGCATGATGCGTGCCGCGCCGCACTTGCGCTACGCCACCTGCGACGCGCTGCACGACATGCGGCCCGAGACATGGTGGGCGACCGATCGGCTGGTCGAAAGCGGCTTGGTCGAAGTGGTGGGGATCAACTACTACCCGAACTATGGCGTCGTACCGTTGCTGCACGTGCTGCGCGAAGCGAAGGCGCGCTATCCAGGAATGCCGCTCGCGATAACAGAAACGGGCTGGCATGTCGGGCACCCCAATCTGCCACCGGGCGAGCGCCGCATGGAGTGGCTGGCACAGGTTCGGCAAGACTGCGAGTCGGTCGGCGGCGTCGAATTCGTGGCATGGTACCCTTGGCTGGACATGCCGTGCTGGTCGCTCAGCGGCGATCGCTGGCCCTGCGGGTGGCCCGAGCGGCCGCTGGCTGATGCTGTCGCAGCCTGACGCGCCGGCAAGCCTCGGCATCACGGCCGAGGCGCTGACCGTGTCGGTGGGCGGCCGCACTGTCCTTTCGATCCCGCGCGACCAGTTTCCCGACCTGATCGTGCGGATCGCCGCGGCGCTGAGGGAGGTGCCGCCGTCGGATCGGCGCGTGTGACGGGCGCCCTCAGAACGCCCTCGCCAGCCGCGGCCGCGGGACCTATCCTGCCGTCCTTCAGAAGGAGGGCAGGACCATCTGCAACCTGTATCGAACCCGCGCCAGCGCCGACGAGATTGCCCGCCTGTTCGCCGCGGTCGATCGGACCGGCAACGAGCCCTGGCCGGTCGACGTCTACCCGGACCGCCTGGCGCCGATCGTCCGCCATGGAGCTGACGGCCCCGAGATCGCCCGGGCGCGCTGGGGCATGCCCACGCCCCCCCAGCACCTCAAGACGCAGCGCGATCCGGGCGTGACCAACGTGCGGAACACCGGCAGCTCGCACTGGCGCCGTTGGCTGGGCGCCGAAAGCCGCTGCCTGGTCCCGCTGGTCGCCTTCAGCGAACCCGGACCCGACCGCAAGCCGCTGTGGTTCGAGCCGGTCGACGAGGCACCCATGTTCTTCGCCGGGATCCAGACGTGCGGCTGGACGTCGGTGCGCAAGGTCAAGGACGGCGCGACGACGGACGACCTGTTCGCCTTCCTGACCACCGCGCCCAACGCCGAGGTCGGCGCGGTCCATCCGAGGGCCATGCCGGTGATCCTGACCAAGCCGGACGAATGGCAGGCGTGGCTGGCGGCGCCGTGGAACGAGGCGCGGGATCTTCAGCGCCCGCTCCCTGACGGCGCGCTGAGGATCGTGTCGTAGTCCGGTGGCGAAGGACTATCGTGAGCAGTGGGTCAGGCTCATGTGCTGCTGCGGCCACCACGAGGTGGTGTGCCTGCCGCTCGGCCCATGGCGGCACCGCAACTGGATCCTGTGCCTCGGGCGCGCTGCGGCAAGTGCGGGCGGAAGGGCGCGGTCGACTTGACCTCCGTCTGCGCGCCGCATGAGCAGTACGGCGGGTGGGGGTACTAGCGGCAGCCGCCATAGGCGCCGCGGCTATACCTTGGCCAGTCGGCAGCATGCCCGCTTCGCACCATCTCGCACGCGACGTCTGCGCCGTCCGGCAAGGCACAGCGCACGACCGGGCGGCTGTAGCGGTCGACGTCCATGAGATCGCACGTGAGCATCTGCCCGTTCACCAGCCGGGCCAGCGCGTCTTGTGCCGCCGCGCCGCCCTGTTCCCGCAGCTCGGGTGCGCTGATCCCCCAGAGACGCAGGCGCAGGTCTTTGCCGGGCGCGTCTAGGCGCAGGGTGTCGCCGTCGATCGCGACCGCGCCCGTGAGGCAGATTGCAGCGAGGCAGGTGATCATCGGTTGTCATCCGGCTGGGCCTGCTCGGTGAGGAGGGTATGGGTCTGTCGATACCCCGCCGCGAAGAGAGCATCGGCAACAACTCTGGCCTCGAAAAACGACAAGGACATGGCGCTCATGATCGCCTCAATCATCGCCGCGCGCTCGTCTTCCGCTGGTGCCGGGGAGGGCTGCGGTGCAGCGGCAATGACGGCACGGGTATTCCAATTGACCGCCGCTTCCTCGTAGGTGCCGGCGCTAGGAGCAGATGCTTCACAGTTGGCGCAGGCGACTGCAAAGCGATGCTTTGTGCGCTTGCCCATGATTTCTGCCGTCTCACCGTCATCATAGGCCGCGCCGCCGCAGAAGGGACAGGGCAGTAGGTTGTGCGCCTTGCGGAATGGCTCGGGGGTGGGGCGGGTCACGTCGTCTCTCCTTGCTTCGGGGCAGCGCCCGGTGGGGGTGGGGGAAGCGGCATCACCAGAAATCCTCGCTGAAAGCATCGCGCGGATGCAGATCCTCTCGGACGATAGGCTGCCCCGATCAAAAGGCGATGTGCTTGGCCTCCACGCGAGTCACAAAGCGGCCCTCGCTGGTCAGGAACCCCTGCACAATGGCACGCTCCAAGCTGATGTGTTCGTCGATCACAGCGAAGAGCTGGCCGTGACGCGCAGGCTGCGGAAGGCTGATGGTGAAGCCCTCGATCTGAAGAGCGGCGGCGACGATGCGTTCTGGCTCGCTCCTGCCGCCCCTCCTGACCGCCAGGTGAGGTAGAGGGCATGTCGTCGAAACGGCTGGTGAACATCTGTACGGGCTTTGTACGACCGAGACCCGGAATCACCATAGATGTTCGCGTAAACTTCCGCATCGAGCGTTCCCAGCGACCACTTAGGGCACAACTTAGCTACTGAAATTGCTAGAGAAAATGGTGCTGTGAGAGAGGATTGAACTCTCGACCTCACCCTTACCAAGGGTGTGCTCTACCACTGAGCTACCACAGCGCCTGCGACCGTTTCGGGGTCGTGGGGCGCGATGTAGACAAAACGCCGGGGGGGCGCAAGGGGGGAAATGCGGATCGCTAAGAGCGCGCCTGCCGTGTCCCGGACGTTGGCCTTGGCCGTGCCGCAGGGAAGTGTAGGATCGTCACTAGGAACATCGCAGCAGGGGCGGTCGGCGGCGTCATCGCCAGCGCGCTTGTCAGCGGGGTCATGCTCGGCGGGCGCAGGGCCGGGCTTCTGCACAAGACGCCGGGCGGGCAGGCGGAGGGCTGGCTCGACCGCAACCTCGACAGCCGCAGGCACGCGGGCGAGGCGGGGACGTTCCTGGCCGGGCAGGCGAACCACGCCGCGACGTGGGGCGTCCGGGGCGGCGCTCGGTGCGGTTCACCGGGGGCACTGACGCTGATCGTCGGACGGGCGAGCGCCCGGTCCGGCGGCGACGGCTTGCCAGCCCGCGCCGCCGATGCCACAAAAAGGGTGGACAAGCCGGGACGCAGTGAATGAACGATCTTTCGAGGAGCGAGCGCCGCCTGATCGTGGCACTGGACCGGCTGGACTATACCGTCGAGCGGGCGGGCGGCGACCTGACGCGCCTGCGCAGCCGCCCCCCGGTGCCGCCGCAACCCGCCGCTGCCGCGCAACAGGGCAGCCAGCAGCTGCAGACGGAGAACCGGCGGCTGTCGGACGATGTCGCGGCGCTGCACGATCGGCAGGCCGCGACGCTTGAGGCCATGCGCGAGCGGCTGGCCGAAACCCAGGAGCGGCTGGCCGGTGCCGGCGAGCACATGGCGCGGCTGGCTGCGGCCAATGACGGGCTGTCGGCGGCGAACCGCGACCTGATCGCGGCCGCCGGCGGCGGCGCGTCCGCGTCGGACGCCATCCGCGCGGCGCTGGAGGCGGAGATCGAGTCCCTTCGCGCCGCCCGCGCCGCCGAGATCGCCCAGATGGGCGAGATCCTCGACGCGCTGGACCGGATGCTCGGCACGCCCGCGCCCACGCCGCGCAAGCCCGCGCGCGCGCCGGAGGGGCGGGATGAAGCGGAGACAAGGCAGGAGGCGAATGACGACGCGATCTCGCCTGCGGCGGGCGCGTTCCGGGCGGCGGGGTCGTCCATGTCCACCGCCACGGCGGTCGTTGCGCCCGCCGAGGTGGTCGGCGATGCGGGGGGGCCAGACACGGGGGCCGCCGCGGGGCCGGAAGCGTTTTCGGACGACGCCTTTTCGGACGACGCCGCGGAAACCGCCGGGGAACGCGAGCTCGTCGTCGAACGCGACGAGCTGCCCGACGACGACGTGTCGCTGTTTGGCGGCGTCTACGACGACGATGCCGACGAAAGCGACCCCGACGACACGGAAGGAGACCGGCGCTGATGCCCAACGTGGAATTCAAGGTCGGTCACAAGGACTACACCCTGTCCTGCCAGGACGGGGAAGAAAAGCTCCTGCGCCGGGCGGCAGGGATGCTGGACGCTGAGGCGCGCCAGATCCTGGAACAGGCGGGGCGGATGCCCGAGCCGCGGCTGCTGCTGCTGGCGGGGCTGATGCTCGCCGACCGCACCTCGGCGCTCGAGGATCGCGCCGCGTCCGCCGAACGCGAACTCGCGCGGCTGAAATCGAACCCGGTCCGGGTCGAGGTGCCGGTGATCCCGCCGGAAATCGGCGAGGTCATGGCCGAACTCGCCGCCCGCGCCGAGGCCCTGGCCGACAAGGCGGAGGAGATGCTGGCCGAGGACGTGCCGGGCGAGGACATGCCGGCCGACGATGACGACCAGCCCGCCTGACGCGGCTGCCGCCCCGATGAACGTGCGTTTTATCAGCGGCTTCGCAGAAACTTCCGGCGGCATCTGCGCGTTTCCCTGACCTGCGGGAGGGAACGGCAATGGCGTCACGCGCGATCTGGAAGGGACAGCTGCGCCTGTCGCTGGTGGCCATCCCGGTAGAAATCCACAGCGCGACCAAGACCGCGCGCCGTGTCAGCTTCCGCCAGATCCACGGCCCGACCGGCAAGCCCATCCGCTATGAAAAGACGGTGGCGGGCGTCGGACCGATCGATCCCGACGACATCATGAAGGGCTACGCGCTCGGCGATAACGAATACCTGCTGATCGAACCCGACGAGATCGACGCGATCAAGCTGGAGACCAAGAAGACGTTCGAGCTGGTGCAGTTCGTGGGCCAGAACGAGATCTCGCCGCTCTACTACGACCAGCCTTACTACATCGTGCCGACCGACGAGCTGGCCGAGGATGCCTATCGCGTGGTCCGCGACGCGCTGCGGAAGTCGGGCAAGGTGGGGCTGGGGCAGCTGACCGTGCACGGCAGCGAAAAGCTGTGCGCCGTGCGGCCCTGCGGCGACGGGCTGCTGATGGAGACGCTGTTCTACGCCGACGAGATCAAGGAGGCGGAGCCGCTGTTTTCGTCGATCGAGGACCAGGAGGCGGACGAGGATCTTCTGAACGTCGCCGAGGCGCTGATCGAGAAGAAGACGGCGCCGTTCGACGCGGCCGCCTTCACCGACCACTACGACAAGGCGCTGCGGTCGCTGATCGAGGACAAGCGCAAGGGCCGGGCGCCGCGGGTCACGACCGAAGGCGAAAGCCGCCCGTCGGGCGACAACGTGGTCGACCTGATGCAGGCGCTGCGTGACAGCCTGAAGGCGTCGGGCGGTGCTGGCGACAAGGCGCCGGCGCGCAAGCCGGCGGCGAAATCGACCGCGGCCCGCTCGTCGGGGGGTGTCAAGGCGCGGTCATCGCGCGGCAAGGCGGCGGCCAAGGCCGACGAGGTCGAGGACAAGGACGAGGACGAAGCGCCCGCGAAACCCGCCAAGGCACCCGCCCGGCGTGCGCCCACGCGCAAGGCGGGCTGATTGGCCGCCCGGCTCGACACCTACCGCGGCAAGCGCGATCCCGCGCGCACGGCCGAGCCGTTCGACGAAGGCACACCGTCGGCGGGCGCGCTGCGGTATTCGATGCAGAACCACGACGCCACCCGGCTTCACTGGGACCTGCGGCTGGAATGGGGTGGCGTGCTGCTGAGCTGGGCCGTCACCCGCGGCCCGAGCTTCGACCCCGGCGAAAAGCGTCTCGCGGTCAGGACCGAGGATCACCCGATTCCCTACCTGACCTTCGAGGGCACGATCCCCAAGGGCGAATATGGCGGCGGCACCGTGATGCTGTGGGACATCGGGTCGTGGCGACCCGACGGCGACGTGGAATACGGCCTGGGCAAGGGCCACCTGCGCTTCCAGGTCTACGGGCGGCGGCTGACCGGGTCCTGGGACCTGGTACGGATCAAGGGCCGGCCGAACGAGAGGCGCGAGAACTGGCTGCTGATCAAGCAGGACGACGCCGCCGCCCACGCGCCCGATCCGGTCGAACGCTACCGCACCAGCGTCGCGACCAACCGCGACTTCGCCGCCATCGCCGAGGATCGTCCCGCCGTGCCCTTCGGCCCCGCGAACCGGCTCGCCCGCCCGAAGCCGGTCGAGCCGATGCTCGCAAAGCTGGTCGACGACCCCCCGTCCGGCGATGGCTGGCAGCACGAGATCAAGATCGACGGCTATCGCGGCCTTGTCGAGATCGGCAAGGGGGGGGCGCTGATCCGCACCCGCAACGGTCTCGACTGGTCCGAACGGTTCGCGCCGCTGCTGCCCGCGTTCGAGGAACTGCCCGCCCGCTCAGCCCTGATCGACGGCGAGATCGTCGCGGGCGCGGGCCGCCTCGGCTTCACGGCGCTGCAGCAGGCGATCACGGCAGGCGGGCCGTTCGCCTTCGTCGCCTTCGACCTGCTGCATCTCGACGGCAAGGACCTGAAGCGCACGCCGCTGAAGGACCGGCAGGCGGCACTGCGCGACCTGCTGGCCGACGTCCCGGCCCTGGGGCTGATCGAGCAGTCGCTCGCCGTCGAGGGTAGCGGCGAGGACGCGCTGGCCGCGATCTGCGCGGCGAAGGGCGAAGGCATCGTGTCGAAGCGGATCGACTCGACCTACCGGCCGGGCAGGGGGGACAGCTGGCGCAAGACCAAGTGCGAACATCGCGACGACTACCTGATCGCGGGATGGTTACCCTCGCAGGCAAACGGGCGCGCGTTCTCGTCGCTGTTGCTGGCCGAACGGGCCGAGGACGGGACGCTGCACTATCGCGGCAAGGTCGGCACCGGGTTCGACGGCGACGCGCTGGACAAGGTCATGGCCGCGCTTGCGCCGCATGCCCGGCCGAAAGCGGCGCTGGACGTGCCCCGGTCCGAGGCGCGCGGCGCGAAGTGGGTCGAACCTGTCATCGCGGCCGAGATCCGCTATGCCGACATCACCGGCGACGGCCGGCTGCGCCATGCGAGTTTCCAGGGGCTGCGCGAGGACAAGATGCCCAAGGCTCCGCCTGCGAGGAGGGCCGCGAAGGCCACACCCGTCGTCCGGGTCGCGTCGGGCCGCTCGGACGACGAGATCCGGGTTGCGGGCGTCCGCATCTCGAACCCCAGGCGCGTCGTCTACCCGGACGCAAAGGTCACCAAGGCCGACATCGCCGCCTATTACGAGGCCGTGGCGCCCCTGATGCTAGAGCATCTGCGCGACCGGCCCATCTCGCTCGTGCGGCTGCCCGAGGGGCTGGGCGGCGAATCGTTCTTCCAGAAACACGCGGGCAAGGGCTTTCCGACGCAGATCCGCGAAACGGCGATCGAGGGCGAGGACGAGCCCGCGCTTTACGTCCGCGACGCGGCCGGGCTGGTTGCCGGGGCGCAGATGGATGTCGTCGAATACCACATGCGGGGCACGCACCGCGACCGGCCCGACCGGCCCGACCGGCTGGTCTTCGACCTCGACCCCGACGAGGGGCTGGGGTGGGCCGACGTGAAGCGCGCGGCGTTCGACCTGCGCGACCGGCTGGATGGGCTGGGGCTGCCGACTTGGGCCATGGTGACGGGCGGCAAGGGCGTTCACATCGTGTGCGACATCAGGCGCACGGTGCCGTGGGAAACCGCGACGCTGTTTGCGCGGACCCTGACAACGGTGCTGGCAGATGAGGAGCCGGATCGCTTTGTCGCGGTCATGTCCAAGGCCAGGCGGACCGGGCGGATCTTCATAGACTGGCTGAGGAACCAGCCGCAAGCGACTGCAGTCGCGCCGTTTTCCCTGCGCGCACGCCCGGGGGCGACGGTCGCGGTGCCGGTCTCGTGGGAGGTGCTGGAGACACTGAAGGGCGCGAACGTCTTTACCATCCGCGACGCGCTCGACCGCGCGCCGGACGTCGTGCCCGATTATCCCGACCCGGTGCCGCTGACCCCTGCGATCAGGGCGCTCACAACGTGACCGATGATGACGGCGCGCTGACGGGACGCCCGCTGCGCCTGCGCGTCTATCTGGACGAGCGCCGCTGGCTCGGCCCCGGCAAGGCCGACCTGCTGGCGCTGATCGACGAGACCGGCTCGATCTCGGCCGCGGGGCGACGCATGAAGATGAGCTACAAGCGCGCTTGGACCTTGGCCGAGGCGCTGAACGCGATGTTCCCCGAGCCGCTGATCGAAAGCGCCCGTGGCGGGGCGCAGGGCGGCGGCGCCGCGCTGACGCCGCTCGGGCGGCAGGTCCTCGCGCGGTTCCGGGCCATCCAGGCGGGCGCGGAACAAGCCGCCGCCGCCGAGATCGCGGCGCTGCGCGGCCTTTCCGATATGTCCGGCCGGAAATAGCGCTTGCCGCGCTGCGCGGACCTTGGTCTAACTGCGTGGCGACGCCGTTCCCTGATCCGAGGCCCAGATGACCCGCATGTCCCGCCTTGCCGTCGCGGCTTTGACCGCCATGACAGTCGTCGCGGGGCCAGCCGCCGCTGAGGACGTCACCGTCTTCGCCGCCGCGAGCCTCAAGACCGCGCTCGACCGCATCGTGAAGGAGTGGGAGGGCAGCAGCGGCAACAGCGCCGTCGTGTCCTACGCCGGCAGCTCGCAACTGGCCCGCCAGATTCAGGAGGGCGCGCCGGCCGACATCTTCATCTCGGCCGCGACAGACTGGATGGACACGCTGGAACAGGCGGCAGAGATCGACCCCGGCAGCCGCGTCGACCTGCTGGGCAACACGCTGGTCCTGGTGCGCGCGGGCGGCGAGGCTGCGCCCGACGCGCCCGTCATCGACAAGAACTATGACCTGAAGGGCCAGCTCGCCGGCGGCAAGCTGGCCATGGCGCTGGTCGAATCGGTGCCCGCAGGGGTCTACGGCAAGCAGGCGCTGACCTCGCTGGGGCTGTGGGACAGCGTCTCGCAGGACGTGGCGCAGGCCGACAACGTGCGCGCCGCGCTGGCGCTGGTCGCCACGCGGGAGGCG
The DNA here is from genome assembly GCF_004923205.2 of Paracoccus aeridis. Lineage (GTDB taxonomy): Bacteria > Pseudomonadota > Alphaproteobacteria > Rhodobacterales > Rhodobacteraceae > Paracoccus > Paracoccus aeridis. Next base: position 49,621 of record NZ_SELD02000044.1, read on the forward strand.
CCGATGGGCATCGTCTACGCGACCGACGCGCATGCCGAACCGGCCGTGAGCATCGCGGGCGTGTTCCCCGCGGACAGCCACGATCCCATCACCTATCCTGCGGCGCTGGTGAAGGGCGCCGCCGACAGGCCGGCCGCCGTCGATCTGTTCGAGACCATGAAGGGCACCGCCGCCCGCGCGGTCTTCGAAGGCGAGGGCTTCACGCTGCCGCCCGCGCAGAACTGACGACCTTGCTGCAGGCGCTCGCAGACTGGCTGGGGCCGGACGGAACCACTGCGCTTTTGCTGTCGCTCAAGGTGTCGCTGTGGGCCACGATGGCCAGCCTGCCGCCCGGGATCCTGTGCGCGCTGGTGCTGGCGCGGGGGCGGTTCTGGGGTCACGGGCTGCTCAACGGGCTGGTGCACTTGCCGCTGATCCTGCCGCCGGTCGTGACGGGGTACCTGCTCCTCGTCATCATGGGGCGGCGCGGCCCGGTGGGCGCATGGCTGGAACAGGCCTTCGGCATCGTCTTTGCCTTCCGGTGGACCGGCGCGGCGCTCGCCGCGGCCGTCATGGCCTTTCCGCTTTTGGTCCGGGCGATCCGCCTCGCGATTGAGGCGGTGGACCCGCGGCTGGAGGACGCGGCGGCGACGCTGGGCGCGCCGCGCGCGGCGGTCTTCGCCACCGTGACGCTGCCCTTGATCCTGCCGGGCATCATCGCGGGCGCGGTGCTCGCCTTCGCCAAGTCGATGGGAGAGTTCGGGGCGACGATCACCTTCGTTTCGAACATTCCCGGCCAGACCCAGACCCTGCCATCGGCCATCTACACCGCGCTGCAGGTGCCGGGGCAGGGCGAGACGGTGGCGCGCCTTGCCGCATTGTCGATCGCGGTGGCGCTGGTGGCGCTCGGGGTGGCCGAGTGGCTGTCGCGCGCCGTCGCGCGGCGCATCGCGGGGCGCTGATGCTGTCGGTCGCGCTGCGGCACCGCTTTCCGGGCTTCGCGCTCGACGCCGCCTTCGACGCGCCGGCGGGGATCACCGCGCTGTTCGGACGCTCCGGTTCGGGCAAGACCACGATCGTAAACGCGGTGGCGGGGCTGCTGCGCCCCGATCACGGTCGCATCGTCGTCGATGGTCGCGTGCTGACCGACAGCGCCGCGGGCGTGATGGTGCCCGTGCGGTCGCGGCGGATCGGCTATGTCTTCCAGGATGCGCGGCTGTTCCCGCACATGACGGTGCGCCGGAACCTCGCCTACGGCACCCGCTTCGCGCCCCCCGGCGCGACCGGGCCGTCGGGCGGCGAGGTGGTGGAGATGCTGGGGATCGGCCGCCTGCTCGACCGTCGCCCCGCGCTTCTGTCGGGGGGCGAGAAGGCGCGGGTCGCGATCGGGCGCGCGCTGCTGTCGCGGCCGCGGCTGCTGATCCTCGACGAGCCGCTCGCCTCGCTCGACGCCGCGCGCCGGGCGGAGATCCTGCCCTACGTGGAAAGCCTCCGCGACCGCACCGGCATCCCCGTCCTGTATATCAGCCACGCGATTTCCGAGGTCGCGCGGCTGGCGACGACGCTGGTCCTGATCGACGCGGGCCGGGTCACGCGGGCGGGCGCGCTCGAGGACCTCCTGTCGGACCCGGCGTCGGCCGCGCTGCTCGACCCGGACGAGGTCGGCGCGGTGCTGCCCGGCATCATCGCCGCGCACGAGCCCGACGGCCTCGCCCGCATCGCTACGGCCGCGGGCGATCTGCTGGTTCCGGGCCTTGCCGCGCCCGTGGGCCGCGCGCTCAGGCTGCGGATCAGGGCGGCAGAGGTGATCGTGTCGCTCGCGCCACCGCAGGACAGTTCCGTCCTGAACGTCCTGCCCGTTACGGTCGCGCGGATCGAGGGCGAGGGCGCGACCGTCCTGGTCCAGCTGCGCCTGCACGGGGGCGCGGCGCTGCTCGCGCGCATCACGCAGCGGTCGGTCGACGCGCTGCGTCTGGCGCCGGGCGTCCGGTGCCACGCCACGGTGAAAAGCGCGGGTCTGGTGCAGGGGGCGGGCTAGGCGTGCGCACCCCGCACGATCTCGAGGATCTCGCGCGCGGCCACCGGGATGTTGGTGCCCGGCCCGAAGATCGCGGCGACGCCTGCCTGGCGCAGGAAGTCGTAGTCCTGCTGCGGGATCACGCCGCCGCAGATGACGATGATGTCCTCGGCCCCCTTGTCCTTCAGCGCGCGGATCAGCTGCGGCGCGAGGGTCTTGTGCCCCGCTGCCTGGCTGGAAATGCCGACCACGTGGACGTCGTTGTCCACCGCGTCCTGCGCGGCCTCGTCGGGGGTCTGGAACAGCGGGCCCACGTCCACGTCGAAGCCGATGTCGGCGAAGGCGGTGGCGATCACCTTGGCGCCGCGGTCGTGGCCGTCCTGGCCCATCTTGACGACCAGCATACGGGGTCGGCGGCCCTCTGCCTCGGCAAAGGCCTCCACGTCGCGCTGGATCCGGGCGAAACCTTCGTCGCCGTCATAGGCCGCGCCGTAGACGCCGGCGAGCGTGCGGACCTCGGCGCGGTGGCGGCCGAACACGTTCTCCATCGCCATGCTGATCTCTCCCACGGTCGCGCGCGCCCGCGCGGCTTCGACCGCGGCTTCCAAAAGGTTCCCGCCCTCGCGCGCGCGGCGCGTGACCTCGGCCAGCGCCGCGTCGCAGGCGGCCTGGTCGCGGGTGGCGCGGATGGCTTCCAGGCGGGCGATCTGGCTCGCGCGGACCTTCATGTTGTCGATGTCGAGGATGTCGATCGGGTCCTCGCGGTCCTTGCGGTACTTGTTGACGCCGACGATCACCTCTTCGCCGCGGTCGACCATGGCCTGTCGGCGGGCGGCCGTCTCCTCGATCCGGAGCTTGGGCTGCCCGGTGGCGACGGCCTTGGTCATGCCGCCCATCGCCTCGACCTCCTTGATGATCGCCCAGGCCTTTTCGGCCAGTTCGGCCGTTAGGCTTTCGACGTAGTAGGACCCGGCCAGAGGATCGACGACATGGGTGATCCCGGTCTCCTCCTGCAGGATCAGCTGCGTGTTCCGCGCGATCCGGGCCGAGAAGTCCGTCGGCAGCGCGATCGCCTCGTCCAGCGCGTTGGTGTGGAGCGATTGCGTCCCGCCAAGCGCCGCGCTCATCGCCTCGTAGGCGGTGCGGACGACGTTGTTGTAGGGGTCCTGTTCCTGAAGGCTCACGCCCGAGGTCTGGCAGTGCGTTCGCAGCATGAGGCTCGACTGCTTCTTCGCGCCGAAATCCGACATGATCCGGTGCCACAGCAGCCGCGCGGCGCGCAGCTTCGCGATCTCCATGAAGAAGTTCATGCCGATGGCGAAGAAGAACGACAGGCGGCCCGCGAAGTCGTCGACGTCCATCCCTGCCGCCATCGCGGCGCGGACGTATTCACGCCCGTCGGCCAGCGTGTAGGCCAGTTCCTGCACCAGGTTCGCGCCCGCTTCCTGCATGTGGTAGCCGGAAATCGAGATCGAGTTGAACCTGGGCATCTCCGCCGAGGTGTAGCCGATGATGTCGGCGATGATCCGCATCGAAGGCTCGGGCGGATAGATGTAGGTGTTGCGGACCATGAACTCCTTGAGAATGTCGTTCTGGATCGTCCCCGACAGGACGGCGCGGGAATGGCCCTGCTCCTCGCCCGCGACGATGAAGCTGGCGAGGATCGGGATCACCGCGCCGTTCATGGTCATCGACACCGACACCTTGTCCAGCGGGATGCCGTCGAACAGGATCTTCATGTCCTCGACGCTGTCGATGGCAACCCCCGCCTTGCCCACGTCGCCTTCGACCCGCGGATGATCGCTGTCATAGCCCCGGTGCGTCGCGAGATCGAACGCGACCGACACGCCCTGCTGCCCGGCGGCGAGATTGCGGCGGTAGAACGCGTTCGATTCCTCGGCCGTCGAAAAGCCCGCATATTGCCGGATCGTCCACGGGCGGCCCGCATACATCGTCGCGCGCGGGCCGCGGGTGAAGGGCGCGATGCCGGGCAGGCTGCCCATGTGATCGAGGTCCTCGGTGTCTGCCGCGGTATAAAGCGGCTTGACCTTGATGCCTTCCAGCGTGTCCCAGGCGAGCGTATCGGGTTCCGCGCCCTTCAGTTCCTTGCGTGCCAGTTCGCGCCACAGATCCAGCGTCGGCTTGGGGTCGTTCATCATGTGGTCCTTTCAGGTCGCGCGCGCGTCACTATATCTTCGGAATGAGGGCGAGGCACAGATGGTAATCAGGCGGTTGGCATGGGGGCTGGCGGCTATGGCCGTGGCCGGACTGGGCGCGGGAACGCCCCCGGCCTCGTTGCCCGCGCCGGTCTCGACGGTCGAGACGCCCACCGCCCCGGCCGTCGTTCGCCCCGGCGTGTCGGCGCTTTCCGTGCGCGACGCGGCGGAAGTCGCGCCCGAGGATCTGATCTTCACCGCCCGCGCCGTCATCGTCTTCGCCGACACGCCCGAGGATGCCGCGTTCCGGTCGCAGGTCGACCTGATCAACCGCGACCCCGCCGGCCTTGCGGCGCGCGACGTGGTCGTGTTGCTGGACACTGACCCTGCGAACGCGTCTTCGTGGCGGCGGAAGCTGCGGCCGGTCGGGTTCTCGCTGGTGATCCTCGACAAGCAGGGCACGGTCATCGACCGGAAGCCGTTCCCCTGGAACTCGCGGGAAATCGGCCGGGCGATCGACAAGACGCCGGAAAGCCGGGCCGAGAATGCGCGCGCGCGGGCCGGCGGATGAATTTTGCGGGATTTGGCCGGTATGTTTTCGACTGCATTGGCCACGCCGTTGAATTCGACCTGCATCATCATTATGCTAATGACGCAGGAACAGGAGCCCGCAGATGAGCACCACATCCTACAACCCGCCCCCGATCACGGGCCGGACCGGCCCGAAGCCGGGTTACTGACCGACCGGGCCGCGGTTCCGCGGCCGTCGATGTTGCGGCGGATCGCGTCCAGCGCGCTGTGTCCCATCTCCATCGCCTCGACCTTCATGGCGATGTAATCCCGGTACATCGACGCGGCCCGCTCCGGTCCGATCCGTGCGAGGTCGAGCGTTCGCAGGTCCGCGATCATCGCCACGATCGCATTCAACTGGCTGTAGTACAGCACCACCGGATCGACCGTGTCGCGGGGCAGGACGTGGATTTCGCCCACGATGGCGTTGAAGATCGCGTCGTTCTTTTCGGACGGGATCACGGGGAAGTAGCCCGGCTCCGAGGTGATGCGCTCGGCGATGCGGGCGCCGTAGGCGGCGACGTCGTCGCGCTGGAGCACGGCAAGGTAGGCGCGGATTTCCGCGAACAGCGCCCGCTGCACGTCGCGCACCCGTTCCGCCCGCAGCCGGTCGTCGCGGCGGCGGTTCTGCCAGGCCACCACCCACCAGCCGGCCGCCAAGAAGACGCCCGCGATGACCGCCTGCTGAGCCTGCGGCGACAGGATGTCGTCGAGCGGCGCCATCACGATCCCGCCCCTGCGGGAACCGAGGGCGGGTCCGGCGCGTCACGTTCCGACATGCCGGGAGGAACCGCCATTATGGAACGTATCGTCACAATCCCTCTGGCCGAGGCCGACCACCTCACCCTGCTGGGCCGGGCGCGGCCCGTCATCATCACGGCCCCTGCCGAAAGCGACGCAGCCGCCGTCGAGCAGTTGCGGATGCTGGGGGCGGCCGCGCACGGGCTGGGCGAACGCGACATGCCGGTGCTGACCGACTTCGGCGGCCATGACGCGTTCGAGTTGCGGCTGGTCGGCAAGGACGGGACCGTCAAGCAGCGGTTCGATACGCCGGTGGACGCCGAGACCCTGTTCGAGATCGTCGATGCCATGCCGATGCGGCAGGACGAGATGAAGGAATGACGCGCGGCCCCGCGCCGCGCCCGCTTGCGCACCGCGCAAGGACGGCCGCGGACCGGGACGGGGCAGGGCGCCCGGCGCGCGTGCACCTCACTCGAACTCCATGATGACGTCGTCGACCTTGAGGCTTTCGCCACGGGCGGCGCTGACGGACTTGACCACGCCCTTGCGCTCGGCGCGCAGGATGTTCTCCATCTTCATCGCTTCGACCGTGGCGAGGGCCTGCCCTTCCTGCACTTCGTCGCCGGGTGCGACGTTGATGCCGACGACGAGGCCGGGCATCGGGCACAGCAGGAACCGCGACGTGTCGGGCGGAAGCTTCTCGGGCATCAGGCGCGCCAGCTCGGCTGCGCGGGGGCGGCGCACCTGCGTCTTCAGGTCGGCGCCGCGGGTGCGGAGCCTGTAGCCCGCCGGGATCCGTTCGATCTTCATCACCAGCGGCTCGTCGTCGACCATCATCTCGGCAAGCGGCATGCCGGGCTTCCAGCCGGATTCGACCCGCAGGCTGCGATCACCCACAGACACGGTGGCGCCGGCGCGGTCCGCCTGCACGTTCACCGGAATTTCCTGCCCGTTCAGCGTCACGACCCAGTTCTCGCCCACGCGGCGTTCGTGGTTGTTCAGCCGCCCGGTGATCTGGGTGCGGCGGATCTCCGCCACGCGGTGCATGGCGGCGGCGGCGGCCGCGATCCGGTCAAGCTCGTCCTGCGGCAGCGTCACGCCGGTGAAGCCCTCGGGGTATTCCTCGGCGATGAAGGCGGTCGAGATGTCGCCCGACACGAAGCGCGGATGGTCCATTACGGCGGACAGGAAGGGCAGGTTGTGGCCGATCCCCTCGACCTCGAAGCTGTCGAGCGCGCCGCGCATCGCCTCGATCGCAGCAGGGCGATCCGGGGCCCAGGTGCAGAGCTTGGCGATCATCGGGTCGTAGAACATGCTGATCTCGCCCCCCTCGTAGACGCCGGTGTCGTTGCGGATGGCGGCGTCGCCCGTTGCGGGGTGCGCGTCGGGGCGCGAGGGGACCCAGCGGTCGGTTGCCAGAAGCGGCCCAGCCGCTACCTCGGCCGGGGGGCGGTAGCGGGTCAGCCGCCCGATCGAGGGCAGGAAGTTGCGGTAGGGGTCTTCGGCGTAGAGCCGGCTTTCGATGGCCCAGCCGGTGATGGTCAGGTCGGCCTGGGTGAAGGGCAGCTTCTCGCCCGCCGCCACGCGGATCATCTGTTCGACCAGGTCGATGCCGGTGATGAGCTCTGTCACCGGGTGTTCGACCTGCAGACGCGTATTCATTTCAAGGAAGTAGAAGTTCTTGTTCGCGTCCACGATGAACTCGACCGTGCCCGCCGAGGCATAGCCCACCGCCTTGGCAAGCGCGACCGCCTGCTCGCCCATCGCACGGCGGGTTTCGGGATCGAGAAACGGCGAGGGCGCTTCCTCGATGACCTTCTGGTTGCGGCGCTGGATGGAACATTCGCGCTCGTGCAGGTAGACGCAGTTCCCATGCTGGTCGGCGAGGACCTGGATCTCGATGTGGCGCGGCTGGGTCACGAACTTCTCGATGAAGATCCGGTCGTCGCCGAAGCTGCTGGCGGCCTCGTTCCGCGAGGACTCGAACCCCTCGCGCGCCTCGGTGTCGCTCCACGCAATCCGCATGCCCTTGCCGCCGCCGCCGGCGCTGGCCTTGATCATCACCGGATAGCCGATCCCGGTCGAGATGCGAACCGCCTCTTCCGCGTCGGCGATCAGGCCCATGTAGCCCGGCACGGTCGAGACGCCGGCGTCCTGCGCGATCTTCTTTGACGTGATCTTGTCGCCCATCGCCTGGATCGCGGGCGAGGGCGGGCCCACGAAAACGACGCCCTCTTTCTCAAGAGCCGCGGCGAAGTTCATGTTTTCGCTGAGGAACCCGTAGCCCGGATGAACCGCCTCGGCGCCGCTGCGGCGGACCGCGTCCATGATCCTGTCGATCACGATGTAGGACTGGTTCGCCGGGCTCGGGCCGATGTGGACGGCCTCGTCGGCCATGCGGACATGCAGCGCGTTGCGGTCGGCGTCGGAATACACGGCGACGGTGGCGATGCCCATCTTCTTCGCGGTCTTGATGACGCGGCAGGCGATTTCACCGCGGTTGGCGATCAGGATCTTCTTGAACATGGGCTGCCCTGGGCTGGTTACGGAAAGGCCGCCCGGGTGCATGCACCGGGGCGGCCTGGATCATTCGGAATGCCGGCCATGGGACCGGCGGTGACGCTCAGGTCACTGGCACAGACGGACGTCGTCGCACAGCGCGCCGCCGACGGCGCCGATGGCCGCGCCCTTGAGGCGGTCGCTGCCGCCCTTGCCGCGGACGTCCTGGACGACGTAGCCTGCGCCCGCGCCGATGATCGCGCGGTCAAGGTCGGTGGGCTGGATGTTCTGCGTGCAACCGGCGAGCATGGCGGCGCCCAGTCCGGCGACGAGCAGCAGTTTCTTGGACATGTGATCTCTTTCTTGTCTTGCGGCGCCCGGTCCGCGCACGGGCGCCCGGCGGCCTTGTTGGTCAGGATGCGCGCCGCCCGGCAGCAGGCGGTCGCGCCGATCGCGTTACTGGCAGACGCCCACGTCGTCGCAGAGCGCACCACCGGCCGCGCCGATGAGGGCGCCGGTTGAGGCCTTCTCGTCAAGCGCCTTGGCAACGACGGCACCGGCAAGGGCGCCGCCCGCGGCGCGCTGCGCGTCTGCGGACAGGCCGGTGTTGTAGCCGTAGCCCGGGTAGGTGCCTTGCGCACAGGCCGACAGGCCAGCGGCCAGCAGCGCGACGCCAGCAATGCGAACGATGAGTTTGGTGTGCATTTTCCTATGCCTGTATTGAGGACCCTTTTCCGGGCCGATTGTATGACACGCGGCCTCACTATGTCACGCAGGGCACACAGGTCAAACTGACAACCCGGAGAGAACATCGGGATCGGCGCACTCGCGCCAATGCATCCGGTTCGCGTGACTGTCGGCACGGGACCCGGCGCGTCGTCCACGCACGGGCGGGCTTCGGGGCCGGTGTGATGGCGGGCCCGCGCGGCGATCATGCGTCGTCCGCATCCTCGTCGTCGTCCCAGCCATCGCCGTCGTCCCAGCCGAAGTCGGGCGGGCTTTCGGTCGCGAACAGTTCGGGGAACGACGCCTCGGCCTTCTTCATGTCCACCTTCAGCAGCTGTTCGTAGCTGACCGGGTCGAACTTGCCGACGGCCACGACCTCGCGCCCCAGGAGCCAGGACAGGCGCCCCGCGTCCAGGTTGCCGCGCTCGAACGGCTCGTCGCCGAAATGCCGGATCAGCGCGGCCATGAACCCCGCGTCGGCGCGCCGGTCGGCGGGCTGGCGGTCGCGGTAGCGTTCGCGCGCGACCAGCTTCGTCGCGCCCTTCTTGTTGGCGCGGCGGACGGTGAACTGGAAGTCGGTCGAGGGAAGGCGGCCGGGAAAGCCGCGATGCTTCAGCATGGCGCGACCTTCATCGGGCGGGCGACGCGTCGGGAGTGCGGGCCGGCCGCGACGACGGCCGACCCGCGCAGGGCAGGATCAGCTGCCATACTTGCCGGTGAACACCGGCTCGGCCGTGACGACCGGCTGCACGACGGGCTGCGGCCGCTGGCAGCCCGCGACGACGGCGGCCAGCACCAGCACCAGTGCGATTTTCTTCGACATGTTCCCAAACTCCTGATCTGCGGGGTTTTCGTGCCCCGACTGCTCGTGTGACGGTCCGCCTCGCGCGGGCCGGCGGCCATCATACAGGGCACCGCCGCGCCGTCACGCCGAGGGCAGCGCGCATCCGCCGCCTGTGGCCCGTCTGCATCATGGATGACGGCGGCGCGGGGAACGGGGCGCATCACCACGGCTCCCATACGCAGGCGTCGCGGTCGGGCGGGATGCGGAACCCCTCGAACAGCTGGACCACGGTCGGATCGAAGGTCCCGAACTCGCTTTCCGCCGAGGCGAGCGAGATCACCACCTGCTGCGGGCGCTCGGGCATGTCCTTCAGTCCGGGCAGGGCCACGTTCTCGCACAGCCACACGACGTCGAGATGGTTCGGGTCCTGCATCAGCACGTCGGGGGCGGCGGGCAGGGGAACCTCGGCGTCGGCCGCGGCCTCGGCCCCCGGCTGCGAGGGTGGAACGGGCAGGTCGAACGCCTCTTCCGGGATCAGCGCGCCGGCTTCCGCCTCGATCCGGTCCACCGGGGACGCGGGGTCCGCGTGCTGCGTAAGGTCCAGCGCCGGGGTGTCGGGGGGCAGCACCTCGAAGACGGGGGCGCCGTCGCCTGCACCTCCCTCGTCCACCGGGGTTCCCCTGAGCGAGCCGTCGTTCAGCGCCGCCACGTCCTCGTCGCTCAGCGGCACGTCGGCGTAGTCGTCGGTATAGTCCGTCGACGGCGGGACCTGATCCGCCAGCGACGGCATCACGAAGCGGAACCGCGCGACAAGCCCCATGCCGACGACCTTGTCGGTCAGGACCTCCTGCAGCCAGACCTGCGCCCCCGACGGCACCGCGAGCGGCGCGTCCGCACCGGGGCCCGCGGCGAGCGCCGTCGACAGGAGGATCTCGAAAGGGTTCATCGCATGGGGCCCGTGGTCGCGGTGATCTTCACTGGGACATGCTACAGGGGAATGTTGTCGTGCTTCTTCCAGGGATTGCCCAACTGCTTGCCGCGCAGGCTGGCAAAGGCGCGGGCGACGCGGCGACGGGTCGAATGGGGCTGGATCACCTCGTCGATGAAGCCCTTCTCGGCGGCGACGAAGGGGTTGGCGAAGCGATCCTCGTAGTCCTTCGTGCGCGCCGCGATCCTGTCGGCGTCGCTCAGTTCGGATCGGTACAGGATCTCGACCGCGCCCTTCGCGCCCATCACCGCGATCTCGGCGGTGGGCCAGGCATAGTTGAAATCGCCCCGCAGGTGCTTTGACGACATCACGTCGTAAGCCCCGCCATAGGCCTTGCGGGTGATGACCGTGACCTTGGGCACCGTCGCCTCACCATAGGCGAACAGCAGCTTCGCGCCGTGCTTGATGACGCCGCCGTATTCCTGAGCCGTGCCGGGCAGGAAGCCGGGGACGTCCACCAGGGTCAGGATCGGGATGTTGAAGGCGTCGCAGAAGCGGACGAACCGCGCGGCCTTGCGGCTGGAATCGATGTCCAGGACGCCCGCCAGCACCAGCGGCTGGTTGGCGACGACGCCGACCGTCTGCCCCTCGATCCGCACGAAGCCGGTCAGGATGTTGCCCGCGAAGTCGCGCTGGATCTCGTAGAAGTCGCCCTCGTCGGCGATCTTCGCGATCAGCTCCTTCATGTCGTAGGGCTGGTTCGGGTTGTCGGGGATCAGCGTGTCGAGCGATGGCTCGATGCGCGCGGGGTCGTCGAAGAACGGCCGGGTCGGGGCCTTGTCGCGGTTCGACAGCGGCAGGAAGTCGAACAGCCGCCGGATCTCGGTCAGCATCTCGACATCGTTGTCGAAGGCGCCGTCGGCGACCGAGGATTTCTTCGTGTGGGTCGACGCGCCGCCCAGCTGTTCCGCCGTCACGACCTCGTTCGTGACCGTCTTCACGACGTCCGGGCCGGTCACGAACATGTAGGAGGTGTCGCGCACCATGAAGATGAAGTCGGTTATGGCGGGCGAATAGACCGCGCCGCCGGCGCACGGCCCCATGATGAGCGAGATCTGCGGCACCACCCCCGATGCCATGATGTTGCGCTGGAACACGTCGGCATAGCCCGCGAGGCTGGCCACGCCTTCCTGGATCCGCGCCCCGCCGGAATCGTTGATGCCGATCACGGGCGCGCCGTTCTGCATCGCCATGTCCATGATCTTGCAGATCTTCCGGGCGTGGGTTTCCGACAGCGAGCCGCCGAACACGGTGAAATCCTGGCTGAAGACATAGACCATGCGGCCGTTGATCGTGCCCCATCCGGTCACGACGCCGTCGCCGTAGGGGCGGTCCGCCTCGATCCCGAAGTCGGTGGAACGGTGGCGGACGAACATGTCGAACTCCTCGAAGCTGTCCTCGTCGAGGAGCAGCTCGATCCGCTCGCGGGCGGTCAGCTTGCCGCGGGCGTGCTGGGCATCGATTCGGCGCTGCCCGCCGCCCAGCTTCGCCTCGGCCCGGCGCTGGCCCAGTTGTTCCAGGATGTCCTTCATGCTGTCCCCCGTCTGGCCCGGTCCCGGGCTTTGCGGGGACACTACTTGCCTCGGCGGCGCAGGCAAACACCTATTGAGTGCAGCCGCCGTGCCGGGCGGTCGCCGCAGCCCCGACGCAGCCCCGACGCAGCCCTGACGCGGCCTTGACGCAGCGGCCGGCAGGGGCCAAGCAATCCGGCATGGGATTGGACATCAGCATCGACGCCATCGTGGCGAACTGGCGCAGCCTGGCGGCGCGGGCGCCCGGCGCGCGGGCGGGCGCGGTGCTGAAGGCTGACGCCTACGGGCTTGGCGCCGATCGCGTGGCTCCCGCGCTGCATGCCGCGGGCGCGCGCGACTTCTTCGTGGCGCTGCCGTCCGAGGGGCGGGCGATCCGGCCGCTGCTTCCGGGCGACGCGCGGATTCTCGTGCTGTCCGGGCCGCTGCCCGGGGACGCCGACATGGCCGGGCTGATCCCGGTCCTGAACAGCGCCGAGCAGTTCTTCCGCGACCGCGTCACCCGGCGCAAGGGGGCGTTCGCCATCCAGCTCGACACCGGCATGAACCGGCTGGGCATGGAGCGTGCCGAGTGGGCCGCCGTCCGGTCCGAGGCGCTTGCCGCCGTGACCGGGGACGGCACCGGCCCTGCGCTGGTCCTGTCGCACCTCGCCAACGCGGACGAGCCGGACCACCCGTCGAACGCGGCGCAGCTTGCCGAGTTCAGGGCGATGACCGACGGCGTCACCGCGCCGCGAAGCCTGTCGGCCACCGGCGGCATCCTGCTGGGGCCGGACTATCATTTCGACGTGACGCGGCCCGGCATCGGCCTTTACGGCGGCGCGCCGTTCGCGGACGCCCGGCCGGTCGTGTCGCTGGACCTGCCCGTGATCCAGACCCGCGCGGTCCGCGCGGGCGAGGGGGTGGGCTACGGCTATGCGTGGACCGCCCCCCGCGACTGCCGCATCGCCACCGTCGCGGCGGGCTACGCCGACGGGATCTTGCGGGCGCTGTCGGGGTCGGAGCTGTCGCTGTGGGCCGGCGACCGGGCCTGCCCGGTGGTGGGGCGCGTGTCGATGGACCTGCTGACGGTCGACGTGACCGAACTGCCCGACATGCCCGATGCCCTTTCGCTTCTGAACGAACGCCAGCGCGTGGACGACGTGGCGCGGCTCGCCGGGACCATCGGCTACGAGATCCTGGCCTCGCTCGGCACCCGCTACCCGCGCAACTGGTCCTGACGCGCGAAATCCGCGCATTCGCCGCGGCGCCCGTCCATAGCGGGCAGCTTGCCCTTGCACACGCGCCCCCGGCTTGCGACCATGGACGCACTCGCCAAACGGCCACTCCTTCGATGAGGATCGCACTTGGGTCTTGCCCCGACCACTCCGGCCCCGGCCGAGACGCTGATCGAATTTCCCGACAACCGGCTGCTGATCGACCTCTGCGGCCCCCACGACCGGCACCTCGCCCGGGTCGAGCAGGCGCTCGGCGTGCACGTCCTGCGCCGCGGCAACCGGCTGGAGATCGTGGGACCCGCCGACGCGCAGGCCGAGGCCGCGTCGGTGCTGCGTGGGCTCTACGCCCGGCTGGAGCAGGGTCGCGCGGTCGAAGCGGGCGACGTCGACGCGGCGCTGCGGATGGCGGCGGACCGGGACGCGCCCGGCCCGACGCCGTCAGAGCAGCTCGAGATGTTCGCCCAGGGCCAGATCGAGCTACGCACCCGCAAGAAGGTCGTGGAACCACGCACCGACGCGCAGAAGGACTATGTCCGCTCGCTGTTCGCAAACGAACTCGCCTTCGGGATCGGCCCGGCCGGAACCGGCAAGACCTACCTTGCCGTGGCGGTGGGCGTCACCATGCTGATCGGGGGGCAGGTGGACCGGATCGTGCTGTCGCGCCCCGCGGTCGAGGCGGGCGAGCGGCTCGGCTTCCTGCCCGGCGACATGAAGGAGAAGGTCGATCCCTACATGCAGCCGCTCTACGACGCGCTGAACGACTTCCTGCCGCAGAAGCAGATGCAGAAGCTGATGGAGGAAAAGCGGATCGAGATCGCGCCCCTGGCCTTCATGCGCGGGCGCACGCTCGCCTCGAGCTTCGTGGTGCTGGACGAGGCGCAGAACGCGACGTCGATGCAGATGAAGATGTTCCTGACGCGGCTTGGCGAAGGCTCGCGCATGGTCATCACCGGCGACCGCACGCAGGTGGACCTGCCGCGCGGCGTGCAGTCGGGCCTGTCGGACGCCGAGCGGATCCTGAAGGGCGTGCCGGGGATCAGCTTCAGCTACTTCACGGCGCAGGACGTGGTGCGCCACCCTCTCGTCGCCCGTGTGATCCAGGCCTACGACGCCGCCGACGAGAACGCGCGCGCGCAGGGTGCCGGGTCGGAGATGCGCGGGCAGTACCCGTCGCGCCGCAATTCCTTCACGGGCGAGCCGCGCACCGATGACGGACCGGACGGGGGTGGCGCGGCATGAGCGACGCATTGATGAACGGCACCCCGGTCGCAAGCGCCGCCCCCGACGCGCCGCGCCCGGTCGACATCGTGATCGAGGATGATCGCTGGATCGACGCGGGGCTCGAGGACCTGGCGAACCGCGCCGTCATCGCGACGGCGCAGTTCCTCGCGCTCGGCCGGGTCGAGGTCGTCGTGCTGGGCTGCAACGACAGCCGCATCGCCGGTCTCAACGACCATTTCCGCGGCAAGCAGAAGCCGACGAACGTGCTCAGCTGGCCCGTGAACGATCCCGAGCCGCGCGGCCCGGGCGCGCATCCCGATTTGCCGCAGGCGGCGCCCCATGACGGGAACGGGATCGAGCTTGGCGACATCGCCATCAGCTACGACACCTGCGTGCGCGAGGCGGCCGAGCAGGGCAAGCCGCTGGCCGACCACGTGGTCCACCTGCTGGTCCACGCGACGCTGCACCTCGTGGGCTACGACCACGAAATAGACGCAGACGCCGAAACCATGGAAGATTCCGAGCGTTCGATCCTGTCGCAGCTGGGCATTCCCGACCCCTATCAAGGCTCCTGATCCGATGAACGACCCCCGAAGTCCCGACGCCTCCGGTCCCGACGCGCGCGCCAGCTGGCCCGCCGACGATGGTGACGGAGGCTGGGGGGACGGAGGCCGCGGGGAAGGGGGCCGCGGGGACGGGGGCCGGGGGGACGCAGGACGGGACACCCCTGAGCCGCGCGGCTTTCTGGGCCGGATCCTGGGACGGCTCGGCGGCGCGGGAAGCGACGAAGGCGACGTGCCGGCGTCGATGATGGAAGCGGCCGTCGCGGGCGCCGCCCCCAGCATCCTCAACCTGCGGCGCAAGTCCGTGGACGACGTGGCCGTCACCCGCGCCGACATCGTGGCCGTGCCCGTGACCGTGACGCTGCCCGAACTGGTCGAGGTGTTCCGCGAGCACGGCTATTCGCGCGTCCCGGTCTTCCGCGGCAACCTGGACCAGCCGCTGGGGCTCGTGCACCTGAAGGACCTGGCGATGAAGCACGGCTTCGGCGCGCGCGCGCCCGCGCGCTTCGCCGTCCGCCCGCTGCTGCGGCCGCTCCTCTACGTCCCCGGCAGCATGCCGATCGGCGCGCTGCTGCAGCAGATGCAGCAGAAGCGCATCCACATGGCGCTGGTCATCGACGAGTACGGCGGGGTCGACGGGCTCGTGACGATCGAGGACCTGATCGAGCAGGTGATCGGCCAGATCGACGACGAGCACGACGACAGCGAGGACGCGATGTGGGTGGCCGAGCGGCCCGGCCAGTGGATGATCCTCGCCCGCGCGCCGCTCGAGGAGGTGGAGCGCCAGACGGGCCTTCGCCTTGCCGGGATCGACGACGACGACGAGATCGACACGCTGGGCGGGCTGATCTTCATGCTCGCGGGCCGCGTGCCTGCGCGCGGCGAGGTCATCGCTCACGAAAGCGGCGCGCAGTTCGAGGTGGTGGACGCCGACCCCCGCCGCATCAAGCGGGTCCGGCTGCGCCTGCCGGATGCCGCCGGGGCGGGCTCGACGCCCTAGGGCTCAGCCGAGCGCGCCGAATGCGGGCGCGTAGGCGATGGTCGCCCGTTCCGGCATGTGCGGGCCCGCGGCCTGCAGGAACGGGCCGGCATAGGCGCAGTCCCAACCGACGGGCCGGAAGCCCGAGCGGGCGTAGTAGGCGGGATCGCCCAGCACAACGATCGTGTGGCCGGGGCGGGCCGCGAACGCCGCCGCGATGAGCGCCGTGCCGATGCCCGCGCGCTGCCGGTCCGGCGCGACGGCGACCGGGGCAAGCGCCCGGGCCGGAAAGGGCGCGCGGAGCGGCGACAGCACGATGCTGCCCACGATCCGGCCATCTTCGACCGCCACCAGCGACAGGTCGAGATCGCCGTCGCGGCGCAGTTGATCGACGAGCCGCGCCTCGGCGGGTCCATCGAACGCGCGGATCAGAAGGTCCGAGATCGCGGCGGTGTCGCCGGGCGTCTCGGGGCGGATCCGCGTCATCCCAGCCGCTCGATCAGCGCCATGGCGGCGGCCGGGTTCGCGGCCTTGTGGCCGGCGATCACGAACAGGAACACGTCGCGTCCCGTCGCGTCCGTGGTCGGCACGATGCCGGGAAGGTCGTCCGGCTGCCGCCCGGCGGCGAGCGTCCTGGCCCGTTCCGCCCACTGGTCGAGCTTCGATGGCGCATAGCCGAGCGGGTGTCCTTCGGTCGTGCCCATGATCCGCAAATAGGTGAAGTCGGCGGTCTGGTCCGCGATCAGCGGATAGCCGCTGTCGCCCGCCAGAACGATCGCGACGTTCCGGTCGCGGCAGGCCTCCACCGCGCCCGCGTCCTCGAAGGAGGGATGGCGCAGTTCGACGGCGTGGCGCAGCGCCGCGTCGCCCGCGCGCGCGGGCAGCAGGTCGAGGAAGGCGGCGAAATGTTCCGGCTCGTACTTCTTCGTCGGCGGCAGCTGCCACAGGATCGGCCCGAGCTTCCCGCCGAGCCGGTCGAGCCCGCTTTCGACGAAGCGCCCGATCGACTCGGCCCCTTCGGCCAGCACCTTGCGGTTCACGGCATAGCGCGGCGCCTTGACCGCGAAGACGAAATCGTCCGGAACGGCGTCGGCCCACGCCTCGAACGTCTCGGGCCTCTGGGTGCGGTAGAAGGTGCCGTTGATCTCGATCGCGGTCAGCTGCGACGCGGAATACCGCAGCTGGTCCTTCTTCTTCAGGTCGGATGGATAGAAGCTTTCCTCCCACGGCTCGTAGGTCCAGCCGCCGACGCCGATCCTGATGCTGCCTGCCATGCGGCCCCCCTTCCGCGCGTGCCCCATCCACGCGTGCCGCAGCATCGTCGGGCGCGTCGGCCGGGGCAACCCCGTTCAGGGGGCGTCGATGCGGTGGACGTCGCGCGCGATGGCTGCGGTCGCCGAGGCCCACGGGCTCGCCATCGTGCGGGCCTTGTGCGCCTTGAGCGCGGCTTCGTCCGCGAACAGCTCCTCGACCTGCCAGACCAGCGGGTCATTGGTCTGGGCGATGTCGAAATGCAGGCAGCCCGGCTCGGCCCGGCTGGCGCGGACATGGTCGGGCAGATGCGCCAGAACCGCCATCAGCTCTGCCGCGCCGGCGCAGCGGAGTTGGCCCGACAGCGCGACCTGCGCGCCAATCGGCGCGGGCCGGTCGCGTCCAGCCGAAGGGCCGTGGTGGCGGCCGCAGGCGCAGGTCATCGGATCGCCGCCGGACGGGTCATTCCCACTCGATCGTGCCCGGCGGCTTCGAGGTGATGTCGTAGGTCACGCGGTTGATGCCCTTGACCTCGTTGATGATCCGGGTCGCGGTTTCGCCCAGGAATTCGTGGGTGAAGGGGTAGTAGTCGGCCGTCATGCCGTCCACCGACGTGACCGCGCGCAGCGCGCAGGCAAAGTCGTAGGTGCGGCCGTCGCCCATCACGCCGACCGTGCGGACGGGAAGGATCGCGACGAAGGCCTGCCAGATCTCGTCGTAGAGCCCGTGGCGGCGGATCTGGTCGATGTAGACGGCGTCGGCCTTGCGCAAGATGTCGAGCTTCTCGCGCGTGATCTCGCCGGGGCAGCGGATGGCCAGGCCGGGGCCGGGGAAGGGATGGCGGCCGATGAAGCGGTCGGGCAGGCCGAGTTCGCGGCCAAGCGCGCGGACTTCGTCCTTGAACAGCTCGCGCAGGGGCTCGACCAGCTTCAGGCCCATCTTCTCGGGCAGGCCGCCGACGTTGTGGTGCGACTTGATCGTGACCGACGGGCCGCCCGAGAAGCTGACGGACTCGATCACGTCGGGGTAGAGCGTGCCCTGAGCGAGGAACTCCGCCCCGCCGACCTCGGCCGCGTGCTTCTGGAACACGTCGATGAAAAGGCGCCCTATGGTCTTGCGCTTGACCTCGGGGTCGCTGACGCCTTCCAGCTCGCCCAGAAACAGGTCGGATTCGTCGGCGTGGATCAGCGGGATGTTGTAGTGGTCGCGGAACATGGTCAGGACCTCGTCCGCCTCGCCCTGACGCAGAAGGCCGTGGTCCACGAAGACGCAGGTGAGCTGGTCGCCGATCGCCTCGTGGATCAGGACTGCCGCGACGGACGAATCGACGCCGCCCGAAAGGCCGCAGATGACCTTGCCGCCGCCGACCTGCTCGCGGATGCGGCGCACAGCCTCGGCGCGGTAGCCGGCCATCGTCCAGTCGCCGGTGAAGCCGGCGAGGCGGACGAAGTTCTCCAGCATGATGCGGCCGTTCGGGGTGTGGTGCACCTCGGGGTGGAACTGGACGGCGTAGAAGCGGCGCGCCTCGTCCGCGATCATCGCGAGGGGGGCGCCCGGCGAGGTGCCGATCACCTCGAAACCCGGCGCGATCGCGGTCACGCGGTCGCCGTGGCTCATCCAGACCTCTTCGCGCCCGTCCGTGAACAGGCCCGCGAAGATCCCGTCGCCGGCGTGGCCCGGGGCGGGCGTCACGAAGGCGCGGCCGTATTCGGCGTGGTGGCCCGCCTCGACCCGGCCGCCGAGCTGTTCCATCATCGTCTGCTGGCCGTAGCAGATGCCGAGCACCGGAACGCCGAGTTCGAACACCGCCTGCGGCGCGCGGGGGCTGCCGGGCCGCGTCACGCTGTCCGGGCCGCCCGACAGGATCACGGCCTGCGGCGGGTCTGCGCGCAGGTCGGCGTCGGTGACCGACTGGTAGGGGCGGATCTCGCAGAAGATGCCGAGTTCACGCAGGCGGCGCGCGATTAGCTGCGTCACCTGGCTGCCGAAATCGATTATGAGAAGGCGCTGGTGCTGGGTCATGGGCAGCGATTAAGCCAGCAGCGCCCGCCCGGCAAGCGGGTCAGGCGCGCCAGAGCCGGGCGAGTGCCGCGGAGGGGTCGTCCGCCGACCAGATCTCGGGCCCGACGGCGATGAAGTCGGCGACCGGCCAGAGCTTTTCGACAAGCCCCGGATCAAGCGCGCCCTCGGCCACGACCGGCACCTCGATCATCTCGGACCACCATTGGAAGAGGTCGATCGGCGCGGGCTCTGCGTTGCCCAGAAGCGTCGCGCCGCAGGGGCCGAAGGCGACGTAGTCGGCCCCGGCCTCTCCCGCGTTCATGCCCTCGTGCCGCGAGGTGCCGCAGAACGCGCCCACGATGGCGTCGGACCCCAGTTCCTTGCGGGCATAGCGGACGGTGCGCGCGCCATCGGTCAGGTGGACGCCGTCGAGCCCGTGCGCGCGGGCGAGCGCGACGTGATTGTCGATCACGACCGCCACGTCGCGGGCGTGGGCGATGTCGCGCACGAGGTCGGCGAGGCGGCCCAGCGCGGCCTCGTCGCCGCTGCCCGGCAGGCGCAGGCAGGCGACAGGATGGGTGTCCAGCACCGCGGCCAGACGGTCCGACAGCTCGGTTTCCGACACGAGCACGGGGGCGATCAGGTAAAGCTGCGGCGCGTCCGGGACGGTCAGGTCGGTCATGGCGTGTTCCCTCGTGATCGACCGCAGATAGCGCAGGGCGGCCGGTGTTGGAAGGCCGATCCGGCCTGCCTTCGTTGCGGAACCCGCCGTTGCGCCGCGCGGAAGGTTAAGGGGTGGTTAACGCCCGGTTGCGACCTTGCGCGCGATGACTGCGCCCATGCCCGGCCCGAACCGGCCCGGCCCCGCGCGCCGCTTTGGGGAGATCACGGATGAACATCGCCATCACCGCCGGCCTGCAACTGAACCCGCCCGGCTTCGGCGCGGGGCTCGCCGTCTGGTCGCGCGAGAACGGCCTCACCGGCGAGGCGACCTGGGCGGGCGCGCCGAACGCCGCCATCGTGCCTGGCGACCAGGACTTCGGCACCTGCATCGAGATCGTGAAGCAGGCGGACGTCACGCGCCTGCGTTTCGTGGGCGAGACGCCGATCCTGCCCGGCACCTACCTGCGCGTGTCGGCACGGGTGAAGGCGATCGCGGGCAACCTGCCGCAGGTCCGCATCGCCGGATGGGCGGGCACCGCGGGCCGCGTTCACGTCGACGGCGTGCCCGAGACGGGGCCGGCGACCGCGCTTCGCGGCTACGGCGAGATCGTCGAGGTGTCGGCCATCATCGGCATGGGCCGGCGCCCCGGCGTCACCCTGTCCTGGGGCCGGACCGCGCAGATCGGGCATTTCGGGTTGGACCTCGTCGGCGTCAACGGCGGCGCGGTCCGGATCGAGAGCATCCGCATCGAGGACGTGACGGCCGCGTTCCTGCCATCGGGCCTCGACTGGGTGGACGTGCGCGACTTCGGCGCCGTAGGGGACGGGATCGCCAATGACCGCGACGCCTTCCTCGCCGCCGACGCCGCCGCGAACGGGGGCGAGATCCTGGTGCCGGACGGGACCTACTTCCTTTCGGCCGACACGGCGATCAAGGCGCCGGTGCGGTTCAAGGGCCGCATCATCATGCCGCGGGCCGCGCGCCTGTCGCTGCAGGGCCGGTTCGACTTCCCGACCTATGCCGACGCCTTCGGCGATGAGACCGAAGGCCTGAAGCGCGCGCTGCAGGCGCTGTTCGGCTTCACCGACCACACCGCGCTGGACCTCTGCGGCCGCCGCGTCGACCTGACCGGGCCGCTGGACGTGGCCGCCGCCTGCCCGGGCCTCAGCTCGTTCTCCAACCGCCGCGTGATCTGCAACGGGCAGATCGCGACCGTCCCCGGCACCGCGTGGCAGACGACGACGGTCACGTCGAACGGCACCTACGACCCGGCGCGCCCCGAGGAGCTGCGCGCCGTGGGGCAGGTGGCCCAGATCGCCATCGGGTCGCGCGTCAGCGGCGCGGGTGTCGGGCGCGAGGTCTATGTCCGCGACCGCAACATCGCGACCGCCACGCTGACGCTGTCGCAACCGCTCTTCGGCGGGGCGGGCACGCGCAGCTACAGCTTCACCCGCGAAAGCTACGCGCTCGACTTCGCGGGTCTCGGCAACATCGACCGGCTGACCTTCGCGGACATCGAGTTCCTGATGGACGGGACCGGCAACGGCGTCATGCTGCCGCCGGCAGGCCAGCTGTGGACGTTCCGCGACTGCTTCTTCACCCGGCCCCAGGCGCGGGCGATCACCTCGATCGGGCGGGCCTGCCAGGATCTCGTGGTCGAGCAGTGCCAGTTCCTGTCGGACGAGATGGGGGAGCTGGCGCAGAACCGGCGATCCGTCGCGATCAACGTCAACGGAAACGACTGCAAGATCCGCAACAGCCGGTTCGTGCGCTTCGGCCACTTCATAGTCGCGAACGGCAACGGGCACATGATTTCCGGCAACCACTGGTTCCAGGGCGACAGCGCCACGTCGGGCGTGCGCTTCGCGGGCCTTGTCCTGACCTCGTGCAACCTGCAGGTGAACGTGACCGGCAACTACATCGACAACGCCACCATCGAGTGGACGAACGAACACAGCGCCTACCCGAACTACAGCCCGCAGTTCTACAGCTTCGGCGGGCTCACGATCACGGGGAACACGTTCCTCTGTTCCAACGTGGTGCCCGGGTTCTCGTGGCTCGTCATCAAGCCCTACGGCTCGGGCCAGTTCCTGCAGGGGCTGACGGTGATGGGGAACGTGTTCAAGTGCAGCGTCGGCCGCGTCACCCGGGTCGACCGGGTGGACACCACCATCGCCAGCCTCAACCACGCGTCGGCCCGCAACGTCGTCTTCTCGGGCAACAGCTTCACCGGGGTGGACGTCTTCGTCGCGAACCCGGTGACGATCACCCACACCCAGAACACGGCCGCCGCCAAGTGGGTCGTGGACACGGCCGCGTCGCTTCCGTTCGGGGCGTTCGCGCTGAAGGTCGATTCGGTGATCGCAGAGACGGCGATCCGCGGCACGGGCGGGAACATCCTGTCGGAGATGCCGTTCGTTTCCGCGCGCGAGGGGACGGGCCAGGCGAACGTCGGCCTGAACTGGACCGCGCCGGTGTCGGGCCGGATGGCGGTGCGGGTCAGGATGGACAACCCGAGCTGATGATCCCGCCGCCGGCCGCGCGGCGAGGTTTCTTCCCCCGATCATGCGACTTGCCCTGCCGGAACCATCCGGCGGGGTCCTTCGCGTTTCGCGTGGTTGCCCCCGGTTTCGGCACCCGTGCGTTCCGTCTTTACCCGCGGCGGCTCTTGTTCATACTGTCGTGAAAACAGGACGCGGCGCCGCGCGAAGGAGCGGCGGCGCGCGGCCCGGATCGAGGAGGGACGAACGCATGACCGACGCAGCCGCGCTGCATCCCGTGCCGCCTGGGTGGGACAACGCCCGCATCACGCCCGAACGCTATGCCGCGATGTACGCGGAATCCGTGAACGACCCGGACGCGTTCTGGGGCCGGGTGGCACAGCGCCTCGACTGGATCACCCCGTTCACCCGCGTCAAGAACACCGACTTCACGCTGGGGCAGGTGTCTATCCGGTGGTTCGAGGACGGGGTGCTGAACGCCTGCGTCAACTGCGTGGACCGTCACCTGCCGGAACGCGCCCATCAGACCGCGATCATTTGGGAACCCGACGATCCGGCCCAGCCCGCGCGCCACATCACCTATGCCGAGCTGTCGGACAAGGTGAACCGGATGGCGAACGTGTTCCTGAGCCAGGGCGTGATGCGCGGCGACCGGATCGTGATCTACATGCCGATGATCCCGGAGGCGGCCTATGCGATGCTGGCCTGCGCGCGGATCGGCGCGATCCATTCCGTCGTCTTCGCCGGCTTCTCGCCCGACGCGCTCGCCAACCGCGTGAACGACTGCGGCGCGAAGCTCGTCGTCACCGCCGACACCGCGCCGCGCGGCGGCAGGCGCACGCCGCTCAAGTCGAATACCGATGCGGCGATGCTGCACTGCTCGGACAGGGTGCGCGTCCTCGTCGTCAAGCATACCGGCGACCAGACCACCTGGATCGAGGGGCGCGACGTCGACGTGCTGGCGCTGATGGAGCAGGTCGGCCCCGACTGCCCGCCGCGCCCGATGGGGGCCGAGGATCCGCTGTTCATCCTGTACACGTCGGGATCGACCGGCAAGCCCAAGGGCGTCCTGCACACGACCGGCGGCTACCTGACCTATGCCGCGTTCAGCCACGAATGCACCTTCGACTACCGCGACGGCGACGTGTTCTGGTGCACCGCCGACGTGGGCTGGGTGACGGGGCACACCTACATCCTCTATGGCCCCCTCGCGAACGGCGCGACGACCGTGATGTTCGAGGGGATCCCGACGTGGCCCGACTTCGGCCGCTTCTGGGCCACGATCGAAAAGCACCGCGTGACCCAGTTCTATGCGGCGCCCACCGCGTTGCGATCGCTGATGGGGCAGGGGCCGGAGTGGGTCGAGAAGTACGACCTGTCCAGCCTGCGCCTGCTGGGAACCGTGGGCGAGCCCATCAACCCCGAGGCTTGGAACTGGTACGACACCCATGTCGGCAAGCACCGCTGCCCGATCGTGGACACCTGGTGGCAGACCGAGACCGGCGGCCACATGATCACGCCGCAGCCGGGCGCGACGCCCACGAAGCCCGGCTCGGCCACGGTCCCGTTCTTCGGGGTGCAGCCGGTGGTGCTGGACGCCACGACCGGAACCCCGATCGAGGGCAACGGGGTCGAGGGCGTCCTTGCCATCGCCGACAGCTGGCCCGGGCAGATGCGGACGCTCTGGGGCGACCACGAGCGGTTCGAATCCGCCTATTTCCAGCAGTACCCGGGCTACTACTTCACCGGCGACGGCTGCCGGCGCGACGAGGACGGCTATTACTGGATCACCGGCCGGGTGGACGACGTGATCAACGTCTCGGGGCACCGGATGGGCACGGCGGAAATCGAAAGCGCGCTCGTCGCCCACGCCAAGGTGGCCGAGGCGGCCGTCGTGGGCTTCCCGCACGACGTGAAGGGGCAGGGGATTTACGCCTACGTCACGGTGATGAACGACGCCACGCCGTCCGACGACCTGCGGCGCGAGCTCGAGACCTGGGTCCGGGGCGAGATCGGGCCCTTCGCCAAGCCCGACGTGATCCAATGGGCGCCGAGCCTGCCCAAGACCCGGTCGGGCAAGATCATGCGCCGCATCCTGCGCAAGATCGCGGAAAACGACTTCGGCAGCCTGGGCGACATCTCGACGCTGGCGGACCCCGGCGTGGTGGACGAGCTGATCGAGAACCGGGTGGTCCGGGATTAGGGGGCGGCGGGCGCCGCCGGTGCCTGCCCCGCATAAGAGAAATCTTCCGGCGACCGGCCATTTGCCCGGCCGACCGGCAGGATCGGAGGCCGGATCCAACCGGCCCGTTCACTTCATGGAGGGGAGGACACGGTTCCATGGCAAACGCAGATCTCAACGCGGTCGACCGTTCGCGGCCGATGACCGGTGAGGAAAAGAAGGTCATCTTGGCCTCCTCGCTGGGCACGGTCTTCGAGTGGTACGATTTCTACCTTTACGGCTCGCTCGCCGCGATCATCGGCGCGCAGTTCTTCACCAGCTTCCCCGAGGCCACGCGCAACGTCTTCGCGCTGCTGGCCTTTGCCGCCGGGTTCATCGTCCGGCCGTTCGGCGCGCTGGTTTTCGGAAGCCTCGGCGACCTCGTCGGGCGGAAGTACACGTTCCTCATGACGATCGTCATCATGGGCCTGTCCACGTTCATCGTGGGCCTGCTGCCCGGCTACGAGGCATGGGGCATCGTCTCGCCGATCATCCTGATCCTGTTGCGGATGCTGCAGGGGCTGGCGCTCGGCGGCGAATACGGCGGTGCCGCGACCTACGTGGCCGAGCACGCGCCGCGCAACCGGCGCGGCTACTACACCAGCTGGATCCAGACCACGGCGACGCTGGGCCTGCTGCTGTCGCTCATCATCATCCTGATCGTGCAGAGCTACGTGAACGGCAACTACGCCCCAGTCCCGCAGTTCTCGGGCGGCGAGCCGCTTCTCGGACCCGACGGCCAGCAGGTGATGCTGGAGCCGTTCAAGGCCTGGGGCTGGCGGATCCCGTTCCTGGGGTCGATCATCCTGCTCGCGATCTCGCTCTACATCCGCCTGCAGATGGAGGAGAGCCCGGCCTTCAAGGCGATGAAGGCCGAGGGGGCGCAGTCCAAGGCGCCGCTGCGAGAGGCGTTCGGCCAGTGGCGCAACGCCAAGATCGCGCTGATCGCGCTGTTCGGCCTGACGGCGGGGCAGGCGGTGGTCTGGTATTCGGGCCAGTTCTACGCGCTGTTCTTCATCAACAACGTGGTCAAGGTGGACACCTTCACCTCGAACGTGCTGGTGGCATGGTCACTCATCATCGGGACGGCGGGGTTCGTGTTCTGGGGATCGCTGTCGGACCGGATCGGGCGCAAACCCATCATCCTGGCCGGCTGCCTTCTGGCGGCGCTGACCTACTTCCCGGTGTTCAAGGCGATCACCCACACCGCCAACCCCGCGCTCGCCGCGGCGCAGGACAACACCCGCGTCGTCGTCAGCGCCGATCCCGACACCTGCTCGTTCCAGTTCAACCCGACCGGGACGGCCAAGTTCACCAGCTCGTGCGACATCGCCAAGGCGCTGCTGGCCAAGTCGTCGGTCAACTACACGACCGTCGACGCGGCGCCGGGCACGCCCGCGACCGTCACCGTGGGCGACACGGTGATCCCGGCCTACGAAGGGACGCTGACGGGGGACGAGCTGAAGGCGGCAAAGGCCGGGTTCGAGACGGCGGTCAACGGCGCACTGACGCAGGCGGGCTATCCTCTGGTCGCGGCGGACAACACCACGATCGCCAGGGCCGACAACTTCTTCGACATCTTCAACGTCCAGAACTTCACGCTGGTGCTGCTGCTGACCTATCTCATCATCCTTGTGACGATGGTCTACGGCCCCATCGCGGCGGCGCTGGTCGAGCTGTTCCCGACCCGGATCCGCTATTCGGGCATGTCGCTGCCCTACCACATCGGCAACGGCTGGTTCGGGGGGCTGCTGCCGGCGACCGCCTTCGCGATCTCGGCGCAGTCGGGCAACATCTACGCGGGGCTCTGGTACGCGATCATCGTGGCCTCCATGACCGTGATCGTGGGGCTGCTGCTGGTGCCGTGGAACGGCCACAAGCGCAGCCTGTTCGCGGACGGGACCGCAACCCCGGCGTCGACCGACGACATGACGGGGCCGGGCTACCGGCGGGCCTGAGCGGCCTCTGCCGCACATGAAAGGGCCGGGGAAACCCGGCCCTTTTTCGTTTCCTGCTACAGCGTGACGCGGGGCGCAGGCCCGGTGGGGACGACGGGTGCGGTCGGGGCGGGCGTAATCGGGGCGGGCGCCGCAGGGTTGGGCGTGGCGGGGCCAGGCGCTGCGGGCGCGGGGACCACGGGCGCTGGGACTGCCGTGTTGGGGGAAGCAGGGCCGGGGACCGCAGCGCCCGGGCCCACCGGCGCGACTGTTCCCGGCTGCGGATCGCCGCCCGGCACCAGCTGTTCCAGCTGCCCGGTCGGGGGCGGCGGCGGGGCGTCGGCGCGGCGGCGCAGGATGATGTCGCCGTTGGGCAGCCGCTCGGGGCGCTGGTAGTTCTCGATGTCGTCCACCAGCCCGCCCAGTTCGCGCAACGCGGGCGACAGCTCCTGCAGCGTCCCCTGCATCGCACCGGCGAGGCCTTCCAGGTGCGGCTGTGCCTCGACCAGGAGGTTTTCGAGGATCGAACCGATCGAGCCGTCGCCGCCGGCGGGCGGGGTCGCCCCCTGCGGGGCGACAGGCTGGTCCGCGCCGGGCATCTGGAAGCCCTGCGCAAGCGCGCCGGACGCGAGCGGCGCGGTGACCGCAAGCGACAGGATGCAGGTGAATGCGAGACGGTAAAGCATGGGACGGGTGCCTCCGGGGGGCGGGCGGGACTATCGGCCGGGAAACGACCCGCGGCGGTGCGGGGTTCCCCCGGGGCAGCCGCGGGTCAGGACGCGGCGCGGGCGATCTCGGCCACGCTCACCCCGTGCGCCCGCGCGATCCGGGTGCGGGCCGACACCAGCCGGGGATCGTCGGGGCGCAGGCCGAGGGTGCGGATGAACTCGGCCCGCGCCTGCGACTTCAGCGCGTCGCGCGAGATCGCGGTGCCCAGCGCGCGGTCGATCACCTCGCCCCCGGGCGAGACGTGGAACCAGCGGGTGAAATCGCGGAAATGGTGCTGGTTGTGGAGCGTCGTCACGTGCTGTTCCAGCCTGCTGCGGCGCACCGGCAGGTGCGCGGTCATGTGGAACCATTCATAGACGAGGAAAGTGCCGACTCCGCCGGTCAGGGTGACGGCGGCGGCGATACCCCAGCCCATGCCGGGGATCAGCAGCCCGCCCACCAGCCCGGCGACCAGCACGTGCAGCGCCAGCATCGGCAGCGCGACGAAGGCGGGGACGAAGAACAGCGACGGGCAGGTCGGGAAGTCGTGGTGGCCGTAATGGGCGCGGTAGAGCAGGTCGAACTTCCACTGCGCGCGCGGCGGCGGCAGATGGAACAGGAAGCGGTGCATCGCGTATTCGTTCAGCATCTGCAGCGCCACGCCCACGGGCACCAGCGCCCAGATCCAGGCCGGCCCGGTCAGCGTGACGGCGAGCCCCAGCACGAAGGCCGCCGCGAGGATCGCGATGGCGCGGTGCGACAGCATCAGGCGGATGCGTTCCATCGGCCCCTCCCCAGGCGACGGTTCCGCGACAAGCCTGCGACCGAAGGCGCCGCCGGTCAATCTGGGGCCGGCCGGTTCCGCCACGTCATGGCAAGCGGAAAAGCGGGCTCAGTCGCGATACTGGGTGCGGTAGGTCTGCCACGCCTCGTTGATCGCGCGGGTGCGCGCCTCGGCGAGGCGGATCGCCTCCCGCGGGAGGCCGTGGGCCTGCGCGCGGTCGGGGTGGTTCTCGCGGACCAGCTCGCGCCAGCGGGCGCGCGCCACCTCCAGCGGGGTGCCGGGCGGGATGCCCAGCACCTCGCAGGGCGGGCAGCCGTGTTCGGGGTCGTGGCGGGCACGCATGGCGGCGACCGCGCCGGGGTCCACGCCGAAAATCCGGGCGACCTCGTCCAGGAACACGATCTCGCGTTCGGTCAGGCTGTGGTCGGCCATCGCGATCAGGTGCAGCCCTTCCAGCACGTCCACCAGCACCGGGTCCGCGGGCGGGAACATCGAGGCGATGCGCCGCGCCCACAGGTCGAACCCCGCCACGTCGCGGCGGGCGAGGTCGAAGACCTGCGCGGCGTGCCGTTCCTCGGTCCGGGGGATCTTGAAGATGCGGCGAAAGGCCGCGACCTCCTCGCGGGCGACGCGGCCGTCGGCCTTGGCGATCTTGGCCCCCAGCGCGATCACCGCGATGGTGAAGGCGACCGAGCGTTCCGGCGGCACCGCCGCGCGGCCGCCCACCAGCGCGGCCATGCGGTCGAGGATGCGCTGCCAGAAGCCGCGCGGCTGCGGCAGGCGCGGCGCCTCGGCGCGCGTCGGGTTCGAGACGTCATCCATGCCGACAGGCTAGCGGCAAGACCCGGCGCAGGAAAGACGCGATCACGGTCGAGCCGCGTCGTTCGCGCCCAGATCCTTGCCCATCAGGACGAGGTCGTGGAACCGCCCGAACTTCCAGCCCGCCGCGGGGATGCGCCCCCATTCGGCGAAGCCGAGCCGGGCGTGAAAGTCGAGGCTCGGGCGGTTCTCGGCCGTGATCGCGCCGATCATCAGCCGCGCGCCGGCGGCGGTCGCGTGCGCCTGGAGCGCCGCCATCAGCGCCCGCCCGGCCCCCCTGCCGCGCTGCCCTTCCGCGACGTGGACGGTGTGTTCCAGCGTCCGCGCATAGCCCGCGCCGCCCCGGAACTGCGAGGTGCAGGCGAAGCCCGTCACCCCGCTTCCATCACCGGCGCCCCCGTCGCTTGCGACGAGGAACGCGAACCCGTCGCGCCGGCGCGCGTCGATCATCGCCGCGATCTCTGCCTCGGACCGCTCGGTCGGCCAGAAGGTAACGACCGTGTCGCGGATGATCGGGTTCCAGATCGCGGCGATCCCCCGGGCGTCGGCGGCGGTGGCGGGGCGGATCTGCATGGCATGACCTCGGGCGATGCGGCATGGCGCACCGACGCTTAGGGGATGCGAGGCGCAAGGGGAAGCAACGCGGCCACCCGCATCCGCCGTGGATCCGGCTGGACAGTCGGCACGCCAGATCCCATGATCCGCAGCTATTCAGCCAGCAAATCCGACGATCCGATGACCCAGGCCGATTTCCTGCAAGCCCCGTTCCCGCCCGCCCGCGCGCTGTCGGGCGGCCCGCCCGAAGGCCCGTCGCGCTTCTTCAACCGCGAACTCAGCTGGCTCAGCTTCAACTGGCGGGTGCTGGACGAGGCGCGGAACCTGCGCGTCCCGCTGCTGGAACGGCTGCGCTTCCTGTCGATCTCGGCCGCGAACCTCGACGAGTTCTTCACCGTCCGCGTCGCCGGCCTGCGCGAACTGGTGCGAGAGGGGAACGCCACCCTTTCGGACGACGGCCTGCCGCCGGCCGAGCAGCTCGCGCTCATCAACGCGGACGCGCGCCGGCTCATGGCCGCGCAGCAGTCGGTCTGGAACACGCTCCGGCGCGAGATGGAAGCGGCGGGCATCGTCATCGTGACCCGCCAGACCGTCACCTCCGAAGAGGTCGAATGGCTCGACCGCTACTTCCTCGACCAGGTGTTCCCGGTCGTCTCGCCGCTGGCGATCGACCCCGCGCACCCGTTCCCGTTCATCCCCAACCTCGGCTTCTCGCTGGCGGTGGAACTCGCCCGCGTCAGCGACGGCCGCCGGCTCGAGGCGCTGCTGCCGATCCCGGGGCAGCTCGCGCGGTTCATCGCGCTGCCGGGGGGCGCGCGGTTCCTCAGGCTCGAAGACCTCCTGCTGATGAACCTCGACCGGCTGTTCCCGGGCTACAGCGACGTGGGCCACTGCGCCTTCCGCGTGCTGCGCGACAGCGACCTGGAGGTCGAGGACGAGGCCGAGGACCTCGTCCGCGAGTTCGAGCACGCGCTGAAGCGCCGCCGCCGCGGCCAGGTCGTGCGGCTGAAGATGACGGCCGGCGCGACCGACAGCCTGCGCCGGCTGATCATGTCCGAACTGCACGTCACCCCCGAGGAGGTGGTCGAGGTCGACGGCCTCGTCGGCATGGCGGACCTTGCGGAACTGGTGCTGGACAACCGGCGCGACCTGCTGTGGCCGTCCTTCACCCCGCGGGTGCCGGAACGGGTGCAGGACCACGACGGCGACATGTTCGCGGCGATCCGGCAGAAGGACATGCTGCTGCACCACCCCTACGAGACGTTCGACATGGTGATCCGCTTCCTCGCGCAGGCGGCGGTCGATCCGAACGTGCTGGCGATCAAGCAGACGCTCTACCGCACCAGCCGCGACAGCCCGATCGTGGACGCGCTGTGCGAGGCGGCGGAATCGGGCAAATCGGTGACGGCGCTGGTGGAACTGAAGGCGCGCTTCGACGAGGCCGCGAACATCCGCCAGTCGCGCCGGCTGGAACGGGCCGGCGCGCATGTCGTCTATGGCTTCATGAACTACAAGACCCACGCCAAGATCAGCAGCGTCGTGCGGCGCGAGGGCGACCGGCTGGTGACCTATACCCACTACGGCACCGGCAACTACCACCCGATCACGGCCCGCATCTACACCGACCTGTCGCTGTTCACCTGCGACCCGGCGCTGGGGCGGGACGCGACCAAGGTCTTCAACTACCTGTCGGGCTACGTGCAGCCGGACGGGCTGGAGAACCTGTCGATCTCGCCCTTCGGCCTCAGGGACAAGCTCGTGGAGCTGATCGGGCGCGAGGCGGAGCTGGCGCGTCAGGGGCGGCGCGCCGCGATCTGGGCCAAGATGAACAGCCTGACCGAACGCGAGGTGATCGAGGCGCTGTATGCCGCGTCGCAGGCAGGGGTGAAGATCAACCTCGTCATCCGCGGCATCTGCGGCCTGAGACCGGGGATCGAGGGGCTGTCGGCCAACATCCGCGTCAAGTCGATCGTGGGCCGCTTCCTGGAACACAGCCGGATCGTCTGCTTCGGCAACGGCCACGGCCTGCCGTCGCGCAAGGCGCGCGTGTTCATCAGCTCGGCCGACTGGATGGACCGCAACCTGAACCGGCGGGTGGAAACGCTGGTCGAATGCCTGAACGACACCGTCAAGGCGCAGATCACCAACCAGGTCATGGCCGCGAACATGGCGGACGAGGCGCAGAGCTGGATCCTGCAGCCCGACGGCCGCTACCTGCGCCACCTGCCCGCAGGCCGGGACGACCTGTTCAACTGCCACAGGTTCTTCATGGAAAACCCGTCCCTTTCGGGGCGCGGCACCGCGGGGGCAAGGGACGTTCCGGCATTGACGCACTCGCTGGATTGAACCAGACATCTGCCGAGCCGTTGGGCCGCCGGGCCGGAAGATCGTCACCGGGGAGATGCCGATGTCAGTCAAGACCACGTCCGGGCGCCGCATCACGCCGTTCGGCAAGGAAGGGCGCGGCGTCCTGTCCGCGCGCGAACTGCAGCGGGTGGGCGTCGTGGACGTCGGCTCGAACTCGATCCGGATGGTCGTGTTCGACGGCGCGGCGCGCAGCCCGGCCTATTTCTACAACGAGAAGGTCATGGCGGGCCTGGGCCAGGGGCTTGCCACCACCGGCCGCCTGAACCCCGAGGGCGCGGTCCGCGGAATGGCCGCGCTCAAGCGCTTCAGCGTGCTGGCCGAGGGGATGGGGATCAGCCCGCTGACCTGCGTCGCCACCGCCGCCGTCCGCGAGGCCGAGAACGGGCCCGCGTTCCAGAAGCAGGTCGAGCAGGAGACCGGCCTGAAGCTGTGGGTGATCGACGGCAAGGAAGAGGCGCGGCTGTCCGCGCAGGGCGTCCTTCTGGGCTGGCCCGACGCCAAGGGGCTGGTCTGCGACATCGGCGGCAACTCGATGGAACTGGCCGAGGTCGGTGGCGGCGAGGTGGGCAACCGGGTGTCGTCCCCGCTCGGCCCGTTCCGGCTGCAGCAGGTCGAGGGAAAGGCCCTTCGCAAGCATATCGAGAAGATCATGTCGCGGCTGGCCGACGAGATGGGCACCGGCCACGAGCGGGTGTACCTCGTCGGCGGCTCGTGGCGCGCGATCGCGCGGATCGACATGGAACGGCGCAAGTACCCCATGACGGTCCTGCACGAATACCGCATGACGCCCGACGACGTCATGGCGACGGTGAAGTGGATCGGCGAGCAGGGGATCGACGACCTCAAGGCCCGCACCGGCGTGTCGCAGAGCCGGCTGGAACTGGTGCCGTTGGCCGCGCAGGTGCTGCGGCAGATGGTCCAGACCTTCGCGCCGCCCGAGATCGCGATCAGCTCCTACGGCATCCGCGAGGGCCTGCTCTACGAGCAGATGCCCGACGCGATCCGCAGGCGCGACCCGCTGATCGAAGCCGCGCGCTTCACCGAGCGCCAGATGGCGCGGATGCCGGGGTCGGGCAAGAAGCTGTACCAGTTCCTGCTGCCGCTTTTCGACGCGGTGCCGCCGAGCCACGACCGCCTGGTCCGCGCCGCCTGCATGCTGCACGACACGAGCTGGCGCGCGCACCCCGACTACCGGGCCGAGGCGTGCTTCGACAACGTCACCCGCGCGAACCTCGCCGCGCTGTCGCATCCGCAGCGCGTGTTCCTGGGCCTCGCGCTGCTTCACCGCTACAAGAACAGCCGCGCGGGGTCGGTTATGGAGCCGCTGTTCTCGCTGCTGACCCCCGACCAGATCGACGCGGCCGAGACGCTGGGCAAGGCGATGCGCTTCGGCGCCATGTTCTCGGTCCGCGACCCGGCCGAGGCGGGCGACCTGGCGCTGGACCGCGCGGCGGGCACGCTGACGCTGAAGCTGACGAAGACCGGGCGCGCCCTGATGGGAGAGGTCGCCGAGGCGCGGTTCCGGTCGCTCTGCGCGGCGATGAAGGTCGAGGGCGTGGTCGTGTGAGCCGGGGTGCCCGGCGGGTCAGCTGCCGGGGAAACCGAGCCAGGGCTCGATCCGTTCCCAGGTGGTGTCCATCGCCCAGGCCTTGCTGAGCCAGGGTACGCCGACATGGCCATAGGTCAGCGACAGCTGCCGTTCCGCGGCATCCTCGCCCCCGTTTTCCAGCCCCGCCACATACAGAGCCGCGGCAAGGCCGGTGCGGTCGGCGCCGCCCATGCAGTGGATCAGCATCGGCTTGGGGGCATCGCGCATGACCGCCAGCAGAGCCTCGACCTCGGGCTGGTCCAGTTCAGCCTGCGCCGACATCCGGAAATCCAGGTGCTTGATGCCCAGCCGGTCGGACACCGCGCGTTCGGTTTCGTACCAGTCCGACCCGTCGTTGCGGCCGCGCAGGTTCAGCACGCTGGCGATGCCGTGTTCGCGGTGCCACCGCACCAGCGCCTGCCCGTCCATCTGCGCCGCCCTGTAGACCTTGCCCGGGGCGACCTCGTGGAAATTGCCGGACGCGTGCAGATAGGCGAGATAGCCGACCGTCGCCGCCAGCACGATCAGGGCCGCGCGCACAGACAGTCTGACCAGCACCATTCCAGACCCTCTGAGGCAAGTCGATCCCGGGGCCGAGACTAGCGCGACGCCCGTCGGGGTGCGAGCCCGGACCGACACCGACGCCTTCACGGCATCGTGCGGGTCGGACAGACCTCGGGAAGGAAGGGGCGCAACCTGATGGTCCCTCACGTCGCCCGGATGGCTCACATCACATCCACTCCGGCAGCGCCGAATTCCTTCTCGCGATCTTGCCTTCGGTGATATCTGCAGCCTGCAATCGAGGCCGCATCTTCCCGCGCGGTGCGGGCGATCTTGCCCGTCTCGATCACGCCGACCTTTATGATCTCCCCGGATCCTCGGTCCACGCCTTGCAGCCGAAGGTCCTGTCATCGGCCTGCTCGCATTCACTCCCGGAAGAACGGAAACGGCAGCCCGCAGTAGCTCGCGATGGCCATCGACACCGACACCGACCCGTCGTCCGGCCCCGCGCCGAAATCCGAGATGCCGGCGCCCTCGGCCTGTTTCGCGGGGTCGAGCGTGAAGACGATCCCGAGGCCCGCCCTGCGCGGCTGGGGCGTGGCGCGCCACATCCGGGTCTTGCCGGGAAGCCCCATGGCGCGTTCGGCGAAATCTCCGGCCGCGCACCAGTAGCTGGTGTCGGCGCGGCCGGAAGCGAACGGCACCGCGATCTCGGTCGGGCCGACCTGAGCCGCCGTCATGCCGTTCTTCGCGGTGAAGGCGGCAGCGGGCAGGGGCAGGGCCAGCAGTAGCGCGGGGAGCATCGGTCGCAGGATCGGTCGCATGGCGAAAGCCTCCGCTTGAACCGGGACAATGCCGGCGGCTGCAGCATGATGCGCCGCGCGCAGGCCCGCGGCGATCACGATTGGCGGAGCGCGCATCCTTTCCCTGTTCGCAGTCGCGGGCGCGCGGCCGTACTTCAACGCTGCGTTCCCGCCGTTTGCACACGGCGGGATCTGCGACGAAGTTTGCCATCGGGCTGGCGAGACACGCGGCGGGCTTCGCGTTTCACCGGGACCGGGATGCGCTTCATCGCGTCCAGCCTCGCTACCATTGCTTCTGTCCCAGCCCGCCCGCCGCAGGGTGTCGGCGCCGCTGGGGAGAAGGACGACGGCGCGGATGCCGGCCGGAGTGATCGGGAGGAAAACCCTTGCTCCGATCACCTCCGGCCAGCCCGGCCGGCCTGCTCTGGCCGCCTGCGACCGTCCGGGCACGGCAGCAAAACCCTAAACGCAAAAGGGCGCCCCGAGGGGCGCCCTTCCGGTCTGCCAAGGGCTGGGCCCTCGGCGGATGGATCACATCATGTCCATGCCGCCCATGCCGCCCATACCGCCTCCCATGCCGGCGCCGGCAGCGCCCTTGGGTTCGGGCTTCTCGGCGATCATGGCTTCGGTGGTGATCAGCAGGCCCGCGATCGAGGCCGCGTCTTCCAGTGCGGTGCGGACGACCTTGGCCGGGTCGATCACGCCGAACCGGAACATGTCGCCATATTCCTCGGTCTGCGCGTTGAAGCCGAAGGTCTTGTCGTCCGATTCGCGCACCTTGCCGGCCACGACGGCGCCATCGACGCCCGCGTTCTCGGCGATCTGGCGCATCGGCGCTTCCAGCGCGCGGCGGACGATGGCGATGCCGGCCTGCTGGTCGGCGTTCGCGCCGTCCAGCCCGTCCAGCGCCTTGCCGCCCTGGACGAGCGCCACGCCACCACCCACGACGACGCCTTCCTGCACCGCGGCGCGGGTCGCGTTCAGCGCGTCATCCACGCGGTCCTTGCGCTCCTTCACCTCGACCTCGGTCATGCCGCCGACGCGGATGACGGCGACGCCGCCGGCCAGCTTGGCCACACGCTCCTGCAGCTTTTCCTTGTCGTAGTCCGAGGTGGTTTCCTCGATCTGCTGGCGGATCTGGCTGACGCGGGCCTCGATCTCGGCCTTCTCACCGGCGCCATCGACGATGGTGGTGTTGTCCTTGTTGATCGAGACCTTCTTGGCGCGGCCCAGCATGTCGATGCCGACATTCTCCAGCTTCATGCCGAGGTCTTCCGAGATCACCTGGCCGCCGGTCAGGATCGCGATGTCCTGCAGCATGGCCTTGCGGCGGTCGCCGAAGCCCGGGGCCTTCACGGCCGCGACCTTCAGGCCGCCGCGCAGGCGGTTGACGACCAGCGTGGCCAGCGCCTCGCCCTCGACATCCTCGGCGACGATCAGCAGCGGCTTGCCGGTCTGGATCACGCCTTCCAGCAGCGGGACCATCGGCTGCAGCGACGACAGCTTCTTCTCGTGCAGCAGGATGTAGGCATCCTCCAGCTCGGCGATCATCTTCTCGGGGTTGGTCACGAAGTAGGACGACAGGTAGCCGCGGTCGAACTGCATGCCCTCGACGACTTCGACTTCCGTCTCCATCCCCTTGTTCTCTTCGACGGTGATGACACCCTCGTTGCCGACCTTCTGCATCGCCTCGGCGATCTGCTCGCCGATGAACTTCTCGCCGTTGGCCGAGATGGTGCCGACCTGGGCCACTTCGGCGGTGTCGGACACGGGACGCGAGGCCGACTTGATCGATTCCACGACGCGGGCGGTCGCGAGGTCGATGCCGCGCTTCAGGTCCATCGGGTTCATGCCGGCGGCGACCGCCTTCATGCCTTCCTTGACGATGGCCTGCGCCAGGACCGTCGCGGTGGTGGTGCCGTCGCCGGCCTCGTCGTTGGTGCGCGACGCGACTTCGCGGACCATCTGCGCGCCCATGTTCTCGAACTTGTCGGTCAGTTCGATTTCCTTGGCGACCGAGACGCCGTCCTTGGTGATGCGCGGGGCGCCGAACGACTTGTCGATGACCACGTTGCGGCCTTTCGGGCCGAGCGTCACCTTGACCGCGTCGGCCAGGATGTTGACGCCCTTGAGCATGCGGTCGCGGGCGTCAGTGCTGAACTTGACTTCCTTGCCAGCCATTTACCTAATCCTTCTGAAACTGTTTGAAGCGGAATCCGTCAGGGGTCGCCGGCTCAGCCGATGATCCCGAGGATGTCGCTTTCCTTCATGATGAGCAGCTCTTCGCCGTCCAGCGTGACCTCGGTGCCCGACCATTTGCCGAACAGGATCTTGTCGCCGGCCTTGACCGAGGGGGCGATCAGCTCGCCCGAATCCTTGCGCGCGCCTTCGCCGACCGAGACGATCTCGCCTTCGGCGGGCTTTTCCTTGGCGGTGTCGGGGATGATCAGGCCGCCCTTGGTCTTCTCGTCCGACTGGACGCGGCGGACCAGAACGCGGTCATGCAGCGGTTTGAATGCCATCGTGGTACACTCCGATGTCTCAGGTTGCAGTGTGGTGTTGGCACTCGATCGGGTTGAGTGCCAATCGAGGGCTGATCTAGGCGCGGGGCGGGGGCGAGTCAACTCCGAAGTCAACTGCCCGTGACCCGGGTTGGTGCCCCCCGTCGCCCCGTGCCACTGTCGCCGGGCGCGCCGGCTCGGAACCGGCGGCAAGCGAGGCGAAAGGAACGGAATGAAACGGGTGATCCTTGGCGCGGCGCTGTGGCTTGCCACCGCCGCGGGTCTGCAGGCGGCGTGCACGGGACGCAACCTCATGGACGACCTGTCGCCCGCCGACCGCGCCGGGATCGCGGCCGCCGCCGCGCAGGTCCCGAACTCCGAAGGGACGGTGTGGGAAGCGCGGAAGGGCGATGCCCGCATGCTGCTGCTGGGGACCTACCATTTCACCGACGATCGCCACGTCGCCGCCGTGGACGCGCTGAAGCCCCGGATCACGGCCGCCGACGCGCTGCTGGTCGAGGCCGCGCCCGACGCGCAGGCGCAGCTGCAGAGCCGCCTTGCCGCCGAGCCGCAGCTGATGATCGACGCGACCGGCGCGACCCTGCCCGAGCGGATGGGCAAGGAGCAATGGGCCGCGCTGTCCGACGCGATGGAGGACCGCGGCGTTCCCGCCGTCATGGCGAGCCGGCTGCGGCCCTGGTACGCGGCGACGATGCTGGCGGTGTCGCCCTGCATGATGGCCGAGCTGAAATCGGGCGACGCGGCGCGCGCCGGCATGGACTTCATGCTGATCGACGTGGCGACGGCGGCCGGCGTGCCGGTGAAGTCGCTCGAACCCTACGACACGGTGTTCGGCCTGTTTTCCGACCTCACCCCGGCCGAGGAGATCGACATGCTCCTGTCGGCGCTGCCCGGCGCGGAACACGCCGACGACTTCACCGCCACCACCGCCGCCGCCTTCTTCAGCGGCCGGGTTTGGGAACTATGGGAGTTTTCGCGCCACGACGCCTACGCCAACTCGGGCCTCAGCCGCGAGCAGGTGGACCGCCAGGTGGCGCTGGCGCAGGAGCGGCTGATGGACCGGCGGAACCGCGCCTGGATCGCGCCGTTGACCAAGGCCGCGGAAGCCGCGGCGCCGAAGGGCAGGGAGGTCGTGGCCGCGTTCGGCGCGCTGCACCTGCCCGGCGAGCAGGGCGTGCTGAGGCTGCTGGAGCGGGACGGCTGGACCGTCCGGCGGGTGGCGCAAGACGAAGGGACGACACGATGAGCCTGACCGAGGAACGCTGGGACGACGAGACCGCGTGGTGGACCATGGGCGCGGCCGAGGCGCGCCAGCGCGCGCACCCGTCCTGCGTGGCGGTGATCGGGGGGCGCCTGTATCAGGGCGAGGACATGCTGGCCGCGATCGACGCGGGCGGGGCATGGGACAGCGTCCAGATGACCGACCGGCGCATGGTCGAGGGAGAGGACTGCATCGTCCTGGGCTACGCGGCGGTCGCGCGCCGCGCGGACGGGTCGGACTTCGCCGCGCTCTGCACCTCGACCTGGGTGCGGCAGGGCGACGACTGGCAGATCGTCCAGCACCAGCAGGCGGAACGCCGCGACAGATAAGCTGCCCGCGTGCCGTCCTTAGGCCGGGCGGCCGGGGCAGGCGGCGCCGCCACGCCGCGCCGCGCGCTCGGCCGCGTCGATAGACAACCGCCGGGACCGATCCTATAAAGCCGCGCGAACCAGCTTTCCGGAAAGGTCCCCCATGATCCAGGTGTTCGGCCACAAGGCACCCGACACAGATTCCACCGGCTCGCCGCTCATCTGGGCGTGGTACCTGACCGAGGTCCGCAAGACCCCGGCCAAGGCCGTGCTGCAGGGATCGCCCAACACCGAGGCGGTGTGGATGCTGGGCCGGTGGGGCGTGGACATGCCCGAGCTGATCTCGGACGTGGAGCCGGGCGCCCGGTGCGTCATCGTGGACACCAACAACCTGGCCGAGCTGCCCGCCTCGATCAACGAGGCCGAGGTGATGGAGGTGATCGATCACCACCTGCTCGCAGGCGGCCTCAAGACGCGGCTGCCGATCAACATCACCATCCGCCCGCTCGCCTGCACCGCGACCATCATGCACGACCTGATCGGCGAGGCCGACATGGCCCGCGCGCCGGAATGGGTGAAGGGCATGATGCTGACCTGCATCCTGTCCGACACGCTTCAGTTCCGCAGCCCGACCACGACCCCGCACGACCGCTTCGTCGCCGAGAACCTCGCGCGCGAGCTCGGCGTCGACATCGACGCCTACGCGACCGAGATGTTCACCGCGAAATCCGACGTCTCGGCCTTCGACGACGCCTCGCTCCTGCGGATGGACAGCAAGGAATACGAGCTCGACGGCCGCCTGCTGCGCGTTTCGGTGCTGGAAACCACCGCGCCGCAGGTGCTCCTGGACCGCAAGGCCGCGCTGATGGCGGCGATCCCGGCCGTCGCGGCCGAGGACGGCGCCCACGAGGTGCTGATGTTCATCGTGGACATCCTGAACGAGCAGGCGACGCTGCTGGTCCCGAACGACTACGTCCGCCGCGTGGCCGAACGGTCCTTCGGCGTGACCGTCGCGGGCGACACCGTGGTCCTGCCGGGGATCGTCAGCCGCAAGAAGCAGATCATCCCGGTCCTCCAGGCCTGATCCGCCGATCCGGATGCCGGGGGCGTTCGGGCGTCCGCCTTGCCCGAGGCGGTCCACCGGACCGTCCTCCCGGCGCCCGCCGGCCCCGACGCCACTCCATCCCGCCCGAACGAAGGTCCCGCCCGTGACGCACATCATCAAAGCGCTATCCGAGATCTCGGGCGACTACGACGTCCTCTTCTGCGACCTGTGGGGATGCGTCCACAACGGGCGCGTGGCCTATCCGGCCGCGATCTCGGCGCTGCAGGCGTTCCGCCGGCAGGGCGGGCGGGTTGCGCTGCTGACCAACGCGCCGCGGCCGTGGCGCTTCGTCGCCGAGCAGATCGAGCGGCTGCGCGTTCCGCGCGACGCCTGGGACGACATCGTGACCTCGGGCGACGCCGCGCAGGACGCGATGCTGGCAGGCGACGTCGGGCACCGGGTCTGGCATATCGGGACCGAGAAGGACCTCGGCTTCTTCACCGGCACCGACGATCCCCGCGCCGAGGGCATCGAGCGGGTGGCCTTCGAGGACGCCGAGGGGATCGTCGCCACCGGCCCCTTCGACGAGGCGACCGAGACGCCCGAGCATTATCGCGAGGTGCTGGAACGGGCCGCCGCGCGCGGGCTGAAGATGCTGTGCGCGAACCCCGACATCGTCGTGGACGTGGGCGAGACGCGGATCTACTGCGCCGGCGCGCTCGCGCAGCTTTATGAACAGATCGGGGGCACGGCGCTGTATTACGGCAAGCCGCACGCCCCGATCTACGATCTCGCGCGGCGGCACCTGGGGCTGGCCGCTGACGCACGGATCCTCTGCATCGGCGACGGCGTCGCGACCGATGTCGAGGGCGGACGGCGGCAGGGGCTCGACACGCTGTTCATCACGGGCGGCCTCGCCGCCGAACACCTGGGCCACGACGTGGAAAACCCGGCCGAGGACCTGCTGTCCGCCTGGCTCGCGGCCGAGGGACAGGCGCCCGCCTACGCGATGGGGCGGCTGCGCTGATCCATCCGGGCGGCCGCGTCATGGTTGCGGGCCGTTTTGCGCGCGCATGAAAGGCGGTTACGCCGACAGCCTCGCTCATGGAACCGGGTCCGCTTGTCGCCATTCCCCTGGTCTGCTGAGCAGGATCGTGCGCAGCCGGCCGAGCGCAACACGAAGACAGTCACTACCGACGGCCG
Organism: Paracoccus aeridis; assembly: GCF_004923205.2. GTDB lineage: Bacteria > Pseudomonadota > Alphaproteobacteria > Rhodobacterales > Rhodobacteraceae > Paracoccus > Paracoccus aeridis. Next base: position 90,629 of record NZ_SELD02000044.1, read on the forward strand.
AGAAAGCCAGCCGTACCGCATCCGGCGCGAAGCCGGGCTGAACGGCGAAGTTCGCCCCCGGCGTGACGGCGACGCCGGCTTGCATCGCCGCGCTGCAGAACAGATCGCTGCGCCAGCGGGGAGGGAGGTGAAGCCAGGCGTGACAGCTGCGCGCGTCCGCCCGCACATCCCATCCGGCAAGTTCCGATCGAAGGACCGCCTGCCGGGCTTTGGCCCCCTGCCTCTTGCGCTGCTCGATTTCCGGCAGGGAACCCGCCTCGAGGATCGCGGAAAGCAGGGCCAGGTTGATCGGGGCGGGAAGCCAGGCGCCTGAGCGAAGGCTCACCGACAACCGGCGCCGCAGGTTGATCGAGGCTGCAACCAGAAAGCCCGCAGATGCGCCCGAGAAGCCGCGCTTGGAGAAGCTGTCGATTAAGATGACATTGTCGGGCGCAAAGGCCGCGACCGGCGGCGGGGCGTCGGGTGCCAGAAATCCGTAGACGCCGTCCTCGACCGCGACGATGCCTTTGCAGACAAGGACATCCGCAATCTGCCGGCGCCGCGCCTCTGTCATCGTCGTACCCAGGGGATTGTGCAGCGTCGGTTGCATATAGATCATCCCGATGCCGGCGTCGTTGAATGCCCTTTCCACCGCATCCGGAAGAACGCCCTCATCATCCACGGCAAGCGGCACGGTCGACAAGCCCAGCCGCCGGGCGGCCACCTTCGCCATCGGATAGGTGATGGCTTCCAGCCCGACCCCCGCGCCGGGCCTGCCCAAGGCGGCGAAGGCGGCGGCGATCGCCTGCCGGCCACCGCCGGCGCAGAGCAGATGTTCGGGCGGGATCGTCCAGTCCGGGCGCGACAGGTGGGCGGCCAACAGGTCACTGCGAAACCAGGTCCTGCCGGGTCCGGCAGCGGCCGACGCGGCAGCAAAGGCCGGGTCGGAGGCGAGCCGTTTCAACGCATTCGACAGCACATCGGCATCGGCACGGGCGACCACCGTCGAATTGAATTCCAGGTCGATGATTTCCGGGCGATCCGGTTCACTCAGGGCGGGGCGATGCGGGGCGGCCCGGACAAAAGTGCCGCGTCCGACCTCGCCTGACACGAGGCCGCGGCGTGCAAGTTCCGTATAGACGCGCGTCGCTGTCGAGAAGGCGATGCCCTCGGCGAACGCGAACTGCCGCAGCGGGGGAAGACGGTGGCCTGGACCGAGGCGTTCGCTGACGATTTCGTCCGCCAGACGATCGGCATGCTTGAGGTATTCAGGTCTGACCATTCTTGTACTCGGTACAATAGTTCGATTGATACGAGGTGCGCCTTGCCGCATCAAGGATCATCGCTGGCCTCAGAAACGCCTCGCGCGGCCTTGTCCGGTCTGGTGCATGATGGAACTATCCTCCTATCTCGGCTTCGTCCTTGTCAGTGCGGCCCAGGTTGCAACGCCCGGCCCATCCACCCTTTTCCTCGTGAACAATGCCTTGTCGATGGGGCGGTTTCGCGCACTCTTCGCCCTCAGCGGCGATCTTGTGGCGATCGCGTTGCTCGCTTCGCTCTCGATCACCGGACTGGCGGGCCTTCTTGCAAGCCATCCCGCTGCTTTTCTTGCGCTGCGCGTCGCAGGGGCCGCTTACGTGCTGTGGCTGGGATGGAACTACTTGCGGCCTGCACCGCCCATGGAAGTTGCAGCGACCTCGGCCCGGCCTTCCGAAAAGAATGATCTGGGACTGTGGCTGCGATCGTTTGGCGTCGGCATCAGCAATCCCAAGGCAGTCCTGTTCTTCGCCGCGCTGTTCCCCCAGTTCGTTCCAGCCGGCAGCGGCAAGGACGTGCTCGTCCTGATGGTACTGACCTTCGTGATGGTCAAGTTCCTCGTTCTTGGTGGCTACGCGCTCGGCGCGCGGCAGGTTGGGCGGCTGCTGCGCAAGCCCGGCCACGCGCGGCTGGGGCGGATGCTGACAGGCATCGTGTTTCTGGTTTTCGGGACAACGATGATCTGGTCTGCCTTCGCAGACAAGGCATGAGGGGCCGACCAGCAGCACGATTGCCGACTGTTGTGTCTGCCTCCTCCCAACAGCTGGCGCATCATGCCGCGAGAATTGGATATGCCGCCAGGTCCATTCCGTGCAGGATTGCCCATCGGGAATGCTGGAAGGCTTCGCTATCTCCATCAGCCGCGTGGACCGATATATCGATCGCAGCCATTCCGCGCTTGTCGGACGCCATTTTCATTATCGATCTGGCGGGCGCTGCCCTTTTACACCGCGACGGGATCAAGGCGACGATCAACCTTTCCAAGCCTTGGCGATGACGCGAGGCAGGGAGGGGCATGACGCCGCTTTGGTCATGCCGGGAAGGGGGCGCGGGTATGCGCGCCCGCACCCGCCCGCCGCTGCCTACAGGCCCAGCCGGCGACCCGCCGCCATTGCCGCCCTTCGGGCCGCATCGTCCATCCCGGCGCGCGCGGCCTTCATCGCGGCCGTGCGCTCGGGGCCGGCCTCCTCGGGCGTGCCGTTCCGGAACGGTGGCTCCGGGGCGTATTCAAGCACCAGCTGGACCCGGCGCGCGGCCTCCTCGCCCATCATTTCCGCGGCGAGGGTCAGGCCGAAGTCGATGCCCGCCGTCACGCCGCCGCCGGTCAGGCGGTTGCGGTCGCGGACCACGCGGCCGGGCACGTGGCGCGCGCCCATCAGCGGCAGAAGATCGGCCACCGCCCAGTACGAGGTCGCGTCGTAGCCCCGCAGCAGGCCGGCGGCCGCCAGGACCAGGCTGCCGGTGCACACGCTCGTGACCCATCTGGCGCGGGTACCGCGGTCGGCGACGAAGTCCAGCACCTCCGGGTCGGTCATGCAGGCCGTGGTGCCGATGGTGCCGCCGGGAACGAACAGGACGTCCAGATCGGCCGGGCAGTCGTCGAAGGTCATGTCGGGCGCGACCGCGATGCCGGCGTCGGTCGGGCACGGCGTCAGGTCTTTCCAGACGAGGTGGGTCTCGCACCGCAGGATACGGAACACGGTCAGCGGTCCGATCAGGTCCAGGGCGACCATGTTGGGAAAGGTCAGCAGGCCTACCTTGGGCGCCCCCTCGGGCACGCTGGTCATGTGCCGCATGTGGTCTGCGGGAACCTGCTGTGCGCCCGCGGGCAGGGCGGCACCGGCAGCCGCGAGAGAGGCAAGGGCCAGCATACTGCGCCGGTCGAGATTGGCGGACATCGGGTTTCCCTTTCGCACGATGGACAGTCCTGCAGACGGGAAAGAGGACCGATTTATTCCGCGGCGCTGCGGAATAACCGGCCCGCGCGGCCGTCAACCCCGGACAGCATCACGCACCCCGGAGGATGACGGCATGACCCGCCGCCTGATGACCACGACCACCGCAACCCTTGCCGCCGGCCTCGCGCTTGCCGCGGCGCTGACGGGGGCCGGCGGCGCACTGGCCGACCACACCCACGCGCCGGTCGGCCACGACACCGCCACCGGCGCCCCGGACCATGAGCGCCCGTTCCTGCTGGAAAACGACGAGGCCATGGTCCGCATGATGACCGACATGACCATCAAGGCCAGCGGCGACATCGACCGCGACTTCGCGCTGATGATGATCCCGCACCATCAGGGCGCGGTCGACATGGCCAAGGCCTATCTGCGCCACGGCAGCGACCCGATCCTGCAGCGCATCGCGCAGGAGATCATCGTCGAGCAGATCCAGGAGATCGCCGCGATGCACATGGCGATCGGCAATCCTGCGCCGGCCTCTGCCCCGGTTCCGACCCAGGCTGCGGTTCTGCAGACCGGCAACTGACCCCACAAGGACCACAGCCATGACCAACCGCGTTGCCTTCCTTTCCGTGCTGGCGGGCCTGCTGACCTCGGCCGCGGCGCAGGCCGCCGACCGGCCCATCAGCAGCCGCGACCGCGTCTATGCGGCCGAGCAGTTCTCGAACACGGTGTCCGTCACCGACCCCTCGACCAACACGCTGGTGGGGATGATCCGCCTCGGCGATCCGCAGCCCAGCAGCCTCAGCCCCCTCTACAAGGGGCAGGTGCTTGTCCACGGCATGGGCTTTGCCCCCGACGGCAAGACCATCGCCGTGGTGTCGATCGGGTCGAACTCGGTAAGCTTCATCGACACGGCGACCAACAGCGTGCGGCACACGACCTATCTGGGCCGCTCGCCGCACGAGGCGTTCTACACCCCGGACGGCAGCGAGCTGTGGGTCACCGTGCGGGGCGAGGATTACGTCTCGGTCATCGACGCGGCCAGCTATCAGGAAAAGACCCGCATCCAGGTTCCCGCGGGACCGGGGATGACGATCTTTTCGCCCGACGGGGCCTACGGCTACATCTGCTCGTCGTTCAACCCCGAGACGGTGGTCGTCTCGACCGCCGATCACCAGATCGTCGGGCGGGTCGAGCAGGCCAGCCCGTTCTGCCCCAACATCGCCGCCACCCCGGACGGCAGGCAGGTCTGGCTGACAATGAAGGATGTGGGCAAGGTGCAGGTGTTCGACGCCCGCCCGCCCTTCGACGTCATCAGGACCATGGAGACCGGCCCGCTGACCAACCACGTCAACTTCGCGCAGACCGACAAGGGACAGCTGGCCTATGTCACGGTCGGGGTCGAGAACACGGTCAAGGTGTTCGATACTGCCAGTTTCGAGCAAATCGCGTCGATCCCGGTCGGGAACCTGCCGTATGGGCTGTGGCCCTCGGCCGACGGCTCGCGCATCTATGTCGGGCTGGAGAATGACGATCAGCTGGCCGTGATCGACACCGCCGCGCAGAAGGTGGTGGCCAATGTCCCGATCGGGCAGGCGCCGCAGGCGCTGGTCTATGTCCCCGATGCCGTCGCCGAGGGGGGCGGGAACGGACAACCTTGTGGCCCTGGACGACACCACGGGCGCCACGAACCTGCGGCTGGCGGCGCCCGGCGGCAAGGGCCGGACGACCACCAGCGTGACGCTGTTCGACCAGGGCCTGCTGCAGGTCATGCAGGCCGGTGTCGGCGGGCTGCAACCTAAGCAGCCCTATGTTCTGGCGCTGTCTGCCAGTCCCGACGGCTCGGGTCCGCTGGAGCCGCTGGCGCGGTTCAAGTCCAATCCCGCCGGCGCGGCCGTGGTGAACGCGGTCGGGCCGATCCGCCAGCTGGTCAGCGGGAACGGTGACGCCGCCCGCCGTGATCTGGTCATCGCCCGGCAGGGCGAGGACGGGCCGGGCGAGATCGTGCAGGCCCAGGTCGAATGACCCGGGCGCGCCGCCCCGCCCCCGGCGCCTCGGCACCGGACGCGCGCGCCTGCGCCGGGGCGACCCCGTCATGAACGGCGACCTCATGGCAGAAGTGCAGCCCATGATCCCCGCGCTGCGCCGCTACGCGAGGGGATTGCTGCGCGATCCGGCGGCCGCCGACGACGCGGTGCAGGACTGCCTGGAACGCGTGGTCGCCAACTGGCACCGCCGCCGCGACGGCAACCCGCGCCCGTGGGTGTTCACCATCCTGCACAACGTCGCCGTCACCCAGATGCGCCAGCGGGCCCGGCGCGGCATCGCGGTCCCGGTCGAGGATGCCGCCGGTGCCCTCGCCACCCGCCCCACGCAGGAGGACGGGCTGGCGCAGCACGACATCCTTGCCGCGCTGGCGCTTCTGCCCGACGATCAGCGCAGCGTGCTGCTGCTGATCTCGGTCGAGGACATGAGCTATGCCGAGGCGTCGCGGGTGCTGGGCGTGCCGATGGGGACCGTGATGTCGCGCCTGTCGCGCGGGCGCGAGCGTCTGCGCGCCATCCTGAACGAGCGCGGCATCGGCACGCCGGCAAACCGCCCGCGCCCCAATTTGCGGAGTATTCCATGACCCGGCGCCCCATCACCGACGATGAACTGCACGCCGATATCGACGGCCAGCTGGACGACGCGCGGCGGGCCGAGGTTGCGGCCTATCTGGCGGCGCATCCCGACCTGGCGGCGCGGATGCAGGATTACGCCGCGCAGCGGGGCGCGCTGCGCGCCGCGCTCGACCCGGTCGCGGACGAGCCGCTGCCCTCGCGGCTGAACCTTGCGCATATCGCCCGGCCTGCGGCCTCGGCGCGGGGGGCGTGGCTGCGCAATCTTGCCGCCGCGCTGGCGCTGGTGTCGCTGGGCGGGATCGGCGGGTGGGCGCTGCACCCCTCGCCCGCCGCCGACGGGATCGCCGCGCTGGCGCGCGAGGCCGCCGACAGCTTTGCCGTCTATTCGCCCGACCTCATCCAGCCGGTCGAGATGCGGGCCGACGACCTTGATGCGCTGCGGGCCTGGTCCGGCGCGCACATGCCCCAGCCGCCGGAAATCCCCGACCTTGCCCCGGCCGGCTTTCGGCTGATGGGCGGGCGGATCGTGCCGACGTCCCACGGCGCCGGGCTGATGGTGATGTATGACGACGACCGCGGCATCCGGCTGGTGATGCTGACGCGGCCGATGGCCGGCGATCACGGCCAGCGGATGGTGCCCAACACGCAAGGCGATGTCGCCGGGTGGAGCTGGACCGCCGCCGGAATGGGCTACAGCCTTGTCGGCCCCCTCGATCCCGACCGCCTGCATCCCATTGCTGACGAGGTCCGCCGGCAGGTCGCGCTGGCCTCCTGACGCGCGGCGGGAATAATCCGCCCCGGCCTGCGTCAACTGTCCATGGCCGGGGCGCGGATGCGCCCGCCATGACCCCGATCATGGCCCCCGCGTGGGCCAGCCCCCAGCCTTGCCCCACCGGGGCCGGTATCCAAGACAGGAGTGTCCGCATGCGGCTTTCGCCCATCGCCCTTTTCGCCGCCAGCCTGCTGGCCGCGCCCGCCCTCGGCCAGGAAAGCGGGCTTTACGACCCCGCCATCCAGCGCGCCGCGCCCGACGGTATCGTCCGCCTCTACGGTGCCGGCGGGCCGCACACCGCCTTCCAGAAGGTCGCCGACGCCTGGATGGCCGAGACCGGCAAGAAGGTCGAGATCACCGCAGGCCCCGAAAAGACCTGGTCGGCCAAGGCGCAGGCCGATGCCGACATCATCTGGGGCACCTCCGAACAGTCGATGACGGCGTTCCTGGAAACCTACCGCAGCTTCAAGTCCGAACAGGTCGAGCCGGTCTACATCCGCCCGGCCACCATTGCCGTGAAGAAGGGCAATCCCAAGGGCATCAGGGGTTTCGATGACCTTCTGGCGGACGGCGTTCGGATCGTCGTGACCGAGGGCGCGGGCGTCGCCAACACCTCGGGCACCGGCGTGTGGGAGGACGTCGCGGGCCGCCTCGGCAAGCTGGACGACATCCGCGCCATGCGCCGCAATATCGTGGCCTTCCCCCACGGCTCGGGCGCCAGCTTCAAGGCGTTAGGGAAATGGACGCGGATGCGTGGATCACCTGGCCCGACTGGACCGTCACCAATTCCGATGTGCTGGAGGCCGTGGCCCTGCAGCCCGACCGCACCATATGGCGGGATGTGAACGTCTCGATGGCGCCCGACGCCGACCCCGAGGCAAGGCAGTTCCTCGACTTCCTTATTACCGAAAAGGCGCAGGCGCTGATGAAGACCGAGGGCTGGGTGCGCTGACCGCGCCGCGGCGCGCCCAAGGCTATCTTCTCTCCAGCCGCCGCAGCGCCTGCGGCGGCTGGCCGTAGATGCGCACGAACGCCCGGCGCATCCGCTCGGGGTCGCCGAAGCCGACAGCTCCGGCGATCCCTTCGATCGGCTGGCACCCCTTCTCTACCAGTTCGCGGGCGGCTTCGGCCCGGAGGCGTTCGACCGCCTTGGCGGGGGTTTCGCCGGTGGACTGGCGGAACGCCCTGGCGAACTGGCGCGGGCTGAGGCAGGCGACCTCGGCCAGCCGTTCGACCGACAGATCGCCGGCAAGATTTTCGCGCGCATGGACCAGCACCCGCGCCATGCGGTCGCTGTCGGGCTGCATCTCCAGCATGGCCGAGAACTGGCTCTGACCGCCCGGACGGCGGTGATAGACGACCAGCATCTGCGCCGTCTCACGCGCGATGGCGGGCCCGAGGTCGGCCTCTATCATCGCCAGCGCCATGTCGATCCCGGCGCTGATCCCGGCCGAGGTCCAGGTATCGCCGTCGCGCACGAAGATCCGATCGGCCTCGACCCGGATGCGCGGATATTGCCGCTGCAGCAGCGGCGCGTATTTCCAGTGCGTCGTCGCCCGCCGGCCGTCCAGCGCGCCGGCCTCGGCCAGCAGGAAGGCCCCGGTGCAGACGCTGGCGATGCGCCCGGACGCGGCAAGTGCGTCGCCGAGGCTCCGCTGCAGGTCCGGCGATGCGGGACCGGGCGCCGTGCCGCCGACGACGATCAGCGTCCCTCCTCGCACAGGTGGAGCCGCTTCCGCCGCCACGCTGACGCCGGCGGAGCTGGAGATCACGCCGCCTCCCGGCGCGCTGACTTGCAGCCTGTAGGGCTCTGTCCGGGCGATGCGCCCTGCCATCTGGAAGGCCGCCATCGGGCCGGCGAGGTCCAGGATCTGGAAGCCGTCGTGGATCAGGAAGGTGACGTCACTGGTCATCGGTGCATCTGTCCTGATTCGAGGGAAAAGCGTCATTTCAGCCTTTCACCTTGTGTCTCTAATTGCGCGCGAAGGAAACAGGAGAGCACCGTGAGCCACTCGTTCGCCAAGCTGGTACTGCTCGCCGGCAACTTCATCACCGGCCTCGCGATCCTCGCCCCTGCCGGGATGCTGGCCCCCTTGGCCGAGGGACTTTCCGTCGGGATCGAGGATGCGGGCCGGCTGGTCACATACGGAGCCATCGTCCTGTGCCTCGGCGCGCCGCTGATGGCCTGGGCCACTGCGGGCATCCCGCGCCGGTGGCTGTTGTCCGGCGCGCTGATGATCGTCGCGGCCGGGCAGATCGCCTCGGCGCTGGCCCCCGACTACGGCACCGTCGTGGCGGCGCGGCTTGTGCAGCTCGCCTTCGCGGCGGTGTTCACCCCACAGGCGGCGGCGACCATCGCGGAGATGGTGCCGGAAAACGCGCGCCCCGCGGCGATCGCGACGGTCTTTCTGGGGTGGTCGCTTTCCTTCGCGGCCGGGCTGCCGATCGTGACATGGCTTTCGGCATGGGCGGGGTGGCGGGCCGTGTTCTGGTCCGTGGGCGCCGGGGCCATGGTCGCCGCGATGCTCGTGGCGCTGGCGCTGCCCGGCCGGGTGTCGCCGCCCCGTCTGGTGCTGGCTGGGTTCCTGTCGGTCCTGCGCAGCCGGCCGCTCTTGAAGGTCCTGCTGGCGTCGCTGCTGTTCACCGCCGGGCAGCTGACGATCTTCCTGTACCTCGCACCGCTGCTGGCCGCCCTGACTGGTGCCGGTCCACATGTCGCAGGCCTGTTCTTCGGCCTTTTCGGCGGCGCAAGCCTGCTGGGCAGCGTCGTCGCCGCGCGGATGGTCACGAAGATCGCGCCTCGACCTGCCTTCGTGCTCGCGCTGACCTCGACGCTGGCCGGGGCGATCCTGTGGAGCGTCGGCGCAGGTGAGACTGGCGCGATGGCCGTGGCTGTCGCGCTGCTGGGATGCGGCTTCGCATGGGGCAACGCGATGCAGCAGGCCCGACTGAACCGCGAGGCGCCGGACCTGACTGGCGCTTCGGTCGCGCTGAACACCTCGGTGATCTATGTCGGGCAGGCAATAGGGTCGGCGACAGGGGGCTGGATCCTGGCACAAGGCGCCGCGTCGCATGTCGGGTGGGCGGCGCTCGTCATGCTGACGTGCTGCGCCGTGGTGGTTGCAGCCAGCCGCGACGGGCGCCGGGGCCCGTCAGACCTCGCGGCCGTCGGTACCACGCCACGGTGACCGGACAGTTTCGTCGTCTTGTCGGAGATCACCTCTGAGGTGATGCAATCCGAGAAAGGGCAAAGGGTCACGGTCGATGGGATCGACACGGCCAGGCGGCGCGTTACCCTTGCCACCGGCGCGTGGGTCGGCAATACGGTCGTGCTCAAGGGCGAGGCTCTGGTCCTGGCGCCGAGCCGCAAGCTCGGCTGACCTGTTCCGCCATCGCCGGCCCGCCCGCCAGCCTTCCTTCGCACGCCGGACCCGATCGCCCATGCAGAACCCGCCGATGCACATCCACCGCGACTGGACGGGCGTTCCCGCGTCGGCGCGCGGCGCGTCGGTGGCGATGGGCAACTTCGACGGCATCCACCTGGGCCACCGCGCCGTCCTTGACGCGGCGCGTAACGCCCGGCCCGACGCGCCGCTCGGCGTCGTCACGTTCGAGCCGCATCCCCGCGAGGTCTTCTCGCCCGACAGCCCGCCGTTCCGGCTGATGGACGCGACCGCGCGCGCGAACCGGCTGGCGCGCCTGGGCGTGTCGCACCTGTTCGAGCTGCCGTTCGGCCCGCTTCTCGCCGGCCTCGCGCCCGAGGCGTTCGCCCGCGACGTGCTGGCACAGGGCCTGGGCGTGGTCCATGTCGCGGTCGGCGCCGACTTCCGCTTCGGCCACAAGCGGGCTGGGGACGCGGCGATGCTGGCCGACCTGGGGCGGCGCTTCGGCTTCGGCGTCACCGCCGTCCCGATGAGCGGCCTGCCCGGCGACGAGCCCGCAAGCTCGACCGCCATCCGCGAGGCGCTGGCCGCGGGGCGTCCGCGCGATGCCGAGCGGATGCTGGGCCACTGGCACCGGATCGAGGGGCCGGTGCTGCATGGCGAGAAGCGCGGGCGCGAGCTGGGCTATCCGACCGCGAACATGTCGGTCGCGGGGCGGGTGCTGCCGAAGCTCGGCGTCTACGCGGTGCTGGTCGACGTGATGACCGGGCCCCACCGGGGCAGCTATCGCGGGGTCGCGAGCCTCGGCGTCAGGCCGATGTTCGGCGACAACGCCCCGAACCTGGAAACCCATCTGTTCGACTTCGCGGGCGACCTCTACGACGCGCAGCTTTCCGTGGCGCTGGTCGAATACCTGCGGCCCGAGATGAAGTTCGAGGGCGCGAGCGCCCTCGACGACCTCGTCGCGCAGATGCGGCGGGACGAGGCGGACGCGCGGGCGGCGCTCGGCTGATGGAACGCAGGTTCTGGGAACTGCCGCTGGCCGAGCTGTCGGCGGCCGAGTGGGAATCGCTCTGCGACGGCTGCGGCAAGTGCTGCCTGAACAAGATCGAATACGAGGACGACGGCAGCCTCGACTTCACCCGCGTCGCCTGCCGCCTGCTCGACGGGCAGACCTGCCAGTGTTCCAGCTACCCCAACCGGCACGACTTCGTGCCCGACTGCATCGTCCTCACGCCCGAGATGCTGCAAGAGATTTCCTGGTGGCTGCCGGCGACCTGCGCCTATCGGCTGCGGGCCGAGGGCAAGCCGCTTTATCCGTGGCACCACCTGATTTCCGGGGACCGCGACGCGATCCACCGCGCCGGCATGTCGGTGCAGGGGCGCACGGTCAGCGAACTGGACGTCAGCGAGGATGATTGGGACCAGTACGTGATCGAGGATCTTTCGTGAATTTCGGATCGGACAACGCATCGGGGGTCCACCCCCGGATCATGGCGGCGCTCGCCGCCGCGAACGAAGGGCACGCGTCGTCCTATGGCCGCGACGACCTGACCGCGCGGGCGGCGGCGAGGGTGCGCGAGGTGTTCGACGCGCCCGGCGCCGAGGTGTTCCTGCTGGGCACCGGCACCGGGGCGAATGCGCTGGCGCTGGCGCAGCTTTGCCCGCCCTGGGGCCGGATCTTCTGCCACCGCACGGCGCACATCGAGACGAGCGAGTCCGGCGCGCCCGCGTTCATGGCGGGCGGCGCGCAGCTGGCGCTGATCGACGGGGCGGACGGGCGTATCTCGCCCCAGGCGCTCAGGGCGCGGCTGTTCGACTATCCGCAGGTCGACGAGCACGACGGGCGGAACGCAGTCCTGTCGGTGACGAACGCGACCGAATGGGGCACCCTCTATTCGCCCGCCGACGTGGCGGAGCTTGCGGGCATCGTGCGCGGCGCGGGCATGGCGCTGCACGTGGACGGGGCGCGGTTCGCGAACGCGGTCGCCGCGACCGGGGCGGCGCCCGCCGATCTCACGCATTGCGCGGGCGCGGATGCGCTGTCGCTCGGCGGCACCAAGAACGGCTGCATGGCGCTGGAGGCGGTGGTGTTCTTCGATCCGGCCCGCGCCCGCGACTTCGCCTTCCGGCGGATGCGGGCGGGGCATCTGTGGTCCAAGCACCGCTTCCTCGCCGCGCAGATGATCGCCTGGCTGGATGGCGAGCTGTGGCTGCAACTGGCCCGTCACGGCAACGCGATGGCGGCGGAGCTTGCCGCGATCGTGGACCGCGCGGGGCTGGAGCGGCTGCAGCCGGTCGAGGCGAACGAGCTGTTCGTCCGGGCGCCCCGCGCGCTCGTGGCGCATCTGCGCGCGCGGGGGTTGCGCGCGGCCGACTGGCCGGACGCGGGCGACGATGCCCACCGCGGCACGATCCGTCTGGTGACGAGCTGGGCCACGACCGGCGAAGAACTGCGCGCGTTCGAGGAGGCGGTTCAGTCCTTCGCGGGCTGAAGCGCCGCCAACATCATCTTCAGCGCGTGCGCCGCCGCGCCCCGGCGGACGCCGTCGCGTCCCAGGGGCCCGAACTCCACCGTTTCGGTCCGCACGCCGTCCGCGTCGGCGATGCCGAAGCAGACCCGGCCCTCGGGCTTGTGCTCGGACCCGCCCGGACCGGCGATGCCGGTGACGGACACGGCGATCCCCGCGTCCGAGCGGTCGCGCGCGCCCGCGGCCATTTCCGCCGCGACCTCGGGGCTGACGGCGCCGTGGGCGTCCAGCGTGTGTTCGCCCACGCCCAGCATCTCGGTCTTGGCGCGGTTGGAATAGGTGATGAAGCCGCGGTCCAGCGCGCCCGAGCAGCCGGGAATGTCACTGAGCGCCGCCGACAGCAGCCCCCCGGTGCAGCTTTCGGCGGTCGCGAGCATCACGCCCCTGTCGGTCGCGGCCTTCAGCACCGCTTCCGCAAGCGCCTTCAGGTCCTCGGCAGGTTTGTCGTCCATACCGTCAGCCCCTCACATCAAGCCGTGCGACACGCCCGCAGCCGCGATCGAGGCGGCGGCTGCGAAGATCCCGGCCCAGACGTCGTCCAGCAGCACGCCGGCGGCGTCCTTGCGCGCATCCGCGCGCCCGACGAGCCACGGCTTCCAGATGTCGAACAGCCGGAAGAACAGGAACGGGGCGACGATGCCCGGCCACGGGATCACCTCGCGCGGCAGGCCCGCGAACCAGAAGCCGGCGGACGTGGCGCAAAGCGCGATCAGCTGCCCCGCCGCCTCGTCCACCACGATCTCGGGGCGGTCGATGCCGTGGCGGTCGCCCGGGGCCATGCCGCGCGTGTAGCCGACGATGGCCCAGAACCCGACCCCGAGGACCACGAGCGTGGCGAGCGCGACCAGCGGGAAATGCCCGATCCGGTGCAGTGCGTAGCCCGCCGCCACCGTCGCGGCCGAGGCCCAGGTTCCCGGCGCGGGCCGCAGCCAGCCGATGCCGAACAACGTCGCGATCTGCCTGTGCATCTGTCAGTCCTTGATGAGCGTGGCAGTGGCGAGCGCCGCGATGCCTTCCTTGCGGCCGGTGAACCCCAGCCGTTCGGAGGTGGTCGCCTTGACGCTGACGCGGGTCGGATCGACGCCCATGATCCCGGCCAGCCGCGCCTGCATCGCGCCTGCGTGAGGCCCGACCTTGGGCTGCTCGCAGACCAGCGTCACGTCGGCGTTGCCGATGCGGAAGCCCTGCGCGCGGGCAAGGTCGGCGGCGTGGCGCAGGAAGATCTCGCTCGGCGCGCCCTTCCACTGCGGGTCGCTGGGCGGGAAGTGGCGGCCGATGTCGCCCTGGGCCAGCGCGCCGTAGATCGCATCGGTCAACGCGTGCATCCCCACGTCGGCATCGGAATGGCCGACGAGGCCCGCGTCGTGCGCGACCTTCACGCCGCACAGCCAGACATGGTCGCCCGGCCCGAAGGCGTGGACGTCGTAGCCGTTCCCGAGCCGCACATCCATTCCCGCATCCTTTCCGTCCTGCCCGCGCAGGATCGCCTCGGCCCGCGCGAAGTCGCCGGGCCAGGTCAGCTTGATGTTGTCCTCGGAGCCCGACGTGATCGCCACGGCGATCCCCGCGCGGTGCGCAAGCTCCACGTCGTCCGCCGCGCCTTCCGGTGCCGCGCGGTGGGCGGCGAGGATCGCATCCAGCCGGAAGCCCTGCGGCGTCTGGGCGCGGAACAGCCCGTCGCGGTCGCGGAAGCCGGTGACGCGGTCGCCCGCGCCGGTCCAGAGCGCGTCGGTGACGGGCAGGGCAGGGGCGGCGGCGCCGGCCCCGCCGCGCAACGCCTCGACCACGCCGGCGATCACGTCCGGCGAGACCAGCGGGCGGGCGCCGTCGTGGATCAGGACGTGGGTCACGCCGGATCCGTCCAGCAGTTCCAGCCCGGCGCGGACGCTGTCCGAGCGTGTCTCGCCGCCTTCGACCAGCGTCGCGCGCCCGCCGAACTCGCCCACGGCGCGGACCATGTCGTCGGGGTGGACGATCAGGACGACCCGGCCCACGCCCGCGAAGGCGTCGATGGCGCGCGCGAGGACCGACCGGCCCGAAAGGGCGCGCCACTGCTTCGGATCGCCCCCGCCCGCGCGCGTGCCCCGGCCGGCGGCGGTAATCAGGACGGCAAGCTCGAACGGCGCAGCCGGCGGCGGGGTGAGGGGCGCGGTGCTGGACGGGGTCAGGGTCATCGGCCGATGGTTAAGGCAAGGCCGCGTCATCTGCAATCTTGCGACCGCGGGCCCTGCACGCCGCGCGCGCGGCCGCCGGGGCGCCGCGCGCGCGGCCGCCGGGGGGACGGGACGGCACGACGGGCGCAGGCCCCTCGAACCCGGCGGCGATGTGGCCTATATGACGGCGAGCACGAAGTTCACCGTCCCAGAGGAGCCCCCATGTCCGACCCAAGCCCGTCCGGCCGGGATACCTCTGGCCGGGAAACCCTTGGCCAGCAAACCCCGGGCCAGCAAACCCCTGGCCAGCAAACCCCGGCCCGCGACACGTCCGGCGAGGCCCCGCTGGTCCAGACCCCGTCCGATCTCGCCAAGGACGCGGCCGCGCGCGCCGCCGTGGCGCTGGTCGAGGACGGGATGCGGCTCGGCCTCGGCACCGGGTCCACGGCGGTGTTCATGGTCCGGCGGCTGGCGCAGCGGGTCCGCGCCGAAGGGCTGAACCTGCGCTGCGCCGCGACGTCGCGCGCGACCTGCGACCTGGCCGAACATCTCGGCCTCAGGATCGAGGAGCTGGACCAGATCGGCTGGCTCGACCTGACGCTGGACGGGGCGGACGAGATCGACCCCGACCTCAATCTCATCAAGGGGGGCGGCGGCGCGCATCTGCGCGAGAAGATCGTCGCCGCCGCGTCCGACCGGATGGTCGTGATCGCCGATCCGCTGAAGGTCGTGGAAACGCTGGGCGCATTCCACCTGCCGGTCGAGGTGGTTCCCTTCGGGCTGGAAACCACGCGCGTCCACATCCAGCGCCTGCTGGACCGGATGGACCTGAGCCATCGCCCGATGCTGCTGCGCCAGCGCGACGGCCGGGTGCTGCGGACGGACGAGAACAACGTCATCCTCGACCTGTCGCTGGACCTGATCCATGACCCCGCGCGCCTGGCCGCCGGGCTGGCGGCCATCCCCGGCGTGGTCGAGCACGGGCTGTTTCTGGACATGTGCAGCCTTGCGCTCATCGGAAGCCCTGACGGCTCCGTCATCGAACTGACCCGGGAGGAAGCGGCATGAGCTTCGACTACGACCTTTTCGTCATCGGCGGGGGATCGGGCGGCGTCCGCGCGGCCCGGATCGCGGCAAGCCAGCACGGTGCCCGCGTGGCGCTGGCCGAGGAAAGCCGGCTCGGCGGCACCTGCGTCATCCGGGGCTGCGTGCCCAAGAAGCTGATGATCTTCGCATCCGAGGCGCCCCACGCTATCGAGGAAGCGCGCGCCTATGGCTGGCAGGTCGAGGCGGGGCGGTTCGACTGGCCGGCGTTCCGCGCGAAGCTGCACGAGGAGTTGTCGCGGCTGGAAGGGATCTACCAGGGCGGGCTTGTCACCGCCGGGGTCGACATCCACCACCAGCGCGCCCGCATCCGCGACCCGCACACGGTCCAGCTTGCCGACGGCACGCTGAAGACCGCGGCCCACATCCTGATCGCCGTGGGCGGCCGCCCGACGCGGCCCGGCATTCCGGGCGACGAGCTCGCGATGATCTCGGACGACCTGTTCGAGATGGACAGCCTGCCCGGCAGGGTGCTGGTCGTGGGCGGCGGCTTCATCGCCTGCGAGTTCGCGACGATCCTCAAGGGCCTGGGCTGCGACACGACGCTGACCCATCGCGGCGACCTCGTGCTGCGCGGCTTCGACAGGCAGGGGCGCGAGCTGGTGACGCACCAGCTGGAACAGATCGGCGTCACGATGCGGCTTGACGTGCAGCTGCAGCGGCTGGACCGCGACGGGGGCGGCGTCCGCGCGACCTTCGGGGACGGCACGTCCGAACGCTACGACGCGGTGATGCTTGCGACGGGGCGGCACCCCTATACCGGCGACCTCGGGGTTGAGAACGCGGGCGTCAGCCTGGGCAGGCGGGGCGAGATCGTGG
The DNA here is from genome assembly GCF_004923205.2 of Paracoccus aeridis. Lineage (GTDB taxonomy): Bacteria > Pseudomonadota > Alphaproteobacteria > Rhodobacterales > Rhodobacteraceae > Paracoccus > Paracoccus aeridis. The sequence goes on from NZ_SELD02000044.1 coordinate 107,209, forward strand.
TGGACAAATGGTCGCAGACCAGCGTGCCGTCGATCTTCGCCGTGGGCGACGTGACCGACCGCGTGAACCTGACGCCGGTGGCGATCCGCGAAGGCCACGCCTTCGCCGACACGATGTTCGGCAACCACCCCCGCCACGTCGATCACGCGATCGTCGCCAGCGCCGTCTACACCCGCCCGCATGAACTCGCGAGCGTCGGCCTGACCGAGGAGGAGGCAGAGGAGAAGGGCGACATCGAGGTCTATGCCGCCACCTTCCGACCCATGCGGTCGCTGTTCGCGGGATCGCAGCTGAAGGCGATGACCAAGCTCATCGTGTGCGAGCAAACCCGCAAGGTGCTGGGCTGCCACATCTTCGCCCCCGAGGCGGGCGAGATGATCCAGCTTGCCGCCGTGGCCATCGGCATGGGCGCCACCAAGGAGGACTTCGACCTGACCGTCGCGGTCCACCCGACGCTCGCCGAAGAGCTGGTGACGATGCGGATGCCGGTGCGGCGCGGCGGCCCGAGCCACCGCGCGGCCGCCGACGAGCAGGCGGCCTGACAAGGTCGTGGTCGGGGTGCGCGGTGTGGGCAGGCGGTCGGGTCGGGCGCGTCGTGAGGACGCGTGATCGCCGCGCGCCTTGACTTCGGGCGCCCGCGCACCAGTTACAGACCAGCAAGCAAGAACGAACATACAGTCAGGACAAGGCGGTAAGGATGGCAAGTCAGGGACCCTGGGGCGGCGGAAGCGGGGACGACAAGGACAGGGAAGCTGGCAACGCGGGCAACGGGCAGGGGAACGGCGGCGGCGATCGTGACCGCCCCAGGCACACGCCGCCGCGGCCCGTGTCACAGCCGTCGCCCCCGACCCAGCAGCCGCCGGCGCAGCCGCCCCGTCCCTGGGGCCAGCCCGGCCAGCCGAACGGCGCGCCCCGTCCCGGTCCCGGCCGTCCCGGCGCGCCCCGCGGCAACGAGATCGACAACCTCGTCCGCAAGGGCCAGGACCGGCTGCGCGTGCTGATGGGCGGGCGCGGCCCGAACGGCGGACCGGGGAACGGCCAGAACGGCGGCCCGCGCCGCCCCGGCCTGTCCGGGCGTTCGATCAACCGTTCGACGTGGGGCATCTTCGGCCTGGGCGCCGCGGCGCTCTGGGTGCTCGGCAGCTTCTACACCGTCAACACCGAGGAACGCTCGGTCGAGCTGCTGTTCGGCAGCCCCTACCAGGTCGGCGAGCCAGGCCTGAACTTCGCGCCCTGGCCCTTCGTGACCTACCAGGTCGTCCCCGTCACGGGCGAGCGGGTGACCGAGATCGGGACCGGCCAGGATGCGATGGACACCGGGCTGATGCTGACCCGCGACCAGAACATCGTGGACATGGAATACCAGGTCGTGTGGAACGTCTCGGACCCCGAGAAATACCTGTTCAACCTCGCCGACCCCGAGGGCACGATCCGCGCCGTCGCGGAATCGGCCATGCGCGACATCGTCGCGCGCAGCGAGCTGTCGCCGATCCTGAACCGCGACCGCGGCACCATCGCCACCGACGCGGCCCAGCAGATCCAGCAGACGCTCGACATCTACCAGTCGGGGATCAGCGTGCTGCGCGTGAACCTCGACCGCGCCGACCCGCCGCAGGACGTGATCGACAGCTTCCGCGACGTGCAGGCGGCGCAGCAGGAACGCGACCGCCTGACCAAGGAAGCCGACGCCTACGCGAACCGGGTCCTTGCCGAGGCGCGGGGCCAGTCCGCCGCGCTGGTCGAGCAGGCCGAGGCCTATCGCGCCGAGGCGGTGAACACCGCGCAGGGCGAGGCCGCGCGGTTCAACTCCATCTACGAGGAATACGCCAAGGCGCCCGACGTCACCCGCAAGCGGATGTACCTGGAGACGATGGAACGGGTGCTCGGCCGCGTGGACAAGGTGATCCTCGACCAGGGCGGCGAGGCGGGAGGGCAGGGCGTCGTGCCCTACCTGCCGCTTGACCAGCTGCGCCGGTCGGGCAGCGGGGCCGCGGCGGCGCAGCCCGCGCCGAACCTGACGGGCCGGCCCACGGCCACCGTGCCCGGCGCGGCAACCGGCGTGCCCGGCACGACCAACAGCGCGCCCGGCGCGACGACCAGCAACATCACCGGCGGGGGTAACTGATGACGCGCGTTCTTTCCATGCTGGCGCTGCCGGCGGTGATCCTTGTCGCGATCCTGGTGACGGCGTCGGTCTATATCGTGGACGTGCGTGAAAAGGCGCTGGTGACGCGCTTCGGCGAGGTGATCCTCGTCCGCGAGGAGCCGGGCCTTGGCCTCAAGATGCCGATCATCGACCAGGTCGTGACCTACGACGCCCGGATCCTCGGGCTCCAGACCGACCCGATGGAGATCACGCCGCTCGACGACCGCCGGCTGGTGGTCGACGCGTTCGCGCGCTGGCAGATCGTGGACGTCGTGCAGTTCCGCCGCGCGGTCGGCAGGGGCGGCATCGACCAGGCGCAGAGCCGGCTTGAAGGGATCCTCACGAACGCGATCCGCGCCGTGCTGGGCGCGGTCCCGTCCACGACGGTCCTGTCCGAAGACCGGACGCCGCTGATGAACCGCATCCGCGACCTTGCCCGCGAAGAGGCGAAGTCGCTGGGCGTCAACATCATCGACGTGCGGCTGACCCGGACCGACCTGCCCGAGCAGAACCTGAACGCGACCTACGCCCGGATGCGTGCGGAACGCGAACGCGAGGCCGCTGACGAACGCGCGCGCGGCGGCGAGGCGGCGCAGCGGATCCGCGCTACCGCCGACCGCACGGTGGTCGAGCTGACCTCGCAGGCGCGCGCCCAGGCCGAGGTCGTCCGCGGCGAGGCCGACGCGCAGCGGAACGCGATCTACGCCGACGCCTTCGGGCGCGATACCGAGTTCTTTTCGTTCACGCGGTCGATGCAGGCTTATGACCGGGCGCTGCAGTCGGCGAACAGCTCGATCGTGCTGCGCCCCGACGGAGAGTTCTTCAGCTACCTCAACGACGCCGCGCCGGCCGGGGCGCCTGCCGGTCCGACTGCGGGTGCGGCGGCGGGGGCGGGCGCCGACCCGGCCGCGCCGGGCACCCCGGAAGCGGCGGCGCCACGGCCGGCCGCCGCGCCGGAAGCCGCCGCTGCGGCGGCCGCGTCGCCGCAGCCGGACAGCGTGACCGCATCCGACGCGGCACCGGCTGCGGCCGTTCCGCAACCCGACCTGCAGACCGTCCCGCTGCAGCTGCCGCCCGCCTGATGGCGACCGGCGGTGCGCCCGAACGAGCGCGCCGGACAAAATCGACCACGGAGAAGGGACCCGGGCGGTCCCTTTTTCGTTACCTGACACCGGCCCGGCCACACGCATTCACAAGGTTGCGCGGTCCGCTGGTCAACCGCCTGCGGCGGGCTATCTTCACGCCGACGGGTTCAACGGCCGCACCGACGCGGCACCTGTCTTGGAGAACCGAATGAAAAGCCTAACGAACCGCTTCCGGCTGACCGCTTCGGCACTTGCAGTTTCCCTGGCGCTCGGACCGATGGCGATGGCCCAGCAGGCTGCGCCCGCGCCCGGCGACACCGATCCGCCCCGCGCCGAATCCGGCCAGCCCGTCACTCCGCCCCAGACCACCATCACCCCGGACGCGCCCCGGACCGGCGAAATCCCCGAGGCCGCGAACGAGAACCAGCCGCTGAACGCGCCGGTGACGCTTCCGCCCGGCAACGTGATGCCGCAGAGCTTCGCCGACCTCGTGACGCAGGTCAGCCCCGCCGTCGTCAACATCACCACCACCGCCGTTGTGTCGCGTCCCACGCAGGGCGGTCCCGCCTTCCCGGAAGGCAGCCCGTTCGGTGACCTGTTCCGCGACTTCGGCTTTCCCGGGCAGGGACCGGGGCAGTCGCCCTTCGGCGCGCCCCGCGAGCAGCGCTCGACGGCGCTGGGGTCGGGATTCGTGGTGTCGTCGGACGGGCTGATCGTCACGAACAACCACGTCATCGACGGCGCGGACGAGATCGAGGTGGAGTTCTATTCGGGCGGACGGCTGGCTGCGAAGGTGATCGGCACCGACGAGAACACCGACATCGCCGTGCTCAAGGTCGAGGCTCCGAAGCCGCTGCCCTTCGTGGCCTTCGGCAACAGCGATGACGCGCGGGTGGGTGACTGGGTGCTGGCGCTCGGCAACCCGCTGGGGCAGGGCTTTTCCGCGACCACCGGCATCGTCTCGGCGAAAAGCCGGGCGCTGACCGGGGCCTATGACGACTTCATCCAGACCGACGCCGCGATCAACCGCGGCAACTCGGGCGGGCCGCTGTTCAACCTGCAGGGCGAGGTCATCGGCGTGAACACCGCGATCCTGTCGCCCACCGGCGGGTCGATCGGGATCGGGTTCTCGATGGCGTCAAACGTCGTCGGCGACGTGGTCCGGCAGCTGGAGGAGTTCGGCGAGACCCGCCGCGGCTGGCTGGGCGTGATGATCCAGGATCTCAGCCCCGAGATCGCCGAATCGCTTGGCCGCGACAACGAGACCGGCGCGCTCGTGACCGACGTGCCCGCGGGCCCGGCGCTCGACGGCGGGATCGAGCCCGGGGACGTCATCATCCGGTTCGAGGGCCAGGAGGTCGCGGATTCCCGCGACCTGACGCGCCGCGTGGCGAACGCCCCCGTGGGCGAGGCCGTGACCCTGACCGTCCTGCGCGACGGCGCGGAACAGGACCTCGAGGTGACGCTGGGCCGGCGCGAGACGGCGGAAGCCGGTGCAAGCGGCTCGAACCAGCGCGGCGGCGAGGCCTCGCCGGAAAACGTGCTGGGCTTGAGCGTGACGCCCCTGACGCCCGAGATCGGGTCGCAGTTGGACACGCCCGAGGGGACCACGGGGCTGGTCATCCAGTCCGTCGATCCGTCGAGCGCGGCGGCCGAGCGCGGGCTGAACCCGGGCGACGTCATCACCGAGGCGGGCCAGCAGCCGGTGCAGACCCTGGCCGACCTGGAGGCACGGATCGACGAGGCGAGGGAAGCGGGCCGCAACTCCGTCCTGCTGCTGATCCGCCGCGGCGGCGACCCGCGCTTCGTGGCGCTGCCGATCGGAAACGGGTCGGAGTGACCCTGCGCCATCCGGCGGCTTGAACGAAGAAAGGGGGCCGGTCGGCCCCCTTTCCGTGTCTGCGCGACCAGCTTCTCGATCAGTTCGCCGGGGCGGGCGCCGGGGCTGGGGCAGCGTCAGCCGCGGAGGCTGCAGGGGCGGCAGCGCCGGCGGCAGGCGCGGGGGCGGCCGCCTGCGCCGCGGTCACGGCGTCGAAGCCGGCGGTGAAGCCCTTCAGCGACATGTTGACCTTGACCGAGTTCTCGGCCGGGTTGGCCCCGAACGGCACCAGCGTCACCACCGCCGACGAGCCGCGCTTCAGCCCGTCAAGCTCGCCCTGGCTGATCCCGATGCGGGAAATGCAGCCGATCGGGGCGCACACCATGAACGGGTACTTCGCCGCCTTGCCGCCGTCGATCTGCAGGCCCAGCCCGGTGCTGAGGTCGGTTTCCAGCGGCGCCACGAAGTTCATGATCGCGACCGCCTCGCCGGTGTAGGGGATGACGGAAATCTCGGCCACGGCCGATCCCTGGTCGTCCTTCATCAGCTGGTAAAGCTCGCACGGGTCGTTGCCGTCGGGCGTCTTCATGCAGCGCACGGTCCAGTCGGTATGGGTGGACTTGCTGTAGAAGGTTCCGGCCGGCGGCTCGCCCGCGGGCGCGGCGGCGGCGCTGTCGGGGGCACCTGCGGCGGGTGCAGCCTCCGTGGCCGGGGCGATGGTGCCGGTGCCATCCGTCGCGGCGGGAGTCGGCGCAGGAGCGGTTTCTGCCGGAGCGGCGTCGGCCGGAGCGGTGTCAGCCGGGGCGGCGTCGGCCGCAGGGGCGTCGGCGGGGGACGCGTCGGCCGGGGCGGGCGCCGCGGGCGCGGCGGCGTCGGGGGCGGGCGCGTCGGGTGC
>NZ_SELD02000045.1 GCF_004923205.2 Paracoccus aeridis
ACCGAAAATCGGCGATTCCGGACACACTTTTTGACCCTTAACCCGAGATGGCTGGCTTTTCTGGTGCTTGAGCGCACCGGAAAAGGTGATGGGGAAACGTGAGGATTCATTGAGTCTGTTAAGGACAGTGGGTTGGATCGCAGCGACTGGTCTGACGGGTGCCTTAGCCATCGAACTCCTTGGAGCAAGCCCGGTAACTGTGGAGAAAATTGTCGACGGTGACACGATCGATGTGCGTCTCAACGGCGAGACGACACGCATCCGGTTCCTCAACGTGGATACACCCGAAATCGGTCGTGACGGGGCGCCCTCTGAATGCCTTGCCGAAGAAGCCCGCCAGTACCTCGCAGATCGCCTTCCCATTGGCTCTGTGGTGGAGCTTGAATTTGACCAGGAGAGACTGGATAAGTACGGGCGGAGCTTGGCAGGGGTCTTTGTCGACGATTCGCTGATCAATGCGGAAATTGCCCGGGAAGGCCTGGGCCGCGCCGTGGACATCGCCCCCAACCACCGCTTCTACTCCGAAGTAACCGAGGCGGAAAGGGAAGCAAACGAAGCTAAACGCGGGTTATCAACGCTGGGCCCGGAGTGCTTCGTCGCACAGCAAGATGCGGAGGCGATCCGCGAGGCTGAACAAGCTCAACAGGAGGCGCAGAACTTGATCCTGCTCTTGCCTTACCTGAACGATGACGGCAACCTCGCGCAGGTACAGCGCAGCGCACGACGAATCGCGGAGGCGAGGGCGACACTGGCTACAGTACGCACCGCAGGGGAAAGACAATCCGAGTTTCAAAAGAGCGCCTATGGCGACAGCTACAAGGACACGGTGAACACGCTCGAAGATAGGCTCCAGCGCGCCGAATCCAGGATCGACGAGGCTATCGCACGCGAACAGGAACGTCGCGATGCGCAGGAGCGCGCCGAGGAACAGCGCAACGGCGACGACATCGACGCCGCGCGGAAAGACACGGAGAATCAACCTCGGATGGAGTCGTCAGCACCGAGCAGTTCCGCGCCCCCTGCTGCCGCTTTGCACTCGGGAGGCGGGGGAGACACCTACACCGGGTGCCGCGCATACGGAGGAAACTACGCGTTTACCTCCGTAGACGACGAGGGTCGGCGATACGCGAAGATCGACTGCGCTACCAAGGCACAAATCGGCTGAGCTCCGGCGCCTCAATATGGATCAAAAATCCGGTTACAGTGGAACGCATGAAACGTTCACTTGCTGTTATCGGAGCCGCCGGCGCACTCGCGCTGACGGCATTGCCCGCTACCGCGCAGGCGGAGGAGGTTGCACCGTTCGACCCGTTCGCATCCTCGGTGGACACATCGGCCATCGACGGGGCGTTGGCGTCCCTGACCGAAACCAGCTCCAACGCTGTGGCCGCCTGGAGCCCCCAACTTGGATCCGCCGAAGGGCTTTTCCCCGGAATCCTCCCCGCGCCTGTCCCAGCGGGCGAGTGCGCTCCGCAGGAGTTCGACGCCGTCGTCGACGGGTGGCCGGCCGTGGCAGGCACGATCGTCGAATGGTGCAACGGTGAGTGGGCCGTCGCCGGTGCCAAGCAGACGGACTGGAAGGTTTTCTTCCACTACGACGGACAGAACTGGGTCGCGCTCGCGCCGGATGGATCGAAGAAAACCGGTTTGCAGCAGGGCTGCTTCAACGGCATTGCGCTGCGCGAACAGGGCGCTCCGCAAGAGTTCCTCGACCGCACCCCGATCTGCACGCCGGAGGAAATCGGGTACTTCCCGCGGTAAACAAAGCCAGGCTCCGTGGCTGCTTGTGACACGGAAGGGATAACACGTCAAGAGGATGACTTTTCGGTTACCGCGAACCTTCCAAGAGCAGGACACCGCTCAGGCCGTTAGGTACCTGTGCGCCTACTACTCGCGAACTCTGGGTCTGAAGGCTGCGGGCGCGCCCGGGGTGTATTCGGGCGAATACTTCGACCCCTGTGGCGATGACCCCTCCCCGCACTGGTTCACGCCGGAGGACCTGTTCGCGGTCTCGTGCCTGAGCACCCCTATCCCGGCTGAGGCTGGGATCCGCTTGCTGCGCGACGGTGCAGTCAGAGAAAAGGTTGCTGTACTTTTTGAACAGATCCCGAGAAACGTCGGATTGTGGGAATTAGACGACCCTCGCAGTCAACTCGGTGATTTCGCGCTCGAACGCTACCTCAGAAAGCTCCCCGGGATAGGGGAAGTGCGCGCCACCAAGCTCATCGCCCGCAAGCGCCCTGACATCTACCCTGTAGTGGATCGAGTGGTGCGCGAGGTTACTGGGACGTCGACAAGCGAATTTACCGTTCCTTTCGCCCAAGTGTTAGGGACGTGCTTTTAGTAGCGCGGTTCTGACGATCGGATAG
>NZ_SELD02000046.1 GCF_004923205.2 Paracoccus aeridis
TCAAAAGCCTACTTCAGGGAGGACCACTTTTCAGGGGGCAGACCAGGAGGAACCGAGAACGTCATCATCTTCGCGACCGTGTCGCGCGGCGATATGTTGAATTCCGTCGCCGCCTGACGCTGGCTCATACCAGCAGCACAGGCCTGACGAACCTTGAGATAGAGTTCCACGCTGTAGATCCTCCCATCCTCCCTGCAGCCGCAGAAAGGGAAAAGGTGGACGACTTTTACGCCGCCCGCAGCAGCACCATGCCGCCGCTAACGTGGACTAATTTCGCACCGCCATTCTCACGCGATCTGGCCTATCTCGCCGAGAACGGCCTGTTGAAGGTCTCGGTCCGCCTTTATGGCGCCCTCCTCGAGCAGGGCAGCTACGAGGTGGAAGACGACAGACAGTGGTTCACCATTCCCGAGGATCGGTCGCCATTCCATGGGCTTCAGGATCTTCGCACCCATGATGTCTACCGCCTGTTCCATGAGGGATCGATCCGGGTCTCTCACTTCGACGCTCCCAAGGATCGCTATTGCGTCGTGCTGAAGCCCGAGGACGGGATCCTGGTGCATAAGGAAGAACTGGTCGTTCGGCGCGAGGAGCGCCATCGCGCCGAGGCCAGGCATGGGCTGGGCGGCAGAAGACGGACATCCGAGACCGTCTTCCAGCAACGCCACGAGTTCAGCGAGATCATTCTGGGCGAACGGACCTTCCTGCTCGGGCCGATCCAGGCGCGCGTGGTGCGCATTCTCCATGATGCCGCCTCGAGCGAATTGCCATGGCGGCATGGGAAGATGGTGCTGGCCGAGGCCGGCTCCTCCTGCACGCGCATGTCGGACCTGTTCAAGACGCAGCCTGAATGGCGCAAGCTGATCCAGTCCGACCGCCGCGGCCGCTATCGCCTCAATATCCGATTCTCCTGATCGACTGCCCGAGCCCGGCCACGCCGGGCTTTTTGTTGATGGCTGCGGGGGGGGGCATCCCCATAGGCGCTAACTTAAGGGTGGGCACTTGGAATCATGATGCAATTCCTCGGGCAGATGCGAACGACCGATTCCATAAACATTAACTGGCAGGCCCTGATCGGACTGGCAGTCTCTGATAACGCGGCTGTCGCAATCCGTTGATCTCGAAGCGACGGCGCGGGAGACCGGCGTGCGCATGCGGCGGCGTGTCTTTCCATCTGCGGCGAAACTGTCGAATCCGGGTTTCAGGACAGTTCTATCCGCTCTATCCCCTTGAGGAAGCGGTTGATCACGTCGAGTTCGTCGTCGGAAATGCCTTCGATCAATTCGGCATAGCGCGACCGGAGCTGATGGTATGCCGAAAGCAACCGCTCCTGCTGGCCCTCTACGGGTTCGATGATGATGCCGCGCCGGTCGTGGCTGTTGGGAACGCGCCGGACGAAGCCCGCCCGTTCCAGCCGGTCGATCGCCGCGGTCGCCGAGCCGGTCGAGATGCCGAGATAGTCCGACAGCATTGTCGGCGTCACCGGCTCGTCGGCCGTCTCCAGCAATTCCAGCGAAGCGAGATCGGTTCCGTGGATACCCAGCCTGCGTGCGACGGTGGCGTCCAGCCTTAGCACCTTGCGAAGCACCGACCGCAAATCGCGCCGCAACTGTTGCTCCTTTTCCAATCGGGAATCCGCTGCCCTTGTCATGTCGTGCCGTTGCATCTATATGGCTCTACCATAGAGTTACTTGACAGCACATATAATGCCGACTTGCCCACAGCGCCAGATGGATTGTTCCGCATGACAACCGAGAGGACCCCACAGCCTGGAGACGATGCCGGTGACGTTGAACACGCGCCGGCGACACCACTGGTCACCAGGCAAGATGCAAGTGAGCCGGAGCCTGAATCGGCTCCCGTCACCCTCGAGGACGAAGCTGCTCCCAATGCGGAGCCGTTGCCCGGAAATCGAGGAAACCCCGCAAAGAAAATCGCGGCGCTGCTCGTGGTTGTCCTGGCGGTGTTCGTCAGTTGGTATGCGGTCTCGGACCGGCTCGCGCCCTATTCGTCGAGAGGCACGGTGTCGGCCTATGTTGCGCAGATTGCCCCGAGGGTCGCCGGGCAGGTGACCGAAGTCTTCGTCGAGGACAACACGATCGTCGATCAGGACGAGCCGCTGTTCCAGCTCGACCGCCGTCCATTCGAACTGGCGGTCCGTCAGGCGGAGGTTGGTCTGGCGCAGGCCGTTCAGGCGACTGACGCCTCGGCAGCGGCGATCGCCTCGTCTCAGGCACGCGTGTCCCAGGCGCGGGCCAGTCTCGAGAACGCGCGCACCGCCGCCAACCGGACCGCGTCGCTCTTCGAGCGAGGAGTGGTGACCCAGGCGCAGGTCGACAACGCAAGGGCCGAGTTGCGTGTCGCCGAAGCCCAACTCGAAGCCGCCGAGGCCGACCTGCAAAGCGCCCTGCTGCAACTGGGCAAGGACGGCGGCGCGTCAAATCCGCAGATCATGGCGGCGCAACTCCAACTGGAGCAGGCGCAGCTCAACCTTCTCTATTCGACCGTCACCGCGCCGACCCGTGGCGTCGTCACCAACCTGCAACTTGCCATCGGTCAGTTCGCGGCGGCGGGCTCGCCCGTAATGACCTTCTTCGATTCGCGCGGAGCGTGGATCACCGCCGATCTGCGTGAGAACCAGATCGGCAACATCGAACCCGGCGACGAAGTGGAAATCCTGTTCGACGCCATGCCGGGCCAGACCTTCAGGGGGCGCGTCCATTCGATCGCATGGGGTATCGATCCGGGCCGCACCTCGGCCGGCGGCCTGATGCAGAACCGTCCGGAAAACCAGTGGTTCGAGCCGGCCCGCCGCATGCCGGTCCACATCGAGCTTGAGGGCGGCATGCAGGCGTGGCCATTGACCGTCAAGGCAGGCGCCAAGGTCAGCGTCGTCGTCTATGCGGGAGGGACCGGAACGCCGATCTCGGGCGTGGCCTCGACACTTCTCAAGATACAGTCCTGGCTATCCTATCTGTATTGAGGTCGATCCATGTATGTCGCACCGCGCCCGCATGTCGATGACGATCCGCTGTTCGCGGTCCGGCTGTCGAGCGCGGCGGTCGTCGGCTTCGGCCTGGCGATCCTGCTTCAGTCACCGATGCCGATGTTGCCCCCGGCGCTGATCGTCGGCCTGATGGCCGGCATGCGCAAGGCGTTCGATCCGAAGAAGGCGGTCGGCGGGCCTGTGGCGATGATCATCATGGTGATCTTGATATCCGGGCTGGTGGAATTGGCGCGGCCGATGCCGCTGGTTCTCATCACGCTGACGGGCGCGCTGTGCGTTCTGTCCTATTACATCATCCTCAGCACCGGCAACCCGATCGGCATGCTGGTCGCGATCGTCGCGGTTCTGATGTCCGTCATGCGCATGTCGTCCGCCGTGATGATGGACTACATGCGCGACGGCTTCATCGAGGCGAGCCTGTGCGCCCTTGTCGCCATACCCCTTCTCTACGCTGTGTTCCCGCCGCGTGCGAAGGAAATGATGGTCGAGATCTACCAGCCGGCCAGCGAAGGCCATCACGTGCTGCGCGCATTCATCCGGGGCGGCGTCCTGCTGCTCCTGTCGTTCTGGCTCTATGCCGTTCTCGATGCGGCCAATCTGATGCTCGCCGTCGCCGCCGTCTTCGTGCTGGTATTTCCGACACGCGAACAGCTCTATGCCGAGGCGTGGGAACGTACTCTCGCCACGATGATTGGCGCGGCGATCTCGTTCGCCATCCTCTATTCCTTCGACTACATGGCGCACTTTCCCGTCCTGCTGATCCTTGTGTTCCTGGGTGGTCTCTTTCTCGCGAGCCGGATGATGAACGGCTCCCATCCGCCGATGGTCTACCAGTTCGCTTTCTCGGTCATGATCTCGCTCGTGGCCGGCGCGTTGTCGACGCAGAACCCGGTTTCGGCCAGCACGCTGCGCATCGTGCTCACGCTTGTCGGAGCGGTCGGAGCCGCATTCCTGACAGCCCTCCTCGAACGCCTGTTGATCGGCGACGAAGCGCATGACAGGCTGATTGTCCCGGAGCCGTGATTGTCCCGCCAGCATAGCGGCGTGCCCGCGATCGGTGCAGGTCTTCAGCCCGGTGCAGTCGGGTCCAGCGTCATCCGGATCTGTCGCCTGATTGACACCCCTCCGCAAACTACCTACGAAAGGGAAGGCCATGCCCCACAAGCGTTAAGTCAAGGGGATGGTTGCATTCCTTGCATCAGCAGCCTGGTTCTTCCTGCGTCTCGGTGGATCGCAAATGTGGCGCATGATGCCGGCGAAGCTGTTCGAGATTTCGCTCGCCGTTCGCACCGTCAAGATAACGGTGAGGATCGCATGCCGTAGGAGGCTATGCAGCCGCCACAGCGACATGGGCCTGGTTGACCACGGTTTCGTCGTCGCAGGGGGGAGAGTCGAGAACGTCGGTGACGGCCTCTTCGATCATCAGCGCCAGGATAAGATGCGCCGTCAGCCAGGTTCTGGCCAATCGCACGTCCCTGGCCGGAAGCTTGTGGATGCCAAGACCACTCTTGAGACGCTTGAAGGCGAGTTCGATCTGCCAGCGCAGCCGATAGACGTCCAGAACGGCTTTAGCCGTCATGTCGGCTGCCGGGATCGACGTCAGCAACATGACGAACCCCGTCGCCGCGACGGTTGTCGGCAGCATGACCTGACTGGAACGGCGGCGCTGATGTCTACTTATTGCCGACTTCAAGGAGCGTTCCGCCGCTTCGGCATCTTTCCGTTTGATGATGAGCCTTGCCTGAAACAGAGGCTTGCCGCGTCCCTTCTGCTTGTGGCCAGAGTGTTCGATGAAGACATCGATCTCGCGGACTTGGCCAATCCGCATCGGCGCATAAACGGCATTCCAGTCGACCGGATGGCCATCCATAATGACGATGCGTATGGTGCGCCAACCTGAGCGGACGATGAAATCGGCGCCGGCGGCAATCACCTTTTCCAATGACGGCGCACGGGCATAGGCGAAGAGCTTGGCCTGAGGCCCGAGGAAATCCACGCCGACATGCTTCCGGAGGACAAGGTCCGGATGGCTGGCGAACTGGCTGCCCGCGGCAAGGTCGCCTTCGTCGGCGATGGCGTCAATGACGCAGCGGCCCTGGCTCGCGCCGATGTGGGTATCGCTATGGGCGCCGCCGGGTCGGACGTCGCACTGCAGGCGGCGGACGTGGCTCTTCTTTCGGAGGATATGGGGCGTCTTGCGGAAGCCCATCGCCTGGCGCGCCGCACCTCGCGGATCATCCGGCAGAACCTCGCCTTCGCCATGGGTGCGATGGCGATCCTTGTCACGGGCGGCCTGTTCTTCGAGCTTCCCCTACCGCTCGCCGTGATCGGTCGCGAAGGCGGAACGGTTCTGGTGGTGCTCAACGGCCTGCGCTTGCTGAGGGACCCTATCAGGCGCGGCAAAGCCAAGCCAACGTCACGAGATCAGGTCGCGACGGCCGCCAGCATCGTTGCTCCCGTCCAACGGCATGCCTACCGCAGGAAGATCCCGCGGCGCGCCGGTTGAACGCGACGACTCTCCAACTCGTTTCCGACATGGAGAAGGTTGGATATCAGGCCCATCCCCTCCGCCACTTGCCCCCGCGAAAGCGTTCTCGCGATCCGGCTGCGGCCAGATTTTTCCGTTGTTTTCGAGGGTTATGCGGGATGGGCTGAACACCGGCGTCGGCGCCAGGCGGCCCGGAAGTGGTCTCTCGGGGTCGATATTCTCCGGACCTCTCGACTGCGCGGATTTGGTGCAGAGCCTGCAAGCTGCTGAAAAGCAGAGGTAAAATTGGAGCCCAACCTAAACACTTCGATGCCAGTGGCGTTCGTGGAAAGGAACGGAAATCCAACTAACCACTGTGCGGCCAATGGTCGGTAGAATTCGCTCGTCCGTTCAGCGTTGGTCTAGGAAAGCTGAAATGGCCCTTCTTCCCACGTGTTTTGAGCAAACGCGTTCATCTGGATGCCCAGCCGCCCCGGATCCTCCACCAACAGGTATTTCCATGCACCGTGCTCACCGAGGCGATTAACGGCTTCCACCCATCGATCAGCTGCCTTCGCCTTAGCATCTGCGTCGTCCGTGACTTGGCCCTTGATCTCTACGATGACGTTTTCGTCTAGATCCGTGACAACGATGAAATCGGGGATGTAGCGCGAAAGCAGACCACGATTCCGGTAGGGGATCGTGAACCCCAGCCGGTCATTCTTGACCCACCTCTTCACGCCCGGATGGCTGTCGAGAAGGAAGGCGGCACTTTGCTCCCACTTCTTCGTGTCAGCCACCATCGCGTTCAGATGACACCTCGTGACTGGGTAGATCGGCTTCGTCGTGTGGAAATCGACGTAGAGCGTGCTTCCCCTACCGGCGGCACCTTGTGGAATGATGGCAACCTCGCCGCCGCCCGTTGCCGATCCCTTCTTGATGGCTTCCAAGAGAGAGCCAATCGCAGCCTGCATGTATTCTCCGACCAGCAGCACGTCGCACGGACGACTGTCGCCCTTTCGATCGAGCTTCTCTGCAAGGAAGCGCTTTGCTGCGAACGCGACCTTTGGGAAAAGCTGTTGAACCGGAACTGCTTCGGCGCCGTTGTCCGAGAGCCAGCGGTCGCAGATCTCACGTGCCAGCCTGAATGCAACCTGCTGATCGCGAAACCGGGCGCGCCAGTCCTTCAACGAGAGGATCGGGCGTTCACCCGGTCCGAATGCCGCCAATGTCCCGTCAGGTGTTGTTAGAGGGGTCAGCTCAACTGGCCTGCCCCCCTGAGGTGGTCCGTTTGTAATCTTAGTGCATGA
>NZ_SELD02000047.1 GCF_004923205.2 Paracoccus aeridis
CAAAAGCCTACTTCAGGGAGGACCACTTTTCAGGGGGCAGACCATGAAGAAGGCCGACACCCCAAAAGATCTGGTTTAAAGAAAGGTCAACGTGACCCTCGTGATGAGCGGCTACCGGACGAGAACTCAGTACAGGAATCCATTGCTGGAGATGCTGGTTGTACGGAAGCCTTCAGGTCGTGTGACAAAATGAAGCCAGTCTTAACAAGTGATAAATTTTTCTTAAAATAGCTTAACTGCTGCTCGTGATAACCATCCTCCAGACGCGACAAAGTCCTGGGGAGGACATCATGAACTCGGAAAGCCGCTCTGCGGCGCTGTCCAACGTCTCGTTGGAGATGCGCGCGTGGAACATCCGCCGAAAGGCCCTGCTGATGGGCGAGGTTCAGGGACAGGGCTATATCGGGCAGGCGCTCGGCGTGGCCGACGTGCTTGCCGCCTCTTACTTCCACGCGCTGGAATACCGCCCCGAGGACCCGGAATGGGAAGGACGCGACCGCTTCCTGCTGTCGATCGGCCATTACGCCATCGCGCTTTACGCCGTGCTGATGGAAGCGGGCATTCTGCCGGAAAATGAGCTTGAAACCTACGGCATGGACGACTCGCGCATGCCGATGTCGGGCATGGCCTCCTACACGCCGGGGATGGAGATCACGGGCGGCTCGCTGGGGCACGGGCTGGGAATCGCCGTCGGCATGGCGATGGGCCTCAAGCGCAAGAACAACCCGGCTTTCGTCTTCAACCTGATGTCGGACGGGGAACTGGGCGAGGGCTCGACCTGGGAGGCAGTGATGTCGGGGGTCCAGCACAAGCTGGAGAACCTGGTCTGTCTTGTCGATTTCAACGACCAGCAGGCGGATGGGAAATCCACAGCGGCACTCGCCCAAGGTGACGAGCTGAAGAAGTGGCAGGCCTTTGGCTGGCACGCGCAGCGGGTGGACGGCAACGACCTGGCCGCCGTGGTCGCGGCCTTCGACGAGGCGCGCGGCACTGACCATCCGGGCCCCCGCGTCATCATCTTCGACACCCGCATGTGCAAGGGCATCGACTTCCTGGAAACTCGCGAGATCACGCATTTCGTGCGGGTCGAGCCCGACGAATGGGCCAAGGCGCTGGCCAAGCTCGAGGAAGGAAAGCCGCAATGACCCTTGCCTCCATGACCCGGAAGTACGAGCCCCGCCGCGTCCCCGAGCAGAAGGTGGCGACCACCGCGATGATCGCCTCGCTGGCGGCCGAGGGCTATGACACGGTGACGGCACCCTTCGGCCATGCCCTGGTCGAGGCCGCGAAGAAGGACGACCGCATCGTCGGGCTGTCCGCCGATCTGGCCAAGTACACCGACCTGCACGTCTTCGCCCAGGCGATGCCCGACCGCTTCTACCAGATGGGCATGGCCGAGCAGCTTCTGATGTCGGCGGCGGCGGGGCTGGCGCGCGAGGGCTTCAACCCCTTCGCCACCACCTACGCCGTCTTCGCCTCGCGCCGGGCCTATGACTTCATCGCGATGGCGATCGCCGAGGAGAACCTGCCGGTCAAGATCTGCTGCGCCCTGCCGGGGCTGACGACCGGCTATGGCCCCAGCCACCAGGCGACCGAAGACCTGGCGATCTTCCGCGGGTTGCCGAACATGACCATCATCGACCCCTGCGACGCCGATGACATCTTGGGCATGGTGCCCCAGATCGCCGCGCATGACGGGCCGGTCTATGCGCGCCTGCCGCGCGGCAAGGTTCCCTCGGTCCTGACGCGCCACAAGCCGGATTACCGCTTCCAGTTGGGCAAGGCGCAGGTGATCCGCGAGGGACAGGACGTGCTGATCATCTCGACCGGCTTCATGACCATGCGGGCGCTGGACGCGGCCGAGCAGCTGGCCGCCGACAACGTGGACGCCGCCGTGCTGCACGTGCCCACGATCAAGCCCTTCGACACCGCGACGGTGCTTGCCGAGGCGGGGCGCGGCGGGCGCTTGGTCGTCACGGCCGAGAACCACACGGTCGTCGGCGGCTTGGGCGAGGCGGTCGCAAGCACGCTGCTGACGAACGGGATCACGCCCACGTTCCGCATGATCGGCCTGCCGGACCAGTTCCTGGAAGCCGGCGCGCTGCCGACGCTGCACGAGATGTACGGCCTGACCGTCGACAAGGTCGCCGCCCGCATCAAGGGCTGGCTCTGACCGCCACCCCATCCTGACATTCCGAAGAAAAGGAAAAAGCCCATGGGGCTGCTGAAAGACAAGTACGCCATCGTGACAGGCGCGGCCTCGGCGCGCGGCTTGGGCAAGGCGACCGCCGCGATGTTCGCGGAACATGGCGCGACCGTCGCCATTCTGGACCTGGACGCCGG
Source organism: Paracoccus aeridis (assembly GCF_004923205.2). GTDB lineage: Bacteria > Pseudomonadota > Alphaproteobacteria > Rhodobacterales > Rhodobacteraceae > Paracoccus > Paracoccus aeridis. The sequence continues at coordinate 2,344 of NZ_SELD02000047.1, forward strand.
CGCTGCCGAGGCCGCGGCGATCGACCTGGGCGAGGGGCATGTGGGTCTGGCCTGCAACGTCACCGACAAGGCGGGCTGCGAGGCCACGGTCGCGGCGCTGCTGGACCGCTGGGGCCGGATCGACGTGCTGGTGAACAACGCAGGCATCACCCAGCCGCTGAAGATCATGGACATCGCGCCGCAGAACTATGACGCGGTGCTCGACGTGAACCTGCGCGGCACGCTCTACATGAGCCAGGCGGTGATCCCGGCCATGCGGGCGCAGAAGTCGGGCAGCATCGTCAACCTCAGCTCGGTTTCGGCGCAGCGGGGCGGCGGTATCTTCGGCGGACCGCATTACTCGGCCGCCAAGGCGGGGGTGCTGGGCCTGACCAAGGCCATGGCCCGCGAACTGGCCCCCGACAATGTCCGGGTCAACGCGATCTGCCCCGGCTTCATCGCGACCGACATCACCGCGGGCAAGCTGACGCCCGAGATGAACGAACAGATCCTCGCCGGCATCCCGATGGGGGGCGCGGGCGCGGCATCGGATGTCGCGGGCTGTGCACTGTTCCTGGCCTCGGACCTGTCGGCCTATTGCACCGGCACCGAGGTGGACGTGAACGGCGGATCACTGATCCACTGAACCCCTGTCCCGCCGCGAGGAGGCGGCGGGCGAATTTGACCCTTGGGAGGAAACCACATGAAACGCATCGCTCTTGCCGTGCTGCTCTGCAGTGCCGCGCTGTCGGGCATGGCTCACGCCGACACCGTTATCTTGGCCCATGCGCAGCCACCGGGGAACCCGCGCTCGCTGGCGGCCGACTTCTTCGCCGAGAAGGTGGCGGCATGCAGCGACGGTAACATCACCGTCAACGTCGCCGGAGCGGCGACGATGGGCGACGATGTCGAGGCGTTGACCTCGACCTCGGCCAACGTGATCCAGATGACGGCGAACAGCCAGGGCGCCACCGCGCAGATCGTGCCCGAGCTGAACGTGATCGGCCTGCCGTTCCTGTTTCAGGACGCGCCCGCGGCCTGGTCGGCGATCGACGGTGACATCAGGGGCATGATCGACGAGCGGGCGCAAGCAGCGGGGCTGAAGCTGCTGGGTCTTTGGGACAATGGCATCCGCCACGTCAGCCACCTGTCCAAGTCGATCACGACGCCGGCAGACCTCAAGGGCGTCAAGATCCGCACGCCGCCTGACGACATGACCATCTCGATCTTCAATGCGCTGCAGGCCAATCCCGCGCCGCTGACCTTCGCCGAGCTGCCGACCGCGCTGCAGTCCGGCGTCTTCGAGGCGCAGGAGAACCCGCTGACGAACATCTATTCGTCGAAACTGCACGAGATCACCAAGTACATCTCGCTGACCGGCCATAAGTACGAGACGACGCCGTTGCTGGCCAGCATGGCCTGGTGGTCGTCATTGTCGCCCGAGGACCAGGCCTGCGTCCAGCAGTCTGCGGACGAGGCGACGGCCTTCCAGCGTGACACCGCCCAGAAGGCGGAAGCCGAGGTCCGCACCAAGCTGGAACAGGAAGGTGCCATCATCACGGAACTGGCTGACCGGCAGGCCTTCATCGACGCCACTGCGAGTGTCTATGACGAATGGCGCGAACGCTATCCCGAGCTGGTCGACAGGATCGTGTCGGAGGCGAAGAAATGACCGGTCCGGCACCCACCGTGGCAAATCAGAAGGACGGGCGCCCGGCGCCCCCAATCCTGCGGAGCATCGTCTCCACCCTGGAGATATCCGGCCAGCTGATCTGCGTCGTGACCCTGGTCGTGCTGTTCGTCGGTCTGATGGCGAACGTGATCCTGCGCTATGCGTCCGGCCGCGGTCTCGACTGGGCCTACGACATCCATGCGATCCTCTTGCCCTGGATGATCGCCGGGGGCGTCGTGATCGCCACGGTGCAAAGCCGCAACATCGCCATCACCATCCTGCCCGACCTGCTGTCGCCCGCGGGTAAGCGGATCGTCTTTCTTGTCGCGTCCGTCCTGACGCTGGTCATCTCGCTTATCGTGGTCTGGTCGTCATTCCCGATCATCAAGGCCGCGCAATACCAGCGCATCAGCGCCCTGGGCGGCATCAGCCAGCTTTGGGGCTATGCGAGCCTGATCTACGGCTTCGGCGGCATCGCGATGATCTGCCTGTGCGATGTCATCGCCGCGCTGATGGGGCACACTCTACGCCGCGTCGAAGTCGCCTCGAGCCTGAGCTGAGGGAGACAAAGCCATGACCTCGATCCTTGTGGTGACCTTCTTCGCCCTGATGGCGCTGTCCGTCCCGGTCGCGCATGCGATGCTGGGCGGAACGGCGCTGGCGCTTCTGCTGGACGGCAAGCCCCTGGCGGTGATCGCGCAGCGCCTTTACGCGCCGACCCAGGCGTTTCCGATGCTGGCGATCCCGTACTTCATCCTCGCGGGCTCGCTGATGATGCACGGGAAGTTCGGCGAATACCTCGTCAACATCGCCCGGCTGCTGGTCGGCCGCTTCCGGGGCGGGCTGGGGCAGGTCAGCATCCTCGGCTCGGTGATGTTCGGCGGTGTCTCGGGCTCGGCCGTGGCCGATGCCTCGGCGATGGGCAACGCGCTGATCCCCGTGCAGGTGCGCGACGGCTACCCCGCGCCCTTCGCGGCGGCGATCAACTCGGCCTCGTCGACCATCGCGGTGCTGATTCCGCCGTCGATCCCGCTCATCCTCTATGGCCTTGTCGCGAATGTCTCGATCGTCGATCTGTTCGTCGCGGGCATTCTGCCGGGCCTGGTACTGGCGCTGGGGATGATGGTGATGGTGTGGTTCGTGGCGAAGCGACGCGGCCTGCCCGCCTCGCCGCTCCCGGGCGGGTTCCGCGCCTTCAAGAGCCAGATCCTCTTCGCCCTGCCGGCGCTGCTGATGCCGATCTTCATCATCGGCACGCTGCGCTTCGGCGTGGCGACGCCCACCGAGGTCAGCGTGATGGCCGTGGCCTATGCGCTCCTGATAGGCATCTTCTTCTATCGCGACGTGACGCCCCGGCTGATCTGGGACGCGCTGGTCGATACCGGACTGATGACGGGTGCGGTCATGCTGATCATCATGGCCTCGGGCACGATCCAGTGGATCCTGACCGCCGAGCAGGTGCCCCAGAACCTCGCGAGCTTTGTCTCGACCCATCTGACCGAGCCGTGGATGGTGCTGATCGCGCTGAACCTCGTGATGCTGGTGGTCGGGATGTTCCTCGACCTGCCCGCGGCAGTGCTCCTGCTGGCCCCGCTGTTCGTGACCATTGGCAATTCGATCGGTCTGGACCCGGTGCAACTGGGACTCATGATGGTGCTGAACCTGTCGATCGGGCTCTACACGCCGCCGGTGGGAACGACGCTGTTCATCTCTTCGGCGATCGCCCGCACGGGGATTGGCGAAACGACCCGCGCCCTGATGCCCTTCTACCTGGTGGCCCTCGTCATCCTGTTGGCCTTCTCCTTCATCCCGGCGCTGACGATCTACTAAAGCCCCCAGGGCTTCACGTCGATCAGCTCGGCCGCCAAGCTCTGCCGGAACGAACAGCCGCGCGCCGCCAGAAAGCTGCGCGCGGCTGCATCATGCGCGGCGGTGGCGCCGGCGAGCCAGTCCGAGAACCGCTTGACCACGCGCCGGTTCAGGTGGCGTGGCGGGCAGACGAACCAGTAGGCCGCGAAGTCGATGACCGGAAAGCGGGTCGAGAACGGCACCAGCTCGCCCCGCTCCAGTTCCTCGAGGCAGAGGGTCACGCTGTCGAGCGCGATCCCGATCGACTGCTTCGCCAGTTCGATCGACATGGACGAGCGGTCGAAGCGGAATGGATAGGTCAGGTTCGGCAGCGCGATGCGGTTGCCCGCCAGCCAGAGATCCCAGCGGTACAGCATCTTGACGCTGTCGATCAGCCGCGCCTGCGCCAGCTGCTCGGCCGGATCCTCCGAGAGCTGCCGCAGGCGTTCGAGATATTCCGGGCTGCACAGTGGCAGCACCAGGTCGTGCATGACGGGCAGCACGGTCAGTCCGCTCCAGGTGCCGGTGCCATAGCGCAGATCGAAATCGACGCCCTCGGTGTCGAAGGCCGAGAAATCCGAGGTGGCATCGACCCGGATGTTCCAGTCCGGGTTCCCGGCCGCGAAGCTGCCGATCCGGGGCCCGAGCCAGCGCACCCCGAAGCTGGGACTGACCCGGATCGTCAGGTTGCGCAGGTCCCGCTGATGGGCGATGGCCGAGCGGGCGTTGCGGATCGCGCCGAATGCTTGCGTGACGGTCTGGAACATCCGGTCGCCGTCGAGCGTCAGGACCAGCCGCTGCTTCTCGCGCCGGAAGAGCTTCACTCCGAGTTGCGTCTCGATTGTCGCAACCTGCTGGCTGACGGCCGAGGGCGAGACGGCCAACTCTTCGGCCGCCTTGGTCACTGTGCCCAGCCGCGCCACCGCTTCGAAATATTCCGTCGCTTTGAGGTTTAGGTCCCGCATGTGCTGACAATACTGGCATCTTTCGGGATACCAAGTCGGGTCATCAGCAAGGCGCGGTATTTGGCGAATTGCCGAAACGTCCTCGTTTGCGCAGCTTCTGCTGTTCCTGTTCGCTTTCCAAAAGGCGCTGGCTAAGGCAGGCACACTGCTCGAAGGTCTGATCGGCAGGCGTCGCGTTCTGTGGCTGCTCGACCGGTTGTCTGCAAACCCGCACGGGTCGCCGAGATCCTTCTGTCAGACGAGGATCTTAGCCTCGCGGCATGAGACTGCAGCCTTCGCGCCCCCGGGGAGGGCGAGGGTCTTGAACGCGGCGCCTCCTGCGCCCGGATTGAGGAGGTCAACATGACTGTCTTCAAATAATTGGCGACCTTCGAGCATGCTGCCAATACTGCAGTGCGCCTTGGTCGCCGATTGACGGATGAGTGGCCCAGTGTCGCAGTTGAGCGTGTCCTGCGCTTCATCCGCTGCTTCCTTACCTGCTCACGCAGCTCGCAAATGGCGGAGTTTTCGGTGAAGCCGACGAGCAGGCGCTGGCACGATGCTCATAGCGGTCTGTGGAACGCTGGACAGCTACTCTCCCGCTTATGGCCACCATCTCCTGCAAGAAGCGACGGGGAACCGGCCCTCCCAGGATCAGACGAGCGATCCTGCCACCGCTGCGCCACCCCGAAGTTCTTTCCGCACGACTCCGGATTACCCCACAGATGAGGAAGTCGCCTAGATCACTGAGGGAAAACTGGTAGCGGAGGAGGGACTTGAACCCCCGACACGCGGATTATGATTCCGCTGCTCTAACCAACTGAGCTACTCCGCCACGGTTCGGGCGATGTAAGGCGCGGGCCGGGGGGCGTCAAGCGGGAAATCGGCAGGGCCGGTCCGTGGGACGCCCGGCGATGCCGCCGCAGAAGGCGCGCCGGGCGCCGGGCGTCGGTCGCCCTGAAGCCGAAGCCCGCGGCGACCTGCAAGGCCCCGTCAGGCCCTGCCCTTCGCCCGCACCACCTGCAGAAGCGGCATCAGGTCGCCCATGTCCGGCCCGTGCGCCTGACCTGTCAGCGCCTTGCGCAGCGGCATGAACAGTCCCTTGCCCTTCCGCCCCGTCGCGTCCTTCACGGCCGAGGTCCAGTCGGACCAGCTCGCGTCGGTGTAGGGCGGCGGCGGCAAGAGGGTCAGCGCCTGCGCGACGAACTCGGCGTCCTCCAGGTCGATCGCGGGCTCCGCCCCTTCGCTGAAGATCACCCACCAGTCGGCGAGGTCGTCCAGCTTCGTGATGTTCTGGCTTGCCACGCGCCAGAACCGCTCGGCCAGGTCGTCGGGCACGCCCATCCCCGCGATCCGCGCGCTGACCGCGTCGAACGGCAGGTGCTGGTTGCGCTCGCGCGTCAGCGGCCACAGGTCCTCGGCGTCGAACTTGGTGGGCGAGGTGCCGAACTGCGAAACGTCGAAGCCGTCCGCCAGCTCCTCCAGCGTCATCTTCAGCTCGACCGGCTGGCTGGACCCGAGCCGCGCCATGAGGCTCAGAAGCGCCTCGGGCGCCACGCCGTTCTCGCGCAGGTCCCTGAGCGACAGGGTGCCGAGGCGCTTTGACAGCTCCTCCCCCTGGGCGCCGGTCAGCAGGCTGTGGTGGGCAAAGCGCGGCGGCGTGCCGCCCAGCGCCTTGATGATCTGGATCTGCGTCGCCGTGTTGGTCACGTGGTCGGCGCCCCGCACGATGTCGGTCACGCCCATGTCCACGTCGTCGACCGACGAGGCGAAGGTGTACAGCACCTGCCCGTCGGCGCGGATCAGCACCGGGTCGCTGACCGAGGCCGCGTCGATCGACACGTCGCCGATGATGCCGTCTGTCCACTCGATCCGCTCGAGGTCGAGCCTGAAGCGCCAGTAGCCCTCGCGCCCTTCGGCCCGCATCCGGGCACGGTCGTCGTCCGACAGGTTCAGCCCGGCGCGGTCGTAGACCGGCGGCCTGCCCATGTTCAGCAGCTTCTTGCGCTTGAGGTCGAGCTCGGTCGGCGTCTCGAACACCTCGTAGAGCCGCCCCTTCCCGCGCAGCCCGTCGGCGGCGGCGGCGTAGCGGTCCAGCCGGTCCGACTGCCGTTCCACCCGGTCCCAGGTCAGGCCCAGCCATTCCAGGTCGCGCATGATCCCGTCGGCGTATTCCTGTCTCGACCGTTCCTGGTCGGTGTCGTCCAGCCGCAGGATGAAGGTGCCGCCCGCCTTGCGCGCGATCAGCCAGTTCATCAGCGCGGTCCGCAGGTTGCCGACGTGGATATGCCCGGTGGGCGACGGGGCGAAGCGGGTGGTCGTGGTCATCTTGTCCTCGGGCGGCAGGCAGCGCAGGCATGGGCCGGTCGTTGGCGTCCGGTCTTTCACACGGGTCGGTTCTTGTCCATATCAGGGGCCGGACCGGGGACCGAAGGGGGACAGCCCGCATGACCGAATGGACCGGCGCGATGGCGCCGACGCTGGACGAGATCGAGGCGATGGCGCGCGAGGTGATCGCCCGCCTGCCCGAAAGCTTCGCCGCGCACGCGAGGGACGTGGTCCTGAAGGTCGAGGACGTGGCCGACGACGACGTGCTCGACGAGCTGCAGATCGACGATCCGCTGGAGCTGACCGGGCTCTACGACGGCATCCCGCTGACCGAGAAGTCCGTAAGCGATCCGCAGCATTTTCCCGACACGGTCTGGCTGTTCCGCCGCGCGATCCTGGACGAATGGGTCGAACGCGGGAACGTCACGCTGAACGAGCTGGTGGCCCATGTCGTCGTCCACGAGATCGCCCATCACTTCGGCTGGTCCGACGAGGACGTGGCGCGGATCGACCGGTGGTGGGAATGACCGGCGCGCCGTCCGCGCTGGGACCGCAGCCGCAGGCACGGATCCTGACGGTGACGCTGAACCCGGCGCTCGACCTCGCGACCCAGACCGCGCGGGTGGTGCCGGAACTCAAGCTCCGCTGCGAGCCGCCGCTGGTCGACCCGGGCGGCGGCGGGATCAACGTCAGCCGCGCGATCGCCCGGATGGACGGGGACTCGACCGCCGTGGTCGCGCTCGGGGGCCCCGCGGGCGCGCGGGTCGAGGCGCTGATGGCGGGCGCGAACCTGCCGGTCGTGCGGCTGGACGCGCCCGCGGACACGCGGGAATCGCTGTCGGTCACGGATCGCGAGACGGGGCAGCAGTACCGCTTCGTCATGCCCGGCCCGGCCTGGGGCGCGGACGACGTGGCCGCCGCCTGCCGCATTATCGTGGCCGAGGTGCCCGAAGCCGGGATCGTCGTCCTGTCGGGGTCGAACCCGCCGGGGGTGCCGGACGAACTTGCCGTCACGCTGGCGCGCCAGTTGCAGGATCGCGGGGCGAGCCTCGTCGTTGATACCTCGGGCGAGCCGCTCGCCTGCGTGGTGCGGGCCGCCGCCGGCGTGTCCGTCCTGCGGATGAACGACGCCGAGGCGGAAGGGCTGGCGGGTCGTCCGCTGCCCGGGCGCACGGACACATCGGCCTTTGCGGCGGGGCTGGTGCGGGCGGGCGTGGCGCATGCGGTGATCGTGGCACGCGGGCGCGACGGCAACATCATCGCCACGGCGGACGGCTGCTGGCACGCGGTGGCGCACGACGTGCCGATCGTGAGCAAGGTCGGCGCGGGCGACAGCTTCGTCGCGGGCTTCACGCTTGGCATGGCGCGCGGATGGGACGCGGGGACATCGCTTGGGCTTGCGGCGGCGGCCGCGTCGGCCGCGGTGATGACGCCCGCGACCGAGCTGTGCCGGCCCGAGGACGTGGCGCGGCTGTTCGACGCGCGGGTGGTGACGCGGCTTTGACGACGGGGCCCCGACCCGCGTGACAACCGGAGCTTGCACGGCGCGCGGCATCGGTGCATCCCGCATCGATCCCTGCCGCTTCGATCTCCGCCGCTTCGATCAAGGACCGCCATGACCCAGCGCGACATCACCTGCTTCAAGGCCTACGACCTGCGCGGCAGGCTGGGATCGGAACTGGACGAGGACGTGGCCTGGCGCGTCGGCCGCGCCTTCGCCGCCCGGCCCTTCGTCGGCCCCGCCGCCCGCGTCGTGGTGGGGCGCGACGGGCGCGAAAGCTCGCCCGCCCTCGCCGCCGCGCTGATCCGGGGCCTGACCGAGGGCGGCGCGGACGTGCTGGACCTCGGCCTCGCGGGCACGGAGGAGATGTATTTCGCGACCGCCCATCACGGCGCGGATGGCGGCATCGAGGTCACGGCCTCGCACAACCCCATCGACTACAACGGCATGAAGCTGGTGGGCCGCGGCGCCGCGCCGCTCGACCCGGCGACGGAGCTGGCGGAACTCGCGGACCTTGCCCGGTCGGGGGACTTCCCGGCCCCGGCCCGCACCGGCAGGGTCGAGGATTTCGCCCACGCCCGCGCCGCCTACGCGAGCGCCGTCTGCGACTTCGTCGACGCGGCCGCTCTGCGGCCCATGACCGTGCTGGTCAATGCCGGCAACGGTGTCGCAGGCCCCGCCTTCGACGCGATCGCCGACGAGCTTGCGCGCCGCGGCGCGGCCCTTCGCTTCGTCCGCATCAACCACGACCCCGACGAGACCTTCCCGAACGGCATCCCGAACCCGCTTCTGCCCGAGAACCAGCCGATGACGGCGGACGCCGTGCGCGCGCACGGGGCCGATCTCGGCGTGGCGTGGGACGGTGACTTCGACCGCTGCTTTCTGTTCGACAGCGCGGGCCGGTTCATTCCCGGCGAATACATCGTCGGGCTGCTGGCGCAGGCCTTCCTGGCCCGCCACCCCGGCGAGCGCATCGTCCACGACCCCCGCGTCGTCCTGAACACCCGCGACGTGATCGCGGCGGCGGGGGGCGAGGCTGTGCAAAGCCGCACCGGCCACGCCTTCGTCAAGCAGACCATGCGGCAAAGCGGCGCGATCTACGGCGGCGAGATGTCGGCGCACCACTACTTCCGCGACTTCGCCTTTGCCGACAGCGGCATGATCCCGTGGCTGAAGGTGGTGGAACTGCTGTCCGTCAGCGGCACCACGCTGGCGGACCTGACCGGGGCCCGCATGGCCGCGTTCCCGTCGTCAGGCGAGATCAACTTCCGCCTTCGCGACCCGGACGCGGCCATCGCGCGGGTGCTTGCCGAACTGGCGCCCGGCGCGATCGCCCGCGACGACACTGACGGGATCAGCCTCGAATATCCCGGCTGGCGCTTCAACCTGCGTCGCTCGAACACCGAGCCGGTGGTGCGGCTGAACGTGGAAAGCCGGGGCGACGCGGGCCTCGTGGACGCGCAGGTGGCGCGGATCGAGGCGCTGCTGGACGGCGTACGGGCCTGAGGGAAGCCGGGGGCTGCGCGCCCCCGGACCCGCGGGATACTTCCGGACAGAAGATGGGGCTCAGTCGCCGACCGTGTCGGGGACGCCCATCAGGTGCTCGTGGTAGCGCACCGCCTCGCGGACGTCGTCGAACATCGTGAGCCGGCCCTTGTTCAGCACGCCGCCCATGTTGCACAGGCGCTGGATCATCTCGGTCGAGTGGGTGACGACCACCGCCGACGAGTTCTTCAGCCGGTCCATCAGCACCTGCTGCGACTTCGCCCGGAACTCGGCGTCGCCCACGCTCGTCACCTCGTCCACGAGATAGGTGTCGAAGCGGATCCCCATGCTGCATCCCATCGCGAGGCGCGACCGCATCCCCGACGAATAGGTGCTGAACGGCACGTGGTAGCGGTCGCCCAGCGCCGCGAACTCGCCCACGTAATCGACCAGCTCGTCGCTGTCCGCGCCGTAGATGCGGGCGACGAAGCGCACGTTCTGCGCCCCCGTCAGCTCGCCGTGAAAGCTGCCGGCGAAGCCCACCGGCCACGAGATCGTGCCGTCCGACCAGACCCGCCCGCTGGTGGGCAGGGTCGTGCCCGCGATCATCTTCAGCAGCGTGGACTTGCCCGCCCCGTTGCGGCCCAGCAGCGCCACCGACGCGCCCGTCGGGAACACCGCGTTGATGTTGTCGGCCACAACCTGCGAGCTGCGGTGCAGGTTGAAGACCTTGGTGAGGTTCTGCAGGACGATCATGTCATCGTGCCATCGGGGCCGCGGCAGCTCGCCTCAGCGCCGGTCGCGGATGCTGTAGTAGACCAGCATCCCGATCGACCACAGGATGAACAGAAGCCCGAACCCCAGGCCAAACAGCCACGGCCGGTCCGGCGTCAGCGACTTCTGAGCCGCCGTCGGCTGGATGTGCGCGGCGAGGTAGCGGCTCTGGCGCTGCCCGTTCTGCAGCGCGGCTTCGTACGCCACGCGCGAGGCGGTGTTGGCACCTTCGGCGAACTCGAGGTCAACGGCCAGCTTCTCGTATTCCTGCATCAGTTGGGCGTAGCTTTCGCCCTCGGCCGTGTCGCCGCTGAACTTGGACCGCTCCTGCTCGATCTGGCGGCCGAGCGCCTCGATCTTCTTCTCGGCCTGGATGATGCGCTGGTCGCCGGGGCGCGCGTTCTCGCGCAGCTGGTCCAGCAGCACCTGCTGCTCGGTCATGGAACCCTGGAGGTTGGCCAGGATCTGCATCTGCGTGCCGAGGTCGGCCGACGGGTCGAGGATGCGGGTGCGGACGCGGAAGGCGGTCATGGCCTGCCGCGCGTCCACGAGCTCGTCGCGGGTTTTCAGCAACTGGTGCTCGGCCAGCTGGGTCGCGTCGGTCAGCGCCTTGTCGGACAGCGCGTTCACGATCTGCTCGCTTTCGCTCAGCACGGCATTGCTGATCTGCAGCGCGTCGTCGGGCGTGAAGGCGCTGGCGCGGACGGTGATGATGCCGGCGTTGTTGTCGAGCAGCACCTTGACCTGCCGGTTCCAGTAGTCGGTCAGGTCCTCCTGCGTGCCGGAAGGGTCGTAGGCGAACACGAAGTCCGACGGCCAGGCGCGCGTGAAGGCGCCGACGAGGTCCATCCGCTCGCTGACGCGGCGGACCATGTCGGGGCTGCGGATGACCTCGAACAGGATGTCGGTGTCGGAGGCGGTTCCCGACGACCCTCCAAGCGCCGTGAGGCCCCCGAGAAGGTCGATCGAGGATTGCCCTTCCTCCTTGCGGACCGAGAACGAGGTGCTGGACGTGTACTGGTCCACCGCGCGGGTCCAGAGATACCATCCCCACAGGCCGGCGGGCACGACCACGAACAGCAGGAACGTTATGAGGGCAAGCCAGTGGCGCCGGCGCGGGCGGGCGATCCCGACAGGCGGGCGGACGGCCGCGGGGGGCGGCAGCGAGCCGACGGGCGTCGGGACGGGTCCTGCGGGACGCAACGCCGGCGCGCCGGCGACCGCCGCGACGGCGACGGGGCGCGCGGGCTGCGGGGCGGCGGG
>NZ_SELD02000003.1 GCF_004923205.2 Paracoccus aeridis
GCGCGACGCCCGGGCCCGAGGCCAGCGCCCCGCGGCCCTCGTCCGCGCCCCCGCCGGCCCGCCGCAGCGCGCCCCCGCCTGCTGCGGAGGTCGCACCGGCACCCGAAGCGCCCACCTCGCGCCCGGCCCGCAAGCCGTCGGGATCCGCGATGAACCTGCCGCGCGTGCAGACGCTGCGGCTCGCGACGGCGGGCACGATCCCGCATGCCGCCTGGCCGGTGGCGCTGCGGGTCGCCGGTTCCGACGCGCCGCGCTTGGCCGAGGCCCGCCCCTCGCGCAGGCCCGCCGGGGCAGGGGAAACCCGGACGGATGCGTCGGTGAAGTCGGCGATCGAGGCAGCGGTCGAAGAGGCGGCAGCGCCCGCGCGGAAGTCGTCCGCCAAGTCGGCTTCGGCATCGGCTTCGCCCGAGAAATCGTCCTCCGAGAAGTCTTCTTCCACGAAGTCGTCCTCCGGCAAAGCGTCCGAGAACGCCGCCAAGCCGCCGGCCCGTTCCGCCATCGACGCCGCGGTGGCAGCCGCCGACGATCCGGCGCCAAAAGCCATCGTGGCCAGGTCCGCCTCGGCCGAAGGACGGCCGGCGCACCGGCCTTCCAGGTTGGCGCCTTCCGCCGCCGGCGCATCGGCTGTCGACGTGGCCGTGGCCGCCGCCGTCGCAAGTGCCGGGGCGAGCACCGCTTCGCCGGTGAAGATCGCGGCGCTGAGCTCGCCTTCGCCGCGCGCCCGTCCGAAGGGGTTGGGCCAGTCCGCCACATCCGGCACGGACGAGACGGCCGAGGCGGTCGCGAAGGCGGCCGCCCGCGCACCCGTCGCCACGCCCGACGCGCCGGCGCAGGCGGACACGGCCCCGGCGGCCCCCGCAGCCCCCGCGGCGGCTGCGGCACCGAAGGCGCCCAGCCCGACCCAGCAGGCGATGGACGAGCAGTTGCAGGCGCAGGCCGAGGCGCGCGCCCGCGCGCAAGCCTCGGCCGACCAGCAGCGCGAGCAGAACGAGCGGGCGGCGGCAGAGGCCCGCGCCCGCGCGCAGGCGGCGGCCGAGGAGCGGGCGGCGATCGCCTCGACCGGCACCTACAAGCCGCCGGAAGCCGATGCCGAGCCCGAGGTCGCCACCGCGACCGCCAGGACGCCGCAGTCGAACGCCGTCACCAAGAACGCGACCGTGGGCGGGCTCGACCTCGCCAAGACGCAGGTGATCGGGGTGATCGGCGCGGGCAAGGCCAGCCGCGGTCTGATCCGGCTTCGCAGCGGCAAGGTCGTGACGGTGCGCCTGGGCGACCGGATCGACGGCGGCGCCATCAACTCGATCGGCAAGGGGCGGATCAGCTACGTCAAGGCCGGCCGCCAGTACGACCTGCCGATCCTCGGCGGAAGCTAAGGACCGCCGGCGCCTGCCTCAGCGGCAATAGCTCTGCCGCCGGGTCCACGTGGCAAGCTCGCCGCGGCTTGAACCCGACCGCAGCGACAGCAGGTCGCGCGCGGCACCGCGCCAGCCGCGCCCGGTGCTGTCCAAAGGCGCGCTGATCGCGCCGTCGCGGGCCACGTTGCGGGCCATGATCCGGACGCCGCACTGCAGGTTGGCGCGCACGTCCAGCAATCCCGCCTCGCATCCCGCGCCTTGCGCCGCCTTGGCCGACACGCCCAGCAAGCCGACCGCGTCGCCGCGCTTCGACAGCGGGTTCCAGCCGCTTTCCTGTCCCGCGACCTTGGACATGAACCCGGCCCAGAAGGCGGCGCGGTCCTGCGGCGACTGCTTCGCGTAGCCCGGGCAGTATTCCAGCACGTCCGCGGGCATCGACGACATCAGCGTGACGCCTTCGGTTTCCAGCGCCTCCAGCATTGCGGCGGTCCAGTCGTCGGACTGGGCCTGGCCTTCCCACGCCATCGGCAGGGGCTTGCCGCCGGGCAGGGCCGCGCGCAGGCGGGCGACCGCGCCGGGCTTCGCATCCGGCACCATGGTGGGCGCGCGGACGGCGTCGCGCACTGCCGGGGTTCCGCAGCCCGCCAGTACCGCCATCATCGCGCCCGCGACGATCATCCGCATCGTTCTGTCCCCTCGTCGTTCTTTTGCCCCTGCATTGCAACGCGCGCCGGCAGGCCGCAACCAACGATCCCGCGACCGGAACCTGCGTCCGCCGCGGCGACTTGCCCAAACAGGGGCGGGGCCGTAGAAAACCCCGATTGAAGCCGGAGGCCCAGATGCTCGACCACCTCACCTATACCGCGCCCGAACCCAAGGTGATCGCCGGGGCCAAGGGCGACTGGGAACTGGTGATCGGGCTCGAGGTCCACGCGCAGGTCGCATCGAACGCGAAGCTGTTTTCCGGCGCGTCGACAACCTTCGGGGCCGAGCCGAACTCGAACGTGAGCTTCGTCGATGCGGCGATGCCGGGGATGCTGCCGGTCATCAACGAATACTGCGTGGCGCAGGCCGTCCGCACCGGGCTGGGGCTGAAGGCCGCGATCAACCTGACGAGCGCGTTCGACCGCAAGAACTACTTCTACCCGGACCTGCCGCAGGGCTACCAGATCAGCCAGCTCTACCACCCCATCGTGGGCGAGGGCGAGATCATCGTGGACATGGGCCCCGGCGTAGCGCGGCGGGTGCGGATCGAGCGGATCCACCTGGAACAGGACGCCGGCAAGTCGATCCACGACATGGACCCTGCGCTGTCCTTCGTGGACCTGAACCGCACCGGCGTCGCCCTGATGGAAATCGTGAGCCGCCCCGACATCCGCAGCCCCGAGGAGGCGGCGGCCTATGTCGCAAAGCTGCGCCAGATCATGCGCTATTTGGGCACCTGCGACGGCAACATGCAGAACGGCAACCTGCGCGCCGACGTTAACGTCAGCGTCTGCCGTCCAGGCGACTATGAACGCTATCAGGAAACGCAGGATTTCAGCCATCTCGGCACCCGCTGCGAGATCAAGAACATGAACTCGCTGCGCTTCATCCAGGCCGCGATCGACTACGAGGCGCGCCGGCAGATCGCCATTCTCGAGGATGGCGGGCAGATCGTGCAGGAAACCCGGCTCTACGATCCCGACCGGGGCGAGACGCGGTCGATGCGCTCCAAGGAAGAAGCGCACGACTACCGCTATTTCCCCGACCCCGACCTGCTGCCGCTCGAGATCGAGCAGGGGTGGGTGGACGACATCGCCGCGTCCATGCCGGAGCTTCCGGACGAGAAGAAGGCCCGCTTCGTGCAGGTGCTGGGGCTGTCGGAATACGACGCCGGCGTTCTCACGGCCGAGGTCGAGAGCGCGGACTTCTTCGAGGCGGTGGCGAACGGCCGCGAGGGCAAGCAGGCCGCGAACTGGGTCATCAACGAACTGTTCGGCCGGCTGAACAAGCAGGGCCTTTCGATCGCCGACAGTCCCGTCAGCGCGGCCCAGCTTGGCGGGGTGCTGGACCTGATCGGGTCGGGCGAGATTTCCGGCAAGATGGCCAAGGACCTGTTCGAGATCGTCTGGACCGAGGGCGGCGACCCGGCCGAGATCGCGGCCGCCCGCGGCATGAAGCAGGTGACCGACACCGGCGCCATCGAGGCCGCGGTGGACGAGATCATTGCCGCCAACCCCGCGCAGGTCGAGAAGGCGCGGGCCAACCCGAAGCTTGCCGGCTGGTTCACGGGGCAGGTGCTGAAGGCCACCGGGGGCAAGGCGAACCCGGCCACGGTCAACGAGCTGGTCGCGAAGAAGCTGGGGCATTGACCGCGGCCCGGGGCTGCCGGGTGCAACGATGAACGGGTCTCGGGCGTTCGGTCGCAATCGACGCCGGTCGCGAAGCCGCCGGTCGTGAACAGGGGGGCAGCATGCAGAGCTACGAATACACCGTCATCCCGGCCCCAAGCCGCGGTGAAAAGGCCAAGGGCGCGCGCACTGGGGCGGAGCGCTTTTCCTATGCGCTGCTGACCGAGATGAACCGGATGGCGGCGAACGGCTGGGAATACGTCCGGGCCGAGACGCTGCCCTGCGAGGAACGCAGCGGCCTGACCAGCCGCACGACGGTCTATCACAACGTGCTGGTGTTCCGCCGCGGGCTTCATGGCGACCAGCAGCGTAGCAACCCGGCCGCCCGTCACGATTCGGCGCAGCCCCCGGCTTCGGTGCCGCGGCAGGCGCAGGAGGTCCGGACGCAGGGGGCTTCGAGCGCCCCACCGCCTTCCGCGACGCCGGTCCCGATGCAGCGGGCGGACACCGCCGCGCCCGTCCGCCAGCCCGACCCCCCGCCCAGCTGGCCCGACGGGCCTTCCGGCGACGCGACCCCGACCGGCCAGCCGGTCCCCGACCGCACCCATGTCCCCGAGCGCGTCACTGACTTCGCGAGCGACCGGGCAGCATACCCGCCCGCACTCGACGGAGACGAGCAGAACGACGGTGCAGCGGCCGGCGCCAGCCCGCACCGCCCCGCCTTCGGCGAGGCGATGCCGCGCCACGGCGAGCCGGACCTGCCCGCGGACCCGACGGCGCCGCCGACCCGCCTGGGGCCGGCGCAACGCTGATCGCCGTCCGCACGCGATCACCCCGGACCCTGCGGTCCGCGACTCGTGCGGGAGCCGCGGGTTGCATGTCGGGATCATCGGCTTTTGTGGTCCCGCCCAGCCCCGTCGGCTTCCTGCTGCAGTCGTCTCAGCCGCCCGGGAACGCAGCGGGCAAGCGCCTGACGAAGCGCGGGGGATTCCCCCGGCCCTGCGCCCGTGGCACACTGGATGCCACGCCACCTTGCGGACGCCGCCATGAACCAATCCCGTCTTTCGATCAGCGCGCTGGTTTTCTTTGCGCTGATGGTCCTCGTGGGGCTCTACTTCGCGATCGCCGCCGTGCAGGGCCCGTCGGGGATCCTGCGGCGGGTGCAGCTTGACGCCGAGACGGCCGATCTGGTGGCCGAGCGCGACCGCCTGCAGGCCGAGGTGGACCGGATGAAGAACCTGACTCGGCGGCTGTCGAACGAATACCTCGACATGGACCTGCTGGATGAACGCGCCCGCGACGTGCTGGGCTACGCCCGACCCGACGAGATCGTGATCCGCTGACTTGCGGGGCGGAACGGGCTGCGCTAGCGTTGGTTTAACGCTGAACTATCGCCAGCCGGAGGAGCCCGCATGGCAAGGAAGCCCGCAGCCGCAAGCCAGGCCGACGCCACGTCGCCCGCCCCGACCAACATCCCGCGCGACGAACTGCTGAAGCTGTATCGCGACATGCTGCTGATCCGCCGGTTCGAGGAAAAGGCGGGGCAGCTGTACGGGATGGGCCTGATCGGCGGGTTCTGTCACCTCTACATCGGCCAGGAAGCGGTCGTCGTCGGCCTGGAAGCGGCAGCCAAGGAAGGCGACAAGCGCATCACCAGCTACCGCGACCACGGCCACATGCTGGCCGCCGGGATGGAGGCGCGGGGCGTCATGGCCGAGCTCACCGGCCGCATCGGCGGCTATTCCAAGGGCAAGGGCGGCAGCATGCACATGTTCAGCCGCGAAAAGCATTTCTACGGCGGCCACGGCATCGTCGGCGCGCAGGTGCCGCTGGGCGCGGGTCTCGCCTTCGCCGACAAGTACCTCGGCAACGACAACGTCACCTTCACCTATTTCGGCGACGGCGCCGCGAACCAGGGTCAGGTCTACGAAACCTACAACATGGCCGAGCTGTGGTCGCTGCCGGTCGTCTTCGTAATCGAGAACAACCAGTACGCGATGGGCACCTCGGTCAAGCGTTCCACCAAATCCACGACTTTCTACGGGCGGGGCGAGGCGTTCGGCATCCCGGGCGAGCAGGTGGACGGCATGGACGTGCTGGCGGTCAAGGCCGCGGGCGAGAAGGCGGTCGCGCACTGCCGCGCGGGGAACGGCCCCTACATTCTCGAAATGATGACCTACCGCTATCGCGGCCACTCGATGTCGGACCCCGCCAAGTACCGCACCCGCGAGGAAGTGCAGAAGATGCGCGACGAAAAGGACGCGATCGAGCATGTGCGCCAGATCCTCGTGTCGGGAGGCCATGCGTCGGACGACGACCTGAAGGCGATCGACAAGGACATCAAGGACATCGTGAACGACTCGGCCGACTTCGCGCGGGAAAGCCCGGAGCCGCCGCCCGAGGAGCTCTGGACCGACATCTACGCCGAAGCGAACGCCTGAGGGGACGACGAACATGGCAATCCAGATCCTGATGCCGGCGCTGTCCCCCACGATGGAGGAAGGGACGCTCGCCAAGTGGCTCGTCAAGGAAGGCGACGTCGTGAAATCCGGCGACATCCTGGCCGAGATCGAGACGGACAAGGCCACGATGGAGTTCGAGGCGGTGGACGAAGGCACCATCGGCAAGCTCCTGGTGGCCGAGGGGACGCAGGGCGTGAAGGTGAACACGCCCATCGCCACGCTGGCGGGCGAGGGCGAGGAGGCCGGCGACGCCGCGCAGCCCGAAGCGGCCGCAGCCGCACCGGCGGCGGACGGCCCCCTCGCCCAGAAGGGCAAGGGCGAGAACAGCCGCGACGAGACGGGCGAGGCCCCGGACCGCGCCCCCGCCGCCGCGAAATCCGCGGTCGAATCGGTCGCCACCCCTGAACCGGATGCCAGCCCCGATTGGCCCGAGGGCACGCCGGTCAGGCAGATGACCGTCCGCGAGGCGCTGCGCGAGGCCATGGCCGAGGAGATGGAGCGCGACGAGGCCGTGTTCCTGATGGGCGAGGAGGTCGGCGAATACCAGGGCGCCTACAAGATCAGCCAGGGCCTGCTGGACAGGTTCGGCCCGCGGCGCGTGGTGGATACGCCGATCACCGAACACGGCTTCGCGGGCATCGGCGTCGGCGCCGCGTTCGGCGGGCTGAAGCCGATCGTCGAGTTCATGACCTTCAACTTCGCCATGCAGGCCATCGACCACATCATCAACTCGGCGGCCAAGACGCTTTACATGTCGGGCGGGCAGATGGGGTGCCAGATCGTGTTCCGCGGCCCGAACGGCGCCGCCGCCCGCGTGGCCGCCCAGCACAGCCAGGACTACGCCGCGTGGTACGCCGCGATCCCGGGCCTGAAGGTCGTCCAGCCCTACACGGCGGCCGACGCGAAGGGCCTGCTCAAGACCGCGATCCGCGACCCGAACCCGGTCATCTTCCTGGAAAACGAGATCCTCTACGGCCGCAGCTTCGACGTGCCGGTGCTGGACGACTTCACCGTGCCGTTCGGCAAGGCGAAGATCGCGCGGCCGGGCAAGGACGTCACCATCGTCAGCTTCGGCATCGGCATGGCCCACGCGCTGGAAGCCGCCGAGACGCTGGCGCAGGACGGGATCGAGGCCGAGGTGATCGACCTGCGCACCGTCCGGCCGATCGACTACGCCGCGATCCTCGCCTCGGTGCAGAAGACCAACCGCTGCGTCACGGTCGAGGAAGGCTTCCCGGTCGGGTCCATCGGCAACCACCTGAGCGCCTGGCTGATGGAGAACGCGTTCGACTGGCTCGACGCGCCGGTCATCAACTGCGCGGGCAAGGACGTGCCGATGCCCTACGCGGCGAACCTGGAAAAGCTGGCGCTGATCACCGCGGCCGACGTGGTCGAGGCGGTCCGCAAAGTGACCTATCGGTAAGGGGGCGCGCGACATGGCAACCGAGATCCTGATGCCCGCCCTGTCCCCCACGATGGAGGAAGGGACGCTCGCCAAGTGGCTCGTCAAGGAAGGCGACGTCGTGAAATCCGGCGACATCCTGGCCGAGATCGAGACGGACAAGGCCACGATGGAGTTCGAGGCGGTGGACGAAGGCACCATCGGCAAGATCATGATTGCCGAGGGCACCCAGGGGGTGAAGGTCAACACGCCGATCGCCGTGCTGCTGGAGGAAGGCGAGGACGCGTCGGCCGTATCCGCTCCCGCCGCGACGGAAGCGCCCGAGACGAAGGGCGGCGCGGCGAATGGGGACGACGCGCAAGGGGCCGCTGCGAGGACGGGCGAGGCGCCGCAGGAAGCCAGGGGCTACGGGGGCGCAACCGACGCACCGGCGTCGGCCGACGGCCAGGCGGATGCGGCCGGGGCGGCGCCGGTCAGGGCGGCTGCGGCTTCGGCCGACAAGCCTGCGCCGAAGGGAAAGGGCGACCGCGTCTTCGCGTCCCCGCTCGCCCGCCGGATCGCGGCCGAGCGCGGCATCGACCTGTCCGGCATCGCCGGCAGTGGGCCGAAGGGCCGGATCGTCAAGTCCGACGTCGAGGGTGCGGAACCCGCTGCGGCCCAACCCGCCGCTGGCCAGCCCACCGCTGCGAAAGCCCCCGCCGAGAAGGCCACCGCAGCCGGCGCGCAGCCCGCAGCCGCCGCACCGGCCGCTGCCGCCGCGCCGAAGGGCATGGGGGCCGAGACCGTCCGCAAGATGCTGGAAGGCCGCGAGATTGAGGAGGTGCAGCTCGACGGTATGCGCCGCACCATTGCCGCGCGGCTATCCGAGGCCAAGCAGACCATCCCGCACTTCTACCTGCGCCGGTCGGCCAGGCTGGACGCGCTGATGGCGTTCCGCGCCGACCTGAACAAGCAGCTTGCGGGCCGAGACGTGAAGCTGTCGGTCAACGACTTCATTATCAAGGCCTGCGCCGTCGCGCTGCAGCAGGTGCCCGACGCCAACGCCGTCTGGGCCGGAGACCGGATCTACAAGCTGAAGCCGTCCGACGTGGCGGTCGCGGTCGCGGTCGAGGGCGGGCTGTTCACGCCGGTCCTGAAGGACGCCCACACCAAGACTTTGTCGGCGCTGTCGGCCGAGATGAAGGACCTTGCGAACCGCGCGAAGTCGAAAAAGCTTGCGCCGCACGAATACCAGGGCGGCAGCTTCGCCATCTCGAACCTCGGCATGTTCGGGATCGAGAACTTCGACGCCGTCATCAACCCGCCGCACGGTGCGATCCTCGCGGTCGGCGCGGGCATCCAGACGCCCGTCGTCGAGGGCGACCAGGTCGTGATCCGCAACGTCATGTCGATGACGCTGTCGGTGGACCACCGCGTCATCGACGGCGCGCTGGGGGCGAAGCTGCTGGCGCATATCGTCGAGAACCTGGAACACCCGATCTCGATGCTCGCCTGACCGGGGCGGCCCGCGCACGAACGGCGCGGGCCTGCCCTGCCATCGTCCAAGGTCCGGCCGCGGCGCTGTCCTTGCACTTATTCGGCGGGTGCCTTCCGCTCGCTGTTCACCCCGATCAGCTGCCGCAGCACGCGTCCCAGGCGGTCCTGCATGCCGTCCAGAAGCGAGAACAGCGACGGCACGAACAGCAGCGACAACAGCGTGGACAGCAGCAGCCCGCCGATCACCGCCACGGCCATCGGCGACCGGAACTCGCTGCCGTCGCCCTGCGACAGGGCCGAGGGCAGCATCCCCGCCGCCATTGCGATCGTAGTCATGATGATCGGGCGCGCGCGCTTGTGGACGGCGTCGAGGATCGCGTCGCGCTTGGGCACCCCGTCGCTCATCGCCTGCAGCGCGAACTCGACCAGCATGATCGCGTTCTTGGTCACGATCCCCATCAGCATCAGGAACCCGATCACCACCGGCATCCCGATGGCGAAGTCGAAGATGTAGAGCGCGAGGATTGCGCCGCCGATCGCCAGCGGCAGCGACAGCAGGATCGAGATGGGCGTGATGAAGCTGTGGAACAGCAGCACGAGCACGACGTAGACGAGCAGCACCCCCGCAGCCATGGCCAGGGCAAAGGAACTGAACACCTCGGCCATGATCTCGGCATCGCCCGAGCTCTGGAACTCGGTTCCCGGGGGCAGGTCGAGCGAATCCTGCAGCGCCTGCACCTGAGCGGCCGCCGGCCCCAGGACCGCGCCGTCGGCAAGGTTGGCCGAGACCGAGGTGCGATAGCGGCGGTCGTAGCGTTCGATCTGCGTGGGACCGGCCGACAACGACACGTCGGCCACGACTGCCAGCGGCACCTGGCCCGCGGCGGACGGCACGCGCAGGTTCTGGACCTGCTGCAGGTCGTTCCGCGCGGCCTCGTTCAGGCGCACCACGATCGGGATCTGCTCGTCGCCCGCGTTGAACTTCGCCAAGTTCGATTCGCTGTCGCCGAGCGTCGCGACCAGCAGCGTCTGGGCAAGGCTGCTGGCCGACACGCCCAGCTGCGCCGCGATCTCGTCCTTCGGCGTGATCTGGATCTCGGGACGCCGCATCGCGGACGACGACCGGACCCCTTCCAGCGTCGGAAGCTTGCGCATCTCCGCGACCAGCAGGTCGGCCGCCTCGGCCGCGCCGTCCTCAGTGTCGGCCAGCACGCTGACGCTGAGATCGTTGCCTCCCGCTTCGTTCTGGAAGTTCAGCCGCACGTCGGGCACGTCCGAGAGGTCGTGCTTCAGCTGTTCCTCGATCTCGAACTGCGTCCGTTCGCGCGTGTCGCTGCGGCCGTAGTTCACCATCATCCGCGCCTCGGACACGTTGTCCGGGGAGGCCTGCACGAACACCGTCTGCACCTCGGGCACGTCCGAAATGCGATCGGTCAGGTGGCGGGCGACGGTCTCGGTCTGCTCGATCGTCGATCCGGGGGGCAGCTCGACCTGGATCTGGCTGCGGCCCTGGTCGGCGGCGGCCAGGAACTCGGTCGGCAGCAGCGTGGCCGAGAAGATGGAGCCGGCGAAGATGCCAAGGCCCATCAGCAGCGTGAGGAAGCGGTGCCGCATCGTCCAGCGCAGCGTCCCCATGAGGCCGCGCATCATGGCGCCGTCGCGTTCCTCCTCGGCGCGGCCGCCGCGGATCAGGTAGGCGGCCATCATCGGCGTGATGATGCGCGCGGTCAGAAGCGAGAACAGCACCGCCACCGCGACCGTCAGCCCGAACTGGCGGAAGTACTCGCCCGCCACCCCGCTCATGAAGCCGACCGGCGCGAACACCGCCACGATCGAGAAGCTGATCGCGATCACGGTCGTGCCGATCTCGTTCGCCGCCTCTATCGCGGCCTCGTAGGGCGGCGTGCCCATGTGGATGTGGCGGACGATGTTCTCGATTTCCACGATCGCGTCGTCGACCAGGATCCCGGTGACGAGCGTGATCCCCAGCAGGCTGATCCCGTTGAGGGAAAACCCCAGCAGGTCCATGACGAAGAAGGTGGGGATGACCGAAAGCGGAAGGGCGGCGGCGGCGACCAGCGTGGCGCGCCAGTTGCGAAGGAACAGCAGCACCACGACGATCGCCAGCCCCGCGCCTTCGTACAGCGTGTGCATCGCCGTTTCGTAGCTCTGTTCGGTGTAGGTGGTGGCGTCGTCGATCAGCGTGATCTGCGCGTTCGGATAGCGCACCGCGATGTCGGCGAGCTTTTCCTTGACGCCGTCGCCCGCCAGCAGGTCGGACGCGCCGACCGCGCGGAAGACGCCGAAGGCCACGACCGGGCGGCCATTCAGCAGCGCGAAGTTGCGCTGTTCGCTCGCGCCGTCGACCACGGTGCCGAGCTGGTCCAGTCGAACCGTCCGGCCGCCGCCGATCTCGATCGCCGAGCCGGCAAGCTGGGCCACCGTGTCTGCGGCGCCGAGCGCGCGGATGGAATATTCCCGCCCCGACACGTCGCCACGGCCGCCGCCCATGTCGATGTTGCGCGCGCGCAGCTGCTGGGACACGTCGGCGGCGGTCAGGCCAAGCGCCAGCAGGCGGCTCGGGTCCAGCTCGACGCTGATTTCCCGGTCGGCGCCGCCGATCCGGTTGACCTGTCCGACGCCCGGGACGGTCGAAAGCTCGCGCCCGATCACGTCGTCGACAAAGTCGGAAAGTTCGCTCACCGTGCTGGTCTGGTCGCTGACCGCGTAGGTCAGGATCGGCATGCTGGTCACGTCGATGCGCCGGACGATCGGTTCCAGGATCGAACCGGGCAGGTCGGACCGCACGCCCGAGATCGCGTCCTTGACGTCGTTGAGCGCGCGGTCGCTGTCGGCTTCCAGCTCGAACTCGACCACCATGTTCACCGCGCCGTCCAGCGTGGTGGTGGTGATGTGACGCACGTCCGGGATCGAATAGACCGCGTCCTCGATCGGCCGGGCGACCTGGCTCACCAGCTCGCTGGGGCCGGCGCCCTGCTGCGCGACGGTGACGTCGATCAGCGGCAGGTCAACGGTCGGCATCGCGGTGATCGGCAGCCGGTTGAAGCTGACCAGCCCGACGATCAGCAGCACGAGGAAGATCGCGATGGGCGGGACCGGCTGGCGGATCGACCAGGTTGAGAGGTTCATCGCAGCGTTTCCTGCGAGTCAGGCAGCGTGCCCGGCGTCGCGGAGGGGGCCGCCTCGGCAGTCACTTCGGCGGCGATTGCTTCGGCGGCGATTTCTTCGGCGACAGGGGCACCGGCCGCGGGGGCGGCGGCTGCGGCCCCGCTCGCCTCGGCGCGAGGCCCGCCGGTGGCGCCAGCCTGGGCGGCAGGGGTATCCGCGGCCGCAACGGGCGCCGCGTCGGACGGGGCGGGGCCTTCGGCGACGGCGTTCACGGGATCGCCGTCGCGGAAGAACGCGCCCGCGCGCAGCAGCACCGGCTCTCCCTCGTCCAGCCCTTCGACGATCTCGCGGCGGCCGTCCCACAGGACGCCGGCGCGGACCGGCCGCGCCTCGACCCGGCCGTCGCGCACGACCTGCACGCGCTCGCCGTCGCCGTCGGTCAGCACGGCGGTGGACGGCACGGTGACGGCATCGCGTTCGTCGAGGACGATCCACCCGGTCGAGAACAGCCCCGGCCGCAGCCGGTCGTCGGGATCCAGCGCGACGCGTACGATCCCCAGCCGCGTGACCGGATCGACGCTCGCCGGGATCAGGCGGACCTGGCCCCGGACCTCGCCCACGCCGGCCACGGTGAGGAGCGCGGGATCCCCGACCTCGAGCCCGCCGAGCGCGGTTTCGAGGATCTCCCCCTGCATCTCGACCTCGCCGTCCGCGATCAGGCGGAACATCGGCTCGGCCGATCCGCCCGACAGCGCGCCGCGCGTCGCGTTCCGTTCCGTGATGATGCCGTCGGCGGGCGAGGTGATGGTCGCGCGGTCGAGGTTCAGCTGCGCGATGCCGCGCGCCGCCTCGGCCTGGGCCAGCCCGGCCTGCGCCACCTCCAGCCCGCCCCGCGCGGATGCCGCCGCGGCGGTGGCCGACGCGTTCGCGGCGATCGCCTCGTCCAGCACCGCCTGGGTCGTGTTGCCGCTGCGGTTGAGCCGCTGGGTCCGGTCCAGCGCCGACTGCGCCTGCGCCGCCGCCGCGTCCGCGCTCGCGATCTGGCTTTCCGCTTGGGCAATCGCGGCGCTGGCCCGCGCAAGCTCTGCCTCGGCCTGCGCCAGCTGGGCCCGCAGCGTCGTGTCGCTCAGCCGGGCGAGCGGCTGGCCCGCCGTCACCCGGTCGCCGACTTCGACCAGAAGCTCGTTGATCTCGTAGCCGGAAACCTGCGGATAGACCTGCACCTCGGCCCGCGCGACGAGGGTGCCCGACACCGGCACTCGCTGCTGCACGGGGCTGACGGTCGCGCGCGTGACGGTCACGGTCGGCACGATGGCGGCGACTGCCGCGGCGGGTTCGGGATCGGCGGCGCGGGCAGGACCGGCCGGGACCAGCATGAGCGGGGCCAGCACGAACGGGGCCACCACCGCAAACAGGGCCGCCGGAAGCGTGAAAGCCGGGGACGAAGGGCGGCGCGAACGTGGCATTGCTTCCTGACCTTGGATCGCCGCACTACTTAGTGCAGGGCCGCCCCCGCAACAATGCCGCCGTCCCGCTGCCGCGGCGTGCGACCGCTCAGAACGCGGCGTTCACGCCCGGCAATCGCAATTCGGTGATCAGGTCGCGCAGTTCCTGCCGCGCCGCGATGTTCGACATCGACAGCTGCGAGGTGCCGATGTCGCGCAGATCCAGAAGCGTCAGACCCCGAGGGAACAGCTCGCGGAAGATCACGCGCTCGGCAAAGCCCGCAGCGACCCGGAAGCCGATCCGCTTGGACAGGGATGCAAGCGCGGTCCCGACCTTGCGCTTGTTGTGCATTTCCTGCGTGCCGAGGCGGTTCCTGAGCACGATCCAGTCGATCGGCCCTGCACCCGCCTGGCCCCGCAGCTGGCGCGCGTTCCACACCATCTCGGCATAGATCGACGGGCCCAGCACCTTTCCTTCGGGCGACATGCGGGCGAGCAGGTCGAAGTCGATGAAGCTGTCGTTCATCGGCGTGATGAGCGTGTCAGCCAGCGCATGTGCCATCTGGCTGAGCCTGGTGTGCGAACCCGGGCAGTCGATCAGGATGAAGTCGCAATCCGCGTCGAGCCGGCCCACGGCCGCCGACAGCGGATCCTCGCCGGCCTCGACCGCGTCGCGCGGCAGCTCGCCCAGCAGCGGGGTGGGCAGGTCCAGCCCCTCGCGCTTGACGAAGGCGGCGCGGTTTTCAAGGTAGCGTCCGAAGCTGCGCTGGCGCACGTCGAGGTCCAGCGCGCCCACGCGGTGACCCATCCGCGCCAGCGCCGTCGCCACGTGCATCGAGGTCGTGGACTTGCCCGACCCGCCCTTTTCGTTCCCGACGACGATGATGTGCGCCACACGATTCCCCTTGCCGCCCCATCATCTAGCCAGCCCGGGACGGGGTTGAAAGAGCGGGCGGCAAGGGCCCGCCTGCGCTGTTCACCCGCGACGCGGGGCGCGATATGGTCTGCGCAAATGCCGCAAAGGACCACAGCCATGCCGTCCCTTCCCCCAGCCGCGCCGGTCGTCGAGTGCTTCTTCGACCGTCCCACAGGCAGCCTGCAATACGTGTTCCACGACCCCGCGACGATGCGCGGCGCGATCGTGGACCCGGTCTGGAACTTCTGCCCGCGCTCGGCCGCGACCAGCTCCGAACAGGCCGACCGGATCCTCGGCCACGTCAGGGACCGGGGGATCACGGTCGACTGGATCCTCGACACCCACCCCCACGCCGACCACTTCAGCGCCGCGGCTTACCTGTCCGAGAAACTGGGCGGCGTTCCCCGGGGGATCGGGGCGCGCGTGGTCGAGGTGCAGCGGATGTGGCGCGGCTTCTACCACGACGGCGACCTGCCGACGGACGGGCGCCAGTGGGACCGGCTGTTCAACGAGGGCGACATCTTCGAGGTCGGGTCGATCCCCGTCCGGGTGATGCTGTCGCCGGGGCATACGCTCGCGTCGGTCTCCTATGTGGCGGGGGATGCCGCCTTCATCCACGACACGCTGATGATGCCGAAAAGCGGGACCAGCAGGACCGATTTTCCGGGCGGCGGGGCGGCGGACCTGTGGGATTCCATCCGCGCGATCCTGAACCTGCCGGCGGACACGCGGCTTTACGTCGGCCACGACTATCCGTCGGCAGGGGTGGAGCCCGGCTTCGTGGCGACCGTGGCCGAGCATCGCCGGGGCAACGTCCACGTCCACGATGGGATCACGCGCGACGAGTTCATTGCCACGCGCGAGGCCCGCGACCGGACGCTCGCGCTGCCCGACCGGATGCTGCACGCGCTGCAGGTGAACCTTCGCGGCGGCCGCCTGCCGAAGGCCGAGGCGGACGGGCACAGCTACCTGAAGATCCCGCTGAACCGCTTTACGCCGCCGCAATCCGCCACCTGAACCGGAGACGTCGCCGAAATGACGAACGCCGCCCGAAGGGGCGGCATTCGCGTGTGCGGCTGGCGCGGGGATCAGAAGCCCAGGCCGGCGTACTTGTTCTTGAACTTCGACACGCGCCCGCCGGTGTCCATCAGCTTGGACGAGCCGCCGGTCCAGGCGGGATGCGAGGTGGGGTCGATGTCCAGCGACATGGTGTCGCCTTCCTTGCCCCAGGTCGAGCGCACCTGGTAGGTGGTGCCGTCCGTCATCTTGACGGAGATCATGTGGTAGTCGGGGTGGATTTCGGCTTTCATCGCGCGCGACCTCAGGCGTTGGCGTTGGCGTTGGAGCTAGCCGAAACTGCGGCCTTGTCGGCCTTCGGCTTGTAGTTGGTGACTTCGGCGATCCGGGCCGATTTGCCGCGGCGATCGCGCAGGTAGTACAGCTTGGCGCGGCGCACGCGGCCACGGCGCACGACCTCGATCGTCTCGATGTTGGTCGAGTACAGCGGGAAGACGCGCTCGACGCCCTCGCCGAACGAGATCTTGCGGACGGTGAACGAGGCGGCCAGCGTCTCGCCGCCCTTGCGGCTGATGCAGACGCCTTCGTAGTTCTGCACGCGGCTCCGGGTGCCTTCGGTCACCTTGTAGCCGACGCGCACGGTGTCGCCGGCCTTGAAGTCGGGGATGGTCTTGCCGAGCGAGGCGATCTGCTCGGCTTCGATCTGGGCGATAAGGTTCATCGCGACGGGTCCTTGTCATGCTCGCGGCTGTTCCGCGATTGGTCTGATGCGCCCGAGAGCTGTCGGTCCTTTGCCGGGTCCACATGCCGTTCGGCATATGCCCGCCACAGGTCGGGGCGGCGTTCCTTGGTCAGGCTTTCGGCCTGCTGCGCCCGCCATTGCGAAATGGCCGCGTGGTTGCCCGACAGAAGAACGTCGGGCGTCGCGCGGCCTTCCCAGATGGCAGGCTTCGTGTACTGCGGATGTTCAAGTAGGCCGTGGGAAAAGGATTCCTCGGCCAGCGAATCCTGATTCCCCAGCACGCGCGGTATAAGCCGGACCGTCGCGTCGATCAAGACCTGCGCCGCGATCTCTCCCCCCGTCAGGACGTAGTCGCCGATGCTGACTTCGGCCACGTCGAAGGCGTCCAGCACGCGCTGGTCCACGCCTTCGAACCGGCCGCAGATCAGGGTGACACCCGGACCCTGCGCCAGCTTGCGGGCAAGCGCCTGCGTCAGCGGCTTGCCGCGCGGCGACAGGTAGACGACCGGCAGGCCGGGATGCGCGCCCTGGGCGTCTCGCAGGGCGGACGCCATCACGTCGGGGCGCAGCACCATGCCCGCCCCGCCGCCTGCAGGCGTGTCGTCCACGTTGCGGTGCCGCCCCTCGCCGAACTGCCGCAGCGGGACCGTCCGCAGGTTCCACAGCCCCTCGGCCAGCGCCCGGCCGGTCAGGGACAGGCCCAGCGTGCCGGGAAACGCCTCGGGGAACAGGGTCACGATTTGCGCGGTCCAGGCGCCGGCCACCTGCGGCTCTGCCATCAGCTCGCGCGGGCGGAGCGACGGCGCCGCCCGCAGACGGCCGTGGGATCGGGGCGGCTGGTCGGTCATCGGCGCCGGAATCCCGGCGCGATCGCGAGGATTGCGCCCGCGGCGGTGACGGCGAGCGGCAGCCAGCCGGGGATGCCGGCCAGCGGGCCGACCTGCCCGCCGACCCACCACAGTGCCAGCGCGAGGACGCCAATGCCGAGGAACATCGCCGCAAGCCGCAGCGCGGCGGCCATGTCCTGACGCGCGCCGACGGGAAGGGTCGCCACGGCGATGACGGGTGCGAACAGATAGGCGTTCGGATCGCTCGCGCCCGACAGGCCTTGCAGCAGCGGGCCGGCGAACATGATCGCCAGCGCGGGGACGAGCGTCGGGGACACGCCGCGGGTCATTCGTCGCTCTCGGGCGGGTCGGCGACGATGCGGCCCGCGGCAAGGTCCACGGTCGGCACCGCGGCGCGCGTGAACGGGACCAGCAGGACGCCGGCGGCTCCGTAGATTTCAAGAATGTCGCCCGCGCCATGGTCGTGGACGGCGCGGACGCGGCCCAGCGAGGCGCCGCCGGTGTCCACGACCTCCAGCCCGATCAGGTCGGCGTGGTAGAATTCGTCATCGGGAAGCGAGGGCAAGGCGGCGCGGTCGGCCCATAGCGTCGTGCCCTTCAGCGCGTCCGCCTGTTCCTTCGTCTCGACCCCGGACAGCCGCGCCCCGAGCCCGCCGTTCACGGGGCGTGTCAGCCTGACGGCGAAGCTGCGCCTGCCGTCCTCGGTCGCAAGCGGGCCGTAGGTCGCGATGTCCTCGGCCTGCGCGCAGAAGCTTTTCAGCCGCACCTCGCCGCGCACCCCGAAGGCGCCGGCGATGGCCCCCACACAGATGCGGTCGGTCATGCGGATGCTCCGTCACGAAAGGGATGGCCGGGCGACGACGCGCCCGGCCGGTTGGCTGCGAAAGCTCAGGGCGATTCGGTGCCGCTGGTGGCTTCCGACGCGTCCAGCGCCGCTTCGTCGGTCGCGGTCGCGGTCGCCGTTTCCTCGACGGCGGGCGCGTTCCGCGCGGCTTCCTCGGCCTCGCGCGCGGCGGTCTCGCGGGCGGCGCGCTTTTCGGCGCGGTCCTTCGCGGCCTTGCCGGGCTCGCCCTTCTTCAGGTTCTTGCGCTCGGTCTTCTCGGTCGCGCCGGCGGCTTCCAGGAAGCGGGCCACGCGGTCGGTCGGCTGCGCGCCCTGGCCCAGCCAGTACTGCACGCGCTCCATGTCCATCTTGATGCGGTCTTCGCTGTCGCGCGGCAGAAGCGGGTTGTAGGTGCCCAGCTTTTCCAGGAAGCGGCCGTCGCGCGGCATGCGCGAGTCGGTGGCGACGATGGCGTAGTGCGGGCGCTTCTTGGAGCCGCCGCGGGCCAGTCGGATCTTCATTGCCATTCGATGTTCTCCTTTGAAATGGCGGGTGGCGGGGAAACCCGCCGTCGGGGATGGGGTCAGGACTGAAAGTTCTCGTGGTGGCGGATGACCTCGGCGATCACGAAGTTGAGGAACTTGCGCGCGAACGCGGGGTCGAGGTCGGCCTCGCGGGCAAGGCGTTCCAGCCGCTCGATCTGCTGGCTTTCGCGGGCCGGATCGGACGGCGGAAGGTCGTGCTGCGCCTTCAGCCTGCCCACGGACTGCGTGTGCTTGAACCGCTCTGCCAGGGTGAACACCAGCACCGCGTCCAGCCGGTCGATGCTGGCGCGGTGGTCGCGCAGAAGGGCCGCGGCCCGGGTCACCGGGTCGTCGCGGCCGGGCGCGGCATCGGTGGCGGCGTCGTGGGGCATCACTTCTTCCCGAACAGGCCCGACAGCCCGCCCGGCAGGTTCAGCCCGCCCAGCTGGCCGCCGATGCCGCGCGGGTCCTGCAGCATCTTCGTGGCCTCGGCCATCTTCGCGGGGTCGACGTCGGCGAGGTCGGGCAGGCCGCCGCCCTTCCCGGTCATCGACCGCATCGCCTGCTTCAGCATGGCGCCCTTGCCCATCTTCGAGACCTTCTTCATCGTGTCGGCCATCTGCCGCTGCATCTTCAGCAGCCGGTTCAGCTCGGCCACGTCCATCCCCGCACCCGCCGCGATCCGCTTCTTGCGGCTCGCCTGCAGAAGCTCGGGGTTGGCCCGTTCCTTCTTGGTCATCGAGTTGATGAGCGCGATCTGCCGGCGGATGGCGCTGTCGTCGAGGCCCGCGGTTTCCGCCTGCTTGGCCATCTTCCCCATGCCCGGCATCATGCCCATGATCGACTGCATCCCGCCCATCTTGAGCATCTGCTCGAGCTGGCCCTTGAGGTCGTTCATGTTGAACAGGCCCTTGGCGAAGCGCTTCATCATGCGCTCGGCCTGCTCGATCTCCAGCGTCTCCTGCGCCTTCTCGACCAGCGCCACGATGTCGCCCATGCCGAGGATGCGGCCCGCGACGCGGCTCGCGTCGAAGCCTTCCAGCGCGTCCATCTTCTCGCCGACGCCGACGAAGCGGATCGGCTTGCCGGTGACGGCCCGCATCGACAGCGCCGCACCGCCGCGCCCGTCGCCGTCCATCCGCGTCAGGACCACGCCGGACACGCCGACCTTGCCGTCGAACTCGGTCGCGACGTTGACGGCGTCCTGGCCGGTCAGGCCGTCGACGACCAGCAGCGTCTCGCGCGGGTTGGCCACGTCGCGGACGGCCTGCACCTCGTCCATCAGCACTTCGTCGATGTGCAGGCGGCCGGCGGTGTCGAGCATGTAGACGTCATAGCCGCCCAGCGTCGCCTGCTGCTTGGCGCGCCGCGCGATCTGCACCGCATTCTCGCCCGGCACGATCGGCAGGGTGTCCACCCCGACCTGCTGGCCGAGGATGGCCAGCTGTTCCATCGCGGCCGGGCGGTTGGTGTCGAGCGAGGCCAGCAGCACGCGCTTCTTCTCGCGGTCCTTCAGGCGCTTGGCGATCTTCGCGGTGGTGGTGGTCTTGCCCGAGCCCTGCAGGCCGACCATCAGGATCGGCGCGGGCGGGTTGTCGACCCGAAGCGCGTCGGCCGGGCCTTCGCCCTGCAGCATCGCGATCAGCTCGTCATGGACGATCTTGACCACCTGCTGGCCCGGCGTGATCGACTTGGTGACGGCGGCGCCGGTCGCCTTGGCGGTGACGGCGCGCACGAAGTTGCGGACCACGGGCAGCGAGACGTCGGCGTCCAGCAGCGCCTGGCGCACCTCGCGCATGGCGGCGGTGACGTCGTCGGGCGTCAGCGCGCCCTGCTTGGTCAGCCTGTCGAATACACCGCCGAGGCGGTCTGAAAGGCTCTCGAACATCTCGCGGGTCCTCCTGTTCAGGGCCGCTGCAAATACGCTGTCGGCCCCCGTGGGCGCAACGCGCTGACGGGGGGCGATCCCCGGCAGTCGGGGACCGGAAGGGTGGCCTTCCGGGAATCTGGCGGTGACTAGCGCAGGGGGGCAGGGGAAGTCAAGGCGCGGCGGAGCTGGTGGAGGCTTCCGGCCGCGGGTTCGGCCCGGACGGCATGCGCCGCCGCACGGCGCGGCAAGCAGGGCGGCGAGGGCGCGGAAAGACTTGAGTGGCTTATCTAAGTCGGTGACGAGCGAGGCGACGACGGGCAGGCGCAGCGCGCGGCCCCGATCCACAAGGGCCGCGCCAGTCCCCTTCGCTGTTGCGCATGGGTGCAGCCATTCCAACGCCTTCGATCAACGGCCCGCATCCCGCTGCGAAGCGCCCTTGCGCCTGCCGAGGGCCAGAGTAGCCTTCGCCCGAACAAGGGGAGGGGAGACCCATGGACAGCCTGCCGACCCGCGCCGCGATCAGCCGCTTCGCCGTGCCCGACATCGCCACCCTGCCGCAGGACATGCAGGACATGATCGCCACGGTGCAGGAAAAGTCGGGGTTCGTCCCGAACATCTTCCTCGCGCTTGCGCATCGCCCGGCCGAGTTCCGCGCCTTCTTCGCCTATCACGACGCGCTGATGGACAAGGACGAGGGGCTGTCCAAGGCCGAGCGCGAGATGATCGTGGTCGCGACCTCGGGGCTCAATCGCTGCCAGTACTGCGTCGTCGCGCACGGCGCGATCCTGAGAATCCGCGCCAGGGACCCGCTGATCGCCGACCAGGTGGCGATCAACTGGCGCAAGGCGCCGCTGGGCGCGCGTCACAAGGCAATGCTGGAATATGCCGAGCTGGTCGCGCTCGACGCCGAGGAGATCACCGAGGACGACCGCGAGGAACTGGCCGAGGCGGGCTTTACCCAGGACGAGATCTGGGACATCGGCGCGATCGCGGCCTTCTTCGGCATGTCGAACCGGCTGGTCAACATGGCCGACATCCCGCCCAACGAGGAGTTCTACACGCTGGGGCGGGACCCGCGTAAGTGACCGACGCCATCCGCGCCCGGATGAGCGGCAGCGAATGGGCGCTGATGCTGTTCCTGTCGGTGCTGTGGGGCGGGTCGTTCTTCTTCATCGGCACGGCGGTCAGGGACATGCCGGTGCTGACGATCGTGCTCCTGCGCGTCGCCGTGGCCGCGGCTGCGCTGTGGGTGTTCGTGCTGGCGACCGGGCGCCGGGTGCCGCGCCGTGCCCAGGCGTGGCGCGCATTCCTGGTGATGGGGCTGCTCAACAACGTCATCCCGTTCAGCCTGATCGTCTGGGGGCAGACGCAGATCCCGTCGGGCCTCGCCTCGATCCTGAACGCGAGCACGCCGCTGTGGACCGTCCTCGTCGCGACCGCGCTTCTGAGCGACGAGCGGGCGAGCGTGCGGAAGCTGACCGGGGTCGTTCTGGGTCTCGGCGGCGTCGCGGTGATGATGGGCATCGACGTGATCGGGGGCGATCACGCGCTTCTGCCGCAACTCGCGGTGCTGGGGGCGTCGGTGTCCTACGCGTTCTCCGCCTGGTGGGGGCGGCGGTTCCGCGACATGCAGGTGGACCCGGTGGTGACGGCGGCGGGGATGCTGACCGCCTCGACGCTGGTGCTGGCGGTCCCGGCGCTGGCGCTGAACGGCCTTCCGGTGGGCTACCCGGCCACGAGCTGGGCCGCGATCGCGGCGCTGGCGCTGCTGTCGTCGGCGCTGGCCTATGTCATCTACTTCCACATCCTCGCGACGGCGGGCGCGACCAACATCTCGCTGGTGACGTTCCTCGTGCCGGTGTCGGCGATCTTGCTGGGCTGGGCGTTCCTCGACGAACGGCTGGGCGCGGCGCAGCTTCTGGGCATGGCGCTGATCGGCGGAGGGCTTGCGCTGATCGACGGCCGCCTGCTGGCTTGGCGGCGGGCAATGGCCTGACGCCGAAGCGGGGCCGCTGGCCAAAAAACGGCTTCGGTGGGGCGGCTGCGCTGCCGAGGCGGCGGGCGATGGCCTGAAGCCGGCCGGCAACGAAAAAGGCCGCCCGGAGGGGCGGCCCTGATGCTGAAGGGAAAGGGGATCAGATCGCGGCGTCGCGGACGTCCTGGTCGACCTTGTCCTCGTACTTCTTGAAGTTTTCCCGGAACATGCCTTTCAACTTCTCGGCCTGCGCGTCGTAGGCCGAAGGGTCGGCCCAGGTCTGGCGGGGGTCCAGCAGCTTGTCCTCGACGCCCGGCACCGAAACCGGAACCTCGAAGCCGAAATTGGGGTCGCGGCGGAACTCGACGTCGTTCAGCGACCCGTCCAGCGCGGCCGACAGCAGCGCGCGGGTCGCCTTGATCGGCATCCGCTTGCCGGTGCCGAACGGCCCGCCGGTCCAGCCGGTGTTCACCAGCCAGCAGGTCGCGCCCGATTTCTCGATCCGGTCTTCCAGCAGCTTGCCGTAGACTTCCGGCCGGCGCGGCATGAACGGCGCGCCGAAGCAGGTCGAGAAGGTCGGCTGCGGTTCAAGCACGCCGTCTTCGGTTCCCGGGGTCTTGGACGTGAAACCCGACAGGAAGTGGTACATCGCCTGCTGGGGCGTCAGGCGCGAGATCGGGGGCATCACCCCGTAGGCGTCCGAGGTCAGCATGATGACGTTCCTGGGCGCGCCCGCGAGGCCCGATTCCGATGCGTTCGAGATCGCGTCCAGCGGATAGGCGCAGCGCATGTTCTCGGTGATCGAGCTGTCGTTGAAGTCCAGTTCCAGCGTGTCGGGGTGGTGGACCATGTTCTCGATCACCGTGCCGAAGCGCGAGGTCGTCGCGAAGATCTCCGGCTCGGCTTCCGCGGACAGGTTGATCGTCTTGGCGTAGCAGCCGCCCTCGAAGTTGAAGACGCCCTTGTCCGACCACCCGTGCTCGTCATCGCCGATCAGCGTGCGCGAGGGGTCCTGCGACAGCGTCGTCTTGCCGGTGCCGGAAAGCCCGAAGAACACCGCGACGTCGCTTTCGTCGCCGATCGCGTGGTTGGCCGAGCAGTGCATCGGCATCACGCCGCGTTCCGGCAGGATGTAGTTCAGCAGCGTGAACACGCTCTTCTTGTTCTCGCCCGAATAGCCGCTGTTGGCGATCAGGATCAGCTTCTTGTCGAAGTTCAGCGCGATGACGGTGTCGGTGCGGGTGCCGTGGCGGGCGGGATCGGCCTTGAAGGACGGGCAGTTGATGACGGTCCAGTCCGGCTCGAACGTCGCCAGCTCGGATGCGTCGGGGCGGCGCAGCAGGTGGCGGATGAACAGGTTGTGCCACGCCAGTTCGCTGACCACGCGCACGTCCAGCCTCTGTTCGGGGTCCGCGCCGGCATACAGGTCCTGCACGAAGTATTCGCGCCCCTTCATGTGTTCCAGCATGTCGTCGTACAGGCGCTGGAACGCCTCGGGCTCCATCGGCGGGTTGTTGTCCCACCAGATCGTGTCCTCGACGCCGGGCGTCCTGACGACGAACTTGTCCTTGGGCGAGCGGCCGGTCTTGGCCCCGGTGTGGACGAGGAACGCCCCGCCCAGGCCCAGCTTGCCTTCGCCGCGGCGCACCGCCGCCTCGATCAGCGCCGGCTCCAGCAGATTGTAGTGGACTTCGCCCGCTTCCCTTAGACCCTGATCCTCGAGGCGGAAGTTGGGGTTGACGCGGGGGTCGGACATGCTGGTGCTCCTTCGGTGCGCGGACGGCGCGGATGTGCCTATAGCACGCGTTTTCAATGATGGAAGCGCCGTTGCAGGGCGGTTAGCGCAACCATTCCATGTTAGCGTTACCCCGTCGACATCTGGCAATACGCGCGCTTTCGGGCTGCGGCAATGAATGCGGGGGACGAGCATTGAGCGACGGGAACGCATCCGTCCACGGATCCGCCGTGGTGCTGGGTGGGCGCGGACTGCTGGCGGTCGGCCCGTCGGGGTCGGGCAAGTCGGCCCTGTGCCTGGACCTGATGAGGCACGGCGCCCGTCTTGTTGCCGATGACAGGGTGCGGCTGTGGCGGGACGGCGCGGCGGTGATGGCCGAAGCGCCCGCGAGCCTTCGCGGCCTGGTCGAGGCGCGGGGCGTCGGCATCCTGCGCGCGGAGCCCGCCGGACCCGCGCGCATCGACATGGTCGTGGACCTCGGGTTGGCCGAGGATCAGCGCCTGCCGCCGTGGCGCACGCGCGCCGTGCTGGGGATCGAGTTGCCCCTTGTGCTGGGGCCCTTCACGCCACATCTTTCTGCTGCACTGCGGCAGAATCTTCTGGCAGGGCGGGCTGAATAGGACGGGCCAAGAGGGCTGGCTGATGCGCGCCGACGCGACCACGCTGAATCCCCGGGATCGGACTGCGCGCCAGCAGCGGGTGGT
Source organism: Paracoccus aeridis (assembly GCF_004923205.2). Classification (GTDB taxonomy): domain Bacteria; phylum Pseudomonadota; class Alphaproteobacteria; order Rhodobacterales; family Rhodobacteraceae; genus Paracoccus; species Paracoccus aeridis. The sequence goes on from NZ_SELD02000003.1 coordinate 24,757, forward strand.
GCTGGTCACCGGCCCGTCGGGCGCCGGGCGCTCGACCGCGATCCGCGCGCTCGAGGATCTGGGGTTCGAGGTGATCGACAACCTGCCCCTGTCGCTGGTGCCGAGGCTCCTGGACGGGCTGACCCGGCCCACGCCGGTGGCGCTGGGGCTCGACACGCGCAATCGCGACTTCTCGGCCGCCACCGTCATCGACCTCATCGACCGGCTGACCCGCGATCCGGCCTATGCGTGCGAGGTGCTGTTTCTCGACTGCGGGACCGAGCGGCTGGAGGCCCGCTACAACGAGACGCGCCGCCGCCACCCGCTGTCGGGCGAGGGGACGCCGGGCGACGCGATCCGGATCGAGCAGGGGCTGCTCACGACCATCCGCTCGCGCGCGGATGTGCTGATCGACACGACGGACCTGTCGCCGCATGACCTGCGCGCCGAGATCGGCCGCTTCTTCGACGCGCGCGAAGGGGCGGGGCTTACGCTGTCGGTGCAGTCCTTCAGCTACAAGCGCGGCACGCCGCGCGGCATCGACATGATGTTCGACTGCCGCTTCCTGGCAAACCCGCACTGGGTCGACACGCTGCGTCCCTTTGACGGGCGCGACCCGCAGGTCCGCAGCTTCGTCATGTCCGATCCCCGCTACGCGGAGTTCTTCGAGCGGGTGCGGGACCTGATTCTGTTCGCCCTGCCGGCGCAGGTGGAGGAAGGGAAATCCCATCTGGCAATCGGATTCGGGTGCACCGGCGGGCAACACCGTTCCGTCACAATCGCTGAAAACATCGCCGACGCGCTTGCGCAGGCCGGCTGGCCGGTGTCAAAACGCCATCGGGAACTGGAACGCCGCGATGCGGCCCACGCGCTGTCGGCAGCCGCCGAACGCGGCAAGGGGGCGGCATGACCAGCGCGGTCTCAAGTGGTAGGTACCTTTGATCGGAATCGTCATCGTCGCGCATGGGGGACTGGCGCGGGAATATCTTGCCGCCGTCGAGCATGTCGTCGGGCCGCAGAGCGGCATTCGCGCGATCACCATGGAAGACAACCATGATCGCCGCGACAAGCAGGACGAGATCTGCGAGGCCGCCAACGCGGTCGATGTCGGCGACGGCGTCGTGCTCGTCACCGACCTGTTCGGCAGCTCGCCCTCGAACCTGTCGCTGTCGGCCTGCAGCCACAAGCAGCGCATGATCCTGTACGGCGCGAACATGCCGATGCTGCTGAAGCTCGCCAAGTCGCGCCACCTGCCGGTGGCCGATGCGGTCACGCTGGCCCGCGACGCGGGCCGCAAGTACATCAACTGCTACGACCTGTCGGTGGACAACAGCCCCGTCGAGCTGCGCCGCGCCGGCACATGACGACCGATCCCCTGAAGGGCGCCCTCCGGTCGGCCGGACAGGCCGCCGGCGAGACCGGGACCGCGGCGGCCCCGGATACCGGCCCGATCACCCGCGAGCTGACCATCGTCAACGAAAAGGGCCTGCATGCGCGCGCGTCGGCCAAGTTCGTCGAAACGGTCGAGCGCTTCGATGCGACCGCCGTCGTCGAAAAGGACGGCGAGCGGGTCGCCGGCAATTCCATCATGGGCCTTCTGATGCTGACCGCGCCGCGCGGAAGCTCGATCACCGTCACCACCGTCGGGCCGCAGGCGGCCGCGCTGATGACGGCGCTCGCGGCGCTGGTCGCCGACTTCTTCAGCGAAGGCATGTAGGCGGCAGCTTGGGCCGTGAGAGCTATCACCACGGCAACCTGCGTCAGGCGCTGGTTGATGCGACCGTCGGCCTGATCGAGGAAAAGGGCCCGATGGGCTTCACCCTGGCCGAGGCCGCCCGCCTGGCCGGGGTCAGCGCCGCCGCCCCCTATCGCCACTTCGCCGGCCGCGACGAGCTGCTGACCGAGGTGGCGCGGCAGGGGTTCCACGACTTCGCCCAGCGGCTGGAAGCGGCGTTCGATAGCGGCAAGCCCACGGCGCTGTCGGCGTTCCTGCGGCTGGGGCAGGCCTACCTGCGCTTCGCGTCGGAAAAGCCCGGCTTCTACATGGCGATGTTCGAATCCGGCCTGTCGATCACCGGGAACGCCGACCTGACCGCCGCCGCCGACCGCGCGCAGGACGCGATGCAGACCGCCTCGGCCGCCCTGTTCGAGCGGATGCCGCCCGAGGATCGGCCGCCCGTGCGGATGATCGCGAACCACGTCTGGGCCATGTCGCACGGCGTGGTCGAGCTGTTCGGCCGCGGACGGCCGGGCGGGCGGGCGCCCATTGGCGCCGGTGACATGCTGGAAAGCGGCGTCCTGATCTACCTGCGCGGCTTGGGCGTCATCCCCGCCGATCCGGCCCGCTGAAGATTTTCGTGCCGATTTCGCCGCCCGCCATTGACGCGGGGCCCGCCGCTCCCACATTGTTAATGTGATTAACATTCACATCCAACAGGAGCCGACCATGAACACTCCCGTCTCTCCCTACCGGCCCGGCGTATCGTCCGGGTTCTCGGTCAGGGGCACCCTGATGCAGGCGCGCGACTGGCTGGACCAGCGCGGCAGGCCCGGCTGGATCGTCGCCATGATCCTGGGCTTCGTTCTCTTTTGGCCCCTCGGCCTTGCCATCCTCGGCTACATGATCTGGAGCAATCGCATGTTTGGAAGCTGTCAGCATCGCACCCGCCGCGTGAGCGGTGGATCGAACCGGTTCCATGCGGAATCGACGGGCAATGCGGCGTTCGACGCCTATCGCGACGAGTCGCTGAAACGCCTCGAGGACGAGAACCGCGCCTTCCTGGACTTCCTGCAGAAGCTGCGCGAGGCGCGCGACAAGGCGGAGTTCGACCAGTTCATGGACGAACGCAAGAAGCCCGACGCCGCCTGACGCGACGGGGCATGAACGACTGCGCGATCTGAAGATGCGTTCAGGCAGACGATGGGCCGGGTTGTTCCCGGCCCTTAGTCGTCGGTGATGTCAGTAGCTGTACTCGCGGTAGATGTTCGACAGGTCGCCCTGCCATTCGCCGTGATACTTGCCCAGCAGCTCGTCGGCGGGCGTCGTGCCGCTGTCCACCGACTCGCGCAGCGCGTTGAGGAAATGCGTCTCGTCCGCGATCAGCCCTCCCGCGCCGGGGCGCGCGCGCGCCTTCAACCCCGCCTCGGCGATGTCGAGCACCTGCCGCGACAGCTCGTCCAGCCGCACGCCGTTCGCGTGCCCCGCCAGCCCCTCGCGCGCGGCCGCGCGGCGCAGCCCCTCGCGCGTCTCGTGGTCCCAGCCCTTGACCAGGTCCCACGCCGCGTCCAGCGCGCCCTGGTCGTAGAGCAGCCCGACCCACAGCGCGGGCAGGGCGCAGAGCCGCCGCCACGGGCCGCCATCGGCGCCGCGCATCTCGATGTACTTCTTGACCCGCGCTTCCGGGAACACGGTCGTCATGTGGTCCGCCCAGTCCGACAGCGTCGGCACCTCGCCCGGCAGCGCGGGCAGGCGGCCGTTCAGGAAGTCGCGGAACGATTGCCCCAGCGCGTTGATGTAGCGCCCGTCGCGGTAGACGAAGTACATCGGCACGTCGAGCACATAGTCGACCCAGGCGTCATAGCCGAACCCGTCCTCGAACACGAACGGCAGCATGCCTGTCCGCGCCTCGTCGAGGTTCTGCCAGATATGCGCGCGCCACGACTTCATCCCGTTGGGCTTGCCGTCGAGGAAGGGGGAGTTCGCGAACAGCGCCGTCGCCACCGGCTGCAGCGCAAGGCCCACGCGCAGTTTCCGGACCATGTCCGCCTCGGACGCGTAGTCGAGGTTCACCTGCACGGTGCAGGTCCGGTACATCATCTGCGTGCCGAGCGTGCCGACCGTTTCCATGTAGGGGGTCATCAGCGCGTAGCGTCCCTTGGGCATCATCGGCATCTCGGCCTGCGACCACTCGGGCGCGGCGCCAAGGCCGATGAAGCCCGCGCCGATCTCGTCCGCGACCTGCCGGACCTCGGCCAGGTGCGCGTTCACCTCGTCGCAGGTCTGGTGGACGGTCTCGAGCGGCGCGCCCGACAGTTCGAACTGCCCGCCGGGTTCCAGGCTGATGTTGGCGCCGTCCCGCTCGAGCCCGATCAGGTGGTCGCCCTCGACGACCTGCTTCCAGCCGAAGCGGTCGCGCAAGCCCTCGAGCATCGCCTTGATCGACCGCTTGCCGTCGTAGGGCAGGGGCTTCAGGTCGTCCCACGTGAAGCCGAACTTTTCGTGCTCGGTGCCGATGCGCCAGTTTTCGGCCGGCTTCTCGCCCGATGAGATATATTCGGCAAGCTGCTCGCGCCGCTCGATCGGGCCGCCGCCCTGCTGGGGAATGGACATGACGCCTCTCGCGGTCGTTGCTGCCGACAGGTGGCTTGCGGCACGCGCATAGTCAAGGTGAGCCGGGCGTCACGCCGCTGCCTCGTGGCGGCCGAGCGTCAGCCGAAACAGGGCAGGCCGGCGCCCGACGTCGGGCAGGCTTATCGCCGCGACGCCCCCGGCGTCGCGCCGCGGATCACCCGATCGTACCCCGCACGCCGCCGGTCTGCGCCCGGTCCAGCAGCAGGTGGTCGAGGATCACGCAGGCCGCCATCGCCTCGGCCACCGGGACCGCGCGGATGCCGACGCAGGGGTCGTGCCGGCCCTTGGTGATCAGGTCGATCTCGCGCCCCGTCGCCTCGATCGTGCGCCGCGGCGTCAGGATCGAGCTGGTGGGTTTCACCGCGAAGCGCACCACGATGTCCTGCCCGGTGGAAATCCCGCCGAGGATCCCGCCGGCGTGGTTCGACAGGAACTCGGGGCCCCGCGGCCCCATGCGGATCTCGTCGGCGTTCTCGGTGCCGCGCAGCGCCGCGGCCGCCATCCCCTCGCCGATCTCGACGCCCTTGACGGCGTTGATCGACATCATCGCGGCCGCAAGATCGGTGTCGAGCTTGCCGTAGACCGGAGCCCCCAGACCCGGGGGGCAGCCCTGTACCAGCACCTCGACCACGGCGCCGACGCTGTCCTGGTTCTTGCGGATGGCGTTGAGGTAGTCCGTCCACTCCGCCACCGCGCCCGGGTCGGGGCAGAAGAAGTCGTTGCGCCCGATCTCATCGAGGTCGATCCGGTCGCGGTCGATCGAAAGCGTACCGATCTGCACCATGTAGCCCGTGATCCGCAGCTTCGGGGTCAGTTCGCGCAGCACCGCCTGCGCGACGCCCCCGGCAGCGACCCGCGCCGCCGTCTCGCGCGCGCTGGACCGGCCACCGCCGCGATAGTCGCGGTGGCCGTATTTCAGGTGATAGGTGATGTCGGCATGCCCCGGCCGGAACGCCTGCGCGATCTCGCCATAGTCGCGCGACCGCTGGTCGGTGTTCTCGATCATCAGCTGGATCGGCGTCCCGGTCGTCCGCCCCTCGAACACGCCCGAGAGGATGCGGACGGCGTCCGCCTCCTGCCGCTGCGTGGTCATCTTGGACTGCCCCGGCCGGCGCCGGTCGAGGAAGGGCTGGATGGAGCCCTCGTCCAGCGGGACGTTCGGCGGGCAGCCGTCAACGGTTGCGCCCAAAGCGGGGCCGTGGCTCTCGCCCCAGGTGGTGAAGGTGAAGATGCGGCCGAAGGTGTTGGTCATGTGCGGGAACTCCGTTGGGTTCCGTTTACGCGAGGGGTGGGGGCGGGGGAAGGGTGGGGCGATGCACGGGCGGTGCGAACGCCGCCTTCACCGGCCGTAGACGCGCGCACGAGTGACACCGCATCACGCAGGGGCGCGCACGGGCGGGCTTACGAAAGCCGACACCGCGAGGCGATCAACTATCACGACATGGCTGACGCGATGCGGCGGCTGAAATGGGACCTGCATCAGAAGGTCCTAACCGAGGGGCGCATCCCCGAGGCCTGGCACGAGATCGCGCAGGAACGCGGCGCGGCGAAACGCATCCGGGTGACCATCGCGCTGGAGGAGGACGTGGTCCGCTTCTTCCGCGGCATGGGCGAGGGCTATGGCCCCCGCATGAACGCGGTGCTGCGCGCCTTCATGCACGCGCGGCTGGCGGGCCTGCTGCGCGGGGGCGAGACGATGGACTATCTGTCGAGGCGCGAGGGGGAGGGGCTGGACGGCCGCAAGCCGGGCTGGGGCGAGGCGCAGGCGGCCTACGAGGACCTCGGCCCCGACGCCGCCCGGCTGATGAGCGACGAGCGGGGGGTGCCGCTGGGCGAGGAGAAGCGCTCAGGCCGCGCGGACACGATGGCGTCGTTGAGGGGGAGGTAGGGGGGGTACCCCACCATACTTGCTATATTTTTCCTTCAAAGCGGGGCCGAGCTGCTAACACCGCCTCTACCTGGCTGACCGAGCGAGCCCAATTTGCTGTCTCTGGGCACATCCAATCGATGACCTCCAACACCTCTTGGTGGAAGGCGGCGAGATCTCGATCAAAGACGGGTTCATGGTGGGCGATTCTGTTACGCAAACGACGTATTGCGTTGATACGCTGGTGTACAATTCTCCGCGCTCGTCCACCTTGAGCGCCAAAGGCGCGGAATGCAGCGCGACGCCAAAGGTTCTTGTCGTACGACTGGTTTAGTAGACCAACCCAGAAGGCGAACTTGAGCTCAGCTATCAAGTTGCCTCTAGGGGCGTTTGGAGCCAGAGAGCGCTGAGCGTCTACAATCGCACTCAGCGAGTAATCATTCAACGGCGCTGTAGATGGAGAGGCTAGCCAGCGCTCATCGTAAGCTTCGCTCAAAGCAGCATCCAAGCGGTTACGCATGCATACCTCTAATATGTGGAGAACCTCATAGAAGGCTGAGGAGCAACGCATATTCCACTCATACAATGCCAATGCGTCGCCTAAGTGCTCAGTTGAGTGAGCATGATACTTAGCGAGCCTGTCTGAAGAGATACTCGTCACAAGTGCGTTAGAAGGCATGGGACGCAGATTTATCTTGACCTCCTGCCTGCAAGAGCATAAATAGGCAAAGTACACCCCGGCTTCGCCTCTGTCCCTTGGAGAACAAGGCTCACGCTGCCGGGGTCAGTCACTGGTGGAGCTAGAGGGGATCGAACCCTCCGGGAAAGTTTCTCACGCCACCCCGGCAACCATGCTAGCCCCAACAACGCCCCGCTCTGCGGGGCGTTGTCATATCGTATGTGCATCAGAAAAAACTCTAAGTCAAGACTTCGCAGGGAAGAATCTTAAGACTTCCTGGGTGAGGACTCTGACTGCCTGTCGGAGGGGAGCAGCCACATCTTTGAGTGAGGATTGTAAGTCAACTCGCCGCTGTCCTTGAGTCTAGACAACTGCGGCGACAAGCTGGTTCGCTCTAAGTTTCTGTCGAAGTCATTGTTTATCCAAGACAAAATCTCACGTGCGGATGCGCTTTCACGACCTCTCCGCTTCATCACGTCAAGGGCCATGTCCTTGATCGTGAGCTTTCTGCTCGGTCGTTGGGCAGGTGTGCTTGCAGCCTCGCCTTCAGCAGACGTTTCTGGCGCGCCTGATTTTTTAGGAGTTTCTTGAAGGAGCAGGTCTCTTAGTGACTCAATCTCTTTAAGGCGAGCTTGTAATAGAGTGATCTCTCTATGCAGCTCCTGAGCGCGCCGCGTCAGCGTAGAAATTAAGCTCTCCGACATGACGCGCTCCCTAAAAACTCGATTCAGTCTAACTCTTCTTGGGAGGTAAGTCAAAAAAGACTTAGTCTATATATAGAGCAGGGAGCGAAGACTATTCTATATCTTGTGACCGCCTCTCACCCCTGCAACGTCCTGACCCCCACATCCCCCTCGGCTCGTGACGCAATCGCGGCCACGGCTGCAATCGCCCCGGCCGCCGTCGTGAAGTAGGGGATCTTGTCGTACAGCGCGACAGACCGGATATCACGCGAATCCGCGATCGCCTGCGCGCCTTCCGTCGTGTTCAGGACCATCGCGATGTCGCCGTTCTTCAGGCGGTCCACGATGTTCGGGCGGCCTTCGTAGACCTTGTTGACCGGCTCGGCCTCCACCCCCGCCTCGCGCAGGAACCCGGCGGTGCCGCGGGTGGCGGTCAGGGCGAAGCCCATCGACACCAGGTCGCGCATAGCCGCGGCCATCTCGGGCGTCTTGTCGGCGTCCTTGACCGAGACGAAGACCCGGCCAGCGTCCGGCAGGTGCGTCCCCGCGCCCATCTGGGCCTTGAGGAAGGCGCGGGGGAAGTTGCGGTCCCAGCCCATGACCTCGCCGGTCGAGCGCATCTCGGGGCCCAGCAGCGTGTCGACGCCGGGGAAGCGGGCGAAGGGCAGCACGACCTCCTTGACCGAGAACCAGGGCGTGATCGGGTCGGCCAGCGTCAGCGGGTCGGCATAGGGCAGGGGCGTGTCGGGGCCGACGCCCTGGGCGTAGGGGGCGCGGTGGGGAAAGGCCTCCATCGGCTCACCCGCCATCAGCCGCGCCGCGATGGAAGCGATGGCGCTGTCGGTCGCCTTCGCCACGAACGGCACGGTGCGGGATGCGCGCGGGTTCACCTCCAGCACGTAGATCGCGCCGTCCTTGATCGCGAACTGCACGTTCATGAGGCCGACGACGTTCAGGGCCAGCGCCATCGCGACGGTCTGCCGCTTCAGCTCGGCGATTGTCTCGTCGTCCAGGGTATGCGGGGGCAGCGAGCAGGCGCTGTCGCCCGAATGGACGCCCGCCTCCTCGATATGCTCCATGATGCCCGCGACATGGACGGTGCGACCGTCCGACAGGGCGTCGACGTCAAGCTCGATCGCGCCGGACAGGTAGCTGTCGAGCAGCACCGGGTTCCGGCCCGACACCTGCACCGCGGTGGTGATGTAGCGGTTGAGGTGGTCCATGTCGCGCACGATCTCCATCGCGCGGCCGCCCAGCACGTAGGAGGGGCGGATCACCAGCGGGAACCCGACCCGTCCGGCGATCTCGCGCGCCTCGTCGGCGCTGCGGGCGATGCCGTTCACGGGTTGCTTCAACCCGAGCTCGTGGAGGAGCTTCTGGAACCGCTCGCGGTCCTCGGCCAGATCGATGGCGTCGGGCGTGGTGCCGAGGATCGGGATCCCCTCGTCCTTCAGCGCCTGCGCGAGCTTCAGGGGCGTCTGCCCGCCGAACTGCACGATGACGCCGTGAAGCGTCCCGTTCTCCTGCTCGACGCGCAGGATTTCAAGGACGTGCTCCAGCGTCAGCGGCTCGAAATACAGGCGGTCCGAGGTGTCGTAGTCGGTGCTGACCGTCTCGGGGTTGCAGTTGACCATGATGGTCTCGAACCCGGCGTTGGTGAGCGCGAAGCAGGCGTGGCAGCAGCAATAGTCGAACTCGATCCCCTGGCCGATCCGATTCGGACCGCCGCCGAGGATCACGACCTTCCTGCGGTCCGACGGCCATGCCTCGTCCTCGACGTCGCCCATCGCGGGGGATTCGTAGGTCGAATACATGTAGGGCGTCTGCGCCTCGAACTCGGCGGCGCAGGTGTCGATGCGCTTGAACACGGGCAGGATGCCCGCGCCGTGGCGGATGCGGCGAACCTCGGTTTCCGGCCGGTCGATCAGGTGGGCAAGGCGGGCGTCGCTGAAGCCCATCATCTTGATGCGGCGCAGCCCCTCGGCGTCGGACGGCAGGCCGTGGTGGCGGATCTCGTGCTCGGCGTCGACGATCTCGCGGATGCGGGCGAGGAACCAGGGGTCGAACTTCGTCACCGCGTTGATGTCGTCGTCCGACAGGCCCGCGCGCATGGATTCCGCGATGACGCGGATGCGGTCCGGCGTGGCGCGGGACAGCGCCTTGATGAAGGCCGGGCGGCCCTCCTCGGCCGCGCCCTCGATCGGGATCTCGTCAAGGCCGGTCAGGCCGTTCTCCATCGAGGCGAGCGCCTTCTGGAGCGATTCATGGAAGGTGCGGCCGATCGCCATGACCTCGCCCACGGATTTCATCGCCGTGGTCAGCTCGGGCTTCGAGCCCGGGAACTTCTCGAACGCGAAGCGCGGGATCTTGGTCACGACGTAGTCGATGGACGGCTCGAAGCTTGCGGGCGTTACGCGGGTGATGTCGTTGTCGAGCTCGTCCAGCGTGTAGCCGACCGCGAGCTTGGCCGCGACCTTGGCGATCGGGAAGCCGGTGGCCTTGGACGCGAGCGCCGAGGAGCGGCTGACGCGCGGGTTCATCTCGATCACGACCATGCGGCCATCGGCGGGGTTGACGGCCCACTGCACGTTGGAGCCGCCGGTCTCCACCCCGATCTCGCGCAGGACGGCGATGGATGCCGACCGCATCCGCTGGTATTCGCGGTCGGTGAGCGTGAGCGCGGGCGCGACGGTCATGGAATCGCCGGTGTGGACGCCCATCGGGTCCACGTTCTCGATCGAGCAGACGATGATGGCGTTGTCGGCGCGGTCGCGCACCACCTCCATCTCGTATTCCTTCCAGCCGAGCAGGCTTTCGTCGATGAGCACCTGCGCCACGGGCGAGGCGTCGAGGCCGGACCGCACGATCGCCTCGTAGTCGTCGCGGTTGTAGGCGACGCCGCCCCCCGTTCCGCCAAGGGTGAAGGCGGGGCGGATGATCGCGGGCAGGCCGACGCTGTCCAGCGCCTCCATCGCCTGCGCGACGCCGGCGGCGATGTCGTGCTTGCCGCTCGGCAGCTTCGGGGCGGACACGATCGTGGCGCGCGGGTTTTCCAGCCCGATCCGGTCCATCGCCTCGCGGAAGAGCGCCCGGTCCTCCGCCATCTCGATGGCGGAACGCTGCGCGCCGATCAACTCGACGCCGTATTTCTCCAGCACGCCCATGTCGGCCAGCGCCAGCGCGGTGTTCAGCGCCGTCTGCCCGCCCATGGTCGGCAGCAGCGCGTCGGGACGTTCGGCGGCGATGATCTTTTCCACCACCTCGGGGGTGATCGGCTCGATGTAGGTGGCGTCCGCCATGCCGGGGTCGGTCATGATCGTCGCAGGGTTCGAGTTCACGAGGATGACGCGGTAGCCTTCCTCGCGCAGCGCCTTGCAGGCCTGGGCGCCGGAATAGTCGAACTCGCAGGCCTGGCCGATCACGATGGGACCGGCGCCGATGATGAGGATCGAGGAAATGTCGGTTCTTTTCGGCATGGGCTCGTTTCCTCGGGCTCGCGGCGGACAAATCGTCCGGGGTTATAGCTACCGACCGTCCGGGCGCAAGGGCGGCGGGACCGGTCGAGGAACGCCCGACAGGGGGGAACGCCGGGGGTCCGCCCGCGTTGTGCGAAAGCCCCATGAACGAGGGTCCAGATGTCGAACAACGAAGGCAACATCCAGAAGTCCGCTCGCTGGCACCGGCCCGCGATCATCGCGATCGTCGTTGCGCTGGCGCTGGCTGCGCTCGCGGCCGTGATCTTCGCCCCGATGGGGCGCAACGATGCGGGGCCGGGCGGCATCGCCGCGCCGGGCACCGATGCGCTGGCGCCCGCGACAACGCCGGGCGCCGAGCCGGTTCCGGGCGGCACCGGCACCACGACGACGACGACCACGCCCGCGACCAACTGATCGCGGCCGCCTGGGCGCCGGCACCTGACCGGCGGGGCTGACCGCGACGGGCGCACGGCGAAAACGAAAAGGGCGGCCGGTGGCCGCCCTTCCTTCATTCCCCCGGCCTCCGGCGGTCAGCCGCTGCGGACATCCGCCAGCGCGGCGACCCCGGGCAGGTCCTTGCCTTCCATCCATTCCAGGAAGGCGCCCCCCGCGGTCGAGATGAAGGTGAAGTCGTCCGCGGCGCCCGCCTTGTTCAGCGCGGCCACGGTGTCGCCGCCGCCCGCGACCGACACCAGCCGGCCATCGCACGTCAGCTTCGCCGCCGCCGCCGCCGCCGCGTTGGTGGCCGCGTCGAAGGGCTGGATCTCGAACGCGCCCAGCGGGCCGTTCCACAGAAGCGTCCGGCACTGCGCGAACACCTCGCCGATCCGGGCCACGGTCTCGGGGCCCGCGTCCAGGATCATCGCGTCCGCCGGGCAGGCGTTGGCAGGCACGACGGAACTGTCGGCGTTCGCCTTGAACTCGCGCGCGACGACCACGTCCACCGGCAGGTGGATGGTGCAGCCGGCGGCCTGGGCCTTGTCGAGGATCGATCGCGCGGTGTCGGCCATGTCGCGTTCGGCCAGGCTTTTCCCGACCTCGATCCCCTGCGCGACGAGGAAGGTGTTGGCCATGCCGCCGCCGATCACCAGGTGCTCGACCTTCTCGATCAGGTTCGACAGCAGTTCGAGCTTGGTCGAGACCTTCGCGCCGCCCACGACCGCGACGACCGGCCGCTGCGGGTTGCCGAGCGCGGCGTCGAGCGCGTTCAGCTCCGCCTCCATCAACCGGCCGGCGGCGCTGGGCATCAGCCGCGCCAGCCCCTCGGTCGACCCGTGCGCGCGATGCGCGGCCGAGAAGGCGTCGTTCACGTAAACCTCTCCCAGCGCGGCGAGCGACGCCACGAAGGTCGGGTCGTTGGCTTCCTCGCCGGGGTAGAAGCGGGTGTTCTCCAGCAGCAGGACGTCGCCCTTCTGAAGCTCCGCGACGGCGCGCTTGGCGGCGCCGCCGATCGCCTCGTCCGCGAACCCGACCTGCTGGCCAAGCGCCGCTTCCAGCGCGGGGACGATCTGCCTGAGGCTCATCGCGTCGACCCGCTTGCCCTTGGGGCGGTCGAAATGCGCCAGCAGGACCGGGATCCCGCCGCGGCCCTGGATGTCCTTCAGGGTCGGCACGATCTTCGCGATCCGGGTCGCGTCCGTGACCTGCCCGTTCTCGACGGGGACGTTCAGATCCACCCGCGTGAGGACGACCTTGCCGTCCATGTCGAGGTCGTCGATCGTGTTGAACCGGGCCATGAAGGTCCCCTTTTCTGCGGCGTTCCGTGTGTGCTGCGCCTTACTGGCCGCAGATGACATTCGCGTCAACTGCCCGCGATGGCGGGCGACGGCCAGCCTTTCACCGCGTTGCCCTTGGCCGCACGGGCGCATAAGCCGGTGCAACATCACGCAAAGGAGGCCCGGATGGCCGACATCAAGGATCCCGAGAACACCATCATCATCGAGCTGAAGGACGGCCCGGTGGTGATCGAGCTTCTGCCCGACGTGGCGCCGAAGCACACGGCGCGCATGAAGGAGCTGGCGCGAGCGGGCAAGTACGACAACGTGGCCTTCCACCGCGTGATCGAGGGCTTCATGGCCCAGACCGGCGACGTGGAGCACGCGAACATGGAAGCCCGCTACAACCCCGGCCGCGCCGGGACGGGCGGGTCGGACCTGCCGGACCTGCCGGCCGAGTTCTCGAAGCTGCCGCACGAGCGCGGCACGATCGGGGCCGCGCGCAGCCAGAACCCGAACAGCGCCAACAGCCAGTTCTTCATCAACTTCAAGGACAACTCGTTCCTGAACGGCCAGTACACGGTCTACGGCCGCGTCCTGTCGGGGATGGAGCATGTCGACAAGATCGCCCGCGGCGAGCCGCCGGCGAACCCCGACCGCATGATCTCCGTGAAGGTGGCCGCCGATGTCCGGTAAGTTCCTGATCGCAGCGGCGCTCGCCGCCGTCGCAACCGGCGCGGCGGCGCAGGACATGCCCGCCGACGGCCCCGGCCCGAACCTCGTGATCGAGGTCGCGGACGCGGGCGGCGAGCCCAAGGGGCAGATCGTCCTCGACCTTTATGCCGACAAGGCGCCCGCGCATGTGGAACGCGTCGTCGCGCTGGCGAAGGCCGGGGCCTATGACGGGGTGGTGTTCCACCGCGTGATCGACGGCTTCATGGCGCAGACCGGCGATGTGCAGTTCGGCAAGCAGGGCGGCGACACCGCCATGGCCGGCACCGGCGGGTCCGACATGCCCGACCTCGCGGCCGAGTTCAGCGACATCACCTTCGGCCCCGGCACCGTCGGCATGGCCCGCTCGTCCAGCCCGGACAGCGCCAACAGCCAGTTCTTCATCGGCCTGGCGCCGGCGCCGTTCCTCGACGGGCAGTACACCGTCCTGGGCCAGCTGGTCGAAGGCTGGGACGTTCTGAACTCGGTCAAGAAGGGCGACGCGGCGGCCAACGGCGCCGTGGACCGGCCCGACTACATGAGCAAGGTCACCGTGGCGGAGTGATCCGCCCCGGCCGATGACCGAACCGGAAGGAAGGGCGGCGGGCCTCGGGTCCGCCGCCTTTCGCGTCGGCCCCTACTGCGCCGCGGGCAGCAGGGTCGTCACGCCGGTCGCGCCCGCGCGCGCGAGGTCCGGGTCCAGCGACATGCGCACGTATTCCCCGCGCCGCCACAGTTCCGACAGGTCGTCGTAGTGGCGCGACAGCGGGTGGCCCGACTGCCCGGTGGAAATCACGAAGACCGAGCTGTCCGGGTCGGCCAAGTCGTAGACGCCGCGATAGCCCGCCCCCGTCACCTGCGTCCAGCGCCCGGGCGCGGCCAGCCCGCCCGAACCCGGCGCCGCGCCGTCCGTTCCGCCCGCGATCCCCGCGCGCGCCAGCGTCGCGTCGTCGCCCGAGGTCGACTGGATCAGGCTCACCACCCAGCGCAGCCCCGGCATCCGGCCGAGCGCGGGGTGTTCGTGCCGCGCCTCGTGGACGTCGCCCCAGCGCCAGCTGGTCACGTCGCCGCCGAACCGGCCCGACAGGTCCAGGATTGCGGCGTCCAGAGCCTGCCGGGCGATGGTCGCGCAGGTCTCGACCGGGGCGGACTGGACCACGTCGCACCAGACGCCCGCGCCCCCCGTGTCGCGGAACACCGCGTCGATGAAGGAGGGCCGGAGCCGCGTGAGCGAATCCGTCAGCGGCCCCAGTTCGTCCTGCACCAGCCGCGCCTGAAGCTGGGCCATCCAGGCCGAATAGATCAGCGGCTCGGGCAGGTGCTCGCTCATGTTGCCGTCCCACTCGGCCAGCAGCGCGAGCGCGTCCTGCCGCTGCCGCTCGGGCGTGCCCTGCGCGGCGGGCTCGCCCGTGAACCACAGGTCGGCGCCGACCAGCGGCAGCAGCGCGCGCGCCGCGGGGCTGACCGTGTCGAGCTGCGCGTCGATGAAGCTGTCGCGCGAATGGACCTCGCGCGAGGACAGGAGCCGGTCCAGCCGCGACTTCCGAAGCGCGCCGTTGCGGTCGTCGCCGAGGAAACCGCCCGAGGTGGCGGGGACGAGAAGCGGCGCCGGCGGTGTGGTGGAGGCGGGCGCGGCGTCCGGGGGCGAGAGCTGCAGCATCGTCGCTTCGACCGGGCCGGGGCCGTCGATCGGCTGCGGGGCGGGCTGCGGCGTGGCCTGCGACGTGGGCTGCGGGGCAGGCTGCGAAGCGGGTTGCCCGGGCGCCGCCGGGGCGGCGGGAGGGGCGATGTCCTCGGCCCCCGTGGCGGCGATGACGCCGTTCTCGGCCGCCTGGTCGCGCCCCGCCGCGGCTGCGGGCATCAACCCGGTCCAGCCCGCGCCCGGTGTCCAGCCCGGGACCGGCATCCGGCCGCCGGTCGGATGGCCCGCATCGCGCAGCGGGACGGCCCCGCCGAGCGTCTGCGCCACCCCGGCCTGGTCGGCCAGCGTCACCTGCACCGCGGGCGCCACGATCCCGCGCGCGGCCTGCACCGCCGCCGCGCGGTCGGGCGCGGTCATCAGCCCCACCAGCGCCGTCATCGTGGTGTCGTCGGCCGCAAGCCCCGTCCAGCGCAACGCCGCGACGTGACCCGAGGGTGTCACCGAGGCCAGCCCGAAATGTCCGCCCGGGATCACCGGCCCGTTCCTCGTGTCGCGCAGTGTGACCGGCTGGCTGTCGGCCCCGCGGATGCGGATCACCTCGGTCCGCGTGGTGAATTCGGTCCAGCCGTCCGGGCCGCGATAACGGTCGGCGTTGCCGGGCTCGACCTCCTCCATCACGATGTCCTGGTCGTCGACATGCGCGGGCGTCAGCCCCCAGGCGAGCGTCGGGTTGCGGCCCGTCAGCACGGCCGGGATGCCGGGGATCGTGCCGCCGATCACCCCGCCCGAGGCAAGCTCGATCCGGGCGAGATACCAGAGCGACGGCGCCGTCAGCGCGACGTGCGGGTCGTTGGCAAGCAGCGGCGCGCCCGCGGCGGTGCGTCCCGGCGCGGCGGCGAAGGCGTTGGCGGACGCACCCATGCCGGGGTGCACGAAGCCCGCGAGCCCGTCGAACCAGCCGCCGGTCAGGGCCGCGGCGTGGTCCGGGCTCGGCAGGCGCGCGTCCCCGAAGAGCGAGGCATAGGCAGGCAGCGGCGCCTCTCCCGGACGCGCCACCACGTCCTGCCCCCGTTCGGGCGCCGCGATCGACAGGCGCGCGCGCAGCACCTCGGCCGGGACCTGGTCCGACGCGCCTGCGGCGAGCAGCTTGAGGATCGCCAGCGAATCCGCCGGCTGCCAGTAGGCCACGTCGCCCGGCAGCACGAAGAACTCGGGCGCGCCGCGTCCCCGCGCGCCTTCGTTGACCAGTGCGATCCAGGCGTTGACCCCGTCGGCATAGGCGCCGAGCGCCGCCTTGGTGCGGTCGTCCTGCGCGGCAAGCGACGCCTCCGCGGTCCGCCACAGCCCCAGCCGGCGGGCGAGGTCGTCGGCGGCATAGGTGCGCGATCCGTAGATTTCCGACAGCCGTCCCTGCGCGGCCCGGCGCAGGACCGTCATCTGGAACAGCCGGTCCTGCGCATGGGCGAGCCCCAGCGCGAAGAAGGCGTCGTGATCGGACCCCGCGAAGACATGCGGCACGTCGTCGGTCGTCCGCACGATCTCGACCGGCCCGGCGATCCCCGCGACATGATGGGTCGCCTGGTAGTCGGGAAGCGAGCGGACCGCGAAGTACCACGCCAGCGTCACCGCCAGCACCGCCCCGACGAGAAGCCCCACGGTCAGCCGGACCAGCCAGCGGAAAAGCGTCAGCATCGGCAGGGTGGTCCTTCGGGTCGGTCGGCCGGGAGGCGGCGAGTGGGTCGGCTGGGCGGGGCGGCGAGATGCATGGTTGACCCGCGCGGGCGGACGAGGCTTGAAATGCGGCGATGCATAAGTCAGCACCGGCCGCAGATCAACGCGGGGCGGAAAGCAGGGGGACGGCGGATGGCGCGTGTGGCATTTCTGGGGCTGGGGGTGATGGGCTACCCGATGGCGGGGCACCTTGCCCGTGCGGGGCACGAGGTGACGGTCTACAACCGCACCGCTGCCAAGGCCGACGCATGGCTGGCGCAGCACGGCGGGCGCGCCGCGCCGACCCCGCGGGCGGCGGCCGAGGGGGCCGAGTTCGTGATGGCCTGCGTGGGCAACGACGGCGACCTGCGCGCGGTCTGCGCGGCTGCCGACGGGGCGTTCGCGGGCATGGCGCCCGGCGCCACCTTCGTCGACCACACCACCGTCAGCGCTTCGGTCACGCGCGAGCTTGCGGCCAGGGCAGGCTCGGCGGGCATCGGCTACGTCGATGCGCCGGTGTCGGGCGGGCAGGCGGGGGCGGAGAACGGCCAGCTGTCGATCATGTGCGGCGGTGCGCAGGATGCCTTCGACCAGGCCGAGCCGGTGATGGCGGTCTACGCTAAGATCTGCCGGCGCATGGGCGACACCGGCGCGGGCCAGCTTGCCAAGATGTGCAACCAGATCGCGATCGCGGGCGTGGTGCAGGGGCTGGCGGAATCGCTGAGCTTCGCGGAACGCGCGGGCCTGTCGGTCCCCGACCTCGTCGAGGTCATCAGCCAGGGCGCGGCCGGCAGCTGGCAGATGCAGAACCGCCACGCGACCATGGCTAGGGGCGAGTTCGACTTCGGCTTTGCCGTCGACTGGATGCGCAAGGATCTCGGCATCTGCCTTGCCACCGCCGACGAGAACGGGGCGAGCCTGCCGCTGACCGCGCTCGTGGACCAGTTCTACAAGGACGTGCAGAACATGGGCGGCGGGCGCTGGGACACCTCGTCCCTGATCGCCCGGCTGCGTGCGAGATGAGCGGCGCGGTGATCCACCGCCGGGTGGGCGAGGCGGACCCGGAGTGGTTCGAGAACCGCTTCGCCGAAAACGGCTGGACCGGCGCGTGGCGGAACGGGGTTTACGGCTACCACCACTACCACGCCACCACGCACGAGGTGCTGGGCTGCTACGCGGGCTCCGCCCGGCTCCAGCTCGGCGGGCCGGACGGCGACGTGCACGACATCGCGGCGGGTGACGTCGTGGTGATCCCCGCGGGGGTCGCGCACCGGCGGGTGGAGGCATCGGACGACTTTGCCGTCGTCGGCGCCTACCCGGACGGGGTCACGCCCGACCTGCAGGAAGGCGAGGGCGACCCGTCCATCGCGCTGGACCTGCCAGAACGCGACCCGGTGCTGGGCGCCGGACGGGGGTTCGCGGCCTGACGCGCCTTCCGCGGCCTGACACGCCTAACAGGGCCTGACGCCGGGCGCAGGCACCGGCCCCGCTCGCCTGTGCCCGCGCGGCTTCCCAGCCGCCGCCCGGCGAGAACCTGCGGGGGTGCAGGCGCCGTGCGATGGCAACTGCCGCCTCAATGGAAATCCCGCGACTCCGGCATGATCCGGGCGTCCCTCGGATGCCCGTGCCGCTGGACCGGGATCGGCCGCTTCACCTCGTCGGCGCGGGCCAGCTGCGGGTCCACCGTTTCCCCCTGCGACAACCGCAGCAGCGCGTCGCTGCGGTCGTGGAGGGCGCGGGCGACGATGTGGGTCACGCCGGCGCTGCGCTGGATCTGCCCCTCGACCACCATCAGCCGGGCGGTCATGACGGTCTTGCGGAACGCATCGAACACCTTGGGCCAGACGACGAGGTTGGCGACGCCGGTCTCGTCCTCGATGGTGACGAAGCACACCCCCTTGGCGCTGCCCGGGCGCTGGCGGATCAGGACGATCCCGGCCATCCGCACCTGCTGCCGGTTCCTGAGCCGGGGCAGGTCCGCGGCCGAGACGTGGCCCTGTCGCGCAAGCGACCGGCGCAGGAACTGCATCGGGTGCGCCTTCAGCGACAGCCGCAGGGTCTGGTAGTCGGCGACCACATGCTCGCACACGGGCATCGCGGGCAGGGTGACGCGCGGCTCCGCGCCCTCGTCCTGCGTGTCGCGGTCCGCGAACAGCGGCAGGTCCGGCGCATCGCGGAGCGCGCGCGCATCCCACAGCGCCGCGCGCCGGTCGAGGTCCATCGACCGCAGCGCATCCGCCGCCGCGATCCGCCGCACCGTGCCCGCATCCAGCCGCGCCCGGTCCTTCAGCTCGGCGAGGCTTTCATAGGGCGCATCCCGCGCCTCCACGATCCGGGCCGCAGCTGTCTCGGCCATCCCCGTGATCTGCCGCAGCCCCAGCCGCAGGGCGAAGCGCGGCTTCTTCATCACCGGAACATCCCCGGGCTTCCGGGCGCCCGCGAACCGGTCCGGTGGACCGTTTCCAGCAAAGGGCGCCGCGGCGGTGGCCGAAGTCGCGGACGGACCGAGCGGCAGCGCCCCTTCCTCCGCCCCCGCGGGCTCAAGCGTGTTGTCCCAGTCCGACAGGTTCACGTCCACGGGCCGGACGGCGACCCCGTGCGCCCGGGCGCAGCCCACGATCTGCGCCGGCGCATAGAACCCCATCGGCTGGCTGTTCAGCAGCGCCGCGGCAAAGGCGTCGGGGTAATAGTGCTTGAGCCAGGCCGAGACATAGACCAGATGCGCGAACGCCGCCGCGTGGCTTTCGGGGAATCCGTATTCGCCGAACCCCTTGATCTGGTCGAAGCAGCGGCGGGCGAAGTCGGGGTCGTAGCCGCGCTCGATCATCCGGCCCACCATCTTGTCCTGCAGCCGGTCGATCGTCCCGCGAGACCGGAACGTCGCCATCGCCTTGCGCAGCTGGTTCGCCTCGGCGGGCGAGAACCGCGCCGCCACCAGCGCGATCTTCATCGCCTGCTCCTGGAAGATCGGCACGCCCTTGGTCCGCCCGAGGATGTCGCGCAGCTCGTCGGGATGGTGGGGCGGCGCGGGCGAGGGGTATTCCTCGGGCTCGATCCCGTGCCGGCGCCGCAGGTAAGGATGGACCATGTCGCCCTGCACCGGGCCGGGGCGGACGATCGCGACCTCGATCACGAGGTCGTAAAAGCAGCGTGGCTGCAGCCGCGGCAGCATGTTCATCTGCGCCCGGCTTTCCACCTGGAACACGCCGAGGCTGTCGCCCCGGCACAGCATGTCGAAGACGGGCTTCGCGTCGGGGGCGTCCGCCTTCAGGTCGGCGAGCGTCAGCGACCGCCCGTAATGCGCGGCCACCAGGTCGAAGCACTTCCTGATGCAGGTCAGCATCCCCAGCGCCAGCACGTCCATCTTGAGGATTCCCAGCGCGTCGATGTCGTCCTTGTCCCATTCGATGAAGCTGCGGTCGGGCATGGCGCCGTTGCCGATCGGCACGGTCTCGGTCAGCCGCCCCTCGGTCAGGATGAAGCCGCCGACATGCTGGCCCAGATGCCGCGGCATCCCGATCATCTGCTCGGCCAGCCGCAGGGTCATGGAAAGATGCGGGTCGCGCAGGTTCAGCCCGGTTTCGGGCGCGTGCTCGAGGTTCTCGCCCCAGCTGCCCCACACGGTCGAGGCGAGCGCGCCGGTCACGTCCTCCGACAGGCCCATGGCCTTGCCGACCTCGCGGATGGCGCTGCGGGGGCGGTAGTGGATGACCGTCGCGCACAGGCCCGCGCGGTGGCGGCCGTATTTCGCATAGATGTGCTGGATCACCTCCTCGCGCCGCTCGTGTTCGAAATCCACGTCGATGTCGGGCGGCTCGTCGCGATCCTCGCTGATGAAGCGCTCGAACAGAAGGTCGTGGTCGGCGGGATCGACCGGGGTGATGCCCAGGACGAAGCACACCGCGCTGTTCGCCGCCGACCCGCGCCCCTGGCACAGGATCCCCTCGCCGCGGGCGAACTGCACGATCTGGTGGATGGTCAGGAAATAGCGCGCGATCTGCTTCTTGGCGATCATCGCCAGTTCCTTGACGATGGTCTCGCGCACCTTCTCGGGCGTTCCGTCGGGATAGCGCCACTCGCACCCGGCCCAGGTCAGTTCCTCCAGGTGCTGGTCGGCGTCGAGCCCCTCGGGCACCGTCTCGGCCGGGTATTCGTAGCGCAGGTCGTCGAGCGAGAAGCGGCAGGCGTCGGCGACCTGCCGCGTGGCGGCGATGGCGTGGGGCCAGTCGGCGAACAGCCGCGCCATCTCGGCGGGCGACTTAAGGTGCCGCTCGGCGTTGGCGTCCAGCAGGAAGCCCGCGCGGGCGACGGTGGTGCCGTGCAGGATGCAGGTCATCACGTCCTGCAGCGGGCGGCGGTCGGGCGTGTGGTAGTGCACGTCGTTGGTGGCGAGGATCGACAGCCCGCAGGCGCGCGCTGCCTCGTCCAGCCGGTTGATCCGGGCCCGGTCGCAGCCGCGATACAGCCATCGCGCCGCGACATGGCGCAGCGTGGGCAGCCGCGCGGCGAGGTGCGGCAGCGCCGACAGGTCGTCGCACGCGGCGGCGGCGGCCGCGTCGCCTGCGACTTCCGGCGGCATCCAGATCAGCTGGATGACGCTGTCCGCCGCCCCCTCGGGCGCGCGCGCCGCGGCGGCGAGGTCGCCCAGCGTCAGGTCGCACGCGTCCTTGGCCTGCCACCCGCCCTCCGCCGTCGCCATCCGCCCCCTGGAGATCAGCGCCGACAGCCGCCCGTAGGCGGCCCGGTCGGTCGGATAGGCGAGGAACGCGGTCCCGTCCGTCAGCACGATCCGTGCGCCGATGACCGGGCGCATGTGGGCCTTCTTCGCCTCGGCATGGATCCGCACCACCCCGGCCAAGCTGTTCAGGTCGGCGATCCCGATCGCGTCATGGCCCAGTTCCCACGCGGTCTGGACCAGGTCGGGCGCCATCGACGCCCCCCGCAGGAACGAGAACGCCGAGGTCACGCCCAGCTCGACGTAATCCGCGCGCGGGTTGGGCGTGAACTCGCCCCCCAGCGTCCGGCGCGGAACGGTGTCATTCTGCGGCATCAGCCCGTCCCCATCCCCGCCGTCCCCATCCCCGCCGTCCCCATCCCCGC
>NZ_SELD02000048.1 GCF_004923205.2 Paracoccus aeridis
CTTCTCGATGGAAAACCCGGGTCAGTTCCGGGTGGAAATCAACAGCCGAGGATCTCACCGCGCTCTACCGCGCCCATGTCGACGATCTCGCCCGCACGCTCTCCGGGGCGAGGTGGTCGGCCGCGCCTCGGACGAGTTGCACCGGCTGATCGCGCACATCGTGGTGCACTGGGATGCCAAGCATCGCCGCCATGATCTCGACCTGCAGGGCGACCTAGTCGCGCTGCTGGGTGCTGCGGACAACAAAAAAGCCGCCTCGTTTGAGGCGGCTGCATCTTCGCTAAGATTGGTTGCGGGGACAGGATTTGGCCTGAACCGAACCACAGGGCCAATCACGGTTGGGAATAGCAAGGTGCGCCGAAACCAGGATCTCCTCGGCGAGATCCCCCACGCACATCGACGGGCGTCCGATCCGACCTCATGATCGACTCGCCCGCTTAACAGGCTGCTGATTTAGTCAGGACTGGGCGGAACGTTTTCCT
>NZ_SELD02000049.1 GCF_004923205.2 Paracoccus aeridis
ACGGTGGCAACCTCGGAAGAAGTAGGCGCCTACGCCGGACGCTTACATCCGAGGGCGCCGTGCGTCCGACGCAGGGCAAGACCCTCGCCGTCATGCAGGTGTCCGGCGGCTCGCAGAGCTTCAACGCAGTAAATCAGATGCGGGTTCTCGGGCGCTGGATGCGAACGCTGACCATCCCCAACCAGTCCTCCATCCCCAAAGCGTTTCAGGAGTTCGACGAGGCGGGGCGGATGCGACCGTCGCCACTCTATGACCGGATCGTGGATGTCATGGAGGAGCTGGTGAAGTTCACGCTGCTCACGCGCGACCGGAAGGCGTATCTCGTGGACCGCTACTCCGAGCGCAAGGAAACGGCGGCTGCGCTCATGAAGCGGGTGAACCTCTCCGCCGCAACCTGAGCGCGCGGCGGGTTCACGAGGCCCGTTCGCGCCGCCTCAAGTCCGCCTGAGGGCCAGCAGAGCGACGAAGGAGGCGACGCCGATCCCTGCCGTCAGCCAGATCGCCGAGAGACCCCAGGCCGTCAGCGCCGCGCCGAAGATGAGGGGCGCCGCCGCCTGAAGGACGCGGGCGGGCGCATTGAGCCAGCCGATCCGCCGCCCGTATCCGGCCGCGCCGAACAGCGCCAGCGGAAGCGTGCCCTTGGCGATGGTGACGATGCCGTTCCCCGCCCCGTGCAGGAGCGCAAAGGCATAGGCAGCCGGTCCCCCGAAACTCACCAGCGCCACAGCAGCGACGGGATGCGCCGCTGTCCGGTTCGATGATCTCTTCGATGCGCGGCAAGTGCTTGGGCAGCGCTCCACGATTGGCGACACGCGGCTTGGCGGGGCGCTTGGCAGCGCGATCCTCGGCATCCTCTTCGGCATGGATCACCGCCAAGGCGGTTTCGAGATCTTCCAGCGCCAGCTCGAACTGGTCCGGATCGCTCTTCTCCGATTTCCGGCCGAAGACAGCCTGCTTGAAGGCCGCGACCAGCTTCTCCAGCCGCGCAATGCGCTCGTCCTTGCGCTTGTCGCGCGCATCCGCGGCGATCAACAGCGCCTTCAGCGCAGCAATTTCTTCAAGCAGATCAGCGGTCTTCGGCATGGCGCGGGTCTATCATGGCTACCCTGCCGATGCCCGCCGAAAGCACCGACCGAGTCATCCTGCCGCAGGGCAAATCCCGTCACTCCACCGCTTCGGGGGCCTTCGCACCGATGGCCCGAACCCGCCGCCAGTCGAGCCCCGCAAACAGCGCCTCGAACTGTGCATGGTTCATCAGCATCAGCCCGTCCTTCACGGCAGGCCAGGTAAACGTGTGCTCCTCCAGCCGCTTGTAGGCCATCACCAGACCGGTGCCGTCCCAGTAGAGCAGCTTCAGCCTGTCTGCCTTCCTCGCCCGGAAGACAAAAATCGTCCCGGTGAACGGATCCTTGCGCAGTTCGTTCTTCACCATCGCGGCCAGGCTGTCGTGGCCCTTCCTGAAGTCGATAGGCTTCGTGGCCACCATGACCCGCACCCGGTTCGATGGGAAGATCATGAGCCAGCCCGCAGCGCCACAGCCAGTTCCGCGACCCGTGCGGCGGGCGTGGCTGCATCCAGGCGCACCGTCACAGGCCCGAGGATCAGATCAATCGACGCTATCGTTGCCACTGTCGGGACCACCATCGGCGACGCAACGGGTGCTGCAAACTCTGCCCCCGCAACCTCGGGCACCACCAGCTTGCCCTTCCGTGCCAGTGTCCGCCAAGACGACAGGTGGTTGGCCTTCAATCCATGCCGACGCGCCACCTCGTTCACCGTGACCCCGGGCACCAGCGTCTCCGCAACCATCCGGCCCTTCGCCTCGTCAGACCATCGCCGCTTGGCCGCCGGAGCCGCCAAAAGCTCCACAAACCCAATGGCCTCCATACTGCGCTCCCGATGGACTCCCACTGACACCTCCCGTGCAAATCTCCACAAGAGGGCGCATCGCAGCTTACAGATTCAGCAGGAAGGTGGGGTCAGAACAGCGCTTACGCCGCAGGACGTTGTGCAACTGTGCGCCCGTGCGCCTCAGGCTCTGGCCACCTGCGCAGCGTTTGCCTCTTGGGCGTCCTGAAGGGACGTCTCCTGGTGATCGCCGATTCCGTTCAGCTTCTGCGGCAACGCCCGCAAGGATAGCGGTTTTGGCTGGCGCCGAGTCCTCTCGTCTTCTGCACGAGGCAAGCCCTATTTTACCCAAGGCCGTCGACCGCTCCGCCTGATCGCCCATGATCTCATGGACGAAGACGTGATCCGGCTGCGCTACACGCCCGCCTAACCTTGTCGGAACCTCAGAACTGCGGTGCCGACTGATCAGAGTTTCCAACGGATTCGCTAAACTAGGCGTGAGGGGTCGTCCATTTAGATGAGGACGCCGCCACGCTTCTGAGCGCAACCTTGGGAAAATATCCTACCCGGCAATGGCTACTTCCGATAGCATGGATGCGGAGGATAGAAGGCGGCCCAATTGCCTGTCTCCTTGACTAGAGTTAGAGGGGAATCCACTGGATCCCGCCTGACGCATAGAAAGCATCGGTCGACAAATGCGCATCGTGGGATGTGAGTGCCCACGTTCGGGGTCAGCCCGATGCGCAGTAGAATGAACCTGTAAGAAAAAA
The DNA here is from genome assembly GCF_004923205.2 of Paracoccus aeridis. Taxonomy (GTDB): domain Bacteria; phylum Pseudomonadota; class Alphaproteobacteria; order Rhodobacterales; family Rhodobacteraceae; genus Paracoccus; species Paracoccus aeridis. The sequence continues at coordinate 2,619 of NZ_SELD02000049.1, forward strand.
ACAGCAGTCATGACGCAGTACCACCCAGCTGACCTCGGCGCATTGAGCGATTTGCTTTCCCTGAAAGCGGCTTGCAGCCGACGGCCGCTTTCGGTTGCCATCGATGGGCGCAGCGGCACTGGCAAATCGACGCTTGCTGCAGTCCTTGCTGCGGACTTGGGCGCGACGCTGGTCGAGGGTGACGACTTCTATGCCGGAGGAACGTCCATACGTGAGGAGCCTCCCGCCTGCCTGGTTCACAGCTGCATCGATTGGGTACGACAGCGTGCCGTGCTTGAGAGCCTGCGCGCGGGTCATCGCGCCAGCTGGCGGGCATTCGACTGGGAGACGTTTGACGGAAGACTCCTCGACGAACCCACGTGCATTGAACCGAGGCAGATCATCATCCTCGAAGGCGTATACTCGGCCCGGCCGGAACTGGCCGATCTGATCGATCTTTCGGTATTGTTGAAGGTTGACGAACCTGTCCGGCAGGCTAGGCTTCTCGCCCGCGAAGGTGAGATGGGTGCCTGGGAGTACCAGTGGCAGGCTGCTGAGGACTTCTACTTTAACAGGCCGCTGAAATAGTCGGCTCTCGACGTAGTTTGCAGAAC
>NZ_SELD02000050.1 GCF_004923205.2 Paracoccus aeridis
CGTCGCCCCCTCACGGGGGCGTGGATCGAAACTCTCCGTCATCACCGACGGCACCGCAGCCCGTGACGTCGCCCCCTCACGGGGGCGTGGATCGAAACGCCATAGGCGCGGCCGTGCGGGGCTTTGACCCTGCGTCGCCCCCTCACGGGGGCGTGGATCGAAACTGTGTGAACTTCCACGTGGCTTCGTTGGCCGGGTGTCGCCCCCTCACGGGGGCGTGGATCGAAACGGGGTCGAGACGCTTTGCTCAACACCGTTGACCTCGTCGCCCCCTCACGGGGGCGTGGATCGAAACTGAAATGGTATGCGGACAGAGGATATCCGAACGGGTCGCCCCCTCACGGGGGCGTGGATCGAAACGGCGTCATCACGTGCCATGGCGTCGGCGGCACCGTGTCGCCCCCTCACGGGGGCGTGGATCGAAACACCTGCGCGCTGCCAGAAGATGCCCTGCCTGCGGGTCGCCCCCTCACGGGGGCGTGGATCGAAACAGCGAGGCGATGCTGACCCGCGCAGAAGGCTCGGGGTCGCCCCCTCACGGGGGCGTGGATCGAAACTTGAGCAGCGTGGAGGATCGCAGGTTGCCGGGGCGTCGCCCCCTCACGGGGGCGTGGATCGAAACTGCGGGACTTGCGCCGACGAGGATGCCGGGGAATGTCGCCCCCTCACGGGGGCGTGGATCGAAACACGGTGCGCTACTCGTCATTCGCGGCCGGGATCACGTCGCCCCCTCACGGGGGCGTGGATCGAAACCTCACCAGCGAGCAGTCGTCTGGCAAGGTCGATCGTCGCCCCCTCACGGGGGCGTGGATCGAAACACGGCATCAGCCACCTGACGACCAGCCATGAAGGGTCGCCCCCTCACGGGGGCGTGGATCGAAACCCGGGATCTGAAGCAACGCAATTCAAGACTGGCGTCGCCCCCTCACGGGGGCGTGGATCGAAACGCTGCGGTCTATGACCGGGTGCTGCGGCCCCTGCGTCGCCCCCTCACGGGGGCGTGGATCGAAACCTCGATCCACCAGTCCGGCCACTTGTCGCCGCGTGTCGCCCCCTCACGGGGGCGTGGATCGAAACCGTGTCGCGGGCGCGGGGTTGATCATCGACAATGTCGCCCCCTCACGGGGGCGTGGATCGAAACTTGGTTATCATCCGCCAGAACAAGCGCGTCGAGACGTCGCCCCCTCACGGGGGCGTGGATCGAAACCACCACTGGACGTGGTTGACGCCGCGCTCGCCCAGGTCGCCCCCTCACGGGGGCGTGGATCGAAACATCGCCCGTGGCGCGGTGATCCAGCCCTCGACCTGTCGCCCCTCACGGGGGCGTGGATCGAAACTGCTTGGGAGTCATCACGTCTCTCCTTGCTTCGGGTCGCCCCCTCACGGGGGCGTGGATCGAAACTGAACCAGGCGACGAGTTGCAGGGTCATGGGCGTGTCGCCCCCTCACGGGGGCGTGGATCGAAACTATCCGTGGTCGAGGCCATGGGGCGGCTCAAGGGGTCGCCCCCTCACGGGGGCGTGGATCGAAACTGGGCGACGGGGGAGACGTCGGTCGGGATCGGGCAGTCGCCCCCTCACGGGGGCGTGGATCGAAACGACGCGGAGGCACAGGGCACCATCGACCGGCTGAGGTCGCCCCCTCACGGGGGCGTGGATCGAAACGTCATCATCACGCCGTCCGGGATGGCAAGGCCGAGTCGCCCCCTCACGGGGGCGTGGATCGAAACGCCAGCCGGACGGCTCACTGATCGGCAATCCTAACGTCGCCCCCTCACGGGGGCGTGGATCGAAACACGACCAACCTTCCAGCATCCACGACGACGAAGGGTCGCCCCCTCACGGGGGCGTGGATCGAAACGCTGATTGATCCGCTCCGTTGGGGCTGGGTCGAGTCGCCCCCTCACGGGGGCGTGGATCGAAACTTCATGAGCGAGGTGAACAAGTTCGAGGTCACGGGTCGCCCCCTCACGGGGGCGTGGATCGAAACTTTCAAACGTGCATAGGGTAGAACAGTATCCGAGTCGCCCCCTCACGGGGGCGTGGATCGAAACAACACCGCGCGCAGGGCAGAGACGGAAGCGGCTTGTCGCCCCCTCACGGGGGCGTGGATCGAAACGTCGCAGAGCCGCCAGTAGTCGCGCAGTTCGGCCGTCGCCCCCTCACGGGGGCGTGGATCGAAACATCACCACGGCGTCAAACTCGGGCACGGCAGGGTGTCGCCCCCTCACGGGGGCGTGGATCGAAACTATGACGGCGACCAGTGGGACGAGGCCGACGCGCGTCGCCCCCTCACGGGGGCGTGGATCGAAACTTCGGACACATCGCTGTTTCGGTTGAGGGCGCGGCGTCGCCCCCTCACGGGGGCGTGGATCGAAACGCTTCGGATCGGTCGGGCCTTCGGCTGCTGATCGCGTCGCCCCCTCACGGGGGCGTGGATCGAAACCGCCATGCCCCAGAAGAAGTCTCGAAACTGCACAGGTCGCCCCCTCACGGGGGCGTGGATCGAAACGCTGACGATGTTGTGACCTCCGCTGTCAATGACGGTCGCCCACTCACGGGGGCGTGGATCGAAACATCGCAGATGGCGTTCAGTTCTGCGTCCTCGCGTCGCCCCCTCACGGGGGCGTGGATCGAAACCTTAGGTATCATCCTCTGGATACCCTCAATGATGGTCGCCCCCTCACGGGGGCGTGGATCGAAACCGTTGTGGGATTGAGGACGCGGCGGCGGAGGCCAAGTCGCCCCCTCACGGGGGCGTGGATCGAAACCTGCATCTGCGCGACCACCCCGATGCCGAGCCGCGTCGCCCCCTCACGGGGGCGTGGATCGAAACCGGTTGGTGCCTCCTCCAAAATGCCGAATGGGCGGTCGCCCCCTCACGGGGGCGTGGATCGAAACGCGCAGGTGACGCCGTAGCGCCGGGCGATCTGGACGTCGCCCCCTCACGGGGGCGTGGATCGAAACACCTCCACCTCGTCGGCGGGGAAGCTGCCGATGGTCGCCCCCTCACGGGGGGCGTGGATCGAAACACCTCCACCTCGTCGGCGGGGAAGCTGCCGATGCGTCGCCCCCTCACGGGGGCGTGGATCGAAACACCAGCCGCGCCACAGCGCAGCCGATGGGTTGCCGTCGCCCCCTCACGGGGGCGTGGGTCGAAACTTGACGGAGGCCGAGGAAACAAGACCGGCCCATGTCGCCCCCTCACGGGGGCGTGGATCGAAACGACGCGATCCTGCGCGCCCACAGCCTCAGCCTCAGCGCCAGCCGGTCGGACAGGTAGGGCAGACGGCTCTGTGCCGCGGTGACCCGCGCGGGGTCGATCCGGCGACCAGAACCTCCGGGTCGTAAGCGTCCGGTCTGACTGCCCTGCCGCGCTTGGAGAGTGACGGATAGTGTCCACTATGGATGGTGGACACTATGGGGTGGCCCGTGGCGCGTCGGACAAAGCGGCTCTGGACGGACGAGGAGAAGCGGACGATCTGCTTTCAGA
>NZ_SELD02000004.1 GCF_004923205.2 Paracoccus aeridis
AAATCAGGCGCCGTCCCGGGTCAGTTCCAAGTGGAAATCAACATCTATGGGCTTCTGGCGGCAGTGCTGATCCTGCGCCCGGCGGGCCTGTTCCCGGCGAAAGGGTGATCCGATGTTCCGACACACGAGCTTGCGGTTCTGGACGCTTGGGCTGATCGCCGCGCTGGCGATCTGGCGTGCGCTGACGGCTGAATATTTCGGCGTGGAAACCGTGACCGAGATCGCGATCCTGGCCATTCTGGTCATCGCGCTCGACATGGTTGCGGGGTTCGGCGGCATGGTGTCGCTGTGCCATGGGGCGCTGATGGGCGCGGGGGCCTACGCCTATGCGATGCTGACGGTCAAGGCCGGGTTGGCACCGCCAATGGCCTTCGCGGGTGCTGTTGCCGTCACCGGCGCGGCGTCCTGGCTGATCGGCGCGGTGTGCGGGCGCAGCCACGGCATCTATTTCATCATGGCCACGCTGGCCTTCGGGCAGATGGCCTATTCCCTCGTCTTCGAACAGCCGATCTTCGGCGGCGACGATGGCATCTCGGGCGTGCCGCGGATCGATCTGACGATCATCGGGCTGGATCTGAACGACGGGCGCACTTTTGCCTTTGTCTCCCTTGCCGTGCTTGGTGCCGTCTACTGGTTCGCGACCCATGTGCTGCAGGCCGGGCTTGGTCGCAGCCTGACCGGCATCATGCACAACGAACAGCGAATGCGCGCCCTCGGGGTCAATGTCTGGCGGATCAAGGCGGACATGTTCGGCCTGTCCGGCATGATCGCCGCCGCCGCGGGCGCGCTGGCCGCCCAGCATGTCATGTTCGTCTCGCCTGGTCTGCTGAACTGGACCGTGTCGGGCGAGGCGCTGGTGGTGGTGATCCTGGGTGGACTGGGAACCATCATCGGACCGGTGATCGGCGCCATTGTCTTTGTCCTGCTGAAGCACGAGGTCAGCGCGCATACCGACTACTGGCACCTGGTGGTCGGCCTGATCCTGATCGCCGTTGTGATGAGCCGGGCGAACGGAATATTCGGCTGGCTGGAACAGCGCCTGTCCCGCCTTGCCCGTCCGGTCCCCGCCCGGGACGTGATCGCCAATCAGGTCCGCAAGGATCTGGCAGCGAAAGGATCCCTTGAAGATGCTTGAGACACGCAATCTCTCGAAAAGCTTCGGCGCCATCAACGTTACCCGGGATGTGTCGCTGAAGCTCGAGCGGGGTGAACGGCGGGTGATCTTGGGACCGAACGGCGCGGGCAAGACCACGCTGTTCAACCAGCTGGTCGGCGAGATCCGCCCCGACAAGGGTCGAGTCGTCCTTGCCGGCGAGGACGTGACCGCCTTGCCGGTGCAGGGGCGGGCGAAACTGGGCCTGTCGCGAAGCTACCAGAAGAACACGTTGTTCGACGGCCTGACGGTCGAGGAGAACCTGGGCCTCGCCGCTTCCGTGACGCATGGCCACTGGCACAATATCCGCTATGACAGCCTGACCCGGCGCGACGTGCGGGACACCGTTCGCGAGGTGGCCGAGCAGGTTCGGGTGATGCCCTATCTGCACGCCCAGGTCAGCGACGTGTCCTATGGCGTGCGCCGCCAGCTGGAGGTCGGCGTGGCCTTGGCCACACGCCCGCTTGTCTTGCTGATGGACGAGCCGACCTCGGGCGTGGGTCCCGAGATGTCCGCGGGATTTCACGACCTGCTGAACGACCTGCCGCGCGACCTGACGCTGCTGATCATCGAACACGACATGGATCTGGCCTTCGCGGTCGCCGACACCATTACCGTTCTGAACTATGGCGAGGTCGTCTTCGACGGATCGCCCGAGGACGCGCGCGACAGCAAGCTGCTTAAGGATATCTATCTGGGGGCCTGGGAAGATGCTTGATCTCAAGGCGGTCGATTCCGGCTATGGCGAGACGCAGGTGCTGCACGGCATGACCGTGACCGCGCAGGAAGGCAGGGTGCTGGCGATCCTGGGCCGCAATGGTGCGGGCAAGTCCACCACGTTGAAAACGGTCATGGGATTGCTGCCGACCAAGTCCGGGCAGATCACGTTCAATGGGCGGGTGATTGACAGGGAAAGGCCCTACGGCATCGCCCGCATGGGGATCGGCTATGTGCCCGAAACGCGCGACATCTTCCGGTCGCTGACCGTGCGGGAAAACCTCGACCTGGCTGCCAGGCGCTTCGCCCCGCCGCCGGGTGGCTGGACGATGGAGCGTGTGCTGGACCTGTTCCCGCGGCTTGGCGAAAGGATGTCGAACGGGGGGATGCAGCTTTCGGGCGGGGAACAGCAGATGCTTGCCATCGCGCGTGCGTTGCTGATGAATCCGCGCCTGCTGATCCTGGACGAGCCGACCGAGGGGCTGGCGCCGATCATCGTCAAGCTGATCCACGACCGGCTGATGGATCTCAAGCAGACCGGCCTGTCGATGATCCTCGTCGAGCAGAACTTCGGTTTCGCCACGAGCCTAGCCGATGACGTGGTCATCGTCAGCAAGGGACAGATCGTCTGGTCCGGCACCCCCGACGAGATTCGCGCCGACAAGGAACTGCAACATCGCTGGCTGGGCGTCTGAACGCCACGACTCCTGTCCCAAGAACGCCCATGCCTTTTCTGGATCTGCCGACGCAAGGCCTGTACGATCGCGGGATCAGGGAACGGCGGACAGGCCCTGGCTGACCTTCTGCGATCCGCTGCGCACGATCCTCGCGATGCAAACGCACAAGGGATGCGCCAGCGCGTTTTAACGATGTGACCGCCCGTTGGAACGCGCTGGCGATCGCCGCAGCCTTTTCGCGGCCTGTCTGTCGGCGGGCTGACCGGACGGCGGCTGGCGCTCTGCACGACGGCAGCGGAGATCGAGGCCGCGACGGATCATGTCCGCGACGATCGGATAGATGTCGTCGTGCTTGGCATCGAAGCGCAGCCGACCGGCTTCATCGCGGCCGCCGAACCGCGGTTCCCGCGTCCGGGGCATGTAGCGGTCCGGCCCGGACGACGCGCCGCGTCGCGTGGCCGGCGTCGTTGCGCTGGCAAGTCTCCTCTCTGACCTATCATCTGTTATTCTTACATCCGCTGCGCACAAGCCTAAGACGGGGGCCATGCCCCCGGCGCGAAAGACCTCTCATGAAGACCATTGCCATCGTCGGTACCGGCCCGACAGGAGTCTACGCCTTCAAGGCGCTGGCCACCTCGCCGCGCGCCGCGCCGCTTGCCGTCTGGCTGTTCGAGAAGGGCGCTGATGCGGGCGTGGGCATGCCCTATTCCGACGACACTGCCAGCCACGTCATGCTGGCCAACATCGCCAGCATCGAGATCCCGCCCGTCACGCGCAGCTACCTCGACTGGCTGCGCGCCCAGACCAGTGCGCTGCTCCGCAGCCACGGCATCGACCCGGAGCACCTGAACGAGCGCGATTTCACCCCCCGTCTGATGCTGGGCCGCTACTACCGCGATGAATTCGACGCCCTCGTCCACGCCGCCGAGGCGCTGGGGCACCGGGTCGAGCTGCGCGAGCGGACCGAGGTCACGGACCTGGTCACGGGGCTGGACGGGGGCATCCGCCTGACTACCGAGCACGGCGATGTGGGCGCGGTGTTCGACAAGGTCATCCTCGCGACCGGGCACAGTTTCCCGCAGGACGCCGAGACGCGCCGCTATTTCCCTAGCCCGTGGTCGGGGCTGGTCGACGCGGTGGTCCCGGCCTGCCGGGTGGGCGTGCTGGGCACCTCGCTCAGCGCGATCGACGCGGCGATGGCGGTGGCGACCCAGCACGGCCGCTTCGTCGGGATCTCGTGGACCGGGGCTGACGCAGCCGGTGGAATCGGAGATCAGTGGTTCGCCCTATCGATGCGCACGCGCGTGATCTATGCGGCCAACGATCTCGATTTTTTCAGCTTCACTTGCGAGCAACTGGCGGACCCGGAATGGAAAGGCCGGGTTTGCATCCGTTCCGGCCAGCATCCCTACAACACGGCGCTGTTCTCCGCTTTGGTGTCGCATCAGGACGCGGCGGCGACCGAGGGATGGCTGACCGGCCTCAAGTTCAATCTCGCCCGCAAGACGGGGGGCGGCGACCGGGACGGCGCCAAGGACATTCTGGGCGGCATCTGCGACATCGCGGTGGCGAGTTCCTATGTGGGCTGATGCGCTCGGGCAAGGGCGGGGAGGAGCAGAAGGCTTGGTGCGAGGCGATCAAGATGATCCTGCCAACCTTCGAGGATGGCGGCACCCATGTGAATATCAGCGGTGCCGCGGTCGCCAGGCACGCTCCGAACAGGGAAGAGGCTGTGAAGCTGCTGGAGTTCCTTGTCTCAAACGAGGCGCAGAAGATCTATGGTGAGGCGAACTACAAATACCCGGTGAAGCCCGGCGCCGCCATCGACCCGATCATAGCATCGTTCGGCGAGCTGAAGATCAATTCCGTGCCACTCACCGAGATCGTGCAGAACCGCAAGGAAGCCACCGAGCTGGTCGATCGCGTCGGATTAGACAACTGATCTCGAAGGCCCGGGCCGCGGTCACGTCGCGGCAGGTCAACCCGCATGGCGATCCTGGTAGCGAATGATGAACGGCCGTCCAGATCCTTCTCGTTGGGGGGAAGGGTCTGGATCCATGCCAGCCTGCTGGTCGCCGGTCTGGTCCTTGTCCCGTTGCTGGCGCTGTCTGGCAGGCGGCGTTGCGGTCACAGGACTTGTGGTCCCACCTGGCAGCGCATGTCCGGTCGCACGCGTTGGGACAGACGGCCATCCTCATGGCCGGGGTGGGCGCGCTGACCGCAGTGATCGGTACGTCGATGGCCTGGCTGGTGACGGCCTATGATTTCCGCGGGCGGCGGATGCTGGAATGGGCGCTTCTGCTGCCGCTTGCCGTGCCGACCTATATCGTCGCCTACACGTATCTGGACCTGCTGCATCCGCTGGGATCGTTCCAGTCTCTGGTCCGCACCATCCTCGGCTACGACAGCCCGAGGGCGTTCCGTCTTCCCGACATCCGCTCGATGACGGGTGCGGTCCTGCTGCTGAGCCTGGTGCTTTATCCGTATGTGTACCTGCCGACGCGGGCGATGTTCATGACCCAGGCGGCGAACCTAATCGAGGTGGCCCGCACCTTGGGCACAAGTCGGCGCCTGATCTTCCGACGCGTCGCCCTGCCTCTTGCCCGCCCGGCAATTTCGGTCGGGGTGAGCCTTCCGCTGATGGAAACGCTAAACGATATCGGCGCGTCCGGTTTCTGGGCATCCGGTCGCTGACCATCTTGGTTTACACGACCTGGGTCACGCGGTCGGACCTTCCGGGCGCCGTGCAGATCTCGCTGGCCATGCTGCTTCTGGTCGTGGTGCTGGTCTCGCTGGAGCGGTAGGCCCGTGAGCGCCAGCGCTGTTCCCTCAGCAGCCAGCGTGCGCACAGCTTCGCCCGCCAGCCCCTGAGCCGGGGAGCCGGCGCGGCGGCCTTCGGATTGGGCCTTCTGCCGGTGCTCTTGGGATTCCTTGTGCGCGCGCTCCATCTTGGGATCGAGGCTTGGAAACGGTTCCAGTTCGCTGGCCTGTCCGATCGGCTGGTGCTGGAAGCGCGCAACACCTTCGTGCTGTCCGCCGCAGCGACAGCGGCGGTGCTGATCTGTGGACTCGTGGTCGCCTATGCCGCGCGCCTGTTCCTGCAGCAGGGGATGCGAATCGTGCAGCGTACGGCATCCCTTGGCTACGCGATGCCGGGAACGAATTTGGCTCTCGGCATCCTGATCGCGACTGCCGGCGTGGACTGCTGGATCAGCCGGAGCGCGAAGCGCTGATCTTCAACAGGATCTCGTGGTACGCCAGCCCGATCCCGGCCGGCCTGGCCTACTACATCCTGATGAAGTCGATGCCCTCGGCGCGCCGGTTCCTGGCGAACTGACATTGATCCGGCCGCTCTGCCTGCCCGGTATTTGGACTTGTTCCGCAAACGGGTGCCTGCAGGCAGGTCGTGTCGATGCTTGAGCCTTGATTACGGCCGCCGGGCAGCCATCGGCGAGGTGGGCGTCCGGCGGTCATCTAAGGTGGCGGCTCGCCTTCCGCCCGTTTCTGCTCATGTGGCCGCAGTTGAACTTGGCCGGTGCGGCGGTCACCGCAGCCGCAAAACCGGCGGCGAAGTTCATTTGCGATCATGCAATCTGAACGTTCGACGCGCTTGCCGTTGCTCCCATGAAGGGATGGCAAACTGTGCATGAAACACCGGTTGCGCACGGTCCTTGACCAAGCCAAGCGCCTCAGGCCAAGAACTCACGCGCCAAGGTTCCGGGTTTATACGCACGGCGGCCATATGCACGTGGACCGGATCACGCGGCCCCGAAGGCAACGGTGTGGATGCGCGTGAGCACGACAAGCGACCTCACGGCATGACGCGGGCAGATGACATGCCGCGTCGTCGATCCCCCTGTTGCGTCGAAGACCCCGCGCGGCCTGCCGACGACACGGCCATGGCTGCAGTATCGCAAGCCGATTGCCTCATCGGCCAAGCCGATCACCCCAGCCGACGGACGCATCTGAAACCCAGATGCGAGGTCGTGGTGTCGATGCGTTGCGGATGGCGCGCGGCGGGGCGGTACCGGCGGCAGTAGTTCGGCGCACACAGGTAGGATCCGCCCTTGATGACCTTGGTCGTCCCGCCATCCTGTCGCCGACAGCAGCTGCTCGGCTGCGGCTGCCCGGGCGCGGCGTAATCGTCGGTCGTCCATTCCCAGACGTTGCCGATCATGTCGAACAGCCCGTAGCCGTTTGCCCGGAAGCTGCCGACCGGAGAGGTGCCGGCGAAGCCGTCCTCCATCAGGTTCACGAAGGGGAACTGCCCCTGCCACGTGTTCGCGAGGTGCCTCCCTTCCGGCGTGAGGCTGCTGCCCCACGCGTATTCTTCGCCCTCCAGGCCGCCTCGCGCGGCGTATTCCCATTCGGCTTCGGTCGGCAAAGATTTCCCCGCCCATTCGGCGAACGCCAGGGCGTCCTCGAACGCGACATGCACCGCAGGGTGGTCGTCCAGCCCTTCGACGCTGCTGCCGGGGCCCGCGGGGCGGCGCCAGCATGCCGCCGGCACCAGCCGCCACCAATCCGTCGGGCCCCGCAGCGGGGTATTCGGCGCAGGCGCGACGAATACCGCCGAGCAGGGCGGCACCATTCGCACGACGTGCTCAGGGTGGGGCTGCGGGCGCTCGGCCAGGGTGACGTAGCCCGTCGCCTGGACGAAGCTGGCAAAGCGGGCGTTCGTGACAGGCGTGCGGTCGATCCGGAACGCCCCGACCTCGGCCGGGCGGCGGGGCCGTTCCTCGGGGTAGAACCGGTCGGAGCCCATGAGGAAGGGCCCGCCGGACAGGGCGACCATGTCCCTCTCCGACGGGATTTCGTCAGTTGCGGACATGCGGCCTGGGGAACAGGTATTCGGCATCGTTGCCGTAGACCATCTGGGGCGCAAGGCCCGCGTTCCAGTAGATGCCGAACCGCGACTGGCAATCGGCCCAGTCCTGCTGCAACTCCGCCAGCTTCGCCGGCTCGGCCGCGGCAAGATCGTTCGCCTCGGGCAGGTCGTTCTTCAGGTTGAAGAGCTCGTAGTTGCCCGTCCCCCACGGGCTGTTTTCATGCACCAGCTTCCAGCTGTCCTTCCAGACCGAGAGACGGCCGAACAGTTCCGTGCAGACCGGCTGATCCTGGGGCCGGGGGATCTCGCCATTCCCTTGCAGCCACGGCAGGAGCGAGTAGCCGGTCGCCCCGGCCAGGGCGATGCCGCCGAACTCGCGCGGCTCTTCTGCGCCCGCGATGTCCAGCAGTGTCGGCGCGATGTCGGAGACGTGCGCGAACGCGTCCGAGCGGCCTTCGCGGCCCTGGCTGCCCGGCATGGTGATGAAGGCGGGGGCGCGGATGCCGCCTTCGTAGACGTGCCCCTTCACCATCCGGAACGGCGTCTGGCTGACGGACGCCCAGCTCGGGCCATAGCCGAAGTAGGAGCCCTGCCTGCCCATGTTCTCCAGCGAGTTGTCGAAGTTCTCCTCGATCCAGATGCGGTTCTTGCCGCCCTGGATGCTGTCGGGCAGGCTGCCTTCGGCCCCGTTGTCCGAGAAGAAGACGAACACGGTGTTCTCGTATTCGCCATCCTCCTTCAGGCTGGCGACGAGGCGGCCGACGTTCTGGTCCAGATTGTGGACCATCGCGGCATAGACCTCCATCTTGCGCGCCTCAATCGCGCGCTGCTCTTCGCTCAGTTCTTCCCAGTGCGGCCAAAGATCCGGCGCAAGGTTCTGCGTCGTTCCGGCGGGGATCAGGTCCATGTCCGCCATGCGCGCGAGCCGGGCGGCGCGGGTGGCCTCGTAGCCTTCGTCATACTTGCCCTTGAACAGCGCGATGTCGGCGTCCGGGGCCTGCAACGGCCAATGCGGCGTCGTGTAGGCGAGATAGGCGAAGAACGGCGCGTCGTCGCCCGACGCGATATAGTCGAGCATCCGGTCGGTGAAGATATCGGTCGCGTAGCCGAAGTCGGCGGGCAGGTCGACCGGCACGTCATCCTGCGTGTAGTTCGCCTTCGCGAACATTTCCAGAAGCCCGGTCTGGTCGAAGAAATGAGCCCCCGCACCGAGATTGGCGAAGGACTTCTCGAACCCGCGCGCGTTCGGGCGCTGGCCCTCCTTGCCGCCGAGGTGCCATTTCCCGGTCATGTAGGTGTGGTATCCGGCATCGCGGAGCGCCTGCGGGAAGCTCATCACCCGTTCGTTGAGGTAGCCTTCATACCCCGGATGGCCGCGCTGTTCTTCCAGGATCTCCTCGGCCATGCTGCCAAGCCCGGCGACATGGTTGTCCGTTCCCGACATCAGCATCGAGCGGGTGGGCGAGCAGGTCGGCCCCACGTGGAAATTCGTCAGCTGCACGCCGTCGGCCGCGAGGGCATCCAGATTCGGCGTCGCGATCTCGCTGCCGAAGCTGCCGAGGTCGGAATAGCCGAGGTCGTCGGCCACGATCAGCACGATGTTCGGCCGGTCATCCTGCGCCCAGGCCGGGCCCGCCAGAAGCACGGCCGTGCCGAGGGCCAGCCGTCCAAGCGCTCGAAGGTTCAGTTTCATTCGCTCCTCCTTGATCATCATTCGGGAAAGCGGCCCCTGAACGATCGCGCGGGTCAGCATTCCGCCTGAAGGGCGCGGGCATGACCTCCCCGGAAACAAGCGTTCCCGGTTGCGGGGGTTCGAAGCTGCTTCGTTCCGGCCGTCCTGGACGTCCGCTGTTTCTGTCGAGAGACGACGGCGGCGTCTTTCACCTCGCTGCGACGGACGCCGATTGTGCCTGCAAGACAATCGGTTCCGGCTCCGGTCAGTCAAATGACAATGATTGCCCGGCCTTATTCCCGGAGGTTATGGATGATCGCCAATCGCGCGGACTGCCCGGCGAATTCGGCAGCAGTTCACGCTATAACTGCGAACGCCGCCAAGGGGGCCGACAAGTCATTTGACGTCATTGTCGGCCGCACATCTGATTGCGCAACCGTCTGTGCCGACGGCCAATTCCCGGATGCATTTCACCGCTGTTCCAAAGCGGGCAGGGAACCGCAGGGGCGAAAAGGACAGGCCGGGCACCAGAGCAAGGAGGGCGATGTGCGAAAGATCACGATCATCGGCGCGGGCCATGCGGGGCTGCAGCTGGGCACCGGGCTGCTCAAGGCGGGGCACGCCGTCGTCATCGTCACCAATCGCAGCGCCGACGAGGTCCGTTCCGGGCGGATCACCTCCAGCCAGTCGATGTACAACATGGCTGTTGGCATCGAGCGCGATTTCGGCATGGCCTTCTGGGACGAGCACTGCCCCCCGATCGAGGGGATGCACATCCGCGCGGGGCTTGATGCCGACCGGATCATGGTCGATTTCCGCATGCGCATGCCCCCCGGACAGTCCGTGGACCAGCGCCTCAAGTTCCCCCGGTGGATGGAGGAGTTCGAGCGCCTGGGAGGCCGTCTCCGGATCGAGGACACCAACCTCGACCGGCTCGAGGAGATCGCGGCCAGCTCGGACCTGACCATCGTCGCCGCCGGCAAGGGCGAGATCGGCAAGCTGTTCGCGCGCGATGCCGCACGCTGCACCTTCGACGCCCCGCAACGGATCACCGCGCTGACCTATCTTCACGGGGTGAGGCCGCGCGAGGATTTCGGCGCCATCAACATCAACGTCCATCCGGGCGCGGGCGAGATGGTGCATTTTCCGGCGCTGACCCTCAGCGGCGCCTGCGACATCGTCAACTTGGAATGCGTTCCCGGTGGACCGATGGACGTCTGGTCGGGGATCGACACGCCGGCCCGGCATCTCGAGGCGACGCTCGACCTGATCCACAGCCATTTCCCCTGGGACGCGCACCGATTCGCCGACGCGCGGCTGACCGACGATCTGGGCGTGCTCGCCGGTCCCGTGACGCCCACGGTCCGAAGGCCGGTCGGGTTCCTCCCCTCGGGGCAGCCGGTTCTTGCCCTGGGCGATGTCTTCCTGTTGAACGATCCGATGACCGGCCAGGGATCGAACAACGCCAGCAAGTGCGCGGCGCTCTATCTCCAGGCGATCGAGGCGCGGGGCGATCTGCCGTTCGACACGTACTGGATAGCGCAGCTGACCGAACGGGCATGGGACGAGACGAAGTGGTCGGCACGGCTGACCAACACGATGCTGGCCCCTCCCGCACATGTGCTGGGCATCCTTGCCGCAGCCGCGGAACGGCCCGGGCTTGCCCAGCAGATTGCCGCGGGTTTCAATGACCCCAGGACCATGGGATGGTATGTCGATCCGGTGCTGGCAAACCGGGTGATCGCCGAAACCACCGTCACGGAGCAGGCGGCATGAACAAGGAAATCCGGACCGTGTCGAGCGATGGTTCCCTGATCGAGCGGATGATCGATCTGGCGCTGACCCCCGCGGGCGACCTGCCGCAGGCAGCTCGGGCCCTCGCGACGCTGTCGCTGATGGATTGGCTCGTCTGCGCGCGCGCGGGCGCGGACGAACCGGTGGGCGAGATCCTGCGCGCGATGATCGCGCACGAGGGCGGCGTGCCCGAGGCTTCGGTGACCGGCGGCGCCCCCGCCCCCGCGCGCGCGGCCGCGCTGGTCAACGGCACGATCGGCCACGCGATCGACTATGACGACACCCATTTCGCCCATATCGGCCACCCGTCCGCGGCCATCTATCCGGCCGCGCTTGCCGTGGCCGAGATGGAGGATCTTTCCGCCGAAGCGGTCTGCACCGCGTTCCTGGTCGGGGCGGAGGCATCGATCCGCATCGGCTGCGTCCTCGGCCGCGAGCACTACAACCGCGGCTTTCACCAGACGGCCACGGCGGGCGCCTTCGGTGCCACCCTTGCGGCGGCGCGCCTGCTCAGGCTGACGCGGGGCCAGGTCCGGGCGGCGATCGGGCTCTGCGCGTCGCGGGCTGCCGGCCTTCGCTGCCAGTTCGGCACCATGGGCAAGCCGTACAACGCCGGCATCGCCGCCGCGAGCGGGGTCGAATGCGCGCTGCTGGCCCGCGCGGGGCTCACCTCTGCCGATGACGGGCTGATGGGGCCGCAGGGCTTCGTGATGACCCATTCCAACCAGCCCGATCCCGACGCCGCCAATGCCGAAGGCTTCCTGTTCGAGGCGATCAGCCACAAGCTTCATGCCTGCTGCCACGGCACCCACGCGATGATCGAGGTGCTGCGGAACGTGGAGCGGGGTGACCCCGATCAGGTCGCCGCCGTCACCGTGCGGACCAGCCCGCGCTGGCTGAGCGTCTGCAACATCCCGGTGCCGCGCACGGGTCTCGAGGTCAAGTTCAGCTATCCCTGGCTTGCCGCGATGGTCCTGCACGATCGTTCGACCCAGGACGACCGGGCTTTCACCGACGCGCTGGCCCGCGACGCAGAGCTTGGAAGGACGGCGGCGCTCGTCGAGGTGCGGGGGGACGGTTCGCTGACCGAAACGCAGGCAGCGGTCGAGATCGTGACCGTGGATGGCCGCCGGATTGCGGGCGCCCACGACCTGTCGCGGCGCCCGCCGCTGCCGGACCTCCGCGCCAGCCTCGTCGCCAAGGCGCGCGCCAGCCTCGGGCAGGAAGCCGAGCGGATCATCGGTTCGATCGACATGATCGACGAACTGTCGGCGCGAGAGATCGGCGCCCTGCTCGTGCTGCAGCCGCGGGTGGCGCGGGCAGGCTAGAATGCCTGCCCCAGCGCCAGCAGCACGGCGCTGGCGACCACGCCGCTGGTGGCGAGAAGGATCAGGCAGTAGCCCATGATGTCGCGGATGCCGAGCCCGGCCAGGGCGAGCAGCGGCAGGGCCCAGAAGGGTTGCAGCAGGTTCGTCCAGTTCGCGCCGATCGTCATCGCGGTCGTCACCAGTCCCACCGGGATTTCCTTCTGGTCGGCCAGCGCCAGGAAGATCGGGCCTTGCAGGACCAGGTGGCCGCCGTCGGCCGGGATGACGATGTTGATCAGGCCCGCCGTGAGGAACGTGATCAGCGGCAGCGTCTCGGCGCTGGCTATCCGCGCAAGGCCGTTCGTCACCATCTCTCCCAGCCCCGAGGAGGTGATCATCGCCGCGATGGCGGCGTAGAAGGGATAGATGATCACGATCGGCAGCACCGAGGCGGCGGTCCGTTCCGCGGCACGGAGGTACGATACGAGCCCGCGCGACAGGATCAGCCCCAGGCTGAGGACCAGAAGATTGAGGGCGTTGAGATTGAGCGCGTTCAGTCCGCCCGTCCACAGCGCACGAACGACGAAGGCAAGGCCGATCAGCCCTGCGCCGATGCTGAGGATCCGGCTGCGGTCCAGCCGCTCGGCCGGGGTGAGGGGGGCGGACGCGGCCTGCGTGCCGGCAGACCCGGCGTCGTCCTGCGCGGGGTCGGGCGCGGCTTGTGCCGGCAGTCCGACCGCCTGGTTCCGCGGCGGCGTCATGGCCCGCGCGGTCACGACGTGCGAGATCAGGATCGATGCGGCAAGGATCAGGTTCCAGGGGGACAGGATCGTCTGCGTCAGCGGGATCAGCCCGGTTGTTGCTTCAAGCGGGTGGCCGGGGGTGTTCAGCGTCAGCGGTATGGACGAGGACATTCCCGCGGACCACAGCGTGTAGCCGGCGTAGGCGGCGGCGATCAGCAGCGGGAAATGGGCGCCCTCGATCCGCCGCGCCACCTCGCGGGCGCAGATCACCCCCACGACAAGCCCCACACCCCAGTTGACCAGCGATATCCCCGCCGTGAGCAGGGTCACGAACACCACCGCCCCGGTCGGGGTCGCGGGGATCGCGGCAAGGCGGCGCACGCCGCGCTTGATGACCGGCGTCTCGGCCAGGGTCGCGCCCGTCACGACCACCAGCGACAACTGCATCGCAAAGCCCAGAAGCGACCAGACGCCGGCGCCGAAATGCGTCATCATCTCGGCCGGGGTAGAGGGCGTCAGCGCCACGCCCGCGACGAAGACCACGGCCAGCAGCATCACCGCCAGCACGAAGGGGTCGGGCATGTAGCGCCGCACGAGGGTGTTCGTCGCAAGCGAGATGCGCTGCAGCGCACCCCCGGTCGCCTTGTTCATGATGGTTCCCCGCTGTTTCCCGGTCCGCAGACTGGATCCCGCGGCCGCAAGTCAAATGACTACGGCGGACCTGTCCATGACCGCGGGTTATGTTTCCGCCCCGCAACGTGACGCAAAGTTGACAGCCGCCCCCGGCGCTCTAACCTCGCGGCGGATCAACAGACGGGCGCGCACCACGATGGCCAGCATCAACCTGTTCATGAAGAACAGCCTGACGATCCGGCATATGCGCCTTCTGATCGCCATCGACGACCATCACAGCGTGATCCGCGCCGCGACGTATCTCAACCTCACGCAGCCGGCCGTCTCCAAGGCGTTGTCCGGCCTCGAGGCGGGCTTGGGCGCGCAGTTGTTCCGGCGCTCGAAAAGCGGGCTCGTCGCGACGCAGGTCGGGGCCTGCCTGATCCGGCATGCGCGCCGGGTGGTTCTCCGGATCGAGCTGGCGGAGCGCGAGCTGAACGAGATCATCGGCGTCGGCTTCCGCCATGTCTCCATCGGCACGCTTCCCGCCGCCGCGGTGTTCCTAGTGCCCCGGTTCATCGCCCGGCTGGAACGGGAGACGCAGAACACCACCATCTCGCTGCGCGAGGGGACCATGGACAACCTGCTGCCGGCGCTGCGGACCGGGCAGATCGATCTGGCCGTGGGGCTAATGTCCAGCCCGCAGCTCGGCTCCGACATCTCGACCGAGGTCCTGCTGGCCGATCCGGTCGTCGCGGCCGTGCGCCGGGGGCATTTGCTGCTCGGGCAAGGCCCGATCGCTTGGTCGCAGCTCGAGGGGTTTCCCCTTTTGCTGCCCCCGCCCAACACGCTTGCGCGGGGCGCGATCGAATCCCTTTTCCACAGCCACATGATCGACGTGGCCAGCCACAGGATCGATTCGGTCTCGACCATGGCGAACGTGGGCACGCTGCAGCTGACTGATTCGGTGGGGTTCCTGTCCCGGTCGCTGGTCGAACATTTCCGCAGGCTCGGCGTTCTCGACGCCCTGCCGCTGGACATTCCGGCGGAGGTCACGCTGGAAATGGGACTCGTCTGGGTCACCGAGCGTGAGCGGACCGATGCCCATCTGCTGACGCACAGGCTGCTGAGGGAAACGGCCCTGACCCTCAAGGACCAGCATGAAGACGACTTGGAATAACTTCAGGTCATCTTTTCGGCCGTCGAAGTAAATTGACTTCATAGAGCCGGAATCGAACTCTCCCCCTCAGACGAGCGCCGGATGCGCCGTTCAGGGGAGAGGGGAAATCATGTCGAAGACTACGAAACCGGTTCTCGGCGGTCTGCTCGCGGCAGTGGCGGCACTGCTGTCCTCGGCCGCCGTCGCGCAGACGACGCCGTGGTATCCGCTGCCGTTCGACGGCAAGACCGTCGCCGGCGAGGAGGGCCGCTTCGACTACACGCCCCTGAGCGCATCCGAAAAGGCCACCAAGCCCTGGAACATCTGCGTCTCGCTGCCGCACATGAAGGACCCGTTCTTCCTGGCCATGAACTACGGCATGACCGAGGAGGCGAAGCTGCTGGGCGTCAGCGTCCAGACCTTCGACGCGGGCGGCTATGCCCAACTCGCCAACCAGATCTCGCAGGTCGAGAACTGCGTGGCCGGAGGCGCCGACGCGGTCGTTCTGGTCGGCATCGCCCGCGAGGGGATGGAGAACCTGCTGTCCGAGCTGAAGGCCAAGAACGTGCCGGTGATCGACGCGGTCAACGGCGTCGCCTCGAAGGACACGGCGGCCCGCGTGCTGACCAGCCCCCGCGACGAAGGCTTCCGCGCCGCCAGGTACCTGGCCGAAAAGCATCCCGCCGGCAGCGAGCCCGTGGATATCGCCTGGCTGCCCGGCCCGGCCGGCGCCGGCTTCGTCGAGGCGTTCAACACGGGCTTCCAGGAAGGGCTTGAGGGAAGCGCCGTCAACGTGGTCGAGACGAAATACGGCGACGTCGGCAAGGAGGTCCAGGCCCGTCTGGTCGAGGACCTGCTCCAGACCCACCCGGACCTCGACTACGTCGTGGGCACCGCGGTGATGGTCGAGGGCGCGCTGCCGCTTCTGCGCGCGCGCGGTATCCAGGACCGCGTCAAGCTGGTCTCGATCTACACGACGCCCGGCGTCTACGAGATGATGAAGGCCGGCCAGATCGAGGCGGCGGGCGCCGCCCCCGTGGTCCTGACCTCGCGCGTGATCCTCGACCAGGCGGTGCGGGTGCTCGAGAACAAGCTGGAATACAGCGACGTCGGCACGCTGGGGCAGGTCTACACCAAGGACACGATCGGCACGCTCGACCCGCTGTCGGTGCTGGCGCCGAACGGCTTCCGCCCCGACTTCGCCTTCCGTCCCTGATCCGGCCCCGGCAGGAGATCCGCGCAATGATGTCCCACGCCGTGGCCCGGACGCAGCAGGCAGCACCGTCCGCTGCCGTGCCGACGCTGTCCACTGTCGGGCTGACCAAGCGGTACGGCCAGCACGCCGCGCTGGACAGCGTTTCGCTGGATTTCCTGCCCGGCGAGGTTCACGTCCTGTTCGGCGAGAACGGCGCGGGGAAATCGACCCTGATCTCCATGATCGCCGGGGCGAACACCCCGACCGAGGGGCGCGTCCTGATGGACGGGCGCGAGGTCGCGCTGGGCAGCGTCTCGGCCGCGCGGGCGCATGGCGTCCGGGCCGTGTTCCAGGAATTCTCGCTGATCCCCTGGATGACGGTGGCCGAGAACATCACCCTGGGCGAGGAGCCGCTGGCCGGTCCCGCGCCCCTGCAGCGGGTGGTGGGTTTCCTGTCCAAGTCCGGTGCCACGGCCGAGGCGCGGCGGCTGATCGACGATCTCGGCTTCGAACTGGACCCGCGCGCGACGGTCGCGTCGCTGACGCGCGGCAAGCAGCAGATGGTCGAGATCTGCAAGGCGATGCGGGTGCGTCCGCGCGTCCTGATCCTGGACGAGCCGACCGCCTCGCTGTCCGAACACGACGCCCGCGCCCTGTTCCGGCTGATCCGCCGGCTGCAGGACCAGGGCACGGCGATCATCTATGTGACCCACCGGATGCACGAGATCCCGCTGATCGGGAACCGGCTTTCGGTCCTGCGCGACGGCAGGTTCATCGCGACGGTTCCCGCCGACACGCACGAAGACCGGCTGATCGAGCTGATGACCGGCCGGAACATGGAAAAGGTCTATCCCCGGCCGCGCGCCGACCTGGGCGACGTGCGGCTAGAGCTGCGGGGGGTTTCGCTCGACCACAAGCCGGGCGTGCCGGATATCGAGGGCATCGACCTCGCCGTCCGCGCGGGCGAGATCGTCGGGATCGCGGGGCTGGTCGGCTGCGGCAAGTCGAACCTCGCGCAGGCCTGCTTCGGCTTGCGCCGGATCGTTTCGGGCGAGGTTCTGGTGGACGGGGTGCCGCTGGTGCCGCGCCATCCCGCCGACGCGATCGGGCGGGGGCTGTGGTACCTGCCCTCGGACCGCAAGAACGACGGGCTCGCGCTGGAACTCACCGCGCACGAGAACATGATCCTGTCCGGGCTGCGCTTCGGCGCGTCGCGCGGCGAGATGCTGAAGCCCCGCCGCGAGGCGCGGCAGCTGTCGCAGGTTTCCCGCATGGTCGAGTTCGACGGCCGCAGGCTCGGTGAGCCGGTCGCGAGGTTCTCGGGCGGGAACCAGCAGAAGATCCTGCTCGCCAAGAGCCTGGTGCAGGACGTGAAGGTCTATGTCTTCGACGAGCCGACGGTCGGCGTGGACATCGGCGCCTGCCTCGCGATCTATCGCTGCCTGGCCGACCTGAGCGCCCGGGGCGCCGCGATCCTGCTGGTCTCGTCGAACCTGCCAGAGCTGATGGGGCTCACGCACCGCATGCTCGTGATGAGCGGTGGCGACATCGTCGCCGAGTTCGATCGCGCCGACTACGACGAACACCGCATCCTTGAACAATTCTTCTGAGGAGCCGAACCTCGATGTCCGCAGCCCAGACCAATACCGACAGACCGCGGCCCGCGATGCTTTGGCTGAGCGAGAACCGGCAGATCCTCGCGCTTCCGGTCATGTTCGTCGTGGCGCTGCTGGTGTTCGCCGCGGCCGCCCCGAACTTCCTCAGCACCGACAACCTGACCAACGTGGCGCGCCAGTCGGTCTATCTGCTGATCGTGGCGCTGGGGCAGCTGATCGTCATGATCACCGGCGGGCTGGACCTGTCGGTCGGGTCCAACGTGTCGCTGACATCGGTGGTCAGCGCGATGGTCATGGCGACGGTCTTCGCGGGCAATCCGGATGCCCCGTGGCTCGCCCTGTGGAGCGGCCTGGTCGCGGGCATGGCGATCGGCATCGCGGTCGGGCTCGTCAACGGGCTTGGCGTCACCCTACTCCGGATCCATCCGTTCATGATGACGCTCGGCATGTCGTCGATCGTCTTCGGGCTGACGCTCTTCATCTCGGGCGGCGTGCCGATCTACGGCATCCCGCCGCTCCACGGAGAAATCTTCGGCTTCGGCCGCATCTTCGGCCTGCCCATCCCCGCCATCGTGGCGCTGTTCCTGGTCGTCCTCGCCTACGCCACCCTGCAGTGGACGCGCTTCGGCCGGCATCTCTACGCGACGGGCGGCAACAACCGCGCGGCGGCGCTGTCGGGGGTGCGGACGGACCGGGTGACGGTCGTGGCCTACATGATGTGCGGCCTGCTGGCGGCGCTTTCGGGCCTGCTGCTGACGGCGCGCCTGGGCACGGGCGAGGCCAACATCGGCGGCACGCTGCCTCTGGAATCCATCGCGGCCTGCGTGATCTCGGGCGTCAGCCTGGCGGGCGGGCGCGGGCGCACGCTGATGGTGGTGCTGGGCACGCTGCTGATCGTGCTGGTGCAGAACGGCCTGAACCTGATGCAGGTCGGCGCCTATGCCCAGTTCGTGGCGACCGGCGCCATCCTGATCTTCGCGATGGCGCTGGCCCGCAACTGAGCCGGGCCCGCCACGCGAGATGCTCTGAGGAGGAGAACGAGGATCATGAACGACGCAACCGCAACGCCCGGACAAGGCCGTCCCGGAACGGCCGATGCCCGCAAGAAGTCGGTCCCGATGACGGGCAAGGAATACCTTGCCAGCCTGGATGACGACCGCGAGGTCTGGATCTACGGCAAGCGGGTCAAGAACATCGCCGAGCACCCCGGCTTCCGCAACTCCGCCCGGATGATCGCGCGCTTCTACGACGCGATGCACGACGAGGCGAAGAAGGACATCATCACCGCGCCCACCGAGGACGGCGGCTTCACCCACCGCTATTTCCTTGCCCCCCGCACGGTCGAGGAACAGGTGAAGGCGCGCGACGCCGTGGCAGAGTCGCAGCGGGTGTCCTACGGGTGGATGGGCCGCTCGCCCGACTACAAGGGATCGTTCCTCGCGACGCTCGGGGCCAACTCGCAGTACTATCGCGGCTACGAGAAGAACGCGCTCCGCTGGTACACCCAGGCGCAGGAGCGCACGTGGTACATCAACCACGCCATCATGAATCCGCCGGTGGACCGCAACAAGCCGACCGCCGACACCTCGGACGTGTATGTCCGCGTCACGAAGGAAACCGACGCCGGGATCTACGTGTCGGGCGCCAAGGTCGTGGCCACCAACTCGGCCCTGACGAACTACACCTTCGTCGCCCACGCCGGGCAGCTTCCGATCAAGGACCCGAACTACGCGCCGGTCTTCATCGTCCCGACGGGCGCGCCGGGGCTGAAGATGATCTCGCGCGTGTCGAACGAACAGCGCGCGGCGGTGCTGGGCTCGCCCTTCGACTATCCGCTGTCGTCGCGCATGGACGAGAACGACGCGATCCTCGTTCTCGACAACGTTTTCGTCCCCTGGGAAGACGTGTTCATGCACGGGGATGTCGATCAGGCCAACGACTTCGCCCCCGGCTCGGGCTTCAACGCGCGCGCGGCCATGCACGGCTGCACCCGGCTGGCGGTCAAGCTGGACTTCATCGTGGGCGCCATGACGATGGCGCTGGACATCAACGGCACCTCATCGTTCCACGGGGTCATGTCGCGGATGGGCGAGGTCATCGCCTGGCGCAACACCATGTGGGGCCTGTCGGACGCCATGGCCAAGTCCAGCATCCGGTGGAACGGCATGGTGCAGCCCGACAGTCGCTTCGGCACCGCCTACCGCACGATCTCGCAGATCGCCTATCCGGCGATCAAGAACATCATCGAATCCAGCGTCGCATCGGGGCTGATCTATCTCAACAGCCACGCCGACGACTTCAAGGCGCCCGAGATCCGGGGCGACCTGGACCGCTACCTGCGCGGTTCGGGCGGGGTCGATGCGGAACGGCGCGCCAAGGTGATGAAGCTCCTGTGGGATTGCATCGGGACCGAGTTCGGCGGCCGTCACGAGCTGTACGAGATCAACTACCTCGGCTCGAACGACCTGACCCGCCTGCAGAACTACTGGGAGGCCCAGGCCGGCGGCGAGATGAACCGGATGAAGGGCATGGTCGAGGCCTGCATGGCCGAATACGACCTCGACGGCTGGACCGTCCCCGACCTCATCAACAACGACGACGTGAGCGTGCTGCGCCGCTGAAGGCACGGCACGACCGGATTTCGCAGAAGGAGAGACAGCGATGGCACAGAAGAAGCAGCGTTTCATTTCGGACAAGGTCGCCGAGTATCCGCCGGGCCACTGGTCCAACACGATCCGGGCGGGCGACCAGATCTGGCTGTCCGGCTTCACCTCGCGCGGGGCTGACCTGAAGACCATCCATGGCGAAGGTTCCGCCTACGAGCAGACCAAGGTGATCTTCGAGAAGGTCAAGAACTGCCTCGAAGCCGCCGGGTCCGGGCTTCAGGATGTCGTCACCATGACGATCTATGTGACCGACATGGCCGAGAACAAGGATATCTGGCGCGCCCGCCAGGAGTTCTTCACCGGCGACTTCCCGTGTTCGACGCTGGTCCAGGTGGCGGCGCTGGGCGATCCGCGCATCAAGCTCGAGATCACCTGCCAGGCGATGGCGGGCAGCGGCGAATGACCGGCGCCGCGGCACAGGGAGCTTCGGCTCCCGACCCCCGCTTCGTCCCGCTGACGGGGCAGGAGTACCTGGACAGCCTGAACGACGACCGCGAGGTCTGGATCTACGGCGAACGCGTCCGCGACATCGCCAACCATCCGGCGTTCCGGAACTCGGCCCGGATGATCGCACGGATGTACGACGCCCTGCACGACCCCAGGCGGAAGGACGTCCTAACGGTCCCGACGGAATGGGGCGGATACACGCAGCGCTTCTTCCGCGCCCCCCACACGGTCGAGGAGCAAGTCGCGCAGCGCGACGCGATTGCCGAATGGCAGAAGGTCGCATGGGGCTGGATGGGCCGGTCGCCCGACTACAAGGGCTCGTTTCTCGGGACGCTCGGGGCCAACGCCGGCTTCTACAAGGGGTTCGAGGAGAACGCCGAGCGGTGGTACCGCAAGGCGCAGGAGCGGACGTGGTACGTCAACCACGCCATCATGCATCCGCCGGTCGATCGCGACCTGCCGACCGCCGACGGCTCGGACGTGTATGTCAAGGTCGTCAAGGAAACCGACGCGGGCATCCACGTGTCCGGCGCCAAGGTCGTGGCGACCAACTCGGCGCTGACCCACTACACCTTCGTCGCGCATGTCGCACAGGTCCCGATCGCCGATCCGAAGTTCGCGCCGGTCTTCATCGTGCCGACCAGCGCGCCGGGCGTGAAGCTGATCTGCCGCGTGTCGAACGAATACCGCGCCGCGACGACGGGCAGCCCGTTCGATTATCCGCTGTCCTCGCGGCTCGATGAAAACGACGCGATCCTGGTCCTCGATGACGTATTCATCCCCTGGGAAGACGTCTTCATGCACGGGGACCTGGAACAGGCCAACAAGTTCAACGTGGGCTCGGGCTTTCTCGAACGCGCCTCGCTGCACGGCTGCAC
This sequence comes from Paracoccus aeridis, assembly GCF_004923205.2. GTDB lineage: Bacteria > Pseudomonadota > Alphaproteobacteria > Rhodobacterales > Rhodobacteraceae > Paracoccus > Paracoccus aeridis. The sequence goes on from NZ_SELD02000004.1 coordinate 21,465, forward strand.
CCGGTTCGCCGTCAAGATGAACTTCATCGTCGGGCTGCTGGCCCGCGCGCTCGAGATCACCGGCGCCAAGGGCTTCCACGGCGTGCAGTCGCAGCTGGGCGAGGTCATCGCGTGGCGGAACGCCTTCTGGGCATTGTCGGACGCGATGGCGAAAAGCGGCGTGCCGTGGAACGGCATGGTCCGCCCCGACGCGCATTTCGCCGGCGCCTACCGGGTGCTGAACCAGATGGCGATGCCCAAGATCAAGAACATCATCGAGCAGATCGTCGCCTCGGGCCTGATCTATCTCAACAGCCACGCGGCCGACTTCGCCACCGAGGAGATCCGCCCCTATCTCGACAAGTATGTCCGGGGCAGCGGCGGCACGACGGCCGTCGAGCGGGTCAAGGTCATGAAGATGCTCTGGGACGCGGTCGGGACCGAGTTTGGTTCGCGCCACGAACTGTACGAGATCAACTACATCGGCTCGAACGACATCACGCGCCTGACGAACCTGTGGGCGGCCGAGGGCTCGGGGAACATGGCCAGGTTCAAGTCCTTCGCGCAGTCGGCGATGGACGAATACGACCTGAACGGCTGGACCGTCCCGGACCTCGTCAACCCTCACGACGTCAGCCTCGTGCTGAAGCGGACCTGAGCGGCAATCGGAGGACACAGCGCATGACCCTGTCTGAACCTGCTTCGGCGATGCCCTTCACCTCGCGCCAGTTCCGCGACGCGATGGGTCAGTTCGCGTCAGGCGTGGTCGTGATCACCGTCAACACGGAGGAAGGTCCCCACGCCATGACGGCCAACGCCTTCATGTCGGGATCGCTCGAGCCGCCGCTGGTGGTGATCTCGGTGGCGGATACGGCGAAGATGCACAGGTGGCTGCAGCACGCGGACGGCTTCGGGGTCTCGATCCTGACCAGCCAGCAGGAACGCGACAGCAACCACTTCGCCGGCCGCCGTTCGACCGACTACGCGCCGCAGCTGGATGTGCTGGACGGCACGCCGGTCGTCGCGGGGGCGGCGGTGCGGCTGGCCGCAGCCCGGGCCTACGCCTATCCCTGCGGCGACCACACGCTGTTTGTCGGTCATGTCCGGGCGCTGGAGGTGCAGCAGCCCGACGCGGTGCGGCCGCTGCTGTTCTACTGCGGCAAGTACGGCGCGATCTCGCCCTCGGCCTGGAGCGAAGAGGCCGCCCCCAGCCGGCTGTGGCCGGAAATGGACGGTCAGTGGTGGTGACCGCCGCCCCCGCCCGCCCGAACTGAAATCCGAACGGAACGACGACCATGGATTCTTCGCATATGCCGCGCCGCCCGCGTCCGGGGCCGTTCGACCGCCCCGCGGCGGAGCTCGGCCACGCGCCCGAGGGCGTCGGACGCATGAACAGCATGGGCATCGGCGCGCCGCTTGCCCGGATCGAGGACATCCGCCTGGTCACGGGGAACGGCCGGTTCGCCAACAACGTGACCGTGCCGGGCCAGCTGCGCGGCTACGTGCTGCGTTCGCCGCTCGGTCACGCGCGCATCCGCTCCATCGACGTGAGCGGCGCGCTCGAGGTTCCGGGCCTCGTCGCGGTCCTGACGGGCGAGGACTATGCACGCGACGGCCTGGGCGACATGCCCTGCGTCTCGATCCCGCCGACGATCAAGGGCGGCGCCTACGTGCCGACCCCGTTCCCGGCGCTCGCCGTGGACACCGTGCGCTGCGTCGGATCCGAGGTCGCGTTCGTCGTGGCCGAAACCCTGAGCGCGGCGGTCGAGGCGGCGGAACGGATCGTGGTCGACTACGAACCGCTGCCCGTCGCGCCGACGCTTGAAGCGGCGATCGCGCCAGGTGCGCCCCTGGTCTGGCCCGACGCGCCCGGCAATCGCTGCTTCTATCACGAGCTGGGCGACGCGGCGGCCTGCGACGCGGCCTTCGACGGCGCCGCGCACGTCGTCAAAGGCCGCATCCGCAACCAGCGCGTCGCGGGGAACCCGCTCGAGCCGCGGACCTGCATCGGCCGCTACGACCCCGCCGACGGGCGGTTCCACCTGACCAGCTCGACCGCGAACCCCCACCGCCTGCGGCTGCTCCTGTCCGAGCACATCTTCCGCATCCCCGCCCATCGCATCCACGTCGTCGCGGGCGACGTGGGCGGCGGCTTCGGCACCAAGGGCGGGCTCTACCCCGAGGAGATCCTCGTCCTCTGGGCCGCCTGGCGGGTCGGGCGCCCCGTAAAGTGGGTCTGCGAGCGCAGCGAGGCCTTCCTGGCCGACTTCAACGGCCGCGACCAGATCGCCGACGCCGAGATGGCGCTGGATGCGGACGGCCGCGTGCTGGGGCTGCGGGTCGAGGTGAACCACAACCTCGGCTCCGCGCTCGGCCCCTCGACCGCCCATCCGCCGCTGGTCGGCACCCGGATGCTGTCGGGCGTCTATGCCTTCCCGGCGATGCACGTGAAGATCAACGGCATCTTCACCAACAGCCGCACGCTGACGACCTATCGCGGCGCCGGACGCCCCGAGGCCACGCTGATCGTCGAGCGGATGCTGGACCTTGCCGCCGAAAAGGTCGGGCTGGACCCGGTCGAGATCCGCCGCCGCAACTTCATCCGTCCCGAGCAGATGCCCTATCGGACGGCGATCGGCGAGACCTACGACTGCGGCGAGTTCGAGGCGGTCACGGACGCCGCGCTCGCGCTCGCCGACTGGGACGGGTTCGAGGCGCGGCGCAGGACGTCCGAGGGCAGGGGCCTGCTGCGCGGCCGCGGCCTGTCCTGCTACATCGAGGTCTGCGCGACGCTGAGCGACCGCATGGAGGTCCGCTTCGATTCAAGCGGCTGTGTCTCCATCCTCGCCGGCACGTTTTCCTACGGGCAGGGGCACGAGACGACCTATGCCCAGATGGTGCACGACTGGCTGGGCGTTCCTCTGGACCAGATCCGCTTCGTGCAGGGCGACACCGACATCATCGCGACGGGCCGGGGCAGCTTCGGTTCGCGCTCGATGACGGTCGGCGGCTCGGCGCTCAGGAAGGCGTGCGAGAACCTGATCGCGATGGGCGCGCGGCTGGCGTCGCTGATGCTGGACGTGGAACCCGAGGCGCTGGATTTTGTGGACGGGTCCTATGTCTGGACCGCGGGCGACCGCCGCAGCGTGCCGCTGACCGAGGTGGCGAAGACCAGCTTCGCCTGGCGCGGGTCGGCCGCCTACAACAGCGGTCCGCCCAGGCAGATCCCCGCCGACCTGTGGTCGGGCCTGGAAGGGGTCGGGCATTTCTCGGCCAACCCGCAGAACTATCCCAACGGCTGCTATGTCGCCGAGGTCGAGGTGGACCCCGAGACCGGGCAGGTCCGGGTGGACCGGATTGCGGGCGTCGATGACGTCGGCACCGTCATCAACCCCCTGCTGCTGGAAGGGCAGGTGATCGGCGGCTGCGCGCAGGCGGTCGGGCAGGTCCTGCTGGAAGCGGTCGTCCACGATGCCGAGGGGCAGGTCCTCAGCGGCGCCTTCACCGACTACGGGATGCCGCGGGCCGAGGACTTCCCGCACATGGTCCTTTCGAACCGACCGGTGCCCACGCAGACGAATCCGCTGGGCGTCAAGGGCGGGGCCGAGACCGGCACGATCGGGCTTCCTCCGGCGATCCTTTCGGCGGTGCTCGATGCGCTGCGCCCTCTGGGCGTCCGTGACCTTTCCATGCCGCTGACCCCGATGAAGGTGTGGGCGGCCATCGACGCCGCCAGCAGCGCCCCCGTTTCGAAGGAGAATTCCTGATGGCTCATTTCATCGTCTATCGCCTCGACCGCGAGGATGGCGCGGCCGAGGGCATCCGGGCCACCACCCGCCCCGCCCACCGCGACTACATGTCCGGGTTCGGCAGCCGCGTGCTGATCGGCGGCCCGGTCCTTGACGACGACGGCAACGCGCGCGGCGGGATGATGGTCATCGACGCCGACAGCCGCGAGGAGGTCGAGCGGATCGTCGCCGCCGACCCGTTCGAGCTGGCGGGCCTTTCGGCCACCATCCACATCGCGCCGTTCCGCTGGCAGACCAGCCGCCCCGCGCATCTGCCGCCGCTGTGACGCGCCCTGACCTGAAAGGCTGACCCCATGGAAATCACCGGAGAAAGGCTGCTCGACCTGCCGCCCGAAAAGGTCTGGGATGGCCTGCTGGACACCCGCGTGCTCCAGGCCTCGATCCCCGGCTGCGAGGCGATGACCGAAACCGGGAACGGGGTCTACGAGGCCGTGGTGCTGGCGTCGGTCGGGCCGGTCCGGGCAAGGTTCAAGGGCCGCATCAGGCAGCGCGAACTGGTCAGGCCGTCCCGCTACGAGCTCGACTTCGAGGGCGAGAGCGGGATGGCGGGCCGCGCGAACGGGTCGGCGGTCGTCACCCTTGAGCCGAGGGGCGAGGGGGGCGGCCAGACGCTTCTGACCTATCGCGCCGAAAGCCAGATCGGCGGAAGGCTGGCGCAGATCGGGTCGCGGCTGATCGACGCGACCGTGGTGCGCATGTCCAACCAGTTCTTCGACCGCTTCCAGCAGGTGGTGCAGGACCCCGCGCTGCTCGACGGCCCCGGGGCCGCGGCGGGCGCGTCCGTCGCTTCGGTCGAGCCGCCGGCCACGCCCGCCCATGCCGCCGCGCCCGCCCGTGCCGCCGCGCCGTCCGGCCTTGCGGCCGCCCCGATGCTGGCGCGCGACGCGGGCGGCGTCACCATCCAGATGCCCGGCTGGGTCTTCACCGCCGCCCTGTCGCTGGGCGCGCTGCTGATCGGCTGGCTCGCCGTCAACTGAGGAGGGCGCGATGATAGAAGTGACAATCGCCGTCAACGGGATCGAGCAGCGCCACCAGGTCGAGGACCGGACGCTGCTGGTCGAGTTCCTGCGCGACCAGTGCGGCCTGACCGGCACCAACATCGGCTGCGACACCACGCAGTGCGGCTGCTGCACCGTCCACGTGGACGGGCGCGCGATCAAGTCGTGCACGCTCTTCGCGGCGCAGGTGGACGGGGCCGAGGTCGTCACCATCGAGGGGCTGGGACAGCCCGAGAACCTGCACCCGATGCAGGCCGCGTTCCGCCGCCACCATGCGCTGCAATGCGGCTACTGCACGTCGGGGATGATCATGCAGGGCGTCGACATCGTCCGCCGCGGCCGGGCGGTGGACGAGGCGACCATCCGCCACGAACTGGAAGGCAACTTCTGCCGCTGCACCGGCTACCAGGGCATCGTCGAGGCGATCGCCGAGGTGGCCCGGACCGCGCCGGAGTCGTGCAAGGCAAGCGGGGACGCGGCATGAGCGTGCCCGACTTCGCCTATCGCCGTCCGGCGACCCTCGCCGAGGCGCTGGACCTGCTGCGCTCCGATCCCGAGGCGCGGGCGCTTGCGGGCGGGCAGACGCTGATCCCGGCGCTGAAGCAGCGCATGACGCGACCCTCGATCCTGGTCGATCTGCAATCCATCCCCGAGATGCGCGGGATCGAGGTGGACGCCGACAGGGTAAGCATCGGCGCGATGACCCCCCATGCGGTGACCGCAACCGACCCCCGCATCCGGGCGGCCATCCCCGCGCTTGCGGCCATGGCGGCCCGCGTTTCGCACCCGCAGGTCCGCAACCTCGGCACCATGGGCGGGTCGATCGCCAACAACGATCCCGCCGCCGACTATCCGGCCGCGGTGCTGGGACTTGGCGCCGAGATCGAGACGACGCGCCGCCGGATCGCGGCCGACGACTTCTTTCTCGGGCTCTTCACCACCGCGCTGGAGCCGGGCGAACTGGTGCTGCGGATCCATTTTCCGCGGCCGGACAATTGCGGCTACGTCAAGTTCGCCAACCCCGCGTCCGGCTATGTCACGACCGGGGCCTTCGTCGCCCGGGGACCGGCGGGCGTCCGCGTCGCGATCAACGGGGCCGGGCCGGTCGTCTTCCGCTTCACCGACGCCGAGGCGCGGCTTGCCGGCGACTTCACCCCCGCGGCGCTGGACGGGCTGAGCCTGCCGGCCGCGGGGCTCAACAGCGACATCCATGCCAGCGCCGCCTATCGCGCCCGGCTTGCCGCGGTCGGGACACGACGCGCGCTTGCCATCGCGCTGGCCCAACCGCCCGAACAGATCAAGGAGTCCGCCTGATGCGTTTCATGACCTTCGTTTCGCCCACCGGAGAAAGTTTCGGCCTGACGGACGGGCGCAGGATCGTCGATCTGGGCATCCGCACCGGCCTTTGCCTTGCCGGCGCGATCCGGCGCGATGAACTCGCCTCGCTCGGGCAACGCTTCGGGAACGCCCCCGCCGACTATATCGTGGACGAGGTGACGTTCCTGCCGGTGATCCCGCGCCCGGGCAAGATCATCTGCGTGGGGCTGAACTACGTCGAGCACAGGCGCGAGGGCGGCCATGCCGAGACGGCGGCGGCCCCGCCGCTGTTCATCCGCTACCCGCAGTCGCAGGTCGGCCATCTGCAGCCCATGGTCATCCCGCGGGAAAGCGACGCCTTCGACTTCGAGGCCGAGATCGCGGTCGTCATCGGCACCGCCGGGCGGCGGATCGCCAGGGCGGACGCGATGTCCCACGTCGCGGGGATCAGCGCCTACAACGACGGCTCGGTCCGCGACTGGCAGCTGGCGACGAACCAGTGGACGCCGGGCAAGAACTTCCCCGCGACGGGCGGTTTCGGGCCGTGGCTGGTGACGCCTGATGAAACGTCGCTCGACCGGTCCCTGCGCCTGGTCTGCCGCCTCAACGGCGAGACGATGCAGGACGCCACGACCGACCTGATGATGTTCGACACGGCCGAGCTCATCAGCCACGTCTCGACCTTCTGCACGCTCGAACCCGGCGACGTGATCGTCACCGGCACGCCGGGCGGGGTCGGGCACCGGCGCGAGCCGAAGCTCTACATGAAGCACGGCGACATCGTCGAGATCGAGGTCGAGGGCGTCGGCACCCTGCGCAACCCGGTGGTCAAGGAAGCCGCCGAATGAGCGCCGTCGAACCGCTTGCGGACCGCACGCGCGAACTTCTCGGGCTGGCGGGGGCGGCCACGCTGGCGAACGCGCTGCTCAGACGCGGCTTCCGCAATACCTTCCTGCTGGGCCTTCGGGCCGTGGCGCCCGACCAGGCACCGCTGATCGGGCCCGCCTGGACCGTCCGCTTCATCCCCGCGCGCGAGGACAAGGACAGCATGGAGCTGTATGCGCGCGACGACAGCCTGCACCGCCGCGCGATCGAGGAATGCGACCCCGAGGCGGTGCTGGTGCTGGCCGCGGGGGGCGACGCGCGCGCCTCGTCGATGGGGGACATGATGGCCCTGCGGCTCAAGGCGCGAGGCGTCGCGGGCGCGATCACCGACGGCGGGTTCCGCGACGTGCCCGGCATCCGGGCCACGGGGCTCCCCTGCTACCAGGTGACCGAGTCCGGCCCCGCCACCCCGATCTGGCTGCATCCGGTCGAGTTCAACACGCCGGTCGGCTTCGCAGGGGTCGCGATCTATCCCGGCGACATCATCGTCGGCAACGACGAAGGGATCGTCGCCATTCCCCGGCACCTCGCGGACGAGATCGCCGAGGAATGCGCCGGGGTGGCGGACTACGAGCACTTCGTCGCCGCCCATATCCGCCGCGGCCGTTCGCTGTTCGGCCTTTTCCCCGCGACCCCGGACAGCCGGCGCGAATACGACGACTGGGTGGCCGCCGGCCGGCCCGAGATCTGAGCATTTCCCGTTTCCGCAAAGGACGAGCAGATGGACACCGACAATCCCGCCAAGGCACTGGCCGACACGCTGGAGATCCTGACCCGCCGCGAGGATCTGGACCCGAACGCCTGGATCGAGTTTCCCGAATACGGGCTGCGCCAGTATTTCCTGTGGAAGAACCCGCAGACGGGCGCCAGCATCGCGATCCTCGAATTCGACAAGGGCGGCCGCATCCCCGTCAAGCATCACCACGCCTCGAACCAGTTCATGTACTGCCTGGAAGGCGACTACGAATACACCGAAGTCGGCCTGCGCCTGACGCCCGGCACCTTCTACATGAACCCGAAGGATCATCCGCACGGGCCCACGCTCGCGCATGAGAAGTCGGTCCTGATCGAGATCTACGACGGGCCGCACTACTACGAGAAGCCGGTCTTCCACACCGACGAGACGATCGGCGGGTTCCTTGCCGGCCAGCAGAGCGGGGGATGACGCTGGACCAGCCGCGGCTGAGCGGCTTCGACAAGCCGGCCGGCCGCGGCGCTGCCTGGCGCCGATCGCGTGCTGGCGCCTGTCGGGGTCTGGCGTGCATACCGTGGCGTGCTCGGCGCGACGGCGCTGCTGTCCGAAGGGGGCTATTGGGCTGCATCGAGGCGCAGCTGGCAATTACGCCGGACACGCGCGCCGCAGGGGCACGGACTCTGCCCTGCGCAAAAGACAGGGCTGCGGTTCGCGACATTCCCCTTCCCGCCGGCGCGCGGCCCGCGTGCGCTGGCCTCCGAGATGCCGCCCGGCTGACCGGGGCGCCTACCAGGCGAGCTCGTATTCGGGATGGATGAACTGGTCCTGCCAGCCCAGCAGGGTCCTGCACAGGTCGTACTGGCCGGCGCGCCAAAGGTTGCGGATCCGGCTGGACGAGATGCGCTCGCCCTTCTCGCAGTGGACAGGATCGAGCATCCGCACAGGGAAGTGCCGGGCGAGCAGATCGACGTCGCCCGCCTGCATCGCGCCGAAGCGGAAGTCGTCGCCCACCCAGACCTCGGCCGGGTTCATGCGATCGAGGTCGGCGATGAACTCCGCAGCGGTGCGGGCGCGGAACGCTGCATCGAAATGCGACAGGACGACGTGATCCACGCCGAGCGCCCCGATCCGCGCCACCTTCTCATGCGCGGTGCAAAGAAGCGTCGCGCGGCCGAAGAAAACCTTGGGCGGCGGATCGAAGGTCCAGACGACCAGCGGCAGGCCGCGCCGGCGGGCCGAGGCCTGCGCGCCGCAGACAAGCGCCTGATGGCCAAGATGCACGCCGTCGAAGGCCCCGATCGTGATCACGGCACCGTCCAGCACCGGCGCCTCGCGGTGCACGGGGGGCGGGAAAGTCGTCCCGGAACTCTGCATGGCGGTCTCCTCCTCACGCCCTTGCCAGGATGGTGCTGGCGACCGGGGTTGCAGTCAAATGAAGAGATATCTGCATTCGCGCAACGCCCGGTTATACTCCTGTCCCCGCGCCTCCCCGACGCGCCGCAGGCTCACTCGAGCTTGCAGGTGAACTCGGCACCCCAGGCGTTGAGGTCGCCTCCGGCCCAGTCCCGGGGAACCATGGGGAAGAACTCGTGCCAGGGGCGCGGCTCGAACATGTTCAGCTCGGGAATGAACACGTCCATTTCGGTGTAGAGCTCGATCATCACGCCGTCCGGGTCGCGGTGATATCCGGCGTAATTGTGGCTCGCAGGGTGGCGGGCCGGCCCCCATTCCTGCTTGACGCCCCGCCGCCGCAGCCAGTCGGCCGCCATCGCGTGCGAGGGGCTGCCCCGCAGCTCGAAGGCGAAATGGTGATACCTGTTCTCGGGCCCCTTCACGATGTTGATGACGTGGTGGTCCTTGTTGCAGGTGTAGAAGTTGAAGAAGTCGGTGAACTTGTCCGTGAACCAGAAGCCGAGGAAGTCCTCGAAGAACTCGGTGACCTTGTCGCCCGAGGTGTTCATCATGGCGACATGCCCCAGTCTCATCGGCGCGACCCCCACGTCCCTGAAGCCCGGGGCCGGGGTGGCGATGTCGTTGTAGAACTGCAGGTTCAGATTGCCCGGCAGCTCGAGTTCCACGAGGGAGCGCACGCCCGGCTGGCTGTCGGTCTTGAGCTGTCCCCGGATCCCGAACGCCTCGGCGTCCTTCAGGAACTCTGCAAGCTCGATCTCGGGTTTCAGCTGGAACCCGATATTGGCGATCGCGCTTTCGCTGCCGGGATGAAGAGCCACGTTGTGGTGGTCGTAGCCAATGGAAAGATAGAGCTCGCCCTTGTCGCCCTTGTCGGTGAGGTTCAGCCCGATCCCTTCGACGTAATGATCCTGAACGCGCGCGAGATCCGGCGTGAAAAGGGATACATAGACAAGCTGGAACACCTTGGGGTTGAAGATCTTGCGCATCCGTTTCCTCGCTTGCAGACCGGTCGCCGGCCATTGAATGGCAGCGGATGAGGGCCCGACCCTGCTCAAGACAGCGGCGGTCCGGCGGCAGGTCGGCCGGACTTGCAAAGCGCGCTGCGATGGCCTGTGACGGTGTTCCTCCTCGCCGCGGGTAAGGTTTGAGGGAAGGCCACGGCAAGTCAAATGACGATGGACCGCGCGCAGCATAACCCGGGGTTATGCAAGGAGGGGTCGCGGCGGCAGCTCGGGCCATGGACCTGATCACGCAGCGGTCACGAAGCGAACGGCCGCCGATACTCTTTCGACGCGCGCCGCGCCGATGCCGCTACTCGCTACGGCTGATCCGTGCGCCGATCCATCGACCGCTGCGCGCCAGATCGGAAAGCATCTCGCCGGTCAGGGCCAGAACGACCGAGACGGCATTGGTCATCGGACGATTGCCGGAGTGAGCGAGGTGGATGCTCCGGGCGAGCGGGGGATCGACAATGGCCCAGCTGCGAAGCCGCCCTTCGGCGACTTCGGCCGCGACCGCGTTCTCGGGGAGGATGGAATAGCCCAACCCCTCCTCGACCAGCGCCTTGATGTTGCCGTAGGAATCGACGTCGATCACGCAATTCAGGTCATGGCCTCCCGCTTCGGCGTGCTCGTTGACGAGCTCGCGCAACCCGTGGCCCTTCCCGGGAAGGATCAGGGGCAGTTCCGCGGTGCGGCGGAACGGGACCTCGGACCCGCCCACAGGCAGGTCTTCGGCCCGCAACCCGGCGGCGGGGCCGAGCAGGTGCAGCTGCTCGACCAGCAGGCGTTCCGTTCCGATGCCGCGTTCCTCGACGCTGCCGTAGAGGATCGCGAGGTCGATCCGTTCGTCGCGGATCCAGTCGAGGATGAAGCCGCTCATCGCCTCGGCGATGCGAAGCTTGATGCGGGGATAGCGCAGGTGGACCGCCTTGATCAGCGGGACTGCGAGGATTTCGGCGATGGTGCCCGGCACGCCAAGCTGGACTTCGCCCGCCGGGTCGTTCTGGTGCCCGCGGATTTCCTCGGTGGCGACGGTGACCTGGTCCATGACGATCCGGGCGTGGCGAAGCAGGATCATGCCGGCCTCCGTCGGCTCGACCCCGCGTGGCGTGCGGAACAGCAGCGTCGTTCCGAGATCCGCCTCCATGTTCCGGACGTGCAGCGACAGCGCCGGTTGCGAGACATGCAGGAACGCGGCCGCGCGCGAGAACGAGCCCTGTTCGACGATGGCGACGAAGTAGCGAAGCTGACGAAGATCCATCGGTTGCGCCGCCCCCGTGATGCCGCCGGCGTTCAGGATTGCCGGAAAAGACGTGCGTCCGGCGCGGCGGATATCAGATCACCACAAGGACACGGATGTAGAGCAAGGCGGGCGCGCGCGAAAGAGGATCGGCGGGATCGTGTGCGTCAGACCCCGGACGGGCGACCGTCGCCTGCCGGCCGCGGGCAGGGCGCCGGGCGGCGTTATAACTTCCCGGCTTCACGCCCATCCACAACATGTATTTGCCATTTGCAGCGCGCTGTTGCCACCTCGCCCGGGACCGAGATCTTGAGAGGGCTTCATGCAGCAATCCGTCGCAGACGACTATCAGGACCTGCGCGACGCCGTGCGCGCGCTCTGCGCCGAATTTCCGGACGAATATCACCGCCGCATCGACGAGGCGCGGGCCTATCCCGAGGAATTCGTGGACGCGCTGACCCGCGCCGGGTGGATGGCCGCGCTCATCCCCGAGGAATACGGCGGATCCGGCCTTGGTCTGACCGAAGCCTCGATCATCATGGAGGAAATCAACCGGGCCGGCGGGAACTCGGGCGCCTGCCACGGGCAGATGTACAACATGAACACGCTGGTCCGGCACGGATCGGAAGAGCAGCGCCGCAAGTACCTGCCGCGGATCGCCGCGGGCGAGCTGCGCCTGCAGTCCATGGGCGTGACCGAACCCACGACGGGAACCGACACCACCAGGATCAAGACCACCGCCGTCCGGCAGGGGGACCATTATGTCATCAATGGCCAGAAGGTCTGGATCAGCCGGGTCCAGCATTCCGACCTGATGATCCTGCTCGCCCGGACCACGCCGCTTTCCGACGTGAAGAAGAAGTCCGAGGGGCTGTCCATCTTCCTCGTCGACATCAGGGAGGCCATGAAGTCCGGCATGACCGTCCGGCCGATCATGAACATGGTCAACCACGAGACGAACGAGCTGTTCTTCGACAATCTCCGCATCCCGGCCGAGAACCTGATCGGCGAGGAGGGGCAGGGCTTCAAGTACATCCTGACCGGCCTGAACGCGGAACGTACCCTGATCGCGGCGGAATGCATCGGCGACGGCTACTGGTTCATCGACCGCGTGTCGAAATACGTCAGCGAACGCGTGGTCTTCGGCCGGCCGATCGGCCAGAACCAGGGGGTCCAGTTTCCCATCGCCGAGGCGTTCATCGAGGTCGAGGCCGCGAACCTGATGCGCTTCGAGGCCTGCCGGCTCTACGACGCCCACCAGCCCTGCGGCGCGCAGGCCAACATGGCGAAATACCTCGCCGCCAAGGCCAGCTGGGAAGCCGCCAACGCCTGCCTCCAGTTCCACGGCGGCTTCGGCTTCGCGTGCGAATACGACGTCGAGCGCAAGTTCCGCGAAACGCGTCTCTACCAGGTTGCGCCGATCTCGACCAATCTGATCCTGTCCTACGTGGCCGAGCATGTCCTCGGCCTGCCGCGGAGCTTCTGATGGGAACCCTGCCGCTGGAAGGACTGACCGTGGTCGCCATCGAACAGGCGGTGGCCGCGCCCTTCGCGACCTCGCGCCTCGCCGACGCGGGCGCGCGGGTCATCAAGATCGAACGCCCGGAAGGCGATTTCGCCCGCGGCTACGACGATGTCGCGAACGGGCAGGCGAGCTACTTCGTCTGGCTGAACCGCGGCAAGGAAAGCGTCGCCCTGGACCTGACCCGGCCCGAACACCGCGAAAGCCTCGCCCGGCTGCTGGACGGCGCGGACGTGCTGGTCCAGAACCTGAAGCCCGGCGCGCTGGGCCGCCTCGGCTTCGGCTTCGACCGGCTCGCCGCCGACTATCCGCGGCTGATCGTCTGTTCCATCTCGGGCTACGGCGAGATCGGGCCGATGGCGGACCGCAAGGCCTACGACCTGCTGATCCAGGCGGAATCGGGCCTGTGTTCCATCACCGGCGGCCCGGACGAGCCGTCGCGCGTCGGCGTGTCGCTGGTCGATGTCGCCACGGGAGCCACCGCCCATGCCGCGATCCTCGAGGCGCTGATCCGGCGCGGGATCGACGGCCGGGGCGCGAACATCCAGATCTCGATGTTCGACGTGATGGCCGACTGGCTGACCGTCCCGCTGATGAACCACGAGGGCGGGAAGTCGCCGCGCCGGCTCGGGCTAGCCCATCCCTCGATCTCGCCCTACAGCGTGTTCACCTGCAAGGACGGCAACCAGATCCTGATCTCGGTCCAGAGCGATCGCGAGTTCGCGAAGTTTGCCGAGGTCTTCATGGACAGGCCGGACATGGCGCGCGACCCGCGTTTTGCCACCAACGTGGCGCGCGTCCGGAACCGGCCGCAGACGGATGCGGCCGTGGCTGCCGCCTTCGCCTCGAAGACCGCAAGCGAGGCGACCGAACGGCTGGTCGCGGCCGACGTGGCCTTCGCGTCGGTGAACGACATGGACGGCCTGTCGCGCCATCCGCAGCTGCGCCGGATCACGGTGGACACCCCGAACGGGCCAGTCAGCTATCCCGCGCCCGGCGCCGTCTTCGTGGGCGAACCGCGCAGCTACGGGGCCGTCCCGGCCCTTCCCGAGGTGGAGGCAGGCGCATGAGCGGTCTCGACCTCGAAGACCTGCGACACTGGATCGGGCAGAGCGAAAGCAGGTCCGAACTCGTCACCGGCGCGATGGTGGACCGCTTCAGGTCCACCTTCGACCAGGAAGGCGACGTCGCAGAAGGGAATGTGGCGCCGGTCATGATCCACCTGTGCGTCGCACCCCCCGCCGCCCCGACCGGCGGGCTGGGCCCCGACGGCCATCCGGCCCGCGGCGGTTTCCTGCCGCCCGTCCCGCTGCCCCGCCGCATGTGGGCAGGGGGCGCCTTCACCTTCCATGACGACATTCGCGTGGGTGAGCGCGTCGCCCGGACCTCGACCATCCGCGACGTCACCCTGAAGGAAGGCCGGACCGGCAGCCTGTGCTTTGTCACCGTCGATCATCGGATCGAAAGCGCGGGGCGGCTGGTGATCGAGGAACGGCAGGACATCGTCTATCGCGGTGCCGATGCGCCCCGCGCGCCGGGCGAGCGCCCGGAACCTGCCGCGCCCGGAACCCATCGCGTCGTGGTCGTGCCGTCGGCCGCGCTGCTGTTCCGCTATTCCGCACTGACCTTCAACGGCCACCGCATCCATTACGACGCACCCTATGCGACCGGCGTCGAAGGCTATCCGGGCCTGGTGGTCCACGGGCCCCTGCAGGCCACGATGCTGGTGCAGCTGGCCGAACGGCTGCACGGCAGGCGCCCGGCGCGGTTCGACTTCCGCTCCCTGTCGCCGCTCTTCGACGACGCGGACTTCACCCTCAACGCCGACGAGGATGGCGGGGACCTGCGCCTGTGGACCGCCGGCGTGGGCGGCCCCGTCGCGATGGAGGCCCGCGCATCATGGTAGCCCTTGTCCGCGCCCCCCTGTTCGTCCCCGCCGACCGGCCCGAGCGGTTCGCCAAGGCCGCCGCATCGGGTGCCGACGCGGTCATCCTGGACCTGGAGGATGCCGTGGCCCCGGCCGGCAAGGACGCCGCCCGCAAGGCCCTGGACGCGTCGTTCACCGACCTGCCGGTGCTCGTCCGCATCAATGCGCATGGCACGCCGTGGCACGACCGCGACGTTGCGGCCGTGGCGGCCTTGCCCGTCGCCGCCGTGGTGCTG
Organism: Paracoccus aeridis; assembly: GCF_004923205.2. Classification (GTDB taxonomy): domain Bacteria; phylum Pseudomonadota; class Alphaproteobacteria; order Rhodobacterales; family Rhodobacteraceae; genus Paracoccus; species Paracoccus aeridis. Next base: position 36,486 of record NZ_SELD02000004.1, read on the forward strand.
CCCAAGGCCGAGGACGCGGAAACATGCGGCATCGTCGCCGGGGCGACGGGCAGGCCCGTGATCGCGCTTGTCGAGTCTGCCGCAGGCCTCGCCCGGGCGCGCGCAATCGCCGCGGCAGACGGCGTGGCGCGGCTTGCCTTCGGCTCCATCGACTTCTGCGCCGATCTCGGCTGCGAGCACCTGCGCGAGGTGCTGCTGCCGGCGCGATCCGAACTGGTGCTGGCCTCGCGGCTGGCGGGCCTTCCCGGTCCCCTCGACGGGGTGACGGTCCAGCTTGACGATCCGTCGTTCACCCGTGACGACGCGCGTCATGCCTGCGCGATGGGCATGACCGGCAAGCTGTGCATCCACCCGGCGCAGGTCGCCGAGGTCAGGGCCGCCTTCGCGCCGACGCCCGCGCAGGTCGACTGGGCGCGCCGGGTGCTGGCCTCGGGCGAGGGCGCGGCGTCGGTCGACGGCGCAATGGTCGACGAACCGGTCCGCATCCGCGCCCGCGCCATCCTGGCGCAGGCCGATTGAAACCGCGAGGGCCGATCGTGGTCGGAAAGCGGTTCGGAGGGTTGCCGGTGCCTGTGGAGGTGCCTGTCTGGGCTTTGTGAGTCATCGCCGATCCAGGGACCTCGTCGGCGCCTGCACCGAACGGGTTCACCGATGCGCTGCTGGCGTCGGCGGGCTTCCTTCTCAACTTCGCGGCCGTCCAGTCGGTGCCGTTCGTTACTGACCTCTACCACCCTGACGGGCTGATGCTGCAAGGAAGCAAGAGGGAGTGTGCCTGTTGCCTGTCCATCGCCGGGCCGTGGTGCCGCAGCGGCGAGGATTGCCCATGTGGCGGCGGCGTCCCGCCGCGCGTTCAGTAAAAAATATCATGGTCCGGTCTTCCATCAATGGTTGAATGTCGCCCGGCTCTGGTTGACGCTGCCCGGCAAGGCTGCGGCAGCCACGTGGCGGGATGAAAGCAGGAACATGGCCGGACCCGAGCCGCAGATGCAGACCGACGCGCCGGCCAACCTGCCGGAGCTGAGCCGCCAGGTCGGGAACAGCTACGCCCTGCTGCGGTCGATCATCCGCCGCTCGGCCGAAACCGCGACCGGCGTGGACAGCCTTGCGTGGCACATGGAGGGTCGGCTCGACGCGATCGGCCGGATCATGCTGGCCCTGATCCGCGAGCCCGGCACCTCCTTCGACCTGTGCCACCTGATCGAGGACGAGCTGACCGAGCAGCAGGCGATCGACAGCGCCAGCAGCTGGTCGCTGAACGGCCCGCCGGTGACGATGAATGCGGCGGCGGCACAGGTTCTGGGACTGCTGTTCCATGAACTCGTCACCAACTCGATCGAGCATGGCATGCTCGGCGGGGAAGACGGCGGTGAGCTGCAGGTGAACTGGCGGATCGAGCCGGGCGCAGGAGACGGGATGCTGCGGCTGGACTGGATCGAGCGCGGCGCGCCGGCAAGGATGGACCGCGAAGGGTTCGGCAGCCTCGTTCTGGACGGAATGCTGCGCTACCAGCTCGACGGTACTGCCGAGCGTGAGATGGGCCCCGGGGGCGTGCGGATCTCCATCGCCGTGCCGATGCGCAGGCTCGTGGAGGACGATGCCGCGCCAGGCTTCGCCTGAGCGTTGCGGGCCTGCGGGCCCAGGGCGGCAGGGGTTGTCCCGCGATGTTGCCGCACCCGTGGCGCTTTCCCAGCTGGACAACAGGTCACGGCAGGGCTGACACCCGCACCGGCCGGCCCGGCCCGCCATTTTCACGCCTTGCCGGTGGATGCGATGGGAAGGTTCGCGAAGAAGCCTCTCGTCAGCCGACTCACCCGCGTCCGGATGAAACTTCGCAGCGTCGGATGCCCTGAAGTTTAACCGCTCGTGGCAAAAACCCGCGGCCAGATCAGTGATGCCCGCGCGATTGAGCGCTCTCAGCCGGGGTGCAGGCGCGTCGCACGAACCCGGGCCTGACCGGAGCCAGCTCAAGTAAGGATCGGCAAAGGTTGCGTCGTCGCGCCGATGCCCAACCCGGAGCAAACTCCCGGCCGACAGTCACGGCGCCGACCGCCCCGGATCAGTCCCGCGCCAGTGCCTCGCGCACCAGCGCGCCGCGATGGCGGATGACGCGGCGGCTCAGCTCGTGCGCCTCCCGGATGGCCGCCCCGATGTCCTTCTCCGCGAGCCGCGCCGCGAGATAGCCCGCGTTGAAGCTGTCGCCGGCGGCGGTGGTGTCCACGGGCCGCTCGCGGGTGAGCCCGTCGACCAGCCCCCAGCCCTCGCGCCCGCCATGCCGGATCGCGTCGCCGCCGGCCTTGACCACCACCTGACCCGCGCCGCGGGCGAGGTAGCGTTCCACCGTCGCTTGCGGATCGGCGTCACCGAAATGCTCGCGCTCGTCGTCGAAGCTGGGCAGCACGAGGTCGGCGATGCCGGCCGCCGCCTCGATGTCGCGGCGCATGGTGCGGCCGTCGGACCAGAGTTTTGGCCTGAGGTTGGGGTCGAACACGACCTGCGTGCCGGCGGCGCGCGCGGCCGCCAGCGCCTCGATCAGCAGCGCGCGGCCCGGCTCGGGCAGGATGGCGAGCGTGATGCCGGAGAAATAGGCGATGCGCACGCCGTCCAGCGCCGCCGCCAGCGCCCGCGGATCGTCCGCCAGCCCCTTGGCCGCCGACGTGTCGCGCCAGTAGCTGAAGCTGCGCTCGCCGTCCTTAAGCGAGATCGCGTAAAGCGCGATCTCGCGCCGGGGATCGCGGGTCACGTGGTCCGCCCCGATCCCCTCGGCGGCCAGGAAGTCGAGCATCTTCTGCGAGAACTCGCCTTGGCCCACCCGGCTGCAGTAGGACACGCGCCAGTCGGCGGTCAGCAGGCGGCGCAGGTACCAGGCCGTGTTCAGCGTGTCGCCGGCGATGCCCAGCCGCCAGTGGCCGGGCTGCCCGGCCTCGGACAGTTCAACCATCGCCTCGCCGATGGAAAGGATCAGCTGGCCGGTCATGGCGCCGGCGACGCCTTCATCACGGCGCGCAGGCCGTCGTGGCGGATGCGGGTCAGCATTGTCTGCACCGTCTCGGCGAAGGCAGGATTGCCGGTCACGGCGTAGGACGCCAGCCCCGGCAGCGCAAGCACGGACCGGGCCAGCACCGCGTCATCGCCGCCTGCCCGGCGGGCGAGGTCCAGGAGCGCCGGCCCCCGCGGATCATCGGGCGCCCGACCGTCCGCGGCAAGCTGCGCGATCCATGCCAGCCAGATCGCCGTGGCGAAGGCGAAGGGCCGCGCGTCACCGCCCGCCGCCAGCACCTCGGCGGCGGGCGCGAACCAGCGCTGCGGCAGCTTCTCGGTCCCGTCCGTGGCAATCTGGCGGGTCTGATGGGCAATGGCAGGGTTGGCGAAGCGGACCATCAGCGCCTCGGCGTAGCTGCCGGGGTCCAGGCCCGCGCCCTGCGGCAGGGTTGCGGCGGCCGCGCGCATGTGGCGGCGGACCAGCGGCGCAAGATCGGGGTCGGCCACCGCATCGCGCACAAAGGGCAGTCCGAGCATCTGCCCGGCATAGGCGATCAGCGAGTGGCTGCCGTTCAGCATCCTGAGCTTCATCGCCTCGTTCGCGCGCACGTCGGAAACGAACTGCGCGCCGCCCGCCTCCCATGCCGGGCGGCCCTGCGGGAAATGATCCTCTATCACCCACTGAGTGAAGGGCTCGGTCTCGATGCAAGCGAGGTCGCGGTGGCCGGTCAGCGCCTCGACATCGGCCAGCGTCTTGTCGGTCACGGCGGGGGTGATGCGGTCCACCATCGTCGCCGGGAAGGCGACTTCCCCCTCGATCCAGCGGGCAAGGTCGGCATCGGTGCGGCGGGCGAAGCCCAGCACGCCCGCGCGCAGAAGCGCGCCATTGTCGGGCAGGTTGTCGCAGCAGAGCACGGTTAACGGTGCTGCCCCCGCCTGCCGCCGGGCCGAAAGCGCCGCGGTGACGATCCCCAGCACGCCTTGCGGTCGCCGCGGGTCGTAAAGATCGTGCGCGACTGCGGCGTGGCCTTCGTCGGCGTCCATCGCCGCCCGGTCGATGCCGTAGGCCTTTTCCGAGACCGTCAGCGACAGGATCTTGATGGCCGGGTCGCAGGCCGCGCGCAGGATCGCGTCCGCGTCGCCGCCGATGGCGCTGGCGTGGGCGGCGATGACGCGGGCGCGGTCCTGTTCCGACCGCTCCAGCACGGTGTAAAGCCCGTCCTGCGCGTTCAGCGCATCCGGGATGTCGCGGCTGCGCAGGTTGGCGCCGATGATGCGCCAGTCGCCGCCCTCGGCCGCCAGCGCATCGTCCGTGAAGACGGCCTGGTGGGCGCGATGGAAGGCGCCGAGTCCCAGGTGCACGATGCCCGCGCCGTGCGCCGCCGGCTCATAGCCGGGCCGCGCGACACCGGGCGGCAGGTCGGAAAGGCCGGTCAGGCGCGGGTTCATGCCATGGCCCCGTGGCTCAGCGCCATCTCGACCCCGCGCAATTCGGCCAAACCCTTGAGCCGACCGATCGCCGGGTAGCCCGGCTGGCCGCCGCGACCGATGTCGTCGAGGATGTCCTGCCCGTGGTCGGGGCGCATGGGGATGACCGCATCGGCACGTCCGGCATCGCGGCGCCGGCCCTCCTCGCGCAGGATCGCCGCCACCAGCGCCACCATGTCCGTCTGGCCGCCCAGGTGCTCGTCCTCGAAGAACGAGCCCCGGATGGCGTTGCTGTCGCGGCGGACGTTGCGCAGGTGCAGGAAATGCACGCGCCTGCCCAGCCGGTCCATCATGCCCGGCAGGTCGTTGTCCGGCCGCGCCCCCAGCGAGCCGGAACACAGCGTGATGCCGTTCGCGGGCAGGTCCACCGCGGCCATGCGCTCGACGTAGTCGGATTCGGTGGACATGACGCGGGGCAGGCCCAGCAGGCCGAAGGGCGGGTCGTCCGGGTGGCAGCAGAGCCGCATCCCGATGTCCTGCGCGACCGGGGCCACCTGTTCGAGGAAGTCGTTGAAGTTCCGTCGCAGCACCTGGTCGGTCACCGGCGCGTAGCTTTCCAGCAGGTTGCGCACGTCCTGAAGGCTGAAGCTCTCGGCCGCGCCGGGCAGGCCGAAGACCACGTTCCCGGCCAGCTGCTCGCGGCGGGCGTCATCCATGTCGGCGAAGCGGCGGGCAGCTTCCTCGCGGACCGCCTCGGGAAAGTCCTCGGCCGCGCCCTTGCGCTGCAGGATGTGGACGTCGAAGGCCGCGAAGTCGATGAAGTCGAAGCGCATGCAGCGCGCGCCGTTCGGGCGGCGCCAGGCCAGGTCGGTGCGGGTCCAGTCGAGGACCGGCATGAAGTTGTAGCACAGCACCTCGATCCCGGCTTTGCGCAGGTTCCGCATCGAGGTAATCCAGTTTGCAATGTGCGCGCGCCAGTCGCCGGTCTGGGTCTTGATCGCCTCGCTGACCGGAAGGCTTTCGATCACCTCCCACCCGAGGCCAGAGGGGCTGCCGTCGCGCATCACCGCAAGTTCACCCTGCCGCTTCTCGATCTCCTCGGGCGTCCAGACCGTGCCGGTCGGGACATGGTGCAGGGCGGTGACCACGCCCTGGACGCCCGCCTGCAGCATGTCGTCGATCGACACCCGATCCTTCGGACCAAACCAGCGCCACGTGTGTCGCATTGAGCTTTCCTTATCCTTCAAGCTGCATTGCCATGGTCCCTCGACCACAGGCAGTCGGGACAGAGGTCCCCGATGTCGTTGATGCGGCGGCGGGTGCCGCCCGCCCGGCCGCCAGTGGCGGCGTTCTGGCAGGACATCCGCGGGGCGCGTTGCCTGTGCTGGCGACGCGGGTCCCCGATCTCTCTGGCCACGGCCATGGCTCAGGCGCGGAAATCGAGTTGCACCTTGACCGACCTTGCCCGGTCGCCCGCGAGGTCGAAGGCGCGCTGCGCCTCGGCCGCCGGCAGGACCTGCGTCACCATGGGGGACAGGTCGATCTCGCCCGCGCCGATCATGCGGACGGCTTCGCCGAATTCCGCGTCGAAGCGGTGGGTTCCGACGAGATGCAGTTCCTTGCCGACGATCAGGTTCAGCGGCAAGGGGAGGATGCCGCCCACGCCGATCTGGACGATGGTCCCCTGCGGCCGGGTGACGGTGATCGCCTGGGCGATGGCGTGCGGATTGGCCGAGCATTCCAGCACCACGTCGATGCGCCCCTTGCCGCCCGTGTAGTCCGCGAGCCCGTCGGGCTCTGCGGCCACGTTCACGCTGCGGTCGGCGCCCATGCGGCGGGCGATGTCCAGCGTGAAGTCCTGCACGTCCGTCACCACGATCTCGGTCGCGCCGCGCAGCCGTGCGAGCGCGGTGCAGATGGCGCCAATCGGCCCGGCCCCAGTCACCAGCACCCGCCGGCCCGCGAGGTCCGGCGCCCTTCCCAGCGCATGCAGGCAGACCGCGAGCGGCTCGGCCCCCGCCGCATCGGACGCGCCGGCACCTGCAGCAACGGGGATGCACTGCGCGACGGGGTGATACAGGCGGCTGCGGAAGAACCCGTCCTCGTGCGGCAGCCGCATGGCTGACCCGTTGAAGCGCATGGACAGGCAGTGCCGTTCCAGCCCCGCGCGGCAGTATTCGCAAGTCCCGCACGGACGCGAGGGCGACAGCGCCACCAGCTGCCCCGGCGCGAGGCCCGAGCCCTCGGGCGCCGCCTCGACGATTCCCGCCGCCTCGTGGCCGAGGATGATCGGCTCGCGCACCCGGACCGGGCCGAAGCCGCCGTCCTGGTAGTAGTGCAGGTCCGACCCGCAGATCCCGCCCCGCGCGATGCGGATCAGTGCCGCGCCCGCGGCGGAATCGGCATCGGGGTCGGCCAGCGGCTCGACGCGCAGGTCGCGGGCGGCGTGCAGGCGGCAGGCGATATCGTAACTCATCTCAGTTTCCCATCAGCGTGTTCGGCAGCCAGGTCGCGAAGGGCGGGTAGTAGGACACCAGCAGCAGCACGATCAGGTTTGAGATCAGGAACGGGATGACCGCGACCACCACCTTTGCCAGGGGCTCGCGGGCGATGTTGCAGGCCACGAACAGGCAGACCCCGATGGGCGGCGTGGTCAGGCCAATCATCAGGTTCAGCACCGCGAAGGTCGCGAAGTGTAGCGGGTCGATGCCCACGCTGGTGGCCAGGCCCAGCAGCGGCACGAACAGGATGATGAGGGCGGCGATGGTTTCCATGAACATGCCAACGACCAGCAGCAGCAGGTTGATCAGCAGGATCACGACGATTGGGTTGTCGCTGAGCGACAGGACGCCGCTGACCAGCATCTGGGGGATCCGCTCCGAGGCGAGGATCGACCCGAAGACGTTGGCAAAGCCGACCAGCGCGAGGATGCCGGCCGAGCTGACGGCGCTGTTCACGATGATGCGCGGGACGGCCCGGACGGGCAGCTCCCGATAGATGAAGGCGCCGACGATGAAGGCGTAGAGGCAGGCGACGATCGCGGTCTCGGTCGGGGTGGCGATGCCGGTCAGCAGCCCGCCGATGATGAGTCCGGTCATGGCCAGCGCCCAGAAGGCCGACAGGAAGGCTGCGATCAACTCGCCGATGCCCTTCCATTCCTGCCGCGGATAGTTCCGGCGCAGGGCGATGATGTAGCAGGTGATCGCCATGGCAAGTCCCATCAGGACGCCCGGCACCGCGCCCGCAAGGAAAAGCTTGCCGACCGAGATGCCCGACAGCGCGCCCACGATGATCATCGGCACGCTGGGCGGAATCATCGGCCCCACGGTTGACGAGGCGGCGGTGATCGCCGCGGCGAAGTCGCCGGGATAGCCCGACCGCTTCATGCCGGGGATCATCACGCTGCCGGTCGCCGCGACGTCGGCCACGGCCGTTCCTGACACGCCGCCGAACATCATCGAATCCGCAACGTTCGCCATGGCAAGGCCGCCACGCATCCAGCCCACAAGCGCGTTGGCCAGGCGGATGATGCGCTCGGTGATGCCGCCGAAGTTCATCAGGTTGCCGGCGAGGATGAAGCCGGGGATGCACAGCAGCACGAAGACGTCCATTCCCGCGAACATCCGCTGCGGGATGATGACGACCGGCAGGCCGGCGGACAGGATGTAGGCCAGCGACGACAGGCCTAGGCAGACGGCGACCGGGACGCCGAGCGCCAGCGTCACGACGAACGTGGCGAGAAGAAAAATGAGATCCATGCGATCAGGCTTCCTCGGCCGGGGCAGGGCGCCCGTCATCGGTGCCGGCGATCATCCCGATGACGCGCAGCAGGGCGAACAGGAAAAGAAGGACCGACAGCACCAGGATCGAGGCGTGGACAATGTTCATCGGCCAGCGCAGGCCGGGCGAGCGCTGCATTGCGCCGATCACGGTGAACTTCCATGCGGGCAGGATCATCACCGCCCCCATCGCGGCTGTGCAGACCGCCGCAACCAGGCGCATCCACCACGCCCGGCTGTCAGACAGGGATTCCTGTAACAGGTCCACGTTGACCAGTTCGCCCGTCGTCAGCGACAGGCCGGCGCCGAAGGCCACCATGTAAAGCAACAGGTAGCGCGACAGTTCCTCGGTCCAGACGGGCGACGGCAGGACGAAGGTTCGGGTGAAAATCTGCAGGCTGACCACTACGATCAGGGCGAAGAACGCGCTTCCGATCGCGACGCGGCAGATCGCGGCAAGGCCCCGCTGCAACGATGCCAGGCTTGTCATGCGTTTCGTTCCCTCCCCAGGTCGGCGGCCGCAGCGCGCACCGAGCGCGCCGCGGTGCGTTCGGTCAGTTGCTGAACAGGCCTTCGACGATCGGTCGCAGCTCCGGATCGACACTGTCGATCACCGCCTCTCGCGAGCCGTCGGCGAAGGCCTGCTGGTCCACATCGACGAAGGTCATGCCCTTGGTTTCCAGGTCGACGCGGATGGCATCCTCGTCCTGCAGGAACTGCTGGCGCTCGATTTCCTGCGCGCGCCGGGCAGCCTCCTGGACATGGCCGCGATCCTCTTCGGAAAGGCGCTGCCAAACCTGCTCGGCGATGGTCAGGTAGATCCAGGACCGCACATGCTCGGTCCGGTTCACATGGCTCTGCACCTCGTTCAGCGAGGCGGACTGGATCAGCGCCAGCGGGTTTTCCTGCCCTTCGATGGTGCCGTTCTGCAGCGAGGTGAACACCTCGGAGAAGGCCATCGGCGTCGGCTGCGCGCCAAGGGCCGTCCAGGTGTCCACGAACAGCGGCACGTTGGGCACCCGCAGCCGCAGCCGGTTCAGTTCGGCCGGGGTGGTGATCGCCCGGTTGGCCGTCAGGTTGCGCGGGCCGCGCGCGAAGTAGGCGAGCGGGCGGATCTGGGCACGCTCGAGAATCTGCGCCTCGATCTGCTTGCCGATGTCGCCGCTCGCGACCGCGTCCATCTGCTCGAGCGACTTGTAGGCGTAGGGCAGCGCCAGCAACGCGGCCATCGGTGCCCAGTTTTGCAGGCTCTCGCCGGTGATCGTCATCTCGACAGTGCCGAGCTGCATTCCGTTGATCAGGTCCATCTCGCGTCCCAGCGAGTCGTTCGGGAAGACCTGGACCTCGACACGTCCCTGGGTCAGGGCCGCGACGTCTTCGGCGAACTTCAGCGAGGCCTTGTGCCAACTGTTCTGTTCGTTCGCGAGATGCCCGAGCTTCAGCGTCACCTCGGCAGCATGGGCCTTGTTGATGGAAGGCGCGGTCAGCACGGCGGCCCCTGCAAGCACGGCAAATTGGCGGCGGTTCATCTTGAGCATCGGTTTCCTCCTCCGATTGATGGGGACTAGGGCAGGAAAATTTCGGGTCGGCTGCGCTCGATCTCGGGCAGGTCGTTGAGCAGTTCGCGCAGGTGCAGGCGCATCGCCTGTTCGGCCTGCGCGGGATCGTGCGCGCGAAGACCGGCGATGATCGCCTCGTGCTGCCCGATCAGTCTGCTGATGTCGAACGTGCGGGCAGTGATGTGGCGCACGCGGTTCATCTGCGACTTGAGGCCGTCGAGCACCAGCCAGACCGCCTCGTGCCCGGCCAATTCGGCGAGCAGGCGGTGGAAACGGTCGTCGAGCGTCACGAAGGTCGGAACGTCGTGCCGGTCGATAGCTGTCCGCTGTTGGTCGATCTCGGCGTCGAGCCTTTGCAGCAGGGCGTCGTCGGCAAGCGGGGCGAGCATGCGGACTAGGTCGCTTTCGACCGCCTCGCGAATCAGCCGCGCCGATAGAACGGCCGAAGTCGAGATGCCACTGACATAGGTGCCGCGCTGCGGCCTGACCTCTGCCAGCCCTTCGCTTGCCAGCCGAATGAAAGCTTCGCGCACGGGTTGGCGGCTAACGCCTATGCGGTTGCCGATCTCGGTTTCACTAAGCCTCGCACCGGGCGGCAGCTCGCAGCTCAGGATCGCGGCCCGCAGCCAGTCATAAACCTGCGGTGCGGTCGCCTGCGCGAAGTCGATGCTGATCGAAGCCGTCATGATGCCCTCTCCCCGCGTCGGTTCAACCACATACTTGTATGGGAGTAAAGGCTGAGATGGTGTCCGGGGAGCGGATGTTAAGCATGGTGCTTTATGTGCGCCATCATGCGGGCTGATCAAAACAATACGTCTTCCCAGATAATTATTGACTAGTATGGAAGAAGACACGTAGCCATATTCCGGAGGGAGATTCACGTCATGGCGCAGTCGATGCAGATTTTCGAGCGGGGTGCGGGCCATGGCTTGCAGCTGTCTTGGCCGGGCCGACGTCGGATCGTTCCAGGCATGGTGCCGGGGGTTCGCTTGTCCCGTGGCGGGACCGCGCGGACGCTCGACGACCGCGACAGGGCCGAGGGCTGAGAGGTGGACGTGCGGGCGCAGGACATGGGGGTTGCCGCGTCGGCATGGCCAGCCGCCTTCGTCCACGACCTGATGCCCCGCTGGATCGGGCGCGCGGCGGATGCGCGGCAGGGCGGCTTCTTCGATGCGCTCGACAGCGAGGGCATTCCCCTGGCTGAGGCGCCCAAGACCACGCTGGCACAGGCCCGGGCATTGTTCACGCTTGCGCATCTGGCATTGGTCACGCACCGCTCGGAGTTCGTGGATGCCGCGGAGCACGCGCACGACTTCATGGCAGCCGCCCTGCATGATCCCGTGAACGGCGGGTATGTCCGTGCAGTCACGCGCGAGGGACGTCCCACCGGCAATCCTGAAGATCGGGTCACGCGCAGCTATGACATGTCGTTCGTGGTGCTGGCGCTCGCCACGTATGCCCGGCTGACCGGGCGGGCGGATGTCCACGCCCGGCTCGATGCCGCGTGGGGGACCGTTCAGTTTCGGCTGACCGACCCGGTGACCGGGCTGCTGCTGGAAGATGACGCGGTGCGCGATCCCGCGGCAGCCGATGCGCCGATGCGCGCGCAGAACCCGCACATGCACATGTTCGAAGCCGCGCTGCAGGCTCACGAGATGACCGGCGACCCGCGCTGGCTGCTCCGCGCGGCTGAACTGGCCGACCTGGGGCTGCGGCATTTCCTGGACGCCCCGACCGGGACCGTCGCGGAGTTCCGCGCGCCCGACCTCTCGCCTGTCGCTGGCCCCGCAGGCAGCCTGCGCGAGATCGGGCACCAGTGCGAGTGGGCCTGGCTGCTTTATCGCCACGCACGGCTGTCGGGCGACAGCAGCCGGCTGGTGTCCGCCGACAGGATGATGGACTTCGCCCTGCGGCACGGGTTCTGCCACGAGGGGCCGATGCGCGGCGCCGCGTTCGACGCGTTCGATCTGGCGGACCGGCGCGCCGTCCCGACTTTCCTGCTGTGGCCGCAGACCGAGGCGGGCAAGGCCTTCGCCGTGCTTCACGAGGCGCGAGACGCCTATGCCGCCGAACGGGCGCATGACCTCATGTCGCTGATCGCAAGCAGGTACTTCACCGCGGATTCGCTCGCCTGCAACCAGCTCGACCTGTCCGGCCGGGTGCTGCAGCCCATGGCGCTGACGCGGCTGCTTTATCATGTCGTGCTCTTCGTGACCGAAGGCGCACGCACCGGCCTGTGGGAGATGGCCGGTCCACAACAAAACGAAGGAGGAGATCCATGCTGAACGTCAAGACACTGAGCCTCGCCGCGGCGTTGCTTGCCACGGCTTCGACCGGCGCCATCGCGCAGGTCAAGCTTGCGCTGTCATCGTCGCAGGTGGCGCAGGACCCGCTGGTCATCGCGATGGAGGCCGCCGCGACCCGGATCGAGGAACGCACCGGCGGCGAGATCGACGTGACCGTCTATCCGTCCTCCCAGCTGGGTTCGGACAACGACGTTCTGGAACAGATCCGCAACGGCGCAGCCATCGCGGTTCTGGTGGACGCCGGCCGCCTCGCCAGCTTCAAGAAGGAACTGGGGATCCTCTCGGCGCCCTACCTGGTGGACGATTACCGGCAGTACGCGGCCATCGCGGAATCCGAGCCTTACAAGCAGTGGGTCGAGGATTTGGCGCAATCGTCGGGCATCCGCCTTCTGAACTACAACTGGTTCCAGGGCACCCGGCAGATGTTCACCACCGGACCCGTGACCGGGCCGGAGAACCTGGCAAATGTCCGCGTACGCACGATCGACGCCCCCGGCTGGATCGCCACGGTGAACGCGATGGGCGCGACCGCGGTGCCGATGCCGTGGTCCGAAGTCTATTCGGCTTTGCAGCTGGGCGCGATCGACGGGGCAGAGGCGCAGCTGACCGGCGCCTACGGGATCAAGCTGCACGAGGTGACCAAGAACCTCGCTCTGACGGGGCATGTCGAGCTGGTAACCGGGCTTGCGACGTCGGAAAGTTGGTTCAAGTCGCTGCCCGAGGACCAGCGGGCGATCGTTGTCGAGGAACTGGCGCGGGCCGGGGACGAGGCGTCGACCGCGACCGTGGCGCGCGGGGCCGAGGTGCTGGAGGAGATGAAGGCCGCGGGCGTCACCGTAACCGAGATCGACCGCGAGGCGTTCAAGGCCCTGACCGAGCCCGTCTACGCGGAACTGGGCCTCGCCGAGGCGCGCGAGGCGCTTCGCCCAGCGATCGAGGCGTCCAGGCCCTGATGACCCCCCCCCGGGCGGTGCGCGGCTGCCGCGCACCGCCCGTCTTCAAGAACGAGGCGGTGATGTGGAAGATCTATGACCGGATCCTCGAGATCCTGGCAATCCTGTTCTTGGCAGGCACCGTGCTGGCCGTTTTCGTCGGGGCTCTCATGCGCGCGATCGGGCATCCGGTCGCCGAGGCCCCCGAGATTGCACAACTCCTGCTGATCTGGACCGTGGTCCTGGGCGCCGCGCTGGTGATGCAGCGGGGCGATCACATCCGCATCACGGCGCTGCCTGACGCGCTCTCGCCGGCGGCGCGGCGGGTGCTGCATCTGGTACTGGTGTCCATGATGCTGGCGTTCCTCGCGTATCTGGGCTGGATCGGCGGGGTTCTGGCCGGCTCGAACTGGGCGCGCGAGATGGGGGTGTCGGGCCTGTCCTACGGCTGGGTCACGCTGGCGCTGCCAGTGGGTTGCGTCCTGATGATCGTGTCCCTGCTGCGGCGGCTCTTCGGGCTAGGCCTGCTCTTCTCCATCGCACCAGAAGTCGCCGATCAGGAGTATCCGCTGTGATTTCCGCAATCATCCTCGTGCTCGGTCTCGGGCTGATGGCGGTGGGCATGCCCGTCGCCTTCGCCATCGGGATCTCGAGCGTTGTCTATTTCCTGCTGCCGGGCACGATCGTCCCCGACGTGACCGCCGCGCAGCGGATTGTCGCGTCGAGCCAGTCGTTCCCGCTGCTGGCGGTTCCGCTGTTCATCCTGGTGGGGCATCTGATGAACGGATCGGGGATCACGCCGCGGATGCTGAGCCTTGCCGCGACGCTCGCGGGCTGGATGCGCGGCGGCATCGCCCAGACCAGCATCCTGCTATCGGCGCTGATGGGCGGGATATCGGGCTCGGCGGTGGCCGACGCCGCGATGCAGTCTCGCATCCTCGGCCAACCGATGATCAGGCAGGGTTATTCCCCCGGCTTCACCGGCGCGGTGCTGTCGATCGGCGGCCTCATAACCGCGACTATCCCGCCCAGCCTGGGGCTGATCCTCTACGGCTTCCTGGGCGAGGTCTCGATCGGCAGGCTGTTCATCGCCGGCATCGTCCCCGGCATCCTGCTGACCATCGCCCTGATGATCGCCACTGCTTGGGTGTCGCGCCGGCGCGACTACCAGGCGATCAACGACCGCCTGCCCACGCTGGCCGAGGTCTGGACCTCCTTTAAGGCGAGCTTCTGGGCTATCCTGTTTCCCATCTGGCTGATCGTGGGCATCCGCTTCGGCATCTTCACCCCGTCCGAGGCCGGCGCCTTCGCCGTCGCCTACGCGCTTTTCGTCGGGATGCTCATCTACCGGGAACTGAAGTGGGTGGACCTCGTCGATGCGCTGCGGATGTCCGTGCGCGACATCGGCATGATCATGCTGATCATCCTGCTGTCTGGCGCCTTCGGCTACGTCATCACTTTCGAGCGCGTGCCCCAGACCATTGCCGAACTGACGCTGGGCCTGTTCAGCAGCAAGGCCGCGCTTCTGTTCGCGATCTCGGGCTTTCTGCTGGTCTTCGGGATGCTGGTCGAGGCGACGGTGATCGTCATGCTCCTGACGCCGATCCTCGTGCCGGTCATCACGGCGGCCGGAGTCGATCCGGTCCATTTCGGGCTGGTGATGATGACGCTGGTCACCTTCGGGGGCATGACGCCGCCGGTCGGCGTCTCGATGTTCACCGTCTGCGGCATCCTGAAATGTAGCTACAAGGACTACACGATCGAAAGCATCCCGCTGTTCATCGCCGTCCTCGCGGTCGTCGTCATCATGATCCTGTTCCCCGAGATCGTGATGTTCCTGCCCGATGCGATGATGGGGTAAGCCGATGCTGCATCCCGACCGCCTGTTCCCGGCCGATCCGGCCACGCGCGCCGTGGCCCGGTCGCTTCACGACGCCATCGCCCGGCTGCCCATCGTGTCGCCGCACGGGCACACCGACCCGCAGTGGTGGGGCGATAACACACCCTTTGCCAACGCGGCCGAACTGCTGGTGATTCCCGACCACTACGTCACGCGCATGCTGGTCAGCCAGGGCGTGCCGTTCGAGGCGCTGGGGATCGGCGCGAACGCCGAGACCGATCCGCGCGCGATCTGGCGGCGCTTCGCGGCGCACTACCACCTGTTCCGCGGCACGCCATCGCGGCTGTGGGTCGACCATGCGCTGTCCGAGGTGTTCGGGCTGCGCGAACGGCTGACCGCGGCGAACGCCGACGCGCAATACGACGCGATCGCCGAGAAGTTGGCTGATCCGGGCTACCGTCCGCGGGCGCTGTATGAACGCTTCGGGATCGAGGTGATCGCGACCACGGACGGCGCGCTGGACGATCTGCGTTGGCACGCGATGGCTCGGGATTCGGGTTGGACAGGCAGGGTGGTTCCCACCTATCGGCCAGACTCCATCGTCGACCCGGATTTCCTGGGGTTCCGCGACAATCTTGACCGACTGGGCGAGATGACCGGCTGCGACACGGGCGGCTGGCACGGCTATCTCGAGGCGCATCAGAAGCGGCGCGCCTTCTTCCGCTCGATGGGCGCGACCGCGACCGACCACGGGCATCCGACCCCGCGCACTGCGGATCTGGGCGAGGCAGAGGCGACGGCGCTCTACGGCCGCGTGCGCGCCGGCCGAGCGGGGGCGGGCGACGCCGAGTTGTTCCGCGCGCAGATGCTGACAGAACTCGCCCGCATGTCGGCCGAGGACGGGATGGTGATGCAGCTTCACGCCGGGTCGTCGCGCAGTCACAATGACGCCGTGTTCCGCGCCTACGGCCGCGACCGCGGCTTCGACATCCCCCTTCCGGTCAGCTTCACCGAGGCGCTGCGGCCGCTCCTGAACGCGGTCGGCATGGACCCGCGGCTGACGCTGATCCTGTTCACCCTCGACGAAAGCACCTACGCCCGCGAGTTGGCGCCGCTGGCAGGGGTCTATCCCAGCCTGCGTCTCGGCCCGCCCTGGTGGTTCCACGACAGTTTCGAGGGCATCCGACGTTACCGCCAGGCGGTCACCGAAACGGCCGGGTTCATGAACACGGCGGGCTTCAACGACGATACCCGCGCGCTGTGTTCGATCCCCGCCCGCCATGACGTCAGCCGCCGGGTCGATTGCGGCTTCCTTGCGGAGCTGGTGACGAGCCACCGCCTGGACGAGGACGAGGCGCATGAGGTGGCGCCGCTTCTGGCTGCTGATCTCGCCCGGGACGCCTATCGGCTGTGATGGCGTGGGGTCCGGCCGGCCGGGCCCCCGCGTTGTCAGCTGGCCCCGCATTGTCAGGCCGGGCGGATGAACATCCGCTCGGCCTCGCCGCCCTGCTGGTCCTCGCCGCGGATCGCGCGATAGGCGTGCCATGTCGCGTGGCCGAGCACCGGGAACACGATGACGAAGCCCAGGAACCCGGTCGCGATCGAGATCAGGAACAGCGCCAGCACGATCGCGCCCCAGGCCAGCATGACGGTCAGGTTGTTCCACACCATCGCCATGCTGATGCCCAGGGCCGACAGCGCGTCAGTCCGTTCCGTCAGCAGCATCGGCACGGCGAACACGCTGATCGCGAAGGAAAACGCCGCGAACAGCGCGCCGACCGACCCGCCCACCAGCAGCAGCGCCCAGCCCGTGGGCGTGAACAGCAGCATCGGCACGATCTCGTCGGCGCCGGGGAACGGCACGATCCCGAAGAACAGCGCCCAGATCAGCACGGCCGAGCGCATCCACAGGAGGAACAGCCCCAGCAGCAGCACGCCCATGAAGAGCGCCTGGTAGCCCGACCGCGGCATGAGGAAGATCATCCGCGTGAAGGTCGTGCGCTGGCCGAGTTCCAGCCTGCGGCTTTTCTCGTAAAGGCCGTTGGCGACCAGCGGGCCGATCACCATGAACCCGGCCAGGGCGGGGAACAGGGTGTAGTCGTAGCCGTACCTGAGAAGCGCCCAGACCACCCCGATCGAGATCAGCGACACCGCCAGGCCGTAGGCCAGGCTGGGGACCGGGTTCGTCCAGGTGTCGGACCAGCCGGCGCGCAGCCAGTGGAAGGCAGTGCGCCAGGGAAGGGCGCGGGCGCGCGGGTTCTCGCGCGGCAGCGCCGGGACGACCTTCGGGATCGCGCCGGCCGCGTAAGGGTTGTCGGGCGGCGGCGGGGCGTCGGGTTCGTACGTGCGGTCGCTCAGCATGACGGGCTCGCCGCGCGATGGGCCGCGGCGCCTTTCGTGGCAGGTTGCAGGACGCAGTCGGGTCTGGATGCGAAGGACACGGCGATCAGGTGCGCGTTCGCGCCGGCGAAGATCGCGAGGACCAGGGCCGTCGCTGCGGCGGCGAACAGGCGCGGGCCGGTCCAGAAGCGCGGGCGGGGCAGGGCGGTCATTGCGTCGCCTTTCGCTGGATGTCCTGAAGATAGACGGTCAGGATCTTGCGCTCGGTCTCGGTCAGGCGCCCTTCCCAGGTGGGCATCCACCCCTGCCGGCCGTCGTGAACGGTGGTGAAGAGCGACGCCGCGTCGCCGCCGTAGATCCAGATGTCGTCGGTCAGGTTCGGCGCGCCGAGCTCGGTGCTGCCGCGCCCGTCCTCG
The DNA here is from genome assembly GCF_004923205.2 of Paracoccus aeridis. Lineage (GTDB taxonomy): Bacteria > Pseudomonadota > Alphaproteobacteria > Rhodobacterales > Rhodobacteraceae > Paracoccus > Paracoccus aeridis. The sequence continues at coordinate 54,065 of NZ_SELD02000004.1, forward strand.
CCGTGGCAGCTCGCGCAGTTCGCCGCGTAGATCTCGGCCCCGGCGGCGGCCCGTTCCGCGGGGATCGCGGCGCCCGAGAGCGAACGGACATAGTCCACGACCGTGCGGATCTCCTCGCGCCCCAGGATGCCGTCGCGGCCGAAGGCCAGCATCTGCGACACGCGCGTGTCGGGATGGCCCGCGTTCACGCCCACGCGCAGCGTTTCCATCATCGTGTCGGGATCGCCGCCCCAGAGCCAGTCGTCGTCGGCGAGGCTCGGGAAGCCCGGGCCGCCGGTCGCCGCGGTGCCGTGGCACCCGGCGCAGTTGTCGCCGAACAGCTGGTGGGCGGTGTTGGTCACGCGCGCCATCAGTTCGCCGTCCCCGAGGATGTCCGCGACCGGCAGGGCATCGACGCGGTCGGTCCAGTCGGCGCGGGCGGCGTTCGCCACGACGATGCTTTCCTGCACCTCGTCGCGCTGGTCGATGCCCAGGATGCCCTTGGTGTAGGTCGTGATCAGCGGCCAGGTCGGCAGCAGGAACCACAGGATCAGCGCCCACAGGTGGGTGACGAACACGAAGAACCAGATCGAGCGCGGCACCCGCGTGTTCAGCTCGGTGATGCCGTCCCATTCGTGGCCGGTCGTCTCGTGCCCCGTCAGCGGGTCGCGCTTTCTCACCGCCATGACGCGTCCTCCGCCTTGCGTGCCGGCGCCGGGCCGTCCTCGTCGTCGAGGATGCTGTCGGCGGCCTTCCTGAACCGTCCGCCGAGCGACGGCCAGAAGGCGTAGAGCGTGATCCCGATCGACAACCCGATCAGCCAGAAAAGCCCGAAGGACTTCGCCAGCGCCACGAACCATTCGTGCGACAGCTCCATTTCGCTACTCCTCGGCCACGGGTTGAATCTGCGCGGGCAGGTCGGTGAGCTTGCCCAGGATCTGAAGATACGCGACCAGCGCGTCCATTTCGGTGACGCGGTCGGGCCGCCCGTCGAAGGTCCGCACGGCGGTCGCGTCGCCATACCGCTCGGTCACGCCGTCGGCGGCCGAGGTCAGGGGATTGGCCTGTCCCGCGGCGTCCGCGCTCGCGCTTGCGATCATCTCGTCGGTATAGGGCACGCCGACGGCGCGCAGCGCGGCGAGCCGGCCGGGCAGGCTGTCGGTTTCAAGCCTCCGGTCCAGCAGGAACGCGTATTGCGGCATCACCGACTCGGGCACCAGGTCGCGCGGGTTCACGAGGTGGCGGACCTGCCAGTCGTCGGAATACTTGTCGCCCAGCCGCGCGAGGTCCGGTCCGGTGCGCTTGGACCCCCACAGCATGGGATGGTCGTACTTCGATTCCACCGCCAGCGAATACGGGCCGTAGCGCTCGACCTCGTCGCGCAGCGTGCGGATCATCTGGCTGTGGCAGGCATAGCAGCCCTCGCGGATGTAGATGTCGCGGCCCGCCTGTTCGAGCGGGGTGTAGACGCGCATGTGCGGGTCCGCCTCGACCGTCTCGTCGATGGTGAACAGCGGCGCGATCTCGACGAAGCCGCCGACGCCGGCCGCGATGATGATGCCGATGGTCAGCGCCATCGAATGGCGCTCGGCCCGGTAGTGGGTGCGGGCATGGAACTCGAAGAATTTCGAGAACGGCCTGAGCAGGATTCGGATCAGTCTCATCATGGCGTCATTCCGCGGCCGGCACGGCCGGCTCCAGTGCTTCGGAGGAGGTCGGATAGTCGAGTTCGGGCACCCGGCGCGGCACGTGCCGGATCGTCATGATGACGTTCCAGAACCCGATCGCGGCGCCGATGAGGAACAGAAGGCCCCCGAACGCCCGAGCGACGTAGTACGGGTGCATCGCCACCAGCGTGTCGACGAAGGAATAGCTGAGCGTCCCGGATTCCGTGTAGGTGCGCCACATCAGCCCCTGGGTGATGCCGCTGTTCCACATCGCGAAGACGTAGATGACGGTCCCGGCAAGGGCCAACCAGAAGTGCCATTCGACCGCCTTCCAGGAATACATCGTCTCGCGCCGCCACAGGACCGGGGCCAGCGCGTAGATCGACCCGAACGAGATCAGCGCGACCCACCCCATCGCGCCCGCGTGGACGTGGCCGACGGTCCAGTCGGTGTAGTGCGACAGCCCGTTCACGGGGCGGATCGCCATGAACGATCCCTCGAACGTCGAGAGGCCGTAGAACACCGCCGCCACCATCATGAAGCGCAGCGTGGCGTCGTCGCGGACCTTGTGCCAGGCGCCGTTCAGCGTCATCAGCGCGTTCCCCGCCGACGCCCAGGACGGCACCAGCAGCATGACGGAGAAGGTCATCCCCAGTGTCTGCACCCAGTGGGGCAGCGCGGTGTAGTGCAGGTGGTGCGAGCCCGCCCAGATGTAGAAGAACACGATCCCCCAGAAGGACAGGATCGACAGCCGGTAGGAATAGATCGGCCGCTCCGCCCGCTTGGGCAGGAAGTAGTAGAGCATCCCGAGGAAGCCCGAGGTCAGGAAGAACGCGACCGCGTTGTGGCCGTACCACCACTGCGTCATCGCGTCCTGGACGCCCGCGAAGGCCGAATAGCTTTTCGCGCCCATGAAGGATGCGGGCACTGCCAGGTTGTTGACGATGTGCAGCACCGCCACCACGAGGATGAAGGCGAGATAGTACCAGTTCGCCACGTAGATGTGCGGCTCGTTCCGGCGGGCCAGCGTGCGGATGTAGAGGACGAAGTACGCGACCCAGACGACCACCAGCCACAGGTCGGCGTACCATTCCGGCTCGGCGTATTCCTTGGACTGGGTGACGCCCATCACATAGCCGCTCGCGGCCACGATGCAGAACAGGTTGTAGCCCATCAGCACGAACCACGGCAGGACCTGGTTGGGCATCCGCGCCCGGCTGGTGCGCTGCATGATGTGGAAGGACGTGGCGATCAGGGCGTTGCCGCCGAAGCCGAAGATCACGCCCGACGTGTGGACCGGGCGCAGGCGCCCGAAGCTCGACCAGGCCGCGTCGAAGCGCAGGTCCGGCCAGGCGAGCTGCGCCGCGACCCAGACGCCCATGAACATGCCTACGACGGCCCAGACCAGCGCGATGACGATGCCCACGCGGGTCGGGTCGTCATAGTAGGACGCGGCGCGGTCCTCGGCCGGCTCGGGCATGTCGAGCTTGCCGGCGACGATGAAGAACATGACCGCCGCGAAGGCCATGACGATCCAGCCGTGGGCCCCCATCGCGTCATTGTGCCCGGCCGCCGCCATCAGCAGGCCGGACAGCCCGACGAGGGCGGAGATCATCATTGCGCCGGTGCGTTCCTGCACCGTCAGCTTCGACATCATGGCGTGGGCTCCTTGGTGGTGGTTGTGGCGGGGGACGGCGCGCCCTTCGGCAGGCGCGGCCGGTCCTCGTCGAACAGGATGCGCTCGGCGTCGCCGGTCAGGTCGTCGTACTGGCCGTTCCGCAGGCTCCAGAAGAAGGCGGCGAGACCCGCCGCCCCCATGCCGAGCGTCACGGGGATGAGAAAGACGAGGGTCGTCATGCGGCGACCTCCGCCGGTTCCGGGCGCGGCGCCCGCTTGCGGGCCGGCGCGCCCGCGCGGTTCAGGCGCAGGGCGTTCAGGGTGACGAGGATCGACGACCCCGACATCGCCAGCGCGGCGATCAGCGGCGTGACCCAGCCCGCCACCGCCAGCGGGATCGCGATGGCGTTGTAGATCACGGCAAGCGCGAGGTTCTGGCGCACGATCCGCGCGGTGTCGCGGGCCACGCGCCACGCCGCGGGCACGGCGTCCAGCCGCTCGCGCAGGAAGATGAAGTCGGCCGCCGTCCGGCTTGCATCCGACGCGCTGGCGGGCGCCATGGACACGTGCGCCGCGGCCAGCGCCGCCACGTCGTTGAGGCCGTCGCCCACCATCAGCGGGCGCTGCCCGCCCGCGCGCATGGTCTCCAGCACCGCGATCTTCTCGGCCGGAGTCGCGCCGTGCAGGACATCCGCGATCCCCAGGGCGCGGGCGACCCGGTCGGCGCGGGCGGCGATGTCGCCCGACAGCATGGCCACGGGGATGCCAGCGGCCCCGAAGGCGGCGACCGCCTCGCCGGCGCCGGGCCGCAGCGTCTCGATGAGGTCGAAGGACAGCGCCCGCCCGCCCTGGAAGGCGAAGGCGGGGCTGGCGGTGCCCGGCGGCACCTCCGCGATGCCGCCGACCCAGTCCGCGCGCCCCATCCGCGCGCGGCGGCCGTCCACCACGCCCTCGATCCCGAAGCCGGGCAGGTCCACCGCGTCCTCGACCGGCGCGGGCGGGCCGGGAAGCCGCGCCGCGATCGCGCGGGCCGCCGGGTGCGGCGACTGCAGCGCCAGCGCGAGCGCGGCGGCGCGGGTCGCGGGATCGTCCGGCACGGCGCCGACCGCGGGCACGCCGGTCGTCAGCGTGCCAGTCTTGTCGAAGACGGCGCGGTCGATCTCGGCCAGCCGCTCCAGCGCGGCGCCGTCCTTCATCAGGACGCCCATCCGCATCAGCCGCCCGGCCGCCACGACATGCGCGACCGGCACGGCGAGCCCCAGCGCGCAGGGGCAGGTGATGATGAGCACGCTGATCGCGACGAAGGCCGAGCGCTGCCAGTCGCCGCCCGTCGCCGCCATCCAGCCCGCGAAGGTCGCCAGCGCCAGCGTGTGCACGACTGGCGCATAAAGCCGCGCGGCGCGGTCGGCGACGCGCACGTAGTGGCCGCGTCCTGTTTCGGCCGCGCCCTGCATGCGGATCATCTGCGACAGGAACGACGCGTCCGCCGTCCGCAGGGCGCGCGCGGCGATCGTTCCGGTGAGGTTCAGCGTCCCCGCCTCGAGCGTGTCGCCGGGACCGGCCGCGACCGGCACCGCCTCGCCCGTGACGAGGCTGCGGTCGAGATCGGTCGCGCCCTCGACGATCTCGGCGTCGACCGGGACCCGTTCGTCCGGCGCGATGGACAGGATCGCGCCCGGCGCGACGTCCCGAAGCGCGACGTAGGTCAGCGCGCCGTCATCGCCGCGCACCATCGCGCCCTGCGGCGACAGCCGGGCAAGGCCCGTGACCGCGCTTCGCGCCCGTTCGCGCATCAGGTGGTCGAGATAGCGCCCGGCGAGGAGGAACAGCAGAAGCGACACGGCGGCGTCGAAGAAGACATGCTCGCCGCCGCGCAGCGTCTCGCCCAGGCTCAGCGCCGCCGCCAGCAGCACCCCGATCGAGATCGGCACGTCCATGTTCGTGCGCCCCGCCCGCAGCGCGGCGATGGCCGACTGGAAGAACGGCTGCCCGGAATAGGCGACGACGGGCAGGCCGATCAGCGCCGAGACGACGTGGAACGTCGACCGCGTGGCTTCCCCGGCACCCGACCAGACGCCCACGGAATAGAGCATGATGTTCATGGCCCCGAACCCGGCCACCGCCATCGCGCGAAGAAGCCTGCCCCCGGTCGGGTCGTCGTCCGCATCATGCCCGGCGCCGATGTCGGCGGGGACCGCCGGGAAGCCCAGCGACGCGAGTTCCTCGATCAGCGGCAGCGGATCGGTGCCGGGCGCGGCGAAGGTCACGCTCGCCTGCCGCAGCGTCAGGTTGACGCGGGCCGAGGCGACGTCGTCGCGCGCGTTCAGCGCCCGCTCGATCTTCGAGACGCAGCCGCCGCACTTGATGCCCGGCACCGACAGTACGACCCCCTCTCGCCCGTCGGCCGATGCCCGGACGCTGGCAAGCGCCTGGGCGCGATCGAGCGGAGAGAAGGGAGCGGCGGAGGGCGCGCCTGTTGTGGTTGCGGTGACGGACACTCGCCTGATCCTGCGTCTTTGTTCCCACGGCCGCGACGGCCGGTGGCAGGGGCGAGAGATGGCATGCGGGCGTGGGCCGCAGTTTGATCTGGATCAACGATTCGCGCGGGAAGTCGTGCAGGGGACGCGGCGGCTTGTCGCGGCGCGCGGCCCCAGTTAGCGGCCCCGGCGCCAGCGGCCCCCGGTCAGCGGCCCCCGGCGTCAGCGGCCCGCCGCGGCCTCGAGCGCGTCGATGTCGAGGATGGTGACCGTCCGGCTCCGCTCGATGGTGATGGTGCCGTCCCTGCGCAGGCGCGACAGGCTGCGGCTGACCGTCTCGATGGTCAGGCCGAGGAAATCGGCGATGTCCGCGCGCCGCAGCACGATGTCGAACGTCGCCGAATAGCCGCCGGTCAGCGGATCGACATGGGCCGCCAGCAGAAGCAGGAACGACGCCACCTTCTCGGACGCCGACTTCTGGCCCAGCGTCATCATCCAGTCGCGGGCGTCGTCAAGCTCGCGCAGCGCCTGCCGGTGCAGCCGGTGTTCCAGCGCGGGCGCCTGCCGCACCATCTGTTCCAGCGCGGACCGCGAGAAGGTGCACAGCCGCACGGTGCTGGCCGCCTCGGCCCCGACGTCGCTGCTTTCGGCGAAGGGGCGGCCCAGGAAATCCGGGGCGAACTGCAGCCCCACGATCTGCTGGCGCCCGTCCGGCATCAGCTTGATGAGCTTCACGACGCCGCTCAGGATGTTGGCATAGCCGTCGGCCGGCACGCCGGCGGCGATCAGCTGGGTTCCCGGCGGCACCTCGCGCCGTGCGGTCTGCCGGCCGAGTTGCTGAAGCTGCGTCGGTTCAAGCGCGCCGCAGATCCCCCCGTGCCGCGCCTCGCAGGCCTGGCACAGGGCGGGCACGGTCGAATTGTGGATGTCGAGCCGCATCCCTTCGTCCTTCTGCCCCGCCGCAGCCGGTTAACCGCCGACGCGCCCTTTCGGACAGGCGCGCGCGGAACGTCACCCGAGTAACCGAATGCGCCCGGATTGGCCAGCGGACCGGCGACGCGCCGCGTCTTTCCGCCGGGCGGACGGCGTGGACCGGCATGGCCTGCGGCCGGGACGGTGCCGCCCGACCCCTGACGCACCCGTGACCCGCACCGGCCCCGCACGTCCAGGCCGCAGCCATGGTCCGGCACGCCCCTGCGGGTCAGCCCCCGATCACCTCCTGCGCGCGCAGGTCGTGGTCCAGCAGCACCAGCGGCGTCGCCGCGCCTTCGCGGATGTCCCACGGGCCAAGCCCGATGCACGCGGCAGGGTTCCGCGCCGCCATGTCAAGCGCCGCGCGGGCACCCGCGATCCCGGCCATGCGGCCCACCGCCTCGTCCATCGCAAGGTGCGCGCCGGCAAGCTGCCCGTCGGGGCCGACCAGCCGCCCGCCCTCGCGCCGGATCGGGCGGCCGTAGATCTCCAACGCGTCGATGTCGGTGGCGAGCGTCTTCATCGCGTCGGTCACCAGGCACAGGCGGTCGGGCAGGCAGCGCGCGGCAAGGGCGAGGTTGGCTTCGTGGACGTGGATGCCGTCGGCGATGATGCCGGCGTAAAGCCCCGACAGCGCCTGCCCGATCACGCCGGGCGCGCGGCCGGCCAGGGGCTCCATCGCGTTGAAGAGGTGCGTCACCCCCGACAGCCCCTCGGCGCGGGCCCGCGCCATCTCATCCCACGTCGCGGCGGTGTGGCCGGCAAAGACGATCCATCCCGCCGCCGTCAGCCGCGCCACCGCGCCGGGGGGCGCGTTCTCGGGCGCGAGGGTGATGAGGCGGATGCCGGGGCTGAAGGCGCAGAGCGCCGACAGATCGTCCTCGGTCATCGCGCGGATGTGCCGCGGGTCGTGGACGCCCCTGCGGGCGATGTTGAGGAAGGGGCCTTCCAGATGCACGCCGACCACGCCGGGAACGCGCGCCGCCAGCGCCCCGGCCGCCGCATCGAGCGCGGCGCGGAACGACTGGCCCTCGGCGGTGATCCAGGTCGGCAGGATCGCCGCGGTCCCGCCCTTGCGCGCGGCGGCGGCGATGGTGGCGAGCGCGTCCACCGTCGGCGTCTCGTTGAACTGGACCCCGCCGCCACCGTTGATCTGGATGTCCACGAAGGCGGGCGCGACGATCGCGGCCGAACGGTCGGCGTCGGCGGCCTTGCCCGCCGTGACGGCAATGATGCGACCGTCCGCGACCGTCACCACGCGGTCGGGGACCAGGCCCTCGGGCAGCAGCAGTTGCGCGGCGTGGATGCGGACATCAGACAAGCGCCGGCGCTCCGTCGGGGTGGACCGTGTGGTAGTATTCCCGAAGCTCCAGCATCGACGCCGCGGCCTGGTCGAGGATGACCGTCGCGCGGCGGTGCATCTGGAGGACGCTGGCGGGCGTGAAGGCCGACACCGGGCCCTCGATCATGGCGCGGACGGCAGGCGCCTTTTCCGCCCCGAAGGCCAGCAGCAGCACCTGCCGCGCGTCGAGGATCGTGGCGAGCCCCATGGTGATCGCGCAGGTCGGCGGCTCCTCCCCCTCGGCGAAGAAGCGGGCGTTGGCGGCGCGGGTGCTTTCGGTCAGCGTCTTGACGCGGGTGCGCGAACACAGCGAGCTGGTCGGCTCGTTGAAGCCGATATGCCCGTTCCGTCCGATCCCGAGCAGCTGCAGGTCGATCCCGCCCGCGGCCGCGATCCTCGCCTCGTAGGCGTCGGCCTCGGCGTCGGGATCGGGGGCGCTGCCGTCGGGAAGCGCGGTCGCGCCGGGGGCGAAGTCCACATGCGCGAACAGGTGCCGGTGCATGTAGCTGTGGTAGGACTGCGGGTGCCGCGGCGCGAGGCCCACGTATTCGTCGAGGTTGAAGCTGCGCGCGTCCGCGAAGGTCAGCCGGCCCTGCCGGTGCCGGGCGACGAGTTCCGCATACAGCGGCTCCATCGTGCCGCCGGTGGCGAGGCCCAGCACGGTGCGGGCGCGGGCGGCCATGCTTTCGCAGATCATGTCGGCGGCGCGGATCGTGGCGTCGCCCTGGTCGGGCAGGATCAGGATCTTCATGCCGGGATCGTCTCGACAGTCTGGAGCGCGTGGTTGCGGATGCAGGCGCTGCGGTGCCCGGCGCCGACATCTTCAAGCGGGGGGACGACCCTGGCGCGGGCCTCGATCGCATGGGGGCAGCGGGTGTGGAACACGCAGCCCGAAGGCGGGGTCGAGCGGCTGGGGATGTCGCCCATGAGGATCCGGCGCTGCGACGCCCGCCCCGGCACCGGCTCGGGGATCGCCGACAGCAGCGCGCGGGTGCAGGCGTTGCGCGGATTCGCGTAAAGCTCCGCCGACGGCGCGATTTCCATGATCCGGCCCAGATACAGCACGATCACGGTGTCGCAGATGTATTCGACGACCGCCAGATCGTGCGAGATCCCGGACGAGACGCCCGGACGGGCCGGGCTTGCGCCGATCCCCGCGCCGGACGGGGTGCCAGCGCGGCGCCCCTGTCGATCCGGTGCAGGCGAAAGGGGCCGGCCGCGCGGACGCTGCCGGCGCTTTCATGGCCGCAGGGCTCAGTAGAAATGCACGAAGCTGTCTGACAGCGCGCTGCGGAAGTTGTCGATCAGGATCGTGCTGCCGCTGTCGAAGGTGATCAGGGTTCCGGCCGTGGTCAGCGCCGCGTGCTGCTGCAGCGCCGCCACCGTCGCCGCGCCGCCCAGCAGCGCCGAATCGATGCGGATGACGTCGCCCTGCCGGGTCGTGAAGTCCGCGATCCGAAGCGCGTTGTCGCTGGCTGCGAAGACGAAGGTGTCGCCGCCGGCGCCGCCGGTGCTCACGTCCTGACCCGGGCCGCCGAAAAGCCAGTCCCGGCCGCCATCGCCGAAAAGCGAGTCGTTGCCCGCGCCGCCGTGGACCGTGTCGTCCATGTCGCCGCCGCGGACGATGTCGTCGCCGTCGTCGCCGTTGAGCGTGTCCGTCCCGATGTCGCCGTTCAGCGAGTCGTTGCCGGCGCCGCCGGAAAGCTGGTCCGCGCCGCCGCCGCCGGAAAGCGTGTCGTTCCCGCTGTCGCCCCACAGGCGGTCGTTCGAGTCCTCGCCGTAGAGAACGTCGTGCTCGCCGCCGCCGTACAGGTCGTCCTGGCCTCCGCCGCCGTAGAGCGTGTCATTGTCCCTGTCGCCATACAGCGTGTCGTTGGATTCGTTGCCGGAGAGGATGTCGCTTCCCGCGCCGCCGTAAAGCGTGTCGAGACCGAAGCCGCCCGACAGCAGGTCGTTGCCGCCGTCGCCGTAGAGAAGGTCGTTCATGTCGCCGCCGTTCAGGGTGTCGTTCGAGCCGCCGCCGTAGAGCGTGTCGAGCCCCGCATCCCCGTTCAGGACATCGGCGCCGTTTTCGCCGTACAGCAGGTCGTTGCCTCCGCCGCCCTGAAGCACATCGTTGTGCAGCCCGCCGTAGAGCACGTCGTTCCCGTTGCCGCCGTCCAGCCGGTCGTTGCCGTCGCCGCCTTCCAGGCGATCGTTGCCGCCCACGCCGTAGATGACGTCGTTCCCCGCCCCGCCAAGAAGCCGGTCGTCGCCGATCCCGCCCTCGGGGTCGCCGTGGATGGTGTCGTCGCCCGCGCCGCCGTCGATGAAGTCGATGCCCGGGCGGCCCTGCAACAGCTGGTGCGGGGACACCGGATCGACGGGGGCCACGTTCCCATCCGCCGGCAGCAGGGATCTCGCCACCTCGTCCAGCCGGTCGCCCATGCCGATGATGATGACCTCGCCCCCGCCGGGAAGCGCGACGCAGAGATCCGGCGCCCCCCTGCCGTCCCAGTCGACCGACCGTGCCCGCGCGCGGAAGTCGGCGGCCGTGAAGCCGGTCTCGTTGACGATCAGGACGTCGCCCCCGGCCGGCGCGTAGTCCACGAGGATCGTCCGCCCGCGCGGATGGGCCACGAAGGTGTCCCCGCCCGCGCCGCCGTACATCTGGGTGACGCCCGCCCCCCCGATGATCCAGTCCGCACCGCGGCCGCCGAACAGGTGATCGTGGCCGGCCGCGCCGCCGTTCACCGTGTCGTCGCCGTCCTGGCCGTAGAGGAAGTCGTCGCGCAGGTTGCCCAGCACGCTGTCGTTGCCCGTGCCGCCGTAAAGGAAGTTGTTGGCCTCGGCACTTCCATGAAGCGTGTCGTTCCCGCCGTGGCCAAGCGCCAGGCCGAGATACTGGGCGATGTCGAACGGGTTGAGGGGATCGTAGTCCGGGTCGCTGGTCTGGTTGCGCAGATACCCGCGGATCAGCCGGGCCCCGACCGTCTCGGCGCCTGCGTGGGCCGCGTCCTCGCCCCCCAGCGAGAAGGCGTCCATCGCGGCGGCGTAGCTGGCCTGCTGGACGAAGCGGAGCGTGCCGTCCGGGTCCATCCGCGACATGACGGACCCGCCGTACTGGCTGCCGGCGAACCAGCCGATGGCGACGCCGTGGTCGGCGAACCAGTCGTAGGCGAGGGTGAAGCCCTGCACCTCGGGGCAGCCGGAGGCCAGATTGTAGGCCTCGTTCCCCTGCGCGTTCGTTTCGGTGACGATCAACGCGTCGCCGAGGATCGGGGCGTAGATCCGGTCCAGCACCGCGCGCACGTCGTCGGGATCGGACATGCCGGACGTGCCCTGCCAGCCGGGGTAAAGATGGGCCGACCAGACGAGGCTGTCGCCCAGGCCCGCGCGGATGTAGTCCAGCGCGCTGCCGGCCCCCATGGTGGTGGCCGCGAGCTGCTGGAAGTCGCCCGAGTAGTTCCAGCCGCCGACCATGATCTTCGCATCGTCGGTGCGGGCGTCGATCATCCGTCCCAGGCGGACCATCTGTTCGGCATAGAGCGTGACGAATTCCTGCAGGCCCGCCCAGCGCTTGTCGGCATAGAAGGTGGCGGTGTTGTAGGCGGCCGGTTCGTTCACGATCTCACAGGCGTAGACCGCCTGGCGGACGGACGGGTGGGCGTCCATCCAGTCCAGCATCGTCGTCCAAGTCTGCTCCATGTTGTCGTAGACCGCGCCCGTCAGGGCATCGCGCATCTGCGCGTAGGCGCCGGGCCCCGAGGCGGTCAGGCCCTGCGCGGCGCCGTCCATCTGCACCATGATGAAGTTGAAGCCCTGTCCCGCGGCGGCGACGAGAAAGCGTTCGAAGTCCGGGTGCAGGGATCCATCGGCGTTGAAGCTGTTGGCGTTGAACGGAATGCGAAGCGTCGTGACCTCGGGCAGCGACTCGCGCAGGCGGGCCGCGTAGAGCTCCGGCTGGCCGCACATGCCGGTCGGGAGCGTCTGGAACTCGCTCTGCCACAGGTAGTACTTGCCGTTTGCCGCGATGTTGGCGTCGTAGGTGCCGTTGGCCTTGTCGATGGCGATCTGAGCCTCGGCCTCGACCTGAAGGTTGATGATGTTGAGATTGCACGTGCTCGTCATGCGCAGCTCTTTCATAAGATGCGGGGAATTGTCGGGGAAGGACGCGGATCCATCACGATCGGGGTGCCTTCGGCGAAGGCCCGCGATTCGATCAACCAGGCGACAAACTCAACCGACGGTTGCACAAGGGCGGCTGCTGCGGCAAGCGTTGCGAGCCGGTTCCCTCGAGTGAAAAGCGCGGCTGCGGCGGGGCCGCCGCACCGGCAGACCGGCAGACCGGGTTTCTCGGGGCAGTCACGAGCGCGCAGCAGCGCACCGCAGGGCGGGCAAGCTGCAAAAGCGATCCGGATCGCGCTCTGCGCGGCGGCATCCGCCGCGCCCTGCGCGTTCGCGCCGTCGCCGCCTGCAAGGGGTTCGCCAACGTGCGGCCAGCGCGCGCCCCTTTACTCCGCCGGGCAATCGTCGATGCTGCCGCCACCACCCCGCGAGAGGATCGCATGCCGCACTACTTCACCGCCGACACCCATTTCGGCGACGATCCGGTCCGCCGGTTCTTCGGCCGCCCGTTCCCGTCCGCGCCCGCGATGGACGCCGCGATGATCGCGGGCGCGGCTCATGTCCTGCCCGACGACGACCTGTGGATCCTCGGCGATTTCGCCGCTTGCGAGACGGAGGCGGGGCGGCAGACGGCGCAGGCGGCGTTTGCCGCGCTGCCGGGCCGCAAGCACCTGATCCGGGGCAATCACGACCCCGACTGGCTGGTCGAGACGTTGCCCTGGGCGTCGGTCCACGACCTTTACGAACTCGAGGCCGAGGGGCGGCGGTTCGTGCTCTGCCACTATCCGCTGCTCACGTGGAACAACGTGCGCGCCGGCGTCATGCACCTGTTCGGGCATGTCCATACGCGCTGGCGCGGCGCGGAAGGGCAGGTCAACGTCGGCGTCGAGGAATGGGGCTACGCGCCGGCGAGCGTCGATCAGGTCGAGCTGGCGGCGCTGACCCTGCCGCCGTCGCGCCTGAACGCGCTGGTCGAAGGCGCGGATCCGGCCGCGTCGTAGCGGGGGGTCAGGTCACGGCCTTCACGGCGCGGTACCCGGCCGTGTCCCAGGCGCCGCTTTCCATCACGTCGCGCAGCGTCGCGACCGCGTCCCACACATCGGCGTGGCTCACGTAAAGCCCGGCGAAGCCGAAGCGCAGGATGTCGGGCGCGCGGAAATCGCCGATGGTGCCGCGGTCGATGATCGCCTGCATGATCGCGTAGCCCTGCGGATGGGTGAGCGACACCTGCGACCCGCGCGCCGCCGCGTCGCGCGGGCTGGCGATGCCGAAGCCGTGCGCGGCCAGTTCCTGGTCCGCCAGCCGGATGAACAGGTCGCCCAGGTCCTGCCCCTTGCGGCGCAGCGCGCCCATGTCGACGTCCTCGAACACGGTCAGCGCCTCTTCCAGCGCCAGCAGCGACAGTTGCGGCGCGGTGCCGACGAGCATCCTTGCGATGCCGGGGTCGGGGGCGAAATCATGGGCGAAGCCGAACGGCTGCGCGTGGCCGTGCCAGCCGGCGATCGGCTGCCACAGCGCCTCGACGTGGCGGCGGGCGACGAAGACGAAGGCGGGCGCGCCCGGCCCGCCGTTCAGGTACTTGTAGCCGCAGCCGACCGCGAAATCGGCGTTGCACCCGTTCAGGTCGACCTCAAGCGTCCCCGCGCTGTGGGCGAGGTCCCAGATCACGAGCCCGCCCTGCGCCTGCGCCGCCGCCGTCAGCGCCGCCATGTCGTGAACCCTGCCAGTCTTGTAGTTCACCTGCGTCAGGTGCAGCACGGCAAGGTCGTCGCCCGCCTCGGCCAGCGCCGCAGGGATGTCGGCGGGATCATGGGCGCGCAGCTCGCACCCGGTCTGCTCGGCCACCCGCGCGCTGACATAGACATCGGTCGGGAAGTTGCCGCGTTCCGAGACGATGACGCGCCGCCCCGCCTGCATCCGCAGCGCGCCCATCAGCACCTTGTAGAGGTTGACCGAGGTCGAATCGCAGACGATCACCTCGTCCTCGTCCGCCCCCACCAGCCGCGCGATCGCCGCGCCCGCGCGCTGCGGTGCCTTGTACCAGTCGGCGTCGTTCCACGACCGGATCAGGCCGCGGCCCCATTCCTCGTCCACCGCCGTCCGCATCCGCTGCGACACCCGGCGCGGCAGCGCGCCGAGCGAGTTGCCGTCGAGGTAGATGACGCCCTCGGGCAAGGCGAACTCGGCCCGGAAGCGGCCAAGGGGGTCGGCGGCGTCCATCGCCTCGCAGTCGGCGCGGGTGAGCCTGGTCGTGGTCGGAACGGTCATGGTTCTGCTTTCAAATGTCGTCGGATCAGGCGGAAGCCGCGGGCTGCGCGTCGAGGATCTCGCGCACGCGGGGGATGACGCGCTCGCCGTAAAGGCGGATGCAGGACATGAGGTCCGCGTGCGGCACCGGGCCGGTCGCGTATTTCAGGTCGAAATGCGCGATCCTCAGCGCGGCGGCGTTGCGGGCGATCTTCTGCGCGACCGTCTCGGGCGATCCGACATACAGCGCGCCTTCCTCGATTTCCGCGACGAAGCGTTCCTTCGTCGTGGGCGGCCAGCCGCGCTCGCGGCCGATGCGGGCGTTGCCCTCGCGGTAGTGCGGCCAGAACCGCTCGCGCGCGGCCTCGTCGGTCTCGGCCACGAAGCCGGGGGAGTGGACGCCGATCGGGCGGGGCGCGCGGCCGAGCTTGTCGCAGGCCTGCAGGTACAGGTCCACGAACGGCCGGAACCGGCGCGGATCGCCGCCGATGATCGCCAGCATCAGCTGCAGGTCGTGCCGCACGACGCGGATCACCGACTGCGGCGACCCGCCGACGCCGACCCAGACCGGCATGACAGCGGCGCCGAGCGGCGGATAGACCGAGGCATCGGTCAGCGGCGCGCGCGTGAGCCCGTGCCAGGTCACCTGCGGCTCGCGGATCAGGCGCGCGAAAAGGTCGAGGCGTTCCTCGAACAGCGTCTCGTAGTCGTTCAGGTCGAAGCCGAACAGGGCGTAGCTTTCGGTGAAGGATCCGCGCCCGACGATGGGCTCCGCCCGGCCGCCGGAGATCGCGTGGAGGGTCGAGAAACGCTCGAACACGCGCACCGGGTCGTCCGTCGACAGGACCGTGACGGCGGTGCCCAGGCGGATGCGCTTCGTCCGGCTGGCGATGGCGGCCAGCACGATCTCGGGCGCCGAGATCGCGTAGTCGGAACGGTGGTGCTCGCCCAGGCCGATGAAGTCGATGCCCAGATCGTCGGCCAGCACCGCCTGTTCGACCACGTCGCGCAGCACCTGGTCCATCGGCACCGGCGCGCCGGCATCGTCGACGGTCACGTCGCCGAACGTGTCGAGCCCGAGTGAGATCGTGACCATCGGAACCCCCGCCATCCTCGCCGCAGCGATCGCGGCCAAGATGCTGTGAAGGCGCGGCGGGGGCAATGGCGGAGAGAGGTGGGTGCCAAGGTCTTTGGGCACGATGTCGTTTCCTTGCGCCGGGTCGTCCTGCGTCATCGGCGGGGCGGCTGCGACCGGGGACGGGCTGGGACGGGACGCGACCGGGATTCCCGATCCGCTTTACGCGCCGTCGCGGGCGCGGCAAGACTGCGCCGTCGATTGCACGCGGGCGGCCCCATGCAGAACGAAGCGGCGCTGGCCGGAACCCTTGCCGCGGCGGCGGCCCGGCTGGCGCTGCCGCCGGGTGCGGCGCTGCGTTTCGCGGCCGTGGATGACGCGGACGGGACGCTGCCGGCGCAGCTTCGCGGGGCCGCACCCCGCCGGCAGCGCGGCTTTCTCGCCGGCAGGCGGGCGGCGGCGCTGGCGCTGGGTGCCGGCGGCACGGTCGGGATCGGGGCGGACGGGCTGCCCGGCTGGCCGGCAGGCTGGATCGGCAGCATCACCCACACCGACGACATCGCCGCCGCCGTCGTCGCACCCGCTCCCGCAGCGGCGATCATCGGCATCGACCTCGAACGGATCGTCGCGCCTGCCCTGGCGGACGAGCTTGCGGACCTGATCGCCCCCGAGGGGCTGCCTGCCGCGAACCCGCGCGACGTCGAGCTGACCTGCGCCTTCTCGGCCAAGGAGGCGCTCTACAAGGCGCTGTTCCCCCGGACCCGCCAGTTCCGTGAATTCACCGCCGCCCTGTTCCGGCGGGCGGCCGACGGCAGTCCGCAGCTGACGCTGGCCGAGGACTGGGGCGAGGGGTGGACCGCCGGAACCGCGCTGGGCGCGCAGCAGGTCGTCGCTGCCGGGCACGTGCTGACGGTCGTCTGGCGCTGAGGCGCCGCGACAGACTTCCATTGCGGAATCCGCCGCTTCGGGCCACGCTGGCGCCGACGTCACTGCCGGATGCTTCCATGTCGCTGCTGGTCCTGATCCCTTCGGTCCACGTCGTCCTTGAACCGGACGGCGCGCTGCGCGCCGACGACAAGTTCCTGACCGGCCTGCGCCGCCACGTCGAGGGGTGGGACGGCCCGGTGAGGGTGATCCTGCGCGCGGGCCACGGCGCGCTTCCGTTCTCCCGCCGCGTCGCCCGGGCCGATGTGCCGGGCGAGCTGGTGTTGCTCGACCCCGGCCAGCAGATCGGCGCGGACGAGCTTGCCGGCGCGTCGGTCGTGCTGGGGTCGGGCGACAGCCACGACCAGACGGGCCTTGGTCCGGTCTGCGGCGCGGTCGGCGCGCGGCTGGTCTATGCCATCGAATACACGCTGCCCACGCGCCTGCGAACCGCGGCGCTTGACCCCGGCCGGGGCGTCGCGGGCCGCGCGAAGTCGGCCGCCTGGGTCCTGATGGAGGAACGCCGCCGCCGCCACGCCTTCCGCAACGCCGCGGCGCTTCAGTTCAATGGCTACCCCGCCGCGCGGGCCTATGGCGAGCTGGACCGGAAGGGCTGCTTCTACCTCGACGGGCGGATGCGGACCGCGACGATGGCGACCGACGCCGACATGGCCCGCCGGGCCGAGGGCATGCGGCCCGGCGGCGGGCCGCTGCGGCTGATCACCTCGGGCCGGCTGGAGCCGATGAAGGGCGCGCAGGACCTGGTGCCGGCGGCGCAGGCCATGCGGGACGCGGGCGTGGACTTCACGCTCGACATCTACGGCGCGGGCAGCCTGTCGGACGAGATCGCGCGGCGCATTGCAGCCGCCGACCTCGGCCGACAGGTGCGGCTGCACCAGCCGGTCGATTTCGACGAGGCGCTGGTGCCGGCGATGCGGCGGGACGCCGACGTCTTTCTCAGCTGTCACCGGCAGGGCGACCCGTCGTGCAGCTATCTCGAGGCGATGGGCTGCGGCCTGCCGGTGATCGGGACGGCGAACGAGATGTGGCAGCCGATGGCGGAGGATTCGGGCGGCGGCTGGGTGGTGCCGGCGGGGCGCCCGGCGAAGATCGCGAAGCTGGTGGCCAACCTCGCCGCGAACCGGCAGAAGGTGACGCTGGCGGCGGGCCGGGCGCTGTCCTTCGCCCGCGTCCACGACTTCGACCGGGAATTCACGCGCCGGATGGACCACCTCGCCGAGGTCGCGCGGCGTCCGGCGGTCAGTCCCGGCCGCGCAGTCGCAGGGCGTCGCGCAGGTGGCCCGGCAGGATCGTCGCGCCCTTGATGTAGCGCGGCCCGAGCCGGCGCGGGCTCGACAGCGCGCGCCACAGCCACTCCATCTTCGCGCCCCGCACGGCCGCGGGCGCGCGCCTCTGCAGCCCGGCGAGGAAGTCGAGGCCCGCGCCCACCGACGCGAACCCCACCTGCGGCAGCTGCCGGGCCGCGAAGACGGCGAAGCGTTCCTGCCGCGGCGCGCCGACGCCCAGCAGGCAAAGCCGCGCGCCGCTGGACCTCAGCCCGTCCACCAGCCCCTGCGCCTCGGCCCCGACCGGATCGAACGGAAAGCCCGGCGCGGCCTTCATCACCACGACCAGCCCCGGCGCGATCCGGGACAGGTGCGCGGCCGCCGCGTCCGCGGCCTTGTCGCTGCCCGCGATCAGCGCCACCGGCACGGCCGTTTCGGCGGCGATCCGGGCCAACGGCTCGACCAGTTCGGAGCCGGGCACGAGCTTCACCGGCCGCCCGGCGATCTGCGACAGCCAGACGATCGGGTTGCCGTCCGCGACCACGAGATCGTGCGCGCCGTAGGCGGCGCGGAACCCCGCGTCGTGGCGCAGCTTTTCCAGGTGATCGACATTCAGCGTGGCGAGGGTGAAGCCCCGCCCCTCGCCCAGCCGCGTCCGCACCTCGGCCAGAAGCGCGTCCCGGTCCGGGCAGGTGATGGAGATCGTTTCGCCGCCGGCCGTGAACTTCACATTAACCTCCGCCATGCCAGAACAGGGATGACACGGCGCAGGACTGGCCGGTCGTGCCAGGGTGGTCTATAGCATGGCGGCTCCGCAACGGAACGAAACTCGATCGGGACCCGATGGTCGGCAACGTCCTCGCCCTTCTGACGCTGCTGTCGTGGCCGGTGATCTCGGCCATCATGTTCCAGCGGATGGAGGCGCGGCGCGCCTTCGTCTGGTCGATCCTCGGCGCCTACATGTCCCTGTCGCCGCTGACCGCGGTGGCGCTGCCGGTGATCCCCGACATGGACAAGACGACGCTGCCCAACATCGCGGCGGCGCTGCTGGCGATGGGCGCGGGCCACCGCGTGCTGACGCTGCCCGGCAGCCCGCTGATGAAGCTTGCCGTGATCCTGTTCATCATCGCCCCGTGGACCGCGATCTTCGCGAACCAGCAGCCGCTGGTCGAGGGGATCAGCTACCGCCCTGCCCAGAACGCCTACGATTCGTTCACCACGATGGTGAAGCAGGCGGCGGTCGTCCTGCCGCTGGTCATGGCCCGCAACCTCATGGCCGAAGAGGGGAGCGAGCGGCTGATGCTGCGCGCGCTGCTCACGGGCGGGCTGATCTATTCGCTGCCGATGCTGGTCGAGGTGCGGCTGAGCCCGCAGATCAACGTCTGGGTCTATGGCTATTTCGCCCATGATTTCGGCCAGATGATGCGCTATGGCGGCTACCGGCCGATGGTGTTCATGGCCCACGGCCTGTGGGTGGCGCTGTTCACCTTTTCCGCGCTGATCGCGGCGGCCGCGCTGGCCCGGGCGCAGCGGTTCGACATCCGCGCGCTGGCGGTCGTCGCATGGATGGGGCTGATGCTGGTCATCTGCAAGAGCATGGCGCCCATCATCTATGCGCTGGCGGTCGTGCCGCTGGTGCTGCTGGCGACGCCGCGGATGATGCTTGCGGTCGCGGCCGTGCTGGCCGGCGTCGTCCTGGCCTTCCCGCTGCTGCGCCTGTCGGGATTGGTCCCGGTCGAGGCGCTGATCGCCGCCGCGAGCGCCATCGACCCCGAACGCGCAGCGTCGCTGGCCTTCCGGCTGCGCAACGAGGATCTGCTGCTCGCCCGCGCGGCCGAAAAGCTGTGGACCGGCTGGGGCGGCTTCGGCCGCAACCTGATCGTCGACCCGCAGTCGGGCGAATACCTCACGATCTCGGACGGGGCCTGGATCATCACCATGGGCGTGCAGGGCCTGCCCGGCTACCTCATCGAGTTCGGCCTGTACACGCTGCCGGTCTTCGCCGCCTGGCGAACCCGCGCCGCCCGGGCCGAGCCGCTGCTGGCCACGCTGGCCCTTCTGCACGCGACGATGCTGGTGGACCTGATCCCGAACGCCACGCTGACGCCGCTGACGTTCATGCTGGCCGGGGTCATCCTGGGCCGGGTCGAATACCTGCGCCGGGCACCCGCCGGACCCGCCGTGGCGCCGCTCGGGCCGGGCCGGGGTCGCGTTCACGTCGGGGCGCCGGGGGCGGCTGCCCCGGGACTGCGGACGGTTCTGTGATGTCGCAGCTAGCCCTTGGCGGAATATTGCCGATCCGCTACCTTGCAGCCGCTGCCTCTTTCACGTTTTTCCAAACGCGGTGCCGCCTGTGACACCTGAACCCGATTTCCTTGCCGATTCCGTCGGCGACATCGCGATCGTCGGCATGGCGCTTCAGGTGCCCGGCGCGCTGACCGTCGCCGACTTCTGGACGAACCTTCGCGACGGGGTTGAATCGATCACCCGCCTGACGCCCGACCAGCTGCGCGAGCGCGGGGAATCGCCCGCCCGGCTGGCCGATCCGCGCTACGTCCCGGCGGCCGCGATCCTCGAGGGGTTCGATCACTTCGACGCGGAGTTCTTCGGGCTCAGCCCCAAGGACGCGGCCATCATGGACCCGCAGCACCGCAAGTTCCTGGAATGCTGCTGGCAGGCGATCGAGGATGCGGGCCACACCCCCGAAAGCCTCGGGCCCGTGGGGGTCTTCGGCGGCTGCGGCATGGGCAGCTATTTCTACGTCAACGTGATGTCGAACCGCGACCTCGTGGACGGGACCGGCACGTTCCTTCTGCGCCACACCGGCAACGACAAGGACTTTCTCGCCACCCGCGTCAGCCACGTCTTCGACCTGCGCGGTCCGTCGGTGAACGTGCAGACGGCGTGCTCGACCTCGCTCGTGGCGGTCCACCAGGCGTGCCAGTCGCTGCTAAACGGCGAATGCGACGCCGCGCTTGCTGGCGGCGTCACGATCGAGCTGCCGCACGGGCGCGGCTATGTCTTCAATCCCAACGAGATCCTGTCCCCCGACGGCCACTGCCACGCCTTCGACCATCGGGCCGAGGGGACGGTCTTCGGCAGCGGCGCGGCCGTCGTCATGCTGCGGCGGCTGGAGGATGCGGTCCGCGACCGCGACCACATCTGGGCGGTCATCAAGGGCACGGCGGTCAACAACGACGGGGCGGACAAGGCGGGCTATCTTGCCCCGAGCGTCGGCGGGCAGGCACAGGCGATCGTGCAGGCCCACCACGCGGCGGGCGTCGGCGGCGACGGCATCGACTATGTCGAGTGCCACGGCACCGGCACCGCGCTGGGCGACCCGATCGAGATCGCGGCGCTGACCGACGCCTTCTACCGCACCGCGCGGGGGCAGGCTGCCGCGCGGATCGGGTCGGTCAAGACCAACATTGGCCACCTGGACACGGCGGCGGGGGGCGTCAGCCTCATCAAGGTCGCGCTGGCGCTGCACCACGGGCAGATGCCGCCCAGCCTCAACTACGAGGTGCCGAACCCCGTGATCGACTTCGACGCCTCGCCGTTCCGCGTGAACGACGCGCTGACGCCTTTCCCGGATCGCGGCCGGCGCGCGCGGGCGGCGGTGAACTCGCTGGGTGTCGGCGGGACGAACGCCCACGCGGTGGTGGAAAAGGCGCCCGAGCGGGCGGAGGGCGGCGAATCGGACTGGCCGTTCCAGTTGCTGGTCATGTCGGGCCGCAGCCGTGCGGCGCTCGACGGGAACGCCCGCGCCCTGGCCGCGCATCTGCGCGCGAACCCGGACGCAAACCTCGCGGATGTCGCCTGGACGCTGAAGGAGGGCCGCCGTCACTTCGACAAGCGCCGGGTGCTGGTCGCCCGCGACGCGACGCAGGCGGCCGACCTGCTGGAGGCCGAAGATTCCCGCCGCGTCTTCAGCCATGACCTGGTCCCGGCCGGGCCTTCGGTCGCCTTCATGTTCCCGGGCGGGGGCGCGCAATACGCGGGCATGGCACGCGACCTCTACGCCACCGAGCCCGAGTTCCGTGACTGGATGGACCAGGGCCTCGATATCCTGACCGAGCTGACCGGCACCGACCCGCGCCCGCTGTGGCTGCCCGAAAAGGGGGCGGAAGCCGAAGCGGACGCCGCGCTCACGCGGCCCTCGCTGCAGCTGCCGCTCATGTTCATCGTCGAATACGCGCTGGCGAAGCTGTTCATGTCGTGGGGCGTCCAGCCGTCCGCGCTGGGCGGCCACAGCATGGGCGAGAACACCGCCGCCTGCCTTGCCGGCGTGTTCGGCTTCCGCGACGGGATCCGGCTGGTGCTGCTGCGCGGGCAGCTGTTCGACCGGGTGCCGGCGGGCGGCATGCTCAGCGTGTCGCTGCCCGCGGCCGAGGCGATGGCCGAGGCGGGCGCGGTTGCCGCGGGCGGGCTGGATCTCGCGGCGATCAACGGCCCCGCGCTCAGCGTCGTGTCGGGCCCGGTGGAGCGGCTGGACGCGCTCGAGGCGTCGCTCACCGCGCGAGGTATCGAGTGCCAGCGGATCGCGATCGACATCGCGGCGCATTCGCGGATGCTCGATCCGATCCTCGACGAATGGCGCGCGTTCCTGCGCTCGATCCCGCTGTCGGAACCGGCGATCCCCGTCGTCTCGAACCGGGGCGGCGGCTGGCTGACGGCGGCGCAGGCGACCGACCCGGAATACTGGGTCCAGCACCTGCGTGGCACGGTCGATTTCGCCGCCTGCGCCGCCACGCTGAAGGAGGATCCCGCCCGCGTGATCCTGGAGGTCGGCCCCGGCCGCGCGATGAGCGCGCTTGCCCAGGCGAACGGCGTGCCCGCCGGCCGCGTCGTCAGCGCGCTGCGCCACCGCGACCACGCGATCGCCGACGACGAATGGTTCGTGACCGCGCTCGGCCGCCTCTGGGCGCTGGGCGCCGACGTGGACTGGGCCCCGCTCTGGGGCGAGGCGGCGCGCAACCGCGTGCCACTGCCGACCTATGCCTTCCAGAGCCGCCGCTACTTCATCGAACCGGCCGTGCCGCGCGTGGACGACGCCGCCGAGCCGCCGATGCGGCGCGAGGACATGGCCGACTGGGGCTGGCGCCCCGCCTGGCGGCAAAGCGCCCCCGACGTCGAGATCGGCGCGGACGGCCGCCCGGTCGCCGTCGCGGACGCGAACTGGCTGGTGTTCGTGGACGAAAGCGGGCTGGGCGACGCGGTCGTCGCGCGTCTGCGCGCGGCGGGCCAGCAGGTGGTCGAGGTGGTGCCGGGCGACGGCTATGCCGAACTGGGCCCCGACCGCTTCCAGATCTCGCCCGAACTCGGGCGGCGTGACGTGGACCTGCTGGTCGCCGCGCTGATGCTGCAGAACCGCCTGCCGGACCGGGTCGCGCATCTGTGGCTCGCCGACCCGCGCCAGACCGCCCGCGCCGGGTCGAGCCTTCTGCACCGGCACATGGAGCAGGGGTTCTACAGCCTTCTTTACCTTCTGCAGGCGCTGGCCGACGAGGGCGCGGAAAAGCCTCTGGAACTGGTCGCCGTGACCACCGGCGCGCTTGCCGTCGCGGGTGAGCCGGTGCCCTTCCCGGAAAACGCGCTGGCGCTGGGGCCGGTGGGTGTCGGCCCGCGCGAGCTGGACTGGCTCGACGCGCGGCTGGTCGACGTGGAGGCGCCGGGTCTCCTGCGCCCCGGCACCGACGACCGCGCCGACCGTCTGGTCGAGGACCTGCTGTCCTCGGGCGGCCCCCGCGTCGCCGCGTGGCGCGCGGGGCGGCGCTTCGCGCGCAGCTGGGTGCCATCGCCGCTGGCCGAGAACGGCGCGGCCGGGGACGTGCCGCAGGGCGCGGTGGTCCTGATCACCGGGGGCCTGGGCGGCATCGGGCTGACGCTGGGCGCCGATCTCGCCCGCCGCCGCGGGGCGAAGCTCGCGTTGCTGGCCCGTTCCCCTCTGCCGCCGCCGGAGGAGTGGGGCGCCCGGATCGCCGCCGATCCGGCCTCGACCACCGGGCGCCGCCTGGCCGCGCTGCGCGACCTGCAGGCGCAGGGGGCCGATGTAATGGCCGTCGCGGGCGACGTCGCCGACCGCGAATCGCTCGCCGCCGCCGTGGCCGAGGTCGAGCGTCGCTTCGGCCGCATCGACGTACTGCTGCACGCGGCGGGCCAGGTGGACGACGCGCCGCTGCTGACCAAGTCCGAGCGCGGGGTCGAGGACGTGCTGGCCGCGAAGCTGCACGGCACCCGCGCGCTGGTGGACGTCTTCGGGGCGAGGCCGCTGAAGCTCGCGGTCCTGTTCTCCTCCACCAGCACGGCGATCGCGCCGGCGGGGCAGGTCGACTACGTGGCCGCGAACGAATACCTGAACGCGGTGGCCGCGTCGCAGCCTGCCGCGTTCGGGCGCACCGTCGCGGTCGACTGGGGCATCTGGGCCGACACCGGGATGGCCGCCGCCGCGCTCGCGGGCGCGGGCGAAGGCGCCCGCCTGCCGGTCGGCGGCGCCCCGCTGCTTGCCACCCGCACCGACGGCCGCGACGGCGTCATCTTCGACGGCACGCTGTCCACGGACGACTGGATCATCGACGAACACCGTTTCCGCGACGGCGGCGGCGCGCTGCTGCCCGGCACCGGCGTTCTTGAGATCGCGGCGCAGGCGGTCGCGGCCAGCGGCGGGCGCATCCCCTATGCGCTCGAGGACGTGACCTTCCTCAGCCCCTTCAGCGTCGCCGAGGGCAAGCCGCGCGGCCTGCGCGTCACACTGACGCCGCAGGGCGACGGGCGGCGCTTCGACATCCTCGCGGAAACCGGCGAGGGCGGGGTCCGCCTGCGCACCGCGACGGGGCGGATCGTCGGCGCCGACGCGGGCGCGAACGACCGGATCGACCCGGGCGCGCTTGCCGCGCGGATGCCGCAGGGGGCTTCCGACCGCGGCCACCCGATGCGCTCCGCGCAAGAAGAGGTGCTGGACTTCGGCCCCCGCTGGCGCGTCCTGCGCAGCTATGCGCTGGGCGAGGGCGAGGGGTTGGCGCGGCTGAGCCTTCCCGACCACGCGCGCGCCGATCTGGACGCGGGCTGGCTGCTGCACCCCGCGCTCATGGACATCGCGACCGGCTGGGCGATGGAGTTGATCGAGGGCTGGTCGCCGCAGACCGCCTGGGTTCCCGTGTCCTACGGCCGCGTGACCGTGCGCGCACCCCTGCCGGCCGATGTGCTGAGCTGGGTCCGCAACGCCGACCGCAACCGGGCCGAGGACGGCTTCGCCCGCTTCGACATCACCATCGCCGCCCCGTCGGGCGAGGTGCTGGTCGAGGCCGAGGGGCTGACGCTCCGCCGGCTGGAGCGCGGGCTGGAAGGCGTGACGGCCCCCGGCCAGCTGGTCCGCGATGCGGGCGTCGAGGCGGCGCAGGATCCCGGCCGCCGCCGTCTCGCCCGCAGCCTGTCGCAGGGCATCCCCCGCGCCGACGGACCCGAGGCGTTGCGCCGCGCGCTTGTGTCCGGCCGCGCGATCGTGGCGGTGTCCAGCATGGACCTGTCGGCGCTGGTGGCCGAGGCGGATGCGCTGGCCGACACCCGGGCCAGCGGCACCGACGGCGCGGCAAACTTCGAGCGGCCCGATCTTGACACCGCGATGGTCGAGCCGCGCAACGACCTGGAACGCGCGCTCGCGGGCTACTGGCGCGAGCTGTTGGGCGTGCAGGCCGTGGGGGTCGAGGACAGCTTCTTCGACCTCGGCGGGCACTCGCTGTTGGCGGTGCGGCTGTTTGCGATGATCCGGCGCAGCTACGGCGCCGACCTGCCGATCTCGACCCTGTTCGAGGCGGCGACGATCGCGCGGCTGGCGGAACGGATCGTCGCGGAAACCGGGATCGACCCGGCCGCGGGCGACGGCGCCGAGGCGCCGGAACGGCCGCGGCTGGTCGCGTCCGCGCCCGCCTCGCGCTTCACGCATCTGGTGCCGATGAATCCCGGTCCGCCGGGCGGGGGCCTGCCGTTCTTCATCGTCGCGGGGATGTTCGGGAACGTCCTGAACCTGCGCTCGCTCGCGCAGCGTCTGTCGGCGCAGCGGCCGGTCTACGGGCTGCAGGCGCGGGGGCTTTACGGCGAGGACGCGCCGCACGCGAGCTTTGCCGAGGCCGCCGCGAGCTGCATCGCCGAGATGCGGCAGGTTCAGCCCGAAGGGCCGTGGCTGGTCGGCGGCTTCTCGGGCGGCGGGCTGACGGCGCTGGAGATCGCGCTGCAGCTGGAAGCCGCGGGCCACGAGATAGGGCAGCTGGTCCTTCTCGACACGCCGATCCCGATGCGGCCTGCCTTGTCCCGGCGCGACCGGCTGCTGATCCGCCTGGGCGAGATGCGCGAGCAGAAGGGCGCCTTCATCGGCGACTACATCCGCAAGCGCCGCGAGTGGCAGCGCGAGCTGCGCCGCCGCGCGCAGGGCCCGGCCCAGGTCGGCGCGCAGAGCTTCCACAACGACGCGGTCCACGCGGCCTTCCTGTCCGCGCTGCCGGGGTTCCGGATGCGGCAGTGGGACGGGCCGGTGACGCTGTACCGGCCACGGCTCGACCGGCGCTGGAAGGTGTCGGGCGACCGCTGGGTCAGCACGGCGCGCGAATATGTCACCGCCGACAACGACTGGGGGCCGTGGCTGCCGAACCTCAAGGTATCCGAGGTGCCGGGCGACCACGATTCGATGGTGCTGGAACCGTCGGTCCGCATCCTCGCCGCGCGGATCGCGCGGGAACTCGCCGCCGTGGACGAACGGGTCCGCGTCGCCGGGCCGCAGCTGCGCGGGGCCGCGTGACCATGGCGGGCAGCGTTCACACGATCATCCTGAACTGGCGCACGGCCGAGATGACGATCAGGTCGCTGGACTGCGCGGTCGCCGCGATGGACGGCATTCCGGGCATGATCACGGTCGTCGACAACGATTCCGGCGACGGCAGCTTCGAACGGATCTCGGCTCATGTCGCGCAAGCCGGGCTGGCCCGGGCGCGGGTGGTCCAGTCGGGGCGCAACGGCGGCTTCGGCGCGGGCAACAACGTCGCCATGTTCGACCCGCTGCCGGACGGCGGGGCGCCCGACTACGTCTACCTGCTCAACTCGGACGCGTTTCCCGAACCGGACGCGATCGGCGTGCTGCGCGACTATCTCGACGCGCATCCGGCCGTAGGCATCGCCGGCAGCCGGATCGTGGGCGAGGACGGGGTGCTGCACGACACCGCCTTCCGCTTCCCCTCGGTCGCGAGCGAGTTCGAGGGACCGGCCCGCACGGGCCCGGTCACGAAGCTTCTGCGCCGCCACCTCGTGTCGCGGCCCGCGCCCGCGAACGCCGAACAGGTCGACTGGGTCGCGGGGGCGAGCATGATGATGCGCCGCACCATGCTGGACCGGATCGGCGGGTTCGACGAGACGTTCTTCCTGTATTTCGAGGAAACGGACCTCTGCCGCCGCGCCGCGCACGCGGGCTGGCCCACCCACTACGTCCCCAGCAGCGTGGTCGAGCACATCGGTTCGGTCTCGACGGGGATCAAGGAGATGAGCCAGCGTCCCGGCTACTGGTTCGATTCGCGCCAGCACTATTTCCGCAAGAACCTCGGCGCGGCGGGCGCGGTCGCGGCCAACCTCGCCCATCTCGGCGGCGGGTGGCTGTTCCTGCTGCGCGCCAAGCTGGAAGGGCGCGACGACCGCCCGTCCGGCGGGCTGCGCGCCGTGGCCAGCCGCGGCCTTGTCCCTCGCCGCGCGCGCGGCCCTGTCCCCCGACGCAAGAGATGACCATGACGCCTCTCGACCTGCTGCTGATCGGCAACGAATCCCTGACCCGCGAATGCGGAGAGATCGCGCGCGCACGCGGCCACCGCATCGCCGCCGTGGTGACGCGTCACGCGGGCACCGCCGCCTGGGCGCGCGAGGCGGGGATCCCGGTCCACGCGCCGCAGGCCTTGCGGGACGGATCGCTCGACGGGACGGCGGTCGACTGGGTGCTGAGCATCGCGAACCTGACCCTGGTGCCCGATGCGGTGCTGGCGCTGGCGCGCAAGGGCGCGGTCAACTTCCACGACGGCCCGCTGCCGCGTTACGCCGGACTGAACGCGCCGGCCTGGGCGCGGATGGCGGGCGAGACGCGGCACGGCATCACCTGGCACCGGATCGAGGGCGGGATCGACGAGGGTCGCATCCTGGTGCAGCGCGACTTCGCGATCGAGCCCGAGGATACCGCCCTGACGCTGAACGCAAAGGCGTGGGAGGCGGGGCAGGGCAGCTTCGCGGAACTGCTGGCGCTTCTGGAAGCCGACGCGCCCGGCACCGCGCAGGACCTGTCGCGGCGCACCTTGTTCGAGCGGGCGAAGCGTCCCGCCGCCGCCGGTCGGCTCGACTTCCACCGCCCGACGGCGGAACTGGTGGCGCTGGTCCGCGGGCTCGACCACGGGCCTTACGCGAACCCGCTGCTGACGCCGAAGATCGCGCTCGACGGGCGGGTGGTCGCCGTGGGCGCGGCCGAGGTTGCGCAGGGGCAGGGCGCACCCGGCACGATCCTGTCGCGCGACGGCCAGGCGATCGTCGTCGCGTGCGCGGACGGCGCGGTGCGGCTGGACGCGCTGGTCGCGGCGGACGGGCGCGACGGGCTGCCGTCGCTGTCGCCCGGCCGGGTGCTGCCGTCGCCCGCTGCGGCCGAGGCGCAGGCGCTGGATGCCGCGGTCGCCGGGGCGGTCACGCGCGAAGCCTTCTGGCGCAAGCGCCTGATCGGCATGACGCCTGCCGTGCTGGATGGGCAGCCCCATGACGGCCCGGCCGATCCGCAGGAAACCACCGTCACGCTGCCGCGTCCTGTCAGCGCCGACGAGGCGACCGCCCTGTTCGCGGCGGCGCTGGCGCGGGCGGCGGATCTCGACGCCCACGACCTCGCGCTGCTGCGTCCGGCGGCCGCGCCGGGCTACCTGTCCGACTGGGTGCCGCTGCACGTGGACGCGAGCGATCCGGGCGTGACGCTGGGCGCCCTGGCCGCTCAGGTCGCCGCGGCGCGGGCGCAGACCCAAGGCGAGGGCTGGCTTGCCGACCTGCCCCTGCGGGTGCCCGAGCTTGCGGCGATGGCGCGCCCGCTTGCCGCCGTGGCGGCGCCGGGTGCAGCGGACGACGGGCGCGGGCTGACGCTGCATCTGCCGGAAGGAACTGCCGACCGGCTGGTGCTGGGCTTCGATTCCGCCCGGCTTCCGGCGCAGACCGTGGCGGCCTTGGGCCAGCTGATGTCCAGGCTCGCCGCATCGGACGGCGCCCTGCGGGCGGCCGAGCTGGTGACCGGCGACGACCGCGCGCGGATCCTCGGTCCGTGGAACGACACCGCGCGCGAGGTCGAGCCGGTGACGATGCACGCCGCCTTCGCGCGGCAGGCGGCGCTGACGCCCGACGCGACCGCGCTGGTGTTCGAGGACCGCAAGCTCAGCTTCGCCGAACTCGACGCGCGCGCCAACCGGATCGCGGGCGCGCTGGCCGGGCTGGGCGTCGGCCCCGACCAGCCGGTCGGGCTGTTCGCCGCGCGCGGGCCGGACCTGGTCGCGGGCGCGCTGGGGATCCTGAAGGCAGGCGGGGCCTATGTCCCGCTGGATCCCGCCTATCCGGCGGACCGGATCGCGCACTACATCTCGGACAGCGGCGCGGCGGTGATCCTGGCGGATGCGGACCTGACCGCGAGCCTGCCGGACCATCGCGCGCATGTGCTGACCTTCGACGATCCGTCCGTCCTGGCGCAGCCCGCGACCCCGCCGCAGGACCGCGCGACGGGCGAAAACCTCGCCTACCTGATCTACACCTCCGGCTCGACCGGGACGCCCAAGGGGGTCATGGTCGAGCATCGCAACGCCGCGAACTTCTTTGCCGGCATGGACGACCGGATCCCGCACAAGGCGGGCGATGTCTGGATGGCGGTGACGAGCCTGTCTTTCGACATCTCGGTGCTGGAAATCTTCTGGACGCTGTCGCGCGGACTGACCGTGGTGCTGGCGGGCGACGCGATGAAGGCGGCGGTCGGCGGCACCTCGGACGCGGCAGGCGCGGGCGCGGGCGCGATGGACTTCAGCCTGTTCTACTGGGGCAACGACGACGGGGCGGGGCCGCGCAAGTACGACCTGCTGCTGGACGGCGCGCGCTTCGCCGACGCCCATGGCTTCAAGGCGGTCTGGACGCCCGAACGCCACTTCCACGCCTTCGGCGGCCCCTATCCGAACCCGTCCGTGACCGGCGCGGCCGTCGCCGCCGTCACGCGCAACCTGTCGGTCCGCGCGGGCAGCTGCGTGGCGCCCCTGCACCACCCGGCCCGGATCGCCGAGGAATGGGCCGTCATCGACAACCTGACGAACGGGCGCGCGGGCCTCGCCATCGCCTCGGGCTGGCAGCCGGACGACTTCGTGCTGCGCCCCGAAAACACGCCGCCCGCGAACAAGACGGCGATGTTCGTCGCGATCGACCAGATCCGCCGCCTATGGCGCGGCGAGACGGTCGAGTTTCCGACCGCGAGCGGGGCGATGCACGGCGTCGTCACCCAGCCGCGCCCGGTGTCGAACGAGGTGCCGATCTGGGTCACCGTCGCGGGCAGCCCGCAGACCTGGGCCGAGGCCGGCCGCCACGGCGCGAACGTCCTGACCCACCTCCTGGGGCAGAGCGTCGCCGACGTGAAGCAACGCATCACCGAATACCACGCGGCGCTGCGCGAGGCCGGGCACGACCCGGCGGACTTCTCGGTCACGCTGATGCTGCACACCTATCTCGCCGCCAGTCGCGACGAGGCGGAGGAGACTGCGCGCGGTCCGATGAAGGACTACCTGCGCGCGGCCGCGGGGCTGGTGAAGCAGTACGCCTGGGCCTTCCCCGCGTTCAAGAAACCGGCGGGCGTCACCGACGCGAACGCCATCGACCTGAGCGCGCTGTCCGACGACGAGATGGAGGGGATCCTCGATTTCGCCTTCCTGCGCTACTTCAACGACAGCGGGCTGTTCGGGACGGTGGACGACGCGCTGGCGCGGGTGGCCCAGATCCGCGAAATCGGCGTGACCGAGATTGCCTGCCTGATCGACTACGGCATCCCGACCACCACGGTACTGGACGGCCTGCGCCCGCTCGCCGAGGTGGTGGCGCGGGTGAATGCGGAAGCCGGGCCGGCGCGGGACGACTTTTCCATCGCCGCGCAGGTGCGGCGGCACAAGGTCACGCACCTGCAATGCACGCCCAGCATGGCGCGGCTGCTGGTCGCGGACCCGACCGCGGCGCGTGCCATCGGCGGCTTGCAGGTGCTGATGCTGGGCGGCGAGGCGCTGCCGCCCGCGCTGCTCGCCGAACTGCGCGACCTGACCCGTGCGCGCATCCTGAACATGTACGGCCCGACGGAAACGACGATCTGGTCCACCACCGCCGACCTTGCCGACGCGGGCGGGCGGGTGACGCTGGGCCGGCCGATCGCGAACACGCGGCTCTACGTGCTGGACGAGGGCGGGCGGCTGATGCCTCCGGGCGTCGCGGGCGAGCTGTGGATCGGCGGCGCGGGGGTGGTGCGCGGCTACTGGAACCGCCCCGACCTGACCGGCGCGGCGTTCCGGCCGGACCCGTTCTCGGGCGGCGATGCCCGGATGTACCGGACCGGCGACCTCGTCCGCTGGACGGAGGATGGCGTACCGGAGTTCCTCGGCCGCGTCGACAGCCAGGTGAAGCTGCGCGGCCACCGGATCGAACTTGGCGAGATCGAGGCGCGGCTGGAAGCCCAGCCGGGCGTGCGCGAGGCGGTCGTGGTGGCCCGCACCGATGCCGCGGGCGGGGTTGCGCTGGTGGCGTTCGCGACAGGAGCGGGGGATCTTGACCCCGGGGCGCTGCGCGCCGCGCTGCGCGAGGTGCTGCCCGAGGTGATGGTGCCGTCGCGCGTCGTCGTGCTGCCGGAACTGCCGCTTACCCCGAACCGCAAGATCGACCGCAAGACGCTGGCGCGGATGGACCTGCCGGCTGCGGTGGCGAGCGTTCCGCGCGCCCCGGCGACCGCGCCGGCGTCGCAGGCGCCGGCATTGCAGGCGACGGGTGCCGCGGCCGCGAACGGGGCGGGGCTTGCGACCGACGCCGGCCAGCGCGACCCGGCCGCGTTCGAAGGTCAGGTCGGCGCGATCTGGGCGCGGACGCTGGGGCTCGACCGCGTCGGGCCGCGCGACAGCTTCTTCGCGCTTGGCGGACACTCGCTGCTGGCGGTGCAGGTGCACCGGGCGATGAAGGCCGAACTCGGCCTGCCGAGGCTGTCGATCACCGACATCTTCCGCTTCCCGGTGCTGGCGGACTTTGCCGCGCATGTCGGCGGCGCGTTGCCACCGAAGGCTGCGGCCCCCGCTTCGGCTCCGGCCGCCGCCGCGCCTGCCGCGCCGGCCGCCGCGGCACCGCAGGCGGCGCCGCCCGCCGCGCCGTCGCAGTCCGACGCGATGGCGCGCCGCCGCGCGCTGAGGCAGCAGGGACGGGAGCTGTAGGCGCGCGGACCGGCGCCGACGTCTTGCCCCGCCGTCCTGGCTCCCGCGATCAGGCCCCCGCCTGCCCGCAGGCGGCGGTGAAAAGGCGAGCGAGCTTCCCGGCCTCTGCCGCGACGTCGTGCTGCGCCAGCACGCGCTCTCGTCCCCGCAGGCCCATCGCCGCCAGGTCCTTCACCGGCGTTTCAGCCACGGCCACCATCGCCCGGGACAGATCGGTTTCGTCCCCTGCGGGCACCAGCCATCCGGTCTCGCCGGGCGTCACCAGTTCGGGCACCCCCGCGATCGCGGTGGCCAGCGCGGGGCGGCCCTGCGCCATTGCCTCCATCACCACCATCGGCAGGCCCTCGGCAAAGCTGGGCAGGACCAGCGCGTGGCTGGCGGCCAGCTGCGCGCGCACCCCCGCCTCGTCCAGCCAGCCCGTCAGAGTGACGTGGCCCCGAAGGCCCCGAGCCGCGATCAGCCCCTCGATCTCGGGCCGCAACTCCCCGTCGCCCACCAGCGTGAGGTGGATGTCGGCCCGCTGACGCGCCGCGGCGAGTGCGGGCAGCAGGGCGAGGTGCCCCTTCTGCTCGGCAAAGCGGCCGATCGCGACCAGCCGCAGCGGTCCCGCAGGCGGCCCCATGTCGGGCATCGGCGGCGGGTCGGGAAAGCGCGCGGGCTCGATCCCGCAGCGGACCACGTGGATCCTGTCCCAATGGCGGTGATCGACCCAGCGGCACAGCTGGCTGCGGCCGTAATGGCTGATCGCCACGGCAAAGCGCGCATCCGCCAGCTTGTCGCCCAGGCGAAGGGCGCGGGGGGCGTCGAACTCCTCGGGGCCGTGCGCGGTGAAGCTGTAGCCGATCCCGGCAAGGCGGGCGGCGTAGCGGGCCACGTCGGTCGAGTTCGTGCCGAAATGCGCGTGCAGATGTCGGATACCCAGTTCGCGCGCGCGTTCCGCGACGCGGCCCGCCTCGGCCAGGTAGGCGGCATGGCGGGGACCGCCCGCCCGAGCCGCCGCCAGCACGGCGCGGGCGGCGCCCGGCGCCCGGGCCGCGGCGCGAGCGAAGCTGCGCCCCAGCGTTGCGGCGCCGGCTTCAAGGACATGCTCGGTCCGCGCGTGTTCCGCGATGTCGTCTGGATCGACCAGCGCGCCCGGGTCGCCGCGCATGGCGAAGCGGTGGATGGTCCAGCCTGCCGTCTCCAGCGCGCGGATCTCGCGGCGGATGAAGCTGTGCGAGGGACGGGGATAGGTGTTGACGACGTATCCGATCGCGGGAGGGTCGCGGAAAGTCATCATCGCCTCGGACTTAGGTTTTTTCAGGTTGGCGTCCGGCTCGCGAAATGTCCATACAGGTGCAGCTTCTCCTCGCCACGACGCAGACTTGAAGGCTCGCCCCGGTGATTTCCCGCATGTTCACGTTCTGGCGCCGGGACAGCCTTGGCGGCCGCGCGCTGCGAAGCTCGACCTGGACGACGATGGGCTATGTCGGCACGCAGGCGATGCGGCTCGCATCGAACCTGGTGCTGACCCGCCTGCTGATGCCCGAGGCGTTCGGCACCATGGCGCTCGTCAACGCGCTGGTCATGGGGCTGATGATGTTCAGCGACATGGGCACCGGCCCCGCGATCCAGAAGAGCAGGCACGGCGACGAGCCCGAGTTCCTCGACACGGTGTGGAGCGTGCAGGCGCTCCGCGGCGTCGTGCTGTGGGTGTTCGCCGCCCTGATCGCGTGGCCGGTCGCCCGGTTCTACGGCGAGCCGATCTTCGCGCAGGTGTTCCCCGTGGCCGCGCTGTCGCTGGTCGTGGGCGGGCTGATGCCCACGCGCATGGACACGGCGATGCGACACCTGCTGGTCGGGCGGCTGACGATGCTGGAGCTGCTGACGCAGCTTGTGGCGATCGTCATCACCGTGGTGCTGGCAGCGTGGATGCAATCGGTCTGGGCGCTGGTGATCGGCGGGGTGATCGGCACCGCCGTGAGCGTGCTGGTGATCCACCTGGGCATGCCTGGCCACCGCAACCGCTTCCGCATCGCGCCGGGGCCGATGGCCGAGCTGATGAGCTTCGGCCGCTGGATCTTCCTCAGCACGATCGCGGGCTTCCTGATCTTCCAGGGCGACCGGCTGGTGCTCGGGCGGTACCTGACGCTGCAGGATCTGGGGATCTACAACATCGCCTATTTCCTGGGCAGCGTGCCCTCGCTGCTGGGCGCGGCGATCGCGGGGCGCCTGTTCATCCCGCTTTACCGCGACGTCCTGCCCGGCGGCGAGCCGCAGAACGCGGGCCAGATCGCACGCGTCCGGCTGCGGCTGAACCTGTTCCTGATCATGGCGGTCGCGATGCTGGCGCTCGGGGGGCCGTGGCTCGTGCGCGTGCTCTACGATCCCCGCTACGAGATGGCCGGGCACCTGGTGATGATGATCGCGCTCATCCAGATCCCGGCGCTCGTGACGCTGGGCTACGAGGCGGTGCCGCTGGCGCGTGGTGATTCGCGGCGGCTGTTCATGGTGCAGGCGACGCGTGCAGTGGTCTATGTCCTGTGCCTGCTGGTCGGCGCGCACAACTGGGGGCTCTACGGGGCGCTGGGCGGGCAGGCGACGGCAGGGGTGATTCTTTACCCCGTGACCGTTGCCGTGGCGCGACACTATCAAGCCTGGTCGCCGAGGACGGACCTGGTTCTGGCCGGCGCGGGGGCGTTGGTCGTGGCGCTCGCATGGGCCGTTCACTGAGGCAGGGCTGGCCGGGGCCGAAGTCGTCGGCGCGATTCCGTCGCTGTCGGCAATGGTTCGCGCATGGCACGATGTGGTGCTTTGTTAACCTATCATTTACTGTTGATCGGGCATAACCTTGACCTCAAGGAAAACTCCTGATCCGGGGCTCGACACCAGTGAATGCACCATGGCTACTTTTCCCAGTGGCCGCAGCCGCGACCGCGGCTGCGACCGTGGGCTGGTACTCCGGGTTCTGGTGGGGTGCGGCGGCCTATGTCGGCGTGGGCGCCGTGGTGCTGGTCGCGATGGGCGTGATCAGGGCGCTGTGGCATGACATGGACGGAAGCCCGGGGCCGTCCTTCACGAACGGCCCCGGGCATGATGTCAGGGACAAGCCTGTCAGGCGGTCAGATACCCGTGCCCCGCATGACCACCGTGGCCGTCTGCCGGATGGTCTGCAGGTCGGTCGCCAGCGAAAGAACGCGGTTGTATTCGGCATCGTAACCGGCGCGGGCGGCAAAGGTCGTGCCGTTCCGCTCGGACACCTGCCACAGCCCGGTCAGGCCCGGTTTCAGCAGGAAGTAGTCGGTTCCTGGATACATTGACTGCTGTTCGACCATCATGGGACGCGGGCCGACCAGGCTCATGTCGCCATTCAGGACGTTGAACAGCTGCGGCAGCTCGTCCAGCGAGCTGCGGCGCAGGAACCGCCCAAACGCCGTGATCCGGGGATCGTGGCGCAGCTTCTGCGTTTCCGCCCACTCGATCCGCGCCTGTTCGTTGCGGGCCAGGTGACTGGCCAGCCGCGCATCCGCGTCGGGAACCATGCTGCGAAGCTTCCACAGCCGGAAGATCCGGCCGCCGAGTCCCACCCGTTTCTGGACGTAGAAGGGGTTCGAGCCGTCGCAGCACACGATCGCCGCCAGGATGGCGACGACCAGCAGCACGAAGGGGGCGGCGAGCAGGACGAGCGTCACGTCCAGAACGCGCTTACCCGAGCGCCGATACAGACCTGTCCACGCCCCGGTTTCCCCGGCAGTGCCGTGGCGACGCGACGCGGATGAAGCATGCAGGTCTACTTGACTCATCATGATGGGCGAACCCCTTTAACCGCAGAACTTTAATAAAATACCCAACGTGGCGGTGAGGATGTATTACGCCGGGACATTCCTCGAAGTGAAGTAAAATGTTTCGCTTCGGGGGCGATCATGAGAAATTGAGTCGGCGGACTATCCTTTCGGATAGGTTCCCAATGGTTAATGCAACTTTAACGATAGTTAACGGTGACTAAATGCTTTTTTCTGGTGTGCTGGCAGACTCTCTCAAGGTCCTGTTCGTGGGCCACAGCCTCGTCGGGCAGGATCTTCCGCAGATGGTCGAGGGCGTGCTTCCACCTGATTCGCAAGTCGAGTACCAGATCATCGGCGGCTCTCCGCTGGAACTGAACTGGAAGGATCACAAGACCGCCGAGGGCATCGACGGCCGCGCCTTCATCGAGGAAGGTGGCGTGGACGCGGTGGTGCTGACCGAACAGATCCCGCTCAGGAACGCGCTGCGCTGGCATGACACCGGCAAATACTTGGGAAATTGGGCGGAACTGGCGCGCAAGAACGACGTTAAGCAGGTTTGGCTCTACGAGACCTGGCCCAACATCGACAGCGGCACTGGCAAGGAGATCCCCTACGACTCCGACGGGGCGCTGCCGTGGCGCGGACGTCTTGTGTCCGAGCGTGAAATGTGGGTGGAGGCCGCTGAGAAGGCGTCGCGCCGCTCGAAGATGGACATCGGGATCGTGCCTGGCGGCGCCGCGATGGCCCGCCTGACCGACGCGATCGCCGCGGGGACGGTGCCGGGGATCACCGACATCCATCAATTGTTCAGCGACGACATTCACCCGAATGATATCGGGTTCTATTTCCTAGCAATGGTGCATTACGCTGCCTTGACGGGAAATACACCCGTCGGACTCCCGCATCAGTTGTACAACCAATACGCACAGCCATTTGATGCGCCGTCACCGGAACTTGCAGCGTCATTGCAGGAAATTGCATGGGAAGCCGTGCAGGCGGGCACCGCCCCGGCGGCGCCTTGAACGCCGCGGCGGACGGGTTCAGCGGTTGCGTACCCAGCCGCCGCGCTGGCGTCGCAGCCGGGTGGCGAGGTTGATCGCCGCGTAGGTCACGAACCCGGCCGGGTCCGCTGCGGCAAGGCGGCGCAGCTCGGCCCGGCTGGGGCGGTCGGTGAAGTTCCCCATCAGCGCGGGATGCAGGCGCGCGAGCTCGCGCATCCCGTCGTCCTGCCGCCCGCGCACCCGCACCAGCGCGCCGAAGCCTTCGCTGATCGGCCAGGAATAGGTCGCGTCGACGAGCACCCGCTCGAATGGGGCGAACTGGCCGCGCACGAAGGCGTCGTCGGCGATGATGTCCGGGAAGCGGCCCCAACGCGCGCGTCCGGCGGCGTTCACGGCAAAAAGCCCCGCGCCGGAAACGCCACGCGTGATGAACGGCAGCGTCTGCCAGAAGCGCGCATAGCGGCGCGAGATGGCGGATGTCGCCGGCGCGACCTTCAGGCGCGCCCCGGCATAGACCGGCTCGGGGCGGTCCAGCGCCGCGAGCAGCCCGGCCAGGAGCCCCGGCCCCAGGACGATGTCGGCGTCCAGATACAGCCGCGCGGGCGACGCGGCCGCATCATCCCCGGCGTTCAGCGCCGCGAGCTTGCCGCCCGCCGCAAGCTCCACCACCGTCAGCGGCCAGCCCCGCGCCGCGAAGTCGCCCATGAACCCGCGCGCCGCGTCCGCGGTGCCGTCGCGGCATCCATTCGGCACCACGACGACCTGCAGCGCCCCCGCACTGTCTCCGCCCTGATCGAGCCCCTCTTGATCGAGGATCGACCGCAGGCAGGCGCCGATCCGCGCTTCCTCGTTGCAAGCGGGTATGATGATGCTGAGCCGGGCTTCGGTCATTTGTACTCGATCAGTCCGCGAGGCCGGCCCAGGCGCGAGCGGCGAAGGTGGTACTCGATCGCGCCCATCGCCTCGGGCAGCTTGCCGAGTGTGGTGAACGCGGCCTGTTCCAGCCCCATCCGGCGCGATAGCCGGGCGATCTGCAGGGGATAGGCCAGCAGCAACGCCGCTGCGGCAGGCGTCACGGCGGCGCCCGCGACCACGCCCGCGGGCAAGGCTGCGCCCCACAGCAACGCCCGCCGGGTCTCGGCGACCCAGTGGCGTTCGGGACCGGCGCCGTGCAGCGCCGCGCCCTCGGCGAAGGCGTGGCCGGCGCGGCGGGCCCGGGTCCACCACTGGCCGAACCGCATCAGCGCGGCGTCGTGGCGGGTCATCTCGGCGTCCAGCCGCTCGATCCGCCAGCCCGCGCGCAGAAGGCGCAGGCACATCTCGGGTTCCTCGCCGGCGATCAGGTCCTCGCGGTAGCCGCCGACCGCCGCGAGCGCATCCGCCCGCAGCATCGCGTCGCCGCCGATCGCGCGGGCTGGGCCCACCGGCGTCGCCCATTCGGCGTCGATCAGGCGGTTGTAGCGGCTGGCGTCGGGGTGACGCTCGCGCCGCCTGCCCGCGACGGCGGCAAGGCCGGGATCGGCGGCAAGGCGGTCCGCGGCAAGCTCGATCCAGCCGGGGACGACCTCGCAGTCGCCATCGACGAACTGCACGAAGGCGGGGCAGGCGGGCCCATCCATCAGCGTCGCGATACCCGCGTTGCGCGCACGCGCCGCGGTGAAGGGGCGCGACAGGTCGAGCTGCACCACCTCGGCCCCCAGCGCGCGCGCGGCGTCGACGCTGCCGTCGGTGGACCCCGAATCGACATAGACCACCCGGCCGACCCGCCCGACGAGCGAGCGCAGGCAGGTCAGGAGCCGATCGCCCTCGTTCCGGCCGATCGCCACGGCGCCCAGCGCAGGGCGGGGCGGAACGGCGGCGTCGTCGGGGGCGGGTGTGTCGGGAATGTGCATCAAGCTTGAAACGAGCTGCTGTTGTGTTGCGTCAGGCGATGATCGTATCATGCCCCGGTTATCCCGTCACCGCGGACCCGCAGGTCTGCCCCCCTTTGATCACGCATGACCCTCATCGCGTCCCTGCCCGAGCTTGCACCACCCGTGCCCCATGCCCCGCAAGCGCCGTCCGCTGCACATGCGCGGCAACCGTTCGCATGGACGGACCTGCGGGCGCTGCCGCTGCCCGCCGCGCCCGCCGTCAAGCGCCGGCTGCCGTCGCTGTTCGCGCCGCACTCCCCCGCGGCGGCACAGTTCGACGTGCTGCGGACGCGGATGCTGGGCGCGACCGAGGAACGCGGCTGGAAGCGGGTCGGCCTGACCCAGCCCCGCAACCGTCCGGCGGCGGCGTTCGCGGCGGCCAACCTCGCCTTCAGCCTCGCGCGGCGTCCCAGCCTGCGGGTGCTGCTGGTCGACCTCGACCTGCGCACGCCCCGGCTGGCGCTGGCGCTTGGCATCGGCCGCGCGCCGGAACTCGGCGCGGCGATGCGCGACGGCGCCGACCTCGTGCCGGCGGTCGGCCGTTTCGGCGACAACCTCGCCTTCCTCGGCAACGCGGTGCCCGACCCGCTCGCGGGCGAGACGCTGCAGGAGCCCCGGTCGACCGGGGCGCTGTCGGCGCTGATGTCCGACCTTGCGCCCGACGTGACGCTGCTGGTGCTGCCGCCGATGCTGGAAGGCGACGCGGGGCTGGCCGGGCTGCCGCTTGCCGACACGCTGCTGATGGTGTCGGACGGCACCAGCACCGTGCCCGCCGACCTGAAGGACTGCGACCGCCTGAACGAGGACGGACCCCCGATCCTCGGCGTCGTCCTGGTCGAGGCGGAGGCGTAGATGGGCCCGATCGGATCGTTCGCCGACCTGATGTCCATGCTGCGGCGGCGGATCGTGCCGTTCGCGGTGATCCTGTCGCTCGGCATGCTCGCCGCGCTGGTCAACGCGCTGTCGCAGCCCGCCGTGTTCGAGACGTCGACCCTGATCCAGCTTCGCAACACCGGCCTCGCCGGCGACGATCCGGCGGCGCAGGCGCAGCGGCTGCAGGTGATCGAACAGCAGTTGATGCGGCGCGACAACGTGTTGGCCCTGATCGAGAAGCACGAGCTGTTCAAGGACGAGTCCGCCATGTCGGACGACGACAAGCTGTTCGCCTTTCGCGACAGCAACCGCATCAGCATCATCGATTCGGCCGGCGGCGGCACCACGCCCGGCACCGGGCGCGAGGTCGCGGCGCTGCTGATTTCCAGCAAGGCCGGCACCCCGCGGCAGGCCGCGCAGGTCGCCAACGACCTTGCCGCCAGCCTGATCGCGCAGGACCGTGAGGAACGCACCCGCGGCACCGAGGAGGCGCTGACCTTCCTCAACGGCGAAGCCGGACGGCTGAGCCGGCAGCTCGCCCGGGTCGATGCCCAGATCGGCGAGGTCAAGAACGCGAACGAGGAATCGCTGCCCGAGGCGGCCGAGGCGCTGCGGAGCGAGATGGCGCAGCTGCGCGAGCTGCAGCTGGAGCTCGAACGCCAGTCGCTGGCGCTCGAGCGCGACCAGCTGGACGCGCAGATGCGGGCCGAGGAACCGGATTCCGAAGACGCCGACACCACGGTCGCGTCGCGGCTGGCCCGCCTCAGCTCGGAACTGACGCAGGCGCGCCGGCTCCTGCCCGACGACCACCCCGAGGTCCGCAGGATCCAGAACGAGATCGCATCGATCCGGTCCAGCGGCGCGGTTCAGACCGTGTCCCAGCTGGATCGCGAGGTCGCGCTGATCGAATCCCAGCGCAACGCGCTGGAGCGCCAGAAGCGCACCATCGCCGCCCGGCAGGAAGAAATCGAGCGGGCGCTGGAACGCGCGCCGCTGATCGAACAGGAACTCGCCGGGTTCCAGCGCCAGCAGGCGCAGCTTGTCCAGCAGCTTTCGGACGTGGCGTTGCAGCTGGCGCAGGCGCAAAGCCGGCAGTCGCTGCAGGACAACCGCACCAGCGGCAGCATGGTCGTTCTGGAAGAGGCGCGGGCGCCGGACTATCCTCTCAGCTCCAGCCGCAAGCGGGTGATGGCGATGGGGGCGGCGGGCAGCTTTGCGCTGGCGCTGATCGCCATCTTCCTGATGGAAGCGCGCCGTCCGGTGCTGAGGACCGCGGCCGCGGTCGAACGCAAGCTGGGGGTCGTGCCGATTGCGGCGATCCCGCAACTGCCCTCGCCGGCCCGGCGGGTCCGCCAGTCCAGCCGCTACGCGCTCGCCGCCGTCATCTTTGCGGCCTCGGCGGCGCTCGGCGTCTATCTGTACCTCGGCAGCGACGAGGCAGAGGACGTGGCGGCCACCCCGGCCGTCGCCGCGCAGGGCTGACGCCGGGCGCCTGCCGGGCCCCGACCGACGGACGCCCCGCCGTTGTCGCCAGGCGCGCCCGGTGATCCGATCAGCGAAGCTCGTCGGCCATCACGCGCGCGATGTGCTCGACACCCGGCTGTTCCAGGATGCCCAGGTGATCGCCCGGGATCGCCGCGAACCGCAGGTCCGGGCACACGCGCTTCCAGCCCAGGGCCGACAGGCCGGACCGTTCCGCCTCGCCCATGTCGTCGATGGCGGCGAACACCACGACGCGTCCGGGATAGACCGGCGGCCGGTAGGACGCGACCGAGGCGACGTTGGCGGCCACGAAGTCGGCCAGGATCGGCCGTTCCGCCCGCAGCCCGGTCAGGCGGCGCAGGTGGATGCGGATGAGCCCCAGCCCCAGCTGCGCCTCCTCCTTCAGCGTGGAACCGTAGTGGCGCAGCGCGCCCATCGGGCTGTTCCTGAAGCGGTTGATCAGCCGCCGCGCCCGTTCGTCGGTCGTGGCGCGGCGCTGCAGGCCCGGCCCTTCGGTGTCCAGAAGCGCCAGCATCCGCACGTCCCGCCCGCCCTGCCGCAGGCGCACCGCGACCTCGTAGGCGACGTGCCCGCCCAGCGAGATCCCGGCGATCGCCACCGGGCCGGTCGGGCGGAAGCTCTGGATCTGGCGCAGGTACAGCTCGGCCAGCTCCGTCACCTCGGTCGGCGTGTCGGCGGTCAGAAGCCCCACCGTCAGGCCCCAGACCGGGTGCCGCGTCCCCAGCGCCTGCGCGAGCGGGCGGTAGTAGTTGGCGTTCGTGCCCAGGACGTGGATCGCCAGGATCGGGATGCCGTCGCCATGCGGCTGGATCGCGACCAGCCGGTCGTCGGACGCCTCGTCCCCTGCCTGCAGGATGCGCGCCAGCGCCGCGGGCGTCGGCTGGTTGTAGATCGCGGGCAGGGTGGGGCGGCGCCCGAACAGCCCGGCCAGCCGTTCCGACAGCTCGATCGCCAGCAGCGAGTTGCCGCCTTGGTCGAAGAACGACTGGTGCGGATCGAGCGGTTCCTGCGCCAGCAGGTCGCCCATGATCCGCGCGACCTGCGCCTCGGCCGCGTCGGCCGGGACGCGCGGGTCGGTCCGGCCGGCGGCCGCCGGATCCCCGCCGGCGGCAAGGCGCCGCAGCGCGGCCGTGTCCAGCTTGTCGCGATCGTTGCGGGGCATGGCCGGCAGCAGGATGAGCCGGGGCGACAGCGCGGGCGGCAGTTCGGCGCGCAGCGCCGCCCTGACCGCCTTTTCGTCGGGTTCGCCGGCGACCCAGGCCACCAGCACGTCTGCGTGGGCCGCCACATGCGCCTCGGCCACGCCGGGCAGGCGGCACAGCGCAGCCTCGATCCCGGCGGGTTCGATCCGGTAGCCGCTCAGCTTCAGCTGCCGGTCGATCCGGTCGAGGAACACCAGCTCGCCGCGCGCGGCGGGCTGCACGCGGTCGCCGGTGCGGAACCATCGCCCGCCGCCGTTGGTGGCGCGGCCAAGGGCGCCCGGAAGGGCGCGGAACCGTTCCGCCGTCTGTTCCGGGCGCTTGAGATAGCCGATCCCGACCCCCGGGCCGCCGATCCACAGCTCCCCCGGCCGTCCCTTCGGCGCGGGCGACCCGTCGGGGGACATGACCGCCAGCCGCGCCGCGCCAAGTGGGCCGCCGATCG
The DNA here is from genome assembly GCF_004923205.2 of Paracoccus aeridis. GTDB lineage: Bacteria > Pseudomonadota > Alphaproteobacteria > Rhodobacterales > Rhodobacteraceae > Paracoccus > Paracoccus aeridis. The sequence goes on from NZ_SELD02000004.1 coordinate 96,933, forward strand.
GCACGCTGTCGTGGCCCAGCGGTTCGCCGCGGTCGACGTGGATGGTGGCGGTTGCGGTCGTCTCGGTCGGGCCGTACCCGTTCATGAAGGTGACGCCCGGCGCGACCTGCCGCCATTTTTCCAGGCTGGCCGCGGGCACGCGCTCGCCCCCCACGATCACCAGCCGCAGGTTCGGCGGCAGCTTCCGCCCGGAGCCGTGAAGGCTGCCGGTCAGCAGGCGCCAGAACGCCGTGGGGATGTTGAGGACCGTGATCCGCTGGGCGTGAAGTTCGTCGACGAAGCGGTCGAGCGTGTCGAGCATCGCGTCGCTGCGCAGGACCACCGTCGCGCCGGCACGGAGGGTGGGCAGGATTTCCTCGATCGCCACGTCGAAGCCCAGCGCGGCGAATGACAGGACGCGGTCGCGCGCGGTCAGCCCGAAGGACTCGGCCACCGCGCGGGTGTGATGGTCCAGCGCCCCCCGCCCGATCACGACCGCCTTCGGCGTGCCGGTGCTGCCCGAGGTGAAGATGAGATAGGCCGGGTCGCTGTCGTCGGGCGTCTGCATCTCGCCCAGAGGGACGGGCGGGGCGCTGCCCCTGCTGACCACGGCCGTGGCGACGCCGGGCCCGAACAGCGCGGCGTCGGCAGGGGACGGGATCAGGACCAGCGCCGGGTCAGCCTCGGCGACCATGCGGTCGCGGCGGTCGGCCCCAAGGTCGGGTTCGAGCTGCAGGAAGGCGGCCCCGGTCCGCAGCACCGCGACCCAGGCGGCGACCGTGCAGGTGCCGCGCGGCAGGGCGACGCCCACGACCGCGCCAGGGCCGATGCGGCGGGCGAGCAGCAGGCGGATGATCGCGGCGACCCGCCCCTCGAACGCCGGGCCGGTCAGGTCCTCGCCGCTGGCCATGTCCACGCAGCCGCCCTGCAGCGGGCTGCCCCGCCCGGGCAGATCCGCGGGCCGGGTGCCCTCGACCGGGGCGAACCGGGCAGGGGCGAGGTCGGCGAGGTCGGCCAGGTCGGCGTCACGCCGCGCGGCGAGATCGCGCAGGACGGCACGCGCGATCGCGGCAATGCCTGCCGCATCCGGGTCGTCCGGGTCCGCATCGAACAGCGCGCCCGCCTCCGTGTCATCGTCGATGCGGACAAGAAGCGGCGGCATGTCGGGCAGATCCGTCACCCCGATCTGCATCGCGTCGCCGGCGGGCAGCGGCCCGAGCTGCCGCGCCAGATCGCGGGCGGTGAGATCGGTCCCGACCCGCGCCGTCCGCAGAAAGGTCTGCCCGTCCACGCGGACCGAGAAGGACACATCCGCCTGCCCCAGCCATCGGGACACCGCCACGACGGCGGCAACGATCACGCGGGTGGCGGTGGAACCGTCTGCCAGACTGGAACGGATCTCAATCAACTCGCCTCCGGACGCAGGTCGTCGCAGGTTCGAATCAACCTCCGGCAGTAATGCCCGGGCGGCCTCGATCAAACTACCGTGTGGACTTGGTCGGAAGCAACTGAAGATGCGATTCGGATCACCTGTGCGGCCTTTGCGTCCCACTGGAAATCGCGCTGCACCCGCGCGCGCGCGGCCGCACCCAGCGGCGGCAGGACCGAGGGGTCGGCGGCGATGCGGTCCAGAAGCGCCCGCAGCCCCGCCACGATGTCCGCGGCCTGGCCCATCGGGACCTTGAAGCCCACCTCGTCGTCCACGAGTTCGCCCGGCCCCGCGTAGTCCACGACAACCGGAACCAGGCCCAGCGCCATCGCCTCCAGCACCGCGCCGCCGCCGAATTCGCGGATCGACGGGAACAGCAGCATCTGGCTTTGCGCGGCCACGTCCTGCACCTGCCGGTGGTCCAGCCAGCCGTGGAACGTCACGGCGCCGTTCAGTCCGGCGCCCGCCACCTGCGCTTCCAGCGCGGCGCGTTCGCTGCCGTCGCCGATGATGTCGAACCGCATCCGCCCGTCGGCCAGCAGGGGCGCTGCGGCCTCGATCGCCATGGCCACGCCCTTGAGCGGCACCAGCCGGCCGATGAAGCAGGCGCGCAGCGGCAGGGTGCCGGGTTGATCGGCGACGGCGCGGAAGCGGGCGGGGTCGATGCCGTTTTCCGGAAACAGCATCGCCTTGTGGCGCAGGTCGGCCGGGATCTCGTTAAGCGCAAAGTTCGACCCGCACAGGATCACGTCGCAGGCTGCGAGCATCCGCCGGCGGGCGGGGCGCAGCTTGTGGATGCCGCGCAGCGACGACAGCCATTCGCGCTCGCGCCGGCGCGTCGTCTCGAACCCCTTGGGCCAGGGCACGCCGCCGTTGATGGGGCCGAGGATGAACGGCACCCCCGCCGCATGCACCCGCTGGGCGAGCGGGCCCACCGCGGTCGGCGAGACCGGCGTGATGCGGTGGACCACGTCGAATTCGCCCGACCGGATGCGGTCGCCAAAGGCCTTCCACACCAGCCGCTCGAAATAGGGATAGGTGAGCGACGTCATGGCCGCGAGCGTGGTCCAGCCGCCCTTCCTGCCGAGGCTCATCGCCTCGGCCAGGCGCCACAGCGGCTTTTCCAGCCTTTCGGTGTCGATGGCGGTGAAGTCGCGTCCCTCGACCATGCCGGCGCGCAGGAAGGCGTCGCGGTTGCGGACCTGGGTCACGATATGGGCGTCGGTCCGCGCCGCGATTGCGGAGGCCAGCGACCAGCCCACCAGCGGCACCGATGCCCATTCGGGGTTCGCGGCCTCTGCGACCAGCAGCATGCGCGGGCGCGGGGCGAAGGTCGGCGTTTCGTCGGTCATGCGGCTGCCAGCACCCGGTCGGCCACGCGCAGGCTGTTGGCAAGGATCACCAGCCCCGGGTTCACGCCGGTCGAGGTCGGCATGAACGATGCGTCGGCAAGGTACAGGTTGCGCAGCCCGTGGACCCGGCAATCCGCGTCCAGCACGCTGGTCCTGGGGTCGGCCCCGAACCGGGCCGTGCCGCAGGCGTGGCCGAAGTTCAGTTCCACATCGTCGTTCAGGAAGAACCAGCGCTGGCCGTTCAGCATCCTGCGGATCGACGTGCGGAACTGCTTGCGGCGGGCCGCAAGCTCGGGCGTGACGGCGTAGTCGATGCGGGGCGGGGCGGACGGATCGGTGCCCGGCAGCACGCGGTTCTGGTTGTAGGGCAGGTCTTCCAGGATGCCCACGAACACCCGCGCGCTGCCCAGGAACATCGCCGCAACCCAGGCGGGCACGCGCAGCAGCGGCCGCATCGGTCTGGCCCACCGCATCCAGCCGCTGTCGAAGCGCGCGCGCAGGTGCATCAGCACGTTGCCATAGTCGGCCTGCAGCCCCATCGACTGCACCAGCCCCATGCGCTGCCCGCCCTGCAGGTACAGGTCTCGCAGCGCCAGCGACTTCGCCGGGAACCCCAGCGCGGCCCGGCCGTCCGGCCACACGGCCATCCGCTCGGACAGGTGGAACATCAGCCCGCGGCCGACCAGTCCGCTGCGGTTGCCGATGCCGTCCTGCCAGTCCTCGGACCGCGAGGCGAGCAGCAGCTGCGCCGACGCCAGCGACCCCGCCGCGAGGATCACCCGGTCGGCGGTCAGCGTCATGTCCTGCCCGTCGCGGCGCACCACGACGCGGGAGGCGAGCGGGCCGTCCGTCTCGATCCGCTGGGCGGTCCAGCCGGACAGCAGCGCGCCGCGGCCGGTCTTCACCGCGTGGTTCAGCGGCCGCCGGGCATCGGCCTTGCAGTTGCGCAGGCATTCGCGGCCGATGCATTCCGCACAGCCGCGGTCGAAGCCGATGCCGAGATGCGCGCGGTAGGGGTGGAAGCCGCGGCGGATCAGCCCCGCCTCGATCAGCGCGTCGCCGGGACACAGCGGCGGCGGCGCGCGCATCGCGCCCTCGTGGAAAAGCGAGAGCGGATCGTGGGTGCCGCAGACGCCTGCGGTCTTGCGGGCCATGTCGAAGTAGGGCGCGAAGCTGTCGTAGCCCACCACCCAGCCGTGGGTCGGGTGCGGGATACCCGGCACCTCGTCCAGGTCATGGCGTTCGGGTTGTTCCAGCGACGCCGCATAGATGACCGAGGTGCCGCCCACGGCCGCCACCGTCGTCTGCACCCGGCGGACGGAGCGACCGTTCAGGCTGACCTCGGCTTCCAGCTGTTCCAGCGGCGTGGGCTGGCCGTTCACGGGGGCGGCGCCGCGGTCGACGAACAGCACCTTCATGCCCGCGTCGACCAGCCGGTCGCCGGCATGGGCGCCCCCCAGCCCGGTTCCGATCACGATTGCATCCCAGCGGACGGCGTCCACGGCTTGCGTGACCAATTCGTTCCCCAATGCGGACAACATGTCCGAACGCCATGCGGCCTAAACGCTGCAGAACGGCGTTCTCGCCCTGCAGCCACTCAGACAGCGGCGTTAGCACACCCGCATCTTCTTGCGAAGATTTTTGTTATAGGGATGGTTAACGGGGCCATCAACCAACCAGCGCCTGGCGGTTCAGGATCCCGCCGCCAGCGCCACCAGCACCACCGCGCCCACGACGATCCGCCACCACGCGAACAGCCCGTAGCCGCGCGCGGAAACATAGTCGAGCAGCCAGCGCACCACGAAGATCGCGGTGATGAAGGCGCAGACGAAGCCGATCGCCACGTTCCCAAGGGCCGCCGCGTCCAGGATGCCGCGGTTCTTGTAGAGGTCATAGGCGAAGGCGCCCGCCATCGTCGGCATCGACAGGAAGAAGCTGAACTCGGCCGCTGCGCGCTTGCTTGCCCCCATCAGCAGCGCGCCGACGATGGTGGCGCCCGACCGCGACACGCCGGGGATCATGGCAAGGCACTGGATCGCGCCGATGCCCATGGCGCGGGGCAGGGGGATGTCCTCGGCCTCGGCGAAGCGCGGCGCGGTCGCCATCCGGTCCACGAACAGCAGGACGACACCGCCCAGGATCAGCATCACGGCGATCAGCGCCGGGGTCTCGAACAGGACCGTCTTGATGAAGTCGTGGGCGATGACGCCCACCACCACGGCCGGCAGGAACGCCACCAGCACCGACAGGATGAAGCGGCGCGCCCGCGGATCGTGCGGCGCGGTCGAGAAGATCCGCCACAGCCGCCCGGCATAGACCCCCAGGATCGCGAGGATCGCGCCGAGCTGGATCAGCACCTCGAACGCGCGGCCGGGGGAATCGAAGCCGAGGAAGTGGCCCGCCAGAAGGACGTGCCCGGTCGAGGAGACGGGGATGAACTCGGTCAGCCCCTCGAGCACGCCGAGAAGCGCGGCGACGATCGTGGATTGCTCCATCTCAGAAGTCGCGCAGCGACTTGGCGGAATCCTTGATCGCCTCGTACTGGCCCGAGGGGCGGAAGCGCCACAGGTAGCTGGGGATCACCGCGCCGGAGGCGGTCGGCGTGATGCCCACGTCCTCGAAGCCCAGGATCTCGCCCTGGCGGGGGACGGCGACGTTGTGGCGCCGCAGCGTGACCGCCTGATCGTGGGTCATCACCCGGTTCGTGATCAGCCCGCCGGTCGCCCATTGCGCCGCGTCCAGCGCGCGGCCCAGCGCGCCGGCCAGGAAGCCGGGCATCCCCACGATGATGCGGCGCCGGCCGGTCACGTCCAGCACCTGCCGCGCGACGTCGCGCATGGTCATCACGTCGGGCCCGCCCAGTTCATAGATGCCGCCGGGCGCCTCGCCCGCCGCGCACATCGCCGCGACCTTCGCCACGTCGTTCACGAACACGGGCTGCACCTTGCTGGACGGCGCGGGGACGAACAGGAACAGCCCCAGGCGGCTCATCCCGGCGATCTTGTTGTAGAGCCCGTCGCCATGCCCGAACATCACCGACGGCCGCAGCACCGCCGCGTCGGGCCGGTGCATCAGGACGGAAATCTCGCCCCGGCCCTTGGACGCGGCGTACCGGCTGGGGCTGTCCTCGTCGGCGCCGATGGCCGAGATGTGGACCATGCGCGGGATCTGCATCTCGGCCGAGATCCTGGCGACGCGCATCGCCGCCTCGTCGTGGATCATGTCGAAGGTGTTCTTGCCTTCGCGGACCAGGATGCCGACGCAGTTGATGACCGCGTCCGCATCCGCCATCGCGGCCCGGACCGAGAGATCGTCGCGGACGTTGCAGGGCACCGGCTGGACCTGGCCCACGGCGCCGTAGGTGCGCACGAACAGCGCCTCGTCGGGCCGGCGGACGGCGACGCGGACGCGCCAGCCCCGGGCCGCCATGATCCGGGCGATCTGCCGGCCGAGAAAGCCCGATCCGCCGTAGATGGTGACCAGTTTCGCCATGGGTAAGCCCCTTGCATTGCCCGCTGCGTGCTGCGTCCGCTGATAGCGAACCCCCGCGACGGCATCAAGCGCGGGGGATGCGGCAGGCTGGCGCGGGCTGCAGGCTGCTCCGGACAGCTCCGCGACGGGGCGGGGCGGGCGCGAAGGCGGGCGGCGATGAGGGCGGGCGGCTGGCGGCGCAAGATTCTGCGGCGATCCCTGCCGACCCCTGTTGACACCCTCCGCGGCTCTCTCTAAATCCCGCCCTCACGCAACCGGCCCAGGTGGCGGAATTGGTAGACGCGCACGGTTCAGGTCCGTGTGCCGCAAGGTGTGGAGGTTCGAGTCCTCTCCTGGGCACCATTGCAAAGCAAACCCCGGGGATCGATGGATCTCCGGGGTTTTCTTCTTTTCTCGGTTCGGTTGCCTCATCCGGGCAGCCATCGGGCTTGCCGGTCGGGCGCCGGGACGCCTTTAGTCCATCCTCTCGTCGTGAAGGCGGCGCCAGACCGACAGCCCGCCGTGGCCGCCTTTTCAGTCTGTCGCGTGCCGCAACGCGGGCGCACCCGGGCCCCGCAGGCCGCGCGTGAACGCGATCCTGCAAGCCAGACGGGGCCGCATCATCCGTCTGGACGCCGCGGAACCGCGCCTGCGTGCAGGCTGTTGATGGCGCATGACCCAGGCCGAGATCATGCAGCCGGGATGGAACAGCCGCTTCCAGACGGTGAACGGCGTCAACCTTCACGTCGTCGAGGCCGGGCCTGCCGGCGGGCGTCCTTTGATCCTGCTGCACGGCTTCCCCGAGTTCTGGTGGGCGTGGCGCAGGCAGATCCAGCCGCTGGCGGATGCGGGCTTCCGCGTGATCGTGCCCGACATGCGCGGCTACAACCTGAGCGAGGCGCCGCAACGGCTGGCCGACTATCACCTCGACGTGCTGGCAAGTGACGTCACGGCGCTGGCGTCGGCGCTGGGGCACGACCGCTTCGACCTGGTCGGGCATGACTGGGGCGGCGTCGTCGCCTGGTGGGTCGCCGTGCGCGACCCAAGCCGGGTGCGCCGCCTCGTCATCATGGACGCGCCGCATCCCGACGTCTTCGCCGGGCAGATCCTGCGCCACCCCACGCAGGCGCTCCGCAGCGCCTACGCCATGTTCTTTCAGCTTCCCTGGCTGCCCGAGGCGACGCTGGGCGCCTTTCGCTTCGCGGGCCTGCGCAAGATGATGGCGGCAACCGCCCGCGACGGCGCGTTCGAGGACGGCGACCTCGACCACTACGTCCGGGCATGGGAACGGCCGCGCCGCTTCACCGCGATGCTGAACTACTACCGCGCGCTGCGGCGGCGCAAGCCGCACGGCAAGTCGCGGGTGACGCCCCCCACGCTGGTCCTGTGGGGCGCCGAGGACAGCGCGCTCGAGGTCGGCGTCGCGCGCGAGAGCGTGAAGCTTTGCGGCGACGCCCGGCTCGAGGTGCTGCCGGACGCGACCCACTGGCTGCACCTGGAAGAACCCGAATGGGTGGTCGATCTGATCCTGGATCACCTGCAGCGCGATGGCTGAGGGCGGCCGAGAAGCCGCCGGAAATTGCGGGGCTGGGCGGCCGGGGCGGGCGGTTAGGCCCGCCGCCCCACCGGACGGGCCGGGTTGCCGGCGACGGTCGCGCCGGCTTCCACGTTGCGGGTGACCACCGCGCCCGCGCCCACGATCGCGCCGTCGCCGATCGTGATCCCCGGCAGGACGATCGCGCCGGCCCCGATCCAGACATCCGCGCCGATGCTGATCGGCCGCCCCGATTCCAGCCCGGTCGCGCGCTGGCCCGCGTCGCGCGGGTGGTCGGCGGTCAGCACCTGCACCATCGGCCCGATCTGGGTGCGCGCGCCCACCCGGATCTCTGCCACGTCAAGGAACACGCAGCCGTAGTTCAGGAAGCATCCCGGGCCGAAGTGGATGTGGCGTCCGAAATCGACGTAGAAGGGCGGCCGGATCGTCGCGCCGTTCCACGTTCCCAGCAGTTCTTCCAGCACCCGCTGGTCGTCGCCGTCCACGCTGTCGCCGATCCGCCGGGCGAGCCGCTGCGCGCGGGCGCGCATGGCGACAAGGTCGGGGTCGTCGGCGCGGTAGTCCTGTCCCGCGATCATCCGGTCATACTGCGTCATGGCAAGCGGCCTTCTTCGGTTTTCGTCCTGCGCCAACGCGGCGGGGCGCGGAACGGTCGCCGCCCCGGCGCAAGTTCGCGTGAAAAGGGTTTGTTCCTGCGCGCTTGCGTCGTGGCCGGGCGGCGGGCAACATGCCGCGGATCAACCCCCCGGGAACCTCTGCCATGCTGGTCGTCCTGAACCGTCGGATCCTGATCGGCGTGGCCCTGGCCGTCCTGGCGGTCCTGTTCGCGCGCCAGCTCGGCACCGTGCTCCTGCCGTTCGTCCTGGGCTCGGCGCTGGCCTACTTCCTCGATCCGCTGGCCGACCGGCTGCAGCGGATGCGGATGTCGCGCGCGGGTGCGGTGGCGATCATCGCGCTGATCATGGTGTCGATGCTGACGGCGGCGATCCTGCTGCTGCTGCCGACGCTGCTGGGCCAGATCCGCCAGGCGGTCGAGGCGCTGCCGAACGCGGTGCGGAACGGGTTCGACTTCCTGATGGCGCGCTTTCCCGAAATGATGGAGGACGGCGGCTTCCTGCGCCAGATCCTGACCGACCTGACCGAGCGCATCCGCCAGAGCGCGCTGGCCATGCTGGGCGGCACGCTCAACACCGTCATCAGCGCGGTCACGGCGGGGTTCCTGTTCGTGGCCACGATCACGGTGACGATCTACCTGCTCTACGACTGGGACCGGATGATCCGGGGCGTGAACCGGCGGCTTCCGCTGGCGCACGCGCCGATCATCCGCCGCATCGCGGGCGAGATCGACGACGTGCTGACGGGCTTCGTGCGGGGGCAGGTGATCGTCGGCGCGCTGCTCGCCACGTTCTATTCCACCGTGCTGATGGCGCTGGGGCTGAACTACGGGCTTCTGATCGGGATCGCCTCGGGGATCCTGAACTTCATCCCCTATCTCGGCTCGTTCTCGGGCTTCTTCCTCGCGACCGGCGTGGCGCTGGTGCAGTTCTGGGGCGACTGGTGGCGGGTCGCGGTGGTGGGGGTGCTGTTCGTCCTGGGCCAGGTCGTCGAAGGCAACGTCATCACCCCCCGCATCGTCGGCGACTCGGTCAAGCTGCACCCGGTCTGGATGCTGCTTTCGCTGGCGAGCGGCGGCGCGCTGTTCGGGTTCGCGGGGCTGCTGCTGGCGGTCCCCCTGGCCGCGTCGCTGGGCGTGATCGTGCGCTATCTCGACGCGCTCTACCTGGTCCGGCTGCGCCGCGAGGGGCGGGCAAAGGGCGCGCCCGAGGCGTCGCTGCCCCAGCCGGCGAAGCGCAGGCCCGGGCGGCGCGCGCGGCCGACAATCGCTCGCTGAACCGGAACGGCGGGCGCGCCCGGGCGTTGGTGGGCGAAGTCATGATGCCCGAAAGGCCGACCCCATGTCATCCAAGGAAAAGACCGATCCCGTCATTCCGCCCTACCGCTCGGGCGCCATCGCCGACCCCGACCTGCCGCTGAACCCCTATTCGGACGAGCAGCAGAAGTGGCCGGGGCTTGCCGAGGAGATGAACCCCAAGCCCGACCACGGCGAGACCAGCTACAAGGGCCACGACCGGCTGAAGGGCAAGCGGGCGCTGCTGACCGGTGGCGACAGCGGCCTTGGCCGCGCGGCCGCCATCGCCTTCGCGCGCGAGGGCGCCGACGTCGCGATCTGCTACCACCCCGACGAGGAAAGCGACGCCAGGACGGTGATCGCGCTGATCGAGGCCGAGGGGCGCAAGGCCGTCGCCGTTCCCGCCGACATCCGCGACGAGGCGGCGGCGCGCAAGGTCGTCGACGACGCGGTCAGGGCGCTGGGCGGGCTTGAGATCCTGGTCCTCAACGCCGGCCGCCAGCAGGCGCAGGAATCGATCCTCGACATCACCTCGGACGCATTCGACGCGACGATGAAGACCAACATCTACGCGCCGTTCTGGATGACCCAGCAGGCGCTGCCGCACATGAAGAAGGGCGCCTCGATCATCGTGACGGCGTCGGTCAATTCCTACACCCCGTCGGCGCATCTGCTGGACTACGCGATGACCAAGGCCGCCGACAAGGCGTTCGCGCAGGGGCTTGCGAAGCAGCTCGCGCCCAAGGGCATCCGCGTGAACGCGGTGGCGCCCGGGCCGTTCTGGACCGCGCTCCAGGTTTCGGGCGGGCAGCCGAAGGAAGACCTGCCCGAGTTCGGCGCCGACACGCCGCTGGGCCGCGCGGGCCAGCCGGTCGAGATCGCGCCCATCTACGTCCTGCTGGCCAGCGACGAGGCGAGCTACATCACCGGCGAGGTCTATGCCGCGACCGGCGGCAGCGGCACGGGCTGACGGCCGGACGGCGGCAGGGCGCGGCGGACAATCTGCCGCGCCCCGGCAGGCTGGACAAAACCGCGTCCGGCCCGCACCTTCCACGCATCCATCCATCCGGTGCAAGGGGGGGACATGCTCGACCAGCTTGACGCCGTGCTGCTGGCGCGCCTGCAGTTCGCTTTCACGATGTCCTTCCACATCGTGTTCCCGTCGTTCACGATCGGGCTGGCCAGCTTCATCGCCGTTCTTGAAACGCTGTGGCTGTTCACGAACCGCGAGGTCTACCACAACCTGCTGAAATACTGGATGCGCGTCTTCGCCATCGCCTTCGGCATGGGCGTCGTGTCGGGCATCGTGATGTCCTACCAGTTCGGCACCAACTGGTCGGGGTTCAGCGAGATCGCGGGCCCGGTCGTCGGGCCGCTCATGGCCTACGAGGTGATGACGGCCTTCTTCCTCGAAGCGGGGTTCCTGGGCGTGATGCTGTTCGGGACCGACCGCGTGGGCAAGGGCCTTCATGCCTTCGCGACCTACGCGGTGGCGATCGGCACGCTCATCTCCGCCTTCTGGATCCTGTCGGTGAACAGCTGGATGCAGACGCCGCAGGGCCATGTCATGGACGCGGACGGGCAGATCCTGCCGGGCGACTGGTGGGCGATCATCTTCAACCCCTCGCTTCCCTACCGGCTCGTCCACATGGTGCTGGCGGCCTACCTCACCACCGCGCTGGTCGTGGGGGCGTGCGCCGCCTGGCACATGCTGCGCCGCCGGGCGCAGGAGGAAAGCCGCGTCATGTTCTCGATGGCGATGTGGATGCTGCTTCTGGTGGCCCCGATCCAGATCTTCGCCGGCGACCAGCACGGGCTGAACACGCTGGAACACCAGCCGACCAAGGTCATGGCGATGGAGGGGCATTTCGAAAGCCACGACAACGGCGCGCCGCTGTACCTGTTCGGGCTGCCCAACATGGAAACGGGCACGCTCGACCACGCGGTGGGCATCCCCAAGCTCGGCTCGCTGATCCTCAAGCACGACCTGAACGCGCCGATGCCGGGGCTCGACAGCGTCCCGCGCGACCTGTGGCCGCCGGTGCCGATCGTGTTCTGGTCGTTCCGGCTGATGGTCGGGATCGGCCTTGCCATGCTGGCGCTGGGTCTGTTCAGCGGGATCGCGCGGCTCAAGGGCCGGCTGTATGACTGGCCCTGGCTGCACCGCGCGGCGCTGGTGATGGGCCCCTTGGGCTTCGTCGCCGTGCTGGCCGGCTGGGTCACGACCGAGGTCGGCCGCCAGCCCTTCGTCGTCTACGGTGTCCTGAAAACCATCGACGCGGTGTCGCCGGTGGCGGCGCCCGCGGTCGGCGCGTCGCTGATGGCCTTCATCGTGGTCTACTCGGCGGTGTTCATGGCGGGCACGATCTACATGCTGCGGATCATGTCGCGCCCGCCCCACGACCACGAGCCCGGCCCCGCGCGCGAGATCCCGCAGCGCGCCGCCGGCATCACCCCCGGGGGCGCCGTGGGCGCGACCGGGGCCGGACGGGGAGCGCGCTGATGGGCCTGGGCTTGACGCTGGACATGACGACGGTGATGGGCCTGATCGTCGTGTTCTCGGTCTTCCTCTACGTCGTGATGGACGGGTTCGACCTTGGCCTCGCGATGCTGTTCCCGTGGGCGCGGGGGGACGACCGCAACACCATGGTCAACACCATCGCCCCGGTCTGGGACGGGAACGAGACGTGGCTCGTCCTCGGCGGGGGCGCGGTGTTCGCGGCCTTTCCGATCGCCTACGCGATCCTCCTGCCCGCGCTCTACGCGCCGATCACGATCATGCTGCTGGGGCTCGTGTTCCGCGGCGTGGCGTTCGAGTTCCGGTTCCGCAGCGCCCGGCGCGGGCGGCTGTGGGACGCAAGCTTCGTCGGCGGGTCGGTGGCCGCGTCGTTCATGCAGGGCGTGGCGCTGGGCGCGGTCCTGCAGGGGGTGACGGTGGTGGACCGGCAGTATGCGGGCGGCTGGTTCGAGTGGCTGACGCCGTTTTCCGTCCTCTGCGGGGTCAGCGTCGTCGTGGCCTACATGCTGCTGGGCGCCTGCTGGCTGATCCTCAAGACCGAAGGCCACCTGCGCGACGATGCCTATCGCTGGGCAAGGTTCCTGCTGTTCCTGACGCTCGGCGCGATCGTGCTGGTCAGTCTCGCAACGCCGTTCCTGCTGGGCGAGTACTGGCAGCGCTGGTTCGAGTGGCCGACCATGGCCCTGACCGCGCCGGTCCCGGTCCTGGTGGCGCTGGTCGCCCTTGCGCTGCTCCGCACGCTCGCCGCGCGCCGCGACTACTGGCCGTTCCCGCTGGCGCTGGCGCTGTTCGCCCTGTGCTTCGCGGGGCTGGGCGTGTCGGTCTATCCCTACATCGTCCCCGGGACGCTCACCATCTGGGAGGCCGCCGCACCCGAAAAGAGCCAGGCGTTCTTCATGGTGGGCGTGGTGCTGCTGATCCCGGTGATCCTCGTCTACACCGGCTATTCCTACTGGGTCTTCCGCGGCAAGATCGGCGCGGATGCGGGGTATCACTGATGGGGCGGAAGCTCGCGTGGTTCGTGGGGCTGTATCTCGCGGGGCTGGGCACGATCACGGTGGTCGCGGCGGTGCTGCGGTTCTGGATCGGGGCGTGAGCGCGCATTGACGCCCGCCGCCCGCAGGCGCAAACCGTCCCGGACCGCGAGAAGGGGCCGCCATGACCATCCATCTTTACCGCAACGACCTGCCTGACGGGCTGGATCTCGGCCCCGTCGTCGCCATCGACACGGAAACGATGGGCCTCGACCCGCGCCGCGACCGGCTGTGCCTTGTCCAGCTGTCGTCGGGCGACGGCGACGCGCATCTGGTGCAGATCGCGAAGGGCCAGACCGAGGCGCCGAACCTGACCCGGATGCTCGCCGATCCGGGCGTGCTGAAGCTGTTCCATTTCGGTCGCTTCGACATCGCCGCGATGTACCAGGCGTTCGGGGTGCTGACCGCGCCGGTGTGGTGCACCAAGATCGCGTCCAAGATGATCCGCACCTACACCGACCGGCACGGGCTGAAGTACCTGCTGTCGGACCTCGTGGGCGTGGACGTGTCCAAGCAGCAGCAGACCAGCGACTGGGGGGCCGAGGTGCTGACCGACGCGCAGAAGGAATACGCCGCATCCGACGTGCTGCATCTTCACGCGCTGATGGCGCAGCTGCAGTTGCGGCTCGAACGGGAAGGGCGGGTCGCGCTGGCGCAGTCGTGCTTCGATTTCCTGCCGACGCGGGCGCGGCTGGACCTCATGGGCTGGGGGGATGACAACGACATCTTCCACCACTAGGTCAGGCCGCATGGCCAGTTACCTCGACACCGCCCGCCGCGTGATCCGCACCGAAGCCGACGCGCTCGCCCTGCTGGAACAGTCGCTGAGCGCCCCGTTCGAGGAAGCGGTGCGGGTGATCCTGGCCGCCACCGGCCGCGTCGTCGTGTCCGGCATGGGCAAGTCGGGCCATGTCGGGCGCAAGATCGCGGCGACGCTCGCCAGCACCGGCACGCCCGCGCAGTTCGTCCACCCGGGCGAGGCGTCGCACGGCGATCTCGGCATGGTCACGCGGGGCGACGTGGCGCTGGTGCTGTCCAACAGCGGCGAGACGCCCGAGATCGCGGACATCGTCGCCCACACCCGCCGGTTCGAGATCCCGCTGATCGGGGTCGCTGGGCGCGCGGGGTCCACGCTGCTGCGCCAGTCCGACGTGCCGCTGCTGCTGCCGCAGGCGCCCGAGGCGTGCGGGACGGGCATCGTGCCCACCAGTTCCACCACCATGACGCTGGCGCTTGGCGACGCCCTTGCCGTCGCGCTGATGGAACACCGCCGCTTCACGCCCGAGCATTTCCGCACCTTCCACCCCGGCGGCAAGCTGGGCGCGCGGCTCGCGACCGTGGCCGACCTCATGCACGCCGAGATGCCGCTGGTCGACGAGGCAACGCCGATGACCGAGGCGCTGCTGACGATCAGCCGCACCGGCTTCGGGGTGACGGGCGTGGCGGGGCCCGACGGCCGCCTTGTCGGGATCATCACCGACGGCGACCTTCGCCGCCACATGCAGGGGCTGCTGGACCACACGGCGGCCGAGGTGATGACCCGCAACCCGCGCACCATCTCGCCCGACGCGCTGGCCGAGGCGGCGCTGGCGCAGATGCAGGAAAACAAGATCACGACGCTGTTCGCCGTGCGCGAGGGGCGGCCCGCGGGCATCCTGCACATCCACGACTGCCTGCGCGCCGGGATCGTCTGATGCGAAGCGCCGGCCGCCTGCGCAGCCGGGTCGTCCGCGCCCTGCGGGTGCTGCTGCCGCTGGCGGCGCTGGGGGTCCTGTCGGTGCTGTTCCTCCTGGCCCGCAACCCCTCGCCCGAGATCGCGATCCCCTATGTCGAGGCGGACGGATCGGACCTGACGCAGCGCAGCGGCATGACAGCCCCGCGCTTCGCCGGGGTCAGTTCCGACGGCGCCCGCGTGACCCTGAGCGCGGCGCGCGCCGATCCTTCGGGCGAACGGGCGAGCGCCGAGGATCTGGCGCTGGAATGGGCGGCCCCCGACCTGACCGCGACGCTGCGGGCGGGTTCGGGCACGGTCGATGGCGACACGATCCGGCTGGACGGGGGCGCGCGGATGACGACCTCGACGGGATGGACGCTCAGCGCACCGTCCTTCACCGCCGACACCGCCGCCAGCCGGATCACCGCGCCCGCCGACGTGCAGGCCAGCGCGCCCTTCGGGACGGTCGAGGCGGGCTCTCTCAGCCTGTCGCGGCGCGAGGACGGCGACCACGTTCTTGATTTGAACGGCGGGGTCCGTCTGCTATATCGCCCCTGACCCCATGGAAGAGGTGGCCTTCATGCCGCTGCAGACGTTCCGCGCCACGATCCTGTCGGCGCTGCTGGCCGCGGCGGCAGCGGGCCCGGTTGCCCTTGCCGCCCCGGCCGCCGCGCAGCAGTCCGTGGGCTTCGGCGCGGCCGCCACCGACCCGAACGCCCCGGTGCAGGTGGAAGCCGACAGCCTGCAGGTGAACCAGATCACCGGCGAGGCGACGTTCACCGGCAACGTCGTGATCGGCCAGGGCGAGATGCGCCTGTCGGCCGCCGAGGTCACGGTCGTCTACGCCGCTGGCGGCAACGAGCGCATCAGCAGCCTGCGCGCGACCGGCGGCGTGACGCTGGTCAGCGGCCGCGACGCGGCCGAGGCGCAGGAAGCGGCCTACGACGTCGAGGCGGGGACGGTCGCGCTGACCGGCGACGTGGTGCTGACGCAGGGACAGAACGTCCTGTCGGGACAGCAGGCGACGGTGGACCTGAACACCGGGGCGGCCAACATCACGGGCCGGGTCCGCACCGTCCTGCAGCCCGGCGGCAACTGATGGACACCAGGGCGGACCCGGCGGGCCCCGCGCGGGGGGGCCGCGCGCGCGACGATCTGCCCGCTCGGGACGGCTCGGCCGGGCTGCGCATCGACAGCCTGCGGAAATCCTATCGCAACCGGCCCGTGATCCGCGACGTGTCGCTGCGGCTGGACCGGGGCGAGGTCGTGGCCCTGCTCGGACCCAACGGTTCGGGCAAGACCACCTGCTTCTACTGCATCGCCGGGCTGATCCTGCCCGACGCCGGCCGCGTCGTGATCGAGGGGCGGGACGCCACCCGCCTGCCGATGTACCGCCGCGCGCGGATGGGGATCGGCTACCTGCCGCAGGAAATGTCGATCTTCCGCGGCCTGACGGTCGAACAGAACATCATGGCCGTGCTGGAGGTGTCGCAGAAGTGCGCGCACCGCCGCCGCGACCTGCTGGAGGAACTGCTCGGCGACTTCTCCATCGGCCACCTGAGGAACGCCCCTGCGCTGGCCCTGTCGGGCGGCGAGCGGCGGCGGGTCGAGATCGCGCGCTGCCTCGCCTCGGACCCGCGCTACCTCCTGCTGGACGAGCCCTTCGCCGGGGTGGACCCGATCGCCGTGGGCGAGATCCGGACCCTGGTCCACGACCTGAAATCGCGCGGGATCGGCGTCCTCATCACCGATCACAATGTCCGGGAAACGCTGGGCATCGTGGACCGGGCCTACATCCTCCACGACGGGACGGTGCTCAAGTCCGGCACCACCGCCGAGATCGTGGCCGACCCCCAGGTGCGCGAGGTCTACCTGGGCGCAGGCTTCCGGATGGTCTGACGGAACAAGCGCCGCGGCTGGTCGTTGACAGAAACGGCGCGACGTCACGTAATGGAAGGGCGGGCGGCATCCCGCCACAGCCCGGGGGGCCGCGCCGCGCAAGACGACCCGTCGCCGGCCGCCCGCATGGGATCCCGGACCGGCGCGGGCATCCGCAGAAAGGACGCAGGACCATGCGCTATCAGATCAGTGGCAAGCAGATCGATATCGGCGACTCGCTTCAGGGTCACGTGAAATCGAGCCTGGGGGAAACCGTCGCGAAGTATTCGCAGCGACCCGTCGACGCGACGGTCATCTTTTCCCGCGACGCGCACGAATTCCAGTGCGAGGCCGTCGTCCACCTGTCCACCGGCCTGACCGCGCAGGCGAAGGCGCGCGACCCCCAGATCTACGGCGCGTTCGAGAACTGCCGCGAGAAGATGGACAAGCAGCTGCGCCGCTACAAGCGCAGGCTGAAGGATCACCAGAAAAACCGCGTGGAACAGCCGGTTGAGTTCGGCCCCGCGTCCAGCTATGTGCTGTCCGCCGACGAAGATGTGTGGGAAACGCAGGACGACCAGGGCCTGCAGCCCGTCATCATCGCCGAGATGGAGACCCGCGTCCCGACCCTGTCGGTGGGCGACGCGGTAATGCAGATGGAACTGTCCGGCAGCCCGATGCTGGTGTTCCGGAACGAGAAGCACGGGGGCGTCAACGTGGTTCATCGCCGCGATGATGGGAACGTCGGTTGGATCGACCCCCGCCACACGAAATGACGGCCCGGCTCGGGCCATGACAGGCAGCCCGTCGCGGCGACCCGGTTGCGACGGGCGGCGAAGAAGGGGGCGCAAGGGATCGTCAGACCATGCAGATCAGCGACATTCTTCTGCCTTCCGCGGTGAAGTCGGTGTCCCAGGTGTCCAGCAAGAAGCGGCTGTTCCAGGACCTCTCCGAACTGGCCCACGCCGTCTACGGCGTGGACGCCGTGCGCACCTTCGATGCGCTGCAGGACCGCGAAAGCCTTGGCCCCACCGGCGTCGGCAACGGCGTGGCGCTGCCGCACGCGCGGCTGCACGGCCTGAACAAGGTCGTGGCGCTGTTCATCCGGCTTGAAAAGCCGATGGATTTCGACGCGGTCGACAAGCTGCCGGTGGACCTGGTGTTCGCGCTGCTCGCGCCGCAAAGCTCGGGCGTCGACCATCTCAAGGCGCTGGCGCTGGTGTCGCGCACGCTGCGCGACGCCGACCTGCGCGCCAAGCTGCGGGCGAACGACGATCCCGTCGCGCTGCACGCGGTCCTGGCGGCCGCGCAGGACATCCACGTCGCCTGAGCGGCTTCAGCCGGGCCCTCGGTCGGGGCAGCTTCAGTCCGGGCGATAGGCCTCGAAGGTGATGTTGTCGGCGGTGCACCGCGCCGCGCGCTCGTGTTCGGCCGACCGGATCGTCCAGCACAGGACCGGCACGCCCCGCGCCTTCAGCGCGGCGATGGCCGGGTTCCCCAGGTCGCGCCGGTCGTGCGACACGAAGGACGCGCCCACCCGCCCGAAATCCTCGATCCGCGCCAGCGCTTCCCGCCGGTGCGGGGGCACGCCGGGCCAGTCGTCCGGGGTGAACGCGCAGGTGGTCAGGCCGACCGCCAGGTCCGGCGCCGCCCGGTTCACGGCGGCAACCACATGCGGGTTGAACGACATGACCGCGACCTCGCCGGCATGGCCGGACAGCGCCTCTGCCACCCGAAGCGGCAAGTCGCCCACGTCCGGCCCCAGCGCCCCGTCGCTGTCCTTGATCTCGATCAGCAGCGGCACCCGGCCCGCGACGAAGGCCAGCACGTCGGCGAGCGTCGGGATTGCCTCGTCCGTCTGCAGCAGCCGCAGCCCGGCCGCCTGCGCGACGCTCACGCCCGCGATCGGACCCGACGCACCCGTCAGCCGGAACAGTTCGTCGTCATGGAACACCAGCGGCGTCCCGTCGGATGCCGGCTGGATATCCATCTCGATCCCGTAGCCCGCGTCGATGGCAGCCCGGAACGCGGCCATCGAGTTCTCGGGCACGCCCGGCGAGTGCAGCCCGCGATGGGCGACCGGGCGGGCAAGAAGGCCGCGGGGAATCATCGCTCGATCTGGAAGATCGCCTCGATCTCGACGGCGACGCCGCGGGGCAGGGCGGCGGCGCTGACGGCGGCGCGGGCATGGCGGCCCTTGTCGCCGAACACCTCGACCATCAGGTCCGAGCAGCCGTTGATGACCTCGGGCTGGTCGGTGAAATCGGGGGTCGATGCGACGAAGCCGGTCAGCTTCACCACCCGCGCGATGCGGTCGAGCGACCCTGCCGCCGCCCGCGCCTGCGCCAGCAGCGACAGCCCGCAGGCCCGCGCCGCCTGCGCGCCTTGGGCCACGTCCATCCCGTCGCCCAGCCGCCCCCGGATCAGCCCGTCCGGCCCGGCCGCGATCTGCCCGGACACGAACAGAAGATCGCCCGACTGCACGTAGGGGACGTAGTTCGCGGCGGGCGCGGGCGCGTCGGGCAGGGTGATGCCAAGCTCGGTCAGGCGGGCGTCGATGGACATGTGAAGCTCCTCGCTGATTTCCGCGGCGACCCTAGCGCGCGCCCGTGCCGCTGTCACCCGGAACGGCAGCGCCGCCCGGGTGGGCCGCAGCATCCCGGGGGGCGGCGGGGGCAGCGCTCCTTCAGGCCACCATCGCCTCGGCCCGCTTCAGGTCCACGCTCACGAGCTGGCTCACCCCCTGCTCGACCATCGTCACGCCGAACAGCCGGTCCATCCGGCCCATCGTGACGGCGTGGTGGGTGATGATGAGAAAGCGCGTGTCCGTCCGCCGCGTCATCTCGTCCAGCAGGTCGCAGAAGCGGCCGACATTGGCGTCGTCCAGCGGCGCGTCCACCTCGTCCAGCACGCAGATCGGGGCGGGGTTCGCCAGGAACACCGCGAAGATCAGCGCCAGCGCCGTCAGCGTCTGCTCGCCCCCGGACAGCAGCGACAGCGTCGCCAGCTTCTTGCCGGGCGGCTGGCACATGATTTCCAGCCCCGCGTCCAGCGGGTCGTCGGATTCGACCATGACCAGCCGCGCCTCGCCGCCGCCGAACAGGTGGGTGAAGAGCGTGGCGAAGTTCGCGTTCACCGTGTCGAACGCGGCCAGCAGGCGTCCGCGCCCCTCGCGGTTCAGCCCGGCGATGCCGCCCCGCAGCTTGTGGATCGCGGCCGTCAGCTCGTCCCGTTCCGCCGCGAGGGCGGCGCGCTCGTCTTCCAGCGCGCGCTTGTCCTCGTCCGCGCGCAGGTTCACCGGGCCGATCCCGTCGCGTTGGACGCGCAGGCGGGTGATCCGGGCTTCCAGCGCCTCGGGGTCGGGGATCTTCGCGGGATCGAGCTCCAGCCGCGCGGCGAGTTCTGGCGGCGGGCAGCCCGCGTCCTCGGCGATGCGCGACCTCGCGTGGGCCTCGGTCTCGGCAGCGGCGGCGGCGCGGGCGTCCTGCGCGGCGCGGGCCGCGCGCGCGTCCGACGCCGCCCGCTCCGCCTCGCGCTCCGCGGCGGCGGCGGCGAGAAGGGCAGCTTCGGCATCGCCGAGCGCGGCGCGGGCGCGCGCCAGCCGCGCCTGCGACGTCGCCTCGCGTTCCGTCACCTCCGACCGGCGGGCGGCGAGGCGCGCGGGCTCGGTGCCGGCCTGCGCCAGTTCCGCCGCCGTCTGTTCGCGCCGCGCCTGCAATTCGGCCGCGCGCCCGCCCGCCTGTTCCAGCCGCAGCCGCCAGCCTGATTCTTCCCGGGCGATTTCCTGCAGCCGCCGGGTGCGGGCGGTCGCGTCGCGCTTCAGTTCCTCGACCACCGCGCGCCGCGACAGGGTGGCGATGCGGGCGGCCTCGACCGCCGTGCGGGCGTCGTCCAAGGCGCCGGCCGCTTTCGTCCGGTCGGGCAGGGCGGCGAGCGCCTGCGCGGCCTCGGCCGCCCGCGCCCGCGCATCGGCGGCGTCGGCCCGGTGGCGGGCGAGCTCCGCCCGCGCGGCCTCGATCCGGCCTGCCGCGAGCGACAGGTCCGATTCCGCCCGGGTCGCGGCCCGGGCGTGATCGGACAGCGCCCGTTCGGCCGCGCGGCGTTCGTCGCGGGCGGCGGTTTCGGCGCGCGCGGCATCGGCAAGGGCCGCCCGCGCCAGATCATGCACCGCGGCGATCCGGTCCGCCGCAACCCGCGCGGCATCCGACTGGGCCGAGATTTCCGCCAGCCGGTTCACCTGCTGAAGATGCAGCGCGGCCGCCGACGACGCCTGCCCGGCCGGCACCACGATCCCGTCCCAGCGGAACAGGTCGCCCGCCCGCGTGACGAGGCGCTGGCCGGGGCGCAGCCCGGCCTGCATCGCCGCGCCCGCGCGGGCGTCCGCGACGACGCGGGTCTGCGACAGGCGCCGGTCCAGCGCGGGCGGCGCGTTGACGTGGACGGCCAGCGGCTCGGCCGCGGCGGGTAGCGCGTCCGTGTCGTCGTAGGGCGCCAGTTCGACCCAAGCCGCCCCCGTGCCGGTCCTGCCGGGCGGGGCCGCGCGCAGGTCGTCGCCGAGCGCCGCGCCGAACGCGGCCTCGTATCCCGGCGCGACCTGAACGAGGTCCAGCATCGTCTGCCCGCCGGCGCGCGCCCGGTCCACCAGCCGCGACAGCGCCGTGCGCTCGGCCATGAGTGCGCCGGCCTCTCCCTTTGCGGCGGCGCGGGCGGCGCGGGCGGCGGTTTCGTCCTTCTCGGCCGCGGCGCGGCGTTCCTCGGCCTCGGTCAGCGCGGCTTCCGCCGCCTCGGCCCGGCCCTGGGCTTGCGCCTGCGCCTGTTCGGCCAGCGCCAGTGCCGCCTGCGCCGCCTCGCCCGCGGCGGACGCGCGGGTCGCGGCGGCGCAAGCGTCGGCCGCGGCGCGCTCGGCGCGGGTCGTCATCGCGCGCAGGTCGTGGACAAGCCGTTCGGCAGAGTGATGGCGGGCGGCAAGGCGCGCGGATTCGTCGGTCAGCCGGGCGAGCTGCGCTTCCACCTCGCGCAAGGCGGCGGCGGCCTCGTCGGCAGCGGCCGTGGCGGCTGAAATGCGGCTCTCATGCCCCGCGCCCGCCTGCGCGAGCTGGTCGCGTTCCCACGACAGCCGCCCGACCATCGCCTCGGCGTCGCGGTTCAGCGCCGCCTCGCGCTCGATGTCGCGGTCGAGCTGGGCTGCGCGGGCCGCCAGCGTTACTATGGCCTTCGCCGCGCGGGCGTCGGCTTCGTCCAGCGCCTCGCGTTCGACCTGCGCGCGCGACAGGATCGCGCTCGCCACGGTTTCCTCGTCGCGCAAGGGGGGCAGGGCGGCTTCGGCCTGCTCGCGTCCGGCGACGGCGCGGGTCGCCCGGGTCTCGGCGCGGGAAGCGGCGCCCCGCGCGTCCTCGCGGGCCAGGGCAGCGGCCAGGCGGGCAGCTTCAGTGGCGGCCCAGCGGACGTAGAGCAGCGCGCCCTCGGCCGCGCGCAACTCGGCCCCGATCTCGCGGTAGCGCGCGGCGGCGCGGGCCTGGCGGGTCAGCGCGACCGCCTGCGCGGCCAGCTGTTCCAGCGTGTCGTCCACGCGGGACAGGTTCGCCTCGGCCCCGCTCAGCTTCAGCTCGGCCTCGTGCCGCCGCTGGTAGAGGCCGCTGATCCCCGCCGCCTCCTCAAGAATGCGGCGCCGCGCCTTCGGGCGCGCGTTGATCAGTTCGCTGATCTGGCCCTGCCGCACCAGCGCCGGGCTCTGCGCCCCGGTCGAGGCGTCCGCGAACAGCATCTGCACGTCGCGCGCCCGCACCTCGCGCCCGTTGATCCGGTAGGCGCTGCCCGCGTCCCGCGTGATCCGGCGCGAGATGTCCAGGCTGTCGGCGTCGTTGAAGCCCGCGGGGGCGAGGCGGGCGCGGTTGTCCACCGTCAGCACGACCTCGGCATGGCCGCGCGCGGGGCGGCGGGTGGTGCCGGCGAAGATCACGTCTTCCATCCCGCCGCCGCGCATGGCGGTCGGGCGGTTCTCGCCCATGATCCAGCGCAGCGCCTCGAGCAGGTTCGACTTGCCGCAGCCGTTGGGCCCGACGACCCCGGTCAGGCCCTCGCGGATGACCAGCTCGGTCGGATCGACGAAGCTCTTGAAGCCGTTGAGGCGAAGCCGGTCGAAGCGCACGAGCTGCCCCTGTCGCGGGTGAAGGTCCGGGCGAGTATCCCAGCCGGTGCCAACCCTGTCAACATCTGGGGGTCTGGCCGCGTCCGCACACCAGATGAGGCGCGGCGTGGTGAAATGAAAAAAGGCCGCCCGAAGGGCGGCCCATCATCGGTCGTGAGGTCCGGCTCAGGCCGCTTCGGCCTCTTCCGCGGCCATGCGGCGTTCGCTTTCCTCGCGCGACAGCGCCACCGAGGTGCGGACCCCCTTGCTCACGAATTCGACCAACCCCTTCACCACCCGCTCGTTCGGGTCGATACCGGCGCAGCTCAGCACCTCGCGGCCGTCGCGCGAACGCGCCCAGCGGGCGATCTGCTCGGCGCCGTTGCCGTATTTCTTGTCGTCCGAAATCGCATCGTCGAGCGCCGCGAGCACGACGGCGGCAAAAAGCTTGCGGGCCCGCTGGCCCTGTTCGAAATTGAAAGCGGATCCATCCACGAAGTCGCGCATCTATTGTATCCTGTTCTTGTCAGCATCGATCCCGGCAGCGCGCCGTCCGGATCGTTCCTGCTTATTGGTTCCAGAGGACATATCGGGTCCGGCCCTGATTCGTTATTCCCCTGACGGCAGGTCCGCCATGCGTTTCGCGCAACCCGGGAAATGCTGGGCGACGGATGCCGCAAAGCCGAAAACCGCGAAACGTCAGGGCTTGTCAGGGTACTTGACAACGCCGTGACTTCCCGGGGGTTCCGCGTGTTAAGCCCTTTCGCGCGCTCTGGCACGCCGGGCGCGGCAGGATGTCGCAGGATAGCCTTGGGTTGAAACCGGAAAGGTCAAGCCCGGCGGGGCCACGTTGCCGTGTGGACACTGTCAGCGTAAGGGCGCTAGCTTGCGGCGGGCAGGGTCGGTGGCGAAGGGGATTTTCATGCCGAAGGGTTGGCCGGACACGCTCTGGGTCGTGCGCCACGGGGAAAGCGCGGGCAACGTCGCGCGCGACTTCGCCTACCAGCAGGGGCTCGGCCGGATCGACCTGACGGGACGCGACGTGGACGTGCCGCTGTCCGAACTCGGCAGGCAGCAGGCGGGCGCGCTCGGGCGCTGGTTCGCGCAGGGGCACGAGGAGGGGCGGCCGAACGTCGTCATTGCCTCGCCCTACCTGCGGGCGCAGGAAACCGCGCGGCTCTTCCGCGAGGCGGGCGGCTGCCCCGCCGACACTCGCATCCACATCGACGAACGCCTGCGCGAAAAGGAGTTCGGGATCCTCGACGGCCTCACCGGCATCGGCATCCGGGCCGAGTTTCCCCAGCAGGCCGAGCTGCGCGCCAGCCTGGGCAAGTTCTACCATCGCCCGCCGGGCGGAGAGAGCTGGTGCGACGTCATCTTCCGCCTGCGCGCGATGATGGACACGATCAGCCTGCACCACAGCGGCTGCCGGGTCATGATCGTGGCGCACCAGGTGGTCGTCCTGTGCCTGCGCTACGTCGTCGAGGGGCTGAGCGAACAGGAAATCCTGGCCATCGACGCGCAGCAGGACGTGGCGAACTGCTCGATCACCGAATACTGCCACGAACCGGGTGCCGAAGGGACGGACGGACAGATGAAGCTCTTGCGATACAACGTGACCGCGCCGATGGAACACGAACAGACGCCCGTCACCACCAGGCCCGACCCGATCGTGGGCAACCGCGGATGAGCGGCGAGGCGACACTGGACGCGGCATGGCTGCGCCGTCACCCGCTGCCCGTCCATCCCGAACGCACCGACAAGAACAGTCGCGGGCGGGTCATGCTGGTGGGCGGGTCGCTGCTGGTTCCGGGCGGGCTGATCCTGACGGCCGAGGCGGCGTTCCGCGCGGGCGCAGGCAAGGTGCAGGTTGCGCTGCCCGAGCCGCTCGCCATCCCGACCGGCATCGCCGTCCCCGAGGCGGGCATCTTCGCCCTGCCGGCCGAGAATGGCGAGATCGCGGACGCGGCGGGGGTGGCCGACAGGCTGTCGGGCTGCGACTGTCTCGCGCTTGGCCCGGCGATGGCGTCGCCTGCGGCGGCGACGGCGATGATGGATGCGTTGCTGCCTGCCGCAGAGGCCGGCCCGGTGGTGATCGACGCGGCCTGCGTGGGCGCGGCGGCGGCCCGGCTGGCCGCGGTCGAGGCGCTCGCGGGCGGGGCGATCCTGACGCCGCACGTGGGCGAGATGGCGCTTCTCACCGGACTGGACGCCGACGAGATCGAGGACCGGCGGACCGGGGTTGCCGCCGAATGGGCCGGGCGGCTGCGGGCGGTGATCGTTCTGAAGGGCGCGACGACGCTGGTCGCGGCGCCCGACGGCGAGGTCGCGCTTTACGCCGGGGGCGGCGTGGGCCTTGCCACCGGCGGCTCGGGCGACGTGCTGACGGGCCTCATCGCCGGGCTCTGCGCGCGCGGCCTGCCCGCGTGGGAGGCCGCCTGCTGGGGCGTCTGGCTGCACGGCGAGGCGGGGCGCAGGCTGGCGGAACGGCTGGGCCCGATGGGGTTCCTGGCCCGCGAGCTTGCGGCCGAGGTGCCCAGCCTCATGCGCGGGGTCTGACGTCAGGCGGGAACAGCGGCGCGCCGCCGCCGCGGCTCGAACGTGGCGATCAGCACGCCGCCCACGACCAGCAGCCCCGCCGCCAGTTCGACCGCCGCCGGCGCCTCGCCGAACGCGACCCAGGACGACAGCACGCCCACGACCGGCACCAGCATCGACCACGGCGCAACCGCGCTGGCCGAGTGGCGGGCGATCAGCGTGTTCCAGATCCCGTAGCCCAGGATCGAGGCGCAGACGACGATGTAGAGAAGGCCGAGATTGGCCGGCAGCGCCTCGCGCGTGAGGGCGGAGGACAGCGCCGGGCCGATCAGCGGGCCTTCCACGGCGAAGGACAGAAGGAACATCGGGACCGGCGGCACGACCGACATCCACATCGTGAGGTGCAGCGGCTTCGGCGGCCGCGCCAGCCGCGAGCAGAGGTTGCCGATCGCCCAGCCCAGTGCCGCCAGCAGCGTCAGCGCGACCGGAACCCAGCTTGCCGCCTGCGCCCGGTGCGCGCCGATGAAGGCAAGCCCCAGCACCGCGATCCCCACCCCCGCCCCGCGTCGCGCGGTCAGCCGTTCGCCCAGCAGCAGGGCCGCCAGCAGCATCGTGAACGGCGCCTGCGCCTGCAGGACCAGCGAGGCGAGGCCCGGCGGCATCCCCGCGGCCATCCCCACATACAGGAACCCGAACTGCAGAAAGCCGAGCCCGAAGCCGGTGCCGATCAGCCAGATGGCGCGGACCTGCGGGCGCGGGACCAGCAGGATCGTGGGAATGGCCAGCAGCGTGAACCTGAGCGCGACGGCCAGGAAGGGCGGGTAGTGCTGCAGCGCATAGAACGTCGCCGGGAAGTTCAGCCCCCACAGCACCGGAACGGCCAGGGCCAGCAGGCGATCGCTTCGTTGCATGGGGGTGCCCTTTCCTCGGCGCGCGCGCACCCTGCATCCGCGCGCAGCCGCCCGCAAGGTCAGCCGAACGGGTCAGCCGAACAGGGTCAGCCGAACAGGGGCAGCTGGCCGTCGACCTCGGGCGGCTCGGGCGGGCACAGCGCCGACAGCGTGATCCCCAGCAGCCGCACGCCCTGCGGGGCGCCATGCGGGACACCGTGCGGGCGCGGGTCGGGCAGCACCTGCGGCAGCATCCCGGTCGCGAGCGCCAGCAGCTCGTCCCGCGACATGACCGGGCGCGCCAGCGAGCGGGCGCGCGTCACGATACGGAAGTCCGCGTATTTCGCCTTGAGCGTCACGGTGCGGCCGCTGATCCCGTTGGGTTCGGCGTGGCGCCAGACCTTGTCCGCCAGCGGCGCGAGCGCCTCGGCCGCGGCGGACAGGTCGTGGATGTCGGTGAAGAAGGTGTTCTCGGCCCCCACCGACTTGCGCTCGCGGTCGGGGCGGACCTCGCGGTGGTCGATGCCGCGGGCGATGTTGTAGTAGTAGCTGCCGGACTTGCCGAAGGTCGCGCTGAGGAACTCGAGGCTCTGGCGGTGCAGGTCCGCGCCGGTGCGGATGCCGTGCCGTTCCATCCGGGCCGAGGTCGCCGGCCCGATCCCGTGGAAGCGCCCGATCGGCAGGGTCAGGACGAAGGCGGGCCCGGCCTCGGGCGGGATGACGAACAGGCCGTCGGGCTTTCTCTGGTCGGATGCGAGCTTGGCCAGGAACTTGTTGTAGCTCACCCCGGCCGACGCGGTGAGCCCGGTTTCCGCCCGGATCAGGGCCCGGATCTCCTGCGCGATGCGGGTGGCGGTGCGGCCGTGGAGATGGTCGGTCAGGTCGAGATAGGCCTCGTCCAGCGACAAGGGTTCGATCTGCGGGGTGAAGCGGGCGAAGATGGCGCGGATCTGGCGGCTGACGGCCTTGTAGACCTCGAACCGCGGCTTGACGAAGACGAGGTCGGGGCAGAGCCGCGCCGCGCGGACGGACGGCATGGCCGAGCGGACGCCGAAGGGCCGCGCCTCGTAGCTGGCGGCGGCGACGACCCCGCGCAGGGACGATCCGCCGACGGCGACAGGGCGGCCGCGGAGCGCAGGGTCGTCCCGCTGCTCGACGCTGGCGTAAAACGCGTCCATGTCGACATGGACGATGCGGCGGATGCGCGAGGCGCCGGGTTCGGGGGCGGCCGGATCGGTCATCTTGCGCGCCGGGGCCGGGGGGCGGTCGTGCGGTCCACCCTTTGGCTGGCACGTAGCGGGACGGAACGCGTTGTCTCGGCCGCAGGCGGGCGCGTCCCTGCGACGCGCTGGCTCGGAGGGGCCGCCAGAAAGCGGCTTCGTGACCCGTTTCCTTCACGAGGATCGACCTTGCCGATTACGCGCAGGTCGCCGGGCAAGGCTCTTGCTCCGGTCCTGCGATCAACCCCCCGGTCTGCCCAAAGCAGACCGGGACGCGCCCGCCCGCTCCCAGGCGGGTGCGTTCGCACCCACCCGGGCGTGCGCGTCCCTCCGGAGTGCTGGCTCCAAGGGGCCGCCCGGAAACGGGTTCGTGACCCGTTTCCTTCAGCAGGACCGTTCTCGACGACTACGCGCAAGACGCTGGTCAGGGCTCTTGCCCCGGTCCTTCGATTGACCCCCCGGTCTGCCGAAAGCAGACCGGGACGCGCCCGCCCGCCCCCAGGCGGGTGCGTTCGCGCCCACCCGTGCGGACGCGTTCCTCCGGAGTGCTGGCTTCGAGTGGCCGCCCGGAACCGGGCTCGTGGCCCGTTTCCTTCAGCAGGACCGCCCGCAACAATCATCCGCAAGACGCCAAGGCTGGCTTTCGCTTGGCCCTTGCGATCCACTTCCCAGCCCGCCCGAAGCATACCGGGACGCACCCCTCCGGAGTGCCGGCCCGGACGGACCGCCCCGAACCAAGCTCCTGACCCGTTTCCTCCGGCAGGACCGGCGCAGGCAGACCGGGGCGCGCCCGCATCGGCCACCCCGCCCGGCATTGTCACCGCGCCGCGCTGATCCGCGCGTCGCCGGCGGTCAGCGGCTCTCCCATCCGGTCGAAGCGCAGGTGCGCGATCCCCCGCCCGCCCGACTGCGTGAACAGCGTCCCCGCCTCGCGCCCGTCTTCCATCAGGACCGGCGTCCCGACCGGCGCCGCGCCATCGACCGTCACCGTCACGAGGCCCTTCCGCAGCTCGGTCTTGTGCTTCATCCGGGCCGTCACCTCCTGCCCGACATAGCAGCCCTTGCGGAAATCGACCCCGTGCAGCCGCTCGAACCCGGCCTCGAGGATGAACGTCTCGTTCGGCACCAGCTCGACCAAGGTTTCCGGGATCGTGTGCGCGACGCGCACGGCGTCCCAGTCGGTCCCGTCATCCCCCCCGGTCGCGCCGTAGAGCCGCCAGCCCATGTCCGGGTGCCGGGGATCGGCGACCGCGCCCGCGGGCGCCGTCCCGGTGCCGCGGGACACCCGCAGCGCGGTCTCCTCGATCGCCACCTTCGCGCGCAGCTTGTACATCGCGAGCCGCCGCAGCAGGTCGGCGCCCAGCCGCGCGTCCACGTCGACCAACAGCGCGTCGCCGTCCGGCACGACGAAGAAATCCGCGAGATATTTCCCCTGCGCCGTCAGCAGCGCGGCCCAGACCGGGGCCCGGCTTACGTCGTTCGTCACCAGCCCCTGCAGGAACTCCACCCGGTCGTCGCCGGTCACGCGCAGGACCTTCCGCATCAATCGCCCCCGAATTGCAGCCGGACCAGCGCCGCGTAGGCGCCGCCCTGTTCCATCAACTGGTCATGCGTGCCCTGTTCGACAACCCGGCCCGCCTCCATCACCACGATCAGGTCGGCGGCGCGGATGGTCGAGAGGCGGTGCGCGATGATGAGCGTGGTGCGGCCCGCCGACAGCTCCTGCAGCGCGGCCTGGACCAGCCGCTCGGAGGCGGCGTCAAGCGCGCTCGTGGCCTCGTCCAGAAGCAGCACCGGCCGGTCGCGCAGGATCGCGCGGGCAATGCCGATCCGCTGGCGCTGGCCGCCCGACAGGGCCGAGCCGCGCGGGCCGGCCGGCGTGTCCAGGCCGCCGGGCAGGGCATCGGTGAAGTCCGCCACATGGGCCGCCAGCACGGCGCGGCGCAGCGCCTCGGGGTCGGCGCGGTGGCCGGGGTCGATGTTCTCGCGCAGCGTCTCGTCGAACAGCGCGCTGTCCTGCGTCACGACCGAGAACTGGTCGCGCAGCACCGGCAGGGTGAAGTCCGCGACCGGAACCCCGCCCAGCGTGACCCGGCCCCCGTCCGGGTCCACCATCCGCGTCAGGAGATTGAAGACCGTGGACTTCCCCGCCCCCGACGGCCCGACCAGCGCGGTGGTCCGGCCGGCCTCGGCGGTGAAGGTCAGGCCGCGCAGGACCGGCTGCTCGCCGTAGGACAGGTGCACGTCCTCGAACCGGATCGTCGTGCCTTCGGGCGGCGCGGTCCGGGCGCCGGATGCGATGGTGGCCCGCGTGTCGAACACCTCGTAGATCCGTTCCAGCGACGTCATCGCCGCCTGCCATCCCCCGGCGAGGCCACCCAGACGCCGCAGCGGCTGGAACGCGAGCGACAGCGCGGTGAAGAACGACATGAAGTCGCCCACGCTGCGCTCGCCCCGCGTGACCTGCGCGCCGCCGAGCGCAAGGACGCCCACGAAGCCCAGCCCCGTCACGATGTCGATCAGCGCGGGGATCAGCGCCTTCATGGCGCTCATCTTCGTCTCGCGCCGGCGCAGCCCCTCGACGATCGCCCGGAAACGGCCGGACTGGTAGCTTTCCATCCCGTTCACGCGGATCGCGGCGATGCCGTGCAGGACCTCGTCCAGCCTCGTCGCGCGACGCGACGCCTCGATCCGCGTCTCGCGGGTGCGGCGGCGGATGTAGCGCTGGACGAAGTAGGTCGGCACGATCAGCAGGGGCGCCCCCACGACCGCGGCCAGCGTCCACCACGGGTCGATCGCGATCGCCACCCCGAACAGGCTGACGAGCGAGATCACGTCCCGCCCCGCGCCGCTGATGAAGGTGGTCCAGATCCCCTGGATCGCCTGGGTGTCGCCCTGGATGCGCTCGATCAGCGCGCCGGGCGGGTTCTTCTGGTAGAAGCTGCCGTCGAGCGTCAGGATGTGGTGCAGAAGGTCGGTCTGCATCGACACCGCGACCCCCTGCTGGACGGATGTCAGCAGCGCGCGGGTGATGACGAGCGTGGTCGCGCGGATCAGGAACAGGCCGAAGATGATCCCTCCGACCCACCAGATCGCGCTGCCGTCGCCGCCGACGAACACGCGGTCGAACAGGGGCCGCAGCATCCACGACAGGACGGCGAGGGTGGAGCCCTCGATGATCATCAGCACCATCGCCACGCCCATGCGCGGGGCGTAGGGGCGCAGATAGTCGCGCCACAGCCGGCCCGGCAGGCCGGCCCGCTCGCTGCTGCCGCGCTGGTGCGCGGGCGGGTCGGCGCGTGATGACATGCCCGGCCTTTCCTTCGGTCAGGCCGGGGATAGCCCGCCGCGGCGGGGTGCGGCAAGCCCGCCGGGCCGCCGCGTGCGGCCGGGGCGTCCGCCCCATGCCACCCGCCCCGCCCCATGCCACCCGCCCCGCCC
>NZ_SELD02000051.1 GCF_004923205.2 Paracoccus aeridis
TGTTGATTTCCACTTGGAACTGACCCGGGACGGCGCCTGATTTCCACTGAGATTTGACCCATGTGACCCTTCCTCCGAGCGCGGTGAGCGACGGGGGGCATCGGAGTGATCCACATGGGACTTTTGAACGTCATCCGCCGCATGGCCCTGCGAGAGAAGCTGCCGATCCGCGAGATCGCGCGTCGGACCGGGCTGTCGCGCAACACCATCAGGAAGTATCTGAAGGCGGGCACGATCGAGCCGAAGTTCTCGGTGCCGGAGCGGCCCAGCAAGCTCGACCCGTTTGCCGACAAGCTGGCAGGCTGGCTGAAGA
>NZ_SELD02000052.1 GCF_004923205.2 Paracoccus aeridis
TCAAAAGCCTACTTCAGGGAGGACCACTTTTCAGGGGGCAGACCACCCGAAATAAAGGTCCTCTCATTGGTGGCGTTGGTCAAACCTCTATGTCCGAAGAGCCATCCCCTTTTCCAATTGGTTTCGGCCAAGCGCTTCTCGATTTCATCTTGCGCCACCCAGTATCGAGGCAATGGCTCGTAATCCCTATTTGACTTTTCATCAATTGTGCTGTCGCTGGGCGACGCCCCGTCAAAAGAGTATCCGGCCCACCTGTGATCAAACTGATGAACCATTTTTGCTTCATAAAGAGGTAAATAGACATTCGCTTGGTTCTGTTTTTCGTGAGAGGCGCTGTCATCCGAAGGATGATTTTGCTCCCTATACCAAGACGAACTCTTAAGGCTGTAGCCTCGTGCACGAAGGTCGACAGCAGATTGAAACCATTCCGCATCTTCAGTCATATGCCAAATTCGGGTATAAATCGTCAGATCCCAAATATTGCCATCCTTGCCTTTGCTTTCATCAATCAGCACCGGCGCATGGGCATATATCTTTGACGTCAGTTCGGCATCGGCGCGTGAACGGAAAACCGGAGCCGTCTTGGTGTTGGGATTGATCGCCGCGATGTCAGCAGGCGAAAGTGTGAAGTTTCTTTCGGGCTCGGCCAGTTGCGAAGGCTCGGAGAGAAAGAACGCAAAATGCGCAGCGCTCTCGTCACGCCCAAGTGTCAGCAGCGAGAACTTGAACATCCGATGGACACTGGAGAACAACGGTAGCCGATTGTCGAAATCCACCAACTGAGCGAGCCGCTTTGCCTCCACCAAATGTGCAAAGAACGGTGCGGTCGTCGCATCTGTTGCAATGCCCGTTGGCACGATCACCCCGGCCCGCTGCCGCGCGAGGTTGGCGAACAACTCCGCAAAAAGCGCATAGGTGTTTACGTCGCCCCGCCCGGTCAGGGCAAAGCGCCCACCGTCCTCGCCCGACACGCGGACGAACTCGCTGGTCGCTTCGGCCTCGCGCTTCGTCTCGGCGAAAGCATCGAAAATAGCACGATCCGTGGTGCCCGGCGCGGCCTTCTCCAGCGCCTTGATCAGCCGATCCCGCGCGGCCTTGTTGGGTGCATTGGCGATCTCGGGCGAACGAGAAGCAAAGAACTCCTGCTCCTGCAGCTTGATCCGCTCCCACGGCGGGTTGCCCAGCACCACATCGAACCCGCCGCGCTGCATCACATCGGGGAACTCCAGCGGCCAGTGAAAGGCGCGGGCGCGGCGGGCGGCCTTGGGCGCGTCCATCATCGCATTCCGGATCTTGCCCTGATTGAGGGCCAGCCACAGCTCCTCGGTCGTCGGCACGGTGCGGGCGGATGCCCCCGCCGGTGCGCCGCCCACCTTGGGCAGCAGAAAGGCCGCGACATACAGGTTCGCCGCCGCCGTCGCTCGCACGAAGGCCTGCCCCTTGCGCAGTTCCTTGAACCGCGCGGCCTTGGCCCCGATCTGTTCCACCGTATCCTCGGGCAGATCGCGGAAGCCCGAGAAATCCAGCGCCAGCGGTTTCATCTCGGGCATGGCGACTTGCCCCGTGCCGAAATCGAACCCGGCTTGGCCAGCGGTCGCGGCGCGGTTGGCCTGCAAGTAGTAGCGCGCCGTATCCTTGTCATCGCCCGTCAGCGGCTTGTAGGCGGCATCGGGGATGCCGTCCTGCAGCACCTTCAGGTCGAACACCCCCAGCAGCGCATCGCCGCAGCGGATCTGCGCGTCGAAAAAGCCGAGGGGAAGGCCGGGGTCCACCGTCTCGATCCAGAGCGCGACCTTGGTCAGTTCGACCGCCATCGGGTTGCGGTCCACCCCGTGCAGGCAGGACCGCGCGACATCGCGCAGGGCATGGCGGAAATCGGCGAGCGAGGGCGTGCCCTCGGCCCGGATGCGCGCGAGCCGCGTGGCGATGCGGCGGGCGGCGGCCAGCAGGAAGTGGCCTGATCCGCAGGCAGGATCGATGACCGAGAGCTTCAGCAGCGCCTTGGCGGGATCGTCCGCCTCGGCCTCGGTCTTGTCGAGCACGGGGTCGAGCGCGGTGTCGAGCAGCGCCTGAACGAGGCTGTCGGGCGTGTAGTAGGAACCGGTGGTCTTGCGCTGATTGCCCTTCTGCTCGGCCGCCTCGGAGGCGAAGACCAGCGTCTTGCCGTCGTCGCCCAGTTGCGGCTGCAGTTCGAGGAGGGATTCGTAGACGGAGCCCAGCTCCTCGGTCTCCATCGCGCGCCAGTTGACGGGGACCATGCCGGTCTTCTGGTCGAGCCAGGAAAGGCGGTAGAGCGCCTCCATGAAGGCGCGGTTGCGCAGGCGGGCAGTTTCGAGGTGGGGCAGCCTGTCTTCGGCAAAGAGGCCGCCGAGGGCGGGCGACGCAAGGGCGGGCTGGCCCTGCGTGAGGGCGCGGAAGACGATCTTCACGCCTTCGTAGCGGTCGTGGTGCTTGTCCCAGGTGGCGGCGCGGTAGCATTGCTTGCGCAGCGACTGGAGCGAATAGCCCTGGGCGTAAAGGGCGCGGGCCTCGGGTTTGGCCTTTTCCGGGTGAAGGAGGTTCCGGTCCTCGGCCACCATGAGGAAGATCAGGCGGTAGACGAGACGCAGGAGCTCGTTGAACCATTCGGTCAGGTTCACTTCGCCGGAATGCAGTTTCGCGGCGAGGTCGGGGTTGGCCTCGAGGAAGCCCGAGCCGAGCAGTTTGAGGGCCAGCTGGACCTGACCGGCCAGGCGATCACGCGCGGCTTCGCCCTCCTTGGAGCCGGCATCGCGCCAGCGTTCGAGAGGGCAATCGGTGGCGGGGGTGTCTGCCACGCCGAAGCGGGTGCGGTGGATCAGCAGCCAGAGGACAGCGAAGGACGCGATGTCCTCGTTGGTGAACATCTGCGCCAGATCGGCCTCGATATAGGCCGGGCGGGTCAGGGAGGCATTGTCGCGCATGAGGCGCAACTGCATCCCGTTGGTCACGATGCCCCAAAGGGCCTCGTCGCGATCATTCAGGTGGTCCTGAAGGGCGAAGGCCGGAGAGCGCGACCTGTCCGTCGAAAGGGTCGGGCTGCGGCGATCAAGCAGCTCGGACGGCGGGACGACGACGACAGGCACGCGGTCGGATGCGATCAGGGCGATCGGTGCGGCTGCCGCCGCGAGATCGGTGTACCCGAAGGTTTCCCTGAAGAAATCGGCGATGAAACGCGAGGTAGCGGCGGCCGAGGGGTGCTCGATCTTCGCAAAGGCGTCGAAATGCGATTGGCCTACGCGGAAGGCGGTGGCGATTTCCTCGCGGATCTGGAGACCCTTGCGAACCCCGTACTCCTCGGGGGATTGCTCGGGTGCCTGGCGCTGATCGATCTTGGCGATCATCGCAGGCGCGATCAGGTTGCCTTCGAGGCTCAGCGACGGCCACGCGGACATATCGGTAATTGGTTTGCGGGCCATGATTACACCTCCCCCGGAACAAGAACGAAGAGGCCGATGACGTCTGGGGGAATGATCGGCTCCACACTGACACGCGACGCAGAACCGGCTGCAGCACGAAGGCGGGCGTGGTCTTCAACCAGCTCCGCGGCACGCTTTTGCACGAAATCGGCAATCGGGCCGCCCAGCAGGTCAGGAAGGGCCGCCTTCGCCGTATTGATCATCCGGTCGCGGGCGACAGGCGCAAGATCAGCAGTCGCGGGAGAGGCAAGCAACGCGCGCGCCTCGCTGCCAGAGGCGATCACCATATTGCTGTCGATGGCAACGAGGGCGGCTTCCTCTGCCAGCAGGAGGCGCTCACGCCGTGCATGAACCGTGAGCTTGTAACGAATACGCAAGAGCGCGACACGCGTCATCTGAGTGACGGCGGCACTCGGCCAGGCCCCGACACGACCGATGCCCAGATCCGGCAGCGCTTCGGTGTCGAGAGAGGCTTCAAGCAGGCTTTCTGCCAGGGACGATGTCAGCGGATGGGTTCTGGTCAGAAGTGAAGCGCCTGAGGGCACCGGTTCCTGCGTGGCCAGTCTCAGAGAGCCATTCAGCCCACGCTGCTCCAGCTTTTCCTTGAGGCTATCCTGAAGCGCATGCACGTGGGCGAACTGCAGCGATTTCTTCTTCTCGAGGGGCACCCCGAACCGAGACATCGCGCGCTCGAGAAATTCGAGCGTTTCCGCTGGCGATCCAAGCAGTGACTTCACCTTGTCCCATTCAGGAGCGACTTCACCCGGCTTCATGGCGTTTTGTGCAAACCGGGCGCGTGACCGTTTTTCGTTCTCGCTTGCATCGCGCCAGCGAGTCTCCATCACCTGGATGCCGTCGCCGATTTGCAGGTCCAGCGTCAGCTGCTTGTGGCTGCCACCGCCACGGCGGAGCATCATTGCAGCCATGAGCGCGTCGGTGACCGGTCCTCGCTCATCGGGGAGAGGCACAGTCACGCCCGTCGCCTTGCGGATTTCTTCAGCCTTGCGGAGAATGACGTCCAACACGGCACCGTCGATGGCGCTGTCGGGCGAAAACATCATGATCGAGCGAACGAGTTCGGCGGGTTGCCCGAAACGATCCACGCGACCTTCGCGCTGTTGATGGCGCGTCGGATTCCAGGAAAGGTCGTAGTGGATCACGGTGTCGAACAGCTGTTGAAGGTTGATCCCCTCCGACAGGCAATCCGTGGCGACAAGGATGCGCTGATCGGTGGCGGCACCTTCTTCCGCCGCCATTTCCGCCACGCGATCGCGACGTTCGTCCGGCGTCAATTCACCGGTCACGGCCTGCACATTCAGCTTGGGGAAAGCCTTACGAAGCCCTTCCTTCACGTGTTCGGCCGTGGCCAGGTAGCGGCAGAAGACGACCGGATTAGCGCCGTCTTTGATCAAGGGTTTGAGGGCCTTGATGAGGGCGTTCAGTTTGGGATCCTCGGCCGTCAGAAGTCCGCTGGCCTTGTCGAGCAGCTCTTGGAGAGCGGGATCATTTGAAAAGACGGTGTTTGGCTCGATGTCCACCGCGTCTTCGTCATCGCCATCTTCGTCGTAGATCTGCGGCTCGAGGCGGTCGTCTTCATTGGAAGCTCGGTTTCGCAACGCGCTCATTGCGGCTGCGGGTGACGATCCGACACAGCGCATCAGCGCCAGAGTGCCCCAGAAGGCAAGACGGCGATCCTTCTGCGCGTCTCCGGCCCGAGACACGACCGAGAAGCAGTAATCAAGCACGGCTTCCTGGAAGGCCCGATGCTCATCGTTCAGGCGATACGAGTATTCGGTGGTCTCGTGCTTGGGGAACGAGCGGTTCTCGTCCCAGTCGCCCTCGACCAGGTCGACGCGCCGCCGCTGAACAAAGTGCCTGACAAGGCGCTCGCGGTACTTCTGGTTGTCGAAGTTGACGGTCCCGAATTCCGTGTCGATCAGCGACAGCAGCCGAGCGAACGCATCTTCGTCCCCAGAGTGTGGCGTGGCTGTCAGCAGGATCAACCGACGCTCAGGATCGCGTGCAAGGCCTTGGAGCAGGTCGAAACGCTGCTGCTTTCCCTTGTGAGTCCCGACGCAGGCGTGTGCTTCATCGACGATAACGAAATCCGGACAGGCCCTGGCGAACCCATCCCGACGTTTCTCGGCTTTGATGTAGTCAAGGCTGACCACCGTGAACGGATAGGCGTCGAAAAGGGTCTGCGCCAATGGGAGGTTGCGCTCCAGACGTGCCGCAGTCCCGGAGGTGACGGCAACGGCATCGATCCCGAAGCGATCCTTCAATTCGGTGATCCACTGGTCCACGAGGTGCGGAGGGCAGAGAACCGAAAACGCATCAACTTCTCCGCGATCCATCAGTTCGCGGAGGATCAGACCCGCTTCAATGGTCTTGCCGATGCCAACGTCGTCGGCAATCAACAGCCGCGGGACCTGAAGCCGAAGGGCCATGAGCAGCGGGACCAGCTGGTAGGTCCGAGGCTCAAAAGCAAGCTGTGCGGCGGACCGGAACGGACCTGCCCCCCGGCGGAGGGTCAGCCGCAACGCGTCGGCAAGAAGCGCCGCCTTGGACTGCACTGTCGTGCGCGCATCGTCAGGCAGGTCGAAACGAGCGGCTTCTACCGGTGTAAGCTCGAGATCCGGAGCGAGAACCACGATGTCGTTTTCATTGCCCGAGAGGGGGCGCAGGGCGAGCAGGCCCTCGCCGGGTGTCGGCAAGGCAACCCATTCACGGCCGCGCGCTCTGACAAGATCTCCAGGAGTAAAATTCACAGTCATATCAACCTTCAAAATTCTTCATGAAGCCATCCGGCAGTCCTTCCGACGGCGCCGAAGGCAATCCAAAAACGACCCAGCCCTTGTTCAGCGCGTCTGCCTCAGCTTCTGCAGTCAGATCAGCGGTCGTCGCGGCAATCGCGAAAGCGCGCCAAACGAACTCGAATTCGCGCCCACCAAAGTTCGCGGGCATCGTATCGACTTGGGGAACGCCTGCGGCGCTGAATGCCTCAAGCCATGGTGATGCCACCGCTCCTGCAGTCGGCTTCGCAGCAAGGGAAATTGTGCCGCGTGCAAGATCGATCAGGAATTGAGCCACTTCCGGGCTCGAGCGGTCGATCAGCTCATGGTCCGGTTGGTTGAAGTAGGACAGCAAGCAACGGTAGCAGCCGCGAACACAGCTTCCGTCTTTCTTCTCCTGCAACAGATCCGCATCACCCGCCGCAATCGCAGCATCCACATTCTCGAAGTGCATCAGACCCAGAGCGGTCTTCGCCACCTCGTTGATTGCCTTTCCGTCATCGATCAGGCGCGTGAGCACGCCGGCACCGCCTTCCGTTGCCTCGTAGGCAAGGATTGCGCGACGGTTGTCCCTCGCGGGCAACGGTTCACCGAGGATTTCGCCTTCTTCCAACTGGAAAACCACTTCGATTCCGCGCAGCAACGCATGCTGAACCGTCGCGATTGTCTCGGGCTCATACTGCTCCGGCTTTTCGAAGCGGAACAACAGGGCATTCTTTCTGTCGCGGACAATCGGGACAATGCGAACCGGCTTGACCACGTCCGGCGGGACGTCCGTGTCGCTGTCCTCGTCGTCGGATTTCGCCCAGTATCCGGACCTCGGATCGATGTGGAAACCGAAGACAGTCTGGTCCTTTCGTCGCTTCAAGCCCTTGTTCAGTCGGCTGATTTCTGCGCTGTTGGCGTATTGCAGGGCCAAGAGGGAAGTCTCGCCACAGACGAATTTGGCGTTGGTCACTTGGACCTGCCCATCCTTCTTCGGCCAGGAGAAGACGGTCTGGATGTCAAAGCCCTGCCGAACGCGCTCTTCATCGTTCGCCGTGATGCGCTCAGTCGGGGCCGCCTCGACGTTGTCGATGCGCAGAGTCTTCTTGATGGGGACTTCACCCGCCATGTGGTTGTTGCACCCATGGCAGCGCTCGACCTCGCCCTCGTGTGATGCGCCACAGTTGGAGCAGATGTAGATATCCTTGGTCGCCAATTCCGATCCGTCGCCCTGACGCACCTCGGGCGGCAATTTGGCTTTCATGACTCGGTAGGCGCGGCCCTCATGATAGATCAGACTGCGCGGGCCGAATTCGGAAATGGCAAGGAAGCGGGCTCTGGACAGGAATGACCCCGTCTTACCTTCGCCAGGAACAAACGCGTAGAGCGGCAGGCGCGGGAAGTTGTACCCGGGAAGAAAGCCCTCAGTTGCCAGATACCGATACGAATAGAAATCGGAGCCATTCGAGGCTTTGCCTTGTTCGAGGATGGCGATCTGATCCTGGGCCTGCATTTGCGCGGCTTTGATTTTGCGTCGGTCGGCTCCCGATAGCCCCGTAATCTCCGAACGCTTGTTGGCCTCGGCCAATTGCGTCCTGGCAGAGCTATAAAGCTCCCGCCAACGGTCGAAGGCGCGGTCAAACTCCTTTGGGGCATTCATGGCCGTGTGAAGAACGAACTCGTCTGGATCATCCATCCAGATCGGGGTTTGCCCTCCGTCGGACGCCAGAATCTGCTTCAGGACACGCGCCATCGGTCCCCGTGCCTGCGAAACCAGAGCGGGTTTCGAGATGACCGCCAGAACGTCTTCCTTCAGCGGGAATTTATCTCCGTGAAGGTCCAGAATCTCCGGGATGTCGGGAGAAAGCGCCAGTTTCGCTTCAGCCAGCCACACCGCATGTAGGTGCGATCGGACCAGCTCTTCATTGGTTATGTCGAGCGCTGGCGGCCGCACGACACCGGCGACCATATCGTTGCGCCGTTCAAAGAAATACTGGTCATGCGGAGACCCCGAGGCGCAGTAGGTCACGACAACCGCGGCCTGGCCCGAGCGACCGGCACGACCAGCACGCTGCGCGTAATTCGCCGGCGTAGGAGGTACGTTGCGCAGGTAGACGGCGTTCAAGGCGGAAATATCAACGCCGAGCTCCATGGTCGGAGAGCAGAACAGCGCGGGCAGGAACCGGTCTGACTCGCCCGTAGCCCGAATTTCCGTGCGGTATTCCGAGCTGGCGAGGTGCTCCATGTCATCCTGCTCGAAACGGAACCGCCACTCACGCCACTCTCGCTGCTTTTGCGAAACCTGAGCCGTGTGCTC
Source organism: Paracoccus aeridis (assembly GCF_004923205.2). Taxonomy (GTDB): domain Bacteria; phylum Pseudomonadota; class Alphaproteobacteria; order Rhodobacterales; family Rhodobacteraceae; genus Paracoccus; species Paracoccus aeridis. The sequence goes on from NZ_SELD02000052.1 coordinate 8,532, forward strand.
GCGTCCCTCCAGCCCCCAGTAGGAACTGCGCCCGTCGCCAAGGTCACTGGCAATCGCGGTGTAAAGGTCGTGGAAATATCGGTTGCCGCGGTGCGTTTCATCATCGAGGGCCGGTCCAGGCACAAGCCGAACCGCAGATGGTGACAGGCGCCAGCCCGTCACATCGCTATCGAGTTCGACAGGCACCAGCAGCCCTTCGTCGCTCAGGAAGGCAAGCATCCCTTCCATGAACTCGTAGTACTCATCCTTGTTCAGCTTCATGCCGAGAACCGACTTCCGGTTCACGAGCCGTGCGATCCGCGAATTGGGACCTGCCCGAAGAAGCGTTTGTTCTTCACGCAGCGTGACGACGTTCTTGCTGCCCGCGCGCAGGACAAGCGAGGACCGCGCTCGCGGATTTTCCTTTTGGTCAATGGCCCAAGGTGCCTGAAGCAGCATTCGCGATTTCTGGGCCACGCCGTCGAGGACAGTCAGGTCCAAGGCTTCGGTCTGAACAGCCAGGCCCTCGAGCATCGCGGACAAAATCGCCTTTAGAATTGCCTGCCGCTGTTCGAGGCTGAGGTCTCCTAGCGATGGATGGATGGCCATGAAGCGCTCGCGATCTTCAGAGATTTCCTCCAGGCCGAGGAAATTCACGTCGATCAGGTTCAGGACAGACAAGCTGGGGTTGGTGAAGCGCCAACCGCGACGCAGGTCAGTCCAAACACGATGGGCGAGTACCTTTGCGAGCGACCGCTGGGCATCTTCACGAATGATGGCACCAGCATTCGAATCCAGCAGCCAATGCTGGCGCGCCTCTTTGTTGGCGGCAGTAAAGCCGAGCGCCTTCACCACCTGCAGGCCGAACTCGTCTTCTGCGAGCCCACCTGAGCCAGCAGCAATGACCGCGCGAAGGATGGCTCCGCGCAACAGGCTTACGAACAGGAAGTCATTGAAATGGCCAGACTGCAGGGCTGCATCCTGACGGTTATCCGTGAACCCCAAAAGCTTCCGCTTCGTCTCGGGTACGCCGCTGCCAGGTTTGTTCATCCACTCTAGGGCGCTGGCGACCAGCAAGGTTGTTGCCGAGCTTCGCCCTTCGCCGGAGAGCCCCGCCAACTTGCTGCGCTCACGCATCCCCTGCGTCGGTTCGTCATGGCAGCACAGGCAGAACGCGAACTTTCCCGGGATGAACCAGAAATCGTTTCCGCCCGCTCCATGGCGACCATCAGCGCCCACGACGTAGGATACCGGCATACGCTTCTTGCGATACCCTCTCAGCCGTTCAATGCCGTTTTTCTCTTCTCGCCAGCTTTCGGGGTAGCCCTCAAGCTCGCCTGTGAACTGGAAGTCAGTATCGCCGGGCGTCACCGGACAGAGATACCCCGCGACCTCGTCTTCTTCAGTGTCGAGCGGCGTGTCGTCGATGCTTCGAGGCAGAAAGCGCAAGCTCCCATCATCGTCGACCTTGGTCACGACATGGTATTCTTGGCCACAATTTCGGCAGAACCGCGTGGGGTAGAGGCGGTTTCCAGGGGCTTCGGGGTCCTCGAGCTGTCCTTCAAGAAGGATCCTACGCGGCCTGGCTGTGAGCGTCGTAAAGACTTCACCGGCACCGGAGATGAACCGGTGGAGTTTGAAGGCGAGAAAGGCTCCGTCCTTCGTGCCGCCGCGCTCATGCTCCGGCAGGCTTACCCGGGTCAGGAATTTTTCGAGATAGTCTCGGCAGGTTTCGGCATCGACCGCGCTGGCCAGAGAAAGCTTTTCAACGGCTTCTTCGAAAGGGATAGGCTTCTTCCTGCGAAGCTCAAGCCCATCGTCCAATCCGAGTTCGAGTTCGGCCCACACCGAGAGCGGATGGCGCTTCAGAGTTTCGTCATCGAGTGCGTCCGGCAAAGGCTGCGTCAGAGCCGTCTTCAAGGCGCCAAGGACGTGCTCGGTCTTCAGGGTGTCATCGGTCGCGCGCTGCAATGACTCGTCGATGACCGCGTCCGGGCCAATGTCGGTGCCAAACAGACGAGACGCTACCTTCGCGACAGCAAGTGCGCGGCTCTCGTCCGATCCCTCGGAGGCCATCGTCGCCGAGGTCCCGATGCAGATTGGCTCCTTGTCAGGCGAGCACCTGTCCCGCAGGCGCCGAACGAGGACCGCGACATCGGCACCTTGGCGTCCACGATAGGTATGGAGTTCGTCGAGAATGATGAACTCGAGACCGGACGCGTTCGAGACGACTTTCGAGTCCAGGTCGTCCTGACGCGTCAGAAGCAATTCCGCCATCATGTAGTTCGTCAGGAGAATGTCGGGCGGATTGGCAGCGATGCGCTCCCGCTCTTCACGGCTTTCCTGACCGGTGTAACGTTTGACCACCGGCTTGAGCTCATCGGGCAAACCTGAACCGGCGATGAACTTGTCGATCTCCTTCATCTGGCTGTTTGCCAGTGCGTTCATGGGGTAAACGATGATTGCCGTCGTGCGACGCGGCTTTCCTGCGCGCCGCGCTCGGATGATCGAGTCGACAACCGGCACGAAGAAGCACAGGGATTTCCCCGAACCCGTACCGGTTGTGACGACATAACTCTTTCCTTGCTTCGCCTTCGCGATCGCCTCGGCTTGGTGCCGGTGAAAGCGAAGAGGCGTGGTGCCGAACCGGAAAACCTTGCCCGTGCTGTCGTCGAGATCACCCGTGGCGACGAGTTCATCGACCGTCGGCCCCGCCATGAAGCGTGGGTTCAGAGACAATAGGGCATCCGGCCAGAATTTTCCGGCGTCGTACTGGGCATCGATCTCGGATTTCAGGTCGGTTGCCCGAATTGCGCTGAATGAACGCGAAAAGTGCTCGTAAGCACGGATCAATTGATGGTCGAACTCAAACGCTTTCATTCAGGCGGCCTCCTCGGTGTCCGGGCTTGGAACATCGAAGCCTTCGTCGTCCTGAAGAACGTCCTCGCCTTCCTCCGGCACGGAATCTGCCCTGACGATCGCATGCCCGGTTGCCTTTGAAATCATGGCAAGGAGCCGCGTCTCCCGATCCGCCATGAATCCCTCGAAGTCATCCGCCCTTAGCAAGGAGGGATCCAGCCCGTGGGACGACAGATAATTGTCAAGCGCTTCGCGGGCGATCGGCGGGTTGTCCTTTCCGCCTGTTTCCAGTCGTTCTAGGTAGACCGATGGAGCTACGCCGCCAAGAATGCGGTTGGTCTTGTAGCTGAGCGGTGTCTTATTGACGACGGTGTCAAAGACCTTCGGCTCGATCTTCTGTTTCCTGCACCAGTCCTGCGGGAAGATGTGGTGGATATCGACGTATTCGTCAAAGAACACGGTGTCCTTGAAGTGCTGGCCGGAGCGAAGATCTCTCGCGCCCTCGGCCATCAGAAGGGCGTGGATGCCCTTGTAGGCAGCCGACAGGCGGGTGCGCAGGGTGCGCAGTCGCTCCGGGCGGAAGCGGCCATCGGTGATCGTGCTGGGCTCGGGGCCACCGTCGAGCCATGCGGGGACCTCGAGCACGTCCTTGGCAAATCGTGACTCGATGGCCGAGCCATACAGCTCACCAAAAATGCCGCACCAGAACCAGCGGGCAAGCTGGTCTTTCACGGCAGCGTGGTCGAACCTCGGCCCGATGATGGCGAGGATCGCGGCAAAGGGGACAAGCTGGCCCTGATAGGGCAGATCGATGACCCGATAGATGTGGTTCTGCCGGAGGAACTTCGCCGCAGTCTTGAACCCTTCTTCGACCGCAGCACGGTGTTTCAGGTACGCCTCCAGCGGCAGGTCTAGGAGCGACTGACGCGTGGCCCGGACTGCGGACAGCTCCGACTCTTTGCGCCCGGCGGCGATTTCGGCCGCGCGGGTCTCGACCCCATGCAGGAGGGCGATGGCCTGGAGCACATCTGTTGCCGCGACTTTTTCCAGCACGCCGAACTTCTGTTCGGCTGCCCGCCCAAAAAGCTGAAGCCGGGTCTGCAGCCCCGGCTGGCCGTCGGCGCCGAGCCAGTCGTCCCGCAGGCGATGGCCCCGGGCTGCATACATCGCTGTCACAAGCTCGAATGCGTCGAGCGGCTTGCCGCCGGTGTTCACCTTCTCAAAGACGAGGCAGACGGCCTCGTGCGAGGTGTCGGGGCTCAGCGCGATCACGGGCAGCTGGTAGGATTTGAAGTTCTGAAGGACCTCATCCTTGAACGGCTTGAAGAGCTTGCGTGTCTCCGGGTCGTTTTCCAGCCAGTATTCGTTGAAGCCGTCTTGCCATTCGTCCCAGTCAAAAACCTGGTTCAGCGGGAACATGAGGTTTTGGTATTCGAGTTCCGGCGTGGAGAGATCGAGGTCGATCTTCCGGTCGAAGTCCGACTTGATCCGCCGATCCTCCGGTACTGAGACAATGGCGTTTTCGCGGTCCTCGGCCGGGTTCATTGCTTTTCGAATGTCGATGTAAAACCAGCGCTTCACGAGCTTGAGGCGAGGCGTGACCGTTTGCACCACCTCGCGGCGCAAGCAGGTCTGATAAAGCGAGGTCATGCGCTGCTGGCCATCCAGCAAGAGCTGATCCGGTGCGTCGTCGCCAACTGCGGCATCCGCCCCCTGGATTGGTCGGCGTGCGAAGGTATCAGCCGCACCAGGTTTCACCTCGAGCGTCATCAAGGCGCCGACCGGAAACGCCTGCGAGATCGAGGCGATCAGCCCCTTGATCCGTTCCTCGTCCCACACCCAGCTGCGCTGGAAATCCGGCAACTGAATCTTGCCGTTCCCACACTGACGGAGAAGCTCCTCCAGGCTGACCGGGTTGGTCTTGAATGCCGCTTGTTTACCCAATCTGGCTCTCCTCAAATGAACTTGCTGGCTTCTGGCAACTGGAGGCGATGTCCGAAGAAGGCTTCATTTCGAACCCTCCGGAGCGCCAGCCGCTCGAATGCCACTGAAAATCTCGTCGCGATTGATCAGCACGATCTGCTGGTCTTGGGGCGCGCGCGCTTCGGGGGCGGTATCTAGCCCGAGGCGCTTAAGCGCATAGTAGAGGAGCGCACGTCTCACCTTGATCTTCGCCTTGCCGCCGCGCATGCCATAATCGAGCGCAATAACCCTCGCTTGTGTTTCCGAGAGGTCGGGGTGGGGCCCGACTTCCAGCGTAACCTCGGCAAGCCAGTCGTGATCGTCGCCGGCCGATTTGTCGCTTTCGCCCGAGCCTCGGATCTCAAGCATCCGCGACAATAGGAAGTCCTTGAAGCAATCGTCGGTTTGGCAGAACGCCCGAGTGTGCCACCGGAAACCGTCAAACGCGATGGCATGGGGGGCGATCCAGCGCCAGCGCGGCTCGGGGCTGGACAGGGACTGGTACTTTACCTCGATCGCCTCGGACCGGCGGATCGCGCCAACGACCGAACGAAGCGTTGCCGGATTGACCCCACGAACCGGCGTAGGGGCAGCTGCGTAGGGCGGGAGGTTGGCGATCCAGGCGTCCTCGCGGTCGAGGAGCCCGTCAGCGACCGATCGCAGCTGTGCAAGGTAGCGGCTCGCGTCGGGCTCGAGGAACTGCGGCTTGAACTCGGAGCCTCGTACGTAGGTTCGCGCACTCTTGTCGTAGACCATATTGTCCGGCGCGAAGCCGATGTAGCGGTTCAGGTCGGTGGACGCCTGGTTCACCGAGACCCCGAACTGGTCCATCAGATCGCTGCGGTTCACATGCCCCTCCCAGAACAGGCGGAACTCTATGAACTCGAGGCGCTGCTTGACACCCCAGCGAAGTTCCGACCGGTCGCTCTCCAAAATCACCTCCGGGCCAGATCGGAGGACCCGCAAACTATGCGGGCCCATTTTCTGTGCTCTCGATGACGGTAACTGAGGGGAGGAAAGCAGGCAATCGAAATTGCGCGTAAAGTGATTGTTTTCGAACGCGGTTCTATCTGAAGGTGCGGATGGTTGTTATGGCTTAGGCCTGAGGGCCGGAATGACGCTTGCTGGCGATCTGCATGCTATTCGGCGTACGCAACTTCCCTGCGCAGGTCAGAACTAGTCGCCGCGCAGGGCTTGGCTGACGATGCGCGCGGTTTCAGCGCCCAGCCTTAATCTCCTCCAAATCGCGCAGCTCTTGCTGTTCGAACGCCAACACATCTTCGACGCGATAGATCACCCGCCCGCCTAGCTTCATGAAGCGCGGCCCATCGCCGATCCACCGCCACCGCTCGAGTGTCCTTGGGCTAATTCTCCATCGGGCAGCCAGTTCGATTTGACTGAGGCACATTTCTCGCATTTTCGTTTCCTTTCGAGCGACCACCGTGGTCGCACGACAACGAATGCGTAGAAAGAAAACGTATTCAAGTCAGTGTGTTGCGGGTCCGTGCGCGTTACGGGCTGCGTCCCTCGGACATTGGGTGCAGCAGCGAATTGCTCCGTGAACCGGCGTCAAATTGCGAAAAGTTCCCTAGAAGTCCGTAAGACACGCTAGCCTGCCGGAGCTCCCTCAAGGGTCACAGGAGACGGTCCAGTTGGAAGCGCACTTCCTCCGCCAATTACCTTTGATTGCAGGGAGTTTTATCGTCGTTCTGGCCTGTCCCCCCCCCCACCAAGCTCGCCATGCAGAAGACGCTTGAATGCTGCGGGATGCAACAGCAGGTTCCGCTATCCTGTTCTCTTGTGTTAGGGCTGTGTAGCCCGCGGGGCAGCTAGCAAGGTCGTTTTCCTGAGTTGGCGCTATGTGCATAGAGCACTGGACAGCAGGTCACGGTGCCATACCTCGCCAGCTTCTCTGCCTCCCCGCGCAGGTTTAAGCATCACCTGTCCACCCCCAATCACCGCCCGCCCCGCTGCGTATTCACTGAAAGGTACTCGGTAAGCTGGGTAGGGCTGGCGCCAGCAGTTCTCGGGGGTGTCTTCAAGTTCGACCCCTTCCAGCCGCGACCGGCTGCGCACCCCGTCATGGACGCTAATACGAATTTTTGCCTTCACGCGCGCGCAAGGGCGCCGGCGAGTGTAAAGTAAGGCGCTCCTATCGCCAAGACCGACCGCCTCATCCGCCTATCCTAAACCGCGTTGAAATCGATGTCCTCTCCGTTCGTGTAGATACTCCGGTTCAGATTGGATTTTGTTCGCCCCTTGTGGGGCAGTCCTGAGGCATACGGAAGCACTGGGATGCTACAGGAGAGGATTGTAGTTGTCGCCTCATCGGCAAGCAGGCAGTGTACAGGACACGACGATTCGTAATGCTTTGTACAGATGGTAAGAAAGGTTTTCTATGGCCAAAGACGCTGATCGGTACCGCCCCACGCACGAGAACCTGCGCAGATACGCCCTTGCACCAACCATGCGCTGGCTGATTGCGGCTGCGCTTGATGGAGCGACGATAACGTACGGACAGATAAAACATCGCCTAGAAACTGAGGAGAATTTTTCTACTATCTTTTCAACGCAGATTGGGGCAGTTGCCGGATACCTCATCGAGCACATCCAGAGCATCGAGCCGAATGCTCCTCTTATAAACGTACTTGTAGTCAGCCAAGCTGAGGGGGTACCAAACGAAGGAGCTGGCTCGTTCATGGCGACCCGGTTCCAGGACTCTCGCCTACGCTCCCAAAGCTTCAAGGAACGATATCCACGTAAGTGGCGAGAGTACTTCGAGCGAGCTGCGGCTGAAGTTTATGATTACGGCCCGGCTGAATGGGCAAACCTCTATGCCCGTGTGTTTGGTTCGGACTTGAGCGAAACGGCCATTTCCATTGAGCGTGACATGCGACATGCGGGGAATGAAGATGACTTTGGGACCGGCGCAGCAAAATATGGCTGCGGCGGCGAGAGCGAGCATCATAAGGCGTTGCGGCTTTGGGTGGTCGAGAATCCGAAGTTCATCCATCGGACCTTTGCTCCCGCACGAACAGAAACTGAGTTCTGCCTCGACTCCGGCGACCGGATCGATGCGGTTTATCATCTTGCCGACCGAACTGTTGTACTGGAGGTGAAGTCGCGAATATCAAACGAAGTCGACCTTCGGCGTGGCGTTTATCAGTGCATCAAGTATCGCGCAGTTAAAGCTGCAATGGATGTTCGAGAAAACGTGCCGGTCGAGGCTGTTCTCGTAACTGAAACAAACGTGTCTGGAGAGGTCGCTTCCCTGCTCAAGAAACATGGAATCCGCCATTTCCTCGCGCCACTGAACCGTTAGCCGTAGTTGCCCAGATAGTCGTAGTACTGTCTCCCGTAACGAAAAGACTATGGCGCAGTTGGCCTGCCATTGGTCTTTCATCCAGCCACGACCGGAGTCCTTTGGCTATTTGCGCCTGTGGGCGCGGGGTGAGCAATCGCCCGGCGCGCGGAGCTTTCATCCCGCGCAGTGGGGGGCGATTGCGTTGCTCAGGTGCAGGGCGAACCCGGTGGGGGTCTGGTAGCCGAGCGCGGAATGCGGCCACGTAGTGTTGTAGTCGATGACCCAGGCCGAGGTCAGCTCGTGGGCGTGGGCGAGGTTCCGGAACAGGGTCTCGTTCAGGATCTCGTCGCGCATCCTGCCGTTGAAGCTCTCGACGAAGCCGTTCTGCATGGGCTTGTCCGGCGCGATGTAGTGCCATTCGATCCTGTGCTCGGCGCCCCACTTCAGGATCGCGTTCGAGGTGAGCTCTGTCCCGTTGTCAGAAACGATCATCCCGGGCCTGTCGCAACGTTCAATCAGCGCGGTCAGTTCCCGCGCCACGCGGCGGCCCGAGATCGACGTGTCCGGGATGGCTGCGAGACATTCCTGGGTGACGTCATCGACGACGTTCAGCAGCCGGAACCGCCGCCCGCAGGCGAGTTGGTCGTGAACGAAGTCAAGCGACCATCGGGCGTTGGCCCGCGCCTCGATCAGATCGGGGCCCGTGTGCCGATCGCCTTGCGGCGGGCGCTGCGTTTATGGACGGTTAATCCTTCCTCGCGATAGAGCCGGTAAATGCGGTTGATCCCCGACGGCTCGCCTTCGCGTCGCAACAGCACGAACAGGTGTCGGTAGCCGAACCGGTGCCGCTCGTTGGCCAAATCCCTCAGCCGCCCGCGCAGGGCGGTGTCGGATGGTCGCTGCAGCTGGTAGCAAACCATCGTGCGATCCGCCCCTGAAATCCGGCATGCCCGCCGTTCCGAGAGCCCGAGCAGGGCCTGCAGATGCGCGATTGCCTCGCGCTTCACGGCGGGTATCACCACTTTCTTGACAGCAGTTCCTTCATCGCCGCATGTCGAGCATCTGCCCGGCCAGCAGCTTCTTGAACTTGGCGTTCTCCTCCTCCAGCGCCCTCAGCCGCTTCGCATCGGACATGCCGGAATACTTCGCCTTCCAGGCTGAGACACGTGGCCTCCGACGTCCCGTGCGTGCGGCAGAGATCCGGGCACTTCGCGCCGTCGACGTATACGTCGACCATGCTCCTGCAGGATGCCGATAATCTGTTCTTCGGTCCGTTGTGCCTTCTTCATCGTCCGTCCTCTCCGTGGCGCGGAATATAATCGCAGTGGGAGGAAAAAGCCCGTGGCAGGTCACCCTTGCCGCGTCGCGCTCCTGATCGAGAAACGCATCTGGGACCTCGCCCTACGGGGACGTGGCCATCTGCAGGAATGGCTCGTCCACCAGCCTGACGCTCTGGCGAGGACCTGCTGATCCTGCAAAAGGAGTTCGACGGCTTCGACGATACGCGCGAACGGTTGGACCCGCTACCGGCAGCTCGCCCGCGACAAGACGCTCGGGATGTCGCTCGATTAGCTTCGACGTTGGCGCAATCCAAGTAGCAAGGTGATCAACAATCCAATCACCGTGATAGGCGACAAGACGCTCTCGGAGATGTGGGGCAGCGCCCGTCGTTCTCAATCGAGTGGATATGAGACAAGCTGCGCGGCCAAGGAGCACTCGATCGCCTCAACAGCGAGGCACGGGCGATCCTGCTCTTGATAGTCAACACCGGCGCGCGCCCGTTCGCAATCGCGGACCTAACCGCCGACCGGATCCGATTGGAGGAAAAGGCGCCGCATATCTCTGTTGAGGGCGGGGACCGGCAGTTGCGTGTGCGGAGCGTATCATTCCACACGTGGCCTGTCGCTGGAGGCGATGCGTGCCCATTCTGAGGGTCTCGCGCTGCCGCGACAGGCTCGGTCTCTCTCGGTGAACAGCGTTGTCCCGCAACTCGGACTGAGGCTCGGCTTGCCCCTTTCCCCTAAGTTTCGTAAGCGTCCGGCGTAGGCGCCTACTTCTTCCGAGGTTGCCACC
>NZ_SELD02000005.1 GCF_004923205.2 Paracoccus aeridis
ATGCACTAAGATTACAAACGGACCACCTCAGGGGGGCAGGCCACTTAAGATGCACAAGGCAGGCCTTATCCAATGGCTGTTCCCGGCTCGTGGAGAAACATGTCCTAGGGTTCGTTTCCCCGAGTTCCGTGAATCCCGGCCTTGGGAGATGAAGCGATTGGATGAGATTTTAGTAGAACACGGCCAGAAAAGCACCGGAGAGCAAGACGTTTTTTCCGTCTCGGTGCGAAAAGGTCTGGTTGATCAGATCGAACATCTGGGACGGCGGTTTGCGGCTGAGAGTACTGATCACTATAATTTAGTTCAACCAGGTGATATTGTGTACACCAAAAGCCCCACTGGCGAGTTTCCATTGGGAATAATTAAGAAGAACCAGAATCCATTCAGTGTAACCGTATCACCTCTATATGGCGTTTTTTCTCCATTGAACGAGCACATAGGAGTTATTTTAGACGCATATTTTGAATCGCCCGAGAGAGCCCTGTTGTTTTTGGATCCTTTGGTGCAAAAGGGAGCAAAAAATACGATCAACGTGAAGAACGAATCTTTCTTGTCCGGAGAGATCTGCCTGCCGCCGTCCGAGGATGAGCGACGAAAGATAGCCGACTGCCTGACCTCGCTCGACGAACTGATAACGGCGCAGGACAAAATGACGGCTGCACTGGGAGACCACAAGCGAGGCCTCCTGCAACAGCTCTTCCCGCGGGAAGTCATTTAGCCCATGGCAGAGCCGCAGAAATTTCCTGATCTTGACGCGCTGGCAGTGCAACTGCGCCAGCAGATCGAGGACAGAAACAAGAAGGTCACCCTGATATTTGCCCACAACGGCACTGGCAAGACGCGTCTGTCGATGGCCTTCAAGGAGCTTGGCAAACAGCGCGATGCCGAAGGCCAGGTCACGGCACGCGATACGCTCTACTTCAACGCCTTCACCGAAGACCTGTTCAGCTGGGACAACGACCTCGAGCACGACCGCGCGCGGGTGCTGCGAATGAACACCGACTCGGCCTTTTTTGGCGGGCTCGCCGAGCTTGAGATGGAAAACCGCATCCGCCCGATGCTGCGGCGCTATTGCGATTTTGATTTCCAGATCGACTATGATGAAGGTGTCATCAGTTTCTTCCGTGATCTACGAGCCCGCAAGGAAGACGGCACTTTCGAGACCGTTCGCCACGACAACATCAAGATCTCGCGTGGTGAGGAGAATGTATTCATCTGGTCCTTCTTTTTGGCCGTGGCGCAGCTCGCAATCGATGGACAGGAAGCCTATGACTGGGTGAGATATTTTTACATCGACGACCCCATCTCATCTCTTGATGAGAATAACGCTATCGCCGTCGCGGCCAATCTGGCGAGGATGCTGAAAGAGCAGGACCGGCTTAAGGTGGTGATCTCGTCGCACCACACGTTGTTCTTCAACGTTCTATGCAATGAACTGAACAAGCCGCAACGGTACTTCCTGAGCTGCGACGGCGAGCACTGGCAGCTGCGCGATACCGGCAACACGCCTCGTTTCTACCACGTTGCGATGCTCAAGGAGCTGCACGACGCTGCCCAGTCGGGGCAGCTGCTCACCTATCACTTCACCATCCTGCGCAGCATCATGGAAAAGACTGCGACGTTCCATGGGTTCAACCACTTCGGCGATGTGATGAAGCGGGATCCGGGTGACGAGGATGGCACCTTGCATTTCCGATATGTCCAACTTCTGAGCCATGGCAACTATTCGCTCTTTGAGCCCGCTGAAATGATGGAAGAAAACAAGAGAATCTTTCGCTCAATTCTGGACGACTTCATGAACAATTATCGCTTCAACCCCGCTCTTTTTCCGGCGGATCAAGCGGCGGAGGACGTGGCATGACCGAACAAGATCAAATCCGTTTGGGCAAGACGCTTTGGGGCATAGCCAACGATCTGCGTGGGGCAATGAACGCGGACGATTTCCGGGACTACATGCTTTCGTTCCTGTTTCTTCGCTACCTGTCGGACAACTACGAAGAGGCAGCAAAGGCAGAACTCGGGCCCGACTGGCCGGCCCTCTCAGCGGACGATCGCCGTTCGCCGCTGTCGGTCTGGTATGCGCAAAACCCTGAAGACACGGACGAGTTCGAAGACGTCATGCGCCGCAAGGTGCACTACGTCATCGAACCTCCCCATCTCTGGAGTTCCATCGCCGAGATGGCGCGCACCCAGGACGATGACCTGCTGCGGACACTACAGCGCGGCTTCAAGTTCATCGAGACCGAGTCGTTCTCGAGCAGCTTCCAAGGGCTGTTTTCCGAGATCAATCTGGACTCTGAAAAGCTTGGGAGGGCCTATCAGCAGCGCAATGCGCGCCTGTGCACGATCATCCAGAAGATCGCCGAGGGTCTGGCCCAGTTCCCGCGGGACCGTGACCTTCTGGGAGATGCCTACGAGTATCTGATTGGTCAGTTCGCGGCCGGCTCCGGTAAGAAGGCCGGGGAGTTCTATACGCCTCAGGAGATATCGAGCATTCTGTCAGGAATCGTGACGCTCGATAGTCAAGACCCGGCTTCGGGCAGGCGCGCAAAGCTGAACCGCGTATACGACTTCGCCTGCGGCTCGGGCTCCCTGTTGCTTAACGTCCGACGACACATGGGCAACCATGGCATTGGCAAGCTTTATGGGCAGGAGAAGAACATCACGACGTACAATCTTGCCCGAATGAACATGCTGCTGCATGGCATGCGCGATACTGAGTTCGACATCCACCACGGTGACAGTCTCGAAAATGACTGGGACATCCTGCGAGAACCAAACCCGGCCAAGAAGGTCGAATTTGACGCCGTGGTCGCCAATCCGCCGTTCAGCTATCGCTGGAGCCCGACCGAGGAGATGGCCAAGGACTTCCGCTTCAAGAACCACGGCCTCGCGCCGAAGTCAGCGGCCGATCTCGGATTCCTTCTGCATGGGCTCCACTACCTGGCGCGCGACGGAGCCATGGCGATCATACTCCCGCATGGCGTTCTTTTCCGCGGCGGAACCGAGAAGGCGATACGCACAAAGCTGCTGAAGGACGGAAACATCGACACTGTGATCGGCCTGCCGTCCAAGCTCTTCTATTCCACTGGGATCCCCGTTTGCATTCTGGTTCTCAAGAAGTGTAAGCGCACGGACGATGTATTGTTCATCAACGCGGCCGAGCTCTATAAGCCGGGCAAACGCCAGAACTCGCTGCTGCCAGCGCACATCAAGGAAATTGTTGAAACCTATCAGAATCGGACTGAGAAGGAGAGATTCTCGCGGCTCGTTGCCCTTGATGAGATTGAAAACGAGCACGACTTCAATCTCAACATTTCACGTTACGTCAGCACAGGAGAGCCGGAGGAAGAGGTCGATCTTGATGCCGTCTACGAACAGCTTTCAGGCTTGCAGGAACTGATTGGGTCAGCGGCACAGCGCCACAACGGCTACCTCAAAGAGCTGGGCCTGCCATCGTTGCCTCTCGATCCTGAGAAACGGTCGGACTGAGGCCCCGGCGTGGGCCCGATTGGCCAACCCCAACTGGTGGAAGGCCCGTTTGGTCAGTCTTGTGGCAGCAGTTTTTGTCGCTGGAAAACGTTCGATCTCCGTTCCATCTCGGGCGAATGCCACCGGCGTCGAAGTGTTCAGGTTGAGCTCGGAAAAACATCGCAATACCAGTGGCTTGAAAGCTATTCACCAAATCGGCGCAGTCATTAGGTCCGGAGAATATCGGCCCTGAGAGACCACTTCCGGGCCACCTGGCATCGGGGTCAGTGCTCAGCCCCACCCGCATAACCCTTGAATATAACGGCAAAATCCGGCCGCGGCCGGATCGGGAGAACGCTTTCGCGGGGGCAAGTGGCGGAGGCGGTGGGATTCGAACCCACGGTGGGCGTTCACCCACGTCGGTTTTCAAGACCGGTGCATTAAACCACTCTGCCACGCCTCCCGCAGCGCGTCTGGTTACCGCAGGGCGCAGGTGCCGGCAAGCGCCCGCGTGGTCTCGCCGCTTGCCCGCGGCGCCGCCCGCTGCTAAGCCCGCCCCATGAACGCGCGTGCCGCCACCGCCGCCTGCATTACCGCCTGACGCTAGCACCGGCGGGCCGTTCATGCGTGACCATTGAACCCCGCCCTCGGGGAACTGACATGGTCGAGATCAAGCTGACGAACACGCGCACCCGCCGGAAAGAGGCGTTCGCCCCCATCGATCCCGATCGCGTCCGCATGTATCTGTGCGGGCCGACCGTCTACGACCGGGCCCATCTGGGGAACGCGCGGCCGGTGGTGGTGTTCGACGTGCTCTACCGGCTGCTCCGCCATGTCTACGGCGAGGACCGCGTCACCTACGTCCGCAACTTCACCGACGTCGACGACAAGATCAACGCGCGCGCGGCCGAGACGGGGCGGCCGATCCGTGACATCACGGACGAGACGATCGGCTGGTACCACGACGACATGGACGCGCTCGGCGCGCGGCGCCCCGATCACGAACCGCGGGCGACCGACTACATCTCGCAGATGATCGCGATGACCGCGGACCTGATCGCGAAGGGCCACGCCTACGAGGCCGAAGGCCACGTGCTGTTCGACGTACGGTCGTTTCCCGACTACGGCAGGCTCTCGGGGCGGTCGGTCGACGACATGATCGCCGGCGCGCGGGTCGAGGTTGCGCCGTTCAAGCGCGACCCGATGGACTTCGTGCTGTGGAAGCCGTCGCCGGGCGACCTTCCCGGCTGGGACAGCCCGTGGGGACGCGGTCGCCCCGGCTGGCACATCGAGTGCTCCGCCATGTCGCAGGCGCTGCTCGGCGACAGCTTCGACATCCACGGCGGCGGCATCGACCTGCAGTTCCCGCACCACGAGAACGAGATCGCGCAAAGCTGCTGCGCCAACCCCCACGCCGACTTCGCCCGCGTCTGGCTGCATAACGAGATGCTGCAGGTCGAGGGCCGGAAGATGTCGAAGTCGCTCGGCAACTTCTTCACCGTGCGCGACCTGCTGGACCAGGGCATCCCCGGCGAGGTGATCCGCTTCGTCTTCCTGATGACGCATTACCGCAAGCCGATGGACTGGACCGCCGAGAAGGCGCGCGAGGCCGAAGCGACGCTTCGCAGGTGGCACGCGCTGGTGGCGGGGGCGGAGGATCGCGGGATCGTCGACGCCGGGATCGTGGACCTGCTCGCCGACGACCTGAACACCGCCGGAGCGCTGGCGCGGCTTCATGCGATGGCGCGCGAACTGGTCGAGGACCAGAGCCCCGACGGCGCGGGCAAGGGGGTCTTCCTCGCCTCGGCCCGGCTGCTGGGGCTGATGCTGCCGGGCATGGACGGCTGGCTTGCAGCGGGGCCGGATCTCTCGGCACTGGCCGCGCGGCTGGTCCGGTTGCGCGAGGAGGCGAAGGCCACCCGGGACTTCGCCGCGCTCGACGCATTCAAGGCGGCGCTGATCGATGCTGGAGTCACCATCCGCATGAACCGCGACGGGGTGGAGCTCGACCCTTCGCCGTCGTTCGACGCGGCCAAGCTCGACGCGCTGCCATGACCGGGCGGCTCTACCTCTACGACACGACGCTGCGCGACGGGCAGCAGACGCAGGGCGTGCAGTTCTCGGCCGCCGAGAAGGCCGAGATCGCCGGGATGCTCGACGAGCTCGGCGTGGACTACATCGAGGGCGGCTGGCCCGGTGCGAACCCGACCGACAGCGACTTCTTCGCCGCCGCCCCGGCGACCCGCGCCACCATGACCGCCTTCGGCATGACCCGCCGCGCCGGGCGCTCGGCGGAAAACGACGACGTGCTCGCCGCGGTGCTGGACGCCGGGACGCCTGCGGTGTGTCTCGTCGGCAAGGCCCACGACTATCACGTGACCGAGGCGCTGGGGACGACGCTCGAGGACAATCTCAAGGGCATCTCGGCCTCGGTCGCGCATGTCGTGGCGAAAGGGCGCGAGGCGATCTTCGACGCCGAGCATTTCTTCGATGGCTACGGGGCCGATCCCGCCTATGCGCTGGCCTGCGTCCACGCCGCCCGCGACGCGGGCGCGCGCTGGGTCGTCCTGTGCGACACCAACGGCGGAACGCTGCCCGGCGACGTGGGGCGGATCGTGGCCGAGGTGATCGCGTCTGGCATCCCCGGCGACTGCCTGGGCATCCACTGCCACGACGACACCGGCAACGCCGTCGCCTGCACGCTGGCGGCGGTCGAGGCGGGCGTGCGGCAGGTGCAGGGCACGCTCAACGGCCTGGGCGAGCGCTGCGGCAACGCCAGCCTTACATCGCTGATCCCCACGCTGATGCTGAAGGAGCCGTTCCGCTCGACCGTGGCGGTCGGTGTCACGGAAAAGGGGTTGGCGCGGCTGACCCGGATCTCGCGCCGGCTGGACGAGATCCTGAACCGCGCCCCGTCGCGCCCCGCGCCCTATGTCGGCGTCTCTGCCTTCGCCCACAAGGCGGGGTTGCACGCCAGCGCGATCCTGAAATCGCCCCGCACCTACGAGCATGTCGACCCCGGCGTCGTCGGCAACGAGCGCGTGATCCCGATGTCGAACCAGGCCGGGCAGTCGAACCTGCGCGCGCGGCTCGAGGGCGGCGGGATCGCGGTCGATCCGGCCGATCCGGCGCTGACCCGCATCCTCGATCTGGTGAAGACGCGCGAGGATCAGGGCTACGCCTATGATGGCGCGCAAGCCTCGTTCGAGCTGCTGGCGCTGGATGAACTCGGCCGCCTGCCCGAGCTGTTCGACGTCGAACGCTACCGCGTCACGGTGGAGCGGCGGCTGAACGCCGTGGGCCGCCGGATTTCGGTCGCCGAGGCGGTGGTGACGGTCCGCCTGGGCGACAGCCGCGTGATGTCGGCCAGCGACGGCGCGGACCAGGAGGGCGGCGACCGCGGCCCGGTCCACGCGCTCTGGGCGGCGCTTGCCAAGGATCTGGGGCCGTGGCAGGCCTCGATCGACGACATGGCGCTGGCCGATTTCCGCGTCCGGATCATCGGCGCGGGCACCGACGCGGTCACACGCGTCATCATCGATTCGGTCGACGGGGCAGGGCGGTCGTGGTCGACCGTCGGCGTCTCGGCCAACATCGTCGATGCGAGCTTCGAGGCGCTGGTGGACGCGATCCGCTGGAAGCTGGTGCGGGACGGCGTCGCCGGGGCCGCGGGCGGATGACTAACGCCACGTCCCCGTTGCTGGCGGATGCCCTGCGCCGCGACGATCCCGACCGCCACGCGATCGCGCTGCTGGCGCCAAGGGTGGCGCGGGCGAGGCTGCTGACGCTCTATGCGCTGAACCTCGAACTCGCCCGCACACCGCTGGGCGCGCGCGATCCGGTGCTGGCCCAGATGCGGGTGCAGTGGTGGGTGGAGCGGCTGGGGGACACCGCATCCCACCCGCCGCCGCCGCACGAGTTGCTGACACCGCTTCATGCCGCATGGGGTCCGGACGCGGCGGCGCTGGTTCCGCTGGCCGAGGGCCGCATGCGCGACGCCGAGCGGCGCCCGTTCGAGGATGCGGACGAGCTTTGCGCCTATGTCGACGGAACCGCCGGCGCGCTGATGGCCGCGGCGGGGCGCGCGGTGGGGATGCCTTGCAGCGCGTCCGGTGCCGTCGCCGCGCAGGCACGGGGGGCGGGGCTCGCGGCATGGCTCTCGGCCGAGCCGCAGCTGTCGGATCTGGGCATGGGGCTGGCGCGGCCGTCGCTGCGCGACGAAATCGCGCGGCGCGGCATCGCGGCCTTTGCCCAGGCGCGGGCAGGGCGCGCCGCCGTGCCGCGCCCGCTTGGCGTGATCCTGTTTCCCGGCGCGGGTGCCGGCCTGCTGCTTCGCACGCTTGCGGCGGGGGGTGCGCTGCCTGCCCCGCCCTCGGAGTTCGCGCGCAGGGCGGCGCTTCTGCGGCTTGCGCTGACGGGGCGCTGGTGGGTCGGGCGTTAAGCGGATCTTCAGCTTTCCATGCGAGACACTGCGCCGTCCCCGTCAAGGATTCGCGATGTCCAGATCCTGCCGCACCCAGCCCTCCCTTCGGTCCGGCCCCCGGGCATGAGGCGCGTCCGGGTCCTCGTCATCGACGACAGCCTGACCATGCGCCGGCTGATCGGATTGGCGTTGTCCGCCGACAAGCGGATCGAGGTTGTGGGCGAGGCGTGCAATCCGCTTCAGGCCCGCCGCAAGATCGCGGATCTCAGGCCGGACGTGCTGACGCTGGATGTCGAGATGCCGGACGAATCCGGGCTCGTCTTCCTCCGCAGCCTGATGACGGTGCGGCCGATGCCGGTGATCATGGTGTCGTCGGGCACCCACGCCGGCAGCGCCGCCGCGATCGAGGCGCTGTCGCTCGGTGCCGTCGATTGCGTTGGCAAGCCCGCAAGCGCCGACACGGCGGCAAGCTTCGCCATGCTGCCGGACCTCGTCGTGGCTGCAGCAGACGCGCGCGTCCGCCCGCGGCTGGTCGGGTCCGGCGCCGCCCACGCCGCGACGATCATCGGCGACCCCGGGCATTTCGCGTGGAACGGCCGCTTCGTCCTGATCGGCGCGTCGACCGGCGGGGTCGAGGCGCTGGAACAGATCCTGTCCCGCTACCCGGCGAACTGCCCGCCCACGCTCATCACCCAGCACATGCCGGCGGAGTTCCTGGCGAGCCTCGCGCAGCGGCTGAACCGGGCGATGGCGCCCAGGGTGTCGCTGGCCTTCGACGGCGCGCTGCTGCTGCAGGGTCACGTCTACATCGCGCCCGGCGCCGACACCCACCTTGTCGTCGACAACCCGCGCTCGCCCGTCTGCCGGCTCCAGGCGGGGGAAAAGCGCAACTGCCACCGCCCTTCCGCCGACGTGCTCTTCGAATCTGGTGCGGCGCTTGCGCACCGCGCGGTCGGCGTCATCCTGACCGGGATGGGCAACGATGGCGCCGCGGGGCTTCTGCGGATGCGCCACGCGGGCTCGACCTGCCTTGCGCAGGATCGCGACAGCTCCGTCGTCTGGGGAATGCCCCGCGTCGCGCAGGAGATCGGCGCCGCCGAGCATGTCGTCCCCCTGCTGCAGATGGGACGGGAGATCCTGCGGGCAACCAGCCTTCGCGCCCGGGTGCCGCTGCGTTGAAGGCGCGCGGGGCGGACGGCGTCAGCGCCGCGTCATCCGGTAGTTGCCCTCGGGCAGGTTCAGCGCCGCGCGCAGTTCGTCCAGCTGCTCGATGCTGAGGACGACCGCGGTCAGCAGGTCGCCGTCGTCGGACGCCTGCGCCACGACCACGCGGTCGTCGAAGGCGGTGATGACCACGTCCTCGAACAAGGGCCGGCTGCCCTGCCGCACCTCGTCGATCAGGGTAATGACCGTCGAATCGAACTCGTGTTCGATGGTGAACATGCGGCGTCCTTTCCGTCGGGCCGTGCCGCAACTGAACGGCGCGCCCGAACATTCGCGTGAACCTTGCCAAACTGCAACCGCGGCCGTGGCGCGCCCCGCGGTTCCTGACTAAGGTGCGCCCGACCCGAGAAGCATGCGAGCGGCAGATGCAAAAGATGACCAAGATCCTCCGCACCGTGGCTGCGCTGGCGCTGGCGCCCGCGCTGAGCGCCTGCGCCGTTCCGGGCCCGGGTATCCCGCCGGGGCCGCCCGCCGGGATCGCGCCCGCCCCGGTTCCTGCGCCGGTCCCCGCCCCGGTCCCGCAGTCCGGCGTCTCGCTGCGGCAGGATTCGCCCCGGCAGGCGGCGCAGAACTTCCTGTCGGTGCTGCG
This sequence comes from Paracoccus aeridis, assembly GCF_004923205.2. Classification (GTDB taxonomy): domain Bacteria; phylum Pseudomonadota; class Alphaproteobacteria; order Rhodobacterales; family Rhodobacteraceae; genus Paracoccus; species Paracoccus aeridis. The sequence continues at coordinate 9,708 of NZ_SELD02000005.1, forward strand.
CACGATGGAGCCCGCGATCGAGCGGGAATGCCTCGTCCGCCGCACCGCGCCGATCAACTGCGACTACCAGTTCGTCGTGGACGACCGAGCGGGCCTGGAACCCAACGCCTTCCAGACCATCGACCGGCAGGGCCGCCCGATCATCGGCTTCACCCTGTCGCTTCTGACCGCCGCCAACAACACCGACGAGCTTGCCTTCGTCGTCGGCCACGAGGCGTCGCACCATATCCTGAACCACCTGCGCCAGCGCGAATCCGCTGCGGCCGCAGGGGCGGTGATCGTGACCGGGATCGCCGCGGCGAGCGGGGTCAACATCCCGTCGGTCGAGATCGCGCAGCGTCTGGGCGCGCAGATGGGCGCGCGCTACTATTCCAAGGAGTGGGAGCTCCAGGCGGATTACCTGGGGGCGATCATCGCCATGAAGGGCGGCTACGATCCGGTGCGCGGCGCGCAGTTCTTCGCCCGCATGCCCGACCCGGGCGACCAGATCCTCGGCTCGCACCCGAGCCGCGCCGCGCGGCAGGCGCAGGTTGCGCGGGCCGTCGAGGATGTCCGCACCGGCCGCACCAGCTGACTTCTCTCGCAAGTTGTTGCGCGGCGGCAACAAAGACCGTCTTGCGAGATTTCGTGAACGGATCGTTAAAGTTTTGCTTCGCTTTGTGCCGCAGGTCGGCGATAATCCGCTTATTGTATGCGGAGACCGGAACGAAATTGATCGGCGTCATCCTGTGGAGCAATGCGGACCAGAAGCGGGCCGTGATCTGGTGTGAGAACAACGGCGGACTGGCCTACCTGGAATCCGCGCGGGATTTCACCGATGACGGCTGGCCCGACTGCGGCGAGATCGTCCACCTGATCGAGGAACGGGCGGCGGGGTTCCATTACGCCCGCTCGGTCCGGCGGTGGGCCGACCAGAGCGGTGTGAAAGCGGCGCCGCGCAAACCCGATGCGGCCCGCAACTATGGTCATCCGCCCCGCGCCGCCTGCTGCTGAGCGGACCTCGGCTGTGCCCCGTCAGCTTCCCCGCGCCAGCGCCGCAACGCCGGTGCGGGCTTGGTCGCACAGCCCCAGCGGCCGCATCATGTCCGCGAACGCGTCCAGCTTCTCCGGCGCGCCGGTGATTTCGAACACGAAGCTTTCCAGCGTCGAATCGACCACCTTCGCGCGGTAGATGTCGGCGATCCGCAGCGCCTCGACCCGCTTGTCGCCCGTCCCGCAGACCTTGAACAGCCCCAGCTCGCGCTCGACGCTCGGCCCCTCGACCGTCAGGTCGTTGACCTGGTGGACCGGCACGATGCGGCCGAGCTGGGCCTTGATCTGCTCGATCACGGCGGGCGTGCCGCGCGTCACGATGGTGATGCGCGAGCGGTGGCCGGCGTGGTCGGTCTCGGCCACGGTCAGGCTGTCGATGTTGTAACCGCGGCCCGAAAACAGGCCGATCACCCGCGCGAGCACCCCGGATTCGTTATCGACGAGGACTGCGAGCGTGTGGCGTTCCACGGCCTGCGCGTGGGGGTCGCGCAGGTCGTAGGCGGAATGGCTGGAAGCGCCTTGCGAAAGCTTCAGGACGGACATGGCGTTTCCTCAGACCAGCACGGCGCCGTCGTCCTGGATCGCCGAGCCGATATCCTCGGCCGCTTCCAGGTCGCCCAGCAGCATTTCGTTGTGGGGCTTGCCCGACGGGATCATCGGCAGGCAGTTCTCGTGCTTCTCGACCAGCACGTCCAGGATGAACGGCCCGTCATAGTCGATCATCTCGCGGATCGCGTCGTCCAGTTCCGCGGGATCGCTGACCTGCCGCCCCTTGCAGCCGAAGGCCTCGGCCAGCTTGACGAAGTCGGGCAGGCTGTCCGACCACGACTGGCTGTAGCGCTCGCCGTGCAGAAGCTGCTGCCACTGCCGCACCATGCCCAGCCGTTCGTTGTTCAGGATGAACTGCTTGACGGGGGCGCGGAACTGCACCGCCGTCCCCATTTCCTGCATGTTCATCAGCCAGCTGGCGTCGCCCGCGACGTTGATGACCAGCGCCTCGGGGTGCGCCACCTGCACGCCGACCGACGCGGGCAGGCCGTAGCCCATCGTGCCAAGGCCCCCGCTCGTCATCCAGCGGTTCGGGCCCTGGAAATGCAGGAACTGCGCGGCCCACATCTGGTGCTGGCCCACCTCGGTCGTGATGTAGCGGTCGTGGTCGCGGGTCAGCGCCTCAAGCCGCTCGATCGCGTATTGCGGCTTGATGATCGTGTCCGAGCGGCGGTAGGCGAGGCAGTTGCGCGCCTTCCAGGCATCGATCTGCCGCCACCAGTCGGCCAGCGCGGGGCCGTTGACCTTCGACCCGCGCGCCTTCCACAGCTTCACGACCGCGGCCAGCACGTCGCCCACGTCGCCGACGATCGGCAGCTGGCAGCGCACGACCTTGTTGATGCTGCTCGGGTCGATGTCGACGTGCGCCTTGATCGACTGCGGCGAGAAGTCCGCGATGCGCCCGGTGATGCGGTCATCGAAGCGCGCGCCCAGGTTGATCATCAGGTCGCAGCCGTGCATCGCCATGTTCGCCTCGTAGAGGCCGTGCATGCCCAGCATCCCCAGCCACGACCGCCCGCTTGCCGGGTAGGCGCCAAGGCCCATCAGCGTCGAGGTCACGGGAAAGCCGGTCGCGTCCGCGAGTTCGGTCAGCAGGCGCGATGCCTCCGGACCCGAGTTGATGACGCCGCCGCCGGTGTAGAGGATCGGCCGTTCGGCGCGCTCGATCAGCTCGACCAGCTTCTCGACCGCGACGCTGTCGCCGTGGCGTTCGGGCTGGTAGCGGCCGGGGGCGACCGCGTCGGGCGCGACATAGGTCCCTTCGGCGAACTGCACGTCCTTCGGGATGTCGATCAGCACCGGGCCGGGGCGGCCCGAGGTCGCGATGTGGAACGCGCGATGGATCGTCTCGGCCAGGCGATCGGTTTCCTTCACCAGCCAGTTGTGCTTGGTGCAGGGCCGCGTGATGCCGACGGTGTCGGCTTCCTGGAAGCCGTCGGTGCCGATCATGAAGGTCGGGACCTGCCCGGACAGCACGATGAGCGGGATCGAATCCAGCAGCGCGTCGGTCAGCCCGGTGACGGCGTTCGTCGCGCCGGGGCCTGACGTCACCAGCACCACGCCCGGCTTGCCGGTGGACCGGGCATAGCCTTCGGCCATGTGGACGGCGCCCTGTTCGTGGCGCACGAGGATGTGCTGGATATGGTTCTGCTGGAAGATCTCGTCGTAGATCGGCAGCACCGCCCCGCCCGGATAGCCGAATACGGTATCGACGCCCTGATCGCGCAAGGCTTCGACCACCATTCTCGCACCCGTCATGGTTCGGGACATGTTCATCTCTCCGATCAGATCCAGCGTGGCGGCAAGCGGACGGGCCAGCCGCGACGCCGGAAACTATTGCCGCGCCGCGGCAGGGTCAATGCGAAGCGCGACAAAAACATCCGTGTTGCGCCGAATCTTGTAATTAAGTTGCGGGAACAATCAGTCCAGCGGCAGATCGATGCGCGCGACCTGCTCGACGATGGGATCGACAGACAGCGGATGGATGTCCGCCTCGTGCGCCTGCGGGTCGCCCAGGTCCTGCCAGACACCGCCCTTGTAGATCTCCAGCGCGCCGAAGCGGGCCTTGTAGGCCATCTTGCGGCTGCCGGGCACCCAGTAGCCCAGGTAGACATAGGGAAGCCCCGCGGCGCGTGCCATGTCCACGTGATCGAGGATCATGTAGGTCCCGAGGCTCGCCTCGGCCAGTGCCGGATCGTAGAAGCTGTAGACGAGGCTCAGGCCGTCATCCAGAACGTCGGTCAGGCAGACGGCGCGCAGCTCGCCATCGGCCCGCGTCAGGTCGCCCGCGGGCGGGTCGCGGTATTCGACGACGCGGGTGCGGACCGGCGTCTCCTCGATCATGGCCGCGAACTCGAACACGTCCATGTCGGCCATGCCGCCGTCCGCGTGGCGGTCGTCGAGATAGCGCCGGAACAGCTCGTACTGCTCCTCGGTCGACCAGGCGCTGGTGGCGGTGCGGACCAGGGCGGCGTTGCGGCGCGCGAGCCTGCGCTGGGTGCGGCTGGGCGCGAAGTCGCGGACCCGGATCCGCGCCGACATGCAGGCCACGCAGCTTTCGCAGCTGGGCCGGTACAGCACGTTCTGCGAGCGCCGGAAGCCCTGCCGCGAAAGCACGTTGTTCAGCGTCTGCCCGGCGTCGCCCGCAAGCGCGGTGAACAGCTTGCGTTCGGCGCGGCCGTGCAGGTACGGGCACGGCTGCGGCGCGGTGACGTAGAACTGCGGCGCGTTCGGCAGGGTGTGACGCATCAGGCAACGCACCTTCCGCAGAGCGGATCGGCCGGGCCGGCAATGGGTATCATCGTCCGGCGCGGCGGCATAGCAGGTAATCGCGGGTCATGTTGTCGACGCAAAGCCTATCAACTGTTTGCGAACCCGCCAAGCGGGGAAAACCGCCATCGGCACGCGTATGGCCGGTTGGCTCGGCGGGCACAGGTGCCTGCGTTTGCGTTGACGGCGGTGCGGGCGCGGCTAGGGTGCCGGGATGGATTTCTCGACCCGGATCACTCGCACGCCCGTGCCCTTCGATGCCGCCCGCGGCCAGGCCGCGGCGGCGCTGTTTCCGGGTGCGGACCCGGCCCTTTCGCTCCTCATCGAGGGCGCCGCGGGGTCAAGCCCCCACCTCTCCGCGCTGATCCACCGCGAGGCGGACTGGCTGCCATCCGCGCTCGGCCTCGGCAACGTGGTCGCGCACGAGACGGCGGGGATGGATGCACTGCCCGCCGCTGAACTGGGGGCCGCCCTGCGCCGGGCCAAGCGCCGGGTCGCGCTGTGGATCGCGCTCGCCGATCTCAGCGGCGTCTGGACGGTCGAGCAGGTGACGCAGGGGCTGACCGACCTCGCGGACCGGGCGACCGACCTCGCCTTCCGCGCCCATGTCGCGGACGAGATCCGGCGCGGCAAATTGCCCGCGCCCCTGTCCGCGGCGAGCGCCGACCGCGCGCCAGATGCGGCGGGCCTGTTCGTGCTCGCGATGGGCAAGATGGGCGCGGGCGAGCTGAACTATTCCTCGGACATCGACCTGATCGTGCTCTACGACGACGCGGCCTACGCGCCCGGCGACCAGGCCGAGGTGCGCACCGCCCTGATCCGCGCCACCCGCAAGGCGACCGCGACATTGTCCGACCTGACCGAGCACGGCTACGTCTTCCGCACCGACCTGCGGCTGCGCCCCGACGCGTCGGTGACGCCCGTCTGCATCTCGGCCGGCGCCGCGCTTGCCTATTACGAGGCCGAGGGGCGCAGCTGGGAACGCGCGGCCTACATCAAGGCGCGGCCCTGCGCGGGCGACCTCGCCGCGGGCGAGCGCTTCCTGGCCGAGCTGCGGCCCTTCGTCTGGCGCCGCGCGCTCGACTTCGCGACGATCCAGGACACCCACGACATGCGGCGGCGGATCCGCAGCCACAAGGGGCTGCATGGGCCGATCCGCGCGATGGGGCACGACGTGAAGCTGGGGCAGGGCGGGATCCGCGACATCGAGTTCTTCGCGCAGACCAGCCAGCTGATCGCCGGCGGCCGCGACCCGGACCTGCGGAGCCGCGCCACCGTCCCGGCGCTCGCCGCGCTGGCGGCAAAGGGATGGATCCCGCAGGCGGTCGCGGACGAGCTGACGGATCACTACCGCGCCCACCGGCGCGTCGAGCACCGCGTCCAGATGGTGAACGACAGCCAGACCCACGCGCTGCCGCAGGTGCAGGACGCGTTTGCGCAGGTCGCGGCGCTGGACGGATCGGACGACCCGGGGGCGTGGGCCGCCGATCTGGAACGCAGGTTCGCCCGGGTCGAGGAACTCGCGGGCGACTTCTTCGACCCCGAAGCGGGCCGTGCCGACGATCCGGCGGTGCCGCCGATGTCGCCCGAAACGGCGGCGATGGTCGAAGGCTGGCGTACCTATCCGGCGCTGAAATCGGGCCGCGCGCAGGAGATCTTTGCCCGGATCGAGCCGCAGATCCTGGCCCGCATGGGCCGCGCGGCGCATCCGGCCGAGGCGCTGGTGCGGTTCGACAGCTTCCTGCGCGGCCTGCCGGCGGGGGTGCAGCTGTTCTCGCTGTTCGGGTCGAACCCGCAGCTGATCGACCTTCTGGCCGACATCTGCGGAACGGTGCCGGGCCTCGCGGCCTACCTCGCCCGCCACCCCGAGGTGCTGGACGGGGTACTGGCCGGGCACTTCTTCGCACCCTGGCCGGGGGCCGCGGGGCTGCGCGAGGCGCTCGACGCACAGCTGCAATCGGCCCTGACGCAGCCGGCCGGGGGCTACGAGGTCGCGCTGGACGCCGCGCGCCGCTGGGCGCACGAATGGCAGTTCCGCGTCGGCGTCCATCACCTGCGCGGGCTGATCGGCGCGGACGAGGCGGCGGTGCAGTACGCCGACATCGCCGACGCCGCGATTGGCGCGCTGGCGGGCGTGGTCGCGCGCAACTTCGCGGTCCGCCACGGGGCGCCGCCGGGTTGGGGGGCGGTCGTGCTGGGAATGGGCTCGCTCGGCGCGCGGCACCTCAACGCGCAGTCGGACCTCGACCTGATCGTGATCTACGACGCGGACGGGGTCGACGCATCCGACGGTCCGCGGCCGCTCGCCGCGCGGGCCTATTACGCGCGGTTGACGCAGGCGCTTCTCACCGCGGTGTCGGCGCCGACCGCCTCGGGGCGGCTGTTCGAGGTGGACATGCGCCTGCGCCCCTCGGGGCGGCAGGGGCCGGTGGCGACGGCGCTGCAATCGTTTCGCGACTACCAGATGGGCGAGGCCTGGACGTGGGAGCATCTGGCCCTGACCCGCGCCCGCGTGATCGCCGGCGCGGGGCATGACGCCCCGGCGCTCGCGGCCGAGGTCGAGGCGCTGCGGGTCGGGGTCCTTGACGCGCGCGGGCGGGACCCGCGCGTGGTCCCCGATCTCGCGGGGATGCGGGCGCGCATCTTCGCCGCCAAGGCGCCGGATGGGCTGTGGGAGGCGAAAAACGGCCGCGGCCGCCTGCAGGACATCGAGCTTCTGGCGCAGTCGTTCGCCCTTCGCACCGGCGCGCCCGCGCGCGCGGTTCCGGCCCAGCTTCGGGCAGGCGCACGGGCCGGGCTGATCGACGCGGCATCGGCCGAGGAGGTGGCGCAGGCCTGGCGCTTCCTGTGGCGGCTCCACTGCGCCGCACGCTTGCTGACGGAAGGGCGGCTTGACATGGAGGCGGCGGGCCGCGGCGGGCAGGAGTTCCTGCTGCGCGAGACGGGTCAGGATACGCTGGACGGGCTTGCGGCGGCGCTTGCGGCGGTGGTCGAAAGGTCAGGGCGCATCGTGGACGAGGCCGTGCAGGCGGGGGCCGGCGAGCCGGCTGCCGGGGCCTGACGGCGCCTGGTCCACGTCCAGCGCGCGCTAGGGCGCCGCTGCCGCGACCCAGCTGCCCGGCGGGTCACCTCAGCCCTGCGCCAGGCCTGCTTCGCTGTCGGTTGCACCGGCCCGAAGATCGCCCGCGTTGATCGGCACTGGCGCCCTGCGCGCCATGCCCCCGCCCAGGTCGCCGAGCGTCACCAGCGGGATCGTCGTCAGCGACGGCGCTTCGGGCGGCGCTTCCTCCACCACATCGAAGACTCCGTGCGTCGTCTTGTCCCAGTAGAACGGGTTCACGACGACCTCGTAGAGCGCCTTCCACGCGGCAAGGCAGCCTAGCGGAAAGTAGAGGTGCATCGTCGGCGCCCACGCCCACAGACCGCGATGCCCGGTCCGGCGCACCGCCCAGGCGCCGATCACCATGTTCAGGATCTCGGACGCGACGAAGATGGAAAACAGGACCGGCACCCCGTAGCCGCCCCACATGGCGCCGAGCGGCTCGCGCAAGGGGTGCGGCAGGCCGAGGCTCAACAGCCAGAAGCTCCACAGCAGGGGGGCCAGCAGGTACTGCGTCAGCATGCCCGCGAACTGGACCTGGAAGCCCAGGAACGCGCGCGTGCCGATCTGGCGCCACAGCTGCACCGGCGTCCGCATGTGGACGCCCCAGGTCATCGCGTAGCCCTTGAGCCAGCGCGAGCGCTGCTTGATCCACGGCAGCGCGCGGCAGTTCGCCTCTTCATGGGTGGTGAAGTCCGCGACCTCGACCCGCATCCCCATGCGCGCGAGGCGGACGCCCAGGTCCGCGTCCTCGGTCACGTTCCAGGCGTCCCACGCGCCCGACCGCTCCAGCGCGTCGCGGCGGAAGAACTGCGTGGTGCCGCCCAGCGGCACGATCAGCCCCATGCGCGACACGCCGGGCAGCACCGCGCGGAACAGCGCCGCGTATTCGATCGTGAAGCAGCGCGACAGCCAGTTGGTGCGCGGGTTGTAGAAGTCGAGCGCGCCCTGGATGCAGGCCACGTCCGCGGGCGCCGCCGCCATGTGGCGGGCGACCTTGTGGAGCTGCCCCGGCTCTGGCCGGTCCTCGGCATCCCAGACGCCGATGATGTCGCCGCGGCAGAAGCTCAGCGCATAGGTCAGCGCGCGGGGCTTCGTCTTGATCGGCCCGTCCGGCACGATGACGACGCGCAGCCAGCGGGGCAGGGTGACGCCGTCGAGCGCGGCGCGGGTGATCTCGTCTGTCTCCTCGACCACCAGGATGATGTCGCTGAGTTCGCGCGGATAGGTGAGCCGCGACAGCCGCCCGACCAGCTTGCCGGCCACGTCCGCCTCGTGGAACAGCGGCACCATGACCGAGATCAGGGGCAGCTTTCCCCCCAGCTCCGGCGGCGGGGCTTCCTTCAGCGCCCGGACCCGCAGCGTGGCGCGGAACGCCATGATCTTCAGCGCGATGCTGCCCACCAGCGTGAGCGTCGCCCACAGCGTCAGCGCCGCCAAAAGCGTGAGCGGCGCGAGCAGCAGCCCGAGCGCCAGCACCAGCATCACGGCCAGCGCGATGCGGCCTGCCCGCGCCTCGTTGCGGGTCCGGCAGCTGAGATCGCCGGCAACCCGCGTTTCCGCCTGCCGGATCAGCTGCGTGCGCCGCGCGGTCAGGATCGCGTCCCGCGCCGCGGTGGGGGAACAGAGGAGCATGCGGACCGTTCCGAGGCTGCGCCGGAGCGTGGGTGCGAGCGCCGCGAACTCATCGGGGCGGGACGCCGCGACATAGGTCACCCCGCCGGTGCGCCGCCAGGGCACGATGCCCGCGTTGAGGCACAATCCCGCCCCCGCCGCGTCGATCAGCCGGGAGTCGGGCGGGGTGGCGGCAAGATCCGGCATGGTCGTGCGCCATTGCCGCGACAGGGCGCGGGCGAGCGCGCCTTCGCTCACCCAGCCATGGGCCAGAAGGATCTCGCCCAGCGGCACGTCCTGGCGCTGCCGCATGACGACGGCCTTGAGAAGGTCGCCGGGCGCCACCGCCCCGTCCTCGATCAGGATCTGGCCCAGCGGGCGCTGGTCGCGCGCGGGCTTCGCCGCTGCCTGCGCCCGTGCGGCCGCCTCGGCCCGGTCACGGTCCGCGCGCGCCTCGCGCAGGCGCGGCTGCAGCGAGATCACCTCGGCGGACGGCGCGCGGTCGCCGGCGGGCGCGATTGAAGCTGGCATGTCTGTTCCAGGACGAGATCGGTCCCGGACGTCATGCCTGATCGAGGGTTAAGGCGCGGTTAACGCCGGCGGTTCAACCTCGCCGCTGTTCCATCGCCCTGGCGAAGCGGTCGAACAGGTAGGCGCTGTCCTGCGGCCCGGGGCTGGCCTCGGGGTGGTGCTGGACCGAGAAGACCGGCCGGTCGGACATCCGGATGCCGCAGTTGGACCCGTCGAACAGGCTCACATGCGTTTCCACGACCCCTTCGGGCAGGGACTGCGCGTCCACCGCGAAGCCGTGGTTCATCGAGGTGATCTCGACCTTGCCGGTCTCCTTGTCGCGCACCGGGTGGTTCGCGCCGTGGTGGCCGTGGCTCATCTTCACCGTCCGCGCCCCCAGCGCCAGCGCCAGCATCTGGTGGCCAAGGCAGATGCCGAAGATCGGAAGATCCCGGGCAAGCAGCTCCTGGATCATGGGCACGGCGTATGCACCGGTCGCGGCCGGGTCGCCGGGGCCGTTCGACAGGAACACGCCCTCGGGCTCGTGCGCCAGCACCTCGGCGGCGGTGGCGGTGGCCGGCAGCACCGTCACGTCGGCGCCCGACGCGACCAGCGAGCGCAGGATGTTGCGCTTCGCGCCGTAGTCCAGCGCCACGACCTTGAACGGGCGCGCAGGTCGGGCAGGGGGCTCGAACCCGTCGGGCCAGGACCACAGCCCCTCGTCCCAGCGATAGCTCTGCCGGCAGCTCACGTGGCGGGCGAGGTCGAGCCCGACGAGCCCGGTCCACGCCTTCGCCCGCTCGACCATCGCGGCGGTGTCGAAGTTCCCCTGCGGGTCATGGGCGAGCGCCACGTGCGGCGAGCCCTGCTGGCGGATCGCCCGGGTCAGGCGGCGGGTGTCGATGCCGCCGATGCCGATGCGGCCGCGCCGTTCCATCCAGTCGGCGAGGTCCGAGGTCGCGCGCCAGTTCGACGGCTCGGTCGGATCCCACTTGACGACGATGCCCGACGCCACCGGCTCGGCGGATTCGTCGTCCAGCGCGGTTACGCCGGTGTTGCCGATGTGGGGGAAGGTGAAGGTCACGACCTGCGACGCGTAGGAGGGATCGGTCATGATCTCCTGGTACCCGGTCATCGCGGTGTTGAAGACCAGCTCGGCCACCACTTCGCCCGCGGCACCGAAGCCATGGCCGCGGAAGATCGTTCCGTCGGCTAGCGCAAGGCAGGCGGTCGGTGTCGGCATTGTCATCTCTCCGGCAGATCGGCGGGGAAACTAGGGGCGGGGACCCGGCCCGTCAAGGCGCGACGCGGCGGTGCTTGACCCGCGCGCCCGGCTGCGGGATTGCAGGGTCTGACGACGCCATCGAAAGGACCACTGCCATGGATTTGCGCGAACGCATCGCCGCCGCCACGAAAGAGGCGATGAAGTCTCGCGACGCCGCCCGGCTCTCCACGCTGCGCCTGATCGGCGCGGGCATCAAGGACCGTGAGATCGCGGCCCGCGGCGAGCCGGGGAATGAGGGCGCGGACGGCCTGCGCGAGGAGGATCTGGTCGCGCTTCTCTCGAAGATGGTCAAGCAGCGACAGGAATCCGCCCGTGCCTTCGAGGAAGGCGGCCGCATCGAGCTTGCCGAGCGCGAGCAGGCCGAGATCACGGTGATCCAGGAGTTCCTGCCCCGGCAGCTGGACGACGCCGAAGTCGCGGCGGCGCTGGACAGGGTGATCGCGGACCTCGGCGCGTCGTCGGTGCGCGACATGGGGCGCGTCATGGGCGAGCTGCGTGCGCGTCACGCGGGGCAGATGGACTTCGGCGCGGTGGGGGCGCTGGTCAAGTCGCGGCTGATGGGGTGAGCGGGCGTCCCGGGCGAGGCTGACTGCATCCCGCGTCCAGGTGCGGGGTCGGGGATGCGACCGTCCGGCCGGCGTCGAGGCCATCCCGGTGTTCCGGAAAGCCGCGCAGGCGCCGGATGGTCGTCTACTGCGGTACGGCACGTACCGCAGCTTCGGCGCGGTGCGGGTCACGCCCAAGCGCCAGCCTGGATCGCCTCGTTCAGCGCTCCGCGATCTCGACCACCGGGGCGGTCGCGCGGGACAGCCCCAGCCGGCGACCGTCGCGGTCGGCCAGCACGCTGTCCACGCGGTCGCCGTCGCGGGCGACGTGGACCACGATCTCCTCTCCGTCGCCGACATTGCCGAAGTACCAGAACGAGCGCGTCGCGTTGAGCCGGGTGGGCTGGCCGCGGTTCTGGCGCCACTCCGCCGCCTTGGCGATGCGGACGAAGTTCTTGAAGTACATGAAGTCGGCGGTGTTGAAGTCCTGGATCCGGTTGACCTCGTATTCCATCGCGACCCTGCCCTCGACCGGCTCCGTCTTCATCGCGTGGTGCAGGTCGAGCTGGGCGTCCACCAGCTCGGGGTCGTGATCCTCGCCCTTCCAGACGTCGCGGACGCGCGAGAAGCGCTTGTTCGACCCGCGCTCGGTCCGCTTGATGAAGCTGGTGAAAAGCTGGACCGAGGCGCGCACCTGCCCGTCCACGACGTATTCGGTCCGCGACAGCGCATGGGGCTTGCGGATGGAATGGATCGTCGTCCGCGCCTCGAAGCGGTCGTCCTCGCGGATGGTGTTCTCCAGGTCGAACTCGGTCGTGAGCGCGATCACCGCCCCGTACATCCGCTCGCCGCGCGCATCCAGCCACTCGGACGGCTTCAGCCCCAGAAGCTCGGCCAGGATGATCCAGTGGTTTTCAAGCGCCGTGGCCAGCGCCCAGTCCTCGGACAGGGTGTGAACGTCGAGCTGCGGCAGGCCGGCGGTGAAGTGGCTGGTGTACTGCATGAAGGGCCTTACTGGAAGAAGCGCCAGAACCCGCCGTTCGGGGCCATGTCGATGGGCGGACCCAGCACCAGGTCGCGGATGTGGTCAAGGTAGCACTGGAAGAACGCGGCCGCGAACCGGTCGCCGTCGTCGTAGTCGCGGGCGTCGGGCCCGGCTTCCAGGACGATCTCGTAGCTGCTGCCCGTCCAGCGGCTGCGGGGAACGAAGGTCGCGGCGCGCCCCCGCCACGCCAGCACCGGCGCGCCGCGCCCAAGGGCCACGCGCCGGCCGAGAACCTCGAAATCCTCCTGATCGCCGAAGGGGCCGTCGGGGAAGATGCGGATCACGCGGGGGTGCGCCTTGACCATCTTGCAAAGCTTGAGGAACCGAACCTGCGCGTCGGGCACGCCCACGGGGATGTGGAAGTCGGGCGGGGGCACGTTCGCAGGCGCCGCGGCCGCCACCACCGACATGGGCAGGCCGATATGGCCGATGCCAAGGCCGCTGGTCAGCGACAGCCCGGCGTGCAGGTCGGCGATCAGGACGTTCTGTCCGCGGTCGGCCGCCGCCTGCGCACGCGAATAGTCGAGCCGGGCATAGTTCGCGAGCTCGCGTGTGACGTTGTGCAGCCGGTGCTGCTGTTCCGGCGTCCTGTCGGCGAGAAGCGAGAGATGGGTCAGGTCGGCGCGGACGAACAACAGGTAACCCGCGACCGTCCGGCTCAGGCTGATGTCGCGGCGGAGCGTGTCGAACTCGTCGGCGGGGGTTCCCCGCAGCGCGGCGAGAGTGGTGAAGAGCGACGGGCTCAGAACCGCCGGCCCGCCCTCCTCGGAGAACTTCCGGACCCGGTCGAGCAGCGACGATTCCGCGCATTCCCGCGCGAACAGCGACCGGTCAAGAAGCGGGAAGATCTGGATCGACGCCTCGGGGTGATAGATGACGATGGATTGCAGCGCCGCGCGCAGGTGCGGGTCCGCCTCGGCCGCTGCCGTGAGCCGCGCCAGTTCGTGCAGGTATGGCGCGCGATCCGGGGACCGGACCATGGCGGCCAGGCGCAGGTGGGCAAGCTGCGGGTGGTCCGCCATCGCCGGCGCGACCTCGCGCGTCAGGCTGATCGCCGGGCCCGGCAGGTTCGCGGATTGAAGCAGCGACCAGCCCGTGCGGGTGATCAGCACCAGGCGGGCGCCGGCTGGGTCGCGGGGCAGGTCGCCCGTCGCGCCGTCCTTCAGCGCCTGCAACGCGATCTCCCCGTCAGGGGTCTGCGCAAGCGCGCGGAGCGCCTGCGCTCCGAACAGCTCATCGAGCCGGGCGGCCGCGAAATCTTGCATCGTGATCCAGGATTCTGGTAACGGAAGCCGAACCGGAAAAAGGGGTTTCGGCGTGCTGGATCGTATGACATTCGACCGACTGCTGCGCAAGTACGCCAAGGCCGCAGAGGTCCGTGACAGCGATCCGCTGTTCGCCGAGGGGCTCGACTTCAGCTCCATCGGCTTTACCGAATTCGTCATGGCCATCGAGGACGAGACCGGGCTCGACATCGACCCCGACGAGCTCGACCACTCGATTCGGACGGTCGGCCAGCTTTACGACCACCTCAGCCGGATGTGACGCCCGCCTACGCAGGGCCCCTCTGCGCGACAACCTGGCGCGCGCGGCCCGGATCCGCGGGGATGAGGCGCGCGGCCCGCAGGATTGGCGGCACCGTTCTCCGCCCAGCCGCGCTCCGCGTCCGCAGCCTTTTTTTCCGATGACGCGGCGTTCCCCGCCAGTCGTGACCAGGAAGGCGACCTTCGCCAAAGCGGGTCTTCGACACCACTCGCAACCGCGCCGCATTCATCTCGGGTCCGCCGTGCCCGGTCGGGATCGCGGCCTGCATCGCGGCCGCGAGCCCGTCAGCCATTGCCGAGGATCTCCACGATCGAGTCCCTCGTCACCGACACGATTGTGTCGGCTTCCTCGCGGGTCAGGCACAGCGGCGGGGCAAAGCCCAGGATGTCGCCCTGCGGCATGGCCCGCGCGATCACGCCGCGCCGCATCATGGCGCCGGCGACCTTGGCCCCGATCCCCTCGGACGCCTCGAAGAACCTGCGCCCCTCGCGCGCGCGGACCATCTCGACCGCGCACAGCATCCCTTCGCCGCGCACGTCGCCCACATGCGCGTGCCCGCCCAGCGCATCGGCCATCTGCCGGTTCAGGTAGGCCCCGACCTCGCCCGCGTTCGCGACCAGCCCCATGCTGTCGATCAGGTTCAGGTTCGCCACCCCGGCAGCCGCCCCGATCGGGTGGGCCGAATAGGTCCAGCCGTGGCCCAGCACGCCGTATTCGTCGCTGCCCTGCATCAGCACGTCCCAAACCCGGTTCCCGACGATGCTGGCCGAAAGCGGCGCATAGGCCGAGGTCAGGCCCTTCGCGCAGGTGATGAGGTCGGGCTTCATGCCGTAGTGGTCCGACCCGAACATCGTGCCCAGCCGGCCGAAGCCCGTCACGACCTCGTCCGCGATCAGCAGGATGTCGTGGCGCGCAAGCACCTTCTGGATCGCGTCCCAATAGCCCTCGGGCGGCGGCACGATCCCGCCCGTGCCCAGCACCGGCTCGCCGATGAAGGCGGCGATGGTGTCCGCGCCCTCTGCCGCGATCAGCCTTTCCAGCTGGTCCGCGCAATGCGCCACGAAGTCAGCCTCTGACATCGAGAGATCGGCCCGGCGGAAATAGTAGGGCGCCTCGGTATGGATCACCTGTGCCAGCGGCAGGTCGAACTTCCTGTGGAACAGATCCAGCCCGGTGAGCGAGCCGGTCATCAGCCCCGACCCGTGATAGCCGCGCCAGCGCGAGATGATCTTCTTCTTCTGCGGCAGGCCGCGCACGTTGTTGTAGTACCAGACGAGCTTGATGTTCGTCTCGTTCGCGTCCGAGCCGGACAGGCCGAAGTAGACCCGCGCCATGTCCTTCGGCGCGCGGTCCATGACCATCTTCGACAGCGTGATCGCGGCCTCGGACCCAGCGCCCGCATAGGCGTGGTAGTAGGCCAGCTCGCGCGCCTGCGCCGCGATCGCCTCCGCGATCTCCTGCCGGCCGTAGCCCACGTTCACGCAGTAGAGCCCGGCGAAGCCGTCCAGCACGCGGTTGCCGTCACGGTCGGTGATGTGGCTGCCCTCGCCCCCCGTCACGATCCGCTGCGGCGCCTCGCCGCGCGCGAACTGGGCGAGGTGGGTCGAGGGGTGGAAGAAGTTCTCGCGGTCCCACTTGGCGAGTTCGTCGTTGGTAAGCATGGGTGTCTCCTTACTCTGACCAGTCACGGCAGACGTACTTGATGTCGGTGAAGGCCTCGAGCCCGTGGCGCGAGCCTTCGCGGGCGAGGCCGGACTGCTTCATGCCCCCGAACGGGATCGGCGCGCCCGTGACCTTGGTGCGGTTGACCGCGACCATGCCGAAGTCGAGCGCGCGCGAGATGCGGTAGATGCGGCGCGGGTCCTGGCTGTGGACATAGGCGATCAGGCCGTATTCGGTCGCGTTGGCGATGGCGACCGCCTCGTCCTCGGTGTCGAAGGGGGCGATGGCCGCGACCGGGCCGAAGGTTTCCTCGTGGAAGACCAGCGCGTCGGTCGGCACGTCGGCAAGAACGGTGGCCGGGTAGAACAGCGGTCCCTGCGGGTCGCGGGCGCCGCCTGTGAGCAGCTTCGCGCCACGCCCCAGCGCGTCCGCCACGTGTTCCTCCTGCTTGGCGACCGCGCGTTCGTTCATCAGTGGCCCGAGGTCGCGGTCGTCCATCCCCGGCCCCAGCGTCAGCGCCCGCGCCTTTTCGGCGAACGCATCGCAGAAGCGGTCGTAGACGGGGCGTTCCACCAGGAAGCGGTTCGCGCCAAGGCAGTCCTGCCCCGATGTCGCGAACTTGGCCTTGACCGCCTCGGCCACGGCGAGGTCGAGGTCGGCCTCGGCGAAGACGATGAAGGGCGCGTGGCCGCCCAGTTCCAGCACCAGCCGCTTCACCGTGTCGGCGGACTGGCGGTAGAGGAGCTTGCCGATCCCGGTCGAGCCGGTGAAGCTGAGCGCGCGGACGCGCGGGTGCGCGGTCCAGGCGCCGACGACTTCGGGCGCGTCGCCGGGCAGGACGTTGAAGACGCCCGCCGGCAAGCCCGCGCGGTGGGCGAGTTCCGCCAGCGCCAGCGCCGACAGCGGCGTTTCGGCGGACGGGTGGCAGACGACCGTGCAGCCGGCGGCGATGGCGGCCGCGGCCTTGCGGGTCAGCATCGCCGAGGGGAAGTTCCACGGCGTGACCAGCGCCGCGACGCCGACAGGCTCCCGCCAGACCTCCATCTCGGCGGTGGCGAGGTGCGAGGTGACGCTTTCGATGTTCGGGCGCTTGGCCTCCTCGGCGTAGAATTGCACGAACGAGGCGGCGTAGTCGATTTCGCCCAGGGCCTCGGACAGGGGCTTGCCCTGTTCGGCGACCATGATCCGGGCCAGGTCGTGGCGGTTCTGCATGATCAGCTCGAACCAGCGCCAGAGCGACTCGGCCCGCACCTGCGGCAGTTCCCATGCCCAGTCGTCGAAGGCGGCATGGGCCACGTCGACCGCCTCGCGCGCGGCATCCGCGTCGAGCCGCGCGACCCGGGCCACCGTGCCGCCGGTGGCGGGGTCCGTCACGGCGAACCGATCCGCGCCCCGGATCCAGCGGCCGCCGACATACCCGTCGGTGCGAAGCAGCGCGGGATCGTTCAGCTCGAGGTCCATCAGATCATCCCCTCGAGCTCGCGCGGGCCTGGCCCCTCCATGTCCTCGGCGCCGCCGACCTCCACGCCCACTACCGCCACGCAGTCGCCGGGCTTCACGATGCCCGGCACATGGCGCGCGCACATGATTCCCGACCGGCCCGCAAGCAGGACCGAAGGCTGGACCCCGGTGCGCCCCGTCGGCCAGAGCCGCGCGATCGGGGCGCCCTTCTTCACCATGTCGCCCAGGTCGGCGTGAAACTCGACCAGGCCGCCGTCATCGGCGAAGACGAAGCAGTCGCTGTCGGGCATGTCGAGCCAGCGCGTCCTGGCCTGCGGCACCTCGCCCTGCAGGATCCCGAAGGCGGTCAGGACGTTGCGCAGCCCCTGCCGCGCGATCCGGACGGTGCGGGCGGTCGCGGTGCCGCCGCCGCCGAGTTCGGTCGTGACGAACACCTTGCCCATTTCCTCGGCGGCGGTGTCGTACATGCCGATGGCGTCGATTTCCAGCATCCGCACGCTCCACGGCGCGCCGAACGCCTCGACCAGCTCGAAGGCGCGGGCTTCCTGCGCGCGCGTCTCGGGGTTGTCGCCGGGCAGGATGTGGGCGGCGCAGAAGGGCAGGAAATCCAGCGTCTTGCCGCCCGAATGGTAGTCCAGCACCACGTCGGCCATCGGCAGCAGCACGCGCTGGAAGTAGTCCGCGATCTTTTCCGTCACCGTCCCGTCGGGGCGCCCCGGGAAGCTGCGGTTCAGGTTGCCGCGGTCGATGGGCGAGGTCCGCGTGCCGGCCGCGAAGGCGGGCTGGTTCATCGCGGGCACGATGATGATGCGTCCCGTCACATTCTCGACCGCGAGGTTCGCGGCCAGGTCGAACAGCGCCAGCGGTCCTTCGTATTCGTCGCCGTGGTTGGCGCCGGTCAGAAGCGCCGTCGGCCCCTCGCCGTTCCTGATCACGGTGATCGGGATGACCACCGATCCCCAGGCGCTGTCGTCGCGGCTGTAGGGCAGGCGCAGGAAGCCGTGCTGGATGCCGTCCCGGTCGTAATCGACCGTGGCCAGCACCGGCGAGGGGCGCAGCCCCTCGGGAGTCGCGGGCATGGGTTCAGTCCTTCACGAAAAGCTTGCGCGGCACGTTCGCCAGCAGTTCCGGCGCTCCGTCGGTGATGGCGATGGTCTCGGTGATCTCCAGCCCCATCTCGTCGGACCAGAGGCCGGTCATGAAATGGAACGTCATCCCCGGCTGCAGCACGGTCCGGTCGCCCGGGCGCAGCGACATGGTGCGTTCGCCCCAGTCGGGCGGGTAGCTCACCCCGATCGGGTAGCCGGTGCGGCCGTCCTTGTGGATCCCGTATTTCGCGAGGACCGAATAGAACGCGCCCGCGAACTCCTCGCAGGTGTTCCCGGCGCGGGCGGCGTCCAGCCCGGCCGCCATGCCTTCCAGCACGGCCTTTTCGCCCTCGACGAAGACCTTGGGGGGCTTGCCCAGGAACACCGTGCGCGACAGCGGGCAGTGATAGCGGTTGTAGCAGCCCGCGATCTCGAAGAACGTGCCTTCGCCCGACTTCAACGGCCTGTCGTCCCAGGTGAGGTGCGCGGCCGCCGCCTCGCGCCCCGACGGCAGCAGCGGCACGATGGCCGGGTAGTCGCCGCCGAAATCGGCCGTGCCGCGGATGCCGGCGTCGTAGATCTCGGCCACGAGGTCGTTCTTGCGCATCCCCGGCTCGATCACCTCGACGATGCGGCGGTGCATCTCGGTGACGATCGCGCCCGCCTTGCGCATGCAGTCGAGCTCTGCCCCCGACTTCACCGCCCGCTGCCAGTTCACGAGCGCGGTCGTGTCGTGGAATCTCGCGTCGGGCAGCCCTGCCTGCAGCGCGGCGAAGGCGCGGGCCGAGAACCAGTAGTTGTCCATCTCGACGCCGATCCGCCTGGCGCCCCAGCCCTTGTCCTTCAGGATCGAGGACAGAAGATCCATCGGGTGCTTCGCCGTGTTCTGCACGTAATCGTCGGCGTAGCCGATGATGTTGTCCTCGGAGAGATAGGCGGTGAAGCGCGCCCCCACCGCGTCCATGCCCCGCCCGAAGAAGATCGGCTCGCCCTCGGGTGGCACGATCACCGCCTGGTGGACGTAGAACGACCAGCCGTCATAACCCGTCAGCCAGTTCATGTTGCTGGGATCGCTGACGATCAGCAGGTCGACGCCCTTCTCCTCCATCGCGCGGCGGGTCTTCTGCAGGCGGTCGGCGTATTCGGCTCGGCTGAACTTCAGGGGGATGTCGGGCATGCTGTCCTCAGGGGGTGAAGGTCCGGCCGGCCCCGGCGGCGCGGGCGCGCGTCAGGGCAAGGGCGGCGATGGCGGTGTCCTGGATGCCGGTGCCGGTCAGGTCGGCCACGGTGATCTCGTCCGGGCGGGTGCGGCCCGGCGCGTGGCCCGCGATGACCTGGCCCAGCTCGGGGCGTCCGTCGGCTTCCGCGACCAGCCCCGCGGCGATGGCGTGGTGCCATTCGCCGAGGCGGCGGGTCTGCGCCAGCCGGTCGGCGACGTAGGTGGCAGACGCGACGAGCGCGGGGTCGAGCTCGTTCTTGTGCTCGGCATCCGATCCCATCGCGGTGACGTGGGCGCCGGGGAGGACGTCGCCGGCGTCCAGGATCGGTCGGTCGGCGGGGGTGGTGGTGACGATCACGCCGGCGCCGCGTGCGGCCTTTGCGACCGTCGCGGCGGCCGTGACGGGAAAGCCCATCCGCGCCGTCATGTCGCGGGCGAAATCGGCGGCCTTCGCGGGATCGCGCGCCCAGACCCGCGCGGCGGAAAGCTTCCGCACCTGCGCCAGCGCGGCCAGCTGCATCCGCGCCTGCATCCCCGCGCCGAGGATCGCCGCGACCGACGCATCCTCGCGCGCGAGGTGCTTCGCCGCGACAGCCCCGGCGGCGGCGGTCCGCACGTCGGTCAGGTAGCCGTTGTCCAGCAGCAGCGCCTCGACCAGCCCTGTGCGGGCCGACAGGACGACCATCATCCCGTTGGTTGACGGCAGCCCCAGCGCCGGGTTGCCGAAGAAACCGGGGCTGATCTTGATCGCGAAGTGATCGACGCCGGGAATGTAGGCGGTCTTCACGTCGACTTCGCCCCGGTGTTCGGGGATGTCGAGACGCAGGATCGGCGGCATCGCCACTGCTTCGGTGGCAAGCGCGAGGAACGCGCGTTCCACGCAGTCGATCGCGTCCATGTCCAGCGGCACCAGCGCGCGCAGGTCGGCTTCGGTGAGGATCGTGACGGGCGGGCGGTTCATGCCGATTCCGCCGAGTTCGCGCCGGCAACGACGCGGGCATGAAGCGCGGGGTCCACGTTGCCGCCCGACAGGACGGTGACGACCGGGCCGCCCGCCGGCCCCTGTGCGCGGACCTTGCCCGAGAGCAAGGCCGCGGTGCCGACGGCGGCCGCGCCTTCCACGACGTGTCCCAGCGCGGCCAGGTGACGCATGGCGCCCGCGATCTCGGCCTCGGTCACGAGCACGGTTTCGTCCAGCAGCGCGCGGCAGATCGGGAAGGTCACGCGGTTCTGCAGCCCCACGCCGCCGCCGAGCGAATCCGCGAGGCTCGCGGTTTCCTCGACCTCGACCGGGGCGCCCGCGGCGAGGCTTGCGATCATCGCGGCGCCGCTTTCCATCGTGACGCCGACGATCCGCGCGTCCGGCCGCAGCGCCTTGACCGCGACCGCGACCCCCGCGATCAGCCCGCCGCCCGACAGCGGCACGAGGATGGCCGCGGCGTCGGGCGCGTCCTCGACGATCTCCAGCCCGATCGTGCCCTGACCCGCGACGACCGCCGCGTCGTCGAAGGGCGCGATCTCGGTCAGCCCCTCGTCGCGGACGGCGCGGGCGACCTCGACCATCGCCTCGTCCTGGCTCGCGCCGACGATCCGCACCTCGGCGCCAAGCGCGCGGATCGCCGCGACCTTGTTCTGCGGCACGAGCCGCGACAGGCAGACGACCGCGCGGGTGCCGGCAAGCTTCGCCGCGTGGGCGAGCGCGCGGCCGTGATTGCCGGTCGAGGCGGTGACGACCCCGCGGGAAAGCGCATCGGGCGAAAGCGCCAGCACCGCGCTGGTCGCCCCGCGCAGCTTGAACGCGCCGGTTTCCTGCAGGTGCTCGGCCTTCATCAGGACGGGGACGCCAAGGCGCCGCGCCAGCACCGGATCGGCCAGCATCGGCGTGCGCCGGACGCGGCCCGCGATCCGCGCCCGGGCGGCGGCGATGTCGTCCAGCGTGACGGGCAGGGCGGTCATGGCGTCCTCATCAGCGCGCCGGGCGCGGCCGCGCCCGTGTCGCCGCAGGCCCGCAGCACGGCCCAGGCGGTGGCGAGGTTCGCCGACACCACGGGCACGCCCGCCGCTTCCTCGAGCCGGTCGATCCAGGCCGCCGCGCGCAGCGCGGTGCAGGCGATGAACAGCGCGTCCGACCCTTTGGCCGTCGCCGCCCGCGCCTGTTGCACGAGCGTCTGCGCGTCGATCCGCGCCATCGCCCTGTCGTCCGACAGCCCCATGCAGGTCACGCGGACCAGCGCAAATCCTTCCGCCGCGAACAGGTCGGCCATCGGCACTGTCGTCTCGGGGACATAGGGCGTCAGCAGCGAGATGCGGCGCGCGCGCATTGCCCGCAGCGCCGCGAGCCCGGCCGAGATCGGGGTGATCGCCCTCGCCGCCGGCTTTCCGGCGGAAATAGCCGTGCGCACCGCCGCGTCGCCGATCACGACCGAAGCCGAGGTGCAGCTGTACACCACCGCGTCCAGCGTCTCGTCCGGCAGGATCAGTTGCGCCGCCTGGGTGATGTCGGGTGCCATCGCGGCCAGCGTCGCGGGCGCCACCGGGTTCGCGAACGGGATCCGCGTCGCGTGGACCGCAATGCCGCGGGGGCTCAGCATCCGGGCATAATCCACCTCGGTCGTCATGTCGGTCGAGAGCGCGATCAGCCCGATCCGGCGCGGCGTCGGCTGGTCGTCCAGCGACACCGGCAGGCCCGAGAGCTGCGGGGCCACGGGTATGCGGGGCAGGCGGGGCAGGGCGGTCATGTCCGTCTCCCGTAGCGGCGTTCGAGCCAGCGCAGGCCCGCGACCGAGATCAGGCTGATGATCAGGAAGAACACGCCGACCAACGTCATCGGCTCGACATAGCGGTAGGTGGAGTTCGCGACCGACTTGGCCTGGTTCATCATCTCCAGCACCGTGATCGCCGACAGCAGCGGCGTTTCCTTGAACATGGCCAGCAGGTAGTTCGCGAGCGCCGGGATCATCGGCGGCAGCGCCTGCGGCAGGATCACGTGGGTCCAGGTCTGGCGCATGGTGAGGTTCGTGGCCCGCGCCGCTTCCCACTGCCCGCGCGCCACCGCCTCGATCCCGCCGCGATAGACCTCGGCCGCGTAGGTCGCGTAGTGCAGGCCCATCCCGATCACGCCCGCGGCCAGCGCCGGCAGGCGGATGCCGATGTCCGGCAGCACGTAGAAGATGAAGTAGAGCTGCACCAGCAGCGGCGTCCCGCGGATGAACTGCACCAGGAAGCCTGCCGTGCGGGCGACGACCCGGTTCGATGACCGCCGCAGCAGCGCGAAGACGAGGCCCAGCACCGCCGCGACGGCGGCGCCGAGGATCGTCGCGATGAGCGTGACCTTCAGGCCCTGCAGCAGGATCGGCGTGATCTCGCGGGCGAACTGCCAGTCCCAGTCCATCAGCGCACCCCGTCCAGGCCGCGGGTGACACGCCGTTCGATGCGGCCCATGATCGCCGCGATCAGCAGTGACAGCGCGAAGTAGATGACCAGGATGGTCACGAAAGGCAGGATCGTGTTGCCGGTCTGCGAGCGCACGATCTGCGCCTGGAAGGTCATGTCGGACAGCGAGATCAGCGAGACGACGGCGGTCGCCTTGAGAAGCTCGATCGCGTTGTTGCCGAAGGTCGGCAGCATCAGCGGCAGCGCCTGCGGCAGGATGACGTGGCGCAGCCGCTGCCAGCCGGTCAGGTTCAGGGCGACCGTCGCCTCGTACTGGTCGCGCGGGACGGCGAGGATCGCCCCGCGCACGACCTCGGCCCCGTAGGCGCCGACGTTCAGCCCCAGCGCAAGCACGCCGGCCTGCATCGGCGTCAGGGCGACGCCCGTCAGCGGCAGGACGAAGTAGATCCAGAACAGCTGGACGAAGATCGAGGTGCCGCGGAAGATCTCGATGTAGGCGGTCGCGAGCCAGCGGACCGGCGCCCACGGCGCGATCCGGCCGAGCCCCGCGATGAACGCGACCACCAGCGCCAGCGCGCAGCCCATCACCGTCAGGCGCACGGTCACCCACGCGCCGTCGAGGATCAGCAACAGATATCCAGTCCAGTCGCCCATGCGGCCCCGGTCCTGCCCGTGGTTTCAGATGGAAGGGGATGGCCGCGGCACCTGGCGCCCCGCGACCCCCGTGGTCACTCCTGCGCGCAGAGCGTGTCGCGGTCGGTGGAAAGCGCCGCCTGGGCCGAGAAGCCGTAGGGTTCGATGATCTTCGCGAACTCGCCCGATTCCTTCAGCTTCGCCAGCTCGACGTCGAAGGCGTCGCGCAGTTCGGTGTTACCTTTGCGGAACGCGACGCCGTCGCAATAGACCGGCGCGCCTTCGACGGGCGCGAATACTTCGAGCTTCGCGTCACCCGACTTGGCCAGCAGGTCGTTGAGCGACAGGACCGGCAGCGAATAGGCGTCGATGCGGCCGTCCTGCAGCATCTTCAGGCCCGATTGCGCGTCGGGCACGACCACGACGCGGTCACGCGGCACGCCCGCTTCCAGCGCGAGCTTCTCCTCGGTCCCGCCGCCCGGCGCGCCGATCCGCGCATCGGGGTTCGACGCGAAGTCGGCATAGGACTTGAACCCCTTGGGGTTGCCGGCGGGCAGAAGCAGCGCCTCGGCGTCGCACAGCACGGGCTGGGAGTAATCGACCGCGGCGCAGCGCTCGGGCTTCATGAACAGGCCTGCGGCGATCGCGTCGACGCGCCTGGCCTGAAGGCTGGGGATCATCGCGCCGTATTCGATCACCTGCGCGTCGAGATTGGCGACGCCCAGCTTCTCGAACACCGCGCGGGCGACGTCGGGGGCCGCGCCCGACACCTTGCCGCTGGAATCGATCGCGGTGAAAGGGGGCTCGTTGCCGATGGCGATGGTGACGTTGCCGTCGGATTTCAGGTCGTCGAGCGTCTGCGCCGACGTCACCGCCGGCGCGGCGAGAAGCATTGCGGCAAGCACACAGGTCTTCATTCTCTTCTCCGCTGTTGGTCTGTTTTCGTTATCGTTCCTGCAGTCGTTCAGACGCGGTGGCCCGCGGCGATGATCTTGCGCAGGAAGGTCCGAGTGCGGTCCTGCGCAGGATTGGTGAAGATCTGTTCCGGCGTGCCCTGCTCGCAGATCCGGCCCCTGTCGAAGAACAGGACGCGGTCGGCGAACTCGCGCGCGAAGCCCATCTCGTGCGTGACGAGGAGCATGGTCATGTCGGTCTCGGCGGCGAGGCGCTTCATGACCTCCAGCACCTCCTCGACCAGTTCGGGATCGAGGGCGGAGGTGACCTCGTCGAACAGCATGATCTCGGGCTTCAGGGCCAGCGCGCGGGCGATCGCCACGCGCTGCTTCTGCCCGCCCGACAGCTGCGACGGCATCGACGCTTCCTTGTCGGCCAGCCCCACCATCTCGAGAAGCTCGCGCGCCTGCCTTTCCGCGTCCGCCCGCGCCACCCCCTGCGTCAGCATCGGGGCGAGGGTGATGTTGTCGATGACCGACTTGTGCGGGAACAGGTTGAAGTGCTGGAACACCATGCCGATGTGCCGGCGCATCTCGTGCAGGTGCGCCTCGTCCGCCGGCACCTCGGCCCCGTTCCGGCTCATGTGGTAGAGCGGCTCGCCGCAGACCTCGATCCGCCCGCCCGAGATCGTCTCGAGCGTCATGAGCATGCGCAGGATGGTGGTCTTGCCCGACCCTGACGGGCCGATCAGGGCGAGCTTCTCGCCCCGGTGCACTTCGAACGACAGCCCGTCGATGACGGTGAGCGATCCGAAGGATTTCCTCAGGTCGTGGATGCGGATGATCGGTGCGTCGTCCAAGTCCTGCCTCGCCTTGCTGCCGGCAGCATTGAACTGATGGACGATCATGTCAATCACGTTTCTCGTATCATGACAATTTGTACAGGTCGCCGCGCTGGCGTGCTCAGATCATCGGCAGGAACGGCTCCGTGGTCCTGGCGAGCATGTCGCGGATCACGCCCAGGCCGTGGCGCAGCCCGGCCGCGTCGGTCGATCCCAGCGCGATCCGCACCGCCCCGGCGCCCTGCCGTTCGCCCAGGCGGAAGGCGCGGGCCGACGCGACCGCAACCCCGCCGGCATGCGCCTGCGCCACGAACGAATCCTCGTCGGTGTCGGACGGCAGTTCCAGCCACAGGTGAAGGCTTTGCGGATGGGCGCGGAAGGGCACGCCGCGCAGCATCTCGGCCGCAAGCGCGTGGCGTTCGGACAGCGCGGCGCGCTGCCAGTCGATCAGCGCGGCGACGGTGCCGTCACCGATCCAGTGGCTGAGCAGTTCGACCATCACCGGGGTCGCGATCCAGTTGGTGACGAGGTGCCGGTTCGCCGCCGCCGTCGCCAGCCGTTCCGGCACGACGAGATAGGCAAGGCGCAAGCCGGGCAGGGTGATCTTGGTGAAGCCGCTGATGTGGAGCACGCGCTCGGGCGCAAGCGACACGAACGGCGCGGGCCGGTCCACGATCAGCGTGTTCAGCACGTCGTTTTCCACGATCATCAGGTCGTGGCGGCGCGCGACCTCGACGATCTCGGCCCGACGCGCGGCGCTGGTCACCACCGCGCGCGGGTTGATCGCCGCAGGCTGCAGGTAGACGGCAGCGACGGAACCGCGCCGGGCGGCCCGGTCGAGTGAGGCGGGGATGATCCCGTCGTCGTCGATGTCCAGCGGTTCCAGGTGCAGGCCGAGGTAGCGGGCGAGGGGGATGAGCAGGTGGTGGGTCAGCCGCGCCGCCGCCAGCGTGCCGCCGGGCGGAACGGCCGTCATCACCGCGGTCGATATCGCGGGCGTGGCCCCGTCGGTGATGACGATCCGCTCGGGCGCGACATCGATCCCGCCCTGCGCCAGCCACTTCGCCGCGACGTTGCGGTGCGGCGGCAGGACCGAGTTCGGGCGGAACGACAGCGCGTCCTGCGCCGGCATGTTCTGCGCCAGCCACGCGAGCCCGTCGCGCATCCGGTCGACATGCAGCCGCGAGGTGACTGGCTTCAGGATCGACAGGTCCACGACCTCACCGCTGCGCTGGGACAGGTAGGGCGCGCGCGTCTCGGCCGGCAGGACGAAGCTGCCCCGCCCGACCTCGCCCGACACGAGGCCGCGCCGGATCAGCTCCTCGTAGGCGCGCGACACGGTCTGCAGCGACAGGGCCAGCCGATGCGCGAGCTGCCGCTGCGGCATCAGCCGCTCGCCGGGCGCGATCTGCCCGCGCCGGATCGCCTGCGCGAGTTGTTCAGCGAGCGACAGGTAGGCCGGGCGCGTCAGCGTGGCGGGGTCTGGAGTCCACAATGTCATGGTTTCCAGCTATCAAACCCCCGCGGCTTTGCAAGTCAATGCGCGCAATGCGCCGCGTTTGTTCTGTCTTGCCGCGCTCACTCGCCGCGCGGGAAGCGCTTGCTCTCCTCGAGGATGTCGAGGTTCATGTGGTTGCGCATGTAGCGTTCCGACGCCTGCATCAGCGGCTGGTAGTCCCACGGGAAATAGGCCCCGTTCCGCAGCGCCTCGTAGACGATCCAGCGCCGCGCCTGGCTCTGGCGCACCTCGGCGTCGTAGGCGTTCAGATCCCACCGCGCCGCCGCCATGGCCCGCAACCGCTCCACCGTGCCTGCATGGGCGGGATCGCCTGCAAGATCGATGCGCTCGCCGGGATCGGCGTGAAGGTCGAAGAGCTGCTCCGGATCGGCGAGGCAGGCGGTGTACTTCCAGCGCCCGTCCCGGATCGCGACCATGGGCGAGACGCTTGCCTCGGCCGCATACTCCATGACCACCGGGGCGCGGTCTGCGCCGCTCGCCACCGGCACCAGCGACTGCCCGTCGGTCCACGGGCTCACCTCCTCCATCGGCAGCGCGACCAGGTCCGCCAGCGTCGGCAGCAGGTCGATGGTGGAAACCGGCGTGTCCACCCGGCCCGCCGGCATGCCCGGCGCGGCGATCATCAGCGGCACGCGCGCGGACGGGTCGAAGAAGTTCATCTTGAACCACAGCCCGCGGTCGCCGAGCATCTCGCCATGGTCGGACAGGAAGACGACGACCGCTTCCTGCCGGGTATCGCGCAGCACGCCCATGATCTCGCCGATCTTGTCGTCGATGTAGCTGATGTTGGCGAAGTAGCCCTGCCGCGCGCGGCGGATCTGGTCGTCCGTGATGTCGTAGCGCCGCCAGTCGCAGGCGTCGAGGATGCGCTGCGAATGGGGGTCCTGCGCGTCGTAGGGGATCGCCTCGGGCGGCTCCAGTTCCGGCGCGCGCGCGTACAGGTCCCAGTAGCGGCGCCGGGCCACGAAGGGGTCGTGCGGATGGGTGAAGCTGACCGTCAGGCACCACGGCCGCGCGTCCGCCCCGCGCGACAGGTCGTAGAGCTTGCGGCAGGCGTTGTAGGCGACCTCGTCGTCGTATTCGTACTGGTTGGTGATCTCGGCCACGCCTGCGCCGGTGATCGAGCCCATGTTGTGATACCACCAGTCGATCCGCTCCCCCGGCTTCCGATAGTCGGGGGTCCAGCCGAAATCGGCCGGGTAGATGTCGGTCGTCAGCCGCTCCTCGAACCCGTGCAGCTGGTCGGGGCCGACGAAGTGCATCTTGCCGGACAGGGCGGTCGCATACCCCGCGCGGCGCAGGTGGTGGGCATAGGTCGGGATGTCCGACCCGAACTCGGCCGCGTTGTCGTAGACGCGCGTGCGGCGCGGCAGCTGGCCCGACATGAAGGCGGCGCGGGCCGGCGCGCAAAGCGGGCTGGCGGTGTAGGCATTGGCGAAGCGCGCCGACCGCCCGGCCAGCGCGCCGAGGTTCGGCGCGCGAAGGAACGGCGCCGGCCCGTCGGGAAACCACACGCCCGACAGCTGGTCGGCCATCAGGATAAGGATGTTGGGGCGGCGTCCCGCCGGGCCGGCGCTGGTCATCCGGCGATCGCGGCCTTTGCTGCGTCAAGGCCCGGCTGGCCGTCCAGCGTGGTGACGCCGGTGGTCCATTCGGTGATGACCTCGGGGTTGTCGCGCAGCCACGCCGTTGCGGCCTCGGTCCCCGTCATGCCGTCATCGAGGATCGAGCCCATCAGCGCGTTCTCCATGTCGACGCTGAAGGTCATGTTCGACAGCAGCCTTGCCGCGTTGGGGCAGGCCTGCGCCCACTCCGTGCGCGCCAGCGTGTGGACCGTCGCGCCGCCGAAATCGGGGCCGAACTCCTCGTCGCCGCCCGTCAGGTAGGTGATCTCGTGGGCGATGTTCATCGGGTGCGGAGCCCAGGCGAGAAACACGGTCGGCGTGTTCGCCTGGTCGTTGCGCGCGACTTGCGCCAGCATCGCCTGCTCGCCCGATTCCACCAGTTCCCAGTCGCCGAGGCCGTTCTTGTCGGCCGCGATCATCGCCGCGATCGACTGGTTGGCGGGCGCGCCCGGCTCGATCCCGTAGATCCTGCCGTCGAACGCGTCCCGGTGGGCGTCGAGGTCGGCGAAGTCTTTCACGCCGAGGTCCGCGCCTGCCTTGTTGACGCCCAGCGTGAACCTGGCCCCGTCGAGGTTCTGCACCAGCTCGGTCGTGCGGCCCGACGCGTCGAGATCGTCGCGGAACGACTTCTGCGCCGGCATCCAGTTGCCGAGGAACGCGTCGATCTGCCCGCCCTTCAGCGCCTCGTAGCCGATCGGCACCGACAGGGTCTGCACGTCCGGGGTGTAGCCCAGGGCGTCCAGCATGACCGAGGCGAGCCCGTTGGTCGCGGTGATGTCGGTCCAGCCCGGATCGGACAGGCGGACGGTCCCGCAGGTGGCGGCATCGTCGGCGAAGGCGGGCGTGGCTGACAGCGCCAGCGCGGCGATCAGGATCGGGCGGATGGTCATGGGTGAAGCTCCCCCTTGGTTTGACATGCCGGCGGACCGGCGGCGCGGACCAGTCTGCCCGTCAATCTCGCGTTTGCAAGTCGTGATTGTCCCTCTCCATCGTGGAAGGCCGGGGCGCCATGACATGCGCCGCTTACGTTCGCTGCGCGTCAAGGGTGGCGTGTGCGATGTTCAGCGCCATCGGCGCCTGACTTCACCGGACCGGCCACACGGCTCGGTTGCCCGGCTGTCGGCGCAATGTCGCGGCAGCTCGTCCCGCCCGCGAGGTGAGTTCGCATCACGCGCGTCAGCCCGTCCGGACCGGCCCCGTCGAGGCGCGTTCCACCAGAGCGCAGCCGAGTTCGATCTTGCGCGGGATCGCCGGCTCGGCGAACAGCCGCCGCCGCGCAGTCTGCTGGATCAGCGTCAGCGCCTCTTCCCCGATCCTGCGCATCGGGATCACGATCGTGGTCAGCGCAGGCGACAGGAACTCGCCCTGCGGCAGGCCGTCGATGCCGATGACTGAAATGTCGCCGGGGACCGTCCGGCCGGTTTCCTGTATCCCCACGATGGCGCCGGCCGCGAGGATGTCGGCGGCGGCGATGACGGCGGTGAAGCCGGGATCGTCGCCCAGGGCGCGGCGGATGCGGATGCGGGCGGCGTCCGAGGTCCAGTCGTCCACCTCGAGGATCCGGTCGGGCCCCAGCGCAGGGCCGAGTTCGTCGCGCACGCCTTCCAGCCTGCGGGCGATGGTGCGGCGGCCCGGCCGCGTCAGGAACACGATCCGGCTGTGCCCCAGCGCCTTCAGGTGCGAAGCGGCCAGCGCCGCAGCCGAGCGGTTGCAGGGCGCGACCGAGTCGATCGTCATCAGCGGATCGTCGTCGTTCAGAAGGACGACCGCGCAGGGCAGCGACCGCGCCAGCGCGATCGTGTCGTCGTCCACGGTCATCAGGATGATGCCGATCAGCCCGCCTTCGACGCCGCCGTATGTTTCGGGCAGCCGCGCGATCTCGGCCGGATGGCCGTAGCCCAGCACCTCGACCTCGATGCCCAGTTCGCCAGCGCGGCCGCGCAGACCTTCCAGCACGTGCAGCGTGTACTGGCTTCGCTGCAGGTCGAGAAGCGCCGCGTGCGAGGCGACCAGCAGCACCCGCGAACCCACCGTCTCGTCTCGCAGCGGATAGTTCAGCTCGCGCGCGCGGGCACGGATGCGGGTCACGACCTCGTCGCGCACGTAGCCCCGGCCGCTCAGCGCGCGCGACACCGTGGCGGTGGAAACGCCGAGGTCGCGGGCGATGCGGGCAATCGTGGGGCGCTTGGGCGGCATGGTTCGAGGGTATGAAAGGAAATTACACATTGCAACAACGTTGCATGAGCAGGTTCACTCGGCGGGGGAGGACGGCATGGACGACGCAGGCGACCTGATTCTGGATGCGCGGCAGCGGATGGGCGACACGCTCGACCTGCTCGTGGCGGGGCTGACCCGCCTGTCGCATGACGGCCGCTTCGTGGAACCGAACCTCGACGGCAGCGCGGGCGACTACATCAGCTTCGACGCCTGGGAATGGCCTCAGGGCGTCGGCATGTTCGGGCTGGTGCAGCTGTGGCGCGCCAAGGGTCACGAGCCGGAGCTGGGGCGGCTGATCGACGGCTGGTACCGCCGCGCGCTTGATCGCGGCCTGCCCCCGCTCAACATCAACACCACCGCGCCGATGCTGGGGCTCGCGCTCTACTGGGACAGGACGCGGGACCCCGCGTTCCACGCGGCGCTGGAGGACTGGACCGCGCGGCTGCTGACGGCGGCGGGCCGGACCGGCTTCGGCGCGTTCCAGCACGACGTGTCCGACAAGCTGAACGAAGGCGAGCTGTGGGACGACACGCTCTACATGGTGGGGCTGTTCCTCGCCGCCTACGGGCAGGCGTCGGGCCGGCGCGAGCTGGTGGACGAGGCGGAGCGCCAGTTCCTCGCCCACGCCCATTTCCTTGCCGACCGCCGCACCGGCCTGTGGTTCCACGGCTGGACCTTCGCGGGCCGCCACAACTTCGCGGGCGCGCTGTGGGCGCGGGGGAACGCGTGGATCACTGCGGGGCTCGTGGACCTGTTCGAGCTTGCCGACCTGTCGCCGGGCGTGCGGCTGCATCTTGAATCGCTGCTGGGCGACCAGGTGGATGCGCTGCTGCCGCTGCAGGATGCCGCCGGCATGTGGCATACGCTGCTGCAGGAGCCGGAAAGCTATCCCGAAACCTCGGCGACGGCCGGGTTTGCCTACGGCCTTCTGAAGGGCGCGCGGCTGGGGCTTGGCGACGAACGCTGGCGCGCGGCGGGGCTGCGGGCGCTGGACGCGGTGATCGGCGCGGTGGATGCGCAGGGCGTCGTCGGCGGGGTCAGCTACGGCACCCGGATGGGCCACGACCTGCAACACTACCGCGACATCCCGATCCAGCCTACGGCCTATGGGCAGTCGCTGGCCATCCTGGCGCTGGTCGAGGGACGCCGGCACCTGATCGAAAGGAACGACCGATGACCATGCTGCAACGCTACGGCGCTGGACCCGACCAGATCGACGCGATGCTGACCGACGACCTGCGCGACAACTTCATGGTCGAGGGGCTGTTCCAGCCGGGGCGGATCGCCTTCTGCTACACCCACTACGACCGCATGATCCTCGGGGCGGCGGTCCCCACGGACGCGCCCCTTTCCTTCGGCGACGGCGCCGACGTGGGCACCCCGCGCTTCTTCGACGCGCGCGAGATGGGGATCGCAAACCTCGGCGGCGCGGGCTGGGTCGAGGTGGACGGCACCCGCCATGCGCTGGCTAACCGCGACGTGCTGTATGTCGGGCGCGGCGCGGGCGAGGTCCGGCTGGGCAGCGACGATGCCTCTGCTCCGGCGCATTTCTACATGAACTCGGTCCCTGCCGGCGCGGACATCCCGCACCGCCTCATCACCCGCGACGAGGGCAAGCAGGTCGAGTTCGGCGAGGCGGCCAAGTGCAACCACCGCCGCCTGCGCATGTACATCCATCCCGAGGTTGCGCCGTCCTGCCTGCTGCTGATGGGGATCACCGACCTGGCCGAGCAGTCGGTCTGGAACACCATGCCGCCCCATCTTCACGAACGGCGGATGGAGGCCTACTGCTACTTCGACCTCGCCCCCGAGGACCGGGTCATGCACTTCATGGGCCGTCCCGACAACACCCGCCACCTGGTCGTCGCGAACGGCGACATGGTGCTGTCGCCGGCGTGGTCGATCCACATGGGCGCGGGGACCGGGCGCTATGCCTTCGTCTGGGGCATGACCGGCGAGAACCAGGCCTATGGCGACGTCGATCCCGTCGCCATCGCGGAGCTGCGCTGACATGCGCCTGACCAGCGGCCAGCCCTTGCCCTGGTGGCAGACCACGCCGCTGGCCGAAGCGCGCTACGACGTGCCCGACGCCCCCATGCAGGGCGAGATGGACTCGACGTTCTTCCTGACCAAGGACAAGAACTACATCCCCCACACCTATCCCTGCCGCACCGCCTACATCGCGGAGTTCCGCGACCGCGAGCCGGTGCCGGATCTGGATCCCGACTGGACCATGGCGCGCAACGTCCTGCCGATGGGGTCCGCGTTCCTCGACCTGTCGGGCTTCTGGTTCCGCGCCACCCGGCTGCGGAACTGGCAGCGCACCGCCGTTCACGCCGAGCGCGCGGGTCCGGCCCGGCTTCGCCTCGGCATCTGCGGTGCGGCGAAGCTGTTCGTGAACGGCGAGGCGGCGGGCTGGCTTTCCCCCACGGTCCGCAACGCGATGACCAAGGCCGAGTTCGACGTGATCCTGCGCGAGGGCCTGAACGAGATCGCCGTCTGGCAGGAGGACCTGGCCGAGCGCGACGCCGTCATTCGCGTCCTCGTCGAGTGGGTGGATGGCCCGCCCGCCCGCGCCGCGCATCCCTTCGACGCGGACGACGCGCTGGTCGGCGGGGTCGAGGCCGCGATCGCGGCCATGCATCTCGACCGCAAGCACTACGACGACACCGACGAGATCCGGCTGGTGCTGCCCTGTCCGTTCCCGGCCCGGGTCGCGGCGCAGGTGGTCGTCAGCGGCCATTTCATGGCCCATGACAGCCAGGGCATCGTGCTGGACATCGCCCCGGGCGCCGGCCACGCCGTGATCGGCAAGGCCGGCGATTTTCCTGCCGACTACCGCTACTTCCACCTCGACCTGGAATGCGGCGGCTTCCGCACCCGCGCGACGCTGGGGGCCGAGATCGGCTGGCGCAGCCGCACCGGCCCTGCGCCCGAGGCGCTGCCCGACCGCATCGCCGAGACGCTGGCCTGGATCGCCGCCCACGCCGAGAACGACACCGAGACGGCGCTCGCCTGCCTCGATCAGGGCGACACGGCCCGGGCCGCCGCCATCTACGAGCACGAACTTTTCGGCATCGAGGACTGCTTCGACTGCGCGGATTTCGCCTTGGTCCCGCTGCTGTGGGGCCGCATCGCCTATGCCGACCGCATCCCCGACGGCCTGCGCGACCGCATCGACCGGGCCGCGCTCGGCTTCCGCTACTGGATGGACGAGCCGGGCAACGACGTGCAGTGGTACTTTTCGGAAAACCACGCGCTCCTGTTCCACACCGCCGCCTACCTTGCTGGCCACCACCAGCCCGACGCCGTCTTCCGCCGGTCGGGACGGACCGGGGCGGAGCAGTCGCGGGTCGGGCGCGAACGCCTGCTCGGCTGGTTCGACCACTTCGAGCGGGCGGAGATGGCGGAGTTCAACTCCTCCCCCTACTTCCCGATCGATCTCAAGGGGATGACCGCGCTCCACGCGCTGGCGCCGGACGAGGACATCCGCGACCGCGCCCGCCGCGGCATCCTGCGGCTGGTCGAGATCGTCGCGAACTCGGCCCACATGGGCGTCAACACCGCAGCCGAAGGGCGCAGCTACGAACACTCGCTGATCCCTGCCGACACGTCGGAACTGACGGGGATCGCGCGGCTGCTGTGGGGCAGGGGGTGGTTCGGGGCGCATGTGAACTGCCTGGCGCAGCTGGCGCTGTGCCTGCGCGACCACGGGCTTGCCGTGCCGGCGGAGCTGCGGCGCCGCGCGATCTGGACCGGCGAGGGCGCGCAGGAATGGCGCTTCGGGCAGGGGAACGGTCTGTTCGCGAAGCTGTATCACTACAAGACCGCGGACTTCGCGCTCGGCACGGCGGCGGCGTATCGCTGGGGCGAGTGGGGGTACCAGGAGACGCTGATCCACGGCCGGCTGGGGCAGGAGCCCCGGGCGCAGGTCTGGATCAACCATCCCGGCGAGATGGTGCAGTCGGGCTATGGCCGCCCGTCCTTCTGGGGCGGCTCTGCCAGCGTGCCCCGGGTGCAGCAGTATCGCGGCCTTGCGTTGGTGGCGTTCGACGGTGTCGAAGGGCAGCTCGACTTTACCCACGCCTGGTTCCCGACGGAAAGCTTCGACAACTGGCGCGTCGAGGGCGACCGCGCCCACGCGCGGCACGGGCGCGGCATCGTGCTGATCCGCGGCTCGCGCCCGCTCGACCTCGTGACCACCGGCGGGTCGGCCAACGCGGAGCTGC
The DNA here is from genome assembly GCF_004923205.2 of Paracoccus aeridis. Lineage (GTDB taxonomy): Bacteria > Pseudomonadota > Alphaproteobacteria > Rhodobacterales > Rhodobacteraceae > Paracoccus > Paracoccus aeridis. The sequence continues at coordinate 44,483 of NZ_SELD02000005.1, forward strand.
GCCTTCCCGGACGCGACGGGTTGTGGGTGGTCCGGATGGGCAGCGGCGACGACGCGGCCGCGTTCGAAGCCGCGCATCCGCTGACAGCCACCGGAACGGACGGCACGCTGACCGTCGAGGATCCCGAATACGGACCCGTCCGCTTCCTGCCCGACGGCACCGTCGAGGCCGAGGGGCGGGTGCTGTCGCCCCGCGACTGGACGCTTGAGGGAGAGCGGACGGTCCACGACGAAGCGTCGCCTGACGACCAACGCGGCCCCGCCGACGAGATCCGGGTCCGCACAACGAGAACTGGGAGGAACTGATGAAACAAGCCTATCTTCGCGGGACGGTGATCGCAGCCGCCCTTGGTTTCGCCTCCACCGCTCTCGCGGCCGAGGAAGTCCGCATCATGTGGTATTCGGACGGCAACGAGGGCGAGGTCGTGGCCGACCTCCTCAAGCGGTTCGAGGAACAGAACCCCGACATCACCGTGGCGCTGGACAACGTGTCCTACCAGGTGGTCAAGGAACAGCTGCCGATCACGCTGGAAGCCGGCGGCGGGCCGGACATCGCCCGCGTGACCGATCTCAAGGCGCTGGCGGACCACTGGCTGGACCTGACGCCCTATCTTGCCGACAAGGCCTACTGGGACCAGAACTACGGCGAGCAGGCCGACTGGCTGCGCCCGGACGGGTCGGACGCGATCACGGGGTTCATGACCCAGATCACGCTGACCGGCGGTTTCGCCAACAAGACGCTGTTCGACCAGGCGGGCGTCGCGCTGCCCGCGGCCGGCAGCAGCTGGGACCAGTGGGTCGAGGCCGCGCAGCAGGTCGCGACCAGCCAGCAGCTGCCCGCGGCCTTCGCGATGGACCGTTCGGGCCACCGGATGAGCGCGCCCATCATCAACTTCGGCGCGAACTACATCGGCGCCGACGGCATGCCCGCGCCGGTGGACGCAGGCGTCAGGGACTATGTCGGCAAGCTGGTCGGCTGGACCGAGGGCGGGCAGAACCTCAAGGACGTGTGGGTCAGCGCCGCGGGCGCGTCCTACCGTGCCGCGGCCGAGGACTTCATCAACGCGCAAGTCCCGCTCTACTTCTCGGGCAGCTGGCAGATCGGGAACTTCTCGGCCAAGATCGGCGACAACTTCGACTGGGTCGCGATCGGCAACCCCTGCGGGCCGAAGTCGTGCAGCGGCATCCCCGGCGGCGCGGGGCTCGTGGCGGTGAAGTACACCCAGCACCCCGAGGCGGTCGCGAAGGTGATGGACTATCTCGCCTCCGAGCCGGTGATGCGCGAGTTCACGCAGCGCACGCTGTTCATCCCGTCGAACGCGGCGGTCCGGGCGGCAGGCGACCTGGAATACGTCACCACCGACCCGCAGGTCCAGCCCGCGCTCGACGCCTTCAACGCCGACGTGAAGAACATCACGCCCGAGGCGAACGCGCTGCCCGCGTGGAAATGGGCGACCGCCTACTACACCGCGCTCGTGACCCGCACGGGGCAGGCGATGGCGGGCGAGATGTCGCTGGAGGACGCGTTCGCGCGGATGGACAGCGACATCGCCGAGCAGGTCGCCCAGGCTGCGCAGTGACGCGGGCAACGAAGCGGGCCGGGGCATGACCCTGTCGGGCAAGGCATCCGCCAGTCCGGCCCGCCCTGCGCGGGACGCGGTCGGGCGGCGTTCCGTGGGCGCGGTGCTTGCCGCGCCGGCGGGGTTGCTTGCCCATCTGTTCGACGCGCCGATGCGGCTCTGGCAGCGCATCGCCGGTCGGGGCGGGATGATCGCCTTCTTCCTCGCCCCGAACATGGCCATCTTCGGGCTTTTCGTCATCGTCCCGCTGGGCCTGAACGTCGCCTACGCGCTCAGCGGCGGGACGGCGCTGTTCCTGCCGCAGCGCAGCTACGTGGGGGCTGCGAATTTCGAACGGCTCCTGACCTGCGGCGACCACATGGACCCGGCCACCTGCCGCGACGACCTGTTCTGGATCGCGGTCTGGAACACGGTGCGGTTCGTGGGCCTGCAGGTCGTCGTGCTTGTCGGCGTGGCGATGGTCACGGCGCTGATCCTCAACGGCAAGATCCGGGCCCGCGGCTTCTGGCGCGCGGTGTTCTTCTTTCCGGTGCTGCTGTCGCCGGTCGTCGTGGGGCTGATCTGGAAGTGGATCTTCCAGCGGCAGGGGCTTCTGAACTGGGTCATGGTCGAACTGGGGATGGACCCGGTGAACTGGCTCACCGACCGAACCTGGGCGTTCCTGTTCTCGGTCGGGATCTCGGTCTGGGCCCATGCGGGGTTCTACGCGCTCATCCTGCTTGCGGGGCTGCAGGCGATCCCGCGCGACATCTACGAGGCGGCCGAGATGGACCGCACCTCGCCCGGCCGCGCCTTCCGCCGCATCACCCTGCCGCTTCTGTGGCCGAACCTCCTCGTGGTGATCGTGCTGGCGCTGATCCGCGCGGTGCAGGTCTTCGACGAGGTCTACGTCCTGACCGGCGGCGGCCCCGGCACCTCGACCATGTATCTCACGCAGTACATCTACGAGACGGGCTTCGCCTCGTCGCTGCGCAATCCGGGGGTCGCAGCGGCGGCATCGCTGCTGATGGGGGGCGTGCTGGTGGTGCTGACGATCGCCCAGCTCGGCCTGACGCGGTGGAGGGACCGACAATGAGCGCAGTCGCCTTTCTCACCCGCCGCCGGGGCGGCCGGGGCTGGCACTGGACCGATGTCGTCACCTTCGGCTGGCTCGCCGCGGGGCTGGTCCTGATCTTCGGCCCGGCGCTGTGGCTTCTGCTGTCGTCGTTCAAGACCCCGGCGCAACTGGCCGAGTTCCCGCCCTCGATCCTGCCTTACGCGAGCCGGTCGGCGATGGTCGACACCGGCGACGGCCCCAGGCTGCTGCCGCTCTACACCGTGGAGCTGCCGGACGGCACCACCGCCGTCATGGCCGAGAAGAACCGCATCGGCATCATGGCCAACATGGTGCGCCCCGAGGCGCCGGACGAGGTCGTCAAGGTCAACATCAACGCCCGCCAGCCGCTGCGCGAGGTGGCCTTCGCCACCGGGAACTACACGACCCCGCTTCAGGCCTTCGACTTCGGCCGCTACCTGTGGAACTCGGTCTTCGTGACGGTGATCGCGACGCTCATCACGCTTCTGACCAACTCCATGGCCGCCTTCGCGCTGTCGAAGTACGAGTTCAAGGGCAGGGGCGCCGTGATGATGGTGATCGTGGCGACGCTGATGATCCCGCTGTCGGTGAACCTCGTGCCGCTTTATTCCGTCGTCTCCGCGGTGGGGCTTCTCAACACCCGCTGGGGCGTGATCCTGCCGACCGTCGCCACCCCCACCGGCGTCTTCATGCTGCGCCAGTACATGCTGACGATCCCGGACGAACTGCTCGAGGCCGCGCGCATGGACAACGCCAGCGAATGGCAGATCTACTGGCGCATCGTCCTGCCGCTGGCGGCGCCGGCGCTCGCGGTGCTCGCGATCTTCTCGGTCGTGTGGCGCTGGAACGACTTCCTGTGGCCCCTGATCGTGCTGAGCCGGAAGGAGCTGTTCACGCTTCAGATCGGGCTCAACAGCTACGCGGGCGAACTGAACGTGCACTGGCAGTTCATCCTTGCGATGACGGTCGTGTCGATCATCCCGGTCTTGATCGTGTTCTTCTTCCTGCAGCGTTTCATCACCGCCGGCATCGCCGGCACCGGGCTGAAGTAGAAGGGGCGCCAATGGGCCACATCAGGCTGGAAGTCGTCCGCAAGACCTACGGTCCGCTCGAGGTGCTGAAAGGCATCGATCTTTCGATCGAGAAGGGCGAGTTCGTCGTCTTCGTCGGCCCTTCCGGCTGCGGCAAGTCGACGCTGCTGCGCCAGATCTCGGGTCTCGACCGCCCGAGTTCGGGCCGGATCGAGATCGACGGCCGCGACGTGACCGATGTGGGGGCTGCGGACCGGGGCCTTGCGATGGTGTTCCAGTCCTACGCGCTTTATCCGCACATGACCGTGCGCGACAACCTCGCCTTCGGCCTGCAGAACAACCGCATGCCCAAGGCCGAGATCGCGTCCCGCATCGCCGAAGCCGCTCGGATGCTGGAGATCGGGCACCTGATGACCCGCCGCCCGGGGCAGCTTTCCGGCGGGCAGCGCCAGCGCGTCGCGATCGGCCGCGCGGTCGTCCGCGACCCCACCGCGTTCCTGCTGGACGAGCCGCTGTCGAACCTCGACGCCGAGCTGCGGGTGTCCATGCGGGCAGAGCTCGCGGCGCTGCACGCGCGACTGAAGACGACGATGATCTACGTCACCCACGACCAGGTCGAGGCGATGACGCTGGCCGACCGGATCGTGGTCCTGCGGGACGGAGCGATCGAGCAGGTCGCGACGCCGATGGAGCTGTTCAACCGCCCCGCCAACCGCTTCGTCGCAGGCTTCATCGGCGCGCCGCGGATGAACTTTCTCGACGTGGCCGACGCGGCCGCGCTGGCGCCGGGCCAGGCGATGCCGGGCGCCGCGGCGTCCGTGGGCGTCCGCCCGCAGAACCTGCGCCCGGGCGACGGCGAAGCGGCGATGACCGTCGACCTCGTCGAGGCGCTGGGGACGGAGACGGTGCTTCACGGGCGTCTCGCGTCGGGTTCGCGGGTGATCGTGGCGCATGCCGGGCAGATGGCGGCGCGGCGCGGCGACGTGCTGGCGGTCGCGGCGGAAGCGGGCAAGCTGCACTTCTTCGACGCGGCCGACCGGCGCGTGGAAGCCTGAGGCGAGACAAGGACGGAGACCGCGATGACCAACCCCTTCGACCTGACCGGCCGCGTGGCCGTCGTGACCGGCGCCAACACCGGCATCGGCCAGGCCATCGCCGTCGCGCTGGCAAGCGCCGGCGCCGACATCGTGCTGGTCGGGCGCTCGGCGATGACGCAAACGCGGGCCCTGCTGGACGGCAAGGGCGCCGTGCACGAGATCACCGCCGATCTTTCCACCACCGCGCCGCTGCAGGGGATCGTCGATGAAACCGTCGCACGGTTCGGCGCGCTCCACATCCTCGTCAACAACGCCGGTATCATCCGCCGCGCCGACAGCACGGACTATACCGAGGCCGACTGGGACGCCGTCGTCGACACGAACCTGAAATCCCTTTTCTTCCTCAGCCAGGCGGCGGGCCGGCACATGATCGCGCGGGGCTCGGGCAAGATCGTCAACGTGGCCTCGCTCCTCTCCTTCCAAGGGGGGATCCGCGTGCCCGCCTACACCGCGTCGAAAAGCGGGGTGGCGGGGCTTACCCGGCTTCTGGCCTGCGAATGGGCCGCAAAGGGGGTGCAGGTCAACGCCATCGCGCCGGGCTACGTGGCGACCAACAACACCGCGGCGCTGCAGGCAGACGAAAAGCGCAGCGCCGACATCTTGGGCCGGATTCCCGCAAGCCGCTGGGGGCGGCCCGAGGATATCGGCGGCGCGGCGGTGTTCCTTGCGTCGGGCGCCGCTGACTACGTGAACGGCGTGGTGCTGCCTGTGGACGGCGGCTGGCTCGCGCGCTGACACGGTCCGCAGCCGAGGCGTGGCGACACGGACGGGCGCTTGCGGCAGGGGTGATCCGCCGTTTGGATAATCCGCTGGCTACTGCCTGCCAGGCGTCGGCTCAGGACGCGCCTCCTGATCCTTCGTTCAACTCGGCGATCATCCCGACCCGGTCTTCGGCCGATTCGTTCGGTGCGTCCCGGGCACGGCCTGGAACCGTTCCGCCGCGCCTGAACTCCACTTGACACGCTTTGTCGCGGCAATACGAGTTAGCCACGTCTAACTTCCAGGGCCGGCGCTTCACGGTCGGATCAAGGGTCCCAACGATGTCGCAAGAAGCCTGGCGCGAAAGCCGCGATACCCCGTCGCTGTCCGAGGTGTTCGGCACCATCGCCGTGCCGTCCGGGCAAACGCCGTTCCGCCGCTTCCTTGCCTTCATCGGGCCGGGCTACCTGGTCGCGGTGGGCTACATGGACCCGGGCAACTGGGCCACCTCGCTCGCCGGCGGGGCGAAGTTCGGCTATACGCTGCTGTTTGTCGCGCTTCTGTCGAACATCATGGCGATCCTGTTGCAGAGCCTGTGCGCGCGGCTTGCGATCGCGTCGGGCCGCGACCTGGCGCAGGCCTGCCGCGACGCCTTCCCGCGCTGGGTGTCGTTCCCGCTGTGGCTTCTGGCCGAGGCCGCGATCATCGCCACCGACCTGGCCGAGGTGATCGGCACCGCCATCGGCCTCAATCTCCTGTTCGGCATCCCGCTGGAGATCGGCGTGTTCATCACCGCCGCCGACGTGTTCCTGATCCTGTGGCTGCAGAACCGCGGCTTCCGCTGGGTGGAGGCGTTCGTCATCGCGCTGCTGGGCGTGATCGCGGCGTGCTTTCTCGTCCAGATCGCGATGGCCGACCCGGACTGGAACGAGGTCATCCGTGGCTTCGCGCCCTCGGTCGAGATCGCGACGAACCCCGAGATGCTGTATATCGCGTTGGGGATCATCGGCGCCACCGTGATGCCGCACAACCTGTATCTTCATTCCGGCATCGTCCAGACGCGCGCCTTCGGGCAGGACAGGGGATCGAAGCGGCAGGCGCTGCGGCTCGCGACGTGGGACAGCACGCTCGCGCTGATGCTCGCGCTTTGCGTGAACGCGTCGATCCTGATCCTCGCCGCGGCGACCTTCAACGCCTCGGGCAACACCGAGATCGTGGAGATCGACCAGGCCCACGCGCTTCTGTCCCCGATCCTGGGCGAGACGGTGGCGCCTACGCTGTTCGGGATCGCGCTTCTGTGCTGCGGCCTGAACGCGACCGTCACCGCCACCATGGCCGGCCAGATCGTGATGGAGGGCTTCGTCCGCTTCCGCATCAGCCCGGTCATGCGGCGGCTCATCACCCGTACTGTCGCGATCCTGCCCGCCATGGTCGTGATCGTGATCTGGGGTGCCGAGGAAACCGGCCGCCTGCTGATCCTGTCGCAGGTGGTCCTGTCGTTCCAGCTGCCGTTCGCGATCGTGCCGCTGGTGATGTTCACGGCAAGCCGGGCGAAGATGGGCGACCTCGTGGCGCCGAGGTGGCTGACGGCGCTCTGCGCGCTGATCGCGGTGACGATCATCGGGTTGAACGCGAACCTCCTGTGGTCCGTGGCGACGGGCGGGTTCTGAACAGACGGCCGTCGGGCGCGGGGGCTGGGCGGTCATTGGAATCGGCGGCGGTCGCGCCGAACCGGACCTACGGCCCTCACGGCATCTGTTTCGGCCCCGGCAACTTCCAGCCGAACCTGATCGCCATGAGTCGAAGGCCGAAGCATACGCCGCCTGCGACCAGGGCCGAGAGGCCGTAGGGCAGCCCCAGCGCATCCCCGATGACCACCAGCGCGGCGCCGGCCAGGGCCGCCACGGCATAGAAATCCGAGCGCAGCACCTGCGGGATCTCGGACAGCAGGATGTCGCGCGTCATTCCCCCGCCGATCCCGGTCAGCATCCCCAGCAGGGCCGACATGAGCGGGCTCAGCCCGAACTCGATGGCCTTCTGCGCGCCCGCGACCGCGAAGAACGACAGGCCCACGGCGTCGAACAGGAGCATCGGCCGGCGCAGCCTGTCGACCCCGGCATACAGGAAGAAGGTGACGAGCCCTGCGACGACCGAGGTGACGAGATAGCGGGCGTCGCTCAGGGCCGCGGGCGGAACCGCGCCGATCAGCAGGTCGCGGCCGATGCCGCCCAAGTTCCCGGCGACAAAGGACAGCACGAGCACGCCGAAGAGGTCGAGCCGGCGATGAACCGCCGCCATCGCTCCGCTGATCGCAAAGACGAAGGTCCCGCCGAGGTCGAGCACGACGGTGAAGCTTTCGACGTCGATCATGCCGACCGTGCAGATGGCTGGAGGGGATGGCCGAGAACGGGGTCCGACGTGGGCGGATGTTCCATCCCCGGACATGGGTGCCAACAGTCTGCCCTCATCGAGGATGCCGTGTCAAACGAGGGACCGGCACGTAGTGCCGTGCTCGGCACCGGGCTGATTGCCAGGCCAACTGTGGCTTTTTCAAGCATGTGAAAAGGCAAATGGACAGAACGCCTCAGCCGCAAGTCGCGTTCTCGCCCGCCGACTGACAATGAAGGGACAGGCCAAACCGGCGGCCACCGGCGACAGACCCTCCGAAGGAAGCGTAACGCTTCCTTCCACGTTCAGTATGCCCAGCCGAGGGGAAACTTACCACCCGGGTCAAGGTCGATGCCGACGTTCAGCGAGAGCAGCGCGCATCGCATCAAGGCACCGATCCAGGCAAGAACGAAACGTGGGCCGTAGGAGGGAACTCGCGAGGCTTGTTCTGCTGACCGGCACCTCTGGTAGGAAAGGCGTCCAACCATGATGCCACTAATCTGCAAGCGACGTGCAGCGCGGCGCACTCAGCGCTCCTGATGGCCAAGCACCCGCAGGATCTGCTCGCGATGCGCCTTCCATCCCTCCAATGTTTCCTGAAGCACCCGCAGCAGGGTTTCGGCCTCGGTGGTGCTCTGGTCCTGCGACCGCAGATGGGCCAGCAGTTCCTCCTGCCGGAAAATCCTCTTCTCGCCCTCGGCGATGTCGCGCTCGGCCTGTGCAAGATGAGCCCGTTCGGTGGCGAGGTCGGGCATGGTCCTTCTCCTCGGGAAAGCTGCAACGCATGGGAAGGCGGCTGGGTTCAGGTGCCCGTCATTGTCGTGCAGGAGTCAAAAAGGGGAACGCGGCGTGGCCGGGCGCGGTTTCCCTGCTGGTCACGATGATGAAAGGGCCATTCATGGACAACCGCGACATCATCGTCATCGGCGGCTCGTCGGGCGCCACCGCCCCGCTCAAGGCGATCCTGGGCGGGCTTCCCAGGGACCTGCCCGCCGCCGTCTTCGTCGTGCTGCACATCCCCGCGCGCAGCATCGGCATCCTCGCCACGGTGAGCCAGGCCGCCAGCCAGATGATCGTCTCTCCTGCCGAGGACGGGATGGAGATCGTGCCGGGCCACATCTACCTGGGCGTCCCCGACCGGCACCTGCTGATCGCCGACGGCCGGATCCGGCTGGGCCGCGGCCCGCGCGAGAACATGGCGCGGCCCGCCATCGACCCGCTGTTCCGTTCGGCCGCCGTGGCCTACGGCCCGCGCGTCGTCGGCGTGCTGCTCAGCGGGCTTCTGAACGACGGCGCTTCCGGCCTTTCCGCGATCAAGCGCTGCGGGGGGCTGGCGCTGGTGCAGGACCCGCAGGACGCCACGGCGGACGAGATGCCGCTCGCGGGCCTTCGTGCGGTGTCGGCCGACCTGGTCGCGCCCGGCATGCGGATCGGCGACGTGCTGGCCGATCTCGTGCGTGAATCCGCCGGCCCCACGGTGCCGGTCCCGCCCGAGATCCAGCTTGAGGTGGACATCGCCGCGGGCGAGCGGATCGACAGCGAGGTCCTCAACCGCATCGCCGATCCCGCGCCGCTCATCTGTCCCGATTGCGGCGGCGTCATGTCGCAACTGCGCGAGCCGGGCCCCCTGCGCTTCCGCTGTCAGGTCGGCCATGCCAAGACGGCCGAGGTGCTGGCCTACGAGCAGGAGAGGTCCGTCGACGAGGCGCTGCGCGTGGCGCCGCGGATCATCGAGGAGCGCGCCGAGCTTGTCGCGCGGATGGCCGAAGAAGGGCGCCAGTCGGGCCGCCGCTCGGTTGCCGAAATGTATCAGGAACGTGCCGACGAATATCGCCGCTACGGCGACACGATCCGCCGCGCCGTGCTCGAGACGATGCGCCCGCCGGCGCCGTCCGGCGACGAGGGGGGACAGGGCGAGGCTTGAACGAGGAGGCCTTCGGTGACAGAGGTTGCGGGCTGCGAGGGACTTTTCGGCGGCGAGCGGGGACGGGCGTACCCCGGCGCGCGCAGGACCGGGTGAACATGTCCAAGGATACGGATACAGACGTCGGCGATCCTTCGCCCGTGATCGTGGCCATGACCGCGTCGGCCGCCCGCGCGGGCTCGCTCGAGGCGCTGCTGCGCCAGTTTCCGCCGCAGCCGGATGCCGCGATCGTGGTCGTGCTGCAGCACATGGAGGCGTTCGACGAGGACCGTTTCCGCGCGGCGGCGCGCGCAGGCGGTCACGAGCCGGGGTGGATCGAGGACGGCGGGGCGATCGAGCCGGGCCGGCTTTACCTCAATCCGCGCGACATGATCGTGACGGTCGAGGACGGGCATTTCGCGGCCCAGCCGACACATCAGGCCCCGGGGCTTCAGGGCGTGATAGACAGCTTCATGGTGTCGCTCGCGCGCGAGCGGCGTGGCCGGGCGATCGGCGTGGCGCTGGCGGGAACCGACGGCGACGGCACGCTGGGCGCGCGCGAGATGAAGGCCGCGGGCGGCGTGGTGCTGGCCGAATGCGTGCGCGAGGATCTCGCCCACTCGGACAGCGCGGCCGCGCTGGCGGATGCCGTGCTTCCGCTGGAAGATATCGCCGCGCGCCTGCGGCCCTCGATCGAGCAAGCGACGCACCGACAGCGCGCAGCCGCCGGTGGAGATCGTCCCGAGACGCGCGAGATGCTGCGCGCGATCGCGGGGCTCCTGCGGCAGAAGACCGGGCACGACTTCCACGGCTACAAGCCGGGCACCTTTCTGCGCCGCGTCCACCGGCGGATGCAGGCGCTCCTGATCAACGACCTCAAGGCCTATGTTGACCTGCTGCGCTCCAGCCCGAACGAACCGCAGAGCCTGTTCAACGACCTGCTGATCGGCGTGACCGAGTTCTTCCGCGACCGCAAGGAATGGGAGATCCTTGAAAAGGAGGTCATCCCCCGCCTGTTCGAAGACAAGCCCTCCAAGTCGGCGCTTCGTGTCTGGGTCGCCGGCTGCTCGACCGGGGAGGAAGCCTATTCGCTGGCCATCCTCCTGGCTGAGCATCGGGCCAAACTGGACGACCCGCCGCAGGTCCAGATCTTCGCCTCGGACCTCGACGGGCGGGCGCTGGCGATGGGGCGGGCGGGCCGCTATCCCGACACGATCGCCGGGCACCTGTCCCAGGAACGGCTGGCGCGCTGGTTCGTCCGCGAAGGCGACACCTACTGCGTGATCAAGGAACTGCGCGAGATGTGCATCTTCTCGCAGCACAGTCTCATCAAGGACGCGCCTTTCTCGCGCCTGGACCTGGTGTCCTGCCGTAACCTGCTGATCTACCTGGACGCCGACCTGCAGGAAAAGGTGATCCCGCTTTTTCACTTCGCCCTGCGCCCCGGCGGCTTCCTGTTCCTGGGCAATTCGGAAAACGCGTCGCGCCACACGCAACTGTTCGCCCCGGTCGAGGCGCGCTCGCGCATCTTCCGGCGGCTGGACACGGCGACCCGCGTCTTTCCCGACTTCCCCTTCACCTCGGTGGACCGGCGCTGGACGGACCGCGCGGCCCGCAGCGCCCCGGACCGCGGTCAGCCCGCCGCCCGCGAACTGACACGCTGGGCCGAGCATGTGATGGAGCGCCACACCCCCGCCTTCGTCGTCATCGACGAGGCCTATACGGTGCTGCACTTCTCGGGTCCGATGGGACGCTATCTTGCACCTTCCAGCGGGACAGCCTCGCTGAACCTGCTGCAGCTTGCCCACCCGGTCCTGCGGGCCGAGTTGCGCGCGGCGCTGGTCCGCGCGGTCGAAGAAGGGCAGGCCGTCGAACTGCCGGGGCTCGACATCGGCGCCAATGGCCAGCGGCTGCGCGTGGACGTGATCGTCGAGCCGCGGCTGTCGGTTTCCGACAGCCAGCCCGGCTTCATCGTGATCTTCAAGGAATGCGGGATCGCGGCCGATCGCGGCACGGGGGGCGATGCCGCCGCCGGCCAGCGCGACGAGCAGCTGAGCCGTCTGGAAGACGATCTGCGCCTGACCCGCGACCGCCTCCAGGCGACCATCGAGGAGCTGGAAAGCACCAACGAGGAGCTGAAGTCCTCGAACGAGGAATACCAGTCGCTGAACGAGGAACTGCAGAGCGCCAACGAGGAGCTTGAGACCTCGAAGGAGGAACTGCAGTCCGTCAACGAGGAACTGACCACCGTCAACGGCGAACTGGCGCACCGGGTGCAGGAACTGGGGCGCGCGAACAGCGACCTCAAGAACTTCCTCGAATCCACCCAGATCGCGACGCTGTTCCTGGACGGCGAGCTGAGGGTCACCAACTTCACCCCTGCGATCGTCGATGTCTTCCACCTGGTTGAATCCGACGAAGGTCGTCCGATCGAGCACATCAAGGCCCGCGTCGGTTACGACAGCCTGGCCGAGGATGCCCGCCGCGTGCTGCGCACCCTGGCGCCGGTGGAACGCGAGATCGACAACCCCGCGTCCGGCACCCGCTACATCGCCCGCGTGCTGCCCTATCGCAGCACCGACAACTTCATCGCGGGTGTGGTCGTCACCTTCGTCGACGTCACCGCCCGCCGCGAGGCCGAGGAACAACTGCGCCGCAGCGAGGAACGCTTCCGCGCCATCGTGGAAACCGCCCGCGATTACGCAATCTTCACCACCGACACCGAGGGGCGGATCGAGACCTGGCCGCCAGGCGCCCGGCAGGTCTTCGGATGGGGCGCGGACGAGGCCGTGGGCCAGCCCCTCGACATCACCTTCACCCCCGAGGACCGGGAAGCCGGCCAGCCCGCGCTGGAGCGCCGGACGGCGCTGGAAGACGGGCAGGCGCCGGACGTGCGCTGGCATCTTCGCAAGGACGGCACCAGGGTCTTCATCGAAGGCTCCGTCAGGCCGCTCCTGGGACGGGACCGCCGGCCCGCGGGCTTCCTGAAGATCGGTCAGGACGTGACGGGGCAGCGGGCCATCGAGGCCGCGTTGCGGGCCAGCGAGGCCAACCAGGCCTTCCTGCTGCGGCTGTCGGACGCCCTGCGGCCCCTGGCCGATCCCGATGCCATCTAGGGCGACGCCAGCCGCATCCTGGCCGAGCATCTGGATGTCGACCGCGCCTATTACGTCGAGGTGGACGAAGAGAACGGCATCGCCCGCGTCGCCCGCGACCATGTCCGGGACGACGCGCCGTCGCTTGCGGGCGAGCATTCGGTCGCGGATTTCGGCTGGTCGGTCAAGATCCTGCGCCGCGGCGAATGTCACGTGATCAGCGACACCCGGACCTCGCCCCTCGTGCCGCCGGCCGACCGTCCGGCCTCTGACGCGCTGGGGATCATCGCCTGCATGGGGGCGCCGCTGATAAAGGAGGGGCGGCTCGTCGGCGCCCTTTGCGTGACCAGCCGGGAGCCGAGGGGCTGGACGGCGGACGAGGTGGCGATCCTGCAGGAAGTGGCCGACCGCGTCTGGGCCGCGGTCGAACGCGCCCGGGCCGAGACGCGGCTGCACGAATCCGAAGCGCGGTTCCGCACGCTCGTGGACGCGGTCGAGGACGTGTTCTACATCACCGATCTTGAACAAGGCGCGCTTGAATACCTCAGCCCGGCCTACGAACGGATCTGGGGGCGGCCGCGCTCGGCGATCATCTCGGACCTCCAGCTGTTCGTCGAAAGCATCCATCCTGCGGACCGCGACATCGTGACCGCGGCCAAGGCTGCGCAGGCGCGCGGCGAGCAGGTGGTCACGCGCTATCGCATCGTGCGCCCCGACGGCGGGGTCCGCCATATCATGGACCGCAGCTTCCCGGTGTCGGGCGCGGACGGGCGGCGGGCCGCGGGCGTCGCCTCGGACGTGACGGCGGTCACGCTGGCCGAATCGCGGCTGCGCGAGACCGAGGCGCAGCTGTTGGCCTTCGGCGAAGCCTCCTCGGACCTCCTGTGGATCAGAAACGCCGAGACGCTCGCCTTCGAATATGTCAGCCCGGCTTTCGAGCGGATCTTCGGCGCCAGCCGCGACGAGGTGCTGCAGGGCGACACGTTGGAGAACTGGCTGAGGATGGTCGTGCCCGATGATCGCGCCCGAGCCAGCAAGGCGATCGAGACGCTGCGGACGGGCAAGCGGCTGGCCTTCGAATACCGTATTCACCGGCCCGCGGATGGGCAGGTCCGCCTGCTTCGGGACACGGGCTTTCCCATCAGGGATCCCGGCGGGCGGGTCATGTGGATCGCGGGCGTAGGCCACGACGCGACGGAAGAAGCGGCATCGGCCGAGCGCCTGAAGGTGCTCGTGGCCGAACTTCAGCACCGCACGCGCAACCTGCTGGGCGTTGTCCGGTCCGTCACCGACCGGACCCTGGCCAACAGCGACGGCCTGGACGATTTCCGCGCCCGCATCCATGACCAGCTGGGGGCGCTGGCGCGCGTGAACGGCCTTCTGTCGCGCCTGCAGGAGGACGAGCGCATCGACTTCGACGAACTGATCCGCTCGGAACTCGACGCGCACGGGGTTCTGGACGGTGCGGGCAAAAGCGCGCAGATCAGCCTGAGCGGCCCCACCGGCGTCCGGCTGCGGTCCTCGACCGTGCAGACGCTGGCGCTGGGACTGCACGAACTGGCGACCAACGCGCTGAAATACGGGGCGCTTTCGACCCCGGATGGCAGGCTTGAGATCGGCTGGTCGCTGGCTGCCGGCCCGGACGGGCTGCCGCGGCTCACGGTGGATTGGCGGGAAAGCGGCGTTGCGGTCGCAATGCCCGGCGGCGCGGAGGCGACGGACGTTCCCAACGGCTACGGCCGCGAGCTCATCGAACAGGCGCTGCCCTACCAGCTCAGCGCCGAGGTCGATTACGACCTCAGCGCCCAGGGCGTGCGCTGCACGATAACGATCCCCCTGTCGACCGGCATGGACATGGCGCAGACCGCGGCGCGTGAGATCCAGGGCTGATACCTGCGCCTGCCTTGCGGCTTGCGCGCGATCGGCACGTTGCGGGTGCTGCGCGTGCTGGTCGGGGAGGGTGGGTAAAGTCTCGACCGTCGGTGCCCGGTGCTGCGGCATCGCACTGCGATATCGAAGGTCCCGCCGTTGCTTGCCACTTCCGACAGTAACCTGCGGCACTGGCCGATGACGGCCGTGCTGCTTTCACGCGGCACCCCACCGTCTTCGTCACCGGCCATGATGCCGGGACCACTCCTTCAGCTTACAAGCGGTTCTCCGCCGCGGTCGATCTAGCTCGGCTCTCGGACGCGCTGCTGGTGGCCCTCGGCTGACGGGCCCGCGCAGAGGTCCGCGACAGCGACCAGAAGGTTTTCGATCCGGAAGGGCTTGGTGCAGATCGGCCGGTTCCCGTGCCTTTCGGGCACCATCTCGGGATCGTAGCCGGTGGCGAACAGGAACGGGATGCCGCGTCCGGCCAGCAGATCCGCGAGTTCATAGACGGAACGCCCCCGCAGGTTGATGTCCAGCACCGCCGCGTCGATCGGCGGGGCGTCCTCCAGCGCGTCCACCGCCGCGCTCAGCGACGGGAAGGGCCCCACGAGCCGGGCACCGGCGGCGCTGAAGGCCTGCGTCAGATCCTTGGCCTGGAAGAACTCGTCCTCGACCACCATGATGGAACGGTCCTGCAAGGGAGCAAGGGCGTGCGTGGCGACGGTCATGCGATCCTCTTGTTCATTGCGTGGCTGTGACGTTGCAGGGGTGAGGATTGCCCATGTGGCGGCAGGCGCCACCGCCTGTTGAGTAAAAAATATTGTGATAGGGTCTTCCATCGGCGGTTGATCGTCGCCCGGTTGGCGTTGACCCTGCCGGTTGAGGCGGCGGCGGCCGGATCGGACGGGGCGGGAGCATCGCAAGCCCGGACCGCAGAGACAGACAGATGCCTCGATCTCACCGCCAGAGCTGGGGCGCCAGATTGGAAACTGCCTGGCCGGCGCACCCTGGCTGGCGGTCCGGCCTCGGGACACGGCCTGCGATCATGCGCATGTCACGCCGCTCACGGTCACCTTCACCAAGGCCCCGCTCCGGTTCGTTGCCGCAAGGGTCGGTGCGACGCGGCGGACATCCGGCTCTGTCATCCCGGACTCGAGCCGCCACGATCCGCGCCTGGGTGGGAACCACGGTGACGGAGGCAGTTGCCGACCTGCCGCCAGTCCTCGCCCGCGCGCGAGGCGATCATCGCCGCCGACGAAACGGTCCTCGTCAAGGCCAGACCGTTACGGTCGCGGGCCCGCTTTCTGGAGCGCCACGGAACCGGCCCGTTCGAAGCGGCGCGGGACGCCCAAGGGCCCTGGGCTGCCCTTGCGGCGAAGGAACGTGCGGCCATCCTGCGCAGGTGGTTCGAACTCGTCACCGCCGCGACCGACGATCTGGCGCTGATCCTGACCAGCGAACAGGGCAAGCCGCTGGCCGAGGCACGGGGCGAGATCGCCTATGCTGCCTCGTACATCGAATGGTTTGCCGAAGAGGCCAAGCGGGTCTATGGGGACACCATACCCGGACCCACGCCGGATCGCCGCATCATCGTGCTGAAGCAACCCGTCGGCGTGACGGCGGCGATCACGCCGTGGAACTTCCCGGCGGCGATGATCACCCGCAAGATCGCTCCCGCCCTGGCGGCGGGCTGCGCCATGGTGCTGAAACCTGCCAGCCAGACCCCCCTGACCGCGCTGGCGCTTGCGGTCCTGGCCGAACGCGCCGGCGTCCCCAAGGGCCTGCTGTCGGTCGTGACAGGCTCGGCGCGCGAGATCGGGGCGGAACTCACCGCCAACCCGATCATCCGCAAGCTGTCCTTCACCGGCTCGACCGAGGTCGGGAAGGAGCTGATGCGCCAATGCGCGGGAACGGTGAAGCGCACCTCGATGGAGCTTGGCGGCAACGCGCCGTTCATCGTGTTCGACGACGCCGATCTCGATGCTGCGGTCGAGGGTGCCATTGTCTCCAAATACCGGAACGCGGGGCAGACCTGCGTCTGCGCGAACCGGCTTTTCGTCCAGGCCGGCGTGCATGATGCCTTCGTCCGGCTTCTCGGAGAACGGGTCGCGCAGCTCCGTGTCGGTCACGGCACCGACGCCGGGGTCGAGATCGGTCCGCTGATCGACGAGGGCGCCGTCGCGAAGGTGCGCGAGCTTCTGGAGGACGCCAGGGCGAAAGGTGCGCAGGTGGCGCTTGGCGGCAAGGTCCACGAGCTCGGCCCCAATTTCTTCGAGCCGACCATCGTCACCGGCACCACTCGCCAGATGGCCTTCTTCGACGAGGAGATCTTTGGCCCTGTCGCCCCGATCTTCCGGTTCGAAACCGAGGAGGAGGTGATTGCCCTTGCCAACGATACGCCGTTCGGTCTCGCCTCGTATTTCTATGGTCGGGATATTGGACGAGTTTTCCGTGTCGCCGAACGGCTCGAATACGGCATGGTCGGCGTAAACACCGGGCTGATTTCGACGGAGGTGGCCCCCTTCGGCGGGATCAAGGAAAGCGGGCAAGGTCGCGAAGGTTCGAAATACGGGATCGAGGACTATGTCGAGTTGAAATACCTCTGTCTGCAAGTCTAGGTTATGACTCAGGGCAACCTTGATAGGGGCCGCACGTCCCGCTCGGATTTCGCGCGCAACTTGCCAGTTGAGCAATTCCTCATGGCTGCGATCCCACGCCGTGCGGCCCGCACTCTTCGACCAGCAGGCCGTGCAGCATCGAGATGAGTGCCGCGCGTGGCGCGGTCTTTCGTTCAACCAGCCCGATCTTGCGGTGCAGTTGCGGATGTCCGAACGGAGCGGTCACCAGATCGGCCGCGCAATCGGTAATGGCGACCTGCGGCAGGATCGACACGCCCAGGCCGTTGGCGACGCAGGCCGTGATGGCCGAGATCGTGTCGATCTGCGCGATCTCTGCCAGGGGCAGGTTCATGCGCGCCAGTTCCAGGTCGATCAGATGCGCCAAGGGCACGTTCGCGCGGAACCGGATGAACGGATGCCGAACAAGAAGCTCGTTCGCCTCCGTCGCAGGCGTCCCGGGCGGAGCCACCACGAACAGGGGCTCGTCCAGAAAGGGGCGCCAGCGGAGGGAGTCCGGAAAGTTGCCGTATTCGGCAACCATCGCGGCATCCAGCCGGCCTGACACGACGTCCTGCAACAACGTCTCGGACAGGCCCACGCGCAGCTGGATGCGCAGTTCGGGATAGGCCGCGTTCAGCCGGACGATGGCGCGCGGCAGCAGCGACAGGGCGCTGGTGCGCACCGAACCAAGCGAGAAGGTGCCGATCACCTTGCGCCCCGAAATCGCATCAATGGCGTTCTCGGCCGTGCGGACCAGCTCGCGCGCGGCCTCGACCAGCTGCTGTCCGGCCACGGTCAGGCGCGGGGGGCGGGTGCTGCGGTCGAAAAGCGGGGCGCCGACCTCCTGCTCGAGCGCCTGGACCTGCTGGCTGACGGCCGAGATCGTCAGGTTGACGACTCCGGCCGCGCGGGAAAACCCGCCGTGCTCGACGATCGCCAGAAGCGTCCTGAGTTGCCTCGTATCCACTTGTCCAGATTCGCTTGATTTAAACTCCAACATTACGCGCTTTTTTCAACGAAGACTACTGCTATCCCAGTGTTGTCGCCTGAAGGAGAGCAGGCGCGCCGTCTGGGGGAAACATGTCCGACAAGGTTCTGATCACGGGCCCGAGCCTCGCGCCGGCCGCTGTCGAGGTGCTGGAAGCTGCGGGGCTGACGCCCGTCTACGTGCCTCCCTACAGTTCGGGCAACGGCCTGCTGGACGCTGTCCGCTCGGCCGATCCCGTCGGGATCATCTCGCGCATGGGACGCATCGACGCGACGGTTCTGGACGCCGCCCCCGGCCTGCGCGTCATCTCGAAGCATGGCGTCGGCGTGGACAACATCGACATCGGTGAAGCC
The DNA here is from genome assembly GCF_004923205.2 of Paracoccus aeridis. Taxonomy (GTDB): domain Bacteria; phylum Pseudomonadota; class Alphaproteobacteria; order Rhodobacterales; family Rhodobacteraceae; genus Paracoccus; species Paracoccus aeridis. The sequence continues at coordinate 63,181 of NZ_SELD02000005.1, forward strand.
GCCCGACGCGGCATCCCGGTGCTGGTGGCGACGGGGGCGAACGCGGTCTCGGTGGCCGAACATGCGATCGCGCTGATGCTTGCGGTGACCAAGCGCCTGCTGCCGCTGGACCGCAGCCTGCGCGACGGGCGCTGGGAAAAGCCCGGCTTCAAGGGGCGTGAGCTGGCAGGGTCCACCCTCGGCCTCGTCGCCTTCGGGGCGATCGCCCGGCAGGCGGGGCGCTTCGCCCGTGCCTTCGGGATGGAGGTCGTGGCCTATGATCCCTTTTGCCCCGCCGAAGCCTTCGCCGAGGAAGGGGTCGCGCGGATTGACGACTTTGATGAACTGCTGGCGATGTCGGACGTGATCAGCCTGCATTCGCCGCTGACGCCCGACACGCGCAACCTGATCGACGCGCGGCGGCTGGCGCTGATGAAGCCCGATGCGGTCATCGTCAACACCGCCCGCGGCGGGCTGATCGACGAACCGGCGCTGGCGGCCGCCCTGGCCGAGGGCCGCATCGCCGGCGCCGGCCTGGACACGTTCGCGCAGGAGCCGCCGCCCGCGGAGCATCCCTTCTGGGCCGAGCCGCGCCTTGTCATGACCCCCCACATCGGCGGAGTCACCACAGCGGCCAACACCCGCGTCGGGGTCGAGGCCGCCCAGGGCATTGTCGATCTTCTGGCGGGCCGGCCGGTCGCGCCCGCCCGCATCGTCAACCGGGCAGTGCTTGCCCCGGCCGTCGCCTGAGCCGAACCAAGGAGCTTTCATGACCATCGGTTTCCGCATCCTGCCCCGCGCCCGCACCGTGTCCGCCGACCTCGTCCGGGCCTTCGCGGCGCTGCCGGTCGCGAATGTCAGCGACAGCATGAACCGCATGACGGCCGCAGGCCCCCGCCTGACCCGGATGCATCGCGACGGCGTGCTTGCGGGCCCCGCCCTGACGGTGAAGTCGCGACCGGGCGACAACCTGATGCTGCACAAGGCGATCGACATGGCCCAGCCCGGCGACGTGATCGTGGTCGATGCCGGGGGCGACCTGACCAACTCGCTGATGGGCGAGCTGATGCTGGCCCATGCCGTCAGGCGCGGCGTGGCGGGCTTCGTTCTGAACGGGGCGATCCGCGACGCCGACGCCTTCCGCGAGGTCAACCTGCCGGTCTTTGCCGCCGGGGTCACCCACCGAGGCCCCTACAAGGACGGTCCGGGAGAGATCAACGTCCCGATCGCCATCGACGGCATGGTGATCGAACCGGGCGACCTGGTCCTTGGCGATGCCGATGGGGTCTTGTCGGTCCCGTTCGATGCGGCCGACGCAGTGCTGGCGGCGACGCAGGCCAAGCAGGAGGCCGAAGCGAAACAGATGGCCGCGATCGAGGCGGGCACGAACGACCGTGCCTGGGTCGACGCCGCGCTGAAGCGGCTGGGCTGCGAGCTGCCCGTCGAGGGTTGAGGAAGAGGCGTCCGGCACCGCCGGCGCGAATGGGAGGAAGACACATGACTGCACTGAAATCCGTGGCGCTGGCGTCGGCCATGCTGTCGGTGGCGGGCGCTGCATGGGCCGACTGGCCCACCGACCGCCCGATCGAGATGATCGTGGCCTTTGCCCCCGGAGGTGGCACCGACATCATGCTGCGTACGCTCGCGCCCTTCGTCGAGGCCGAGCTGGGCACCCAGATCCCGGTGATGAACCGCCCCGGCGCATCGGGCGAGATCGCCTACACCGCGCTGTCGCAGGCGAAACCCGACGGCTACACCATCTCGTCGCTGAACACGCCCGGCTTCCTGACCATGCAGGTGGACCGCAACCTGCGCTTCGACCCCGCGGCGATCTGCCCGCTGGCGCGCATCGTCGAGGACCCGGGCACCTTCATCGTGCAGGCCGGGTCGGACTACCAGACCCTCGCCGATCTGGTGGCCTATGCCAAGGAGCATCCGGGCGCGGTCTCGGTCGGCACCACCGGCCTCGGCACCGACGAACATCTCGCGATGCTGCAACTGGAACAGGCCGCGGGCATCGACCTGACCGCCGTCCCCTTCGCAGGCGCCAACGAGGCCAGGACCGCGTTGCTGGGCGGCCATGTCAATGTCATCGGCATCAACGTCGGTGAATACACGACCAGCGACCAGAACGCGGTCCGGGCGCTGGCGCAGTTCGCCGAGCAGCGTTCCACCCTGGCCCCCGACCTGCCGACCGCCAGGGAGCAGGGCTTCGACGTGCTGATGTCGTCCGAACGGGGCCTGGCCGCACGCTGCGATGTGCCCGAGGCCGACCGCGCCCGTCTGGCGCAGGCGATCGAGACCGCGCTCGCGAACCCCGAGTTCCAGGAAAAGGCCAAGCAGCAGCAACTGCCGCTGTCCTATCTGTCGGGCGCCGACTGGACCGCGCAGATGCCCGCACGGCTCGACCGCTTCCGCGAGATCCTTGCCATGGTCAAGGAGGGCCAGTGATGGCCGCCCCCGGCACGCAAAGGGGCGACCGCCCCGACCTGCTGACCGCCGGGCTGTTCATCGGGATTGGGATGCTGGGGCTGGTCATGTCCCGGCATCTCGACTTCGGCTCGCTGGCGCGGATGGGTCCGGGCTTCATGCCGCGCATCGTCTGCCTGCTGCTGGTTGCGGTCGGCCTGATCGTGGGCATTCCCGCGCTGCGCCGCCCGGCCCATGCCATCGAGGCCGTGCGGGCGCGTCCGCTGGTCGTGATCACCGTGGCCATCGTCGGCTTCGCCTTTGCCGTGACGCATTTCGGCTTTGTCGCGGCCTCACTGTGGCTGGTCATCACCGGCTCGCTGGCGGACCCCGGCGGGCGCTGGCGCACGGTGCTGCTGCTGGCCGCGGGGCTGACCGCCTTTGGCGCGCTGGTCTTCGTCAAGACCCTGGGCGTGCAGGTGCCACTCTGGCCGCTCTGAGCCGCCGCAACATCACCTTGGGAGGGGTGTGATGGAGTTTCTGGATCTTCTGATGCTGGGCTTCGGCGAGGCGATGACGCCCGCCAACCTCGGCTTCTGCCTGATCGGCGCGCTTCTGGGCACGCTCATCGGCGTGCTGCCCGGCATCGGCCCGACAGCGACCATCGCGGTGCTGCTGCCGATCACCTTCTTCCTGCCGCCCCTGGCCGGCATCATCATGCTGGCCGGGATCTATTACGGCGCGCAATACGGAGGCTCGACCACAGCCGTCCTGGTCAACCTGCCGGGCGAGGCGTCGTCGGTCGTGACCGCGCTGGACGGCTACCAGATGGCGCGCCAGGGCCGGGCGGGCGCGGCGCTGGCCGTGGCCGCCCTGGGGTCGTTCTTCGCCGGCACGGTCGCGACCTTCGCCATCGCGCTGGCCGGACCCACGCTGTCGGGCTTTGCCCTGTCATTCGGCCCGGCGGAATACGTGTCGCTGATGCTGTTCGGGCTGCTCGCCGCCACGATCCTGGCCAGCGGCCCGGTGCTGAAGGCGATCGGCATGATCCTGATCGGCCTGCTGCTGGGCATGGTCGGGACCGACGCCGAAACCGGCGCGGAACGCCTGACCTTCGGCGCGCTCGAACTGTTCGACGGCATCGACTTCATCGTCATCGCCATCGGCGTCTTCGGCTTCGCCGAGATCATCACCAACCTGGAACGGTCGGGGTCCGAAGGCGTCAGCGTCGCGCCGCTGACCCGGCTGTGGCCGACGCGCGAGGATTTCCGCGCCTCGTGGCGCGCAGTCCTGCGTGGGACCGGTATCGGAACCTTCCTGGGTCTGCTGCCGGGAGGCGGCGCGACCCTGGCGTCCTTCAGCGCCTATTCGCTGGAAAAGAAGGTCTCGCGCCACCCGCAGAAGTTCGGCACGGGCGTCGTCGAGGGCGTGGCCGCGCCCGAGGCCGCCAACAACGCCGCCGCGCAATCCTCGTTCATCCCGCTGCTGACCCTCGGGATTCCGTCCAACAACATGATGGCGATGATGCTGTCGGCCTTCATGATCCACGGGATCACGCCCGGCCCCTCGGTCCTGACCAACCAGCCCGAGATCTTCTGGGGCCTGGTCGCCAGCATGTGGATCGGCAACCTGCTGCTTGTCATCATCAACCTGCCGCTGATCGGGCTGTGGGTGCGACTGCTCACGGTGCCTTACCGGCTGCTCTACCCGGCGATCCTGCTGTTCTGCTGCATCGGCGTCTACAGCATGAACAACCGCATCTTCGACGTGGTGCTCGCCGCCGGCTTCGGTCTGCTGGGCTATGTCTTCCGCAAGGCCAATTGCGAACCGGGACCGCTGCTGCTGGGCTTCGTCCTCGGCCCGCTGCTGGAGGCGAACCTGCGCCGCGCCATGCTGATCACCCAGGGCGACCCGTCGATCTTCGTCGAGCGCCCGATCAGCCTGACGATGCTGGTGGCCACCGTGATCCTGCTGGCGCTGATGATCATGCCCAGCTTCCGCAAGACGCGGGGAGAGGCGTTCCAGGAAGAAGAGGCGTAGAGCGGGGCGAAAAGCCCCCTTTCCGACGTGACGATCAGCCGCCGAAAAACAGCGTAGATCCGCGACCCTCGGTACAGGAGGAAACATGCAGAAACTCGGTGAACTCCTCATATCCGTCGCCGTGGCGGGGCTGGCCTCGCAGTGGGTAATCGATGGCGCGGCCTCGGCGCAGGATTTCCCGCCGTATCCCGAGCAAAAGCCCCTGGCGGCTGAACGACAGGGCGCCATCGCCAAGGGACGTGAAGACCCGCCGAACGGCGGCCGTCCCGAAATCAACAGCGCCGACGAAATGCGCGCCGCCAGCGGCTATAGCGCGCCCGGAGCCGTCCGCTATGCGACACTGGCGGCCGCGGCGGCGGACGGAAAATGGGGCGTGACGACCTATTATCGCTGCAAGAACACCCCGGGCGGCACGGCGATCAACGCACCATATCCCGCGCCACTGGAGGTCTTTGACGGCGTCTATTCTATCGGAGATCACGCCAACAACATCTGGGCGATCAAGACCAGCGAGGGCATCATCCTGCTGGATGCGCTCGGCAGCCGCGAGAACGCCGAGGCATTCATCGTCGGGAACATGATGCGGCTCGGGCTCGACCCCAAGGACATCAAGATCATCATCGTTTCCCATAACCACGATGATCATACCGGGGGGGTGGAGTATCTGAAGGATCTCACCGGGGCGCGTCTTGGCATGACAAAGATCGACTGGGATGCCGCAACTGCTGAAGGCGCGATGCCCGCGAAGGCGGATGGTGACTTCTACATCGTCGACGGCCAGAAAATCACGCTGGGGGATCGCACCCTTACCGCCGTGTTCACCCCGGGTCATACGCCTGGGACGATCTCGCTGCTATTCCCGGTGACATGGAAGGGGCAGGACCACATTGCGACCTATGCAGGCGGTCAGGGCTCTCCCAACGAACTGGCCGAACTAGTGCAATTCCGCACATCCTTGGACCATCTTGCGGTGTTTAACGACCTGATGCAGTCCGACGTTGTCCTGTCCAATCATACAGTCGGCGACGATGGCCTGACCAAGGTGGCAGCGATGACTGCCGACCCCTCCGTAAACCCGTATATCGTCGGACGCGAAGCAGTCATCGGATATCACGAGATGTGGCGCGCCTGTCTGAGTGCGGACATCGAGCAAATGATTCACGACGGTGCCACGGGCGATCCCACGGCACTCGCCGCACGTGAAGGAGAACCGCATTAAACGCTGCTGGCGTGAGCCCCTGCGTGTTTTTCAGGCGCCAAAGCCGCCACGGCCGTGGCCGCGATCGGCGGTCCCTCTCGGGCGAAAACTGTGCCGTTTTCCTTGTACACCGATCCGCCAAGAGAAAAGCCCGCAGAAGTGCCGCTTCCAAACGGAACAACCGAGGACGTCAGGAGCGGTTCATTTCGATGAAAGAGCAGGTGTGAGCTGATCACCTTGCTGCACGAGCAGCCGCACCGACTCAGTGCTCTCGAGTTTTCCGAATGTTTATAGAAAATGGCGGAGAGGGTGGGATTCGAACCCACGGAACCCGTGAAGGCTCAACGGTTTTCGAGACCGCCCCGTTCGACCACTCCGGCACCTCTCCGCGCTTTGGTGTGGTGCGGCGGGTTTAGAGAGGCGTAGGGTGATGCGCAAGGGGTGTTGCGCAGGGTTTCGCACGAAATCGGACCGGAGGGGCGCGGGTATGGCAAGGGGGCGATCATGGCGGCGGGCTGCGGTGGCGGGTCTGCTGGCGCTGGCGCTGGCGGTGGGCTGGTCGGCGATCGGGCCGGCCGCGCAGGCGCAGGTGCAGCCTCAGGTCGCCCAGGGCGAGGGTTCCCTCGGCGCGCGCCTTCGCCCGCTGCTGCGCCTTGACGAGCTCGATGCGATCATCGTGATGGAAATGGCGGCAACGGCGCGTGCGGATGCCGGACCCGGGCAGCGGCAGTTCCTCAGCGCGTGGGAACGCGCCTCGGCGGAGGTCCTGTCCGCGGACCGCATCGGCAGGCTCGTCTCGGTCGCTCTCGACCGGCGGCTGGAAAAGGTCGATCCGGCCGAGGTCTGGTCGGCCATCGCCTTTGCGGCGTCACCCTTCGGACAGCGGGTGACGGAGCTGCAGTTGTCCGCGCGACGGATGATGACGGATCCGGTCGCGGCCGATGCGGCCGGCGCGGCCTTCGACATCGCGGCGGCACGGAGCGACCCCCGGGCCGACCGCATCCGGCGGCTGGTCGCGGCGGACGGCCTGGCCGAGGCGTCTGTCGCCTACGCGATGACCAACACCCTCGCCTTTCTGGCCGGCATGGACCGGGGCGTTCCCGGCAGCGTCGGCACCGAGGACGAGCGCATCGCCCATGTCTGGGCGCAAGAGGCCGAGCAGCGCGCGATGCAGGCGGGCTGGGCCGAGACCATGCTGTTCCTGGCCCTCGCGCCCCTTTCCGACAGCGAGATCGAGGCGCTGGCCCGCCACGTCGCCTCGCCTGCGTCGCGGCGGTGGGACGGGATGATCGAGGCGTCCTATGGTGATGCGATGGCCTTGATCATGAACGAGATGGGCGCGAGTGTCGCGCGGATCCTTGGCGAGACACGGCTGTAAATCATGGAAGACATCGTTCTGGTCGGGCCGCTGGCCCATCCTGCGCTGCGCACGGCGCTGGGGATCGCGGGCGGGCAGGACCTGACCCTGACCGGGCGGCTGGTCGGTGGACGCTGGGCCGGGATCCGCGCGGGCGGCTGGCCGCGCGTTGTGGACGGGGAAGAGCCGCTTGCCGCCGTGCGGGTGCGGGCGACGGCAAAGCTTGAGCGCTACGCGGCGGTGATGGGGCTGGCGCCGGTCGACGTGCCGGGCCTTTACCTGCCGGGCGTGCAGGTGCTTGGCGCCGCGACCGGAGATGCAAACGGCGAGGAAGACGGCCACGAAAAGGACGGCCACGAAAACGACGGTGCCTGGCAGGCTGATCTGGCCGCGGCCATCGCCGGCCACATCGCGACCCAGCCCGAGGGGCGGTCCCCAGACCGGATCGCCGCGCGGTTGCCGATGATCGCCGGCTGGTGCGCGTCGCGGCTGCGGGGCAGGGACAGGCCGCGCCGGCGGGACGGGCTGGACTATCGCAGCCTCGCCGTGACCGAACCCTACGCCGCCTGGTTCGCGATGGAGGAGCACGATTTCCAGCCCCGCCTGCACGCGGGCGGCTGGGCCGACCCCGTGCATCGCGGCGTGTTCGTGTCGGGCGACGCGGCGGTGGTGCTGCCGTGGGATCCCGTGCGCGACCGGGTGATGGTGGTGGAACAGTTCCGCGCCGGTCCCGCCGCGCGGCTCGACCCCGACCCGTTCGTGCTGGAACCCATCGCCGGGCGCATCGACGCGGGCGAGGGACCCGAGGAGACGATGCTGCGCGAGGCGGTCGAGGAGGCGGGCGTCACCATCCGCGAGCTGATCCCCGCGCCGCACCACTACCCCACGCCCGGCATCGCCGCCGAATACATCTATGCCTACGTGGGCATCGCCGACCTGCCCGACGGCTGCGCCGGGATCGGCGGGCTGCCGGAAGAGGGCGAGGACATCCGCGGCATCCTGATGACGCGGTCGGAACTCACCCAAGCCGCGCTGACGGGGCGGATCGTGAACGGGCCGCTCCTGATCCTCGCGCTGTGGCTGGACCGCGAGGCAGGGGCGCTGCGCGCCCGTCATCCGGCGGCGGCGGGCTGACCGGCGGCCCGCATCCGATTTCCCGCCCCCGGTTGTGGCTGCCCCCTTCGGGTTGCTAAACCTCTGCCGAACATGACCGCGAAAGGGCCGACCATGCGTATCTGCTCCGATCTTGCTGCCGCCGTCGGCCACACGCCGCTGATCCGCCTGCGCCGCGCGTCCGAGCTGACGGGCTGCGAGATCCTGGGCAAGGCCGAGTTCATGAACCCGGGCCAGTCGGTCAAGGACCGCGCCGCGCTGTACATCATCCGCGACGCGGTGGCGCGGGGCGACCTGAAGCCCGGCGGCGTGATCGTCGAGGGCACGGCGGGCAACACCGGGATCGGGCTGGCGCTGGTCGGGAACTCCATGGGGTTCCGGTCGGTGATCGTGATCCCGGAAACGCAGAGCCAGGAAAAGAAGGACATGCTGCGCCTTGCCGGGGCGGAGCTCGTCCAGGTCGCGGCCGCGCCCTACAAGAACCCCAACAACTACGTCCGCTATTCCGGCCGGCTGGCCGAGAAGCTGGCGGCGACCGAGGCGGGCGGGGCGATCTGGGCCAACCAGTTCGACAACACCGCCAACCGGCAGGCCCATCTGGAAGGCACCGCGATCGAGATCTGGGAACAGACCGGCGGCAACCTCGACGGGTTCATCTGCTCGGTCGGTTCGGGCGGCACGCTTGCGGGCTGCGCGATGGCGCTGCAGCCGCGCGGGGTCAAGGTGGGGCTGGCGGACCCGGACGGATCGGCGCTGCACAGCTTCTATACCGACGGCGAGCTCGCCTCGTCGGGCAACTCGATCACCGAGGGGATCGGGCAGGGGCGGATCACCGCGAACCTCGAAGGGATCACCCCCGATTTCAGCTGCCGCATTCCCGATGACGAGGCGCTGCCGGTCCTATACGACCTGCTGGAACACGAAGGGCTGTGCCTTGGCGGCTCGTCGGGCGTGAACGTGGCGGGCGCGATCCGGCTGGCCCGGCACATGGGACCGGGGCACACCATCGTCACCGTCCTTTGCGACTACGGCACGCGCTACCAGACGAAGCTCTGGAACCCCGAGTTCCTGCGCGAGCGGGGACTGCCCGTGCCGCGCTGGCTGGATGGAGGTCGGGCCGAGCTTCCGGACGTGACCGAGGGTTGAAGCGCATGACCCTGAAAGCTTCGCGGGCCGCGATTGCCGCGGCCCTCACCCTCGTGTTCGTGCAGATCGCCTGCATGGTCGTCGCGCCGGCGGCGTTTGCTCCGGTGGGGGCGGCCCGGGCGCAGGATGCGGCGGCCGCCCCGGCCGCGCCCGACTACACGACCTGGGACCGCCAGGCGAGGCAGATCGAGGATCTGGTCGAAGCGGGCACGCCGAACAGCCAGCAGCTGCAGGCCTTGCGCCAGCAGGTGGTCGAATGGCGCGAGCGGTTCCTTGCCGCGCAGAACGTCAACGCGCCGCGCATCGGCACCGTCCGCGAACAGATCGCCGCGCTGGGGCCCGTTCCGGCCGAAGGGGAAAGCGAGGCGCCGGACGTGGCCGCCCGCCGGGCCGAGCTGAACGCGAGCCTGTCCGAGCTCCAGGCGCCCGGCCTTCAGGCAGTCGAGGCGGCAAGCCGCGCGACCGGGATCATCCAGTCGATCGACGCGCTGGAGCGCGAGCGTCAGACCTCGGAACTGATGCAGCTGTCCCCGTCGCCGCTGCTGCCGTCCAGCTGGGCCACGGCCGCGCGCGACACGGTCACGCTGGCGCAGGGCCTGGGCGACGAGATGTCGGACCGGCTGGATGCCGCGTCCAGGGGCGACTGGCGCGCCCGCGCCCCCGCGGTGCTGGGCTACGTCGTGGCGGCGCTGCTTCTTCTGATCTACGGCTGGCGCTGGATCGCGCAGCTTCCCTCGCGGCTGTCGGCGCGGTCGAGCGACTATTCCCGGGACGCGATCGTGTTCCTCGCCTCGCTGGGCCAGATCGTGCTGCCGACGCTGGGCGTGTGGCTCGCGGTCCGTGCGGCCGACCTGACCGGGCTGTTTGGGGAATGGGGCCGGCCGATCCTGATTGCGCTGCCGGTCGCGGCCTTCGCCTTCTTCGCCGGGCGATGGCTGTCGGACCGGTTCTTCCCCGCGCAGGGGCTGGCGCCGGTCAAGATGCCGGACGAGGCGCGCTGCCGCGCCAAGCTAAACGCCGACCTGCTGGTCGCCGTCGTGGCGCTGCACGTCGTCGTCTCGCGCGCGCTGGTTCCGGTGGGGCCTTCGACCTCGATGGATGCGGCGACGACCGTGCCGATGAACTTCGCGCCCGCGACCTCGGGCGTGTGGCACACGCCGCTGGTGGCGCTGGCGGCGCTGCTGCTGTTCCGGCTGGGATCGACGCTGCGCCGGGCCGTGAAATACGACGGCAGCGAGCAGCCGAGCTATCAGGTCCGCATCGTTGCGCTGGCCGGCGCGGTGGTCCGCCCGGTGGCGGTGATCGTCGTGCTGCTGGCGCTCGTCGGCTACAACAGCATGGCCAACGGCATCCTGTGGCCGTTGATCGACAGCCTCGCGCTTCTCGGGCTGCTGATGCTGCTGCAGGAATTCATCATCGACGTGTATGCGCTGCTGGCGCGCGACCAGGGCAAGGGACGTCAGGCGCTGGCGCCGGTCCTGATCGGGTTCGCGTTGGTCATCGCCGCGATCCCGGTCTTCGCCCTGATCTGGGGCGCGCGAGTGTCGGACCTGCTGGAGGGGTGGACCCGGCTGCGGCAGGGCGTGTCCCTGGGCGGGATCAGGCTGTCGCCGGGCGGGATCGTCATGTTCCTGGTGGTGTTCGCGATCGGCTACGCCCTCACGCGGTTCATCCAGGGCGCGTTCCGGACCTCGATCCTGCCGCGCACCAAGATCGACGCGGGCGGGCAGAACGCCATCGTGTCGGGCCTGGGCTATGTCGGGATCATGCTGGCGTCGGTGCTGGCGATCACGGCGGCGGGCATCGACCTGTCCAGCCTTGCCATCGTGGCGGGCGCGCTGTCGGTCGGCATCGGCTTCGGCATGCAGAACATCGTGTCGAACTTCGTGAGCGGCATCATCCTGCTGATCGAGCGGCCGATCGCGCTTGGCGACTGGATCCGCGTCGGCACCGCCGAGGGCTATGTCCGCCGCATCTCGGTCCGCTCGACCCAGATCCAGACCTTCGACCGGACCAACATCATCGTCCCGAACTCGGACCTCATCTCGCAGCCGGTGACGAACTGGACGCGCGGCAGCCTGCAGGGACGTGTGATCGTGCCGGTGACGGTCGCCTATGGCAGCGACACGCGCAAGGTGACGCAGATCCTGACCGAGATCGCCGAGGACCAGCCCATCGTCCTGATCAACCCGGCGCCCTCGGTGCTGTTCACGGGCTTCGGGGCGGACGGGCTGAACTTCGAGATACGCGCCATCATCTCGGACGTGAACCAGGGGATGGGCGTCCAGACCGAGATTCGCCACCAGATCATCGACCGCTTCGAACGCGAGGAGATCGTGATCCCCTACACCCACCGCGACGTCACCATCCGCAACGTCGAGGATCTGACGAAGCTCGCCGATCCGCTGGCGTCGTCGTCGCGCGGAGTGCCGAAGGTCCCCGCGCCGGCGGAAGCGGCGCCGAGGGCGACGGCCCCGCGTTCGGTGGGGAAGGGCGAGGAACCCGACGCGCTCGATCCGCGGATCGCGGGGGCCTCGTCGAGCGGCCTCGAGGACGCGCCCGGAGACGGGGACGGCGATGCGGATGGGGACGGCGGCGGGGACGGCAGGGGCTGAGGTCCGGGACGGATAGATGGAACGGGCAGGGGGCGCGGCGCTCACGCGAGCATTGGCAGCGCGCACCTTCGAGGCGGCGACGGGGGTGACGCCTTGCTCGCATGAACCCGTCCATCCTGCCTGACACAAGGGCGGCGGGATACTGACGGATCGCAGCTGTCGGGCGGGATCCACCGCCTACGTCTTCGGCCACGGCGCACGGGCGGCCGGCGCATTGCCCGTTCGGGCGGTGACGGGCAGATGCGGGTGGTGGTCAGGGGCGCACCGCCGCTCGAAGCGACCGGGGCCACGGCCAACAGCATCGCAATGGGCCGCTGCTCGTCACCGACTTCACGCCTGAACGGCCGGCCCGCCACGCGCATGGCGCATCTGAACGATACCCTCGACGCGCGCGTGTGGCCGCTGGCGAGGCGGGCGCTTCAGGGCGCGGTTGAACTGACGCAGAGCTTGCCCGGCTGACCCGATCAAACGCAGGACGCCGGGCGCGTGATGCGGCCCGGCGTCGGTTGCTTCACCTTGTCGGCGCGAGACGGTGCCTCACTCCTCAGCGGGCGGGTCGCCTTCCGGGGGCGAGGTCTGGTCCTCCACCAGCACGCCGTTCTCGGCGGCGCCTTCGGCGACCCGCGCAACCGAGACGACGACCTCGTCCTTGCCGGTGTTGAACACCCGGACCCCGCCCGCCGTGCGCGAGCGGAAGCTGATCCCGTCCACCGGCACCCGGATCGACTGCCCGGTAGAGGTGGCGAGCATGATCTGGTCGTCCAGCGTCACGGCGAAGGACGCGACCAGCTGCCCGCCGCGCATGCCGCGATCCATCGCCATCACGCCCAAGCCCCCGCGCCCGCGCACCGGATAGTCGTGGGCCGAGGACAGCTTGCCTGCGCCGCGTTCGGTCACGGTCAGGATGAGGTCCTCGTGCGCGCTCATCTCGGCATAGCGTTCCTGCGTCAGCGTGGCCTCGGCGACGTCCTCGTCCTCGTCCGGCTCGGCGCCGTCGTCCAGCGCGCCTTCCACGGCGCGCCGCATCTTGATGTAGGCAGCGCGCTCGCCCGGTGACGCCTCGAAATGGCGGATGATCGACATGCTGACGACACGGTCCCCCTTGGCCAGCCGGATGCCGCGCACGCCGGTCGAATCGCGGCCCTTGAAGATGCGGACATGCGTGGTCGGGAAGCGGATCGCCCGGCCCATCGCCGTGACAAGCATGACGTCGTCATCCTCGTCCGCGATCCGCGCATCGACCAGGCTCACGTCGTCGGGCAGCTTCATGGCGATCTTGCCGTTCGACTTCACGTTGGTGAAATCCGACAGCGCGTTGCGCCGCACGTCCCCGTCCGAGGTCGCGAACACGATCTGCAGGCCGTCCCATTCGTCCTCGGGCGCGTCGACCGGCATCAGCGCGGCGATCGAGGTGCCGCCGTCGATCGGCAGGATGTTGACCAGCGCCTTGCCCTTGGCCGTGCGCCCGCCGAGGGGCAGCCGCCAGGTCTTGAGGCGGTAGACCATGCCGTCGGTGGTGAAGAACAGCAGTTCGGTGTGGGTGTTGGCGACGAAAAGCGTCGTCACCACGTCGTCGTCCTTGGTCGCCATCGACGACAGGCCCTTGCCGCCGCGGCGCTGGCTGCGGAACTCGGCCAGCGGCGTGCGCTTGATGTAGCCGCCCGAGGTGATGGTGACGACCATGTCCTCGCGCTCGATCAGGTCCTCGTCGTCCATGTCGCCGGACCACTCGGAAATCTCGGTCCGGCGCGGGACGGCGAAGAGCTGTTTCACCTCGCGCAGCTCGTCCGAGATGATGCCCATGATCCGCTCGCGCGAGGCGAGGATCGCGAGGTAGTCGCGAATCGCGTCGGCGAGCGCACGCAGCTCGTCGGTGACTTCCTGCACGCCGAGCGCGGTCAGGCGCTGCAGCCGCAGTTCCAGGATCGCGCGGGCCTGCGCCTCGGACAGGTTGTAGGTGCCGTCCTCGTTCACCGGGTGCTGCGGATCGTCGATCAGCTTGAGGTATTCCAGGATCTGCGCGGCGGGCCAGCGCCGTGCCATCAGCCGCTCGCGCGCGTCGGCAGGGTCGGCCGAGGCGCGGATCGTCGCCACGACCTCGTCCACGTTGGTGACCGCCACGGCAAGACCGCATAGGATGTGGCTGCGCTCGCGCGCGCGGCGCAGCTCGAACGCGGTGCGGCGGGCCACCACCTCCTCGCGGAAGGTGATGAAGTTCGTCAGGAAGCCGCGCAGGGTCAGCTGTTCGGGGCGGCCGCCGTTCAGCGCCAGCATGTTGGCGCCGAAGCTCGTCTGCATCGGCGTGAAGCGGTAGAGCTGGTTCAGCACGACGTCGGGGGTCGCATCCCGTCGCAGTTCGATCACCAGCCGCACGCCGTGCCGGTTGGATTCGTCCTGGACGTGGCTGATCCCCTCGATCTTCTTTTCCTTGGCCAGCTCCGCGATCCGCTCGACCAAGGTCGCCTTGTTGACCTGATAGGGCACGTCGTCCAGCACGATGGCCTGCCGGTTGCCGCGGATATCCTCGATGCGGGTGCGGGCGCGCACGATGATCGACCCGCGCCCTTCCAGATAAGCCTTGCGCGCGCCCGAGCGGCCGAGGATGATGCCGCCGGTCGGGAAGTCGGGGCCGGGGATGATCTCGAGCAGGCGCTCGGTCGACAGGTCCGGGTCGGCGATCAGTTCCAGCGTGGCGTCGATCACCTCGCCCAGGTTGTGGGGCGGGATGTTCGTGGCCATGCCGACGGCGATGCCGCCCGCGCCGTTGACGAGCATGTTCGGGAACCGCGCGGGCAGGACGGACGGTTCGCGATCCTTGCCGTCGTAGTTGTCCTGGAACTCGACCGTTTCCTTGTCGATGTCGGCCAGCATCCAGTTCGCAGCCTTGGCCATCCGCGCCTCGGTGTAGCGCATCGCCGCGGGCGGGTCGCCGTCCATGGACCCGAAGTTGCCCTGACCGTCCAGGAGCGGCAGCGACATCGAGAAGTCCTGCGCCATCCGCACCAGCGCGTCGTAGATCGAGGCGTCGCCGTGCGGGTGGTACTTGCCCATCACGTCGCCCACCGGGCGGGCAGACTTGCGGTAGGGCTTGTCGAAGGTGTTCCCGGTCTCGTTCATCGCGAACAGGATGCGGCGGTGAACCGGCTTCAGCCCGTCGCGCAGGTCCGGGATCGCGCGGCTGACGATCACCGACATGGCGTAGTCGAGATACGCCGTCTTCATCTCGGCCGCGATGTCGATCACCGGCCCGTCATGGGGCATCACGCCGCGGGTCGCGGGCTCGCCCGAACCGGCCGCGATGGGGCTGCCGGGGGTGTCGTCTTCGGGCAGGTCGTCAGGGGTGTCGGTGGGATCGGCCAAGGGGCTGCGCCTCTATATCTTGTTGGCGTATGATCTAACACCCACCGAACGTGGTTTCAACCGGAACGGCCTTTGTGGGCGGCGTACCGCCCAGCAAAATCAGCGGATTGGGCGGGCGCGCGGGGCCTCGAACGACATCGCCCAGACGGCGGCGAGCGCGGCCGAGGCGAGCGCGTTCCAGCCCGCCATCGACAGGCCCAGGAACACGAACGCGGGCTGGTCGCAGCGGACGACCGGGGCGGCGTTGAGGCGCGCCATCAGCTCGGCCGTGGTCAGCTGCGCAAGATCGCCCACCCCGCCCGAGCAGGCGGTCGGCCCCGCCCACCACTGCCATTCGACGCCCACGTGGTAGACCGCGAAAACCGTGCCCGTCAGCGCGGCCAGAAGCCCCAGCGCGGCAAGCGCCCGGCTCCACCCCGCCACGAGGATCAGGACACCGATCAGCGCCGCCGCCAGGTGGGGCCAGCGCTGCAGGATGCACAGCTCGCACGGGGCATAGCCCGCCGCCTGGAACGCCAGCGCCGCCGCCAGCAGCAGCGCCGATCCCAGCCCCGCCGACGCGGCGATCCCGCGCGGAGTCATTCCGGCCGGTGCGATCATGATCCTATTCCGCCTTCCACGTCACAACGCGGTAGATGTAGTACGCGACGATCGCGACCACCACGAAGGTCGAGATCGGGTCGATCACATCCGCGACACGCGTGTACTGGCTTTCCAGCACGAGCCCGGCCGCCGCGAGGAGCAGCGTCCACAGAAGGCTGCCGGCCGCGGTGAAGGCCAGGAACCGGCCCGACGGCATCCGCACGATCCCGGCCGGGACCGAGATCAGCGTCCGCACCGCCGGCACCATGCGCCCGAAGAACACGGCAAGACCGCCCTGCCGCGCGAACCAGCCCTGTGCCTTGTCGATGTCGCCGGGCGACACGGTCATCCAGCGCCCGTGCCGGGCCGCCCATCGCTTCAGCCGTTCGGACCCGACCGAGCGGCCCAGCCAGAACCAGAAGCTCGTGCCCAGGACCGACCCCAGCGTGCCCGCCAGCACCGTCGGGATGAAGGACAGCGCCCCGGTGCCGCACAGGTATCCGGCCAGCGGCATGATGACCTCGGACGGGATCGGCGGAAAGATGTTTTCCAGCAGCATGAGCGCGAAGATGCCGGGATAACCCCAACCCTCGATGACCGACAGCACCCAGTCGAACATGCGACCCCCTTTTCGGCGTTGTGTGGCGGAGGTCCTGACCCCGGCGCCCTTGGATCGACCGCCTTGCGGGGCGCGTCAACCCCACGTAACGCTAGCGGCGACAGAGGTTTAGCCGGGACCCGCCGTCAGGGTCGCCGGGCGCATCGAAGGAACGGCAGCATGGAATGGCGCGGGCGACGCGGGAGCAGCAACATCGAGGACCGGCGCGGCATGGGCGTCGGCGGGGCAGGGGGCCTGGGCGTGGTCGGCACGCTCGTGGTGCTGGCGGTCGGCTATTTCTTCGGCGTCGACATCTCGCCCATCGTCCAGCAGACCCAGACCATGGCGCCGGGCGAGGAGCGGGAGCTGACGCAGGCCGAACAGGAGGTCGGGCAGTTCGTGTCCGTCGTGCTCGCCGACACCGAGGAGGTGTGGGCCCAGGTGCTTCCGGCACAGGCGAACGTCGAGTACCGGCTGCCGACGCTCGTCCTGTTCTCGGGCGCGGTCCAGTCCGCCTGCGGCAGCGCGTCCGCGGCGATGGGTCCGTTCTACTGCCCCGGCGACGAACGGCTGTATCTCGACACGACCTTCTTCGACGTGATGGGCCAGCAGATGGGCGCGGGCGGCGATTTCGCCGCGGCCTACGTCATCGCGCACGAGGTCGGGCACCACGTCCAGAACCAGCTGGGCATCCTGCCCAGGGTTAACCAGCTGCGCGCACGCGTGCGCGGGGCCGATGCGAACCGCCTGTCGGTGATGACGGAACTGCAGGCCGACTGCTTCGCCGGGATCTGGGCGCGCCATGCCAGCGACCGCTTCGGCACGATCGAGCCCGGGGACATCGACGAGGCGGTGAACGCCGCCCGCGCCGTCGGGGACGACATGCTGCAGCGAAGCGCCGGCCGCACCCCCATGCCCGACAGCTTCACCCACGGCTCGGCGGCCGAACGCAGCGAGTGGCTGCGCCGCGGGATGGACAGCGGCGAGCTGGTCCACTGCGACACCTTCGCCGGGACGGGCCTGTAACACGCGCCGGACAGCCGCGCGCCGCCGTTGTCAGCGCGGCGGGGCGCGGTGCTGCATGCGATCCTGCGTGGCCCACTCGGGCCACCAGCCCATGTGCTCGATGCTGGCGATGGCGATGCCGATGGCGACGATCGCGAGCACCAGCTTGACCCTGCCCGCCGAGGGGGGATTGCGGACCCAGCGGGCCGCGTGCAACAGCCAGATCATGTTGTGAAGCCTTTCGTCCTGCTGCTAAGACCGGCCCCGACCCAGCGCGGAAAGAAAGCCTTGCCCCACCACGCCGAAAGCCGGAACCTGCCATACACGGCGCAGCAGATGTACGATCTGGTCGCCGATGTCGAACGTTATCCCGAGTTCCTGCCGTGGAACAGCGCGGCAAGGATCCGGTCGCGCCAGCCGCTTGCCGGCGGCCCGGCAAGCGCCGAGGTGATCGAGGCGGACCTCGTCATCAGCTTCAAGGTCTTCCGCGAGCGTTTCGGCAGCCGGGTGACGCTGTATCCGGACGAGAAGCGGATCGAGACCGACTACCTCGACGGCCCGTTCAGGCACCTGCACAGCGGCTGGACCTTCACCGACCGGCCGGAAGGCGGCTGCAAGGTGGATTTCTTCGTGGATTTCGAGTTCCGCAACCCGATCCTCGGCCGCGTGATCGGCGTCGTCTTCAGCGAGGCCATGCACCGCATCGTCCGCGCGTTCCAGGACAGGGCGGCGAAGCTCTACGGCTGAGGCTTCCGGGCCCGTCGGCAGGCCTGTGACCCCGCCGCCTCATCCGGCCGCGTCAGCAGCGCGCCGATTCCCACAGCGCGATCTCATCCGCCAGCGCGGCGCGCAGCCGCCCTTCCAGCGCCGGGTCGAGCGAGGTGTCCGCGTCGGGCGACACGTTCATCCGCGCGGGCGCGATCTTGCGGCGAAGGCGCTCCGACAGGAACGCGAGGACCGCGTCCATCGCCTCGTAGCGAAACAGGTGATCGACGCCGGGCCGGTCCGGCAGCGGCTGGACGAACCACGACTGCCGCCCGATCCGCGCGTAAGGCGGCTGCTCGTCGGACAGGAACCCTTCGACGAAGGTCTGGAAGCTGACCTTGGCGGTGCTGTCGGGGCGGCCGATCACCTCGTCGCGGCTGTTGTAGCGATACCAGCTTTTCAGCCGATCCACCGGCTCGCGCAGGACGGCGACCGTCTCGAACCGCGGCGCGCCGGTCCGGTCCAGCACCGGCGCGACGAAGCGCTGGAACGCGCGCAGCTCGATGTGCTTGAGGCCGGGATGGCCGGTCAGCACGGCTGCCGCGTGGGGGCGCAGCGCGACTTCCAGCGCCGTGGTGCCGGTCTTGGGAACTGACAGCAGGACCAGTCGGGCGTCGAGAAAGGCCAGCATCGGGACCTGCTTTCCGGTGGGCAACATTCGGCGGCGCGGTATTGCCCCCGATCGCCCGCCGGCACAAGACGGGCGGGAAGGAGAGCGGAATGGCGCTGGCGACGTTCGACAGGATCATCTCGGACCGCGGATCGACCTATGCCGTGTCCGGCGGCGCGGTCGGCTCGCAGGCCGACATCGCCGCGGCGCTGGCCGAGCTGAAGAAGGCGAGGCGCTTTGCCAAGGCCACCCACAACAGCTGGGCCGCGCGGATCGGCGGCGAGGGGATCAAGGCCGACGACGGCGAGGCGGGCGCGGGCGCGATCATCCTGCGGATGCTGGAAAGCGAAGGGCTCGACGACCACCTGATCGTCGTGACGCGCTGGTATGGCGGCAAGCATCTCGGTGGCGACCGCTTCCGCCACGTCATTGCCGCGGTGCGCCACTACCTCGCGCAGCGGCGCTGAAGAGGCGGCGTCAGCCCGGCAGGGTCAGTTCCGCCAGCAGCCCGCCCGCCTTCGCGCGGTCCAGCCGCAACCGCCCGCCGTTCAGCGCCGCGAGATCGTGGACGATGGCCAGCCCCAGCCCGTGCCCGGCGGCCCCCGTCTCGTCCAGCCGCCCGACGCGGGACAGCGCCCGCGCATGGTCGATGTCGGCCATGCCCGGCCCGTCGTCGGCGATGGCGACGACCACCTCGCCGGCGCTCGCGCGCACGGTGATGTCGATCCGGGCCGCGGCCCACTTCACGGCGTTGTCGAGAAGGTTGCCGATCATTTCCTCGAGGTCGTGACGGTCGCCCGCGAAGGTGGCGGCGGACGCGCAATCGACCGTGACCAACAGCCCTCTGTCCGCGGCGGGATGGCGCAGTACCAGCAGGATGTCGTCGATCACGGCCGCGACGGGCGTGCGCGCGCCGCGCGGCAGGCCCGCCCCCGCGCTGCGCGCGCGGCGCAGGTGCCAGTCGATCTGACGGTCCATCCGCTTGACCAGCGGCAGCCCCGGATGCCCGGGTGGCAGCGTGTTCGCCATCGCGGCGAGCGGGGTCTTCAGCGCATGCGCGAGGTTCCCGAGGTGTTCGCGCGACCGCGCGAGCACCGTGGCGTTCCGGTCGACGAGCGCGTTCAGCTCGGCCACCACGGGGCGCAGCTCGGCGACGCGGGGCAGGGGCATGGCGGGCGTGCGCCCCTCGCGCACGGCCTTGATCCCGCGTCCCATCGTCGTGAGCGAGGCAAGACCCGCCGACACCTGCACCAGCGTCGCGGCCGCAAGCCCGAGCCCCAGCACCACCAGCGACAGTGCCAGCGGTTGCCGCACGGGGCCGAGCGCCGCGTCGATTTCGGCCTGCGGGGCGGTCACGGTGACGGTCAGCGCGTCGTCGACCCCCGGGACGGTGAAGCGGCGGGTCGTCACCCGCAGCGCCTCTCCCTCCGGTCCCGTGCCCGTCGCTCCGATGGCGGGGGCAGCGCCGGGGTTCAGTTGCATGTCGAAGAGCGACGGCGACTTTGCCACGGGCAGCCCGGCCCGGTCGACCTGCCAGAACCATCCCGACAGCGGCAGGCCATACCGCGGATCAGCGGGGCCGTTCGCCACGACGGCCCGGCCGGTGTCGTCCACCTGAACCTGTGCGATCAGCGTGTCCGCGATGGCTGCGGCGTCGGCATCGAAACGGCTGGTGACGAACCGCTCCAGCACGCCGCCGATCACCACCCACGCGCCCAGCAGCGCGACGGTCAGCCACACCGCCGCGAGCGCCAGAAGCCGCAGCCGGATGGAATCGGCGATGCGCGGCATCAGCGCGGCCCGGCGTTCAGGACATAGCCCTCGCCGCGCCGCGTCTCGATCAGCCCGTCCCCGATCTTGCGGCGCAGCCGGCCGATCACGACCTCGAGCGAGCGGAAATCGCGATCGGCGCCCGCGTCGTACAGGTGATCCGAGAGCTCGGTCCGGGTCACCACGCGGTTCTGGTGGTGCATGAGATAGGCGAGGATCCGCGATTCAAATGCGGTCAGCTTCAGCGGCACGCCGTCGCGCGTGGCGACCGACATCTGCGTGTCGAAGCGCAGCGGACCAGCGGTCAGCACCACCTGGGCGTGGCCGGCCGCGCGGCGCACCAGCGTCTGCGCGCGCAGCACGACCTCGTCCAGCCGGAACGGCTTTACGGCATAATCGTCCGCGCCGGCGCGAAAGCCCGCGACCTTGTCGGCCCAGTCGCCGCGCGCGGTCAGGATCAGGACGGGCAGGGCGATCCCCTGTCCGCGCCAGCGCGTCAGGACCTCGATCCCGTTCATGCCGGGCAGGCCGAGGTCGAGGATGGCGACGTCGTAGGCTTCCGTCGCGCCCAGGAACTCGCCCTCGGTGCCGTCGGCCGCCAGGTCGCAGACGAAGCCGGCCTCGCGCATCGACGCGGCAAGCTGGGACGACAGCGCGGGGTCATCCTCGACGATCAGGCAGCGCATCGTTCAGTCCTTTCCGGTGCCGCGCCGCGCGCGGACGAGGTCGTTGCCCGCCGCCTCGAGGAACGAGGCGTCGCGCGCGTCGATCCGGACGAGCAGCAGGTCCTGTTCCGGCGTGAGAAGCCGCAGAACATAGACGAGTTGCACCCCGCGCGCGGCCTCCTCCGGTCGCGGACGGGACAGGGCGGCGCCGATGACCCGGCCTCGATACCGGCCGGACGCTACCCTGACGGCCTCGCGCAGCGATACGACCGGGAAGGTGGGACCGGCGTCGTCGGGCGCGATCATCGGTTGCGCGATCCGCGGGGAAGGGGGCGAGGGCGGGGGCGGGCGGTGGTGGTGGTGGTGCGCGACATGGCCTGCGGGATGCAGGCGGGGCTGCGATGGCCGGTCCCAGCCGCCCACCGCCGCGCCAAGCAGCACCAGCGCCGCGGCGGCGCCGATCAGGATCAACAGGAAAAGGCGCGGCGGCATGGTCGTGTCTTTCGCGCGATGATGCCAAACGGAAACCGAACGAGCCATTGGCTTTTCGTTCGCGTAGCGCCGGGTAAGTCCCGTTGCATGGCCGGTCGCAAACAACGCAGCCGGCGGATGCAGAAGGATGAACTTTATGCGACTGAGACCCGCGAACTCCACCGCCGTGCTGACCGCGCTGGCGCTGCTTGCCACTCCGATGGGCGTGGCGGCCCAGACACAGACGGCGCCAACCGTGACGCCGCCCGCGCCTGCGGCCCCGGCGGCCCCCGCACCCGGTCCCGGTCAACAGGCAGGGCAGGCAGCCGGCCAGCCTGCGCCCGCGCAAGGCGCCGCCGCCGCCCCGGAACGCGCCGGGGTGCAGGTGCCTCCGGCGGTGGCCGAGCTCGGCATGACCGACGCCGAGGTGTCGGAAGGGCGGCGCGGCGACCGGGTGCGCGGCATCCTGCCGGGCGGCGTCGAGGCCGAGGCGATGATCGGCCGCGACGGCGCCCTGCGCGGCGTCCGCAGCACCGACGACGACGTGGGCCTGCCCGCCGACGTCGTTGCGCGCCTGGTTCCGCAGGCGGTGCGGGACGCGGCCATCTATCGCGAGATCGCGACCGTGACCGGCGTGATGATCTCGCCGAAAGGCGTGATGGTGGGCGGCAAGGATGCGGACGGCGAGGCGGTACGGGCCGGGTTCAGCAACGACGGCACGCTGCAACGCTTCGGCCGCGGCGAGATGGAGCGCCCGGAGCCCCGCGGCCCGCACGGCGAGGGTTATCGCGAGAAGCACCGCAAGCACGGGGAGCCGGACGGCGGGAAGCATGGCAGACCGGACGGCGACGGCGACCGGGGCGAAGGGCGGCGGCATGGCGCGGGACCGGACGCCGAAGCCGGCGACCCGCAGGATCAGCGGGCGGGGCCGGATCGGGATGCGTCCCCTGATCGGGGCGGGGACCGTCCACGCGGCCCCGCGGGCAACGGCGACGTGCGGCCCGCGCTGGACGAGGCTGCGGCCCGCGCCGCGCTCGACCGCGCGGGCTACACCCAGCCCGGCACGATCCTGCGGGCCGGTCCGCGCACCCTGGCGGAAGCAGTCAACCCGGCCGGCGAGCCGGTCACGGTCGAGCTGAACCCGCGTGGCGAGGTCGTGCGCGAAACGGCCCGCTGAGCGGCCGTTGACTGGGAGAAGGGCTTGAGACCAAGGGCCCTTTTCCTTGCGACATGACCGTAACTCCTGGTTCTTGTCCCTTGATTTCAGACCTTTCTGTCCAGCATCGGAGCAATGCCGGACAGGTCGTAGCCGGCATCGGCGGCGATCCGCAGGATCTCGCCTGCGGGACGCTCGCCGGCCTGGGTCAGCGCCCACAGCACCGCCGAGCGATTGCCGCTGCGGCAATAGGCGAAGGCCGGTCCCGCGCCGCCGGTCGCCGCCGCGAAGTCGCGGACCATGTCAGGCGTAACCTGGCCGGGATTGAACGGGATGTGGTGGTAGGCCATGCCCGCACGCCGCGCCGCCTCGGCCATCGCGGTCGAGTCCTCGTCCGGGCCGACCTCGGCGTCGGGCCGGTTGTTGATCAGCGTGCGGAACCCGGCGCGCGCAAGCTCCTCGACCTCGGACGGCTGGATCTGGGGCGAGACGGAGAGGTCCGGGGTGAGTTGGCGCAGGTCCATGCGTGGGCTCCGGTGTGTCAGGGTCGGGGACAAGATCGTGTGTCGGCGGCCGGGGTTCAAGCGATCAACTTGTCCATCGTCTCGGCAACCAGCGCCGGCAGCGTCGAGAAGTCGTCGAACTGCGCGTGATGCGGCAGCGACGCGACCGGCCCGTGCCGGTAGCCGCCCATGAACAGGATGAGCGGCACGCCGGCATTGCGGGCGCAGTTGGCGTCGAATTCGCTGTCGCCGACGAAGATGCCGCGCGGGCGCGAGGGATCTGCGCCGAGCCGCGCGAAGGCCTCGACCAGCGGCGCCGGGTCAGGCTTCTTCACCGCGAGGCTGTCGCCGCTGACGACCGCGCCGAACATCGGCGCGAGGCCGAAATGATCGAGCACCGCCATCGTCGCCGCATGGGGCTTGTTGGTGCAGATCCCGAGCGGATGACCGCTGCGGGCCAGCGCCTCCAGCGCCTCGGGGACGCCGTCGAACAGCCGCGTCAGCTGCGTGGCGTGATGGTAGCGCGACATGAACGCCGCGATCAGCCGCGACCGCTCGGCCGGGTCGATCCCGAGATCCGACGCGATCAGCGCCCACAGCATGTCGACGCCGCCGCCGATGAAGCTGCGCACGCGGTCGAGCGTCAGGGTGCGCTCGCCAGCATCGCGCAGCGTGGCATTGACGCTGGCGTGAATGTCCGGCGCGCTGTCGACCAACGTCCCGTCGAGATCGAATATCACAGGACAACGTGTCTGGACTGTCATAAAATCTTCGATGCTCGTCTTTACGGCTGCGCGTTGCGCGTCATCCTAGCCGATGCCAAGTGCAACGTGAAACCGGAGTTCGCGACGACGGCAGGATATGTATATTACATAATACAAATTATCCAAAGCGCGTGTTGGCCGATCTATGATGCGCTGCCTCGTGGCACAGGGCGCGGGCTACGGGCCACAATGCGGCACGAGCTGGCTCCCGATCAGGATCCGCTGCGGGTACCGCCGATGTCGTCGTCCGTTGCAAGCGGCTCGGGTACTGAAAAGCCGATCAACGCTGTTTCGCCCGACGTTCAGTCCCGCCAACGTCACCGCGATGATCGAGTGCGCCGGCCGCTTCTTCGTCGTGCTGAAGAACGCCGAGAAGCGCACGGCGCCGATCATGGCGCAGATCGCAATCGTGCCGACGCCCCTGCCCTGTCAGGCCCGATATTCGGATGAGCTCCGACCCAGGATGGTTGAGTGCGCCGGACCCCCGTCGCCCCTTAGCGCCGCGGTGATCCTCGTCAGTACCGTAGATCGTGCGCCGTTCGGGACCAAGGCCGCCCGGATCAAACCGCCGGTCGGGCCGGTTTTCCCCGTGTCTCGAACGATACCGCGCCCTCGAGCCCGGTCGAGCCGTAGAGCCATGCCACCTCGTCGAACCATTCCTCGGGACCGCGGGCGCGCATCACGGCGTTGCGCAGTTCGGCATGGGCTACGGCGGGGTGGTAGACGTGCTGGCCGATCTCGCGCGACTGCAACTGCACGCGGGCGGTGCGCAGGCGGCGCAGGTCCTGGTAGGCGCCAAGCGCGGCCTCGATGTCCTCGCCGTGGCGCTCGAACGTCGCGGACAGCGCCACGGCATCCTCCATCGCCATGCAGGCGCCCTGCGCGAAATACTGCATCATCGGATGCGCCGCGTCCCCCAGCAGCGCCACCCGCCCGTCCACCCAGTTCATCACCGGGTCGCGGTCGCACAGCACCCAGCGCTTCCAGTCGCGGCCGCGGTCGATGATCTGGCGCGCGATCGGGGCGACATGCTCGAAGCCCTTGCGGACCTCGTCGCTGGACACCGGCACACCCGCCTCGGGGCTGGGGGCGTCGTTGTGATAGGTCACCACCAGGTTGAACATCTTCCAGTCCTTCAAGGGGTAATGGACGATGTGGCATTTCGGCCCGGCCCAGAGGGTCGCGGCGTTCCAGCGCAGTTCCTCGGGCATGTCCTCCGTGGGGATCACCGAGCGATAGGTGGTGTGGCCGGACACGCGCGGGGCGCCGTCGCCCACGACCCGCTGGCGGACGTTGGACCACAGCCCGTCGGCGCCGATCAGCGCGCGCCCCCGGACCTCCTCGCCGTCCTTCAGGATCGCGGTGACGGTCTCGCCGTCCTGACGGTAGTCGGTGACCTCGGCCGAGGTCCGCAATCCGACCAGCGGATGATCGCTGCAGGCCCTGAGGAACACGGCATGCAGGTCACCGCGGTGGATCACCGCGTAGGGGTTGCCGAAGCGGGCGCGGAAGGCGTCGTCCAGCGGGATGTGGGTGATCTCGTCGCCGGAGATCGCGTCCATCAGGCGCAGCTGGTCGACATAGACCGCCATGTCGCGCGCCGTGTCGCCCACGCCCAGATAGTCGAAGGCGTGAAAGGCATTCGGGCCAAGCTGGATGCCGGCGCCGATCTCGCCCAGTTGCGGCGCCCGTTCCAGGACCAGCGAGCCGATGCCCTTCCCGGCAAGGCCGATGGCGGTGGCAAGGCCGCCGATGCCGCCGCCGGCGATCAGAACGGGAAGTCGGGACATGACAGATCTCCTTCATCGGGTCGACGGTGCGGCCCGGACGCGGGTTCAGGGGTTCAGGGCGCGGCCGTCAGAACGGCCGCACCATCCACGGCAGGAAGACGACCAGCAGGATCACGGCGATGGTCGCCAGGACATAGGGCAGCACGATCCGCGACAGCCGCATGATCGGGATGCCGGACAGCGCCGCGGCGATGTAAAGTCCGGTGCCCACGGGCGGCGTCAGCAGGCCCAGGACCAGGGTCAGCGACATCATCACCCCGAACTGGATCGGGTCGATGCCATAGTTGTTCACGGCCACCGGCAGCAGGATCGGGGTGAGGATGATGAGCGCGGCGATGCCGTCGAGGAACATGCCCACGACCATCAGCGCCGCGACGATCAGCAGCATGAACATCGTCGGGTCCTGCGTCAGCGAGGCGATGAAGGCCGCGACACCCTGCGGGACCTGGTTGAAGGTCAGCACCCAGCCGAACACCTTCGCGGCCATGATGAGGAACAGCACGATCGCCGTGTTCGTCACCGTGCGGTCGATGATGACCGGGATGCTCTTCAGCGGCAGTTCGCGGAACACCACCGCGCCGAACAGCAGCGCGACGAAGATGGCGACGGCGGCGCTTTCGGTGGGGGTGAACACCCCCGCGCTGATGCCGCCGACGATCACCAGCGGGATGACCATGGTGGCCAGACCCGGGATCGTCGCCGCAATCCGCGAGCCGGTGGGCAGCGGCGCGCCGGGATGGCCGCTCTGCAGGTTGCGGCCCGCCTGCCACAGTGCGATCACGAGGATCAGCAGGAACAGCGCGATGCCCGGCATGATGCCGGCCATGAACATCTCGGCGATCGAGACCTGCGCGATCACGCCGTAGATGATGAACACCATCGAGGGCGGGATGATCGGGCCCAGCAGGCCGGCGCTCGCGGTCAAGCCGGTGGCGTAGCCGCGGTCGTATCCGTCCTTTTCCATCTCCGGGACGACCACGCGGGTCATGACCGCCATCTGCGCCGTGGCCGAGCCCATGATCGCCGCCAGCGCCAGGTTCGACAGCAGGTTCACGATGACGAGGTTGTGGGGCACGCGCGTCAGCCAGACCCGGACGGCGATGATGATGCGGCGGGTCAGGCCGCTTTCGTTCATGATCTCGCCCAGCAGCACGAACAGCGGGATCGCCAGCAGGTCGAAGTTCTCGACCGACCCGAACAGGATCTGCGGGATCGAGTTCAGGATCGCCGGGTTGCCCGACATCAGCACGAAGACCAGCGTCGCGCCCAGCAGGACGAAGGCGATCGGCATGCCCGCCAGCATCAGGCCGGCGAAGGAAAGGCCCGTCATATCTCCAGCCCCTTCGATTGCGCGATCTCGATCCCGCGGCCGGTGGTCAGCGATTCCCACAGGTCGGCCAGCACGTGGACCAGCGCGGTCACGCAGAAGACCGGCACGATCCAGAAGAACGGCGCCTTGGCCCAGCCGGTGGTGATGATCTGCTCGAAGTCCACGGCGGGCGAGTTCACCCACTTGGCCGAGAACCACAGAAGCACCGCGAGCATCGCCGCAACCAGCGCCAGCACCACCTTGTCCACCGCCTGTCGCAGCGGCGCGGGCAGCCGGTCCGTCAGCAGCGTGACGCCGATCTGCGCGCGGTCGTGGATCGAGATCGAGATCGACACGAAGGCGAGCCAGACCAGCAGGATTGCCGCGAGTTCCTCGGCAAAGACCAGTGGCCGGCCGAGGACATAGCGCATCGCCACGTTGGACACGATCAGCGCCACGAAGCCGGCGACCAGCAGCCGGCTGGCCCAGCGTTCGACGCGGGCCAGACCGTGCGACAGGGCGGAAAGCGGGTTCATTCCGCCTGCGCCTCCTGCTGGAAGCGCATGATCAGGTCGTTGCCCGCGAACGATGCCTGCACGGCCTCGTTGGCGGCGGCGAAGGCTTCCTTGCCGTTGTCCATCGTGACCATCTCGACCTGCCCCTCGAGCGCGGCGAGGTTGGCCTTTTCCGCCTCGATCTGGCGGTCCGAGCCCCAGGCGAGCGCCTCTTGCGCGACCTCGTTGAAGGCGGTGCGCTCCTCCTCGGAGAGGCTGTCCCACGTCGTCCGGCTGACAACCAGCACGGCCGGGAAAGGCATGTGGTTGGTGATCGTCAGGCCCTTGGCGACCTCGTTGAACTTGGACCCGACCAGCGCGTCGAGATCGATGTCGATGCCGTCCAGAAGCCCCGTCTGCAGGCCCTGGTAGACTTCGGTCAGCTGCACCGGGGTCGGCACTGCGCCGACGGCCTCCCACCAGGTCTTCATGGCCGGGAAGGGCACGATGCGGACCTTCTTCTGCGCCAGGTCGGCGGGCGAGGTCGCGGGCGCGTCCTTCATCAGGATGTGGCGCTGGCCCGCGAAGGTGTAGCCCAGGCCGACGAGCCCCGCCTGTTCCAGCTCCTTCAGCATTTCCTGCGCGGCGGGGGTGTCGGCGGCGTCGATCGCGTCGGAGACATCGGCGAACAGGTAGGGCGTGAACCAGCCCTGCAGCGACGGCGCGCGCAGGCTGGTGATGGCGGCCGTCATCAGCCCGGCATCCAGCAGCCCGCCCGACATCTGCTGGAACATCTCGGGCTCGACCCCAAGCTGCCCGGCCGGAAAGACCGCCAGCGTCAGCGAGCCGCCGGTCGCCTCGGGCAGTTTCTCGGCCATGCGGTTGGCGACCTGCGTCCAGACATGGGCGGGCGGCGTGATCAGGCCCATGCGCAGCTCGCGCGCCTGAGCGGCGTCGGCCAGGCCGCCCGTTGCCAGCGCGGTGGTGGCCAATGCCGCGGCGATCATCGCCCGGCGGGTCATGGTGGTGAAGGTCATCGTTTCTCCTCCCTGAGAAATCATGATGTCAGACGGCGTCCGGCTGGCGGGCCGGGTGCGCCTCGGCAAAGGCGGGCAGTGCCTCGCAGGCGGCGCGGATGGCGTTGAGCCGCGGATAGGGGTCCAGCGGCAGGCCGAAGCGGTCGGCCGAGAACATCTGCGGGATCAGGCAGATGTCGGCCAGCGACGGCGTGTCGCCGAAGGCGAAGGCGCCGCCATGGTCCTGTGCGGCGGCAATCGCCTCGCAGGCCTCCAGCCCCGGCGCGATCCACGTGCGGCACCACTCGTCCCGCGCCTCCTGGTCGGCGCCGAAGGTCGTTTCCAGGTAGTTCAGCACCCGCAGGTTCTGCAGCGGATGGATGTCGCAGGCGATGACCTGCGCGAAGGCGCGCACCTGCGCCCGCGTCATCGGATCGGCAGGCAGCAGCTTCGGGCCGGGCTGGGTTTCGTCCAGCCACTCGATGATGGCCAGCGACTGCGCCAGCACGCCCTCGCCCGTATCCAGCGCCGGCACCAGCCCCTGCGGGTTCAGCGCGAGGTAGCCGGGCGAACGCTGCTCGTTCCGGCGCAGGCTCACATGGGCCGTGTCCGGCTGGATGCCCTTGAGATTGAACGCGATCCGGCAGCGATAGGCCGAGGACGAGCGGAAGAAGCCGTGAAAGCGCATCACTCGGGCTGTCCCACCGTCAGCTCGACCGGGTCCAGCCCGTCGATCTCGCCGCGCACCACGGCGCCCGGGCCGACCGCGCCGACGCCCGCAGGCGTGCCGGTATAGATCAGGTCGCCCGGCGCGAGGTGGTAGTATTTCGACAGGTCGGCGACCAGCTCCGCGACCGTCCAGATCAGGTCCGACAGGTGCGCATCCTGCCGGACCTCCCCGTCCACGGTCAGGCTGATGCGCTGGTCGCCCACAGCGCCGAAATCGGCCGCCTTGGTGATCGGCGCGATCACGGCCGAGCCCTCGACGTCCTTGCCCAGATCCCAAGGCCGCTGCTTGGCGCGGGCGGCCAGCTGCAGGTCGCGCCGCGTCATGTCGAAGCCCGCCGCATAGCCATAGACGTGGTCCATCGCCGCGTCCGCCGACACCCGGAAGGCCGGGCTGCCGATGGCGACCACCAGCTCCATCTCGTAGTGGAAGTTCTCGGTCCCGGGCGGATAGGGGAAGGTCTGGCCGCCCGGCAGGATCGTCAGCGCCGACTTGGTGAAGTAGAATGGCGCTTCTCGATCCACCTCCACGCCCATCTCGGCGGCATGGGCGGCATAGTTGCGCCCCACGCAGAACACGCGATGCACGGGATAGGCGGCATCCTCGCCCTTGACGGGAACGGTGGGCCAGGCGGGCGAGGGAAACAGCGTCCGGGTCATCATGGGGTCCTTTGCGGTTGGTTCGTGCGATCAGTCGCGGATGTAGCTCGCAACACCGTCGCGGCCGATGTCGAAGGTCATCAGGTCCTCGCCGATCATCAGCGGCCCGCCATAGGTCTGCCGCGTCTCGGCGACGATGTCCGACAGGCTGGGCGCGGGGTGCGCCTTGTCGGACAGCATCACCAGATGGGTGAAGACCGCCAGCTTCGGCTGCGCCTCGGCAAAGACCTCACCCGCCTGGCGGGGCGTGGCATGATGCGCCAGCACGCGGCGGGCGTGGTCCTGCTGCGACAGGTCGGGATGCGCGGTGCCCAGCTCGTGGATCAGCAGGTCGGCGCCCCTCGCCTGCTCGGTCACGCGCGGATCGAAGGTGGTGTCGCCCGACAGCACGACCTTGCGGCCGTCATATTCGGCCACCATGCCGTAGTTGGGCTTGATATGCTCGCCGTGGTCGGTCTCGAAGGCGGTGATCTTCAGCCCGCCCTGGTCGAAGATGACGCCGCCCTGGTCGAACTCGGTGGTCGCGATCTCGATCCCCTCGGGCGGGTTCTTCTCGTCCACCAGCCGGATCTGGACGTCGGCATCATAGGCCGTCTTCAGCCCGTCGGTGAGCGCCTGCGTGCCGGTCGGGCCGATGACGCGGAAGGGTGCCTTGCGACCGCCATAAGGGGTGGCGATCCAGCCGGTCAGCCAGATGTCGGGCAGGCCGGCGGTATGGTCAGAATGGAAATGCGTCAGGATCGTGGCGTCCAGCCTGCCGATCGGCACGCCGAGCTGCCACAGCCGCACCGGCACGTTGCGCCCGGCATCGATCAGCACCTTCTGGTCGCCC
Source organism: Paracoccus aeridis (assembly GCF_004923205.2). Classification (GTDB taxonomy): domain Bacteria; phylum Pseudomonadota; class Alphaproteobacteria; order Rhodobacterales; family Rhodobacteraceae; genus Paracoccus; species Paracoccus aeridis. Next base: position 94,114 of record NZ_SELD02000005.1, read on the forward strand.
GCCTCGATCAGCGTCGAGGGACCGGAGCGGTCAGGGCGCGGGGCCGGACTGGCGGTGCCGAGCAGCGTCACCATGAAGTCCCCGGCCTGGGCAGCGGGGGCAAGGCCCGCTGCGGACAGGGCAAGTGCCGCGAGCGCGGCGCGGAATCTGGCTTTCATTCTGGTCCTCCCCATTGATCCGATCAGTGCTGCATTCCGGCGTCGTCCCGGAACTCAGGCGGCAGGTCGCCCGGCCGGGCGCCGTTGCCGAGGTCGAGCGCGCCGCGCCAGACAGCGCGGGCCCGCAGGGCCGCGGTCCGGCGTGCCGTTCCTGCGCCTTCCAGGCCGGGCACCGTCACGTCCCATTCGGCGTCGGTCAGGTCGCGCCATACGACGTTCAGATGCACCGCCGCATGGGCCACGAGGTTGCGCAGCGCCTGCGCGGGCAGCGTCTCGGCCAGGTCGAGCGCCTCGGGGCCGGTCGCGGCGTGTTCGTGGGTCGGCCGGGCGGTCGCGATCTCGAGCGCCTGGGCGATGGCCCTGCCCTGCAACGCCACGTCGGCGATGACGCGGCGGCGGCTCCAGCCCGGTCGGGCGGAGGGCTGCGACAGGGCGGCGTCGGGCAGTTCGTTCAGCTTGCGCGCGAGATAGGCCGTGCCCAGCCGGGCGAGCGCCAGATCGGCGGCCGGCGCGGCGTCCGCGTCATAGCGGGCGCCCTGCCCCTGGCGTTCGCGCAGTGCGGCACGGGCCGCGCCAAGGACGTCCGCCGGGATGCCGGACGGGTGACGTTCCTCGCCGGAACTGCCCGCTGCCGGACCGCCTGCCGCTGGCGTGTCGGCGGCTGAAGGAACCGTCAACGGGTCTGGTCCTCGATCAGGGTGCGATGGAACTCCAGCCGCTCCACGATCGGGGCGTCCGAGAAGCGGAACAGGTCGAACATCGTCTCGGCCTGCAGCGACCACGCAACCCAGCTGGGGATGACGAAGATGTCGCCCTTGTCCAGCTTGTGGGTCTGGCCGTTCATCACCACGGCCCCGCGCCCTTCGAACACCTGGAACACGGTCGAGCCGACCTCGCGCCGCGTCCGGGTCTGGGTGCCGGGGCGCAGGCGGTGGAACTCGGCCCGGATCGTGGGCATGACGTCGCCGCCCGTGGTCGGGTTGACATAGCGCACCGCGGCATGGCCCTGCTCGACGGTGGCGGGCTGGCCTTCCTCCTCCAGCAGCAACTGCTCGGTCAGGGCGCGGTCGGTGTGTTCCCAGCGATAGGCGCCGATGGGCGACGCGACGGTGTTGCGCAGTCCCGACAGCGGGCGCAGGCCGGATGGCACCACAGCCGCTCGCCCCGCGAATACTGCGGCGTGGCGTAGTCGGTCACGCGGTCGCTGCCGAACTCGAAGAAGCCCACGTCGTTCTGGAAGCTGAAGGGAATGTCCAGCCCGTCGATCCACGCCATCGGGTGGTCGGAGTCGTTGTGGTGCCCGTGGAAGCACCAGCCGGGCGTCAGCAGGAAGTCGCCCCGGCTCATCCGCACGGGGTCGCCGTTCACCACGGTCCACACCCCCTCGCCCTCGACCACGAAGCGGAAGGCGTTCTGGCTGTGGCGATGTTCCGGCGCGGTCTCGCGCGGACCGAGGTACTGGATCGCGCACCACAGCGTCGGCGTGATATAGGTTTCCCCGCCGAGGCCGGGATTGGCGAGGCCGATGGCGCGACGCTCGCCGCCCCGCCCGACGGGAACCAGGTCGCCCGACCGCTGCGCCAGCGGATAGAGGTCGGCCCATCGCCAGACATGCGGCACCGCCCGCGGCCTGGGATGCGAGGGCATCAGGTCGCCGATCTGGGTCCAGAGCGGGTTGAGGTTGTTTGCCTGAAAGCCGCGATAAAGCTCGCGCAGTTCCGGCGTATCCTCCGGCTGCATGGCGCTGTCCATGAAAACCCCTCCCTCCGAAGCTCCATGGAAACGAAGTATGCTTATCAATATCGGCCTGTCAACGAGGACCAGCGACACCATCCCACATTCTGCTTGCCCCGGAGGTCGGGGCGGCGGTGCTTCGGCCATGCGCAGGGCTGCCGTCCCCTTGCCCAGGCCGGAAGACACGCATAACTCGGGTAAACCCTGCCTTGGCTGGTCTCCGCCACCCGCCGGCATCAGCGACAGGTCCGATGGCTTCTCTGCACGATCTTCCCGGGCACCTCATCCGCCGGTTGCACCAGATCTCGGTGTCGACCTTCACGGCCGAGACGGCGGCCGAGGGATTCGACCTCACGCAGGTGCAGTATGCGGCGCTGTTCACGCTGCGCGACCATCCGGGGATAGATCAGGCGACGCTGGCGGGGCTGATCGCCTATGACCGGGTCACGATCGGTGGCGTGATCTCGCGGCTCGAGACGCGGGGCTACCTCGAACGCACGGTGTCCGAAACCGACCGCCGCGCCCGCACCCTGCGGCTGACCCCAAGCGGCGATGCCATCCTGAACGCGATCGAAGCGGCGGTCCTGCGCGCGCAAAGGTCGATGCTGCAGGGGCTGACCGAATCGGAGCGGGCCACCCTGCTCGTGCTGCTGCGCAAGGCGACCGACGCGGGCAACGAGCTGAGCCGCGCACCCCTTCGCCTGGTGGAGCCGGCGCAGGGCTGACCGCGTTCGATTCGTCCCGCACCTGCGCGCTTGCCCGGGCATCGCAAGGCCGCTTCGCTGCCGCTCTCCGGTCACGCTGATCTGTCATCCCCCGGCATCCATCTGGTCCGCAGAGGGCCGGTCCCGATTTCCGCCGACCTCGGCCGACGCCGTGTCCAACGTGAGACCAAGACGGCACGGCTCCAACGATCACATGGGACATCTTCCGATGCTCACATCCTTGCTGTCGCCCCCGTCAGCGCGTCCCGCATCCTCTTGTCGGCCCGTTCCAGCCTGCTTACATCGTCCGCAGCCGATGACGAAGGATCACCCCATGCCGATCGAGGCCAAGGATATCGAGGACCTGATCCGCGCCGCCTTTCCCGCGGCGAAGATCGCCATCACCGACCTCGCCGGAGACGGCAACCACTACGCGGCCGAGGTCATCGACGAAAGTTTCCGCGGCCAGAACCGCGTCCAGCAACAGCGCGCGGTCTACGCCGCGCTCAAGGGACGGATGGATGGACCCGCCGGCGCGCTGCACGCGCTGGCGCTGACCACCAAGGCGCCCGACTGACCCATCCCCGAAAGGACCGACCATGAGCGACCAGGCGACCACGCAGATCAAGGAAATCATCGACGGCAACGAAGTCGTGCTGTTCATGAAGGGCACCAAGGAAGTGCCGCAGTGCGGGTTTTCAAGCCGGGTCGCCAGCGTCCTCAACTACATGGGCGTCGCCTTCCAGGACGTGAACGTCCTGTCCGACGCGGACATCCGGCAGGGGATCAAGGATTTCTCCGATTGGCCGACCATCCCGCAGCTTTACGTCAAGGGCGAGTTCGTCGGCGGGTCGGACATCGTAACCGAGATGACGCTGTCGGGCGAGCTCGACCAGCTGTTCGACAAGGCGGGCGTCACCTACGACAAGGAAGCCGCCGAGCGCATCCGACAGGCCAACGGCTGAACGCCCGGCCGGCCTGAATGTGAAAAGGGCCGCATCGCGCGGCCCTTTTCCTTTTGGTGCCGGATGATGCCCGGTCAATAGTCGTCGTCTTCGTCGTAGTCGTACCGATCGTCGTAATACCGATCGCCGTGGTCGTAATCGTCGTCACGGTGCCGCATGGACTGGATCCGCGACGCGAGCGCGACGCCAGCCGCGAATGCGGCCATCAGCGGGGGAATCGTGACGGCGTTGCTCGACTTGACGGTCTCGAGCGTCTCCTGCGCGCTGCTGAAGAACTGCGGCGTCAGCCCCACCTTCGACGCAGCCGTGCCGACCGCATTTCGGGTGAAGCCGTGCACCTTGGCCTCTGCCGCATCGGCGAAGTCGTGCGCCTTGACCGTGGCGGTGTCGACCAGCGTGTTGACCTTGTGCTCGACCGTGTCGACCACCTCGTTCGCCGTGGCCCGCGCTTTCTCAAGCGCGGCATCGGCTGCAAGGCTCACGCGGGTCTCCACCTCGGCGCGCAGTTCGTCGGTGGACGGGACAGGGTGCTTCACCTGCCCGCCCTTGCTCATGACGATCAGTCCGATCACGACGAACAGCACCCCGATCGCCAGCGACGCCCACAGCGGACCCCAACCAAGGGTACGCGCCAGGAACGTCCAGAGCGCGGCGAGCAGGAAGCCCGCCCCGAGCGCGATCACCGCGCCGCCGGCCGCCTTCATGGCGGTGCGGCGGGCAGTGTCCGTCAGGGCAAGCTGCATGTTCCTCGCGTAATCGAACATCGGATCAACGACGCGCGAGGATCAGGCCGACGAGGAAGCCCACGCCCGCGGCGATGCCGAGAGCCTGCGCGGGCTTGCGGCGCACCATGTCCGAAACTTCGTCGTAGTAGTCCTCGGCGTAGTGCGCGACCTCGCCCACCTTCTTCTCGCCGGCGCGGTACAGGCGATCCGCTTCCGAACGGGCGCGGTCGGCATATTCGGCGCCACGCTCGCGCGCGGTTTCAAGGTACTCCTGCCCTTTCGCCTTGGCCTGGTCGACGGCGTCCGACGCGGTCTTCTTCAGGCTGTCGGCGTTCAGGCCCTGGTTTTCCGCCGCGTCGCGGGCGCCGCTGGACAGCTTGTCCATGCCTTCGCGAACGTCGTTCTGCACGTTGTTCGCCGTGTCCTTCAGGTCGTTCTTGGCGTCCGTGGCGGTGTAGTTGTTGGCCATGGCGATGTTCCTTTCGGTCGCGATGTTGCAAAGATGCAGACCAACCCCGCCCTCTGCCGATTGTTCCCGCGCATCGGAAAGATCGTCGTGTTTTCATGCAGGTCCGTGGCCGGACGGAATGCCGCGCATCGGCCGGTCAAGGCCCGCCCTGCCCTTTCCGGGACGGACGGATGGTCGCGCGCTGGTACCCGAGGTCGGACTCGAACCGACATGCCTTGCGGCGGCGGATTTTGAATCCGCTGCGTCTACCATTCCGCCACTCGGGCGCCGATCTGCTTCAGGCGCGGCCCAGCGATACCGTCTGCCGCCCGACCGTGCAAGCGCCAGGCGCCGGTCCGGTGAGCGCCAACCGCCAGTCAGACGAACGTCACGCCCCGGCCAGCCGGGCCAGCCGTGCGGCCCGCAGGCGCGCGAAGTCGTCGCCCGCGTGGTAGGACGACCGGGTGAGCGGGGTTGCCGACACCATCAGGAAGCCCTTGCCGAAGGCCGACTTCTCGTAGCCCGCGAACTCCTGCGGGGTGACGAAGCGGTCCACGCGGTGGTGCTTGGGCGATGGCTGCAGGTACTGGCCGATGGTGATGAAGTCGATGTCGGCCGCGCGCATGTCGTCCATGACCTGCAGCACGCCCTGGCGATCCTCGCCAAGGCCCACCATGATCCCCGACTTGGTGAACATCGAGGGATCCAGCTCCTTCACCCGCTGCAGCAGCCGCAGCGAATGGAAATAGCGCGCGCCGGGCCGGACGGTCGGGTACAGGCCCGGCACGGTTTCCAGGTTGTGGTTGAACACGTCGGGCCGCGCCGCGACCACCTTTTCAAGACTGCCGGGAACGGACTTCAGGAAGTCGGGCGTCAGCACCTCGATCGTCGCGTCGGGGGCGCGGTGGCGGATGGCGCGGATCGTCTGCGCAAAATGGTCGGCGCCGCCGTCGTCCAGGTCGTCGCGGTCCACGCTGGTGATGACGACATGCTTCAATCCGAGCGTCTGGACGGCGTGCGCCACCCTGCCCGGCTCGAACACGTCGAGCGCGTCGGGCCGGCCCGTCGCCACGTTGCAGAACGAACAGCCCCGCGTGCAGATCTCGCCCATGATCATCATGGTGGCGTGGCCCTGGCTCCAGCATTCGCCGACGTTGGGGCAGCCGGCTTCCTCGCAGACCGTGGACAGGCGGTTCTTGCGCAGGATGTCGCGAGTGTCCTTGTAGCCCTGGCTCACCGGCGCCTTGACGCGGATCCAGTCGGGCTTCTTGGGCTGCGACTGGTCGGGCCGGTGCGCCTTTTCGGGATGCCGGCGCAGGACCGGCGCGGCCGCTGCGGCGGGCTGGTCGGCAGCGGTTTCGGCGGCGGCTTCGGGGCTCACGGGGCGGTCGGTCATCGACTACTGTCCTTCCGGGACATTCCGGCATCTAAGCCCTGACGTAATGGTTTTCCGGGGGTTGATCAACGCCGGGCGCCCCGGCATGACATGCGCGATGCCGCACTGCGGCAATTCGGCTGCGGCAATCCGGCCGCGGCGCCAACCGGAAAGGACCAGATCATGAAAGTCGGCGACAAGCTTCCCGAGGTGAAGTTCCAGACCCGCGTCCGCGACGAGGCCGTGGGCGGCCCCAATCCCTACCGCTGGGAGCAACTGACCACGAGCGACTACTTCAAGGGCAAGCGCGTGGTGCTGTTCTCGCTGCCGGGCGCGTTCACGCCCACCTGCTCGACCTACCAGCTGCCGGGATTCGAGAAATCGGCCGCGGAGATGGCCGATCTCGGCGTCGACGACATCTACTGCCTGTCGGTCAACGACAGCTTCGTGATGAACCAGTGGGCGAAGTCGCAGCAGCTGGAAAACGTGAAGGTGATTCCGGACGGCTCGGGCGCGTTCACGGACGCGGTCGGCATGATGGTCCGCAAGGACAACCTGGGCTTCGGGCCGCGGTCGTGGCGCTACGCCGCAATCATCGACGACGGCGTGGTCGAGGCGGTGTTCGAGGAACCGGGCCGCTGCGACGACCACCCCGAGGATCCTTACGGCGAAAGCTCGCCGGAGAACGTGCTGTCCTACCTGCGCGACAGCGCCAAGGCGGCCTGATCCGCAAGGGACGATGTTTCGGGAGGGCGCCGTTTCGGGCGCCCTTTTCCCATCATGCAGGCTGCGTCCACCGTCAGCCGATCAGCGGCGAGCCGCTGCCGTAGCGTTCCTGGTAGTGCCGTTCCAGCCGCATCAGCGCGAGGCGCAGGACGATCTTGCCCGACCGCGCCGACCAGCCGAGCCGGCGTTCGGTCATTTCGATCCCCTCGAGGAAGCAGCAGACCCGCAGCACCAGGTCGCCCATGCCGGGGCCCAAGTCGCGCAGCGCCGCCGCCACCCGGTCGCGCGCGCCCTCGGAGCCGCCGCCGTGGCGGCCGCCGGCATGGGGTGAGCTGTCGATCCCCGCGGTCATGAAGCGGTCCCAGTTCTGCGTGACCCGCGCGCCCATCTGCGCCAGCTCGAAATCCTCCCGCAGCCGCTCGCCCGCCCCGACCAGGCCCGCATCAAGGAAGGGCTTCCCGTCGGCCCCGCGCCGGCGCGCGAGGACGAGAAGCGGGCTTTCGGCCAGGTTGACGCGGGCGCGGCGCCGCTCGCCGGTTTCGGGGTCCTCGATCTCGCGGTCGGCCCAGACGCGATGCTGCTCGGCGTGGTCGAACGGGGCCGGGCCTTCTGCGAAGCCGTGTTCGGGCACGGCCCCCTGCCCCGCGGTTTCCGGCTGCACCGGCTGCGCGTCAGTGAAGTCGTCGAAGCCCGGCAGCGTCCGCCCGCGCGCCGCCACAAGGTTCTTCAGCGCCGCCCGTCCGGCGGGCGTGATGACGTGGCGCGTGATCCGGCCGCTCTGCGACAGCGCGACCCAGCCCATCAGCGCCATCCGTTCGGCCAGCGCGCGGTCCAGCACCGCAAGGCGGATATCGTCGCGCATGACGATCGCCTTTTCCATTCCCGCCGCGACCGCCATGACCGCGCGCGGCTCGGCCAACCGGCGCAGGATCCGGCGCGCCTGGTCAAGCTCGTTGCGCGTCCAGTCGGACCCGCGCCCCGCCTGCGTGTCCAGACCTTGAGGGGTGGCGCGGCTGCGGTCCACCGCCCCGTCCAGCAGAGGATCGTCGCGGCGCTGCTCGAACCGCCGGATGCGGCGCAGGATGGTCGAGGCGTGGCAGCCCGTGTCGCGCGCGATCGCCCGGATCGATTCGCCGCCCTCGACGTGGCGCAGGTACAGGCGCGCGTCGTCGGGCATGGCAGCCGGCAGGGCCGCCGGTCGCGGTGCGGGCATGGCAGTGCCCGCGGGAGTGAGGTTGGTCAGGTGGCCGGCCGTCCCGGCGGCGTCGACCCCGATCCTGCCGAGCTCCGGCAGGGTCGCGATCGCCGCGCAGACGCTGAAGTCGGCCGTCAGGATTGTCATGGTTGTCTTCCCTCGCACGCTGGATGCCGCTGCGCCCCAGATCGCAGGCGGCACTTGGGTAGTGACCTCGACCTGTCGAAAAAGACAGGCCGCGGCCCAGATGCGTGGTTATTTGCTAACAAACCCTAAAGTTTTGTTGCCCCGCCGTGCGGCGCATCAGGCCTGCGCGCAACGCGCACCGCCCGCAGCGACACTGCCCGCACACAACCCGGAGCATGCCGCCATGACCAGCGACAACATCGTCCCGTTTCCCCTGACGTACGCCGCGCCCAAGGCGCCCGAGCCGCTGCGACGCCCGGCGCTTCTGATCCGCGCCGCGCGGCTGGGGCAATCCGGCTGGAACCGGAACCGCGATCTGCCGAAACTGCTGAAATGCGAAACGGTTCCCGAGGTCGGCGCACCCTTGGGCCAGTTGCGGACGATCGAGGCGGCGTTGAACGACGCGCGGCTGGCTGGCGCGGCGGAATACGACCTGAAACGCCACATCCTTCTGCTGATCGCCGTGCTGGCCGAGACGCGCGCCGCGGCACGGGCCGCCGCGCCCGCAACCCCGCGCATCGGCATGCTGGGATGACCGGCCATCGAGGCTAGCGGCCGCGCGACAGCGATCCCAGGATCCCGCGCACCAGCGCTTGGCCCGCCTTGGTGCCAAGCTGGCGCGCGAGGCTCTTGCCGAAGGTGGTCGCGATCGAATCGCTCTGCGATCGCCTGCCGGAACCCGTCGCCCGGCCGCGTGCCGGGCCCGCGCCGTCGCCGGGGCTGTAGCGGCGCCCGTGGGAATGGGTCTCTCCGGGCGGGTCCATGCGGAACAGGTCGTCGTCGCCTTTGCCGGTCCTTCCCGGCGCGACGCCAGCCTGCGCTTTCTCGCCCGCTTCGTTCGCGCGGGCGGCCAAAACTTCCCTGGCCGATTCGCGGTCCAGCCGGCGGCCGTATTTTGCGCCCAACGCCGAGGCCGCCATGATCCGCACCCGCTCCGCGTCCGCGATCACGCCCATCTGCGACAAAGGCGGGCGGATCAGCGTCCGCTGCACGATGCCGGGCACGCCCTTGGGTTGCAGGAACGAGGTCACCGCCTCGCCCGTGCCGACGCTCTGGATCGCCTCGGCGGTGTCGAACCCGGGGTTCGGGCGATAGTTTTCGGCCGCCATCCGCAACGCCTTCTGGTCCTTGGCGGTGAATGCCCGCAGCGCGTGCTGCACGCGGTTGCCGATCTGTCCCAGCACCGCCTCGGGCACGTCGGCCGGATTCTGCGAGACGAACCAGACGCTGACCCCCTTGGACCGGATCAGCCGCGCGACCTGCTCGACCTTGTCCACCAGCGCGTCGGGGGCGTCGTCGAACAGCAGGTGCGCCTCGTCGAAGAAGAACGCGATCTTCGGCTTTTCGGGGTCGCCCACCTCGGGCAGCTGCTCGAACAGTTCCGACAGCAGCCACAGCAGGAACGTGGAATAGAGCCGCGGCGACTGCATCAGCCGGTCGGCGGCGAGGATGTTGACCACCCCCTTGCCCGACGCATCCACCCGCATCAGGTCCGAAAGCTCCAGCGCCGGCTCGCCGAACAGCTGGTCGCCGCCCTGCGTTTCCAGCACCAGGAGCGCGCGCTGGATCGCCCCGATCGACGCGGCCGAGACGTTGCCGTAGCGCAACCGAAGCTCGGACGCGTTCTCGCCCACCCAGACCAGCATCGCCTGCAGGTCGGACAGGTCCAGCAGGGCCAGCCCCTGTTCGTCGGCGACGTGGAAGGCGATGTTCATCACCCCTTCCTGCGCCGGGGTGAGGTCCAGCAGCCGCGACAGCAGCAGCGGCCCCATCTCGGCGGGCGTGCTGCGGACGGGGTGGCCCTTCTCGCCGAACACGTCCCAGAAGGTGACGGGAAACGGCTGGTAGTCCAGATCCACGCCGATCGTCGCCGCGCGGTCCGCAAAGGGCTGGGCCAGCTTAGGATCGGTGCCCCCCGCCAGCGCCATGCCCGCGAGATCGCCCTTCACGTCGGACAGGAACACCGGCACGCCTGCGAGCGACAGCGATTCGGCCAGCGTCTGCAACGTCACCGTCTTGCCGGTCCCGGTCGCGCCGGCGATCAGCCCGTGCCTGTTGGCGTATCTCAGCAGCATCTTCTCAGGCGTCGCATGCCCGTCGCCGCAGCCGCCGACATGGATCGTTCCGGCTTCCAGATCGACGATTTGGGACATGGCTCTGCCTCGCGTGGCTTTTGGTGATGCGCTGCCCGACCATACAGGCGTGCCGGCGCCGATCCAGTCCGATCGGTGGCGGGGCCACCGCCGCAAGCGGCACACGTCCGCGGCCGCAAGCGGCACAGGGTCGCCCGCATGTCGGAATTGACGTGATGGAAGCCCGGCCCTATCCTTCGCCGCAATGATGACCGGCCAGTCCGGCAGGGATGGAACATGGAAAGGATCGCGGTCTCCGCGGTCCTTTTTAGTTCGGCCATACGTCACGCGCAGCCGCACCGCCCGATCAAGCCCGTATACCCGACGCAAAGGTGAAGCGCGCCGGCAGGGCCGTGCCTGACAAGGCGAAGGCCGCGTGCTAGGCAGCGTGCCGAGGCCTCAGCAGTCAAAAGGATACGACATGGCTTATCGGATGTCCGTCGCGCTCGCCGCGGCACTTCTTGCGGGAATCCCGGCCGGCTCGGCGCTGGCGCAGACCGCGACCGATCCGGCGCCCGCGCCCGCCGCGACCCCAGCGCCTGCGGCGACCCCGGCGCCCGCCACCACCCCCGCACCCGACGCGCCCGCCCCCGACGCCGCCGCGCCCGC
>NZ_SELD02000053.1 GCF_004923205.2 Paracoccus aeridis
GGTCGCCCCCTCACGGGGGCGTGGATCGAAACGTGGTGCTGTTCTGGGTGCTGGTGATACACCAGCTGTCGCCCCCTCACGGGGGCGTGGATCGAAACCACTCCAGCCGCTCGGCGTCTTCGAACGCGCGGGTGTCGCCCCCTCACGGGGGCGTGGATCGAAACCCGTCTTGTGTGCGGCCATGGGCCACCTGTGAACGCGTCGCCCCCTCACGGGGGCGTGGATCGAAACCGCAGCATCGGGACGTAGCAGTAGAAGCTCTGCCGGTCGCCCCCTCACGGGGGCGTGGATCGAAACAACGGCGAGAAGAAGCGCGCGCGGAAGATCCTCATGTCGCCCCCTCACGGGGGCGTGGATCGAAACATGGGACGGTGATGCCGTGCTTGGCCGCAAGGGCGCGTCGCCCCCTCACGGGGGCGTGGATCGAAACTTGATCCGCGCGCGCGCTACCGTGCCTGCCGCCGGTCGCCCCCTCACGGGGGCGTGGATCGAAACTCGATAATGCGGCACTTCGCGACTATGCCGCGAAGGTCGCCCCCTCACGGGGGCGTGGATCGAAACCACTGCATCGACGCCGCCAGCCAGCGGGACGCCTGTCGCCCCCTCACGGGGGCGTGGATCGAAACATTCCGGCTGCCTCCCAAGTCGGGCCAAAGCACGCGTCGCCCCCTCACGGGGGCGTGGATCGAAACCCCCAAGCCGCGCCGGTGACAGCGGCGGCAAACTGTCGCCCCCTCACGGGGGCGTGGATCGAAACGAAATGACGGAATTCAAGTTCCACATCAAGATGCCCATGTCGCCCCCTCACGGGGGCGTGGATCGAAACATGCGCGGAGCGGAAAAGGACGCCGCGCTGTGTCGTCGCCCCCTCACGGGGGCGTGGATCGAAACCTCGCCGACATCCGCAAGCTGCGCGCGCCCTTCACGTCGCCCCCTCACGGGGGCGTGGATCGAAACATTTCGACCGAAGCCAGCCCCTCAGCGCAGACCGGGTCGCCCCCTCACGGGGGCGTGGATCGAAACAGGCGCAGGCCGGCGAATGTGTACTTGATGCGCCGTCGCCCCCTCACGGGGGCGTGGATCGAAACCCCCTGAACCAGTGGAGGCCACCATGGCAAACCATGTCGCCCCCTCACGGGGGCGTGGATCGAAACAACGACGAGACGAAGCGCGAGATCAAGGCGACGACCGTCGCCCCCTCACGGGGGCGTGGATCGAAACCCCTGCCCTCAGCCGGCGTTCGGCACGCTCCAGCCGTCGCCCCCTCACGGGGGCGTGGATCGAAACACGAGTCTCGCCGTGCTCGAACGGTGGTTCGAGTCGCCCCCTCACGGGGGCGTGGATCGAAACAGCTCTATCTCGCTGCCGAACGATCCCGCCTTTTGTCGCCCCCTCACGGGGGCGTGGATCGAAACCTTGCCAGCCCGACGAGCCTCGGGAACACCCTGCAGTCGCCCCCTCACGGGGGCGTGGATCGAAACACGCGAAGCTGCACATCCTGGCAGGGCAGGGGGCCGTCGCCCCCTCACGGGGGCGTGGATCGAAACATAAACGCAACCCAATCGCTTTGTTCGGCCATAGCGTCGCCCCCTCACGGGGGCGTGGATCGAAACATCTCGACCGAAGCCAGCCCCTCAGCGCAGACCGTCGCCCCCTCACGGGGGCGTGGATCGAAACAGCTCGATCTCGCTGCCGAACGATCCCGCCTTCTCGTCGCCCCCTCACGGGGGCGTGGATCGAAACATCAGGTTGTCGAGCCAGCCAACGCCAACGCAAGCGTCGCCCCCTCACGGGGGCGTGGATCGAAACACCCGCAATCCGGCCGTGATCGCCTACAACATCCTGTCGCCCCCTCACGGGGGCGTGGATCGAAACAGGGAACGCGCCTGCTGAACAACACCGGCTCGGGTCGCCCCCTCACGGGGGCGTGGATCGAAACGCGCTGATGAGCGCCGTGCAAGGCTACCGCTTCGGGTCGCCCCCTCACGGGGGCGTGGATCGAAACTGACTGGCGAAGTCGTGACCGGAGCAGGAGCGGCCGTCGCCCCCTCACGGGGGCGTGGATCGAAAC
>NZ_SELD02000054.1 GCF_004923205.2 Paracoccus aeridis
CAAAAGCCTACTTCAGGGAGGACCACTTTTCAGGGGGCAGACCAGTCCACAACGCCTGGGTGGTCGCCATCGGCAACCGCCACGACATGGCCGCGGCCGCCGAGACGATGATCCCCTTCGATGCAGCCATGGCGGAGGTCTACGCCGCCAAGGCGGACGTCGATCCCGAGATCGCAGCAGAGTGGATGGACAGCGAACGCTGGTTCACGGGCCCGGAAGCCGTCGAGGCCGGGCTCGCTGACGGGTTCCTGGCCGCCGATGTGACCCGTGATGGGGGCGTGCAGCCCGAAGCCCCGAGCGCCCTGCGCCGGATCGACACGCTGCTCGCCCGCCAGAACCTTCCCCGGTCGGAACGCCGCGCGCTCCTGGCCGAACTCCGCGGCACGCAGGACGCTGCCGCGCCCGTCACGCCGCGCGCTGACGACGACTGGACCGCCCTCGCGCGGTCCCTCATCCAGACGCTCACCTGAGAGGTAATCCCATGACCATGATGTCCCACCCTGCGCGTCCGCGCGGGATCGTCGCCCTGCGCGCTGACGCCGCCAGCGGCGATCCGAAACAGATCTTCGCCGAGCTGCAGAAGAGCATCGAGACCTTCAAGGCCGAGCACGCCGCCCAACTGACCGACCTGCGTAAGGGCCAGGAAGACGTGGTCCGGGCCGATAAGGTCGACCGCATCAACGCCGCCGTCGGCGAGCTGCAGGCGGCCATGGATGCGCAGGCCGCGCAGATCGCAGCCCTGCGGATCGGTGGCAGCGGGATGGCGGCCGGCCCGGTCGATGCCGCCTACACCGACGCTTTCCGCGCCCACTTCCGCAAGGGCGAGGTCTCGGCTGCACTGAACAAGGGTGCCGATGCCGAGGGCGGCTATCTCGCGCCGGTCGAATGGGACCGCACCATCACCGACAAGCTGGTCGAGGTCTCGCCCATGCGCCAGATCGCCTCCGTCCAGACGATCTCCGGTGCAGGCTTCCGCAAGCTCTTCTCGGCCCAGGGCTTCGGCTCGGGCTGGGTCGGCGAGACCGCCCCGCGGCCGCAGACCAGCACGCCGCAGTTCGGGCATCTCGACTACACCCCTGGCGAGATCTACGCCAATCCGGGCGCCACCCAGCAGATGCTCGACGATGCCGCGATCAACCTCGAGCAGTGGATCGCCAGCGAGATCGAGGCCGAGTTCGCCTACCAGGAGGGCATCGCCTTCGTCGCGGGCGACGGCGTCAACAAGCCGTCGGGGGTTCTGACCTATGCCGAGGGTGGATCGAAGGCGACTGCCCACCCTTGGGGGGCGATCCCGACCATCACCGCCGAGAGTGCGACGGCAATCACCGCCGACGAGCTGATCGACCTGGTCTACTCGCTGCCCGGTCAGGCGGCGCAGAATGCCCGCCTGGTCGCGAACCGCAACACCTTGGCCAGCATTCGCAAGCTGAAGGATGGCCAGGGCAACTATCTCTGGCAGCCCTCCTTCACCGAAGGGCAGCCGCAGAACGTGCTGGCCTATCCCGTGACCGAGATGGCGGCCATGCCGGACGTCGCCCCCGGAGCCATGCCACTGGCCTTCGGCGACTTCCGCCGCGGCTACCTGATCGTCGACCGCACCGGTGTGCGGGTGCTGCGCGATCCCTTCACCAACAAGCCCTATGTCCACTTCTACACCACCAAGCGGGTGGGCGGGGGCCTGCTCAATCCCGAGATGCTGCGGGTCCTCAGGATGGCCGCAGCCTGAGCCAAGCAGCCCGGCGGCGCACGCCGGGCGCTCACCTCTTGTCCGAATGGAGGCCATCATGGCTGTGAAGAAGACTGATGCCGCATTGAAAGCCGATGCAACTGCGACCGAGAACGGCACCCACGGTGTCGCTGATCCTGCGCCGGCGGCAGCGCTTGAGGACACCTCGGGCGCGATCATCGAACCCGCAATCACTGGCGCCGTCGACGTGAGCCACGAGAGCGCCGATGCCAATCCGCGCGCCGGAACCACGGCCGCGCAGAACGCCATTGACTGGAACGACCCCAACCGGGTGCGCCCCGATGAGGCCGCCTTCACCGGACAGGGTGTCGACCGCGCCGTCTATGGGAAGGCCCAAGACTGATGCGGCTGGTCCTCGTCACCCCACCGGCCGCACCGCCGATCATGCTGGCCGAGGTCAAGGCGCATGCCCGCGTCTCGCATGATGACGAGGATCTCCTCCTCCAGCATTACATCGACGCGGCCACGGCCTGGCTCGACGGCCCGGCCGGGATCCTCGGCCGGTGCCTCGTCACGCAGACTTGGCGCGCGGAGTTTAACGCAGTCACCGGGCCTATCCGGCTGCCGTTTCCTGATACCGTGATCGACAGCGCCGTATTCACCGATGCCGAAGGGGGCGAGCTGATCCATGCATTCGAGCTGCAGGATCAGCGCCTCCTGCTGCGTCCGGTCTCAGGCTTTGGTCGACCCGCCGCGATCACCTTCACCGCCGGCTACGGCGCGCCGACCGATGTGCCGGCCGCCATTCGCCAGGCCATGCTGCTGCTGGTCACGCAGTGGTACGAGCATCGGCAGGTGACAGGCACCGGAACCGCCTTGCCCTTCGCCGTCGATGCGCTGCTCGCGCCATTTCGCAGGGTGCGCCTGTAATGGACGCGGGGCGGCTCAATCAGCGCGTCACCTTCCAGGCCTACGTTATGATCGAGACCGACATGGGTGGCGTCGTCGAGGGTTGGGAGGATCGCTTCGCCCTCTGGGCCCATCTTCGCTATCTGCGCGGCTCTGAAGCCGTCATGCAGGCGAGACTCGTATCGAAGGCGCCGGTCATCATCACCGTGCGGCGGTCCGCACGGAGCGAAAGGATCACCTCGGAATGGCGCGCAGTGGTCGGCAGCGTGATCTTCGATCTCAAGGAAGACCCCCGCCCCAGCGAGGATGGCGGGTTTTTCGAGATGCTGGCGGAGGCGTGATCAGACTACGCTAGTCGGCGTGCCGGAACGTCGTCCCGTCGGACGGACCGGCGACTTCGCAAGCTTGCTTAGCCGATCCGGCGTGGCAAAGGACGGCTCGATCGCTCCTGAGTTCAGCTACTTCCTGATCGTATTGCGCGACAGGCCGGTGCGACGCGCGATCTCGCGTATCGGCAACCTCTCCCGCAGCCGCAACCTCCGGATCACGTTCAAAAGTCCCATGTGGATCACACCGTAAAACCTCTCCGCTCTCCGCGTCGGGGAAGGGTGACATGGGTCAAATTTCAATGGAAATTATGGGCCTGATGACCTGGGCATCGGCTGGTCCTGAGATCATGGCCGCGCCCGGATCGGCCGTGCCCCAGCCATTGCCGCCTGCCTCCGTGCACGCCCTCAAAAGGCGTCGCCCGCCTCCCGCGACCGACCTTCCGGCCGGGCTGCGGAAAGCCGCGAGCCGCTTGCGCCCAAGCGCAACAGAAGGGTGATTCCGGCATAGGCAAACGCGAGAAGCCAGAGTTGGCGGATGAGGGGCGCCAGTTCGGCCAGTCCGGCCCCCATCTGGGCGCTGCGGACATAGCCCTCGATCATCGCGGTGCTGGGAATGGCCTGGGCGGCGGCTCGCAACAGGGGCGGCAGCGATTCGATGGGCCAGGAGAAGCCTGACAGGAAGAACAGCGGCATCCCCAAGGACAGAAGCACCATCTGCACGATCTCGGCACGGCGCAGCACGGCGGCCACGGCCTGCGCGAGGAACCCGACCGCGAGCACGAAAGGCACCCCCAGCGTCGCCAGCGCCGGCAGATGGCCCAGCCAGGGCAGGCCATAGGCCCAAGGCAGCACGACCAGATACATCGGCAGCAGCAGCGCATAGAGGCCCAGCCACGCCCCCGCCCGGCCCAGCATCCGCCACGGCAGCGGATCGGCCGAGGGCGCACGGCGCGTGGCGACAAGGCCAAGGCCCATCATCATTGTCTGCTGCAGGATCAGCACGAAGGCCGCGGGCAGGATGTAGGTGGCATAGCCGCCGGCCGGGTTGAACAGCGGCACTTCGACCAGTGCGATGGGGCTGGCGCCCGACAGGGCCTCGGTGCGGCTGGTGCCGGTGGCCAGTTGGCGCGCGACCTGCACCTGCACGCCGGTGGTGCGGGCAGGCCCGGCGATGCCGGTCAGCGCCTTCTGATACATCAGGAAGTAGCTCGCGTCGGCATAGATGGCGATGGGGCTTTGCCGGCCGCGCAGCAACTCGCGCTCGAAGCCTTGCGGCACCAGCAGGATGCCATAGGCGCGGCGTTCGTGGACCAGCCGCTCGGCCTCTGCCATGGTCGGCGGGCGGGCGACGACGGCCACCGCTTCGCTGGCGTCGATGTCGCGCGCAAGCTGGCGCGAACCGGCCGAGTTATCCAGATCGACCACCGCCACAGGCACCTCGCGCAGCAGTTCTGGCCGGTAGGGATAGGGATAGATCACCGCATAGATCGCCAGCGACACCACCATCACCGACAGGATCTGCGGATCGCCGAAAATCGCCGCAAGCTCGGCCCGCAGCGCGCGCAGGATCGCCTTCATGCCGTCCTCCTCGCCGTGCGCGCCGTGGCGGGAGCAAGCGCTGATCGCATCCGGTCAAGGCGCAGCAGCACGATCAATCCCAGTGCGACGGCAATCGCCAGAAGGTAAAGGACAGGCCAGACGGACAGATCCATGGGGGTCGCGCGCAGCGACTGGTCGATGCGCAACTGAATATACCAAGTGCCGGGGATCAGCGCGGACCACGCCTGCGCCAGGGGCGGCATCGCCTCGCGCGGGAAGCCGATGCCCATGTAACCCAGCGCTGGCGCCAGGATCACACCCACGAAGCTGATCGCGCGGGCGAAATCGCGCGTCAGAAGGAAGCAAAGCGCCCCGATCAGCTGGCAGGCAATGATGAACAGCGCCGCCCCCACCCCCATCAGCAGCAGCGAGCCGCGAAGCGGCACCCCGAGCCACCCGTAAAGCCCGACGTCAGAGATGCCGAGGATCAGCATGAACAGGAAGGTATATGGCAGCAGCTTGCCCAGCATTGCGGGCAATAACCCGCCTGCCAGCCGTGGCAGGACGCGGGCGTGGCGGCCCGGGCCGAAATCCAGCGATACCGCATAGGTGGTTGCGGCGGCAGCCATCAGCTGGATCACCGCCGGCATCAGCGCCGCCAACAGGAAGTCGACATAGTCGAGGGTGGGGTTGAACAGGGCATGCGTCTGCAGCGGCACGGGCTGGGCCGCCGCCGTGGCCTGCAACGAACCGGCCCCTTGGGCTTCGCGCAGGCTGACGCTGAGGCCCGCCGAAGCGGCGGTGACGGCATTGCGGGCGCCGCGGGCGATGACCGACCCGGCGCTCATGTGCTGGTTGTCGTAGAAGATCACAGCTTCGGGCCGGGCGCCGCGCAGCGCGTCGCGCTCGAAGCCCGCGGGCAGAAGCAGCGCGCCGCGCGCCCGGCCCGACAGGATCAGCGAGCGCGCCTCGGGCAGGCTGTCCGCCCGGGCGGACACCTCGACGTCAGGGGTGGCGTCCAGCATTCGCACCACCTGCCGCGAGAGGCTGGAGCGGTCCAGATCGACCACGGCGACTGGCAGGTTGGTGGCAACTCCGGAGCGGAAGACAAAGGCCAACAGGACGCACAGAGCCAGGGGCAGCAGCACCGTCAAGCCGATCAGCGCCGGGCGGCGGCGGATCAGCCGGAACTCGCGCCGGATCGCCGTGACGAGACCGCTCATTCCCCCTCTGCCTCCGCCGGCCGGATCAGGGCGGACATGCCGGGGCGGAGCCCCGGAACCGGCGTGGCGGGGGCGGCGCGGACCTCGAAGCTGCGCAGGTCGAAATCACCCGTTGCGCGGGTCGCCCGCCAGCTGGCGAAATCGCCCTGTGCGTTGATCAGCGTCACGGCCGCATCAATCTCGGCATCCAGTGCCGGCACCTGGACCCGCAGCCTGTCGCCCACCTTCAGACCGCCCAGCAGGTTCTCGCGGATGTTGAAGGTGAACCAGGTCCCGTCCAGATCGACGATGGTGAACAGTGGCGCGCCCGCGCCCACGTTCTCGCCCAATTCAACCATGCGGCCGGTCACCTGTCCGCCTTGCGGGGCGGTGACGTTCAGTTCGTCGATATTGGCCTCGGCCTGCCCAATCGCGGCGCGCGCCTGATCGACCTGGGCTGCGGCCACGGCGCGCTCCTCGGGGCTGGCGCCGCCACGGGCCAGGTCCAGCTGCGCCTGCGCGGCCTCGACCTTGCGTTCGGCCGCGGCAAGGTTGCGGGCGCTCTGCTCGATTACTGCCTGCGAGCGGACGCCGCGCTGTTCCAGCGCCTGATCGCGGGTCGCGGCTTCCTGCGCCAGTTGCAGGTCAGCCTCGGCCGCGGCCAATTCGGCCTCGCGGGCTCGGATGATTTCGGGCCGGGTCGCGCCGATGGCGGTCTCATTGCGCTGCGCCACCACCAGTGCGGCCTAGGCGGCTCCCAGGTTTGTGGTCAGTTGCGCGTTTTCCAGCCGCACCAGCAGCGCCCCCTGCTCGACCCTGTCGCCCACATCGGCGCCCAGTTCGACCACGCGCCCGGGCACGCGGGCGCTGACATCGACCCGTGGCGCCTCGGCCTCGCCCTGCACCAGCATGGCGACGGGGCGGGTGGCGTACCATACCAGCCCCGCGACCAGGGCCGCCAGGATCAGCAGGACGACATAGGGCAGCACCCGGGACCGGGGTCGGGCTGGCTTCGAAGGGGGCAGGTCGGAAGAGATCGAGGTCATGAGGATCCTTGTGGTTTATTGCCGCGCCCGCATGGATAGCCGGGATCGCCCTTGCGCGCCACCATAACGTCGGGAGCGGGGCAACGGTGCAGGCTCTGCCGCCCTGCGGCCGGAGAGGCGCCTTGCCCTCTGCTCAAGGCGCGTCGCGGCATCGGCCAGCCCTTGCCTCGCGCCGGGGAAAACTCAGGTCTTGCAGCCTTGAAGCAGGCAGGACGTGACGCGGCGTCGGCATGAACTTTCCGATGGATGTCGCGTTAGGCGGCCAAGCGGTGACAGGCCCGCCCTTGATCTCGCAATCCAATCATGAGCGGATCGCAAACGGAGTCGCAATGGATATTGATTATGCCAGGTGGTCCCCGGATCTGGAGGTCCTGCAACCCGACGAGGCGCGGCTGACCGACGAGATCGTGTCGCAGATGGGCGCGGCCAATCTGGCGGCATTCGACCGCCACCGCCACGCGATCCGCGACGCCCATGCAAAAAGCCACGGCTTCCTGAAGGGCAGGCTGAGGGTCCATGACGACCTGCCCGCGCATCTGCGTCAGGGCATCTTTGCCGAGCCCGCCACCTATGACGTAATCGCCCGCCTGTCATCGGCGCCCGGAGACATCCACAGCGACGAGGTTCCCGCCCCCCGTGGCTTTGCGATCAAGATCCTGGACGTCCCGGGCGCGCGCCTTGCCGGAGAGGAGCCGGGCCGGAATCAGGACTTCCTGATGGTCAACTTTCCCGTTCTCGCTTTCGGGACGGTGCAGAAATACAAGAAGATGCTGGGCTTGTTGGAAAAGAATGCAAACGCCCCAGACTTCTTCCAGCGCATGGTCGCGGCCGCCACTCGGGGAGCCGAGGATGTCGTCGACGTCTTCGGCCGCGAACCCGGCGCAACCCTGCAGGGGCTGGCGCGCGACAACGCCAATCTGCTGGGCGAAACCTATCACACCCAGGGCGCGCTTCGTTTCGGCGACTACATCGGCAAGATTTCGCTCGCGCCCGCGTCCAAGAATGTCCGCGCGCTGACGGGCAGGATGATCAAGGACGTGGACTTCTCGACCATGCGCGACCTGGTGGTGGACTTCTTCCGCGACCAAGGCGCCGAATACACGCTGCGCGTCCAGCTTGCGACTGACCTCGACAGGATGCCTATCGAGAATGCGGCCGTGCAGTGGGACGAGGAGTCCTCGCCCCAGCAGTCGCTGGCGAGCCTGACCTTCGAGGCGCAGGACGCCTTTTCGCCCGCGCGGCGCGTCTATGGCGACGACGTGCTGCACTTCAACCCGTGGCAGTGCGTCGAGGCGCACCAGCCGCTGGGTTCGATCAACCGCATCCGGCGGGCAGCCTACGCGGCATCGACGCTGCGTCGCCACGAACTCAACGCTGTCGAGCGGCATGAGCCGGCAACGCTCGACGAGATCCCCGACTGACGACCGCGCCCGGCCCAGCAAGCCAGAAGGAGCCGTGCAATGGCCCAGAAGCACGAGACGAAAGACAAGCCCGAAGGCGCGAGCGCCGGCCCGGTCCAGACCGGCCCCGACCCGCGGCTGGAGGATGAAAGCAGGTTGGCCGAAATCCGGCGCAAGATCGAGGAGGTCGCGAGCGATGCGCCGCAACTGGCCAAGATCGCGCTCGAAGCCATGGTCCGCCGCCACAATCCGGAACTGAAGGGCACGTCGCAGACCGCCGGGCGGGCCGGGCGACAGTCGGGCAACGTGTCGGAACTGACCGCCTTCGCCCCGCTGAAGCCCGGCGGGGCCGAGCGGCTGCGCCGCATCTTCAACCTGACGAACGGCAACTTCGATGGCGCGCAGCGCGTCTCGACGCTGCACGACATGCGCTTCGTCTTCTTCGACAATGACACAAAGATCCTGTTCGCCACCACCTATGACGGCGACTGGGACGCCTATATCAACGATTTCGCGACCAAGATCCCCGAACTGATGGACCTGCTCTTCCAGTCGGTCGAGGGCTGGCCGGGCATTGCCGACCCGTCGGTCAAGGACTTCATCGCCAAGCACCAGATCGACGCCGCCGGCTGGTTCGTCGCCAACCCGCAGGTGACGGTCGTGGATGTGCGCCGCCTGCAGCGCATGGAAAAGGCCGTGAACGAGATGATGGACGAGGTGGCCGGAACCGACCTCGACAACAGCGGCCCGAAGGCGCTGAAAGCCTTCCTCGACAAGATGTCCCAGCCGAAGGGGGTGGACTACTGATGGCCCTGCTCTCCAGCCTCCGCAAACGCTTCCGCCGCGACCGGGTCAAGCTGCAGCTTGACGACATCCAGGGCCTGATCCTGCGGTCGCGCCCGGAGCCATATGTAGGCATCCATGCGATGCTGCATGTGGACGATGCCAGTGGCGGGCGCGACCTGCTGGGCCGCCTGGCCGAGCACGTCCCCTCGGCCGAGGACTGGACTGACGAGATGGAATCCTGGGTCGGCGTGGCAATCAGCCACGAGGGGTTGAAGGCGCTCGGCCTGCCCGAGGAGTCGCTGTCGAGCTTTCCGCTGCCCTTCCGCCAAGGGATGGCCGCGCGGGCCGAGATGCTGCGCGACTTCGGCGAGAACGCACCCGAGACATGGGAGGAGCCCTTCAAGCCTGGCACGCTGCACATCGCGTTGACCATCTTCGCCGCCGACGAGGCGGCGCGCGACAAGGCCGTGGGCAAGGCCATGGCCGAACTTGAGCGCTCCAGCGGCGTCACGCTGGTCGCCACCCATGAGTTCGGCGCGGACGAGGATGCCGAGAATCCCTTCGGCTTCCGTGATGCCATCGCCCAGCCCAACATCGCGGGCAGCGGCGTGGACCCGCTGCCGGGCGACGGCCCGGCCATCGCCGCGGGCGAGTTCATCCTGGGCGAGAACAGCGAGACGGGCCAGCCTCTCGGCGTGCCGCAACCGCCGGAACTGGGGCGCAACGGAACCTATGTCGTCCTGCGCAAGTACAACAGCCGCGTCGGCGCCTTCAACGACTTCCTGCGCGAACATGCCGAGAGCGAGGAGGCTCAGCACCTGCTCGCGGCCAAGATGGTCGGCCGCTGGCGCAGCGGCGCCCCCCTGATCCTGTCGCCCGACCACGACGACGAAGCCTTGGGTGCCGACCCCGAACGCAACAACGATTTCACCTTCAGGGACGACCCGAAGGGGCTGCTCTGCCCTTATTCTTCGCATATCCGCCGACTGAACCCGCGCGACAGCAGCATGACGATCCTGACGGATGTGAACATCAAGCGCATCATCCGCCGCCCTTCAACCTTCGGCCCCAAATGGACATCCGATGTCACAGCCGCGGATGACGGCAAGGACGTCCGCGGGCTCTTCTTCATCTTCATCAGCGCGCGCGCCTATGACACGATCGAGTTCCTGCAGCAGGAGTGGATCAACCGCGGCAACTTCATCGACCTCGGGGAAGAACTCGACCCGATCGTGGGCCTGCACGAAGAGCCGGGCACGTTCACTATCCCCGACGAACCCGCCCGCCGCCGTGTGAACGGCGTGACCACTTTCAACCGCCTGCGCGGCGGAGAATACATGTTCATGCCATCGATCTCGGCACTGAAATGGATCGCGAAAGGAGGGTGGGTCGGTTCCTGATCCGCTTTCCGGCCCGTCTTCGCCAAGCCTCGCCCTGCTTCAGGCTGAACGCCTTCTGCGCCTCGGTGAACTTCGACGCCTTCATTGTCGTCAGCTCCTCTCGCAGCGGGCGAAGGTTAGCTGAAAAGTCCACTTTCAAACGGTCCTGTTATCAGGGGGCAGAGCACCTCCGGTCCTCGCGCAGTTTCGGCGATGCGAATTGCAGACGCTTCATCACCCTCAACACTATATCAGCGAGCGTGTCGGGATCGTGGCGGCCGCTGTCAAGAATGCGGGTCTCGTGCGTGAGGCTCGCCTTAGCACTTAGGCAGGACTCCACCTGCGCTAACCGCCAGGTTCGGATCTGTTCATTTCTCGACTCGTCAGGATGCATGCTCTGCCCGACGATACGTTCGCACAATATCTCCCGGTCGACGTTCAAATAGAAATGAATGAAACTTGAATCGATCGATCGGACAGCGGAAAAGATCTCGTCGCGATGCGCTGGGTTCAGCAAGGTCATCGGCACTGCAATGTCCTGAGGATAATGGTCGCGTAGCTCGGCAATCGCCTGAACTGTAAGCCGACGCCAAAAAGGCAGGTCCTGATAGTTTCCGCTAGGTGGCATCGCCACGACCGTCTTGACGACGTAACCGATTTCCTCAGGGTCTAAAACGAGCAGGTCGGACCGCTTTTCGCACAGCCTTGTGGCGAGTGTGGTTTTGCCTGCGCCGAACGGTCCATCGATCCATATAATCATTGTTTCTATCGCTCCGCAGCGCTGCCAGCGCCTGTGAAACCAGACTCCGCGAATAAAACGTCGAACTGTTGTTCAGGTCGGACATCCTTAACAGGCTGCTGATTTAGTCAGGACTGGGCGGAACGTTTTCCT
>NZ_SELD02000055.1 GCF_004923205.2 Paracoccus aeridis
TCATGCACTAAGATTACAAACGGACCACCTCAGGGGGGCAGGCCAATCGCGCGCTGGGATCACCTTGCTGCCAATGCCAAGGCTCATGACATTGGCGTCCAAGTCGACAACGCCATGCGCGAGATCGAACGCACAAACGAGACGCTGAAGGACGCGCTGCCCAAAGTCTACGGCCGCGCCGAGTTGTCGCGGGAGATCGTGTCGGGCCTGATCGAACTCTTCACCAACGACCTGTCTCTCGACGGGAGCAGCCACGACTTTGACCTGATTGGTCGAGTCTACGAGTATTTCATCGGTGAGTTCGCCTCGAGCGAGGGTAAGCGCGGGGGCGAGTTTTATACCCCGAAGTCCATCGTATCGGTGCTGGTCGAGATGCTGGAGCCGACCTCGGGCCGGGTCTACGATCCCTGCTGCGGAACCGGTGGCTTCTTCGTCCAGTCCGAAAAGTTCATCCGTGCCCATCAAGGGCGCGTCGACGACATCGCGGTCTACGGACAGGAAAGCAATCCCACCACCTACAAGCTGGCACGCGTCAACCTAGCCATGCGTCGGATCTTCGGGAACATCGCCTGGAACCATGAAGGCACACTCGTCCGCGACGCCTTTCCGGACGAGCGTTTCGAGTTCATCCTGGCCAACCCTCCCTTCAACATTTCGGACTGGGAAGGTGAGCGACTGCGGGAGGACATCCGGTGGAAGTTCGGCACGCCGCCAGTAGGCAACGCGAACTTCGCGTGGCTCTCGCATATCCATCATCACCTTTCGGCTAACGGCATCGCCGGGGTTGTTCTCGCGAACGGGTCCATGTCCTCGATGCAGTCGGGTGAAGGGGAGATCCGCCAGGCAATGATCCAGCAGGGCGCGGTCGATGCCATGGTTGCGCTGCCGACCCAGCTTTTCTTCGGCACGCAGATTCCTGCCTGTTTGTGGATTCTGGCCAAGGACAAGTCGAATGGCCACGCGATGGGCGAAAAACTCCGCGATCGACGGGGCGAGGTGCTGTTCATCGACGCTCGCAAGATGGGGGCGCTAGTGCCCGGCAGCCGTAAGCAAAAGGAGCTTTCGGCGGAGGAGATACGCCGCATCGCCGCCACCTATCACGCTTGGCGGGGCGAGGTGCACGAGGGCAGCTACGAGGACGTGCCCGGCTTCTGCAAGTCCGCCACTTTGAAGGAGATTGCGGCCCACAACTTCGTCCTGACGCCGGGCCGCTATGTCGGTGCGGGCGCGGCCGAGGAGGACGGCAGGGACTTCGAAGAAGAATTCGAGCGGCTGATGGGCACCCTGCGCGAGCAATTCGCCGAGGGGCGGCGGCTGGAAGCGGAGATCGAGGCACGGTTGGGGGCGTTGGAATGACATCCTTTCCCTTATCTGCCGTAGGTCGCATCGTGACTGGCAAAACACCGACTACAAGCCGGCAGGATTACTTTGGCGGCGACATTCCCTTCGTCACGCCATCCGATATGGGTCAAGGCCGCTACCTACGAAATACAGCACGCAATTTGTCAGTCGCAGGTGCAGAGGCAGTAAAGAACTGCATGATACCTCCAAACTCAATTATGGTATCGTGCATCGGATCAGACATGGGAAAGACATATATTGCATCCAGCAGATGCTCAACAAACCAACAGATTAATTCAATTATAGTCGATACAGATAATTTCTCGCCACTCTTCGTATATTATAATCTTTTCGGAAGACGCAAGGAGTTGCGGGAACTCGCGGCGGGGGCGGCGCAACCGATCCTCAACAAAACAGAGTTTGGGAAGGTAACTATCGACTTTCCACCGCTGCGTGAACAACACGAGATCGCGGCCACCCTCGGTGCGCTGGACGACAAGATTGAGTTGAACCGCGAGACATCGACGACGCTGGAGGAGATGGCGCGGGGGCTCTATCGCTCATGGTTCGTAGATTTTGATCCGGTGCACGCCCGCGCCGAGGGCCGCGCCCCCGCCCATATGGACTCAACCACCGCCGCGCTGTTCCCCGACAGCTTCGGCGAGGATGGGCTGCCGGTGGGGTGGTCATCTCACCTATTGCAAAAAGCCATTACCTTCCGTTCTGGCAAGACTTGGCCCGCACCCTTGAGGAGTGAAGATGGGGTGGCGACTGCCTTCGGAGCGAACGGCCCTATCGGAAAATCCATCAGCAGTCTTGAATGTGATAGAGTGATATTCGTTGGCAAGATTGGTTCATGCGGCGCCCTTAATTACTTCAATGGATCATTTTGGGCCACTAACAACACGTATTATATCACCTCAAAGGATACCGTCTCGCTCGAGTATGCAAGGCATGTTCTCTTGGACATAGATTGGTCGCAATTCATAGGCGGAAGCTCAAATCCATACATGCCTCTGAAGAATTTTGATCACCTAACATGTTTACAGCCACCAAAGCCATTGCTGGAACATTTCGAGCGGCGAGCCGGATTTATACGTAATATTATCGAATTTTTAGATGCATCAAACCGCACTCTCGCTACCCTGCGCGACACCCTGCTCCCCCGCCTCATGTCCGGTGAGCTTCGCGTCGGCACGGCGCGCGAGATGCTCGAGGAGGTCGCCTGATGTTTCGCGTCGATCGCTCCAGCAACCGCATCTCGCGCCTGACCCAAAAACGCTTTGGCGACCTCGCTCTTCGGGAACGCGACCATCTGCAGGAATGGCTCGCCAACCAGCCCGATGCCCTTGGTGAGGAGCTGCTCATCATCCAGAAAGAGTTCGACGGTTTCGAGGAAACCCGCGAACGACTGGACCTGCTGGCGCTCGACAAGGACGGCAATCTGGTCGTCATCGAGAACAAGCTCGACGACTCCGGTCGCGACGTAACCTGGCAGGCGCTGAAGTATACTGCCTACGTGTCGAGTCTGAAGAAAACGCAGATCGTAGATATCTATCAGCAATACCTCGACCGGTTCTGTGGCGGCGGGAACGCGGTAACGCGCCTGTGCGAGTTCCTCGAAGTCGAGGATTTAGCCGAAGTGTCGCTGAACCGCGACAACGACCAGCGCATGTTCTTCATCGCCGCCCATTTCCGACGCGAGGTCACGGCGACCGTGCTCTGGCTCCTGAGCCGGGGGATCCAAGCCAAGTGCTGTTGATTTCCACCCGGAACTGACCCGGGTTTTCCATCGAGAAG
>NZ_SELD02000056.1 GCF_004923205.2 Paracoccus aeridis
GAGGAAAACGTTCCGCCCAGTCCTGACTAAATCAGCAGCCTGTTAAAGGGCTGGAAAGCAAAGGAATTTGGCTCTAGAGACGAGGATTAAACCTTGGCAGTGAGCCGAATTGAGATGATTTCGCATGTCGTCTGAGATAAATAGTGATGTCGCGATGTAAAAATATTGTAACGAAATCAATTGGATAAATTTTGACTTGAGATAGCAGCCGATGTCGTCTGACATCCCATGTCGAGCGACACTGACAAGTATCGCAGCCGACCGGGACCCGTCTCGAACCACACGCATGATGACGCACTCGGCGGTCCGGCCGTTTGGAGGTCACGCACCGCAGGTGCCCTTGGCACGGGAAGCTGTGTCTCGGTCTCAGCGCCTAAGCTCACAGATCTCGGCTCCGTCTGCTTCCACGTTACATTGTTGTACTGAAAAGCAGTCCGTTCGACCCTGCGCGGCGACGGCCGCGACTTCAGGTCACGACGTCTCATGGCCGGTCAATGGAAGCGATAGGCGCCGCCTATTTGTCAGCCACGGTCGCGACTGCCATCCTGCCGCCGTATCGCCATTGGGGAGGATGACGACAATGAAGGTATTTCATCGCGGCCGCTTGGCAGGGGCGCTTTCGGTTCTGCTGGCAGGCGCGGCTGTTCCCGCTTTTGCCGAGACTACGGTCCGCATCGGCCATGTGCTGGCCGACAGCCACAGCTGGCACATCGCCGCGCAGGGCTTTGCCAAGGACGTGGCCGACAAAACCGCAGGCGAGGTGAAGGTCGAGATCTTCCCGGGCGGTCAGCTCGGCGCGGAAAAGGACGTGATCGAGGGGCTTCAGTTCGGTTCTGTCCAGGGCGGGATCATCGGGGCCGGGTCGTTCCAGGCCGTCGAACCAAAGCTGGGCATCATCGAGATGCCCTATGCGTGGCCGACGCGCGAAAAGGCCTTTGCCGCGCTGGACGGCGAGTTGGGCTCCGCCCTGGGCGGGCTGCTGGAGGAGAAGGGCATCAAGGTCCTGGCGTGGTGGGAAAACGGGTTCCGTGATGTCACCAACTCGAAACGCCCGATCGCGACGCCCGCCGATCTGGAAGGGCTCAAGATCCGGGTGACCCCCGACAAGGTGAGGCTCGAAACGTTCGAGGCGCTGGGCGCGCAGCCGGCGCCGCTGGCCTTTGGCGAGCTGTATTCGGCGTTGCAGCAGGGCGTGTTCGACGCGCAGGAAAACCCGCTGGCGGTGATCGAGTCGTCGTCCTTCTTCGACGTGCAGAAATACGTTTCCAAGACCGAACACGTCTGGGGCGCCGCGGCGCTGGTCCTGTCGAAACCGGTCTGGGACAAGCTGACGCCCGAACAGCAGCAGATCGTCGAGGCGGCCGCAAAGGACTGGGGCGCGAAGCAGCGCCAGATGGTCACGGACGGCACCGCCGAGACGATCAGGAATCTCGAGGCCAAGGGGATGGTCTTCAACGAGGTCGACAAGGCCGCGTTCGAGGCAGCCGTGAAGCCGGTGTGGGACAACAACGCCTCGGTGTTCGGGGACGACCTGATGGCGCTGGTCGAGAAGTACCGCCAGTGACCCAGGCCCTGCCCGAAATCCGTCATCTGGACGAGATCGAGCCGGCTCCCCTGTTCGATTTCAGCCAGAAGACCGTCTTTTCGCCGAAGGAGCGCGGCGAGGGCTTCATCAAGCTTGCGGTCACCACCGGCCGCAGGGGCGCGCGCAGCGTGGCGCATTCCCATCCGCGCGATGAAGTCACGCTGACGCTCCGCGGCGAGGCGGTCCTGCGTGCCTGCGGGCGGGAATACCACATGACAGCGGGCACGGCGCTGCGCCTGCCGCCGGGCGTCGTGCACGAGGTCGAGGTGCTGTCCGACGAATGGGTCGTGGTCGCCGCCTATTGCGACGAATGCCAGCTCTGCGTGCCGTTGCACGGGGGCAAGGCATGAGCGGGCACGGCCTTTCCGGGGCGCTCGACGGGGCCGCGCGCGCCGTTGGCGGGATCGGTGTCGCGGTGCTTGCGGCGACGGTCACGTGGGTCGTGTTCTCGCGCTATGCCCTGGGCATCACGCCCCGCTGGTCCGAGGAGCTGCCGCGCCTGATCCTGATCTGGGTGACGTGGCTGGGCGTGGTGTCGGCCTTCATCCGCGGGTCGCATTTCGAGGCGGGCATCCTTCCCTTCGTCATGCGCAGCCCCGCCGCGCTGCGCGCGGCACGGATGACGGCGCGCCTGGCAAGCGCGGCCTTCCTGGTGCTGCTGGCGGTGACGGGATGGCAGATCACTCTGTTCACCTGGGATCACGCATCGACGGCGCTTGGCCTGCCGGGCGGGCTTTTCTATGCCGCGCTGCCCGTGGGCGCGGTAGCCTCGCTCGTCGGGCTGATCGCGGCGGAGTTCGGGAAATGAGCTTGGAACTCGCCCTGCTGCTGGGCAGCTTCGCCCTGCTGGTGCTGATCGACGCGCCGATCGCGGTCGCCCTTGGCCTTGCGTCAGCCGTCTATCTCGCGGTGGCCGACATGGCGCCCATGATGGTCGTGGCGCAACGGATGATCGCGGGCATCGACAGCTTCACGCTGCTGGCCATTCCGCTGTTCCTGATGGCGGGGCTGCTGATGGTCCATGGGGGACTGGCCCCCCGCATCGTCAATCTGTTCGCCGCCATGGTCGGCCGCACGACCGGCGGGCTGGCCATCGTCATGGTCGCCGCCTGCATGATGTTCGGGTCGCTTTCGGGATCGGGCGTCGCCGATGTCGTGGCCATCGGCACGATGATGCTGCCCTCGATGAAGGCGCGTGGCTATGACCCGGCGTTCTCGGCGGCGGCGCTGGGATGCGCCGGCTCGCTGGGCACGGTCATCCCGCCGTCGATCGTGCTGATCGTCTACGGCACCGCGACCAACAGCTCGATCGGCGACCTTTTCGTCGGCGCGATCATTCCGGGCCTGCTGCTGGGCGCGGCGCTGATCGCGGTGGCCTGGTGGATATCCCGCAAGAAGGGCTGGAAGGGCACCGAAGCCGTGCGCGCGGGCGAACTGGGAAGGGCGTTCGTCGACGCCATTCCGGCGATGATCGCACCCATCATCATCGTCGGCGGGATCCGCGCCGGCGTGTTCACCCCGACCGAAGCGGCGGGCGCAGGCGTGGCCTATGCGCTGATCGTTGGCGGGCTGTTCTACCGCACGCTGACCTGGCGCGTGATCGGCGACATCCTCCGCGAGACGACCGAGATGACGGGCGCCATCCTGATCGTGATCGCGGCGGCGTCGATATTCGGCTGGATCCTTGCCGCCGAGCAGGTGCCCCAACTGGCCGTCAACGCCATCCTCGGCCTGACCGACAGTGCCCTGGTTGCGCTGGTGCTGATGATGGTGGCGGTCCTCGTGCTCGGCACGTTCATGGAATCGCTGGCGATCATCCTGATCCTGGCGCCGGTGTTCATGCCGGTCCTTGCCGCCTACCAGATCGATCCGGTCTATTTCGGCATCCTGCTGTGCGTGAACCTGGCGATCGGGGCGAACACGCCGCCGCTGGGCATCGACCTGATGGCGGCGTGCCGGACGGCCGGCATCCCGATGTCGGCTTCTTTCCGGTACCTGCTTCCGTTCCTCGGCGCGATGGTCGCCGTCCTGTTCCTGCTGGTTCTCTTCCCGCAGATCATCACCGGGGTGATCGGCTGACGCCGGGCACGCCGCACGAAAGGCAATACAGATGAGCTTCTCTGCCCAAGCGCGGGTCGATCTCGACCGCTTCTGGACCACGATCGAGGCTTCGGCCAAGATCGGTCCCGGACGTCCGGGCGGGCTGTCGCGGCTGACCCTGACCGACGAGGACCGGGAGATGCGCGATCTGTTCGTAGGCTGGAGCCGGGACGCGGGCCTGACCGTCGCGATCGACCCGATGGGCAGCATCTTCGCGCGCCGCGAGGGCACGGACGACACCCTGCCGCCGGTGATGATCGGAAGCCACCTGGACACCCAGATCAACGGCGGCCGCTTCGACGGCATCGCCGGGGTTCTCGCCGGGCTGGAGGTCGTGCGCACCCTGAACGATGCCGGCCACGTGACGCGGCGGCCGATCGTCGTGGCGAACTGGACGAACGAGGAGGGCGCGCGCTTCTCGCCCCCGATGGTCGCCTCTGGCGTGTTTGCCGGGAAGTACGATCTGGACTGGGCGCATGACCTGATCTCGGACGACGGCGCGCGGTTCGGCGATGAGCTGGCGCGGATCGGCTATGCCGGGGATGCGGACATGGGCGGGCCGACGGACGCGTATTTCGAACTGCATATCGAACAGGGTCCGATCCTCGACGTGGAAAGGCGCCAGGTCGGTGTCGTGACCGGCGGCTATCCCAGCTTCGGCATGCGGGTCATGTTCCAGGGCCAGACCGCCCATACCGGCCCGACCCCGATGGATCTGCGCCACAACGCGCTGATCGCCGGGGCGCGCTGGCTGACGGCGGTGGACGACATCGGCTGGGAATTCGCCGTCCATGACGGCAAGGCGACCGGATCGCGGCTGGCGGCCTGGCCGAACAAGCCCGGCATCCTGTCCGAGTCCGCCCAATGCGTCGCCGACGTGCGCCATCCCGACCCGATCACCGCGCGCGTCATGGCCGAAAAGATGCGCCGCGCCGCGCATGCCGCCGCGGCGATGGCAGGATGCGACGTGGACATCGAGGACGAATGGGACTGGGGCGGCGACATCTTCGACGCCGAGCTGATCTCGATCGTCCGGGACGAGGCGGTGCGGCAGGGCTGGAACTGGCGCGACATCCAGTCCCAGGCGGGCCATGACGCCTATCACATGGCGCTGCATTGCCCGACGGCGATGATCTTCACGCCCTGCAAGGGCGGCATCACCCACAACAATCTGGAATCCTGCGAGCCCGGGGATTTCCTGGCCGGGCTGAACATCCTGCTGCACGCCGTGGTCCGTCGCGCGGACCGTGCGAAGGCTTCAGGTCATGTCGGGGTAGATCGCCTTGATCTCCTCGACCGTGTCGACGAAGCGCTGCTCCGCCACTGACAGCTGGCCGCTGTCGGTGAACACCATGAACACATCGGCGCCCAGCACGTGATCGGCGATGTGCAGGCGCCAGATCTGGCCTGTTCCCAGTTCCTGCGCGACGGAATCGACGGGAAGGATGCCGATGCCGATGCCCGCGATGATCAGGCGACGGATCTCGCCCAGATCGTGGCTGGAGGCTGATATCCGCCGGCCGATCCCCAGCCCGTCGCGCAGCAGCGCCATGGGTTCGAGCCCCATGCCTTCCGTCGCGCAGCTGAAGGCGGCGAAGGGTTCGCGGGCCAGTTCGCGGGCCTCGACCTCGGACCGGCCGAACAGCGGGTGCTCGGCCCCGCAGAACACCCCGAACTCCTCGCGCATCAGCAGCCGGCAGGCGACGCCGGGCAGGGGTTTCGCCAGCAGGCAGATGCCCACGCCCTGCTTTTCCTCGGCGATGTGGCGCACCGTCTCGAGCGAGTTCCTGACCTCGATGCGGATCGAGATCGAGGGATTGCGCTGATGGAACAGGCGCAGCGCCTCGTCCAGCAGGCCCGACCGCAGGCGGCTGATGACGCTTAGCGTCAGGGTGCCGAACGCCTCGTCATTGCGGTCCTGCGACAGCTCCGCGATGCGGTTCACGCTGCGCAGGATGTCGGCGCATTCCTGATATACCCCTTCGCCGCGCCGGGTCAGCGCGAAGTGGCGGCTGCCGCGGAAGACCAGCTGGCAGCCAAGCTGTTCCTCCAGCCGTTGCAGCGCCAGGCTGACGGACGGCTGGCTCATCCGCAGCCGCCTGGCCGCGGCGGTGATGCCGCCTTCCTCCGCGATCACGCAGAAGGTGCGCAGCAGGTTCCAGTTCACGTCGGAAGGCTCGGTACGGAGATTCATGGTGTCCTGCGGCGGCGACATGAGTGGCGGGTTGCAGCCAGCGACCGGCGGCCCGCAAGGACGACGCGGTGCACGGGGCTTGGCCTATATCTGCCATAGGCTGCACGTATTTGACACGAATCATTGCCGCTTCGCACTGTCGGAAAGCGACCATGACATCCGTCCACACCCACCGGGAGATTCCGATGCCGCTCAGGATTACCGCGATTTGCCGTGCCGCCGCGACGACCGCCCTGCCGCTCTTGCTGGCGGCGACGGCGCAGGCGTCGGACCTGAAGATGCTGACCAGCTACAACCTGAACGCGGCCTATACCCAGCATGTCGCCCAGCGTTACATCGACATGGTGGGCAAGGCTTCGGACGGGCAGACGACCATCAGCCTGCAGGGACCGGACGTCGTGCCGGCCATGGAACAGCTTCAGCCGGTCGCGGCGGGGGTGTTCGACATCCTCTACACCCACGGGGCCTATCACTCCGACGCGACCGGCGTGGGCGCGGCAATGGATGCGATCAAAGTGGACCCGGCCAGGACGCGCGAAAGCGGCATCTGGGACGTGGTGGACAAGCATTACAACGGCCTTGGCCTCAAGCTGCTGGCGATCGTGCCGCTGGGGTCGTCGGGATTCCAGTACGTGCTGAAGGAGCCGATCACGGCCGCGCCGTCGCTGAAGGGCCGCCGCCTGCGGGGCAGCCCGACCTATACCAACATCACCACGAAGCTGGGCGGCGCGCCCGTGCTCATGTCCTCGGGCGAGGTCTATTCGGCGATGGACCGCGGCGTGATCGACGGCGCGGCGTGGGGGCTGAACGGTGTCAGGGAACTGGGCTGGCACGAGGTCGCCAAGTACGTCACGAAGCCGACCTTCGGGCAGACCTACAACTTCGTCCTGATGAACCTCGACAGGTTCAACGGGCTGGAGCCTGCCGAACAGACCCTGCTGCTGGACCAGGGCAGGGCGCTGGAGGACTCCAACGCCGCCCTGATGGACGAGCTGGCCGTCAAGGAATGGGACGAGCTGAAGGGACTGGGGATGCAGGAAACCCGGTTCGCGCCCGAGGACGTGCCCAACCTCGACGCGCTGGTGACCGAAGGCGTGTGGCAGCTCGGGCTTGAGAAGACGCCCGATGTCGTCGGCGAGATGAAGAGGATCGCCGAGGAACAGGGCATGACCCCGTGACGGCCGCCTGAGCGGAGGGACGGCGATGTTCAGGCTTCACGACGCGGTCACCCGCGCGATGTTCATCCTTGGCGCGATCGCGTTGCTGGGGATCGTCGGCTCCTACCTTGTCGAGGTGGTGATGCGGTACGTCTTCAACGCGCCGACCCTGTGGTCGGGGTCGGCGGTGGCCTATCTGCTGGCCGTCTCGGCGATGCTGGGCATGCCGGAACTGGCGCGCACGAGCGGCCATATCGCCATCACCATGCTCGAGGACCGGATGACGCCTGCGCGGCGGCACTCCCACCGGCGGCAGGTGGCGGCGCTGACCGCCGCGATCTGCGTCGCCGCGGCCTGGATGGTGTGGACCGAAACCGTGCGGCAGGGCCAGTCCGGCACTACGACCGCGCTGGCCGTCCGCATCCCCAAGGTCTGGATTTCCGCCGTCATCACCTACGGCTTCACCAACACGGCGCTGTACTACCTGCGCGCCGCGCTGTGGCCCGCATCCCTGCCGTGGGACACGGCGCCCCGGCAGGAGGTCTGAGCGATGGACTGGCAACTGGCGCTCGCGCTGGCCATCGGCGTGCTCATGGTGCTGTTCGCGCTGGGCGTGCCGGTCTTCGCGGCGTTCCTCGCGATCAACGTCGCCGGCACGCTGTGGCTGATGGGAACGGCCGGCTTCGGGATGTTCACCAACAGCATCTACGACACGGTGACGTCCGAGACACTGACCACCATCGCGCTGTTCGTGCTGATGGGGGAGCTCCTGTTCCGATCGGGATCGATCGACGTCATCTTCGACTCGCTCGACACGCTGATGGGGCGGGTCAAGGGGCGGCTGTATTTCTTCGTGATCGCGCTTTCCACGCTGTTCGGGGCGCTGTCCGGATCGGCGCTGGCCGTGACGGCGATGCTCTGCCGCTCGGCGCTGCCGACGATGCGCGAGCGGGGCTATGACGAGAAGCTGTCGGTGGGGCTGATCCTCGGAGGGGCAGGGCTGGCGCCGATCATCCCGCCCAGCCTGATGGTCATCATCATCGGCTCGCTGGTCGACGTGTCGATCGCGCGGCTGCTGATCGCGGGGATCATCCCCGGGCTGATCCTGGCCGCGCTGTTCGTCGGCTATACGCTGATGCGGATCGCGGCCGACCCGTCGCTCACGCCGCCCGCCGCGGACGAGGACCGCATCGACCGCAGCGGCCCGGCCAAACTGCGCGCGGTTGGGCGGATGCTGCCGTTTTCGATCATCATCTTCTCGGTGATGGGGCTGATCCTGCTGGGCGTGGCGACGCCGTCGGAATCGGCGGCGACGGGCGTCGCGGGCGCCGTGCTGGTCGCGCTGTTCTACCGGCGGTTCAGCTTCGGGATGGCCTGGCAGGCGCTGGTGTCGTCGGTGGGCATTTCGGCGATGATCGTGGCGATCCTCGCCTGTTCCAAGTTCTTCAGCCAGCTCCTGTCGTTCACCGGCGCGACCGCCGGCCTGGTCGAGGCCGCCACCGCCTTCGATGCCGGGCCGATGCTGATGCTGCTGGTCCTGATGCTGATCCCGCTGGTGGCCTGCATGTTCATCGACCAGATCGCGTTCATGATGGTGGTCGTCCCGATCTATGCGCCGCTGGTCAAGCTGTACGGCTATGACCCGGTCTGGTTCTGGACGCTGTTCCTCATCAACCTCGCCGTCGGCAGCCTGACCCCGCCGTTCGGATACAACCTGTTCGCCGCCAAGGGATCGGCCCCGTGGCTGAAGATGCCGATGATCTTTTCCGCCGCGATCCCGATGGTGGCGTGCTACCTCATCGGGCTGGTGCTGTTCGCGCTGGTGCCGAGGCTGGTGACGTGGCTGCCGGGTCTGGTCTGACGAGCAATCGCCGCCGCGGGGCTTCCCCGGCACGGCGCAGGGGGAACCGGGCCGGGCCGCCAGCGCCCGGCCTGCGCCCAGCAGGTTCTCAGTCCGGCAGCCTTCCCCGGAACGGGAAAGCAGGGCGGCCGGCACCCGGCGCAGGCCAGGGCGCCGGGGAAGCGCCGCCGGCACGCTCGCTGCTATTCCGCATGGACCGCGGCGGCGGGGGTCGCGGCCTGCGGACGGCGCAGGATCAGCGTCAATGGCAGCACGGCGATGCACAGCCACATCATCACCAGGAAATCGTCCAGATAGCCGATCATCAGCGATTGCTGCACCACCATGCCGTCCAGCAGACCCCATGCCCCGCCCCCCGGCATCGCTTCCAGCATGGGCTGCAGGCGGACGACCTCCGGCGCAGTCGCGGTCAGGCCCGAGACCAGCTCGGTGTGGTTCACCTGGATGTTGCGCGTCAGCAGGAACCCCACGATCGAGATGCCGATGGACGAGCCGATGTTCCGCACCAAGCTGAACAGCGCCGTCGCGTCTGCCCGCAGCGCTGGCGCCATCGTGGCGAAGGCGGTCGTGGACAGCGGCACGAAGACCAGTCCCATGCCGATTCCCTGCAGCACGCCCGAGGTGACGAACGGCCCGCTGCCCATGATCGGCGAGAATTGCGTCATCAGGTGCAGCGAATAGGCCGTCAGGCCGAGACCGGTGGCGATCAGCAGCCGCGGGTCGACGACCCGCACCAGCCGCCCGACCAGCACCATCGACAGCATCGTCCCGATGCCGCGCGGCGCCATGACCATGCCGGTCGTCATCACCGGATAGCCGTAGATGCGCGACAGCATCGGCGGCAGCAGCGCCATGGACGCCATCAGCACCATGCCGATGACGAAGATCATCACCAGCGCGGCGACGAAATTGAAGTCGGCGAACATCCTCGGGTTCAGGAACGGCTGGTCGGCGGTGGCGATGTGGATCGTCGCCACCCAGAAGCCGATGAGCGCCAGGCCCAGCTCGATCCAGACCTCGGGCGAGGCGAACCAGTCGAGTTCCGCCCCGCGGTCCAGCATCATCTGCAGCGCGCCGACGCCGAGCGCGATGAACGCGAAGCCGAACAGGTCGAAGCGCCGCCGCACCAGCGGCCGTTCCGGCAGGTTGGCGGCGCAGCCCAGGAAGGCCACGATCCCGACCGGCACGTTGATGAAGAACACCCAGCGCCAGTCGAAGCTTTCGGTCAGCCAGCTGCCGAGGGTGGGGCCGATGATCGGCCCGACCATGATCCCCGCGCCCCACATGGCCATGGCCTGGCCCTGCTTTTCGCGCGGGTTGATGTCCAGCATGAAGGTCTGCGCCAACGGCACGATGGCGGCGCCGAACATGCCCTGCATCACGCGGAAAGCGACCATCGAGGTCAGCGACCAGCTGAGCCCGCAGGCGACCGAGGCCGCGACGAAGCCCGCGACCGAGATCAGGAACAGCCGCTTGCGCCCCAGCCGGTCGGCCATCCACCCGGTCAGCGCTGTAACGATCGCCGCGGCGACGATATAGGACGTCAGCACCCAGTTGATCGTGTCGGCCGAGGCGCCGAGGTCCGACTGCATCGACGGCAGCGCCACGTTGGCGATCGTGGTGTCCAGCACCTGCATGATCGTCGCGAGCATGATCGACAGCGTGATCAGGCCCTTGTTGTGAACCTCGACGAGCGGCTTCGACACCGCAGGCGCGGCGCTCACCGCCGGTGATCCCCGACCCAGTCGCGGGCGCCCGCCTCTGCCGCGGCAGCGCGCATCCACAACTGGTCGAGCCCAGTCTGCCGGCCCGTGTCCACCGACACCGTGGCGCTCATCCCCGAGCGCAGCGCGGCCACGTCCTGGCCATCCGTCAGCAGCAGCCGCACGGGTACCCGCTGCGTGACCTTGACCCAGTTGCCGGTGGCGTTCTGCGCCGGCAGCAGCGAGAATTCTGCCCCGGTCCCGGCCCCCACGTCCGCGACCGTGGCGGTGTAGCTGCGGTCCGGGAAGGCGTCGAAGCTGACCTCGGCCGGCTGGCCGGGGGCGATCCCCGCCAGCTGGGTTTCCTTGAAGTTGGCGTCCACCCAGGCGTCGCCGGTGGCGATCAGCGAAAACAGCGGCGTTCCGGCAGCGACGAACTGGCCCGGGCGGAAGGACGACGCCTGCGTCAGGACACCGTCGGCGGGCGCCCGCACTTCGGTCTGCCCGAGCGTGTAGGCCGCCTTCTCGCGCGCGGCGACGGCCTGCTGGACCAGGGGGTGCGCGTCGATTTCCGCACCGGGATCGCCCCCCAGCGCGGCTGCCGCGGCCTCGACCCCGACCTCGGACGTGGCGAGCGCCTGCCGGGCCTGTTCAAGCCGGTTGTTGATCTCGTCCAGCGCCGCGGTGGTCGCGACCCCCCGTCGTGTCAGTTGCGCCTGCCTGCCCGCCTCGGTTTCGGCAAAGCCCAGGTTCGACCGCGCCAGATTTCGCTGGGTGAGCGCGGATGCGTGCGCCGCCTTGAGCTGCCGGACCTGGACCCTCGCCGCCGCGACCGCCGCGTCGGCCTGAGCCAGTGCGATGCGATACGGCTCCGGGTCCACGCGGAACAGCAGGTCGCCGGCCTTCACGTGGCGGTTCTCGGCGGTCTCTGCCTCGACCACGCGGCCCGAAAGATCTGATGCCAGCAGCATCCGCGCCTGGTGCAGGTTGGCGTTCTCGGTCTCCTCGTACCGGCCGCCGCTCAGCCACACGTAGCCCCCGCCCAGGATCAGGGCGACGGGCAGGGACAGCATCAGAAGCCGCCGCCCCATCCCGCCACGCCGCGCCCGGCCGGCGACGACCGGCTGCGCTGCGGAGGGGGGATCTGCGGGCGGGGTATTTGCAGGCGAGGTATTTGCAGGCGAGGTATTTGCAGGCGGGGGCGCTGCGGAGGCAGGATCGTCGGCGGGTGTCGCCGCTTCGGTGCGGGGGGCAGTCATCGTCATTCCCTTGCGCGATCGGGTGCGGCAGGCATCGCCGTGTCCGCACCGTTCAGGTTGTCGTTCAGCCGCGTCAGCAGCGAGATCAGCGTGGCGCGCTCGTCGGCGCTGAAGCCCGTCAACGCGACCTCGTCGGCGGCCTGCGCCACGTCGCCTAGACCGGCCAGCGAAGCCTTCGCGCGCGCCGTCGGATGGACCAGGCAGGCCCGGCGATCGTCGGGGTCGGGCGCTCGCTCCACCCAACCCGCCTGCACCATCCGGTTGATCAGCCGCGAGACGCTGATCGGTTCGATGTCCAGCACCTCGGCAAGCCGGGCCTGCCGCATCGGGCCGCGCTTGCCGAGCACGACGAGCAGCCGCCACTGGGTCGACGTCAAAGCCTTGTCGCGGGTACGCTCCTCGATCGAGCGCCTGAGCGCCCGGCTGGAGTGGTGAAGAAGGGCAACGAGAGACTGCGGCATCGAGCGGATATACTAAGCATGCTTATGTTATGCAAGCCTGGCGTTGCACGAGAATGCGCGCGTTGGATAAAAGGTTGAATTTCCGTTCCGCGTCCGAAGGCGCGATCATGTTCGGACAGCCGGTCGTTGACCTTGCCGCCCATTTGCTTGACATTGATGCTGTAAACCCTGCGCAAATGGCGGGCCGGCCCATGTCGACGCTTTCGACCTATCGAGAGATCAAGGCCGACATCCTTGGCCGCATCCAGGCGCAGGAATGGCCGCTCGGCAGCCGCCTTCCGGCCGAAACCGAACTCGCGGCCCACTACGGATCCGCCCGCGCCACGGTCAGCCGCGCCATGCGCGAGCTTGCCGACGACGGCATCGTCGAGCGGCGGCGCAAGACCGGGACGCGGGTGCGGCTGTCGCCCGTCCGGCAGGCGCGCTTCGGCATCCCCATCGTGCGGTCCGAGATCGAGGAAGCGGGCGCCGTCTACCGCTACGCCCTCGTCCGGTCGCAGGTCGTCGTTCCCCCGGATTTCCTGCGCGCGCGGATGAGCCTGCCTGAAAAGGCAGAGGTGCGCCACGTCGTCTGCATGCATTTCGCCGACGGCAATCCCTACCAGT
Source organism: Paracoccus aeridis (assembly GCF_004923205.2). Lineage (GTDB taxonomy): Bacteria > Pseudomonadota > Alphaproteobacteria > Rhodobacterales > Rhodobacteraceae > Paracoccus > Paracoccus aeridis. Next base: position 12,927 of record NZ_SELD02000056.1, read on the forward strand.
TCGAGGATCGCTGGATCAGCCTTCTCGCTGTTCCCGATGCCCGAACCGCCGACTTCACCGAGATCAGCCCGAACGAATGGCTCGTGCGGCAGGTGCCGTTCACGCGCGCCGAGATCAGCTTTTCCGCCGCCGACGCGACCGAGCAGCAGGCCCAGCATCTCGACTGCAACCCCGGCGACGCGCTGTTCTGCATCGAGCGGCAGACGGAATGGGAAACCCGCGCCGTGACCTTCGTGCGGATGGTCTATCGCCGGGGCCACCGGATGACGACGCGCTACTGAGACCGCTCAGGCCGAGGCGCGAAGGTCGCGGACCGCGCGGCGATAGGCGGCGGTGATGTCCTCGCGCGCGACGTGGCGGCCGCCCTGCACGACGTGCCGCCCCCCCGCCCAGACATCGGCGACCATGTCGCTGCCGCCGGCGAAGGCGAAGCTGTCCAGGATGGTGTCGCCGGCCAGCCCCTCGAGATCGACATGGGCCATGTCCAGCGCCATGAGGTCGGCGGGCTGGCCGACCGCGATCGTTCCGGCGCCGCGCCCCGCGGCCTGCGCCCCGCCGGCGGCCGCGCTCTCGAAGACGCGGCGGCCGGTCGAAAGCTCAGCCGTCGCCAGGGCCGCGCGGCTGTGATCACGCAGCCGCTGGCTGGTGTCGAGCTGGCGCATCTCCTCGGCCAGCGAGATGCGGATGTTGCTGTCCGACCCGACCGAGACCGCGCCGCCCGCGCCCGTCCAGCGCACGCCGTCGAAGATGCCGTCGCCCAGCGACGCCTCGGTCAGCGGGCACAGCCCCGCGACCGCCCCGGTGCGGGCCAGCGCCTCGGTCTCGTGCGGGAGCATCTGGGTCAGGTGGATCAGGCACCAGCGCGGCGACAGGTCGAGGTTGGCGAGCGCCCATTCCACGGGGCGCGCGCCGCAGGCCGCCTGCACCTCGGCCACCTCGGCCTTCTGCTCGGCCAGGTGCATGTGCAGCGGCCCGTCCGTCAGCGCACTCAGCGCCGCGAAGTCGCGCGGTGCGACCGCGCGCAGCGAATGCGGCGCGACGCCGACGCGCCCGTCCGGCAGGACCGCGACGGCGGACCGCGCGCCCTCGACCAGCCGGGCGAACTGCTCGAGGTCGTTTCCGAACCGCAGCTGCCCGCCGCCGAGCGGGCGCCCGTCGCAGCCCCCGAACTGGTACATCACCGGCAGCAGCGTCAGCCCGATCCCGCTTTGCGCGGCGGCGGCGGCGATCCGGTCCGACATCTCGGGCAGGTTGTCGTAGGGCTGCCCGCCGAACCCGTGATGAAGGTAGTGGAACTCGACGTTCGTGCCGAAGCCCGCCTCCAGCATCTCCATCTGCACGAAGGCAGCGATGGCCTGCACCTGGTCGGGCGTGATGGTGGCCACGAAGCGGTACATCAGCTCGCGCCAGGTCCAGAAGCTGTCGGAGAAGCCGCCAGGGCCCGCGCCGCGACGTTCCGTCAGCCCGGCGATGGCGCGCTGGAAGGCGTGGCTGTGGCTGTTGGCGGGGGCGGGCAGCAGGACCCCGGCGCGGGCGGCGGCGGTGCTGCCGGAGGGCGTCCCGGCCGCGAACCCGCCGCGGGCGACGGAGGCGATCCGCCCGTCCGCGCCAACCGTGACCGCCACGTCGCGCGCCCACCCGTCGGGAAGCAGCGCCTGCCCGGCCCGGATCGTCGCCATGTCTCCGCTCATGCCATCACCCGCTTGACAGTGTTATGCGCAATCATAATGATGTGAATGCATCAGCTTTTGCAAGCGTGAAGGGCCCTCGATGATTCTGACCGACGCAGTCATCGCCACGGCCCGGGACGGGACGTTCGGCGTCACGCGCGACGCCGCCATCGCGATCGCCGGCGACCGCATCGCGTGGGCCGGGGCGCGCGCGGACCTGCCGGCGGAGCACGTGTCGGGCAACGAACGCAGCCTCGGCGGCCGGCTGGTCACGGCGGGGCTGATCGACTGCCACACCCATCTCGTCTTCGGCGGCGACCGCGCGCGCGAATTCGACATGCGCCTGAACGGCGCCTCCTACGAGGAAATCGCCCGCGCGGGCGGGGGCATCCTGTCCACCGTGCAGGCCACCCGGAAGGCCAGCGGCAAGGATCTGCTGGCGTCCGCGCTCGGCCGCGCCGACCACCTGATCGCCGAGGGCGTGACGACGGTGGAAATCAAGTCGGGCTACGGCCTCGACGTGCAGACCGAACTGCGGATGCTGCGCGTCGCGCGCGCCGTGGGCCGGGAACGGCCGTTGCGGGTCGTGACGACCTGGCTTGCCGCCCACGCCCTGCCGCCCGAGTTCGCGGGCGACCGCGCGGGCTACATCGACCGCGTGGTGCTGGACGGCCTGAACGCCGCCCATGCCGAGGGGCTGGTCGACGCGGTCGACGGCTTCTGCGAGGGGATCGCCTTCAGCACGGACGAAATGGCGCGCATCTTCGATCACGCCAGATCGCTGGGCCTGCCCGTGAAACTGCACGCCGAGCAGCTGTCCGACCTGGGCGGCGCGGCGATGGCGGCACGGCACGGCGCGATCTCGGCCGACCACCTCGAATGGCTGGGGGATGACGGGATCGCCGCGATGGCGAAGGCGGGGACCGTCGCGGTGATGCTGCCGGGCGCGTTCTACACCCTGCGCGAGACGAAGCTGCCGCCGATCGAAAGCCTGCGGGCGGCCGGGGTGCCGATGGCGCTCGCGACCGACTGCAACCCCGGCACCTCGCCGCTGACCTCGTTGCTTCTGACGATGAACATGGGCGCCACGCTGTTCCGCATGACCCCTGCCGAATGCCTCGCCGGCGTCACCGGCAACGCGGCCCGGGCGCTGGGCCTGAACGACCGGGGCAGGATCGCGCCCGGCATGCTTGCCGACCTCGCCGTCTGGGACGCCGCCGATCCGGCGGAACTGTCCTACCGCATCGGCTTCAACCCCCTTCACGCCCGGATCTTCGGAGGCGAACTTGTCTGAACTCATCCTCACCCCCGGCGCCGTCACGCTGGACGAACTCGAACGCGTGTGGCGGCAGGGGCTGGCCGTGCGGCTGCACGACGGCGCACGCGCGGGCATCGTCGCCAGCGCCGAACGCATCGCGGCCGCCGCGGCCGGCGACGCCCCGGTCTACGGGGTCAACACCGGCTTCGGAAAGCTCGCCTCGGTGCGGATCGCGCCCGCCGACACGGCGACGTTGCAGCGCAACCTGATCCTGTCGCACTGCTGCGGCGTGGGCGAGCCGATCGAGGAACCGACTGTCCGCCTGATCATGGCGCTGAAGCTTCTGAGCCTCGGGCGCGGCGCGTCCGGCGTGCGCCCGGTGCTGGTCGAACTGATCGAGGCGATGCTGGCGCGGGGCGTGACCCCGGTGATCCCCGCGCAGGGATCGGTCGGCGCGTCGGGCGACCTTGCCCCGCTGGCGCACCTGGCCGCCGTGATGATCGGCGAGGGGCGGGCGACGCATGGGGGGCGCGAGATGGCGGGGGCCGACGCCCTGGCGGCCGCCGGGCTTTCGCCGCTGACGCTGGCGGCGAAGGAAGGGCTTGCGCTCATCAACGGCACGCAGGTCTCCACCGCGTTCGCGCTCGCGGGCCTGTTCGACGGCTTCCGCGCCGCCCGCGCGGTGCTGGTCGCGTCGGCCATGTCCACCGACGCGATCATGGGGTCGACCGCGCCGTTCCTGGACGAGATCCACACCCTGCGCGGCCATCGCGGCCAGATCGTCGCCGCGCGCGCGATCCGCTCGCTCATGCAGGGGTCCGAGATCCGCGAAAGCCACCGCACCGACGACACCCGCGTGCAGGACCCCTATTGCATCCGCTGCCAGCCGCAGGTGACGGGCGCGTGCCTCGACCTGCTGTGGCAGGCCGCCGCGACCCTGCGGATCGAGGCGAACGCGGCCACGGACAACCCGCTGGTCCTGACGACCGCCGACCTGATCGTGTCGGGCGGCAACTTCCACGCCGAGCCGGTCGCCTTCGCCGCCGACCAGATCGCGCTGGCGCTGTCCGAGATCGGCGCGATCAGCCAGCGCCGGATCGCGATGATGGTGGACCCGGTGATGAGCTTCGGCCTGCCGCCGTTCCTGACGCCCGACCCGGGCCTGAACTCGGGCCTGATGATCGCCGAGGTGACCTCGGCCGCGCTGATGAGCGAGAACAAGCACCTCGCGAACCCCTGTTCGACCGATTCCACCCCCACCAGCGCCAACCAGGAGGATCATGTCAGCATGGCCGCCCACGGCGCGCGGCGGCTTCGCCGCATGAACGCGAACCTCGCCCACATCGTCGGGATCGAGGCGATCTGCGCCGCCACCGGGATCGAGGCACGCGCGCCGCTTTCGACCTCGGCGCCGTTGCAGGCGGCGGTCGCACGGCTGCGGCAGGACGTGGCGCCGCTGGGGCAGGACCGCTATCTCGCGCCCGACCTGGTGGCGGCGGCCGGGCTGGTCGCGGCGGATGCGCTGGCCGCCGCGGCGGCGGGCGGGCTGCTGGACGAGGTGCGGGCTTGAGCCCGCCCGTTGTCCCCGTCGAGGTCGCGCAGGGCGACGGGCCGGTGATCCTCGGCCTGCCGCACACCGGGACGTGGCTGCCCCACGACATCCGCGCGGCGCTGAACGACCGCGGCCGGGTCCTGGCCGACACCGACTGGCACATCCACGACCTCTATGCGGGCCTGCTGCCCGGCGCGACGACGGTGCGCGCGACCTTCCACCGCTACGTCATCGACGCCAACCGGGGACCGCAGGACGAGAGCCTGTATCCCGGCCAGAACACCACCGGCCTGGTTCCCACGACCGATTTCGAAGGCGAGCCGATCTGGCAGACGCCGCCCGTGGCCGGCGACGTGGCCGACCGCCTCGCCCGCTTCCACGCCCCCTACCACGCGGCGCTTCTGGCCGAGATCGAGCGGGTCAAGGCGCTGCACGGGGTCGCGATCCTCTACGACTGCCACTCGATCCGGTCGGTGATCCCGTTCCTGTTCGACGGCGTCCTTCCCGACTTCAACATCGGCACCGCGGACGGGGCGTCCTGCGCCCCGGCCATCGAGGCCGCCGCGCAGGAGGTCGCAGCCGCGACGGGCCGTCCCTTCGTGGTCAACGGCCGCTTCAGGGGCGGCTGGACCACCCGCCACTACGGCCGCCCGGAGCACGGCGTCCACGCGATCCAGATGGAACTGGCGCAGTCCACCCACCTCGCCACCGAGGCGCCTCCCTTCGACCTCGACCCCGCGAAGGCCGACCGGATCCGCCGCCCCTTGGGCGAGATCCTGCACCGCCTCGCCGAACTCGCCCCCACCCTGAAGGCCTGATCCATGAACAACCCCCGCCCAAGCTCTCGCCACAACACCCGCGACGTCTTTCCCGCCACCGGCACCGAGATCACCGCGAAAAGCTGGCTGACCGAGGCGCCGCTCAGGATGCTGATGAACAACCTGCATCCCGACGTGGCCGAGAACCCGCACGAGCTGGTCGTCTATGGCGGCATCGGCCGCGCCGCGCGGACGTGGGAGGATTTCGACCGGATCGTGGACAGCCTTCGCGCGCTGGACGAGGACCAGACCCTGCTGGTCCAGTCCGGCAAGCCCGTGGGCGTGTTCCAGACCCACAAGGACGCGCCCCGCGTGCTGATCGCGAACTCGAACCTCGTGCCGCACTGGGCGACGTGGGAGCATTTCAACGAACTCGATCGCCGTGGCCTCGCGATGTACGGCCAGATGACCGCGGGTTCGTGGATCTATATCGGCACGCAGGGGATCGTTCAGGGCACCTACGAGACCTTTGCCGAGGCCGGGCGGCAGCATTACGGCGGCAGCCTCAAGGGTAAATGGATTCTCACGGCCGGCCTCGGCGGCATGGGCGGCGCGCAGCCCTTGGCGGCGGTGATGGCCGGGGCCTGCTGTCTCGCCGTGGAATGCGACGAGACGCGGGCCGATTTCCGCATCCGCACCCGCTATTGCGACGCCAAGGCGCATACGCTCGACGAGGCGCTGGCGCTGATCGAGCAGTGGACCCGCGCCGGCGAGGCGAAGTCGGTCGCGCTGATCGGCAACGCGGCCGAGGTGTTCCCGGAACTCGTGCGCCGCATGAAGTCCAGAGGGCCGCGCCCGGACATCGTGACCGACCAGACATCGGCGCACGACCCGCTGCACGGCTATCTGCCGAAAGGCTGGACCGTCGCCGAATGGCGCGCGAGGCAGGAGACCGATCCGAAGGCCGTCGAAGCCGCCGCCCGCGCGTCGATGAAGGATCACGTCGCGGCAATGGTCGATTTCTGGAACGCCGGCGTGCCGACCCTCGATTACGGCAACAACATCCGCCAGGTCGCCAAGGAGGAAGGGCTGGAGAACGCCTTCGCCTTTCCCGGCTTCGTGCCCGCCTATATCCGCCCGCTGTTCTGCCGCGGAATCGGCCCGTTCCGCTGGTGCGCGCTGTCGGGCGACCCCGAGGACATATACAAGACCGACGCCAAGATGAAGGAGCTGTTCCCCGAGAACACGCACCTGCACAACTGGCTGGACATGGCGCGCGACCGCATCGCCTTCCAGGGCCTGCCCGCGCGGATCATGTGGATCGGCCTCGGCGACCGCCACCGCGCCGGCCTTGCGATCAACGAGATGGTCCGCAACGGCGAGTTGAAGGCCCCGGTGGTGATCGGCCGCGACCACCTCGACAGCGGCAGCGTCGCCTCGCCCAACCGCGAGACCGAGGCGATGAAGGACGGCAGCGACGCCGTTTCCGACTGGCCGCTGCTGAACGCGCTGCTGAACACGGCCTCGGGCGCGACCTGGGTGTCGCTGCATCACGGCGGCGGCGTCGGCATGGGGTTCAGCCAGCATTCCGGCATGGTGATCTGCTGCGACGGGTCCGAAGATGCCGACCGCCGCCTCGCCCGCGTGCTGTGGAACGACCCGGCCACCGGCGTCATGCGCCACGCCGACGCGGGCTATGACGAGGCGATCGACTGCGCCCGCGAGCACGGGCTGAACCTGCCGGGCATCCTCGGATGAAGCCGCGCTTGCAGGTCGTCCGCCGGGGCGAGGCGACCGCGACCCGGTGGAAGAACGGCGGCGGCGTCACGCACGAGCTTGCGACCTGGCCGCCCGGCGCGGGCATCGACGGCTTCGACGCCCGGCTGAGCATGGCCGAGGTGGCGGCCGAGGGGCCGTTCTCGACCTTTCCCGGCATCGACCGGACCCTTGGGATGATCGACGGCGGGCCGATGGTCCTGTCCTTCGGGGCGGGCAGCCCGGACGTGACGCTGATGGCGGATGGACCGCCGCTGCCGTTCCCGGGCGAGGCGCCGGTCCATGCCCGGCTGCAGTCCGGCCCGGTGCTGGACCTCAACATCATGACCCGGCGCGGGATGATGGCGCACCGGATGGTCGCACTGCGGCCGGGCGACGCGCTGCCCCCGGGCACCGTCGCCGCCGTCGCGCGCGGGGCCGCGACGGCCTGCGGGGTCGCCCTGCAAGCGGGCGACGCGATCATCGCGGGCGACACCCTCGCCGGCACCGTCGAGGACGGGTCCCTTCTGGCGGTCGTGCTCGACTGCCTGCCGAAAAGGCAGGTGCGGCCCGCATGACAGTTTCGCGCCGCCTCGCCTATGCTGTGACTTGCCCAGGGCGGGCCGGTCCGGTCACGGTGGCGCGCCAGGCATCCCGGGCGGCGGGGGCCGAGCCGCGCGGCGACCAGAGGCCCGACAACAGGAGAGAGAGATGAAACTTCGCACCACCCTGCGCGCCGCGCTGTTCGGGGCGACCACGCTGGCGCTGACCGCGACCGGCGCGCTGGCCGACATGCTCGACGACATCAAGGCCGCGGGCAAGATCACCACCGCGACCGAAATGCACTACGCCCCCTTCGACATGCTGGAAAACGGCCAGTATGCCGGCTTCAACAAGGAACTGTTCGACGAGGTCGCCAAGGAACTGGGCGTCACCGCCGAATACCAGGACCTGCCCTGGGCCTCGATCCTGCCGGGGCTGGAGGTCAGCAAGTTCGACTTCGTGAACGCGCCCGTGACGATCACGCCGGAACGGATGGAACGCTACGCCTTCACCCTGCCGATCAGCGACGCGACCGTGGCGCTGGTCCAGCCCAAGGGCGGCGACCTGACCAGGCCCGAGGACGTCAAGGGCAAGACCGTCGGCATCCAGAAGGGCACGGCGCAGGAAAAGCAGCTGGAAGCCTATGCCGAAAAGCTGGGCGGGTTCGACATCAAGGGCTACGGCTCGCCGGACGAGGCCTATGCCGATCTCGCCGCGGGCCGGCTGGACGCGGTCGCGGGGTCGGCCCCGAACCTCGCCTACCTGGCCAAGACGCGGGCCGACGTGTTCGAGGCGGTGCAGCCGCCCTTCGGCGAGCCGAAGTACTTTGCCTGGGTCACGCGCAAGGAAGGATCCGAGTCGCTGATCGAGGCGATCAACGCCGCGCTGGTCAAGATCCAGGACGACGGCCGCCTGGCGGCGATGCAGGAAAAGTGGTTCGGCACGGCGACCGCGCTGCCCAAGGAAATGCCGGCCATGTGATCACAAGGCGGGCGGGCCGCGTCGGGCCCGCCCGCAAGCTCGCGAAGGCGCCCGGATGTTTTCCTTCGAGACCATCATCGACAACCTGCCGGTGCTGATCGCCTCGGCCCGCTACACGCTGCTGATCTCCGGCCTCGGCTGCCTCCTGGGGCTGATCTTCGGCGCGGTCGTGTGCATGGGCGCGGTGTCGCGCAGCCGCGCCGCGCGGCGGGCGGCGGCTATCTATGTCAGCTTCTTCCGCGGCGTTCCGCTGCTGATCCAGCTTCTGCTGGCGTTCTACCTGCTGCCGCTGGTCGGCGTGAACGTGCCCGCGCTGGTCGCGGCGATCCTGACCGTCGGCCTGTGCGCCGCGGCCTATATCAGCGAGATCCTGCGCGGCGCGCTGAACGCGATCCCCCGGGGCCAGGCCGAGGCCGCGATCGCCGTGGGCCTGCCGCCGCGCGACATCTGGACCCGCATCCTGCTGCCGCAGGCGCTGAAGATTTCCATGCCGTCGCTCGTCAACGAGCTGATCCTGCTGGTGAAGGCGTCGTCGCTGGTCACCGTGGTCGGCATCGTCGAGATCACGCGGATGAGCCAGTCGATCGCCTCGGCCACCTACCGCCCGCTGGAAATCTATCTCGCCGCGGCGTTCCTGTATCTGGCCATCAACCTCGTGATCGCGGGCGTCGGCCGGACCCTGGAACGGAGATTCGCGCCGTGATCGACCTGTCGCTGTTCCAGCAATACGGCCCGGCGCTGCTGCGCGGGCTCGGCATGACGATCTTCTGCTGGCTCGTCGGCACCGTCTTCGCGATGGCGCTGGGCTTCGTGCTGGCGCTGGTCCAGCGCAGCGTGACGGCGTGGCCGGTGCAGTGGCTGCTGCGCGGCTATGTCGAATTCATCCGCGGCACCCCGTTCCTCGTGCAGCTGTTCGTCCTCTACTACGGCGGCCCGATGCTGGGCCTGCGGCTGGACGCGCTGCCGGCGGGGCTGCTGGGCCTGACCATCTACGGCAGCCCCTATTTCGCGGAAATCTTCCGCGCCGGGCTGAACGCGGTCCCGGTGGGCCAGATCGAGGCGGCGCGCGCGATGGGCTTTCCGCCCGGCGCGATCATGCGCCGGGTGATGATCCCGGTGATGCTGGTGTCGGCGCTGCCGGCGCTGGTGAACTTCTCGATCATCCTGACCAAGGAAACCGTCATCCTGTCGATGATCACCGTGCCGGAGATCATGTTCGAGACCCAGACCATGATGGCCGAGACCTTCGCCTTTGCCGAGGCGACGCTGGTCCTTGCGCTGTTCTTCTGGGTCTTCGTCGAGGCGATCTCGCGCATTGGGCGCAGGCTGGAACGCCGCGCGACCCACTACCTTCTGGACCGGAGCTGACGATGGCCTTGACCACAACCACCAACGCCGCCTCTGCCCGGCTGGAAAACGTGTCGAAGTTCTACGGCGAGTTCCAGGCGCTGCGGGACGTGTCCCTGGTGATCCCGCCCGGCAAGGTGACCTGCCTGATTGGCCCGTCCGGGTCGGGCAAGTCCACGCTCCTGCGCTGCATCAACTTCCTCGAGGAATACGACCGCGGCGGCATCTGGATCGACGACCGGCTGATCGGCTACGACGCCGTCGGCGGGCGCAGGATGGCGCCGGGGCGGCTGCGCGAGATGCGGCGCGACATCGGCATGGTGTTCCAGCAGTTCAACCTGTGGCCGCATATGACCGCGCTGCAGAACGTGGCCGAGGGGCTGGAGCGGGTGAAGCGCCTGCCACGCGCGCAAGCGCAGCGGATCGCGGCCGAGGCGCTGGCCAAGGTGGGCTTGGGCGACAAGACGGGCAACCACCCCAGCCGCCTGTCGGGCGGGCAGCAGCAGCGCGTCGCGATCGCCCGCGCCATCGCGATGCAGCCGCGGATCATGCTGTTCGACGAACCGACCAGCGCGCTGGACCCCGAACTGGTGGGCGAGGTGCTGGCGGTGATGAAGCAGCTCGCCGCGGAAGGGATGACGATGGTCGTCGTCACGCACGAGATGGGCTTTGCCGCCCATGTCGCCGACCGCGTCGCGTTCATGGAGCGGGGCGAACTGGTCGCGGCCGGCACGCCGGCGGAAATCTTCGGCAATCCGGCGGATGCGCGCGTCCGCGCGTTCCTGCAAAGCTATCACGACCGCAACGCGTTCGACGTGCAGGCGGGCTGAGCGCGTCAGGCGTCCCGCCAGGCGTCCCCGTTCAGGCCCCCCGGTCGCGTTCGTCGTGCGCCCACAGGAACGCCACGAAGATCCCCTTCACCAGCCGCAGCAGTACCAGCGTAATGACGGTGGTCACGCCGCAGAGAAACAGCATCAGCGTGAACGGCTCGGTGCTGAACAGCGCCCATGACAGCCAGATCAGCGGGATCAGCAGCAGCATCACGATGGTGATGGTGAAGAACGCCGGCCCGTCGGCGGCGCGATAGAGGCCCAGCTTCTCGCCGCAGACGGCGCATTCAGGCACGGTCTTCAGATAGCCGATGAACATGCGCCCTTCGCCGCAGTTCGGGCACTTGCCGAGCGCGCCGCGCAGGGTCGCCTCTCTCTGGTCGCGCGGTCCGTCGTGGCGCGTCTGGTGGTCGCGGGCCGGGTTGTCCACGGATCCGCCTATCGCTGGTAGGTGGCCTTTGGCCCGGCGAAGTACCAGGCGATCAGGCCGACCACCGGCAGCACCGCCACGACGATGATCCAGATCAGCTTGGACACGCCCGACGCGTTCGAATTGAAGATCGACGCGATCGCCCAGACGTCCAGGACGAAGATGATGAGGCCGAGGAGGCCGCTTAACAGGTTCATCGAGGCTGCCTTTCGCGCATGTTCCGTGCAGGCACAACCGGCGGCGTGCCGGGCAGGTTCCCCTTTCGGCCATCCCGCCCGGTTGCCCCGCCCGCCTGTCACGCCCGGCCGTCATGCGTCCTACAGCACGTAGCGCGACAGGTCGGCGGACCGAGCAAGCTCGCCCAGCTCGCGCTCGACGAAGGCCGCGTCCACCCGCACCTCGTCGCCGCCCTTGTCGGGCGCGGCAAAGGACAGGTCCTCGAACACCCGCTCCATCACCGTGTAGAGGCGGCGGGCGCCGATGTTCTCGACCGTGCCGTTCACCTCGGCCGCGATGCGGGCGAGCGCGGCGATCCCGTCGTCGGTGAAGGAGACGGTCACGCCCTCGGTCCCCATCAGCGCGGTGTACTGGCGGGTCAGGGCATTGTCGGGCTCGGACAGGATGCGGACGAAATCGCCTTCGGTCAGTGCCTTCAGCTCGACCCGGATCGGCAGGCGGCCCTGAAGTTCCGGCAGGAGGTCGCTGGGCTTGGCCACGTGGAACGCGCCCGAGGCGATGAACAGCACGTGGTCGGTGCGGACGGGGCCGTACTTGGTGCTGACGGTCGTTCCCTCGATCAGGGGCAGCAGGTCGCGCTGCACGCCCTCGCGGCTGATCTCGCCGCCCCGGTTGTCCGACCGGGCGCAGACCTTGTCGATCTCGTCGATGAAGACGATGCCCGACTGCTCGACCGCGGCGATGGCGGCGGTCTTGATCGCCTCGTCGTCCAGCAGCTTGTCGGCTTCCTCGGCCAGCAGCAGGTCGTGGCTTTCCGCAACGGTCATCCTGCGCCGCGTCTTGCGGCCGCCGAACGCCTTCATCAGCCCCGACAGGTCCATCATGTTGCCCAAGCCCGGCTGGCCCGGCACCTCCATTCCCAGCGGATTGGAGTTGTCGGTCACCTCGATCTCGATCACGGTGTCGTCCAGTTCGCCGCGCTTCAGCTTGCCGCGGAACATTTCGCGCGTCTGGTCGCGGGCCTGGTCGCCGGCGAGCGCCGCGATCACCCGGTCCTCTGCGGCGGCGCGGGCGCGGGCGCGCACCTCGCCCCGCATCCGTTCGCGCGTGTCGGCCAGCGCGGTGTCCACGAGGTCGCGGATGATCTGCTCGACGTCGCGGCCGACATAGCCGACCTCGGTGAACTTCGTGGCCTCGACCTTCACGAACGGCGCGTGGGCGAGCTTCGCCAGCCGCCGGCTGATCTCGGTCTTGCCGACGCCGGTGGGGCCGACCATCAGGATGTTCTTGGGATAGACCTCGTCGCGGATGTCGTCGGCCAGCCGCTGCCGGCGCCAGCGGTTGCGCATGGCGACGGCGACGGCGCGCTTGGCGTCGTCCTGGCCGATGATGAAGCGGTCAAGCTCCGCCACGATTTCGCGGGGGGTGAGGTCGGTCATGGGTCAGTCTTTCGCTTGTGGTGGCACACCGGCCGGGTCGTGCCGCATCAGCAGGCGGTCGCGGGTCCGGCCGGGATGGTCCGGGATCGCCCGGAAGCCCGTCCTTTCGCAGGCGCGGACCGCGCGGGCGCTGGCGGGATCGGGGTCGATGAAGATGTTTGCGTCGCGTCTTTCCATGCTTGCAGGCGCGGACGGCCGGTTACCGGGGCGAAGGTGAACTCAGCCACCGATCACCTCGACGGTGAGATTGCCGTTCGTGTAGACGCAGATGTCGGCCGCGATCGCCATGGCGCGGCGGGCGACCGTCTCGCCGTCGAGGTCGGTTTCCATCAGGCCGCGCGCGGCGGCCAGCGCGAAGTTGCCGCCCGACCCGATCGCGGCGACGTCGTGTTCCGGCTCCAGCACGTCGCCGGCGCCGGTCACGACGTAGAGCTGCGCACCGTCGGTCACGATCAGCATGGCTTCGAGGTTGCGCAGGTACTTGTCGGTGCGCCAGTCCTTCGCCAGCTCGACGCAGGCGCGTTGCAGCTGGCCCGGCGCGGCCTCGAGCTTCTTCTCCAGCCGCTCGAGCAGGGTGAAGGCGTCCGCGGTCGATCCGGCGAAGCCCACCACCACGTCGCGCCCGCCCGGCGACAGGCGGCGGACCTTGCGCGCCGTGCCCTTCATCACCGTCTGCCCGACGCTCACCTGCCCGTCGCCCGCGACCACCACGCGCCCGCCGCGGCGGACCGCGAGGATGGTCGTGCCGTGCCAGCCCGGGAACCTGTCGTCAGCCATCGATTACCTCCGTCATTGGCCGTGCAGATAGGTGCGGGGGCGCCCTTCCGCAACCGAAAGGCCGGGGCTAGCCTGCGCGGCATGGCGACGCCGCACCTGCATGTCTACCTTGAAGATCCGATGCTTGCGGATGCGCGGGCCGGGCGGTTCAACTTCCTGAACGTGCTGGCGGGGGCTGTGCGGGGGGCGGGCTGGACGGTGGCGTTCGTGCCCAGCGGACCAAAGGCCCGCGCTGCGGCTTCGTCGCGCGACGGCTACGCACTGTTTCACATGGAGCAGCCGGTCCACGACCGCGCGCTGACCTTCCGACGCGCCTATCACTATCCGTTCGGGTCGATCGAGCCGGTGGCCGAACGCTGGCGCTTCTCGGTCGCGCGGGCGGCGTTCGATCCGGCCACCGTCGATCCCGCGCGGGCCGCCACCTTCGCCGCCCGCCTGCGCGACCGGGTGCTGCCCGGACCGCCCCCCATCCGCGGCGACGCCGTGCTGGTGCCGCTGCAGGGCCACATCCGCCGCTGCCGGTCGTTCCAGACGATGAGCCCGGTCGAGATGTTGGACCGCGTCTGCGCCACGGGACGCCCGGTCACGGCGACGCTGCACCCGCGCGAGACGCTGGACGATGCCGACCGCGCGGCGCTGGCCGGACTGACCGGGCGGCACCCGAACCTGACCGTGGGCGGGAACACCGCCGCCGCCCTGCGGGACTGCGCCTTCGTCGCGACGCAGAACAGCGCCGTGGCGTTCGACGGCTACCTGCTGGGCAAGCCGGCGGTGCTGTTCGGGCAGATCGACTTCCACCACATCGCGTTGAACGTGGCCGACGTGGGCGCGGACGAGGCGCTCGCCGCCGCCCCCGCCCACGCGCCCGACTTCGACGCCTACCTGTTCTGGTTCCTGCAACGCCGCGCGATCAACGCCGCCGCCCCGAACGCGCCCGCGCGCATCATTGCGGCCATGAGAAAGGGCGGCTGGCCGATCCGGCCGCCGCCCCTTTCCTGAACCGGTCCGGCCCGATCAGACGTTCTCGTCGATCCAGGCCTTCAGCGCGGCCTTCGGCGCCGCGCCGATCTTGTTCGACACGACCTGCCCGTCCTTGAACAGGAACAGCGCCGGAATGCCGCGGACGCCCAGCTGCGCGGGCGAGTCCGGGTTCTCGTCCACATTGACCTTCACGATCTTGACCTTGCCGTCGTATTCCGTGGCGAGTTCCTCCAGCGCCGGGCCGATCTGGCGGCAGGGGCCGCACCATTCGGCCCAGAAATCGACGACGACGGGGGTGTCGGACTGGCGCACGACGCTGTCGAAATCGGCGTCGGTGGCGTGCTGCGTGGCCATGGAATGCTCCTCGGTGACCGGGATGGGGTTGTTCAACAGCTAGGAAGGCGGGGGCGTGGGGTCAAGCCCGGGCGGGGATCCCCGCCAGCGCCGCCTCGAGGATGTCCCCCGGCAGGTCCATCAGCGCGCGCGCCGCCGTCCACAGCACCGCCGCCTCGATCCGGCGGCCGGGGTAGATCAGGGCCAGCGCGGCGCGGTAGGCGGCCATCTGGCGCAGGATGCCGTCCGGCACGTCCTGGGCGCGCGCGGGCACCTCGGCGTTCGACTTGTAGTCGATGACGAGGACGCGGTCCGGCTCGACGATCAGCCGGTCGATGGTGCCCGACAGGGGGCCGATGCCGGGCAGGTCCACGGCCAGCGGCACCTCGCGCAGGACCGTCGCGCCTTCCGGGGTGAAGGCGGGGGCGAGCGCCTCGGCGCCGATCACCGCCGCCGCCTCGTCCAGCAGCGCGGCCATGGTCGCGTCGTCGGGAAGGCCGCCCTCGGCCCCCGCCAGCGCGGCGCGGGCCAGGGCGGGCCAGTCCGCAGGATCGCGGCCGGGCAGTTCCTCCAGCAGCAGGTGCAGGCGGGTGCCGGCGAGCATCGCCTGCTCGCGATCGAGGCCGGCATCGGCGCCGGTCGTGACCGCCTTCGCCCCGCCCAGCGAGGTCGCGGCCGTGCGCGCCGCGGGCCGCGGGGGCGCGGGCGGCACCGCCGTCGCCCAGGCGGGCAGGGGCGCGGGCACATGCGCGGGCGCGTCGGACGCCGCCGCGACCGCGCCCGGCCATTCGCCGAAGGACAGCCGGCGCGCGGTGCCGACGCCGTCCACCTCGACCGCCGCCTCGTCCAGCCCGGCCACCCGGTCCAGCCCCGCCGCGACCATCGCGTGCCAGCTCTTTTCAGCCTCGCCGGTCTCGCCCGCGGCGGCCACGATCAGCCAGCTTTCCGCCCGCGTCATCGCGACGTAGAGAAGCCGCCGGTTCTCCTCCTCGCGCCGCTCGGCCTCGCGCGCGGCCCAGCCGGTGACGGCGGGCGGGCGCTCGTCCTTGCGCCCGCGCCAGACGGCGGGCGGGCCCTCGGGCGGGGTGATCGTCGCGGGATCGTTGCCGCCCCTGCGGATGGCGGTGTCGGGCAGGATCACGATCGGGCTTTCCAGGCCCTTCGCGCCGTGCACGGTCATCACCCGGATCAGCCCCTCGCCCGCACCGGCGGCGCCGGGCTGGCGGCGGACCTCGGCGTCGTCCTCGGCCAGCCAGACGAGGAAGCCGGTCAGCGACGGCGGCTCGGCCTGTTCGTAGACCAGCGCCTGCGACATCAGCGCGTCGATCCCGTCCTCTGCCTCGTGCCCCAGCCGCGCAACCAGCTTCTCGCGCCCGCCGTGGCGGATGAGCAGCCGCGCCATCAGGTCGTGCGGGCGGATGAAGTCGGCCTGTTCCTGCAGGTCCGACAGCAGGTCCACGATGCCGCGATGTTCCGCCGCGTCGCGCAGCGCGGGCCAGAGCCGTCCCTTGCGCGGCGCGGCGAGGCGGTAGAGCTGGTCCTCGCCCAGTCCGAACAGCGGCGAGCGCAGCGCGGTGGCAAGCGACAGGTCGTCCTCGGGCGTCGCGAGGAAGGACAGGACCGCGCGGATGTCGCGGACCGCCATCTCGGCCGCGAGCTTCAGGCGGTCGGCCCCGGCGACCGGCAGGCCCGCGGCCTTGAGCGCGCGGATCAGTTCGGGAAACAGCCGGCTGCGGCGCTGGACGAGGATCAGGATGTCGCCCGCGCGCACCGGCCGCGCATCGCCGCCGCGCACCGGCAGGATCGGCTGGCCGCGCATGGCGGCGATCTGGCGCGCGATGGCGGCCGCTAGCACCGTCTCGGCGGAATCGGGCGTCGGCGCGTCGACCGGGTCGGACCAGTTCGACGGTTCCGCCTTCTCGGGCTTGGGCACGGCGGGCCACAGGTCCACCCGGCCCGGCAGTTCGTCCTTGAACGCGATGTGGCGCGGCTCGGCGCCGAGGCCGCGCGCGGCGTCGCCCGCGAACACCGCGTCCACCACCGACAGGATCGCGGGCGAGGACCGGAACGAATGTTCCAGCGCCGCCTGCTGCATCGGCGGATCGAGGACCGAGAACGCGGCCGTGAAATCCGCGCGCCGCTGCTCGAACACGGCGATGTCGGCGCCCTGGAAGGAATAGATCGACTGCTTCGGATCGCCCACCACGAACAGCGTTCGCTGGTCCGCACCCGCGCCGTCGCCCGACCGCGCGCCTGCGCCGGCCGCGAACTCTCCCGTCAGCCGCTCGATCACCTGCCATTGCCCGGGCGCGGTGTCCTGCGCCTCGTCCACGAGGATGTGGTCGATTCCGCCGTCCAGCCGGAACAGCACCCACTGGGCCATCGCCCCGTCCGACAGAAGCCGCGCGGTCCGGGTGATGAGGTCGTCGAAGTCGAGCCAGCCCTGCGCCTGCTTGGCGGCGCTGTAGCGGCTGCAGAAGTCGTGCCCGAAGGCCTGCAGCGCCAGCGTGCGCTGCGCGTGCGCCAGCGCGAGCCTGCGGCCGCGCGCGCCCTCGACCCGGCCCATCAGGGCGATCAGGTCGTCCAGCAGCGCCGCGCAGTTCTTCTGGAGCGGCTTGGTGGGGAAGCTTTCGATCTTGGCGCTGTGGGGCTGCTTCGCGTCCTTGCCGAACAGCAGGACGCCTTCGAGCAGCGCAAGCTCCTTCTCTCCGGGCGCGGTCCAGTCGCCCAGAGCCAGCTTCTCGCCCGCGCCCGCGTCCTTGGGACTGCTGCCCAGCAGGTGCGGGATCATCGCCGCGATCACCAGGCAGTCGCCGCCGGGAAACACATCGGCCAGAAGCTGGCCGAAGCTGTCGCCGGGGCGCAGGTCGGCCTGGCGCCAGATCGTGTCGGCGCAGGGCGGGTGGTCGTGGTCGCGCAGGCCCGCCAGGAACCCGTCCAGCCGGTCCTCGCTCAGCAGCATCGCGATGTCCGACAGGCTTTCGACGCCGTCCTTCGCCATCCCTTCGAGGATCTCGGCCCGCAGGTTCGCGGCCGACCGCTCGTCGAGTTCGGAAAACCCGTGCGGCACCCCCGCTTCCAGCGGAAAGCGGCGCAGGACGGCGGCGCAGAAGCTGTGGATGGTCTGCACCTTCAGGCCGCCGGGCGTCTCGATCGCCTGCGCGAACAGCCGCCGCGCCGCGCGCAGGTCGGCCGCCCCGCCGATGCCCAGGTGCCGCAGCTCGCCCCGCAGCGCCTCGTCCGGCAGCATTGCCCAGCCGCCCAGCCGGCCGAGCAGGCGGTTCTGCATCTCGGACGCGGCGGCCTTGGTGTAGGTCAGGCACAGGATTCGTTCCGGCCGGGTGCCGGCCAGCAGAAGCCGCGCCACCCGGTCGGTCAGGACGCGGGTCTTGCCCGATCCGGCGTTCGCGGTGAGCCAGGTGGACCGCCCGGGATCGGCCGCCCGGCGCTGCGCGCGGGTGGCGTCGTCGAGGGTGGCGTCGTCGAGGTTAGCGTCGTCGAGGGGGGCCGCGTGCTCAGTCATGGTCGCCCACCCTTTCCGGCCGGGCATGGTCGGCCAGCGTCCATTCCCCGTAGCGCGAGATTCCGTCGTAGTCGCTGCGGTCGCCTTGCAGCTGCGGCGCGGCCAGCGCCGTGAAGCCCTTGGCGCCGGTGACATAGGCCGTGATCAAGGCGACGAACCCGTCCCACGTCTCGTCCACGACGTCGGGCGAGCAGTCCCGCGCCTCGGTCTCGCCCGCGCCGCCAAGGCGGATGTAGCTGGCGCCGGATACCTCGCGCGCCTCGCCCAGCGCGCCGCGGCGGACCATCGCGGCTTCCAGCGGCAGCTGCTTCTCGAAGCTGCGGATCGCGGCGTCCGAGGGCGGCGCGCCGGACTTGTAGTCGTACACATGCGCCGTGCCGTCATCGAGGTGGTCGATCCGGTCGGGCCTGGCCGTCAGGGTGAAGTCCACGCCCGCGACGTGCTGGACGATGGAATAGCGTTCCTCGATCACCGCCGGGCGGCCCATCGCCAGGCGTTCGTGCTCGTCCGCGACCAGCCGGTCCGCGATGCGCGCGATCCGGGCGCGCCAGAACAGCCGCATCGCGGGCCAGGGGACGTCGCGGGCAAGGACGCGATCGGTCGCCTCCATCAGCCGCTCGCGCAGGACGGCGGGACCGTCGGCGGCGGTCGGCGGCGGGGTCAGGAAGTCGCGGGCGATGTCGTGCAGCACGTTGCCGCGCTCGGCCGCGCCGGGTTCCGGCCGCATGGGGTCGAGCGGGCTGAGCCGCAGCACCTTGCGCGCGTAGATCGCGTAGGGGTCGCGGATCAGCGTGGCGACGCCCGTGACCGACAGGTCGCGCAGCGACCCCGGCGGCGGGATGGGCGAGGGGCGCGGCTGCGGCGGGACGGGCGCCGCCGGGGTCCGCAGCGCCGCCGCCATGTCGAGCCACGCCTGCCCGCGCGCCTGCATCGCCGTCAGCGCCTCGGGTCCCTGCTGGTCGCCGCCCAGGCCCTGGACCAGGTTCACCAGCCGGTTCAGCCAGCGTGACGGCACCGTCTCGGCCTCGGCGTTGCGGCGGGCGCGGGTCAGGACCACGCGGTCCGCCGACAGCCCGATCTGGAAGTCGTGCGCGGACAGGCCGATGCGCCGCTCGGGCGAGGTCAGCCCTGCCTGCCGCCGCATCTGCCGGCTGAGCCACGGGTCGGGGGCGGGCGGCTGCGGCCACGCGCCCTCGTTGAGGCCGGCGAGGATGACGCTGCCCCGCGCCTCGGCCCGTGCCCCGCTCTGCGCCCCGGCCTGCGCCCCGGTCCGGGCCCCGCTCTGCGTCTCGGTGCGCGCCTCGCGCGGGCCGCGGAACCGGATCAGCGGGTGGGCGGCCACGTCCTGCCGCACCGCCTGCGCCTGCAGCTGCGAGGTCAGGAGGTCGGTCATGTCGCCGGGGGTCGCGGCGGGTCCCAGGGGGGCGTGCTCGGCCATGTGGTCGAGCACGGCGCGGGCAAGCTCGCCCGGGCGCTCGTCCCACAGGCGGGATGCTTCGGGGTTGCCGTCAGGCCCCGCCGCCCACGCCTCGGCCAGCGCGCGCAGGTCCGCCAGTCGCCCGGCCAGCGCGCGTGGGCGGCGGTCGTCCGCCAGCGGCGCCATCCGGTCCAGCATCGCGGCGATCCAGCCCGACCAGACCAGCCGATCCGCGTCGGGGCCGTCCGCGCCTCTGCGCGGCCGCTCGCCCCAGGCGCGCAGCGCGGCGCCGTCGGGGAAGGCGGGGCCGTTGCGGCGCAGGTGCAGTTCCAGCTCGCGCGTCTGCAGCAGGTGGACGTTGCGGGGGATGCGCGGGCTGCCGGTCGCGGTCAGCGGGTGTTTCAGGATCACCAGCAGCCGGTCGATCGTCAGCGGCTGCCCGAACAGCCGCGCGACGTGGCGCAGGAACAGCCCCGCCGCCGTCAGCGGCAGCGGCTGGCCCGCGCTGTCGTCCGCGATCAGCCGCCAGCGGTCCAGCGCCGCCTGCACCCGGCGCGTCACCGTGCGGTCGGCGGCGATCAGCGTGACCGGCTCCCCCCGCTCGACCGCGTCGCGGATGACGAAGGCGATGGCCTCGGCCTCGGCCGCGGGGTGGTCGGCCTCGATCAGCGTCAGGTTCCGGGTGGCGTGGCGCAGGTCGCCCAGGGACGGCCCGTCCGCGACCCACTGGTCGGTGACCGGCGCGGGCCGCAGGGCGAGCGAAACGAGCCGCCCGCGCGCCGGATCGGGCGCGGGCGCGCCGGTCCACGGGCGCGGCATTCCGAAGCGGCGGACCAGCGGCGCGAAGCGCGCCTGCGGGTGGTCGTCGGGCGCGTCGCCGTCGTCGCCGAGCCGGTCCCAGACCGCTTGCGGCGTGTCGAAGTCGAAGCCCGGCAGCACCACCGCCCCGTTCGGCAGCGCGGCGACCGCCTGCATGAACAGCCGCGTGCCCCCGTGCGACCCGGTCGATCCCGCGACGATCACCGGCGCGTCGGGCAGGTCGCGGCCGGCGGCCCAGTCCGCCGCCATCCGTTCGGCGGCCCGGCGCTGGCGCGCCTCGCGGTCCACCGGCGGTCCGGACAGGTGGAAATCGGCCGCGATCCGCAGGAAGGCCAGCGCGCGCTGCCAGTGGGCGGCGTGCTCGCCCGCCTCGATCTGGTCCAGCGCGTCTGCGCCGAGCCCTTCGGACTGCATCTCGGCCATGAGGTCGGACAGGGTCGCGGCCAGTTCGGGGACGCTTTGCCCGGGGCGGGCATCGGGCGGCACCGCCTCGACGAGGCGCGCGAGCTGCATCCGCCGGGCAAGCGGCGCGGCAAGCGGCGTGTCCGCCCCTTCGGCGCCGAGATCCGCCAGCAGCCGCAGGCGGGGCAGGAGCAGCGGCCCCCGCGCCTCGAACGCGGCGCGGAGGGCGGTGAGGGTGCGGCCCGAGTTGGCGTGGATCGTGACCTGCGCCAGCGCCTCGGGCGGGCGGCCGGTCATGCGGGCGATCAGCCCGTCCGCGAAGGCGCTCGCGAAATCGGCCCCCGGGGGCAGCGCGTAGAGGCCCGAGAGGTCAGGCATCCGACAGCATCGCCTCGGCCAGCGGGATGCAGTCCGGGCGCCCCACGTCGCACCAGCGGCCGCCATGGACGACGCCGAAGGCGCGCCCGTCCGCGATCAGCAGGTCCCAGAGACGGTTGAGCGAGAACACCTCCTCGCCGATCTCGGCCAGCCGGTCGGTGCGGATGATCTGCGCGCCGCCGAAGACGAGATCGCCCCGCCGCGCGATCCGGCCGTCGGCGGCCAGCGCGAAGTCGCCGCCGCCCACCCGCCCCTCGGCCCGGTCCCCCGCAACCAGCATGAGAAGCGCGTCCATCCGCGCTCCGTCCCAGGCCGCGCGCAGTTCCGCGACCGGGTTCGGACCCGTCCACACCACGTCGGGGTTCATCGTGATCACGGGATCGGTCCCCAGCAGATGTAGCGCGCGGCGCAAACCCCCGCCGGTTTCCAGCAGCAGGTCGGATTCGTCCGACACCGCGACCTCGCTGCCCGCGAGGTGCTTCACGATCTGCTCGCCCAGATGGTGCGTGTTCACCACGATCCGCCGCGCGCCGCCGTCCCTTGCGATGTCGAGCGCGCGGTCCAGCAGCGTGCGGCCGCCGACCGGGATCAGCGGCTTCGGCACCGTGTCGGTCAGCGGCGCCATGCGGGTGCCCCGGCCGGCCGCGAACAGCATCAGTGTGTCGGGCTGGCGCATCGGGCGCGGATCCTTTCGATGATGCCGGCGTCGGGGGCGGTGACCCCGTCGAGCGCGGCGGCGAGTGGCGCGAGATCCGGATGCGCGACATCGCGCCGGACCGCCGCCCAGACGCAGGGCATGAAGTCCAGGTAGCGCGGCTTGCCGTCGCGGACGCAGAGCCGGGTGAAGATTCCCATGATCCGCAGCCCCCGCGCCGCGCCCATCAGCGCATAGGCCGCGCCGAACCGGGCCGGGTCGGCCCCGGTCGCGGCGACGAAGCGGGCGATGCAGGCCGCCTCCACCTTTGGCGCGACGTCGCGGCGGGCGTCCTGCAGGGCGGACACGAGGTCATAGGCCGGGTGCACCGCCACCGCGTCCTGGAAATCCAGCAGCCCGAGCGTGCCGCCGGGCAGAAGGACGATGTTCTCGGCATGGAAATCGCGCAGTCCCGTCACCGCGCGGGCGTCGGCGCAAAGCCGGTCCCACAGGCCGGCGATGGCCTGCGGCACGCCCGTGCCCGCGCCCGGACCGCTTGTGACGGGCACGTACCAGTCGTTGAACAGGCCGACCTGCGCGGCAAGCCCGGCGCCGTCCAGCGCGGCGACGAAGTCGGGCGGGGCGTGGATAGCGAGGTCCGCCAGCAGGTCGGTGACAGCCTCGTAAAGCGCGGGCGCGCGGGCGGGGTCGTCCGCCAGCACGCGGGCGAGGAGATCGTCGCCCAGATCCTCCAGCAGCAGGAAACCCTGCGCGTCGTCGCGCGCCAGCACCTCGGGCGCGTGGAAGCCGCGGGCCCGCAGCCAGTCGGTCATCGCGAGATAGCGCGCGACGCTGCCGGGGGGCGGGTCGTCCATCAGAACCGCGCGCCCAGCCGGGCCGTGCAGCCGGAAGTAGCGCCGGGCCGACGCGTCGCCTGCAAGCGGGTCCAGCCGCGCGTCGGGCCAGCCCGCCCGGTGCAGGAACGCGGCGATCGCGGCGGCGCGGGGGATGGCGGGCCAGCGGGCGGGATCGCCGCACAGCTCGATCGCGCGCCGGTCGGGGGCGGTCTCGCGCAGGGACACCGTCAGCGCGCCGGGGGGCGGCACGCCCATCCGGTCGGGCCACTCGATCAGCGTCACGGCGCCGGGCAGCGCCTCGTCGAGGCCGAGTTCCGCGAGTTCGGACGCGTCGGCCAGGCGGTAGAGGTCGGCGTGCCAGATCTCGGTCCCCGCCGCGTCCTCGTAGGTCTGGACGATGGTGAAGGTGGGGCTGGGCACGTCCTCTGCGGCCTCGCCCTGCCGGGCGCGGATCAGGGCGCGGGCGAAGTGGGTCTTGCCCGCGCCCACCCGGCCGTCCAGCAGGATGGCATCGCCCGGCCGCAGCAGCGCCGCCAGCACGCGGGCGAGGCCGGCGGTCAGCGCCTCATCGGCGTCGGAAAGGCGGGCGAGCGTCGTCATCGCCCGGAACCTAGCGGCTGGGACCGGCCCCGAAAAGGGCCGCGTCAGCCGCCGAGTGCCCGGCCCAGCGCGCGCGCCTCGGCCGCGAGGGTCGCGGCGAGCTGGTCCATCCGCGCCCCCGTCAGCCGCGCCGACGGTCCGGCCAGCGCCAGCGCCGCCACCGGCTCGCCCAGCCCGCCGAAGACCGGCGCGGCGATGCTGGACAACCCGGCCTGCCATTCGCCCGCGTCGCGGGTGACGCCGGTGTGGCGGATGGTGGCGAGATCCGCGGTCAGTTCCCCCTGGTCGGTCAGCGTGGCGTCGGTGTGGAGCGGGAACGCGCCACGGCCCAGCAGCGCCTGCACCCGCTGCAGGGGCAGGTGCGCGATCAGCGCCTTGCCCGCGGCGGTCGCGTGCAGCGGCAGGCGCGCGCCGTCGGGCAGGTCGGCGCGGACCGGGTGCGCGGGGCTGGACTGCCCCACCACCATCGCCGCGTCGCCGTCGGCCACGACGAGAAGCGCGGTTTCCCCGCTGCCCGCCGCAAGCCCGCGCAGGATCGGCGCGGCGCGTTCCCCCAGCCCCCCGCGCCGCAGGAAGGCCGCGCCCAGGCGGAACGCGGCCGGGCCGACCGTCCAGCGCTGGGTGGCGGGGTCCATCTCGGCCATGCGGGCGGCGGAAAGCGTGGTCAGCAGGCGCAGCACCGTCGTCGCGGGCAGGTTCAGGCGCAGGGCGAGTTCAGCGCGGGTCAGCCCGTCGGCGGCCGCCAGCGCCAGCGCCACGTCAAGCGCGCGGGCGACGACGCGCGAGGTGTCGGGCTGCCCGGGCTGAGGATCTGATTCGGCCTGCCGTGCCACGTCTGACCTGCGGTTGGTTGCGGTTCCGCTTGGTGCCATGACCGGCGCCTGCGGCGCAACGAGCCCCTGCATCCTCACGTTTCGTTTCGAGCGGCCGATGTTCGTTGCAAACGAAACAATCACGCTTTATCGCTTTGTCCCGGGGGCGGCGACGCGCAAGCGGGCCGCGCCCCGCCGGCCCCGGCACCCGCACCCGGCGCCCCCGCGGCGCAAGCACGGAAAGGACGACAGATGCAGGATGGAAGCACGACCCCGCGCCCGCAGCAAAGCCTGCCTGCCGGGATGGTCCAGGACCAGGGCGGGAAGGGCACGACCCCCGGCTACATGCCGGGCTTCGGCAACGACTTCGAGACCGAGGCGCTGCCCGGCGCCCTTCCGCAGGGCCAGAACAGCCCGCAGAAGGTGAACTACGGCCTTTATGCCGAACAGCTGTCGGGCACCGCCTTCACCGCCCACATGCCGGAACGGACCTGGTGCTACCGCATCCGTCCCTCGGTCAAGCACGTGGGCCGCTTCGCGCCGATCGACGTCCCGCACTGGAAGACGGCGCCGAACGTCCTGCCCGGCGTCACCAGCCTGGGCCAGTACCGCTGGGACCCGGTGCCCCATTCGGCGGAACCCTTGACCTGGATCACCGGCATGCGGACCGTCACCACCGCGGGCGACGTCCACACGCAGGTGGGCATGGCGAGCCACGTCTACCTGGTGTCGCGGTCGATGGAGGACGAGTACTTCTTTTCCGCTGACAGCGAGCTGCTGGTCGTTCCGCAGGAAGGCCGGCTGCGCTTCTGCACCGAACTGGGCGTCATCGACCTTGAACCGCAGGAGATCGCGATCATCCCGCGCGGACTCGTCTACCGCGTCGAGCTGGTCGAAGGCCCCGCCCGCGGCTTCGTGTGCGAGAACTACGGCCAGATGTTCGAGCTGCCGGGCCGCGGCCCGATCGGCGCGAACTGCCTGGCCAACCCGCGCGACTTCAAGTGCCCCGTCGCCGCGTTCGAGGACCGGCAGGCGCGGTCCCGCGTCGTCATCAAGTGGTGCGGCGAGTTCCACGAGACGTTCATCGACCACAGCCCGCTGGACGTGGTCGCGTGGCACGGCAACTACGCGCCCTACAAGTACGACCTGCGCGCCTATTCCCCGGTCGGCGCGATCCTGTTCGACCACCCCGACCCGTCGATCTTCACGGTGCTGACCGCGCCCTCGGGGCTGCCCGGCACCGCCAACATCGACTTCGTGCTGTTCCGCGACCGCTGGCTGGTGGCCGAACATTCGTTCCGCCCGCCGTGGTACCACAAGAACGTCATGTCCGAGCTGATGGGCAACATCCACGGCATCTACGACGCCAAGCCCAACGGCTTCGTCCCCGGCGGGGTCAGCCTGCACAACATGATGCTGCCGCACGGCCCCGACCGGAACGCGTTCGAGCACGGCTCGACCGAGCCGATGGTCCCGGCCAAGCAGGTCGAGACGATGCAGTTCATGTTCGAGACCCGCTTCCCGCAGATGCTGACCAAATGGGCCGCGACGGAAATGCCGCTGCAGGACGACTACGTCGACTGCTGGCAGAGCCTGGAAAAGAAGTTCGACGGCACGCCCGGCACGAAGTGACGCCTGAAACGAAGGACAGACCGATGACCGACACGGCCCGCAGCTGGATCGCCAGCGCGAACGACCCCTGCACCGACTTCCCGCTGCAGAACCTGCCCTACGGCGTGTTTTCAACGGCCGGCGACCGGCTCCGCTGCGGTGTGGCGATCGGGGACCGGATCGTGGACCTTGCCGCGGCCGAAAAGGCGGGAAAGCTGGACGCCGCGGGAACCTTCGCGGCGCCCGTCCTCAACGACTTCATCGCGCTGGGCCGGCCCGCCTGGGACCGGGTGCGGGCGCGGCTGACCGAGCTGCTGGCCGAAGGCGGCGACCGCGACCTGCCGACCGTCGCCATGGCCGACGCGACGCTGCACCTCCCGATCCGGGTGACGGAGTTCACCGACTTCTACGCCTCGAAGAACCACGCCTTCAACGTGGGGGCGCTGTTCCGCGGCCCCGACAACGCGCTGCCGCCGCAATGGACCCACATGCCCATCGGCTACAACGGGCGCGCGTCCTCGGTGGTGGTGTCGGGCACCGACATCGTGCGGCCCATGGGGCAGGTCCGCGGCGAGAACGGCCCGGAATGGACCGCCTGCCGCCGGCTCGACCTGGAACTGGAGCTGGGCGCGATCGTCGGCGCCGACACCCCGATGGGCGAACGGCTGAGCGTCGAGGACGCGGAGCGCGCGATATTCGGCTATGTCCTGCTGAACGACTGGTCGGCGCGCGACATCCAGGCCTGGGAATACCAGCCGCTGGGGCCGTTCCAGTCCAAGGCGCTGGGCACCACGATCAGCCCGTGGATCGTCACCGTCGCCGCGCTGGAGCCGTTCCGCTGCGCGGGGGCGCCGCGCGACAACCCGCTTCTGCCCTACCTGCGCGAGGAGCGGCCGGGCTTCTTCGACATCAACGTCGGCTGGTCGCTGAACGGGCAGGAGATGGGGCGGACGAACTACAACGTGATGTATTTCTCGTCGGCGCAGCAGCTCGCGCACCATACCGAAAGCGGCTGCCCGATGCGGGTGGGGGATCTGCTGGGCACCGGCACGATCTCGGGTCCGTCGCGCGACCAGACCGGCGCGCTTCTGGAAATGACGCAGAACGGGAAGGAGCCGGTCAGCGTGAACGGCGAGACGCGGACCTTCATCGAGGACGGCGACACCGTCGCGCTGCACGGGTTCGCGCAGGCCGACGGCTACCGCATCGGCTTCGGCCCCTGCAGTGGGACCATCCTGCCGGCGCGGGGCTGAGGCGTGGCGCGGCCGGTCCTGCACGACTACTGGCGGTCCTCGGCCGCCTACCGGGTGCGGCTCGCGCTGGCGCTGAAGGGGATCGACCACGACACCGTCGCCGTGGACCTGACGCAGGGCGCGCAGCGCGCGGCCGGCTACCTGGCGCTGAACCCGCAGGGGCTGGTGCCCGCGCTCGAGATCGACGGGCTGCTGCTCACGCAGTCGCTGGCGATCATTGCCTATCTCGACGAGACGCGGCCCGCGCGCCCGCTGCTGCCCGACCATCCCTCAGACCGCGCGCAGGCCCGGGCACTGGCGCTGGCGGTCGCGTGCGACATCCACCCGCTGTCGAACCTGCGGGTGCTGGAGAGGGTCGAGGCGCTGGCCGGCGCGGAGGCCCGCACGGCCTGGAACGCCGACAACATCGCGTCCGGGCTTGCCGCGGTGGAACGGCTGCTGGAACGCGTCCGCGGCGGCCGCTTCGCCATGGGCGATGCGCCGGGGCTTGTCGAATGCGCGCTGTTGCCGCAGCTTTACAACGCCCGCCGCTGGGGCGTGCCGATCGACGGCTGGCCGCACCTGTCGCGGATCGCGGCGAACGCCGACGGCGACAGCCGGCTGGCGGCCGCCCATCCCGACCGGGCCAGGGAAATGGCGGCGGCCCGGGCGACAACCGACTGAACCGGCCGCGCGCCCCGCGCGCCGCCGCCAAGGAGCCCGGTCATGCAGATCGAAGAGTTCTTCCCCTACAAGCTCGCGGTCACGGCCGACGTGTTCTCGCGCCAGCTCGCGTCGGTCTATGGCGGCCGCCACGGGCTGTCGCGCGAGGAATGGCGGTTCCTGTTCCTGCTGGAAGGGTCGGGCGGCGTCAGCTCGCTGTCGCTGTCGCAGCGCACGTCGCTGGACAAGGTGCAGGTCAGCCGCGCCGCGGCCCGGCTTGAGGAAAAGGGCCTGATCACGCGCACGGTGCTGGGGTCCGACCGGCGGCAGCGCAACTACAGCATCACCGCCAGGGGCGAGGCGCTGTTTCGCAGCGCCTTCGCGGCGGTCGAGGCGCGCGCCTCGGCCATCCTCGGCGAGATGCCGCCGGACGACCACGCGGCGCTGGTCCGTGGGATCGCCGCGCTGGACCAGGCGGTCGCGAGGGTGGCGGCCGCGGCGGGTGCGGGCGACGCGAACGACGCCGCCGCCGCCGACGATCCCGCGCGGCAGGACGCGGCGGGCTCGAACCGATAGCCTGGGGCCGCTCGCTTCGGCCTGCAGCTCCGGGCCAACAGCTTCTGGTCAACCGGCGGACACCGCGCGGATCGCCCGGGCGCCGGGCGTCACGTCGCGCGGCGCGGCGCGTCCGTCCACCACGGCCCCTTGTCGCGCAGGCGGTCCCAGCCCTTCTGCGCGGCGCGGGCTGCGGCGGCCTCGCGCGCGGCGAGATCGGCCGCGAGGTCGTCGGGGATGTGCGGCTGCCCGCCCCCGGTCCCTTCCGCGTCCTGCGCCGCTTCCTCGGCATGGGCGCGCAGGCCCGCGATGTCGTTCATGATCCCCAGCGCGTCCTGCAGCTTCGTCATCCGCGACAGGAACCCCTTGGCGGCGTCGGCGGGCCAGAGCGGGCGGAACGCCTCGGTCAGGTAGCGCATCGACTTGGCGTCCTTGCGGAACTCGTGCCGGTCCTCGATCGACAGGGCCGACAGGTCGTCGCCAAAGGCGAGCATCGCCGCCCACGCCTCCTGCAGGGCAAGCTGGCCGATCACCGATGCCGGTGCGTTCGCCAGCCTGCGGCCCGCGCCCTTGCGCCAGAAGTCCGCGTCGCCAAGCCGCGCCTCGACCTGGGCGGCCAAGGTCTGCGCCGACCCGTCCGACAGGCGGGCGCGCAGTTCCTCGCGCAGCGTGGCGGCGGCGGCGGCGTGTGCGTCCGCTGCCGGCGTGCCCGCGAACTCGGCCGCGCGCACGTCGGCGTCGCGCAGCGGCCCGAAGGCGCGGAAGGCGCGGCGCAGGTCGCGCTGGAAGGACCTGAGCCCGTCCGCCGACTGGATCGGGGCGAAGCCGCCGACGATCGCGCGCATCCGCCGCAGCGCGACACGGGCCTTGTGGGTCGGCTCGGGGTCCGAGCTTTCGAGGACGAGCGCGCGCTGCCGGTCGTATTCGGCAGCGCCCGCGCGCAGCAGGGCGGACAGCGCCTCGGCCCCGGTCATTCCTGCGGCCACGGTGGTCGCGGGCCTGGCGCTGCCGTCCGGCGCGGGGTCCGCGGGCCGCGCCGCCCGGTCCCCGGAGTGCTTCTTCGCCCGGCCCCGCTTTCCGGCCCCGGCGTCCTTGCGGGCGGCTTTCGTCATGGTCGTTCCCCCCTCCTCCTGGCGGCCGCCGCGGCGGCGCGCGTGGTTGCGCCCTCGACGGCCCGTGCCAGGGTGCCGTCGGGATCGGTAAGGCTCAGCGCGATGTCGAAGTGGTGATGGCCCGGCATGTCCACCGGCTCGGCCCGGTTGCCCGCGGCTTCCCACGCGGCGATGTAGCCCGCGGTCTGGCGCTTGAACTCGTCCGTCTCGTCACCGCCCGCCGCCGCCAGCAGGATCGCGTCGCTTCCGTGGGGGACGTGGCGGACCGGACTGTTGCGATCGACCGCGCCGTCGTCGAAGCGCATGAAGTCGTTGACGTAGCTGTGGCGCAGCGGCTCGAGGTCGTGGACGCCCGACAGGGCGAGGCCCACGCCGATCGTGTCGGCCGGGATCCCGAACCCCGCCGTCCACCCATCCGCCAGCAGCATCCCGACCAGCTGCCCGCCCGCCGACGACCCTCCGACGGCGAAGGGCTGCGGCCCGATCCGGAAGCGGTCGCGGTGGCGGGCGAGGAAGGCTGTGGCGGCGCGCACCTGCCGCACGATCTCGTCGAGGTCGGCCCCGGGCACCAGCGTGTAGTCGAGCACCGCCACGTGAAAGCCGCGCCCGTGCAGGCCACGCGCGGCGAAGGCGTTGTCGTCCTTGGACAAGGCCCGCCAGTAGCCGCCGTGGATCCACACGAACAGCGGCGCGCCGGGTTCCGCGGGATAGAAGTCCAGCCGCTCGCCGCTTCTCTCGTCATAGACGATGTCGCGTTCGTGCGGGATGTCTGCGCGCACGCGGTCGCTTTCGGCGCGGTAGCGCGCCAGCTCGTCGTCGTAGGCGGCGACCGTCTCGCGGGCGTTGTACTGCCGGTCCATCTCGGCCCGGTCGTAGGCGGGGGGGTTCGTCATCGATCCTCGCGCGCGGCTGGATGCCCGGCAGGTCAGACTACGCGCGGCCGCCCGAAAAGTTCACCGCCGGGCGCCGCGGGGAAAGCAGGCGCGGGGCGCGAACGCCGCCCTGCGCCTGCCCGCCGGCCTCAGCCCTCGGGGAAGAACACGAACCTCAGGACGAACAGCGCCGCCACCAGCCACGTCGCCGGATGGACCTCGCGCGCGCGCCCGGTGAGCAGCTTCAGCACCGCATAGCTGACGAAGCCGAAGGCAAGCCCGTTCGCGATCGAATACGTGAACGGCATGGCGAGCGCGGTCAGCACCGCCGGCGCCGCTTCGGTCGCGTCGTCCCAGGTCACTTCCGCGAACTCGCGCAGCATCAGCGTCGCGACGTACAGCAGCGCGGGCGCGGTTGCGGTCGCGGGGACCGATCCGGCAAGCGGCGCCAGGAAGGTCGCCAGCAGGAACAGGATCGCGATGGTGACGGCGGTCAGCCCCGTGCGCCCGCCCGCCTGCACGCCCGACGCGCTTTCGACATAGGCGGTGGTGGACGAGGTGCCCAGGAGCGAGCCTGCCACGATGGCGGTCGAATCCGCCATCAGCGCGCGGCTGAGGCCCTGGTTCGTGTGCTGCGGCCCCTCGACCAGCAGGCCCGCCCGCTTGGCCACGCCGATCAGCGTGCCGGTGGCGTCGAACACCTCGACCAGGACCATGACCAGGATCACGTGGAAGATGCCGGACTGCAGCGCGCCCCAGACATCCAGCTGCAGCAGCGTCGGCGCGATCGGCGGCGGGGCCGACACGATGCCGCCGAAGCTGCTGGCGCCGATCAGGATCGACATGACGGTGATGACGAGGATCCCGATCAGGATTGCGCCCGGCACCCGCAGGTGATCGAGCGCCGCGATGATGAAGAAGCCCGCGATCGTCAGCAGCGGCCCGGTCTGGGTCAGGTCGCCCAGGCCCACCAGTGTCGCCGGGTTGGCGACGACGATCCCCGCCGTCTTCAGCGCGATGATGGCGAGGAACATCCCGATCCCGGCGGCGATCGCGCTGCGCATGGACCGCGGGATCCCCTCGATCAGCCAGCGCCGCACGCCGGTCAGCGTCAGCAGCAGGAAGATCACGCCCGAGATGAACACCGCGCCCAGCGCCTGCTGCCAGGTGTAGCCCAGCGCGCCCACGACCGTGAACGCGAAGAACGCGTTCAGGCCCATGCCCGGCGCCATGCCGATGGGCCAGTTCGCCCACAGCCCCATCACCAGCGACCCCAGCGCCGCGGCCAGGCAGGTGGCCACGAAGACCGCGTTCCGGTCCATCCCGGTGGTCGACAGGATGTCGGGGTTGACGAAGATGATGTAGGCCATCGTCAGGAAGGTGGTCAGACCGGCGAGCAGCTCGACCCGCACGCTGGTGCCCTTCGCCCGCAGGCCAAAGAACTGTTCGAGCATCTTTGAAGTATCCTCCTGCGGAAACGGTCCGCCTGGGTCCTGTATGACGATTTCGTGTTGATGAATCATCCGCGAAGCGGGCCGGCCCGTGCAGGGGCGCGGGATATTTTCGGATTGTCGCAAAGCTGCATCAGCGACGCGGGCCCTTGGCGCGCGCGCGCCATGCGCTAGTCTGGGGGCGCAATCAAGAAGGGGGTTCCATGCGTTACAGCCGCGACATGCGCGGGCACGGCGAGGTCGCGCCCGATCCGGCCTGGCCCGGGGGCGCCCGCATCGCCGTCCAGATCGTCGTGAACTACGAGGAAGGCGGCGAGAACTCGGTCGAGCACGGCGATGCCGCGTCCGAGGCGTTCCTGTCCGAGATCGTGGGTGCGCAGCCCTGGCCCGGGCAGCGGCACTGGAACATGGAAACGATCTACGACTATGGCGCGCGGGCGGGCTTCTGGCGGCTCTACCGCCTGCTCGAAGGGATTCCCGTCACCTGCTACGGCGTCGCGACCGCGCTCGCGCGCAGCCCCGAACAGACCCGCGCGATGATCGACGCGGGGTGGGAAATGGCGACCCACGGGCTGAAATGGATCGACTACAAGGACGTCCCGCGCGACATCGAGGCCGACCACATCCGCCGCGCCGTCGAACTCCACACCCAGGTCACCGGCGCGCGGCCGCTGGGCTTCTACCAGGGCCGCGCCAGCATGAACACGGTCGCGCTGGGCTGCGAGGAGGGGGGGTTCGAATACCTCGCCGACAGCTACGCCGACGAACTGCCCTACTGGCACGTGCACGACGGGCGGCCGCAGCTGATCGTGCCCTATACGCTCGACGCCAACGACATGCGGTTCGCCAACGGCGGCTTCACCAACGGCGAGGAGTTCTTCATCTACCTGCGCGACGCCTTCGACTGCCTGTACCGCGAAGGGACGCAGGGGCGTCCGCGCATGCTGTCCGTGGGCCTTCACTGCCGCCTCGCCGGCCGGCCGGGCCGGGCCGAGGGGGTGAAGCGCTTCCTCGACCACGCCCGCGCGCATGAGGGCGTGTGGTTCGCCTCGCGGCTGGATATCGCCCGGCACTGGAAGGCGGCGCACCCCTTCACGGCCGCAGAACGCCCGTCGCAGCTCGACCGCGACGCGTTCGTGGCGCGCTTCGGGTCGATCTACGAACACTCCCCCTGGGTCGCGGAACGTACCTGGGACGCCGAGATGGGCGCGGCCCACGACAGCGCCGCGGGGCTGGCCGCCGCGATGGCGCGCCAGTTCCGCGCCGCGAGCGACGACGACCGCCTCGCGGTCCTGCGCGCCCACCCCGACCTCGCCGGCAAGCTCGCCGCGGCGAAGCGGCTGACCGCCGACAGCAGCGCCGAACAGGCGAGCGCGGGGCTGGACGCGCTGACCGACGCCGAGCGGGCCGAGTTCACCCGCCTGAACGAGGCCTATGTCGCCCGCCACGGCTTTCCCTTCATCATCGCCGTGCGCGACCACGACAAGGCCGGGATCATGGCGGCGATGACCCGCCGGCTCGACAACGACACCGGGACCGAGCGGTCCGAGGCCGAACGCCAGGTCGCCCGGATCGGCGAACTGCGGCTGAAGGCCATGCTGGATTGAAACAGGACGGGGGCGCTGCCCCCGCCGCGCGATGCGCGCCTCCCCCGGGATATTTCGTCAAAGAAGAAGGGGCGAAGTTCTTCTTTGCACAAGTATCCTCCGGGGGTCCGGGGGTGGAAAACCCCCGGCGGGCGCGGCCACAGGACAGGAGCTTGGACATGATCGACGACACGACGCCCACCGGCAACCCGGCCCCGATCCCGGGCGAGCCCGCCGCCGCCGTCCGCCGCGGCACCTACGCGGGCCCCGTCGCCGGCCTGCCGCCGCAGACCGGCCTGACCACCGACACCGCCGTCTTCACCGAATCCTACGCTGTCATCCCCCGCAGCGTGATGCGCGACATCGTCACCAGCTACCTGCCCGGCTGGACGGGGATGCGGATGTGGATGCTCGCGCGCCCGCTCAGCGGGTTCGCGGAAACCTTCAGCCAGTACGTCGTCGAGCTGGCCGAAGGCGGCGGATGCGACACGCCGGAGGCCGACCCCGAGGTGCAGTCCGCGCTGTTCGTGACCGCGGGCGAGATCGACGTCACCATCGCCGGCGCGCGCCACCGGCTGGGGCCGGGCGGGTTCGCCTATGTCCCGCCGGGCGCAGACTGGTCGGTGGTGAACGCGACGCCGGGCAACGCAGGCTTCCACTGGTTCCGCAAGCGCTGGCAGCCGGCGCCGGGCGTGACCCCGCCCGACCCGATCGTCGCGCACGAACAGGACATCCCGCCCTCGGCCATGCCCGACACCGAGGGCGCGTGGGCCACGACCCGGTTCGTGGATCCCGCCGACCTGCGCCACGACATGCACATCACGGTCGTGACCTTCGGCCCGGGCGGGTCGATCCCGTTCGCGGAAACCCACGTCATGGAGCACGGGCTGTTCGTGCTGGAAGGCAAGGCCGTCTACCGTCTCAACCGCGACTGGGTCGAGGTCGGGCCGGGCGACTTCATGTGGCTGCGCGCTTTCTGCCCGCAGGCCTGCTACGCGGGCGGACCGGGGCGGTTCCGCTATCTGCTCTACAAGGACGTCAACCGGCACGCGGCGCTGTGGCCGGTGCGCTAGGCGCTTCTCAGGGGGCGAAATCCGCCCCGGCCGAGCCGATGACAATCACCGGCGCGTCGCTGTTGTCGATGAAATGACCGTCGAGATAGGGATACGCCGCAAGCGTGAACGACACGCCGACGCCGAACTCCCACGGGCGCGGCTGCCGCAACTCATAGGTTCTGTAGCCGTCGATGCGGGCAGCCGGTGCGTTGACGAAGTCGCGGTTCGACAGCATCGCGATCCGGCGGCGGCCATCCCACAGATGAACGTCCTCGATCAAACCGGAATTCCGATACCCGGCGATCTGCTGGAACCCGAGGAAGATTCGGATCAGCTTCATCCGCGCATTGTCCAGGAACACGGGCGCGGAAATCGCGACGTGGAACCAGCGCGAGAAGCCTGGTCGCATCGTGATCTGCGTGCCCCATCCGAAGTGGTTGAAGTTGAAAAGGCCGCCGTCCTCTGCGGGTGGGCTTTCGGCCACTACGGCGTTTCCATGAACCCAGCTGGCTGTGAACCCGACCATTTCCTCGCTCCTCCCAGAACGGACATGGTATGATTCGTATACCACGAGTCGGGGTCCACGATCACCCCTTCATCGCCCGCCCCCGCACGTAGGTCTGCACGACGGCGCGGTCGTCGCCCATGATCTGGAGGATGAACAGCTCTTCCGCCAGCGACCCCGCGGCCTCCGCCCGCAGCGCCATCGCCGGGGTGGCGCGCGGGTCCAGCACCACGAGGTCCGCGGCGCGGCCGGGGGCGACCTGGCCGATCTCGTCCTCCATCCCCAGGGCGATGGCGTTGCCGCGCGTCGCCCAGTGGAACGTCTGCAGCGGGTGCATCCGGCGGCCCTTCAGTTGCGCGATCTTGTAGGCTTCGTTCAGCGTCGCCAGCATCGAATAGCTGGTGCCCGCGCCGATGTCGGTGGCGACGCCCGTGGCCACACCCGCCGCCCGCGCCGCGTGATCGTCGAACAGCCCCGAGCCGAGGAACAGGTTCGAGGTTGGGCAGTGGATCGCCCGCGTCCCGCTTTCGGCCATGCGCGCAAGCTCGCGCGCGCTCAGGTGGATCGCGTGGCCCATGAGCGTCCGCGGACCCAGGAGCCCCGCGCGGTCGTAGATGTCGAGATAGTCGCGCGCCTGCGGATACAGCGACAGGGTGAAGTCGATCTCGGCCAGGTTCTCGCTCAGGTGGGTCTGGACGTGCAGGTCCGGATGCTCGGCCACCAGCGCGCCCGCCGCGCGAAGCTGCTCGGGCGTCGAGGTGATCGCGAAGCGGGGCGAGATCGCGTAGCGCAGCCGGTCCCGCCCGTGCCAGCGGGCGATCAGCGCCGTGGTCTCGTCGTAGCCCTGCTGCGCGCTGTCCAGAAGCCCGTCCGGCGCGTTGCGGTCCATCATCACCTTGCCCGCGACCATCGCCATGCCGCGCGCCTGTGACGCGGCAAACAACGCCTCGGCGCTCGCCGGGTGGACCGAGCAGAAGGCGCAGGCGGTCGTCGTCCCGTGCGCCAGCAGCAGGTCCAGGAACGCGTCCGCCATCGCGCCCGCGTGGCCTGGGTCCGCGAACCGCAGCTCGGCCGGGAAGGTGTAGGTATTGAGCCAGTCCAGCAGTTGCTCGCCCCAGCTCGCGATCACCTGCACCTGCGGAAAGTGGATATGCGGGTCGATGAAGCCCGGCATGACGATGTGGGGGCGGTGGTCGATCTCCACCGCGGCGGCCGCGTCCGGGCGGCTCGCGATGTCGGCGTGATCGCCCACCGCGACCACGCGGCCGTCGTCGATCAGGATCGCGCCGTTCTCGTGGTAGTCGTGGTTTTCGGCGCTGTCGGCCGGATCGGCATGGAAGGTCAGGACGCGGCCGCGCACGAGGGTTTTCATGAAGGTCTCCGGGAGGGGGGGGCGTCAGGGCCCGTCGTGCAGGGCAGGCGTATCATGCTCGATGGGCGCGGGGGCGTGGGTCAGCAGTCGCGCGGTGATCTCGGCAGCGGCGAAGGCGGCGATCACCTCGGGGCGCTTGTCGCGCGGAAAACCGGCCGCGATAGGGCAGGTCAGGCGCGCCGGGTCGGCGCCGTTGCTGCGGGCGAAACGGTCGAAGGTGGCGCGCTTGGTGCGGCTGCCGATCATGCCGACATAGGGGGCGTCGGCCCTTGCCAGCGCCTCGACCCCCAGCAGGAAGTCCAGCGCGTGGTCGTGGGTGAGGATGACGAAGGACGCGCCCGGAGGGGCCGCGCGCACCTCTGCCTCGGGCAGCGGCGTCAGCGTGGTCGGCACGCCCGGCGCCGCGAGCGACAGTTCCGCCGCGCGCTGGTCGATCAGCCGGGGCGAGAACGGCAGCGGCATCAGCGCCCGCGCCAGCGCCCGGCCGACATGGCCCGCGCCGAAGATCAGGACCGCGGGGCCGGGGGCGGGGGCCCGCGCAGGCGCCCGGTCCAGCGCCAGTTCCACCCGGCCGCCGCAGCACTGGCCGATCTCGGGGCCGAGCGGCACGTCCATCCGCGCCTCGGCCTCGCCCTTCGCCAGCATCATCCGGGCGCGGTCGATCGCCAGGTATTCCAGCTGCCCGCCGCCGATCGTGCCGGTGACGGCCGCCGGGCCGACCATCATCTCGGCCCCTTCCTCGCGCGGGGTGGATCCGCGGGCGCGGGTGATGCGGACGCGGATCATGGGGTATCGGCTGACCGCAGCCGCTCCACCGCCATCAGCACCCGTTCGGGCGTCGCGGGCGCGTCGAGTCGCGGGCATTCGCGGTAGCCCGCGACCGACGCGACGGCGTGGCCGATCGCCTCGAACACGGAAATGCCCAGCATGAACGGGGGCTCGCCCACGGCCTTGGACCGCCTGACCGTCCGCTCGGCGTTGACCGACCAGTCCGCGAGCGCGACGTTGAAGACCTTGGGCCGGTCCGAGGCGAGCGGGATCTTGTAGGTCGAGGGCGCGTGGGTGCGCAGCCGCCCCTTGTCGTCCCACCACAGTTCTTCCGAGGTGAGCCAGCCGGTGCCCTGCACGAAGGCGCCCTCGACCTGGCCCTTGTCGATCGCCGGGTTGATCGACCGGCCGACGTCGTGAAGGATGTCCGCCCGCTCGATCACGTATTCGCCCGTGAGCGTGTCGACCGACACCTCGGAACAGGCGGCGCCGTAGGCGTAGTAGTAGAACGGCCGCCCCCGGCCCGCCGCGCGGTCCCAGTGGATCTTGGGCGTGGCGTAGAAGCCCGCCGCCCACAGCTGCACCCGCGCGAGATAGGCCGTCTGCACGACCCTGGAGAACGGGATCACCTCGTCCCGGACGCGGACGTGGTCGCGGAGGAACTCGATCTCGCCGGGCTCGGCGTCCTTCGCCTCGCACAGGAACGCGACCAGCCGCGCCTTGATCTGGTTGCACGCGTCGAGCGCGGCCATGCCGTTCAGGTCGGTCCCGGACGAGGCGGCGGTGGCCGAGGTGTTCGGCACCTTCTCGGTCGTGGTCTTGGTGATGCGGACCTGCTCGACGCCGACGTTGAAGGCCTCGGCCACCACCTGCACGATCTTGGTGTGAAGGCCCTGACCCATCTCGCAGCCGCCGTGGTTCAGCATGATCGAACCGTCGGTGTAGATGTGGACCAGCGCGCCGGCCTGGTTGAAATGCGTGGCGGTGAAGCTGATCCCGAACTTGACCGGCGTCAGCGCGATCCCGCGCCGGATAACCCCGCCCGAGGCATCCGCCCGCGCGTTCCAGTCCAGAACGGCGCGGCGTCGGGCGGCGTAGTCGCACGACCCTTCCAGCTCGCCGATCAGCTGCGGCAGGATCACGTTTTCCACCGGCTGGTGGTAGGGCGTCAGCTGCCCGTCGGTGTAGAAGTTGGCCTTGCGGACGGCGAGCGTGTCCTGGCCGGTGGCGTAGGCGATTTCCTCGATGATGCGCTCGGCCACGATCACGCCCTGCGGGCCGCCGAAGCCGCGGAAGGCGGTGTTCGAGACGGTGTTCGTCCGCAGCGGGTGGCTGCGGACCTCGACGTCCGGGTAGAAATAGGCGTTGTCGGCGTGAAACAGCGCCCGGTCCGTCACCGCCATGCTGAGGTCGGCGGAAAAGCCGCAGCGGGCGTACCAGTCCCCGGTGACGGCAAGGATCCGGCCTTCGTCGTCGAAGCCGACCGAGTAATCGGTGACGAAGTCGTGCCGCTTGCCGGTCGCGATCATGTCGTCGTCGCGGTCGGGGCGCAGCTTGACGGCGCGGTGCCACTTCTTCGCGGCGATGGCGGCCACGCAGCAGAACAGGTTCATCTGCGTTTCCTTGCCGCCGAACCCGCCGCCCATCCGGCGCACGTTCACGACGACCGCGTGGGCGGGCACGCCCAGCGCATGGGCGACCATGTGCTGCACCTCGGTCGGGTGCTGGGTCGAGGTGAAGATCGTGACCTCGTCATCCTCGCCGGGGATCGCAAGCGCGATCTGCCCTTCGAGGTAGAAGTGGTCCTGCCCGCCGATGACCATCCGGCCATCGACCCGGCGCGGGGCGGCGGCGAGCGCGGTTTCCGGGTCGCCCCGGCGCAGCGTCATGCCGGGCTGGACCAGCGATCCCGCCTTCCTCGCGGAAAGCGGGTCGAGGACGAAGGGCAGTTCCTCGTAGTCCACCTTCGCCAGCACCGCGGCGCGGCGGGCCTGGTCGCGGGTCTCGGCCACGACGGCGAAGATCGGCTGGCCGTGGAACATGACCTCGGTTTCCGCGAAGATCGGGTCGTCTTCCTTCTGCACCGGGCTCACGTCGTTGTGGCCGGGGATGTCGGCGGCGGTCAGCACGTCGATCACGCCAGGCGCGGCGCGGACCGCGTCGAGGTCCATCGACCGGATGCGCCCATGCGCGACGGTCGAGAGCCCCAGATAGGCGTGGAGCGCCCCTTCCGGCAGGACGAGGTCGTCGGTGTAGTCGGCCCGGCCGGTCACGTGCTTGGGGGCCGATTCGTGCGGCGTCTCGGCCAGCGTGCCGCCCAGCGTCCCGGCCCGCGCGTCGGGCAGCGTCGTCGTGGCGGCAGTGATGTCGTGGTCGTGCTTCATGTCATTTCCCCCGGCTCATTCCGCCACGGCGCGTTGCAGGCGCACCGGCATCCCCGACGCCGCTGCCGCACCCGATTGTTCCAGCCAGAAGCGCCGGAAGAAGTTGCCCGCGACCGCCCGGCGATAGTCGGCAGAGGCGCGCCAGTCGCTCAGCGGGGTGAAATCGCCCGCCACGGCGCGGGCGGCGGCCTCGAACGTCTCGGCGGCGAAGGGCCGGCCGTTGAGCGCGGCCTCGGCCGCAGGGGCGCGCCTGGGCGTGCCCGCCATGCCGCCGAAGGCGACGCGCGCGTCGGTGATGATCCCGTCCTCGACCAGCACCCGGAACCCGGCGGCGACCGCCGAGATGTCGGCGTTCGCGCGTTTCGACACCTTGTAGGCGGCGACCAGCGCCGCGCCCTTGCGGGGGATCACGATGGTCTCGATGAACTCGCCCGGCGCGCGGTCCTGCTTGCCGTAGTCGATGAAGAAGTCCTCGAGCGCGATCTCGCGCCGCGCGTCTCCCTTGCGCAGCGCGATGCGCGCGCCGAGCGCGATCAGCAGGGGCGGCATCTCGCCGATGGGCGAGCCGTTGGCGATGTTGCCGCCCAGCGTGCCCGCGTTGCGGATCTGCCAGCCGCCGATGCGCAGGACGTAGTCCTCGACCTCGGGGAAGTGGTCGGCGAGCACGGGGACGAACTCGGAATAGGTGACGCCCGCGCCGATGCGGATGGCGTCGTCCGCCACCGCCACGTCCTTCATCAGGTGGCCGACGAAGACGCCCGGGCTGATGGGACGCAGGAACTTCGTGACCCACAGCCCCACGTCGGTCGCCCCCGCGACGACGGTGGCCTGAGGATGGTCGGTCAGCACGTGGGCGAGGTCGTCGCTGTCGGCCGGGACGATGGCGCGCTCGTCACCGCGCGACACGTCCGCCCGGCTGCCCGCGATCGCCTGCAGCTTCGCCGTGACCTCCGCCCGCTCCTGCATCAGCGCGTCACGCGCCTGGCCGCCTGCGTGGCCCGCGGCGAGCGCGGCCTTCACGATCGGCTCGTAGCCGGTGCAGCGGCACAGGTTCCCCTGCAGCGCGGTTTCGACCTGCACCACGGTCGGATGCTCGTGCGTCATCCACAAGCCGTAAAGCGCCATGACGAATCCCGGCGTGCAGAAGCCGCACTGGCTGCCGTGGTGGTCCACCATCGCCTGCTGCACGGGATGCAGCCCGCCGTCTTGGCCACGCAGATGCTCGATCGTGACGACGTGGCAGCCGTGGCAGGCGGCGAGAAAGCGGATGCAGGCGTTGATCGGCTCATAGACCAGCGCGCCTTGGTGCAGCCGCCCCACCAGCACGGTGCAGGCGCCGCAGTCGCCTTCGGCGCAGCCTTCCTTGGTGCCGGTGAGGCCCCGCCCCAGCCGGAGGAAGTCCAGCACCGTGTCGCCGGGCCCGGCTTCGGTCAGCGTGACCTCGGTCCGGTTCAGCAGGAAACGGATGGGCTGGCCCGGCTGCTGGCCCGAACGCTGGCCCGATTGCTGGTTCATGCTGTCGCTCATGCGAGTCGTCCCTTCGGTGGCCGTTGAGACCTAGGCAGTTCGGCGCGCTTGCCGAATGCCTTTCGATGGTGAAGAGTTTACACCTCTTTTTGAAAATGGGCGGTCAATGTCGTATCTGGACAGCTTGCGCGTCTTTGTCCGGGTGGTCGAGAAGGGCTCGATCACCGCGGGCGGGCGCGACATGCGCCTGTCGCCCGCCGGTGCGTCGAACCGGATCAAGGAGCTTGAGAACCGCTTCGGCGTCCGGCTGCTGAACCGCACCACCCGCAGCCTGACCACGACCGAGATCGGGCAGCTGCTCTACGACCGCGCCCGCGCCATCATTGAGGCGGTGGACGCGGCCGACGCGCTGGTGGCGAGCCACTCGGGGTCGCCGCAGGGGGTGATCCGGGTCGTGGCGCCGCTGGGGGTGGGGCGGCGGCTGATCGCGCCGCTGATCCCGCGCTTCTGCGAACGCTGGCCCGAGGTGCAGGTGCGGCTGCGGCTGACCGACCGCGGCGTGAACCTGATCGAGGACGCCGCCGACGTCGCCTTCTTTCTGGGCGAGCCCGAGGATTCGACCTTCGCCTGGCGCCGGATCGCGGAATGCGCGCGGGTGCTGGTGGCCTCGCCCGGCTATCTCGCCGCGCACGGCACGCCGCGGGTGCCGGACGACCTGATGGTCCACAACTGCCTGCTGCTGCGGTTTCCCCGCTCGCCCGAGTATTTCTGGGTGCTGGACACGCCCGAGGGGCGCGCGAAGCTTGCCGTGACTGGCCGGTTCGACGCGGACGCGGGCGACGTGCTGACCGCCTGGGCGCTGGACGGGGCCGGGATCGCGAACCGCCCCCGCTACGAGGTCGCGGCGCATCTGGCGGACGGCAGCCTGGTGGAGCTGCTGCCCGACACGCCGCCGGTGCCGGTCCAGTTCGGCGCGCTGCTGCCGCACCGGCAGCTGCAGGATCCCAAGGTGCGGCTGTTCGTCGATTTCGCCGTGCAGGAGCTGAAGGGCGCGCTCTAGTTCGCCGCAACCCGCGCCCCGGCGACCGAGCGGAACCAGTCGCGCAGGACTGCGCGCTCCTCGGGCTCGATGTAGCTGACGTTGGCAGGGGGCATCGCGTCGGTCAGCCCGGCCTGAAGGTAGATGTCGCGGGCCGCGCGGGCGATCTGGGCGTCTGTTTCCAGCGCCACGCCGCGCGGGGCGGTGGCGATGCCGGGCCAGCCCGGCTCGGCCGCGTGGCACATGGAACAGCGGCTGAACACCACGTCGCGCACCTGCTCGAAATGCGGGTCGGCGACGAACGCCTGCTCGCGCGCGCCGAGGCGCGTTTCCTCGTCGGGAAGCGCCTGCGTGCCCAGCGTCGAAAGCCAGACCACCCCGGCGAACAGCAGCGCCGTCACCGCCCAGGTCCACCACGGCCATTTCCGTCGCGCATGCTTGGTGTTGAAGAAGTGCCGGATCGTCACGCCCATCAGGAACACCAGCGCCGCGATCAGCCAGTTGTAGCGGCTCGCGAACGCCAGCGGGTAGTGGTTCGACAGCATCAGGAACACGACCGGCAGCGTCAGGTAGTTGTTGTGCGTGCTGCGCAGCTTGGCGATCTTGCCGTATTTCGGGTTCGGCTTGCGGCCCGACTTCAGGTCCCGCACCACGATCCGCTGGTTCGGCATGATGATGAAGAACACGTTCGCCGTCATGATCGTGGCGGTGAACGCGCCCAGATGCAGCAGCGCCGCGCGGCCCGTGAACACCTGGTCATAGCCCCACGCCATCACCACCAGCAGGACGAACAGCAGGAGCATGAGCGCGATGGGACGCTCGGCCAGCTCGCTCTTGCACAGGCGGTCGTAGATCATCCAGCCGATGCTGAGCGACGCGGCCGAGATCAGGATCGCGGTCCAGACCGACAGCTCCATCTTCGCGGGGTCGATCAGGAACAGCTCGGCCTGCGCCCAGTAGACCACCATCAGCAGCGCCGCGCCGCTGAGCCAGGTGGCGTAGCTTTCCCATTTGAACCAGGTCAGGTGCTCGGGCATCCGCTCGGGCGCGACGAGGTACTTGGTGATGTGGTAGAAGCCGCCGCCGTGGACCTGCCATTCCTCGCCGTGCGCCCCCTGCGGCAGGCCCGGCGCGCGCTGCAGCCCGAGGTCCAGCGCGATGAAGTAGAACGACGATCCGATCCACGCGATCGCCGTGACGACGTGAAGCCAGCGGATCGCGAACGAGGCCCAGTCGTGCAGGATGACGTAATCCATCAGCTTCCCCGATAGGTAGAATAGCCGTAGGGCGAAACCAGCAGCGGCACGTGGTAGTGATCGTCCGC
Source organism: Paracoccus aeridis (assembly GCF_004923205.2). Taxonomy (GTDB): domain Bacteria; phylum Pseudomonadota; class Alphaproteobacteria; order Rhodobacterales; family Rhodobacteraceae; genus Paracoccus; species Paracoccus aeridis. Next base: position 56,196 of record NZ_SELD02000056.1, read on the forward strand.
GGCCATCCCGAAGCGGATCGGCACCTCGTCGAGGAACCGGGGCGCGGCGCCCCCGGTCCCCTGCGCGTCCAGCCAGTCGCCCACGTGGAACACCAGCTCATAGCGGCCGGTGGCGAAGCGCCCCTCGGGCAGGATCGGGCCGTCGGTGCGGCCGTCGGAGTTGGTGGTGACCTGCGCCAGTTCGCGCCGCGTCCCGCCGTCCAGCGCCCACAGCGTGATCCGCATGCCGGCGGCCGGGCGCCCCTCTGCGGTGTCCAGCACGTGCGTGGTGAGATAGCCTGCCATGCGTTCCCTTTCCGGTCCTTGCCCGCGTTGTCCTGGCGTTCGATGTTGTGTCTGCGTCATCCATAGCGCACAGCTGCGAACCTCGCACAGGGTGCAGCGACGCACACTGTTTATAGTTTCGCGAAAGACTGGCACCGGCCGCGGTGCCGGAAGGAAGGAGTTGCCCGTGACCCGCAGGATCGTCGCCCGCCCGCTGACCGCAGCCGCATTCGCGCCCTTCGGGCAGGTGATCGAGGCGGCGGGCGCGCCCGACCGGATCATCAACGCAGGCCGCTGCGGCCGCTTCCACGACCGCGGCACGCCGGATGTCGAGGGGCGGACCGGGATCTCGGTCTTCAGGTCGGAATCGGTCGAGCTGCCCTACAGCTTCGAGCTGGTGGAACGGCATCCGCTGGGCAGCCAGGCGTTCCTGCCGATGGCGCTGGCGCCGTTCCTCGTCGTGGTGGCGCCGGATGCGGGCGGGCGTCCGGGGGCGCCGCTGGCGTTCGTGACCGCGCCGGGGCAGGGCATCAACATCGGCCGAAACGTCTGGCACGGGGTTCTGACGCCTCTGGCCGATCCGGGCCTGTTCGCGGTGGTGGACCGCTGCGACGACGGGCCGAACCTCGAGGAGTATTTGTACGACGAGCCGTGGGTTGTGGTGGCGGGCTAGCCGCCGTCCATGACCCGCCGCACGGCGCGGTTCGCATCCAGCGCAATCGCGGCCGCGTCGAAGGTCGCGAGGCGGTGGTCCTCGACCACGGCGCGGCCCTCGACATAGACCGCGCGGGGCCGGATCGGCGCGCCGAAGACCAGCGCGGCGACCGGGTCCCAGTGCCCGGCGGCGGCGATGTCGCCCAGGTCCCACAGCACGAGGTCCGCGCGCATCCCCGGCGCAAGCTGGCCGATGTCGACGCGCCCGAGGACGCGCGCGCCGCCTCGGGTCGCGATTTCCAGCGCCTCGCGCGCGCCCATCGCGGAAGGCCCGTCGCGAAGGCGCGCGACCAGCATCGCCTGCCGCGCCTCGAGACCGAGATGGCTGCTGTCGTTGGACGCCGACCCGTCGACGCCAAGGCCCACCGGCACGCCCGCGTCGCGCATCGCCCGCACCGGGGCGATGCCGCTGGCGAGGCGGGCGTTGGAACAGGGGCAGTGCGCGACGCCGGTGCCGGTGCGGGCGAACAGCGCGATCTCCTCGGGCGACAGCTTCACGCAATGGGCGTGCCACACGTCGTCGCCGGTCCAGCCGACGCTTTCGGCATAGTCGCCCGGCGTCAGGCCGAACATGCGGCGGGAATAGTCCACGTCCTCGGCGTTCTCGGCCAGATGGGTGTGCAGCCGCACCCCCTTTACCCGGGCGAGGATCGCGGCGTCCCGCATCAGCTCGCGGCTGACCGAGAAGGGCGAGCAGGGGGCGAGCGCCACCTGCACCATCGCGCCGGGGTTCGGGTCGTGGAAGGCGGACACCACGCGGTCGCAGTCGCGCAGGATCGCGTCCTCGTCCTCGACCAGCGCGTCGGGCGGAAGGCCGCCCTTGCTTTCGCCGATCGACATGGACCCGCGCGTCGCGGTGAAGCGGATGCCGATGTCGGCCGCGGCCTCGATGCTGTCGTCGAGCCGCGCGCCGTTCGGGAACAGGTACAGGTGGTCCGACGAACAGGTGCAGCCCGACAGCGCCAGTTCCGCCAGCCCCAGCCGCGCCGACGCGCGGATGTCGCCCGGGCCCATCCGCGCCCAGATCGGGTAAAGCGTCCTGAGCCACCCGAACAGGGCGGCGTCCTGCGCCGCGGGCACGGCGCGGGTCAGGGTCTGGAACAGGTGGTGGTGCGTGTTGACGAGGCCGGGGGTGACGACGCAGCCCCCGGCCTCGACGACGCGCGCCCCTTCGCGCGGAAGGTCGGTCCCCACCGCGGCGACCACGCCGCCGTCGACGAGGACGTCGCCGCCCGCGATCTCGCGCCGGCTGTCGTCCATCGTGACGACAGCCAGCGCGCCCCGGATCAGGGTGCGCGCCACGTCAGTGCGTGTCGGCGGCGTGCCCGGCGCGGCGGATGTCCGCCTCGTCCGCGCGCGGCGCGCCGTTGTAGAACCAGTTCAGCAGCACCGCCGCGATCGCCGCCAGCAGGATCCCCGAGTGCAGGAGCGAATCCAGCGACTTCGGCATCCACTGCCCGAAGTTCGGCGCGGCCATGGGGATCATCCCCAGCCCCACCGAGATCGCGACGATGAACATGTTGTGCCGGTTGCCCTTGAAATCGACGTTGGACAGGATGCGGATGCCGGTCGCGGCGACGGTCCCGAACATCACCAGCCCCGCGCCCCCCAGCACCATCGTCGGCAGCGATTCCACCAGCGCCCCCATCTTGGGGATCAGCCCCAGCGCGATCATGATCGCCCCGCCCGCCACGCAGACGAAGCGCGAGCGAACGCCCGTGACGCCGACCAGCCCCACGTTCTGCGAGAACGAGGTATAGGGGAAGGTGTTGAAGATCCCGCCGATCGCGGTGCCGAGGCCGTCCGCGCGCAGGCCCGCCGACAGCCCCTCGGGCGTGACGCGGCGGTCGCAGATGTCGCCGAGGGCGAGGAACATGCCGGTGGATTCGATCATCGTCACGAACATGACCAGCACCATGGTCAGGATCATGACGGGATCGAACATCGGCGCGCCGAAGTGGAACGGCACGATCGGCGCGAACCACGGCGCGGCGGCCACGGCGTCGAAGTTCATCTTGCCCAGCACCAGCGCCAGCAGCCCGCCCGCGACGATCCCGAGAAGGACGGCGATGTTGGCCAGGAAGCCGCGCGCATAGCGCGAGATCAGCAGGATGATCGCCAGCACCGTCAGCGCCACCGCGATGTTGCCCGGCGCGGCATAGGCAGGGTTGCGGACCGACGGGGCCAGCGTCACGCCCTCGGGGACGCCGCCTGCGGCGCGCGCGGCCTCGAGCCAGGCGGCCTGCGCGGGGTCGATGATCTGCGGCGCGGTCGGGCCGACGGGCAGGCCGAAGATCCAGTTGATCCCGACCGGCATCAGGCTGATCCCGATGACGAGGATCACCGTGCCGGTGACGACGCTCGGGAAGAACCGGAGGAGACGGCTGACCAGCGGGGCGAGGAAGATCGCGATGATGCCCGCCGCGATGATTGCGCCGAACAGCATCCGCGCGCCCTCGGACCCCGGGTGGGAGTTCGCGATGGCGACCATCGGCCCCACGGCGGCGAAGGTCACGCCCATCATCACCGGAAGCCGGATCCCGAAGTACTGCGTGGCGCCGAGGCTCTGGATGATCGACACGATCCCGCAGACGAACAGGTCGGCCGAGATCAGGAACGCGACGTCGTGCGGTTCCAGCCCCAGCGCGCGACCGACGATCAGCGGCACCGCGATCGCGCCCGCATACATGACCAGCACGTGCTGGAACCCCAGCGTGAGCAGCCGCGGCATCGGCAGGATCTCGTCGACGGGGTGGACGCCCGTCCCCCCGGACCTGCCCGGCGGCTGGCCGAAGCGCGGCTCTGTTGCGTGGGTCATCTGCGGCATTCTCCCCCTCAAGCCCGGTTCGGCGGGGTGGCTTCCCGCGTCCGGCGTTCGTTCAGTCCGGCGCCGGTCGGCCTGTTCGCGGCCGTCCCGGGATGTCGCCGGCAGGGCGATGATCCTCGCACATGCGGGGCGTCACAAGATCGAAACCGTGAAAGCTGTGTTCGCGCGCAGGCGGGGTCGCGCGGCACTCCCGGCCGTCCGCACCGGGGCCGACCTGCCGGGCCGGATCGTGCGCCGCCGGGACCTGGCCGAGTTCGGGGCCGTCGTGCATGACCGCCTGCCGGCCGACCCGCTCGCCTGTCAGGTCGCACCCGACGCGCTGCTTCGCACCGTAAAGGGCCGGCCCGCGCTGGACCTTCGCCCCGACCGGCGATAGGGGACGGCATCGCCGTTCAAGACAGGGGACGGCACAGCCGTCCAGGGGGCCCCGCATGACCCGCGCCATCTCGCTTCGCCGCGCGCTGATTTCCGTTTCCGACAAGTCCGGCCTGATCGACTTCGCGCGCGCTCTGGCGGGCCGGGGGGTCGAGCTTCTGTCCACCGGCGGCACCGCGAAGGCGCTGCGGCAGGCGGGGCTGGCCGTGCGCGACGTGGCCGACCTGACGGGCTTTCCCGAAATGATGGACGGCCGCGTGAAGACGCTGCACCCGGCGGTCCACGGCGGCCTGCTGGCGCTGCGCGACGACGCGGGGCACGTCGCATCCATGAAGGAACACGGGATCGAGCCGATCGACCTGCTGGTCGTGAACCTGTACCCGTTCGAGGCGACGGTCGCGAAGGGCGCCCCCTACGACGAGTGCGTCGAGAACATCGACATCGGCGGCCCGGCGATGATCCGCGCGGCGGCGAAGAACCACGCCCACGTCGCCACCATCGTGGACGTGGACGACTATGCCGCGCTTCTGGCCGAACTCGACGCGAACGGCGGCGCAACGACCGAAGCCTTCCGGCAAAGGATGGCGCAGGCGGCCTATGCCCGGACCGCGGCCTATGATGCGGCCGTGTCGACATGGATGGCCGGCGCGATCGGCGCCGACACCCCGCGCCGGCGCGCCTTTGCGGGGTCGCTTGCCCAACCGCTGCGCTACGGCGAGAACCCGCACCAGCAGGCCGCGTTCTACACCGACGGCTCGAACCGCCCCGGCGTCGCCACCGCGCGCCAGTGGCAGGGGAAGGAGCTGTCCTACAACAACATCAACGACACCGACGCCGCGTTCGAACTCGCGGCGGAGTTCCCCGGCGACACCCCCGCCGTCGCGATCATCAAGCACGCGAACCCCTGCGGCGTGGCGCAGGCGGACACGCTGGAACAGGCCTACCGCCGCGCCTTCGACTGCGACCGCACCTCTGCCTTCGGCGGCATCGTCGCGCTGAACGGCACGCTGGACGAGGCGACCGCCCGCGCCATTGCCGAGATCTTCACCGAGGTCGTGATCGCCCCCGACGCGACCGACGCCGCGCGCGCGGTGTTCGCCGCCAGGAAGAACCTGCGCCTGCTGACGACGGGCGGGATGCCCGACCCCCGCGCGGGCGGGCTGACGTTCCGGCAGGTGGCGGGCGGGTTCCTCGTGCAGGGCCGCGACAACGGCCATGTCGGGCGCGAGGACCTGCGCGTCGTCACGCAGCGCCAGCCCTCCGAGGCAGAGCTTTCCGACCTCATGTTCGCGTGGACCGTCGCCAAGCACGTCAAGTCGAACGCCATCGTGTACGCCAGGGACGGCGCGACCGTGGGCATCGGCGCGGGCCAGATGAGCCGCGTCGACAGCACCCGCATCGGCCGCCGCAAGTCCGAGGACATGGCGCAGGCGCTGGGCCTTTCCGCGCCGCTCAGCGAAGGCGCGGCCGTCGCGTCGGACGCGTTCTTCCCCTTTGCCGACGGGATCGAGGCGCTGGCCGAGGCGGGCGCCCGCGCCGTCATCCAGCCCGGCGGGTCGATGCGCGACGCCGAGGTGATCGCGGCCGCCGACCGGCTCGGCCTTGCGATGGTCTTCACCGGCCAGCGCCATTTCCGCCACTGACGGGGCGATCGCCGATGACCGACGATCCCGATATCGGGCCCGCGACGCCGGACGCGCCGCAGCCGGAAAGGCCCGACCCGAAGCCGGAAAAACCCGCGCCGAAGCCGAGAAAGCCGCGCGCGACGCCGGCGGTCAGGAAGCCGGCGTCGGGCGCCCGTCTCGGCCCCGCTGCGCCGAAGACCGCCGCCACCCCGAAAAGGCGCGCGGCGGGCGTGGTGCCGGAACCTGCCCGCCGCAGCCTGCGGCTGGCGCTGGTCACGGCGCTGCTGATCGTGGCGGTGGACCAGGCCGTCAAGTACGTCGTCGTCCACGCGCTCAATCTGAAAGAGATCCAGGAGATCACCGTCTGGGAGCCGTGGCTGAACCTGCGGATGGCCTGGAACCAGGGCGTGAACTTCGGCCTGTTCAGCTCGGACGTCGAGGTGATGCGCTGGGTGCTGGTCGCGGTGGCGCTTGCCGTCTGCGTCTGGATCGGCGTCTGGCTGTGGCGCACGCGGCCCGGGCGCATGGCGCAGCTGGCGGCGGGGCTGCTGGTCGGGGGCGCGCTGGGGAACGTCATCGACCGCGTGGCCTACGGCGCCGTGGCGGACTTCCTCAACATGTCGCTGCCGGGCTGGCGCAACCCCTACAGCTTCAACGTGGCCGACATCGCGATCTTCGCGGGCGCGATCGGGCTGGTGTTCCTGCCCGCGCGCGAAACCGCGCCGGCCGAGTCGCAGGCAGCCGGCCGCGGCGACAGGACCCGTGGCGACAGGACCCGTGACGACAAGACCCGTGACGGGCGCGGCAAGACGCGCTAAGACGGCGCGACGTTTTTGCGGAGTGTGAGATGCGCGCGATCGTGCTGGGCCTTTCCGTTGCCATGCTGGCGGCTTGCGGCGACAACACCGCGCTTCGCAGCCCCAAGTCCGGCAGCGAGGGACCGGACGAATTCGCGATCGTCCCCACCCGCGCGCTGCAGATGCCGCCCGATCTGGCCCAGCTGCCCGCGCCGACGCCGGGCGGGGCGAACCTGACCGACCCGAACCCGATGGGCGACGCGGTCGCGGCGTTGGGCGGCAACCCCGCGCAGCTGGCGCAGCGCGGGATCGGCGCGGCCGACGGGGCGATCGTGTCCTATGCCGGGCGCGGCGGGGTGCAGCCCGGCATCCGCCAGGTCACCGCGCAGGAGGATGCCGAGTTCCGGTCCACCCGCCGCCGCCGCCCGCTCGAGGCGCTGGCCGGCGCCGACGTCTACAACCGCGCCTACCGCAACCAGACCCTCGACAGCTGGGCGGAACTGGAACGCTGGCGCCGCGCGGGGGTGCAGACCCCGTCCGCGCCGCCGCCCGCGGCCGAGTGAGCCGCGGGCGCGCGTGACCTGCAGGCGCGGCTGACGCCCCGATTGGCTTGACATTACCGCGGCCCAGCCCGTAAGCCGCGCACGTCCCGACGGCGGCCGGATCCCGGCCGCGCCCGACGGGGCCGAGTTGTCCGCGACCTTGTAAAACGGAACTTCCGATGCGCCATCTTCTGCCCGCCATCCTGGCGATGGGCTCTGTCGTCGTTGCCTCGAACGTGCTCGTGCAGTTCAGGCTGGGCGAATTCCTGACCTGGGGGGCGCTGACCTACCCCTTCGCCTTCCTCGTCACCGACATCACCAACCGCGTCAACGGGGCCGCCGCCGCCCGCAGGGTCGTGCTGGCGGGCTTCGCCGTGGGCCTGGCCTGCTCGCTGATCGCCGCCGGGCTCGGCACGACCACGGTGCGGATCGCCGTTGCCTCGGGCGCCGCGTTCCTGTGCGCGCAGATGGTGGACGTGGCGATCTTCGAGCGGCTGCGCCACCGCGGCTGGTGGCAGGCGCCGTTCCTGTCATCGCTGGTCGGATCGGCGCTGGACACGGTCATGTTCTTCGGCATCGCCTTCGCGGCGTTCCTGCCCGTGGACATGAACACCGGCTGGGCGAACGAGGCGGTGCCGCTGCTTGGGGCCGGCCCGCTGGCGCCGGTCTGGATGTCGCTGGGGCTGGCCGACTGGCTGATCAAGGTCGCGCTCGCGGCACTTGCGCTTGTGCCCTTCCGGATCGCGATCGACAAAATATTGTCCCGGCCCGCGTGATTTTTCGTTGACAGGGCTGGCATCTGTGGCAGGCTCCACTCACGCGCAACGCAGTGAAAGGAGGTGGTCCAGTGTCGAGAGTGATGTTGGAGAGAGGTGCCGGGACAAACAGGGGGAACATCGCCTGAGGGCAGCCCCAAGGGTGTGATTCCCTGACTGGGACCGGACTCGTCCATCCCTAACCGAACCATCTCCCAGATCTCGCGGGCCGTCCCCAGGGGGCGGCCCGTTCGTTTTCGCGGCTTCGATCCTGGTGCCGCGACGCCACGGAAAAGCCCTGCCGCATCGCTGCGGCCGGGCCATGTCGTTCCGGCAGGGGGATCAGACGCGCTCGATCGCGACCGCGATGCCCTGGCCGCCGCCGATGCACATGGTGATCAGCGCCTTCGACCCGTTGATCCGGTCGAGCTCATAGAGCGCCTTCACCGTCAGGATCGCGCCGGTCGCGCCGACCGGGTGGCCCAGCGCGATGGCGCCGCCGTTCGGGTTCACCCTGGCCGGGTCCATCCCGAGCTCGTTGCCGACGGCCAGCGCCTGCGCGGCGAACGCCTCGTTCGATTCGATCACGTCGAAGTCGCCGATGGAAAGCCCGGTCTTCTCCATCAGCTGCCGCACGGCCGGGATCGGTCCGTAGCCCATGACCTCGGGGCGGACGCCCGCGACGGCGTAGCCCAGGACGCGCGCCTTCGGCGTCAGCCCCGCCGCCTGCGCGGCGTCGGCGCGCGCCAGCACGATCGCCGCGGCGCCGTCATTGATGCCGCTGGCGTTGCCGGCGGTGACGGTCCCGTTTTCCTTGCGGAAGGCGGGCTTCAGCCCGGCCAGCGCCTCGGCGCTGGTGGATTTCGGATGCTCGTCGGTGTCGAAGGACACGGTGCCCTTGCGGGTCTTGACCTCGACCGGGACGATCTGGTCCTTGAAGCGGCCTTCCTCGATCGCGCGGGCGGCGCGGGCCTGGCTTTCCAGCGCGAAGGCGTCCTGGTCCTCGCGCGAGATGCCGCTTTCGCTCGCCACGTTCTCGGCGGTGATGCCCATGTGGCCGGTGCCGAACGGGCAGGTCAGCGCGCCGACCATCATGTCGACCGCCGACTGGTCGCCCATCTTGGCGCCGTGGCGCATCGCCGGGATGATGTAGGGGGCGCGGCTCATCGATTCCGCGCCGCCCGCGACGGCGAAGTCGGCGTCGCCCAGCATCAGCGCCTGCACCGCCGACACGATCGCCTGCGCGCCGGACCCGCACAGGCGGTTGACGTTCATCGCGGGGGTGGTTTCGGGAATCCCCGCCTTCATCATCGCGACCCGCGCCAGGTACATGTCGCGCGGCTCGGTGTTCAGGACGTGGCCGAACACCACGGCCCCGATCTGCGCCGGCTGCACGCCCGCGCGTTCCATCGCGGCCGTCGCGACGGTCGCCGCGAGGTCGATGGGGGGTACGCTGGCCAGGCTTCCGCCGAAGCCGCCGATGGCGGTGCGGGCCCCGGACAGGATGACGATGTCGTTGTCGGCCATGACGGCTCCTTCTCGGATTGACGATTTCGCGTGTACATTAGACGGCGTCCTGCCCGTGTAAAAGGCCGATGACCCGGCGTCGCCGGCCGACCTTCCGGCACGGGTCCCGCGCTGCGCGGGCGTGGGCGCGGCGGGGATGATTGAGCCGGGTTCCGCCTTCTGACGCAATCATGATTTCCACGGGGTAGCGATTTCCCTACATTCGTCGGCAAAAGACGACCAAGAAAAAGAACGACGAGGCGGCAGATGAACAGGTACCTGAAACTGGGGATCATCCTTCTGGTGGCATCCTGCGGCGGGGGCGGGGGCGGCACGCCGCCGCGCAACCTCGACAACGCCTGCGCGCTGGTGCGCGAGCGCCCGGCCTACCTGCAGGCGATGCGGGCGTCGGAACGGCGCTGGGGCGTGCCGATCCACGTCCAGATGGCGGCGATCCACCAGGAATCGAAGTTCGTGGGCAACGCCCGCACTCCGCACCAGTACGCGCTGGGGATCATCCCGATCGGGCGGCAGAGCAGCGCCTTCGGCTATTCCCAGGCGCTCGACGGCACGTGGGAGGAATACCTGAAGGAAACCGGGCGCGGGCGGGCGCGGCGCGACAACATCCGCGACGCGACCGACTTCATGGGCTGGTACATGCACAACTCCACCCGCCGGCTGGGCATTCCCCCGGGCGACGCGCAGAGCCATTACCTCGCCTATCACGAAGGGCGGACGGGGTTCGCGCGGGCGTCGTACCGCCAGAAGCCGTGGCTGATGACCGTGGCCGCGAACGTGGGCGCCCGGTCCGAGGTCTATCGCCAGCAGCTCGCATCCTGCCGGCGCTGAGCCGCAGCAGGAAGGGGCCTCGCGGCCCTTTCCTTCGTGGCCCTTTCCTTCGTGGCCCCGTCAGGGCGTGGTGAAGGTCGAGGACGGGATCCGCACGCCCGTCTGCATCTCGCCCAGGATCACCGTCGTCTTCTTGCCGGCGTCGTCGGTGACGACCCACTGGCGCAGCTGGGTCGGATTTCCGGTGAACACCATCTGGATGTTGCCGTATTCCGGGTGGGCCGGGTCCTGCGCCGTCACGACGGTGGAGTTCTTGGCCTCGGAATGGCCGATGACGTTCGCGCGGCTCAGGTTCACGTTGTCGGCCAGGATGATGGACAGCGGCGTGCGCGACAGCGGATAGACCTGCGGGCCGGTGTTGGACTTGCCGTCCTTGACCGTGACCTGCCCGGCCGAGGCCACGACCAGCGTGTTGTCGCCCTTGTACTCGAACCGGACCCGGTTCGGGCGCTGGATATAGACCTTGCCGGTCCCGACCGTTCCGTCCGGGTTCACCTGCGTGAAGTCGGCCACTGCCGAGCGGATCGTGTTGAGATAACGCGACAGTTCGTTGAGGGGGATCTTCTCGGCCATCGCCGGCATGGCGAAGACGAGGGCGAAGGCGGGCGCAAGAGCGAGGGAACGAAGGTTCATGGGAAGGATCATACCGCCTTTACAAAGCGTTGCACGTCACGAAACGGGGACGGTCCGGCGTGGAACGCTCGCGTTGTCGTGACGGTTCCGGGTCAGGGATCCGAAGGGGGGCGCTACAGCGGCCGCCCCTGCAGCAGGCGCGGCATCGGGTCCATCGCCAGCCCTGCCGCCTGCCGCATGAAGGCGCGCCGCAGCGGCCCGACCGCGTTGATCGCGCCCATCCCCAGCCCCCGCGCCACCCGCAAGGCGGGGTTGGCGTTGGAAAACAGCCGGTTCACCCCGTCCATCCCCAGCCCCATCGCGGTCGCGTCGAACCGGCGCCACTGCTGGTAGCGCGACAGCACGTCCGGCGCACCGATGTCCTCGCCCCGGCGCCGCGCCTCGACCAGCACCTCGGCCAGCGCGGCGACGTCGCGCAGCCCGAGGTTCAGCCCCTGGCCCGCGATCGGGTGGACGCCGTGGGCGCTGTCGCCCGCGAGCGCCACGCGCGGGGCCGCGTAGTCGTGGGCGAGCCCCAGCGCCAGCGGATAGGTGAAGCGCGGCCCGGCCAGCGCGATCCGGCCGCGGAAGTCGCCGAAGCGGGGGCGCACGAGATCGAGGAAGCCGCCGTCGTCCAGCTCCGCGATGGCGGCGGCGCGGGCGCTGTCCTCGGACCAGACGATGGAGCTGCGGTTGCCGGTGAGCGGCAGGATCGCCAGCGGCCCCGCCGGCATGAAGAACTGGTGCGCCTCGCCGCCGTGGGGAAGCTCGTGTTCCACCGCCGCGACCAGCGCCGTCTGGGGATAGTCCCAGCCGGCGCGCCGGATCCCGGCGCGCGCGGCCACCCCCGACTGCCGCCCGTCCGCGCCGACCAGCAGCCGCGCGAAGATGCGCCGCCCGTCCGACAGCACGGCCGCGATCCCGCCGGGCACGGCCTCCTGCCCGACCACCGAGGTGCCGGGAACATGCGTCACCCGGTCCTGCATGGCGTCCAGCAGCGCGCGGTAGAGAAAGCGGTCCTCGACCATGTGGCCGACCGGGCCTTCCTCGATCTCGGCGCTGTCGAAGACCATGCCGAGCCGGTCCGCGCCTTCGCCCGGCAGCCCCTGGGTCGCCACGACCTTGCTGATCGGCTGCGCGTCGGGCGCAAGGCGCCCCCACAGTCCCAGCGCCGTCAGCAGCCGGCGCGAGGCGAGCGCCAGCGAATAGGCGCGCCCGTCGAACCCGTGCGCGGCGCGGTCGGGCGCGGGGCGGGCATCCACGACGGCGACCGAGAGCCCGGCCCCGGCGAGCGCCAGCGCCAGCGTCGGCCCGTTCAGGCCGCCCCCCGCGATGATGACGTCGTGATCGTGATCCATGCCCAGTCCCGCGCGGCTGCCCGGCGGAAAGCTTAGCCGCCGCCCGGGCCGGGGTCCATGCGGCCCGGCCCGCCGCCCTGCCGATTTTCGACCGCGATGTTGCCCGCGCGCCGGGCCGCCGCTAGCCTGCGCCGGACATCCGCACCGGCGAGGGGGACCGCATGGACTGGCTCAGATCTTCGGCGACCGAACAGGGGCGGGCGATCATGGCGGGGCTGGTCAGTCCGGTGGACCTGGCCGACGGCTATCTCGAGGCGATCGCCCGGCACCCCGATGCCGATCGCGTCTATGCCCGCACCACCCCCGACCGCGCCCGGACCGAGGCGGTGAGCGCCCACGACCGCGCCCGCGCCGGGCTGCGCCGGGGCCTTCTGGACGGGGTCTCGCTGAGCTGGAAGGACAATATCGACAGCGCGGGGACGGCGACCGAAGGCGGCACGCGGCTGCTCGAGGGGCGGGTGCCGGGCGCCGACGCGCGGCTGCTGGCGGACGCGACGGCGCAGGGGCTGGTCTGCCTCGGCAAGACCCACCTGACCGAACTGGCGTTCTCGGGCCTGGGCGTGAACCCGTCCACCGCGACGCCGCCGAACAGCCTCGACCCGGCGCTATGCCCGGGCGGGTCGTCGTCCGGCGCGGCGGTGTCGGTGGCGCTGGGGCTGGCGGCGGCGGCGATCGGGTCCGACACCGGCGGGTCGATCCGGGTGCCGGCCGCGTGGAACAACCTCGTCGGCTTCAAGCCCACCCACGGCGCCACCGCGATGGAAGGCGTGCTGCCCCTTTGCACCAGCTTCGACACCATCGGCCCGATCGCCCGCACGGTCGAGGACTGTGCCGAGATCATGGCGCTGCTGACCGGCGCGCCGCCAGCCGACCTGCGCGGCGCCGACGACGTGCGCGGCCTGCGTCTGCTGGTCCTGGGCGGGCTTCCCTATGCCGATGCGCGCGAGGCGCCGGTGCAGGCGTTCGAGGAGGCGGTCCACCACCTGTCGGGCAGGGGCGCGGTCGTCACCCACGCGACGCCCGCCGAAGGGCAGCTCGCCATGGACCTGGGCACCCCGCTGTTCGGGCCCGAGGCCTACGGCCTATGGCGCGCGCAGATCGACGTGGCGCCCGAGATGATGGGCGCGTTCACGCTGAACCGCTTCCGCGGCGGCGCGTCCATGACGGCGATGGAGTTCGTGGAACGCTGGGCCGACCTGAAGCGCGCGCGGCTCGCCTGGGCGGCGGCGGTCGCGGGCATGGACGCGGTGATCCTGCCGACCGTCGCGTCGCTGCCGCCGCCGGTCGAGAAAGTCGCGAACGACGCCGACAACTTCGTCGCCGAAAACATCCTCGCGCTTCGGAACACGCGGTTTGCCAACGTGCTGGGCCTGCCGGCGGTCACGCTGCCGACCGGGCGGCCCGCCTGCGGGATCATGCTGATGGGCGCGGCCGGGCGCGACCGCGCGCTGCTGAGGATCGCCGCGGCGGTCGAGGCGGCGCTGCGGGACCACGGGTGATTCGGCCCCCCTGCGCCCCCGAGGATGGACGCGCCCTTTGTCTGGACGCAACGGCGGAATGCCGGTAGTGTTGCCCCAAGCGGGGCGCAAATGATCCCGTAACCCGAGGCAGCAATGGCAGATCCCGAGCGGTTTTCGAACCTGCCCGAATACGCGTTTCCGCGTCTGCGCCGGCTTCTGGCCGACGCGACCCCGCCTGCGGGCGTGGACCCCGTCGTCATGACCATCGGCGAGCCGCGCCACGCGATCCCCGACTTCGTCGCGCCGACGCTGGCGCGGACGGTCGGCGAGCTTGCGAAATATCCGCCGAACGAAGGCACGCCGCAGTTCCTGGGCGCGGTGTCGGGCTGGCTGGGGACCCGCTACGGGCTCGACATCGCCACCGACCGGATCACCGCGCTCAACGGATCGCGCGAGGGGCTGTTCAACGCGGCGCTCGCGCTGTGCCCGGAACGCAAGAACGGCGGCCAGCCGGTCGTGCTGATCCCGAACCCGTTCTACCAGGTCTACGCCGTCGCCGCCGCCGCCGTCGGCGCACGCGCGGTCTTCGTGCCGGCGACTGATGCCACCGGGCACCTGCCCGACTACGCGGGCCTCGATCCCGCCGTGCTGGACGCGACCGCGATCTGCTACCTGTGCTCGCCCGCCAACCCGCAGGGATCGGTCGCCGGGCGCGACTATCTGGAAGCCCTCATCGCGCTGGCCGAAAAGCACGACTTCATCGTCTTCGCCGACGAATGCTATTCCGAGATCTGGCGCGACGCCCCGCCGCCCGGCGCGCTTCAGGCGGCCGAGGCGATGGGTCTGCCCGAGCGCGTCGTCATCTTCAACTCGCTCAGCAAGCGGTCGAACCTGCCGGGCCTGCGCGCGGGCATCGCCGCGGGATCGCGCGCCAACATCGGCCGCCTGCGGGTGCTTCGCAGCTATTCCGGCGCGCCGCTGCCGCTGCCGATGCAGCGCGTGGCCGAGGTCGCCTGGGCCGACGAGGCGCACGTGACGGCGAACCGGGCGCTCTACCAGGAAAAATACGCCATCGCCGACCGCGTGCTGGGGAACGTCCCGGGCTACAAGGGCCCGGCGGGCGGGTTCTTCCTGTGGCTGCCGGTCGATGACGGCGAGGCCGCGACGATCCGGCTGTGGCGCGAAGCGGGCGTGCAGGTGCTGCCCGGCGCGTATCTGTCGCGCGAGGTGGACGGGGTGAACCCCGGCGCGGGCTTCGTCCGGGTGGCGCTGGTGGGTCCGGCGGGCGAAACCGAAGACGCGCTGACCCGCATCCGCGACGTGCTGTACGAAAGGGGCTGAGAGATGGCGAGCTGGCAGGCCAAGCAACGCAACCCGCTGTTCGACCAGTCCACGCAGGCGGCGCTGGAACGGCGCGGCAAGGAAGTGGTGGGCGCGGCGCTCGTGGTGCTGGGCGCGCTGATCGCGCTGATGCTCCTGAGCCATTCGCCCGACGACCCGAGCTTCCAGTCCGCGACCGACGCCCCGGCGCAGAACCTGCTGGGCGGGATCGGCGCCTATGTCTCGTCGGCGCTGTTCATGATCACCGGCTACGGCAGCTACATGCTGGCGGTGGGCGCGGTCGGCTGGGGCTTGCGGCTGATGCTGCACCGGGGCGAGGACCGGCTGGTGCGCGCGGTGTTCCTGCCGATCGCGATGGTGCTTCTGTCGATCTACGCGACCTCGATCGTGCCGCCGCCGGGCTGGCGCGAAAGCTTCGGCCTGGGCGGGCATCTGGGCGACATGCTGATGGGCGCGATGCTGGGGCTGGTGCCGCTGAAGGCGTCGATCGCGATCAAGATCCTGGCGCTGCTGACGGCGGTGGCCACCGTCGCGTTCTCGGCCTTCGTGCTGGGCTTCTCGCGCGCGGAGGTGACGGCCATCGGCCGCTTCCTGCAGAACGGCCTGCGCCTCGCCCTTCACCTGTTCCTGCAGGCCGTCAGGTGGGGCGCGCGCGCCGCGGCGGGTGCCGCGCGCGCGATCCGCGGCCGGGTCGAGGCGCGCCGCGCGCGGATCGCCGGC
>NZ_SELD02000057.1 GCF_004923205.2 Paracoccus aeridis
TGACCAGATGCCGATCCGAATTCCACCACGCCACGGGGCACTATCGTGGACCGAGCGGAGGGCTTCGGCAACTACATCCTCACAGGCTCTGCCATTCCGAGCGATGACATTACGCGGCACAGCGGTGCCGCTCGTTTTCTCCGCATTCGGCAGCGCACCCTCACGTGGGCGGAGAAGGGGAAATCGCAGCCGCGCGTCGCGCTCAATGAGCTCTTTAGCGGGGCAGATGTTCCGACCGATCCAACCCAGTTCAGCCTTGATGACAACCTCGAGGCACTCTTAACCTCCGGGTTTCCCGCTCACATTTCGCTTTCGCCCGAACAATCGCGAGGTCCACTTCGTGCTTACCTTTCTGAGACGGCGCGCACGGACGTCTACCGTCTCCACGACTTCCGGCACGATCCGATTGTCCTCGACCAGCTCCTGGCATCCCTCGCGCGCGTGACCGCCTCAGAGGTAACCCAGGCCACCATTCGCAAGGACCTCACGGCGGTGGCGCCGTCGATAAGTGTTGAATCGGTCGCGATGCTCGTCGATACCTTGGAAAGGATATTCGTCATCGAATCGGTCCCTGCGTGGGCTCCCCGGTTGCGCTCAAAGGCGCGACTGCGGACCAGTAGGAAATACCACCTCGCCGACGCATCCCTGGCTGCAGCCGCTCTCGGAGCGACAGCTGAGAGCCTGCGCCGCGATCCTGAAACGCTTGGCAATTTGTTCGAGTCGGCCGTGGTTCACGACCTTTCGGTCATGGCGGAAGCCCTCGGGGGTCGCGTGTACCACTACCGCGACTCTAACGGGTATGAGATTGATGCTGTCATCGTGCTTGACGACGCCCGCTGGGGTGCCGTCGAAGTCAAGCTTGGCTACGGCCAGGTCGATGAGGGGGTCCGCCGCCTGCGAAAGGCACTCGACCAAATCGATGCCGGCACGCCCCCATCCTTTGCAGCCGTTATCACCGCGACTGGGATGAGCTACACCACCGAAGACAAGATCTGCACGTTTCCCTTCCTCGCCCTGGGGCTCTAGGGTGCCGCCTGGCGACAAGAAACCCCCGGCAAGCGCCGGGGGTTGACATTGGCGGAGGATGTGGTGTCCGAAGTCACGACATAGTTGACAGGGCGTGCCTGGGGTGGC
>NZ_SELD02000058.1 GCF_004923205.2 Paracoccus aeridis
AGGCCGGGAAGCGCGCGGCCTTCATGTGATAGGCGATGGAGCGCACTTCGCGTTCTGCCACCTCGGCCTTCAGGAGCTGCGTCAGGATCGGCACGGCCGCCTCGAAGACTGGCGCGCCTTGCTCGATGAGGTCGGTGACGGCCTGAGCCATGCCATGCATCTTCAGGCTGCGCAGCATGATGACGACGGCGCCGCTGGCGGGATCATGACGCATGACGGCCTCCGCTGCTGCGGGCGCGCAGGTCGTCGTAGCGCTCGACATTGGCCTTCGGTTCGCGGCGCAGGAGCAACGCCTGTGGCGTATCGATGGTCGGGCTGTCGGTTACCCTGCCGTCGATCAGCCGGTGCAGGATGTTCAGCACATGGGTCTTGGTCGCCACCCCATCGGACAGGGCCAGCTCGACCGCGGTCAGCACCGCCTGCTCGTCATGCTGCAGGACCAGGGCGAGGATATCGACCATCTCCCGATCTCCGCCGGGTCGTCGCAGCATCTGGTCCTGCAATCGCCTGAAGCCTGACGGCAGCTCCACAAAGGGGGCACCGTTCCGCAGCGCTCCAGGCTTGCGCTGGATCACCGTCAGGTAGTGGCGCCAGTCATAGATCGTGCGGGGCGGCAGATGATGGGAGCGCTGGATCAGCCGTTCATGCTCACAGAGAACCTGCCCTTCTGCGGCCACGACAAGCCGATCGGGGTAGACCCGGAGGCTGACAGGCCGGTTGGCGAAGGAGGCAGGCACGCTATAGCGGTTGCGCTCAAAGCTGATCAGGCAGGTGGGCGAGACGCGCTTGCTCTGCTCGACGAAGCCGTCAAAGGCCGGCGGCACCGGCATCAGCGCGGGCTGCTCCTCGGCCCAGGCATCGGCGAGGCTCCCGGCCAGACGGCCGTGCGGGATCTCCCGCCAAAGCTCCAGGCATCGCCGCTCGAGCCAGGCGTTCAGCGCGGCGAGGTCAGGGAAGTTCGGTATTGGTTGCCACAGGCGCGGCCGCGCGTCCTGCACGTTCTTCTCGACCTGTCCCTTCTCCCAGCCCGAGGCGGGATTGCAGAACTCCGGCTCGAAGACATAGTGGTTGGCCATGGCAAGAAAGCGCATGTTGATCTGGCGCTCCTTGCCCCTGCCGATGCGGTCCACCGCCGTCCGCATGTTGTCGTAGATCCCACGCTCCGGCACGCCGCCAAAGACGCGGAAGCCGTGCCAATGGGCGTCGAACAGCATCTCGTGGGTCTGCAGCAGATAGG
>NZ_SELD02000006.1 GCF_004923205.2 Paracoccus aeridis
CGCTGCGGCGGCTGCCGGCGCGGCCGTGGCGGCGGATGCGGCGCGGCGGGGGCGCGGCGCCGGGCGGGGCGACGAGGCCAGCGCACCCGGCGCGGGCTGGACGCCCGCTTCGGTCAGCGCCTGCGTGATCGCGGTGTCCTGCGACTGCGCACCGTCGAGATCCGTCACCGCCTCGTTCACCGCATCTTCCGCGGCGGGCGCATTCGACAGCACCGACTCGTCGGTCGCCATCTCGACGGCGGCAAGGTCGCTTGCCTCGGCGGCGGCGGCGTCTGCCGCGGCCTGTTCGGCGGCGCGGCGCGCGGCCTCGGCGTCGCTCATGGCGATCACGTCGCGCGCGTTCGGATCGGCGGGGATTTCCTCGGTCAGGGCGGTCGCGCGGGCGGTCGCGCCCAGCTTGCCCATCGCGACGTCGTCGGCGGTCAGACCCGTGGGCCCGGGCGCGATCGCGACCTCGGACACCGGGCGCGGTTCGGCGCCGGCCGCGATCTGGTTCACGGCCAGGCCGCTGCGTTCGGACAACTGCCCGCCGGGCTCGTCCGGCGCGGTGCGGGATTCACCCTGCACGGCGCGGATCACCGGCACGCCCGACACGTCGCGGACCACCAGCTGATAGCCCCAGACGACGAGAAACAGCACCAGCAGGACCGAGACCAGCGCGCCAAGATAGTGCGTCAGCCGCGCGACCCGCCCGACCAGCGTGTCGCGGCCCGTCAGCCCCGCCGCGCCCTCGTCGGTCGCGAAGCGCCCTTCGTCCCAGTCCTGGTCGTCGGTCCAGTCGGCATCGGCATGGCCGTGCGCCTGGCCGGGCGCGTAGTCATGGTCCGCATAGGAACCGGCGCCCCGATGCGAGCCGTCGAATCCGCCAGAGCGGAAATCCACCACTGTCATGTTCTGTCCTGCCCGTTTTGCCGGTTGACCCGGCTTGTCCGTTGACCGCTCAAGTCCCCCGGGCAGGCCACGCCTTGTTCAGCGCATTTCCTTTGCCGGAGTGACGCCCAAGATACCCAAACCCGCCGCGATTACAACGGCAACGCTTCGGACCAGCGCCATTTTCGCAGCCGTAGTGGCAGGATCGCCATCCTGCACGAACCGGAGTGCCGGATCGTCGTTGCCCCGGTTCCAGAGCGCGTGCAGGTCGGACGCGAGGTCGTAAAGATAGAACGCGATCCGGTGCGGCTCGTGCGCGCGGGCGGCGATCTCGACCGTGCGCGGCCATTCGGCCAGGCGGCGGACAAGCGACAGTTCGGCCGGGTGCGAGATCCGGTCCATGTCCGCGCGGGCGAGAGCCCCGTCCGCGACGTCCACGCCACCCTCGGCCGCGCGGGTCAGCACGCTGTTGATCCGGGCACTGGCATACTGGACGTACCAGACCGGGTTGTCCTTGGACTGCTCCAGCACCTTGTCGAAGTCGAAATCCAGCGCCGCGTCGTTCTTGCGCGTCAGCATGTGGAAACGGGTCACGTCACGGCCCGCCTGCTCGACCACGTCGCGCAGCGTGACGAAGGTGCCGGCGCGCTTCGACATCTTGAAGGGCTCGCCGTTCTTGTAGAGCTTGACCAGCTGGATCAGCTTGACGTCCAGCGGCACCCGCCCGCCCGACAGCGCCGCGACCGCCGCCTGCATCCGCTTGACGTAGCCGCCGTGGTCGGCACCGAAGATGTCGATCAGCTGGTCGAAGCCGCGGTCGATCTTGTCCCAGTGATAGGCGATGTCGGGCGCGAAATAGGTCCAGCGCCCGTCCGATTTCCTGACCGGACGGTCCACGTCGTCGCCGTAGGCGGTGGAGCGGAACAGCGTCTGCTCGCGCGGCTCCCAGTCCTCGGGCAGCTTGCCCTTGGGGGGCTCCAGCACGCCCTCGTAGATCAGCCCGGCCTGATCCAGCCGCTCGATCGCGGCCTCGATCCGACCGGTGCCGTAGAGCGCCTTTTCCGAGGAATAGACGTCCATCTCGACCCCGAGCAGCGCGAGGTCGGCCCGGATCACCTCCATCATGTCTTCCATGGCGATGTCGCGGAGCTGGTCCAGCCATTCGGATTCCGGCTTGTCGAGCAGGCTGTCGCCGAAGCGATCCTTCAGCGCCTCGCCCACCGGGATGAGGTAGTCGCCCGGATACAGCCCCTCGCTGATCTGCGGCTCGAGCCCGTGCGCCTCGCGGTAGCGTTCATAGGCCGACCGCGCGAGCACGTCGACCTGCGCGCCGCCGTCGTTGACGTAGTATTCGCGCGTGACGTCGTGGCCCGCGAAGGCCAGCAGGT
Organism: Paracoccus aeridis; assembly: GCF_004923205.2. Taxonomy (GTDB): domain Bacteria; phylum Pseudomonadota; class Alphaproteobacteria; order Rhodobacterales; family Rhodobacteraceae; genus Paracoccus; species Paracoccus aeridis. The sequence goes on from NZ_SELD02000006.1 coordinate 2,259, forward strand.
TTGCGAGCGCGTCCCCGAACACCGCGCCGCGCATGTGGCCCACGTGCATCGGCCCGGTGGGGTTGGCGGACACGAACTCGACGTTGATCCTCTGGCCGCTGCCCGGCGCGATGCGGCCGTAGCCGTCGCCCTGGGCGAGCGCCGCGCGCAGCACCTCGTGCCACTGCCCGGTCGCGAGGCGCAGGTTCAGGAAGCCCGGCCCCGCGACCTCGGCCGAGGTGATGCGCGGATCCGTGCCCAGCCGTGCGGCCAGCGCGTCGGCGATGTCGCGGGGCTTTGCCCTCGCGGGCTTCGCCAGCACCATCGCCGCGTTCGTGGCCATGTCCCCGTGCGCGGGGTCGCGCGGCGGCTCGACCGCGACGGCGGCAAGGTCGAGGCCCGCGGGCAGCGCCCCCTCGTCCATCATGGCGGTCAGCGTATCGACCACGAGCGCGCGGATGTCGGCGAAAATGTTCATCATCAGGTCCCGTCTGTTGTCCGATCCGATACCGAAAGCCCCCGCTCGCCGCAACAGCGGGGCCATTCCGGGTGCGTCCGGCGCGCAACGACCGCGGGACGCGGGTTATGCCTGCGCTTGCAGCCGGCCGGGCCCGCACGGCAGATGGAACGGAGCCGAACACGGAGGAACAACCGCCGAATGAACGGACCTGACCCGACCTTCCAGGCGGCCGACGTGCTGGTCGACCTGCGCATCCTGGCCACGACCGACCTGCACATGCACCTGCTGCCGCAGGACGACTTCACCGGCCGCCCGGCGCCCGGGCGCGGGCTGGCGGGCGTCGCCACGCTGGTCGAGCGGGAACGGGCGACGCATCCCAATACGGTCCTTCTCGACAACGGCGACGTCCTGAACGGCAGCCCGGCGGCGGAGTTCCTGGACCCGCGCCTGCCCCACCCGATGATCGCGGCAATGAACGCGTGCCGCTATGACGCGGCGACGCTGGGCAATCACGACTTCGATGCGGGCCCCGCGGCGCTGGTCGCCGCGCTGGCGCAGGTACGGTTCCCGTTCGCCGTGACGAACGCGACGCTTCGAGGCGCGCGGGGGCGGATCGCGCCGTTCGTGGTGCTCGACCGGCACGTCACGGACCGGGCCGGGACCGCGCACCCCCTGCGGATCGGCGTCGTGGGCTTTCTTCCGCCGCGCACAGTCGCGTGGAACCCCGGTCTCGCCGCCCGACTGCGGATCACCGACCCGGTGGAGGCGGCGCGCGCCGCCATCCCGCTGCTGCGGCGGGCGGGGGCCGACGTGATCGTCGCGCTCTGCCATTCCGGGATCGGGGCAGGTGCGGACATGACGATGGCGGACGATGCAGCCGTGGCCGTCGCCTGCCTCGACGGGGTCGACGCGGTGGTCGCGGGGCACACGCACGCGGTCTTTCCGGGGCCGGACCATGCGGCCTGCGACAAGGTCGATCCGGTCGCGGGCACTCTGGGCGGCAAGCCGGCCGTCATGCCGGGCTTCTGGGGCTCGCACCTCGGGATCATCGATCTTGCGCTGCGGCGGGACGGCACGGGGTGGCGGGTCGCGGAAGGCTCGGGCAGGATCGAGCCCGCGGGGGACGCGCCCCCTGCCCCGTTGCCCGCCCCGGCGCTGCACGGCCTCGCCTCCGCGGCCGCCCGGATGCAGCACCGCCTCGCGCGCACGGCCCGCCCGATCCACAACCACTTCGCGCTTCTGGGCCACGACCCGGCCACCGGGATCGTCGCGGCGGCCCAGCGCTGGCACGTGCGCCGCGCGCTGCGCGGCCGCCCGGCGTCGATGCCCGTCCTGTCGGCGGCTGCGCCCGGCCGCGCTGGAGGGCGCAGCGGCCCGCATCATTATACCGACATCCCGCCGGGTCCGATCACCGCGCTGGCGCTGTCGGACCTGTGCCCCTGGCCCAACCGGCTCTGCGCGGTCGAACTGACCGGGGCAGACGCGGCCGACTGGCTGGAACGCGCGTCCTCGATCTTTGCGCGACTGCGGCCCGGAGCCGGGGACCACCCGCTGATCGACCCACGCTTCCCCGGCTACAACTTCGACGTGATCCACGGCCTCACCTGGCGCATCGACCCGAGCCAGCCCGCGCGCTACGGGCCGAGCGGCGAGCTGATCGACGCCGCCGCCCGCCGCATCACCGGCCTGCGCCACCTGGGCAAGACGGTCGCGCCCGAGGACCGCTTCATCCTCGCGACCCACGGGTTCCGGCTGGCAGACGGCGGGCTGTTCGGCCCGCTCGCCGCCGGCCTGCGGACGGTCTTGGTGGACGGCCCTCCCGTCCGCGACGTGCTGCGCCGCTATCTCGGCAGACGTCGCAGGCTCGACGACCCCGCCCCTAAACCGTGGCGCTTCGCCCCCCTCCCCGGCACGACGACGGTGTTCGACACCGGCACCGGCGCGCTGGCCCACCTGCCGGACCTCGACGTGCCCTGCGAGCCGGTCGGCACGACAAGCGACGGCTTCTTTCGCCTTCGCGTCGGACTTTGAACGACCGACCTGCTGCTGAAGAAGGACGACAGCCACGCGGGGCTTGTCGTCGAGGCGGCGGGCCCGGGCCGCCCATGTAAAGGCGGCGCCGGAGGATTCTGCTTCTCCGCGCTGACCGAGGGATTGATCGCCACTATTTGCAAGGAAGCAGCCTGCGCTGGATCGCATCGTCGGCTACCTCTGGGCGATAAGGCCTGATCTAAGCCACAGGCTGAACGCGCGAGATAGCCCGCCACTCGCGCTGCCTGCCCTGCCCCCCGCGGCGGCCGGACGCGGCAAGAAGACCACACGTCGCAGTTGATCCACGGAATAGTTAACACACCCCTTCCAACCGTCACCGCGGTCAACTAAGGACGCGGCGAGGGGTGGCACGGTCATGTTCTCGTTGTGAGTTGAAGATTGCTGCCGAGTGATCGTGGGCGGCGTGGTGCGCCCTGCGGTCGGTATGTTGCCCTTTGGGAAGAGTGCGGAGCATGTTCACGTTCATCGTTGATGGACGCGTCGGGGAAGTGGCGCGCGGGGTCCTGCCCGGGAACGCCGGGGTCGAAGTGATCGACCCGGCGGACGGCCCGGTCGGGCCCGACTATCTCGTCGACCGGCCCGTGCTCGCCTCGATCGCGCTTGCCGGTCGCGCGGGTGATCTTCATGCCGCCCTGGGTGCCAGCACGCACGCGCAGCTCCCCGTGGTCGAGCTGGATCCCGAACATCCCCAGGCCGGCGGGACGGAGTTGATGCGGCTGCTGATGGACCAGGTCGCCGCGTCCCATCGCCATATCGGCGAGGCGCGCGCGGCGGCCGCGCAGCTGCGTTCCGAAGGCATCGGCATCAAGACCCGCCTGCGCGAGATCGAGGCGCTGCTCTACAGCCTCGGCAGCCCGCAGTTTTCCAGGGCGCTGAGCTGGCAGCCGATGGGCGCCATGCTGAAGCTGACGTCGGGGCAGTCGGTCGGACAGGCCCTGCCGATCAGCGCGGTCGGCCTTTCCGCGATCGACCTGTGGTTCCCGCAGGTGGTCATGCCCGAGATCGCGGGCCTGGCCGCGGCCGTCGAGGACGGCGCCGGCAATGCCTATCCGCTTCAGCCGGTCAGCCCCGACATGGGGCTTGAAACGGGCTGGCTGCGCTTCAGCCTGGCCGAGCCGATCGTCGGGATCGGCCGCGACTGCCGGCTGAAACTGACCTGGACCGGCAGCGGCAGCATCTCGCTGGGGCTGAGCCAGCCGGTTGCGGACCCCCGCTTCCGCGCGACCCTCGACACCGGCGGCGGACCCGAAGAGACGCTGGCGCTCGGCGCGTGGCAGTCGGTGGGCGGCGTGCGGCTGCCCGCCTGCGCCCCGGTTTTTTCCAACGGCCGCGCCGGATCGGTCCGCGAGGCGGACTTCGTCCGCCCGTCGGCCCTGCCCGCGCCGGAACTGTTCGCGAGGCCGCCGATGGCCGCGGACCATGTATCGGCCGCCTTCTGGGGGAAGGAGGATGCAATCCTCGTTCATCCCTCGCGCAGCGGTCCGGCCTGCGCGATCCTGCGCGACATCGACCTGGCGGGCCTGTCGCACGTCTGCGCCCTCGTGACCGTGGGGCACGAACGGGCGCCGAGCCTCAACTTCGCGGTCGGCGTCGCGCCCCACGGGATGGTGGATGAGGACGGGTTCTGGCAGTACCACCTCGGTCCCTGGATGACGGGGCTGCCGCCCAACGGGTGGGGTCAGGCCCACTGCATTCCCGTGGAACCGATCACGGGCAAGGCCGACATCCTGCTGGCGACGTCGCTTGCAACCGACACGCCGAACGACTTCAGCTGGGGCCTGTTCCGCGGCTTCCGCTTCGCGCGCCAAGCGCAGGAGGACACCGTCGCGGCGCCCCGGCACAAGGCCGCCGGCAAGCAGAGGGCGGCAAGGACGTGACGCGGACCAGATGCGCCGTCACCGCAGGCAGCCCGTCCAAGCCCCCGCGTTCGCGGCGGACGGAGCCTGCAATCACGGTCGTCATCCCGATCAAGGGCCATCCGGTCCTGCTTGACGATGCGATCGCATCAGTCCAGCGCGAGATGCAGGCCGGGACGATCCAGCGCCTGATCGCGGTCAACGACGGCTGCAGCTACCCGGAAACGCTGGAAAGCCTGGCCGGCTGGCGGGCGCTGCTGGGCGACGGCATCCGCGTCCTGCACTGCAGCAACGCGGGCCTGAGCGCCGCGCGCAACCGCGGGATCGAGGCCGCGCTGAAGGCAGATCCCAAGGTCGACGCGGTCTTCCTGCTGGATGCGGACAACATGCTCGCGCCCGGCGCCGGCGCGGCCATGTGCAGGCTGCTCAAGGCGAACCCGCAGGCCGACTGGCTGTATCCCGATTTCGACTTCTTCGGGCAGGACGGGCATTACATCACCGACCGCAGCTACGAGCTGCTGTTTCACGCCCACATCAACGTCTGCGAGGCCGGAAGCCTGATCCGCCGCCGGGTGTTCGACGCCGGCATCCGCTTCGACGAGGGCATGCGGCGCGGCTATGAGGACTGGGACTTCTGGCTTTCCGCGGCAAAGGAGGGGTTCCGCGGACAGGCCGCCGCCCAGCCCCTGCTTCTCTACCGCAAGCGTCCCGTGAGCATGCTGAGCAATTCGCACGATGCCGACCGCGAGTTGCGCGGCTATCTTGAAAAGAAGCACGACTGGCTGTTCAACACGCCGCGACTGCTGGAACTCGAGGCAGAGCGCTTCCCCCGCTTCGCGGTGATCGAGGGCGAAGGGGACACCGCCCGGCTGCAGACCGATCCGGGGCAAGGCCACGAGATCACGCTGAAGGAACTCGAGCGCCGGATCATGGCGCACTTCGCCGAACCCTTCGCCAACCACGCGCCGGCCTATCTCGTCTTCCTGCGCGAGGGGGTTTCGGCGCGGCTGAGCGAACACCGGCTGCTGCACGGCTTCTTCTGGAATGCGGAGCGGCGCTGGGTCCGGTGCGAGGACCGGCCGAACTTCGACCTGTTCTACCTGGAAAGCTCGCCCGGCGGCCACACGATCAGCATGGACCACAGCGCCGACCGGCTGGCGGACGGCGTAGTGATCGACCTGAACGCGCTCCACGATCTCGCCACGATCTCGAACGAGGATGCGCTGCGCCGCATCGACCAGGTATCCTCGGGCTTCCGCGTGCGCGGCTGGTCGATGACGCTGGAGCGTATGACCAGGCTGAACGACCGCACCGCCAGCGCACCGGAACTGCTGCGCAGCTTCGTTCTCCAGCTGAGCCGCAGCCGCTTCCGCGCGTCGCTGGACCAGCGCTGGGAATGGCGCGAACAGGGCGGCGCCGTCGATCGCGGGACCGCCGTGCAGATCCCGCGCAAGGTCTCGGACGGCGGTGTCGTGTTTCCGCTGCTGAAAAATCCCCGGCAACGTGACGTCGCCTTCGTCCTTCCGATCTTCGATTTCGGCGGGGTCGAGAAGGTCGTGGCCTCGATGGCGCGCGAACTTGCGCAGAACGGATACCGCTGCCACCTCGTCACCGCGAGCGACCGGCCGATCCATCCCGACGGCTGGGCGCTGCAGGCCTTTGCCACGGTAAACTGGATGCCCGACGCCAGCGCCATCGACTGGACCGGGACCGAATTCCTGGGCACGGCCGAGCCGAGCTGGGGCAACAACCGCGAAAAGGCCGACCTGATCGGGCTGCTGTCCTCGATGGACGTGGTGATCAACGCCCATTCGGGCGCGCTGCACAAGGTGGCCGATCACCTGCGCCGGCGCGGGATCATCATGATCGACCACGAGCACCTGCTGGAGCGCAGCACCTACGGCCGCAACTACGGCCCGCCGAAACTGGCACTGGCCTACGAATATGCCTACGACCTGATCCTGACGTGCTCCGAGGCGCTGCGGACCTGGCTGCATGGTCATGGCATCCCGCGCGAAAAGCTGATGGCGGTGGTCAATGCGCCGGGCTATCCGCTGCCCCCCGGCACGGCCCGCAAGGTCATGGAGGACCGGGCGAAGCGCGATCCCTCCAAGCCGCTGCGCGTGCTTTTCATGGGCCGGCTGGACCCGCAGAAGGGCGTGCACCGGCTGTCGGCAATCTACAACGCGCTCGCGCTCAGGGCGCCGCAGATCAGCCTGACCATCGCCGGCGGCTCGGTCGTGGACACCCACGGCGCCGAGTTCTCGTTCCCGCGCGAAACCCGGATGATGGGACCGGTGCGCGGGCAGGATGCGCTGACCCGCCTTCTGGCCAACGCGGACGTGATGGTCCTGCCCTCGCACTACGAGGGCCTGCCCCTTTCCGTGCTCGAGGCGCAGCGCTGCGGCGTCGTCGTGGTGGCCACGGATGTCGGCGCAATGGACGAGGCGATCGAGCACGGCAAGACCGGCTTCATCCTGCCCGAGGCCGGGTGCGAGGACAGCTTCTTCCGGATGATCACCGAACTGGACCGGGACCGGGCGCTTCTGGCCCGGGTCTCGCGCAATTCGGCCAGCATGGCGCGCGACTGGTCGCTGGCGACCGCGCCCCTGCTCGCCTGGCTGAAACGACGGGCGGGCGGCGTTGCCCCCGAAGGGAACAGCCTTGACCAACTTGAAACCTGCAGGAGCTAGACGTGACGACTCTCTATGAAGCCGCAATGCGCAATTTCCGCGCTGCAGCCGATGTTCTGGAAGCACTCCGGTCCGCCCGAGTCGACCTGCTGGGCGAAGCCCGCAACGGGCTGACCGGCCGTCCGCGCCTGGCCCTGCGCGGCGGCTACAACGACGTGACGTCGGCGTTCGGGGCCTGTCTGCCGGCCAGCGGCCGGGCCGAGATCCTGGGCTCCGAGGACGGCACGGCGGTGGAACTGCGCTGCACCGGCGCCGACTGGCTGACGCTGGAAGGCACGCTGTCGGACGACGGAACGGCCGAACTCTGCTACGTCGAGATGGAGGTCGGCTCGGACCGCCCGATGGTCGCCGACGTCTTCCTGCGCGAGTTCGTCATGGACGGATCGGTGCGCGACTCCGGGCACCGCGAAGTCCATCTCGCCCCCGGCGCGGCCACCGTCTGCAAGCTGGCGCTGCACGACGTCGCGGACGACGTGACCGGCCGTCGCGTGATCATCCACCTGCGCCAGCCCGCCCCGCGGGTGATCCTGGAACGCCTGGCCGTCACCCTGACCTGACCGGACCCATGCAGATCGCGACACCACTCATCAGGACCCCGGAAGGTCGTGGGCAATGCAGATGAACCTCGACTTCTGCTTCATCGACGACGCGGGCGTCGTCGCGGTCGCCGGCTGGACCACCGAGGTCCAGCCGCAGCTGCGCCTGCACGTCGATGACGAGACCCTGGCGCCCGTCGCGATCACGCGCCACGCCCGGCGCGACCTGCGCAGCAGCGAACCCCTGGGGCTGGTGGCGCTGTTCGACCTATCGGGCCTGCGGGGGGATACCGATCCCGCGCGGGCGACGATCCATCTGGCCGAAGGGTCGGACTACATCGAAATCCAGCCGGACCGCCTGGCAGAGGACGCGACCCGCCTGGTCGAGATCGGCGTGGACGAGGTGTTCTTCGCGCTTCTCCGCCTCATCGCGCAGCGTCGCGTCGTCCTCGCGGACAGGCGCATGGCAGGCGAGATCTACGGACGGCTGCGCCTGGCGCCGTCCGCCGGGCGCGAGACCGAGAACCGCATTCTCGGCATCGACAGTTGCCAGATGGCCCCGTCCGGGCAAGGCGCGGTGATCGGGTGGTACCTGTCCGCCCGGGTCTCGCCCGAACCGATCTGCGCGCTGGCGATCGCGGACGGATCCGTCGTGCCCGTCGACATCCTGTCGGGCAGCATGGCGCGGTCCGACCTGTCGGCCTACGCGCCGCGCTTCCGCTTCAGCGGCAGCGACGGCTTCTGCGGCGGATGGCGGTTCCCCGGCAAGGTCGACGGTGCCGCGCGCCTGCTGCTGATGCTTCCCGACGAATCCTTCGGGCCGGGTGTCATGGTCGCGGTGGATACCGTCCCCGCAGCGGATCTTGCCCGGCACGTCACGCAGGCGGCCCTGGGGATCGAGGACATGGCCGACCGCGGCAGGCTGCGCCGGGCCATGCTGCCCGCTGCGCTGCCGACCCCCCGCATGGACATGGAGGACTCCGGCACGGCTGAGCCGGGCGAGGCGGAACAGGGCGAGACTGAACTGGGCCGGGGCGACACGCTCCTGATCCTCGACCACGACCTGCCCGACTGCGACCTGCGCGACGTCCTGCGCCGGATCGGGCCGCATCTGACCGGCCCGCTGTCGCTTCATCTGCTGCGCCCGCGCCTCACGCCGGTCCTGCAGAACGCGGTCGAAGGCGCCGCGCGCGAAATGGCGGCCGGGCTGCACCTTCGCGGTGCCTCGCTAGCCATCGCCCGGCCCGGGGACAGTCCCGCCCGCGTCGTCTTCGCCCGCAGCTCGACCCTGTTCCAGTTCGACCCCGAACCGATCTTCACCTCGGCGCGGCCCATCGTCACCCTGCTCGACCCGATCGGCACGATCCTCGCCGCGCCCCAGGCCACGGCCGATCGTTTCGCCCGCGACCTGCTGCCCTTCGTGCTGTCGGTGCCGGGCGCGCTGTTCCACGCGCTGCTCGACCAGGTCCCGGCCATCTTCCTGACCGAAGAAGCCAGGGTGCGCCTGCTGGCCGAAACCCTGATCCTTGAAGGACAGGCCGTCCTCACCAGGGTCGACTGCCATTCCTTCTTCGAAGGCAAGTCCGGCCCCCATGCCCAGAGCTTCCTCGACGGAAGCGACTGGCACGCCTTCGACGCCCGGAGCCGCCAGCTCATCGAGGAGGCCGGCGCATGAGCCGTATCGTCATCGTGTCCCATTCGCACCCCAACCTGCGCTACGGCGGGGGCGAGGTCGCGGCCTATCGCCAGTTCCAGCACCTGCTGACGCTGGGCGAGGACGTGTTCTTCGTGGGCTCGACCATCGGCCCCGAGGACAGCGCCAGGTTCTTCGGCCCCAGCCAGCAGGTCATCAGCTTCGGGCCGCGCGACTTCTGCCTGCGCGGACGGGGCATGGACGGCTTCGTCATGGAGCAGGCCGAGATCCGGGACGAGGACTGGATCTTCGAGTTCCTGCTTGCGCTCAGGGGCGACGTCTATCACTTCCACCACTTCTGGAACATCGGCGCGGGCACCATCCGCCGCCTGCGCGCGGCGCTTCCCGAGGCGAAGTTCATCTGCACGCTGCACGAGCTGACCGCGATCTGCGCCAACCACGGCCAGATGGTGAAGCGCTCGGGCGAGCTCTGCTACGCCGGGAGCGAGGTCGCCTGCGCGGCCTGCGTGGCCCGCCCGCCGATCGACTTCGTCCTGCGCCGCACCCGCATGCTCGAGATGCTGGACCTGTTCGACCACCTGCTGTCGCCCAGCGAGTTCCTGCGCCAGAGGTTCGAGAACTGGGGCGTTGCCCCCGGCCGCATCGCCGTGATCGAGAACGGCCTTGACCATCACGACGGCGCCCGCCCCGAGACGGAGGCCGAGCTTCTGGCCAAGTCGCGCCGCTTCGCCTTCTTCGGCCAGGCGACGCCGACCAAGGGGCTCGACGTGCTGATCCGCGCCGCCGCGCTGATCGAGGCGGCCGACGAGGAGCTGGAGCAGCCGCTGAGCATCGAGATCCACGGCGTTGACAAGGACGGCTTCACCCGCATGTGGCCCGACCTCGCGGTGCCCGCCTGCGTCCATTTCCGCGGCCGCTACCGCCCGCAGGACTGCGTGGACATCATGCGCGGCTACGGCTGGATCATCATCCCGTCGGTCTGGTGGGAAAACTCGCCCGTCGTCATCCAGGAAGCCCGCGCCGCCGGCACGCCGATGATCGCGTCGGACATTGGCGGCATGGCCGAGAAGACGGCGGGCTGGGGCGTGCCGTTCCGCGTGGGCGACGCAGGCGCGCTCGCGCAGGCGATCCTGTCGGTGCATGGCAGCCCCGAGACGCTCGCCGAGTACAGGGCGCGGATTACGCCGCCGCTGGACCTCGCGGGGTTCGAGAGGGAGTGGCGGGACGCGTGCGGGCTTGGGCGCGGGCAGAACCTCGCGGGCTTCTCGCAACCGCAAATGAAGCGCAGGCAGGCTGATGGCTGAGCAGGGTAAGCTCCGGTCGCCGCAACGAACGAACAAGAAGGTGACGTCATGAAAGTTGGTTTGCTCTGGGAGAGCGAGGACTGCGGTCTCTACTCGAACGAAGACTTCGACACGCTGTTCCGCCAGGTCGGAAACAACAACGGCAACCTGGCCTTCGTGCATGCGGTGGCAAGCCAGATCGACGCCGAGATCAGCGTTTATCCCTGGCACGTCGATCCCGAACTGCTGAACAAGGAAGTGGATTTCGTCGTCATTCCGTGCGCGAACCAGCTTGGGGATCACACCGACCTCGGCCGCCTGGGTGAGCGGTTTGCCACCGTCAGGAAGCCCATCGTGGCAATCGGGCTGGGCGCGCAGGCAGAGGATTTTGCAGAAGACATCCGGCTGACCGCGGGCACGAAGGCCTGGCTGGACATGCTCATCGAGAACGGGCGCCGGCACGGGATCCAGAACATCTACACGCGCGGCCCCTACACCTCGGACCAGATCCTCAAGCTGACCGGCGCGCAGACCCTCGCGAACGGCTGTCCGTCGCACTTCATCGATCCGCGTCCCGATCTGGGGCAGCGCATCGAGGCAAGCTGGACGGCGAGCCCGCTTCCGCAGCGCATCGCCGTCGCTGCCGGTCACGAGTCGTGGGAGAACACGCGAGAGATCGAGCAGCAGCTCATCGCGCTGATGATGGATCCCCAGTTTCCCGGCGTCTACATCGTTCAGTCGATGGAAAGCATGGTCATGCTCTCGCGTGGCCTGTTCGACCGGATCGATCCCGACGCCCTGAAGCGGATCCACAGCCATACCGTGCCGCACTACACGGTCGAGCAGTTCAAGACCTGGGCACTCAACTACGCCCGGTCGTACTATGACGTGCCGGCGTGGATGGACGAGCTGCGTCGCCACGATCTCCTGATCGGGGCACGGTTCCACGGCGCGCAGCTCGCCATCCAGGCGGGCCGGATGGCGTGTACCGTGACCGTCGATACCCGCACCGAGGAAATGTGCCGGGAAACCGGCGTTCCCTTCCTTCGCGCGAGCGAGCTGAAGGCCCCGCTGACGCGGGTTCGGCTGAAGGAGATGATCCAGTTCGACGGCGAGGCCTATGACGATTACCGAAGCCGGAAATGCGCGCGCTACGTCGATTTCCTGAAGGGCTGCGGTCTCAAGCCGTCCAGGTTCCTGCTCGATATCGCTGGTGACGGAAAGGCGGACGGCCGCGTTCCCGCCCCGACTGCCGTCGACCAGGTCGTCGCAGCAGCAAACTGATACCACCGTTTCCCGAGAGTAAGATGTCGAACCCCGCCCCCAAGATCGCCGTCGTAGCAATCGTCAAAGACGAAGGACCGTATCTCGAGGAATGGGTGAACCATTATCTCTCGATCGGCGTGGATCACATCTTTCTCTATGACAACGGCAGCACCGACAACACCGCCGCGGTGCTTCGCAAGTATCTCAATCATGGTTTCGTCACCCACCTCAACTTTCCCAAGTTCTACGGGCAGATCGAGGCTTACAACCACGCCATTTCCCTGTTCGGGCATCACTTCGACTGGATCGGCTTCTTCGATGCAGACGAGTTCCTGGTCATCAAGTCGCACCAGGATGTCAAATCCTACCTGGCCGACGTGCCGGTCGATTTCGATCAGATCAAGATTCCCTGGATGGTGTTCGGCTTCTCGGGACACAAGGAAAAACCCGCGGGTCTTCTGTCGGACAACTATCGCCACGCGGCCCCGCCGGACCCGAACGGCAGGACGGTAATCAACTGCAAATCCTTCGTGCGGCCGGCAAACGTCGGCAAGTTCTACTGCCACGCCGGCCAGGTCGGCGAGGGCAAGACATGCGATGCGGATTTCGCCCCCTCGGACAATGGCGGCAGCCTGCAGAACCCGTCCTACAAGAGCGCGCAGGTCAACCACTACTACACCAAGTCGGAAGCGGAGTTCCTGGCGCGAGTTTCGCGCGGGACCGCCGACGGCACCGTGAAGCACAGGTTCGGGATGGAGCGGGACCGCAACTACTCGTTCGTGGACGATGCCTACCAGGTCCATTGCTCGGACGGCCTGCGGCGGACGTACGACAGGATCGCCGCGCTGCCGGAAGAGCCGATGCGCTTCGGCGTCGGGTTTTCGTTCAAGTACCACGTTCACGACGGGACGATCTGGGACTTCGAGCGGGTCCTTTCAAATCACCTTCACGGCGTGAACGACCTGAAGAACACGTTTGCCGCATATCGCAAGTTCATGTGGGGCTTCGGCGGCGTGATCTTCCTGCCGGAAACCCATGAGTTCGACATCGCCGAATTCGTGAACTCGTCGCATTTCGCCGACTTCGAGAGCAAGAAGCGCATCGAGGTCCAGTTCATCGGCGAGTCGGAAGGCGACGGGATCGCTTTCGTGAACATCAACACCAAGAAATCCCGGCGCGTGTTCACGTTCGGCGAGATCACCTATCCCGAGACCGACGAGAAGACGCCTCACGAGATCACCGTCACGATGAACAACTCGGTCCGCAGGATACCGATACGGGGTATAACGGCGGGCAAACACGTCTTCGTGTTCGAGGCGTCCCATGGCTACGTCTCGGGGTACAACAACGCGCTGACGGTCAAGGCAGACAATGCGACCCTCGGCAAGTTCGCGACCCTGCTTCAGCCCTGAGCGCCCTCGAAATACCGTCCGAACGCCCGGTAGTCCTCGGCATAGAACTGCCGCAGCGTGTCGATCTCGCGCCGGCCCAGGTCGTCCACGCTCAGCTTCGGTCCCCCGGTCTGCAGGCGGCCCACCGTCAGCCGCCGCCCCGCGACCGCCGACAGGTCGGCGACCATGTCCTCGATCTCGGACATGCGGTACACGCGCGTATAGTAGCCCGCGTCCGTCCCCGCGAAATCGACCAGGGGGCGGGCGTGGTGGTCGATCGATTCCACCGCCTTCATGTAGCGCGGCAGCTTCGTCACGAACTCCTCCAGCCCCGGATCGGGGGCGAGGTCGTGGGCGAAAAGCTCCTTGCGGGCGTTCGCCAGCGACAGTTCGCGGTGGTGGACGACGCGGTTGCCGTAGGCCGACAGCAGGCGCTGGATCGGATCGCGGACGAGGATGAGCCTGCGGTAATCCGCCAGCCGCCCGGCCTGCTTCGGGTTGAACAGCACCGATGCGTAGACCTTATGGATGTGGAATTCGCGGCCGTTGTGCCTGAAGGGGACGAACTCGCGCCCGTTCTCGATGTCGAAGAACACCATCTTCAGCGACGTGCACGCGGTCTTGGGGACCGGGGTATAGCTCAGCTTCAGGTCATCAAGGACAATCGGCATGCTGCCTCCTTCCAGGGCTGATGGCGGCCATCCGGCGTCCCCGCCTTATCGGGCAACCGGCGCAGGAAGGCCAGCCACCCGACGCCACCGCGCGGGACCGGCGGTCCCGGCCCCTGCTCAAACGGCCCCGGCATGAAAAAGGGCGCCCCTCGGCAGGGCGCCCTCGTGATGTCACCGATCCTTCCGCCTCAGGCGGGCCGCGCCGTCGCGGCCGGCCTGCGGCGCGAGAAGATGCGGGCGATCAGGACGAAGAACACCGGCACGAAGATCAGCGTCAGCGTGGTGCCGACGACGGTGCCGAAGAACGTGGCGTAGCCGATCGCCACCCGCGCCCCCGCGCCCGCGCCCGAGGACAGCAGAAGGGGCACCACCCCCAACCCGAAGGCCAGCGAGGTCATCAGGATCGGGCGGAAGCGGATCCGCGCGGCCTCGCGCACGGCGTGCAGGGGATCCTCGCCCATCTTCTCCATCCGCTCGCGCGCGAATTCCACGATGAGGATGCCGTTCTTGCCGGTCAGCCCGACGATGGTCAGCAGCCCGACCTGGAAGTAGACGCCGTTCGTCTGCCCGCCGAGCCAGGCGCCGATCAGCGCGCCGAGGATGCCGACCGGCATCGACAGCAGCACGGCAAGCGGGATCGTCCAGCTTTCGTAAAGCGCGGCAAGGCACAGGAACACCGCCGCCAGCGCCAGCGCGTACAGCGTCATCGCGCCGGCCCCGGCCTCCTTCTCTTCCAGCGAAAGGCCGGTCCATTCCAGTGTGAAGCCGGGCGGCAGCTCGGCCGCAAGGCGCTCCATCTCGGCCAGCGCCTCGCCGGTCGAGAAGCCGGGCGCGGCGCTGCCGTCGATCGCCATGGACGGCACCGCGTTGTAGCGCGACACCTGCTGCGGGCCGTTGACCCAGTCCTGGGTGGCGAAGGTCGAGAAGTCCACGAACTCGCCGTTCGCGTTCTGCACCCGCCAAAGCGCCAGGTCCTTCGGCGCGGTCCGCGCCCAGGGCTCGCCCTGCACGTACACGCGCTTGATGCGGCCGTCATAGATGAAGTCGTTGACGTAGGTCCCCGACCAGATCGTCGACAGGAACGACCCGACTTCGGCGGCGGTGACGCCGACCGCGCCCGCCTTGGCCCAGTCGATGTTCAGCTGGAACTGGGTCGCGTCCTCGACCCCGCTGGGGCGCACCGCGGTCACGACCTGGCTCTGCGAGGCGAGGCCCAGAAGCTGGCTGCGCGCGGCCAGCAGCTCCTCGTGCGACTGGCCCGCGGCGGCGGTGAGGATTCCCGAAAAACCATCGGAGTTGCCGAGTTCCAGCACCGCGGGCGGCACGATCGGGATCACCAGCGCCTCGCGGATGCCGCCCATCAGGGGACCGAAGGCGCGGCCGCCGATCGCCTCGGCAGAGGTCCCTTCCGCCGTCCGTTCTTCCCAGTCGGCCAGGCGGACGAACATCATGCCGACGTTCTGCCCCTGCCCTGCGAACGAGAAGCCGCGCACCGAAAAGACCGACTCGACGTTCTCCGCCTCGGCCGTGGTCCAGTAGTTCGAGACGCGGTCCAGAACCGCCTCGGTCGCCTCGGCCGTGGTGCCCGAGGGCGCCTGCACGAGGGTCATGATCGCGCCCTGGTCCTCGCCCGGCAGGAACGAGGTGGGGGTGCGTTGGTACATGAAGATCATGCCGGCCACGATCAGCCCGTAGACGATCATCATCCGCACCGGCCGGGCGGTCGTCACCCGGACGACGGAGCCGTAGCCACCGGTCAGGCGGGAAAACACCCGCTCGAACCCATTGCTGAACCCCGTGCCGAGGCGGCCGAGCCAGCCCTGCCGCCGGGCGTGGCCCTGGGCGTGGGGCTTCAGGATCGTCGCGCACAGCGCCGGGGTGAATGTCAGCGCCACGAACACAGACAGGAGCATGGCCGACACGATGGTGACGGCGAACTGCTTGTACATCTCGCCCGTGGAGCCGCCGAAGAACGCCATCGGCACGAACACGGCCGAGATGACCAGACCGATGCCGACCAGCGCGCCCGAGATCTCGTCCATCGACTTGCGCGTCGCCTCGACCGGCCCCAGATGCTCGTCGCGCATGATCCGCTCGACGTTCTCGACCACCACGATCGCGTCGTCCACCAGAAGCCCGATCGCCAGCACCATCGCGAGCATCGTCAGCGTGTTGATGCTGAACCCCAGGACCGCCATGATCCCGAACGTCCCCAGGATCACCACGGGCACGGCAAGCGTGGGGATCAGCGTGGCGCGGAAGTTGTGCAGGAACACCAGCATGACGAGCACGACGAGCGCGATCGCCTCGATCAGCGTATGGATCACGGCCTCGATCGAGATCAGCACGAACGGGGTCGTGTCGTAGGGGATCACGAACTCCGTCCCGGCGGGCAGCAGTGCGGACAGCCGGTCGAGATGCGCCTTGACGACCGTCGCGGTGTCGAGCGCGTTCGCCCCCGACGCAAGCTGCACCGCCATGCCCGACGCGGGATTGCCGTTGTAGAAGCCGGCGATCTCGTAGCTTTCGGTCCCGAGCTCTGCCCGCGCGACGTCGCGCAGCAGCACGAGCCCGCCGTCGGTGTCGGCGCGCAGGACGATCCGCTCGAAATCCTCGGGCGTGCGCAGCAGGGACTGCGCGGTGATGGTCGCGTTCAGCTGCTGGCCCTGCGGCGCGGGCATCGCGCCGAACGCGCCGGCCGAGATCTGCGCGTTCTGCGACCGGATCGCAGCCACGATCTGGTCGGGCGTCATGTCGTAGTATTTCAGCTTCGTCGGATCGAGCCAGATCCGCATCGCGTATTCGGTCCCGAACACCTGCACGCCGCCCACGCCTTCCAGCCGCGAAAGCGAGTCGACGACATACGAGTTGAGGTAGTCGTTCAGGTCGATCGCCGAACGCGCCCCGTCCGTGGACACGAGCCCGATCACCATCAGGAAGCCCGATCCCGACTTCTGGACCGTGACCCCCTGCCGCGCCACCGGCTCGGGCAGGCTCGCGTTCGCCTGCGCCAGCTTGTTCTGCACCTGCACCTGCGCGATGTCCGCGTCGGTCCCTAGCTCGAAGTTGAGCGTGATCGTCGCGCCGCCGGTCGAGGTGGTGCTGGAGTTGATGTAGCGCAGCCCGTCAAGGCCGGTCATCTGGCGCTCGATCACCTGCACGACGGTGTCGGAAACGGTTTCCGCCGAAGCGCCCGGATAGGCCGCGTTGATGACGACCGAGGGTCCGGCGATCGTGGGGTACTGCGAGATCGGCAGCCGCAGGATCGCGAGAACGCCGAGCCCCATGATGAGGATCGCGATGACCCATGCGAAGATGGGCCGGTCGATGAAGAAGCGGGGCATGGATCAGTTTCCTTCCGGCGCCGCGGCTTCCGCGGGTGCGGCGTCCGCCGGGGCGGCCCCGGCCGAGGCCCGTGCCGGCGCTTCCCCGGGTTCCTGCGGCGCCGCGGGTGCGGCTTCGGCCGGGGCCGGCTGGGACGCCGGCGCCCCTGCGCCGCCATCCGCCGCTGCAGCCGCCGCTTGGGCCGGGGCCGGCGCGCTCGGCGCGACCTGGACCGGGGCGCCGGGTCCGGCCTTCTGGAACCCCGCGGTGATGATCTGGTCGCCGGGTTCCAGGCCGTCGGTCACGACCCAGTTGTTCGCCTCGGACGTCAGCACGGTCAGGTTCCGCACCGCGACCGCTCCGTTCTCCACGACCCAGACCTGCGGCGTGCCCTCGGCATCGCGCATCACCGCCGACATCGGAACCAGGTAGGCCGCCTCGTCGTGCAGCTGCGGCAGCTCGACCTCGACGTAAAGGCCCGGCAGCAGCAGCTTGTCGGGGTTCGGGAACGCGATCCGCAGCGTGATCATGCCGGTCGTCGGCTCCACCTGCGGCTCGGCCGCGCGCAGCTCGCCCGTGACCCCGTAGGTGTCGCCGGTGGGCAGGATCAGCGTGGCCTGCCCGGTCGCCAGCGCGCCGCCCCGCTGTTCGGCCTGGCGCCAGCGCAGCAGGTCGTTAGCCGATTGCGTCACGTCCACGTAGACCGGGTCGAGCGAGCGGATCGTCGTCAGCGCCTCGGGCTGCTGGGCTGCGACCAGCGTGCCGGGCGTCGCCTGCGAGAAGCCGATCACGCCAGAAACCGGCGCCCGGATGGTGGTGCGCTCAAGGTCGATCTCGGCCGCCTGGAGCCCGGCCTGCGCCAGCTGAAGCGCCGCTTCCGCCGCGTCGCGGGCCGCGATGGCGCTGTCGCGGCGCTGGCCCGGCGTGGTGTTGTTGGCAAACAGCTCCTCGGCCCGCTCGGCCTCGCGCACGGCCAGATCGTAGTTCGCCTGCGCCTGCGCAACGCTCGCGCGCGCGGCTGCCGTGGCGGCAATGTAGGTGTCGGGTTCGATCTCGTAGAGCGCCTGCCCCGCCTCGACCTCGGACCCTTCCTCGAAGCGGCGCTCGCGGATGATGCCCGATACCTGCGGACGGACCTCGGAAATGGTCGATGCCTTGATCCGCCCGGGCAGCCGCGCCGTCATCGTGTACTCGGTCGGCTGCGCCACCACCACGGTGACCGACGGCAGCGGCTGGCCGCCGGGATCCTGCGCAAGCCCCGCGGCGGGCGCGAGGCCGATCAGGATCGCGCCGGCAAGGCGGCGTGCGACGGGGGTGGCGCGGTTAATGCGCGAGGGATGGATGCGAAGCATGACGGGCTTTCGGATGATCGGAACGGGCGTGGGGACGTAAAAGGCGCAGGCGTGTCTGATGGTGGGCGCTCAGGCCGGTTCGGTTGCGGGCCCCGCGCGCGGGGGGTCGCGGTCGGTTCCGCGCAGCATGGCGACGTGGCGGCGCAGCAGGGTCTCGCCCCGCGCGGCGAGCGGGAAGGTCTTGCCGGACCGCAGCCACTGATGCAGCAGGCCGCCGATCGTGACGCTGACGAACACCGCGGCATCGGCGGCGCTGAAATCGTCGTGCAGCATACCCTCGTCCTCGGCCCGCGTCATCACGCGCAGGATGAGCGCGTCGAGTTCGGCGTCGATCCGCGCGAGGTTGGCCCGGCCCTCGCAGCCGATGGTCAGGTCCGACATGATCCGGAACATCCGCTGCTTGCCCTCGTCCACCTCGAACTCGCGCAACGAGGCGACGCCGGCGTCCAGAAGCGAGCGGAGCGGGTCGCTGCACATCTCGGCCGCCGTGGTCAGGATCTGTTCCTGCGGCAGCAGCGACCGGGCATAAAGCGCGCCGAGAAGATCCGCCTTGTCCTTGAAGTGCCAGTAGAAAGCACCGCGGGTGACGCCAGCCGCGCGCGAGACGCCGTCGATGGTGGCGACGGCGTAGCCCTGTTCGCAGAAGATCCGCTCGGCCGCGTCGAGGA
Source organism: Paracoccus aeridis (assembly GCF_004923205.2). Taxonomy (GTDB): domain Bacteria; phylum Pseudomonadota; class Alphaproteobacteria; order Rhodobacterales; family Rhodobacteraceae; genus Paracoccus; species Paracoccus aeridis. The sequence goes on from NZ_SELD02000006.1 coordinate 21,444, forward strand.
TGGCGGTGCGCGTCAGCTCCGATTCTTCCTTGGTCCGGCGCATGGCAACATCCCCTGTTCGCCGCGCTTATATACAGACACTCATGGATGTAAACCGCGCTTCGCAGCCCGCCAAGGCCAGCCTCGAAACGACAACGGCGCGGGCCGAAGGCCACGCGCCGTTGCGAGAAGGTCAAGAGAACGGCGTCGGGGTCAGCCCACGAACGCCTTTTCCACCACGTAGTGCCCGGGGTCCGAATTCGCGCCCTCTGCCAGCCCGAAGCCCTCCAGCACGCCCTTGATGTCGATGTTGAAGTCGAGCGAGCCGCACACCATCGCCCGATCGGTGTCGGCCGAGATGCGGTCCACGCCGAGATCGCGCAGCGCCTCGCCCGAGCGCAGCAGGTCGGTGATGCGGCCCATCTTCGCGCTCTCCTCGCGCGTCGTGGTCGGATAGTAGCGCAGCTTGTCGCCGACCAGCTCGCCGATCAACGGATCGTCGGGCAGCGCCTCGACGATCTCGCGGCCGTAGGCCAGTTCCGCGGCCTTGCGGCAGGTGTGGGTGACGATGACCTGATCGAACCTCTCCCACGTCTCGGGCTCGCGCAGGAGGCTCGCGAAGGGCGCAAAGCCGGTGCCGGTCGCGAAAAGCCACAGCCGCCTGCCCGGCAGCAGCGCGTCGTGGACGAGCGTGCCGACGGGCTTGGGGCGCAGGATGATCCGGTCGCCCGGGCGGATGTGCTGCAGCCGCGATGTCAGCGGGCCATCCGCGACCTTGATCGAATAGAACTCCAGTTCGTCGTCCCAAGCCGGCGAGGCGATGGAATAGGCGCGCAGGATCGGCTTCGCCTTGCCCGTCACGGGGTCGGGATCGCCCATCAGGCCGATCATCACGAACTCGCCCGACCGGAAGCGCAGACTCGGCGGGCGCCTGCAGCGGAACGAGAACAGCCAGTCGGTCCAGTGCTTCACCGCCGTCACCTCGGTGGCGTCGGGAAGGGCGGTTGCGACCGGCTTGGCATCAGGGCTGTCGGCGATCGGGGTTGCAGTGATCTGGTTCATGACGTCCTCGCGGCCTGGCGCCGCATCTGATGGTGTCGGGAAAGGGCTGCGGAAGCGTCAGCCCCGCAGCCGGGCCTGGTAGTCGTGCGCGCGCCAGCGGGCGCGGGCGAGCCACTGGTCCTCGGGCTGGCGCGCGGCAAGGTCGGCCGCCACCTCGACCTCGTCGAAGCCCGACCGGCGCGCCATCGCGTACTGGTCCGCGATCACGCCGCGCGCCCGCAGGCGGCCGGTGTAGCCCATCTCGCGCAGGCGCCGCGCGATGGTGAAGCCGCGCCCGTCGGAGAACGACGGGAAGTCCACGCGGATGATCCGGGCTTCGTCCAGCCGGGCCGCGAGCGTTGCGGGATCGGCGTCCGGGGGGACGTCCACGGCCACGGACGGCGCGCCGCCGAGGTCGGCGAGCGCGTCGAACGGACCGTGCCAGTCCTCGGCGCTGAACCCGTCGTCGCGGGCGATCAGGTGGGTGGCCGCCGCCGCATCCGCCGGGCCGCCGGCCAGCGCCGCATCCTCTTCCGTCACAAGATCCTTTGCCACAGTCTTCTCCGTCGTCGTTCCGTCGGTCTTCGGGGCCGGGCCGCGCACCATGCGCCCGTTCACGAAATGGATGCCGCATTCTTCCTTGGCCTTGCCGCGCCAGCGCCCGGCGCGCGGGTCCTCGCCGGGCCTGACCGCCGTGGTGCAGGGCGCGCAGCCGATCGAGGGGAACCCCTTCGCGACCAGCGGATGGCGCGGCAGGCGGTTGTTGTCCATGTAGTCGCGCACGTCGTCCGGCGTCCAGCAGGCGAGCGGGTTGATCTTCAGCCGCGATCCGTCCGGCTCGAAGAACTCGAGCGCGGCGCGGGTGCCGCTTTGGAACCGCTTGCGGCCGGTGATCCACGCGTCGAACGACGCGAGCGCGGCTTCCAGCGGCCGCACCTTCCGCAGGGCGCAGCAGGCGTCGGTGTCGCGGGCGTTCAGCGTGCCGTCGAGATCCAGCGCCGCAACCGCGCCCTGATCCGGGCGGATCACCCGCAGGTCGGTCAGGCCCAGGCGGTCCGCCACGTCGCGCTGGTAGTCCAGCGTTTCGGCAAACAGCATCCCCGTTTCCAGGAACAGCACCGGGCGGCGGCGGTCCATCACCGACAGCATGTGCAGCAGCACGACCGATTCCGCCCCGAAGGACGACACCAGCGCAACCTGGCCCACCGAAGGGTCGTCCAGAGCGCGGCTCATGACCGCGAAGGCGGAGTGGTTGCGATAGGCGGCGTTCAGCCCGGCCGCACGGTCGGCCAATTCCGCCGAGGTCGCGCCGGCAAGATCCATGGGCGCCTGGTCATGCGGCATCGGCCGTGTCCTCCGCGTGATCGTAGAGCGCCGCCTTGAAGGGGTCCATGCCGACGCGCCGGTAGGTGTCGATGAAGGGTTCGTCCGCGCCCTCGCGCAGGTCGAGATAGGCGTCGATCAGCCGTTCGATCGCGGGCACGATCCGGTCGGCGGGGAAGCCGGGGCCGGTCCGTTCGCCGACGGCCGCGCGTTCCGTCCCGTCCCCGCCCAGCGTGATCTGATAGTTCTCGACCCCCGCGCGATCCAGCCCGAGGATGCCGATGTGCCCGACATGGTGGTGGCCGCAGGCGTTGATGCAGCCCGAGATCTTGATCTTCAGCTGCCCCACCTCGGCCTCGCGTTCCTGCAGCGCAAGCGCGATCGCCTGCGCGACCGGGATCGACCGGGCCGTGGCCAGCGTGCAGTAGTCCATGCCCGGGCAGGCGATGATATCCGAGGCAAGGCCCACGTTCGCCGTCGCCAGCCCGTGCGCCTTCAATGCGCGGTGCAGCGCGGGCAGCGCGTCGGCGGGGACATGGGGCAGCACGACGTTCTGTTCGTGGCTGATCCGCAGCTCGCCGTAACCATGTTCGTCCGCAAGGTCGGCCATCGCCCGCATCTGTTCCGCCGTGGCGTCGCCGGGCGTCGCCCCGTGCGCCTTGAGAGATATGGTGACGATGGCGTGGTCGGCGCGGCGGTGCGGGTGCAGGTTGGTGTCGGTCCACGCGCGGAACACCGGGTCCACCGCGCGGGCCGTGTGAAGCAGCCCCACGTCCGCGTCCCGGAACGCGGGCGGGGCGAAGAAGGTCGTGATGTCGGCCAGCAGTTGCTGGTCGACGCCGGTGAAGGCCGCGCGGCGGGCGGGAAACTCGGCTTCCACGGCGGCGCGGAACGCGTCGAGCCCGCCTTCCAGCACGGTGATCTTCAGCCGCGCCTTGTACTTGTTGTCGCGCCGCCCGGCGGCGTTGTAGGCGGCGAGGATCGCTTCGACGTAAGGAAGCAGGTCGGCTTTGGGCAGGAAGGCCCGCAGCACCTGCCCGATCAGCGGCGTCCGGCCAAGACCGCCGCCCACAAGCACCTCGTAACCCGCCTCGCCGTCACGCTCGATCATCCGCAGGCCGATGTCGTGCGACCGGGTCACGGCGCGGTCGTTGGGCGAGCCGGTGATCGCGATCTTGAACTTGCGCGGCAGGAACTGGAACTCCGGGTGGTCGGTGGACCACTGGCGCAGCAGCTCGGCCACCGGGCGCGGGTCCGCGATCTCGTCGGCGGCGGCGCCCGCGAAGTGGTCGGCGGTCACGTTGCGGATCGTGTTGCCCGAGGTCTGGATCGCGTGCAGCCCGACGGTCGCGAGATGGTCCAGCATGTCCGGGATGTCGGACAGGCGCGGCCAGTTGTACTGGATGTTCTGCCGCGTGGTGAAATGGCCGTAGCCCCGGTCCCACCGCTCGGCAAGGTCCGCGAGCGCGCGCATCTGGTCGGACCGGAGCGTGCCGTAGGGGATCGCCACCCGCAGCATGTAGGCGTGCAGCTGCAGGTAGACGCCGTTCATCAGCCGCAGCGGCCGGAACTCGTCCTCGGTCAGCGAGCCGTCCACGCGGCGTTCGACCTGGTGGCGGAACTGCCGGTTGCGCTCGTCCAGGAAGGCGCGGTCGAAATCGTCGTACTGGTACATCAGAGGGCACCTTCGGTCTGGCGGTCTTGCTGGCGGACGGTGTCGCGCGGAGCCACGATCGGGTCGGGTGTCGCGGGCGCGGGCGGGGCGCGGCGGTGTTCGGGCCGGTTCGAGGGGCCGGAGGCGCGGAACGCCTCGCGGAAATGCGTGGGCACCGGGCCGTCGCCGGTCGGCGCCATGTCGGCGAGGTAGGGCCCGACCACCACGTTCTTCTGCCGTTCGGCGTCGAGCAGGCGGATCTGGGCGTGCGCCTCGTCCTCGATCAGCTCGGCCCGGGCGAGATCCCGGACCCATTCGCCGGTGGCGCTCAGGTAGACCACGTCGCCGTCCAGCAGGTGGTTGGCGGTGACGACCTTGGGGGCGAAGGAACGGCGGCTCATCGGGCGGACTCCTGGCGCAGCGCGCCGGCGGGAAGGGTGACGGCGGCGGCGTCGCGCGGCGCGAGCCCCAGCAGGATCACGGCGGGGCCATCCAGCCCCTCGACCGCGTCCGCCAGCGACGACAGCGTGGCGGCGACGGTCCTCGTTTCGGGACGCGAGGCGTTCTCGACCACCGTGACCGGGGTTGCGGGGTCGGCGCTGTGCATCAGCAGCCGACCCTGCATCCAGCGTGCGGCGCGCTTGCCCATGTAGATCGCGGCGACCGAGCCGGGGCGCGCGAGCGCGTTCCAGTCCTGGTCGGCAAAGCCCTTCATGTCGTGCCCGGTCAGGAACCGCGCCTCGACGTTGCGGCCGCGCCGGGTCAGGCTGCGGCCGATCCCGGCAGCGGCAGCCGACGCGGCGGTGATGCCGGGGATCACGGCGAAGGAAATGCCCTCAACGTCCAGCGCCTCGGTTTCCTCGTCCAGCCGCCCGAACACGCTTGGATCGCCGGATTTCAGGCGCACGACGTGGCGGCCCTTGCGCGCGTGACGGATCATCAGCGCGTTGATGTCGCCCTGCGCCATCGACGGCCCGAAGCCTTCCTTGCCCGCCTCGACCAGCGTCGCCTCGCGCCGGGCAAGCTCGAGGATCGCCGGCGCGATCAGGCGGTCGTGGATCACCACGTCGGCCCGGTCGAGCGCGGCGCGCGCCTTGAGCGTCAGCAGCTCGGGATCGCCCGGACCCGCGCCCACGAAGTCGACGTGGCCTTCGCGCGGTGCCGCGGACAGGTGGCGGTCCAGCAACGCGCCCAGCGCCCGGTCGAGATCGGCGCCTGCATCGGACGCGCGGGGACCATCCGCCCGGAACCAGTCGGCCCAGAACCGGCGGCGCGGGGCGCCGTGGCGCAGCTTCTCGGCCCGGGCGCGGAACCCGCGGGCAGCTTCGGTCAGGCGGCCGAGCGTCGCGGGCAGGCGCTCCTCGAGGTCAGCCTTGATGCGGCGGGCCAGCACCGGGGCCGCGCCCTCGGTCCCGATCGCGACCACGACCGGGCTGCGGTCCACGATCGCGGGGGTGATGAACCGCGAGCGGTCGAGATCGTCCACCACGTTCACCAGCGCGCCGTCCGCGGCCATGATCCGCAGCGCGCGGTCGTCCGCTTCCTCGTCCTCGTGCGCGGCATAGGCCAGCACGCAACCCCGCGCATCGCCGGGCCGCACCTCGCGGCGGACGAGGTCCAGCAGCCCCTCGGCCGCCCAGGCCTCGATCCCGGGCGCGGGGTCGGCGGCCAGGACCAGCAGCCGCGCCTCGGTCTTCATCAGCAACCGCAGCTTCGCCAGCGCCGCATCCCCGCCGCCCGCGAGGCACACGCGCTGACCGCGCGTGCGGACGAAGATGGGGAAATGGTCCATGGCATGGCCTCCTGTGGTTCATCTCCAATATAGAACGGTTTCCTAGTAGAATGGCAGATGACGGCGCAAAAAGAGACAAGATTGCACGTAATCCCATCAGTAAAGGAAATACTTTCCGTATCGCGCTTAGTGCGGAGACTGGCATCCGCAAGTTCGCCGCCTATGAGAAAGCGCGGCAGCCGCGGCAGCTTCCGCGGACGCGGGCAGCGCGGGTCGTCCGGTCGCGTTTCCACGACCCATCCCCGGCAGCAGCAGACGCGGGGTGCGACATCAGACGTGGACGAGCCGCGGCAAGCCGCCTTCAATCCCTGCGGCGAGATCCCGACCCCGACGTTGATTCTGCAGGTGCCCGGCGCGAAGCTCCGGCATGCAAACGGCGCGAGCGAAGACGTGACCGCCCCTACCCCGTCCGGCGAAAGTCCACCCTGCGCGCGAGCCAGCAGCCGAGCGTCAGGCCGTTCACCGAGCCCGCGCCGTCGCGGCGGACGATGACCGTCCAGTCGCGCCGATTGCAGGACCGCCCCCGACCGGGCAAACTGCGCCGGCTTCTTCCGCGGCCTTAAGGAACCCGCTTGTCTGTGATCCCCGCCCGCCTCGGCCAGTCCGGCACGCCCTTCCGGTTCGCACCCCGCGCGATCGGCCGAGGCAGGCTGTGGCTTGCGCTGGCGCTCGCCGCGCTGCTCGGCCTCGTGCTGTGGACGGGCGCGAGCCTCGCTTACCGGCACTACCACGCAGCCGGGTTCGCGCGCGCCGAGACCGCGCTGCGGCTGACCGTGAACGCGCTGCAGGCGGACCTTGCCCGGCACGAGGTCGTGCCGCAGCTGGTGGGCGATCTCGACATGCTGCAGCGGCTGGTGGCCGACCCCGGCGACGCCGCGCTGCGCCAGGCCACGAACCTGTGGCTGGAGGAGGAGAACGCCGCCATCGGCGCCTCGGACATCTACGTGATGCTGCCGGACGGAGAGACGATCGCCGCCTCGAACCACCGGCTGGGGCCCGGCAGCTTTGTGGGCAAGAACTTCAGCTACCGCCCCTATTTCAGCGACGCGATGAACGGCGGTCCCGGCCGCTTCTACGGGATTGGGACCACGTCGGGCGTGCGCGGCTATTTCTTCTCCGCCCCCGTCCTCGGGCGCAGCGGGCGCATCGCGGGCGTCGTTGCGGTCAAGGTCGGCGTGGACCGGATCGAGCAGTCCTGGCGCGGGGGCGAACACCGGGTCGTCGTCACCGACCCCGAGGGGCGCGTCTTCATGTCGTCCGAGCCGAGCTGGCTCTATCGCAGCCTCGAGCCGCCGACCGAGGAACGGCTGGCGCGGACGCTGTCCACCCGCCGCTATGCGGACGCCGCGCTGCGCGACCTGCCGATGGACCGGCGGCAGTCGTTCGGGGTGCCGGTGTTCCGCGTGACCGACCCCGACGGGAAGGGCACCCACGACTACATCGCCGCGTCCGAGACGATGCCGAAGGCGGGCTGGACGGTGCACGTGCTGCTGGACGCGGCCAACCTGCGGCAGGAGGCGCGGATGGCCGTGGGCAGCCTTGTCCTGCTGCTCTGCGCCGCTGCGTTCGGCGCGCTGGTGCTGGTCCAGCGCCGCAGGCAGGCAACCGAGCGGATCGCGATGCAGCGCTTCGCCCGGGCCGAGCTGGAACGGCGGGTCGAGGCGCGGACCGCCGACCTCGCGCTGGTCAACGACCGGCTGGAACGCGAGGTCGCCGAGCGCCGCGCGACGGAACGGGAGCTTCGCGCCGCGCAGGCGAGCCTCGTGCAGGTCGGCAAGCTCGCCGCGCTGGGGCAGATGTCGGCGGCGCTGTCGCACGAGATCAACCAGCCCCTCGCCGCCGCCCGCAACTATGCCGACAGCGCCGCGATCCTGATCGAGCGCGGCGACACTGCCCGCGCGCGCGACAACATCCTGCAGATCCTGTCGCTGGTGGACCGGATGTCCGCGATCGGCCGGCACCTGCGCGACGCCGCCGCGAAGCCCCCGTCCGAACCGGGCGGCGTCGCGCTGCAATCGCTGCTCGCGGAAACGCAGACCATCGTCGCCGCGCGCCTCGCCAGCAGCGGCGCGGACCTTCGGATCGACGTGCCGGCCGGGCTTCCGCGGCTCCGGGCGGGGCCCACGCGGCTCCAGCAGGTGCTGGTGAACCTCATCACCAACGCCGCCGACGCGGTCGAGGGGTTGCCCGAACGCCGCATCACCCTGAGCGCCCGGCAGGAGGGCGGCTTCGTCGCGATCCGCGTGCGCGACCACGGGCCGGGCGTGCCGCCGGCCATCGCCGAACGCATCTTCGACCCGTTCTTCACCACCAAGGGGATGGGCGCGGGGCTGGGGCTCGGCCTGTCGATCTCTGCCAACATCGTGCGCGATTTCGGCGGCACCATCGCCTGCCGCGCGGCCGGACCGGGGGCGGAGTTCTGCGTCCGCCTGCCGGTGGCGCCAACCGTCGGGTCCGCCGCATGACGCCGCGCGTGCTTCTGGTCGACGACGACGAGCAGATGCGCCGCTCCACCGCGCAGGCGCTGGATCTCGCCGGTTTCGCCGTCGAGGCGGTCGGGTCGGGCGAAGAGGCGCTGACCCTCGCCGGCCCGGGCTTTTCCGGCGCGGTCGTCAGCGACATCCGCATGCCCGGCATGGACGGCATGACCCTGCTGGGCCGCCTGCACGAGATCGACCCCGAGATCCCGGTGATCCTGTTCACCGGCCACGCCGAGGTCCCCCTTGCGGTCGAGGCGATCCGCAGCGGTGCTTATGACTTCATCGAAAAACCCTTTGTCGTCCACGACCTCGCCACCGTGATCCGCCGCGCGATCGGCCATCGCGGGCTGGTCCTGGAAAACCGTCGCCTGCGCGCGGTCGCGGGCAAGCGCGACGACGTCGAGGCGCGGCTGCCCGGCCGGACCGAGGTGATGGTCGACCTGCGCTACCGCCTGCGCGCGATCGGCGCCTCTGACGCCGACGCCCTTGTCATCGGGCCGACCGGCGCGGGGAAGGAAGTGGTGGCGCGCACACTCCACGACATCTCGGCCCGGGGCAGCAGGCCCTTCGTGGCGATCAACTGCGCCGCCCTGCCCGAGGCGCTGATCGAAAGCGAGCTGTTCGGGCACGAGGCGGGCGCGTTCCCCGGCGCGCTGAGGCCGCGCTACGGCAAGTTCGAGCATGCCCGCGGCGGCACGGTCCTGCTGGACGAGATCGGGTCGATGCCGCCCGACACGCAGGCGAAGCTGCTGCGGGTGCTGCAGGAACGCGTGATCACCCGGCTCGGCGCGAACGATCCCGTGCCGCTGGACGTGCGCTTCATCGCCACCAGCAAGGAAGAGCTGTCCGCCCTCGTCGCGCGAGGGCAGTTCCGCGAGGATCTCTACTGGCGCCTCAACGTGGCGGTCCTGCGCGTGCCGCCGCTGTCCGCGCGGCGCGAGGATATCCCGCTGCTGTTCCTGCACCTGATGCGCGAATCCGCCGCCCGCCACAAGCTGGCCGAACGCGAGGTGCCCGCCGCCTTCCTGTCGGGCCTCGCCGCCCATGACTGGCCCGGCAACGTCCGCGAGTTGCGCAACCTCGCCGAACGGATCCTGCTGGGGCTGGAGGACCCCCATGGCCCGCCCACCTCTGGTGGCACGGCCGACGGGATGACGGGCGGCGACCGCCTGCCCGACCGCGTCGCGCAGTTCGAGCGCAGCCTCATCGCGGGTGCCATCGCGGTCCACGGCGGCAGGCTGCGCGCCGTCTACGAAGGTCTCGGGATCTCGCGGAAGACGCTTTACGAGAAGATGCAGAAATACGGGCTGGATCGCCGCCTGATCGTCGAGCCGGGCGACGAGGATCGCGCCTAACGTGCAAGTGGGTGGATGTCCACCCATGCTGTAGCAGCAGCGTCACCGGTTCCACCCACAATCGGCCGAAACACCATGCCAAGCTGCGCGGCTGCATCGTTTTTCTTTGTGAAAGCCGCGTGTCTCGCTGCAATCTCCCCCGATCGGCGCCTTGTTGAGGAGCGGGCGCCCGCGTTCCACTGGAGGATACATGTCTGTTTCGAAACTGCTCGGCGCGGCCTGCGCCGTCACGCTTGTCGCGGCGCCCGCATTCGCCCAAGGCTACCCCGAACGGCAGGTGACCATGGTCGTGCCGTTCACGGCCGGCGGCCCGACCGACACCGTCGCGCGGCTGGTGGCCGAACGCATGTCCGCCGATCTCGGCAAGCAGGTGATCGTCGAGAACGTCGGCGGGGCCGGCGGCACGCTGGGCGCGGGCCAGGTCGCCAAGGCCGATCCCGACGGCTACACGGTCCTGCTGCACCATATCGGCATGGCGACGTCCGACACGCTGTACCGCAACCTCGCCTACGACACCGAGAACGCGTTCGACTATGTCGGCCTCGTCACCGACGTGCCGATGGTGATCGTCGCCCGCAAGGACTTCGAACCGGCGGACTTCCCGGCCTTCGTCGACTACGTCAAGGGCCATGCCGAGGACCTGACGCTCGCCAACGCGGGCATCGGCGCGGCCAGCCATCTCTGCGGCATGCTGCTGATGCAGGCGCTGGACGTGCCGCTGGTCACCGTGCCCTATAAGGGCACCGGCCCGGCGATGACCGACCTTCTGGGCGGGCAGGTCGACTTCATGTGCGACCAGACCACCAATACCACCCAGCAGATCAAGGGCGGCACCATCAAGGCCTATGCCGCGACCACGCCCGAGCGCCTGGCCGTGTTCCCCGACCTGCCCACCACCGCGGAAGGCGGCCTGCCCGAGGTCCAGGTCTCGATCTGGCACGGCATCTACACGCCCAAGGGCACGCCCGCCGAGGTGAACCAGCGCCTGTCCGCGTCGCTGCAGAAGGCCCTGGCCGACGAAGGCGTCATCAAGGCGATGGCCGATCTCGGCACCGCGCCGGTGAGCGCCGAGGAAGCCACGCCCGAGGCGCTGAAAGCCAAGCTCGAATCCGAAATCGCGCGCTGGAAGCCGGTGATCGAGGCCGCGGGCGTCTACGCCGACTGATCGCGTGACCATCGCCTGCCCCGCCGCCCGACCGGACCGGGCGGCGGGGCGACCACCTGCAGGAAGAAGGGAAACCCGATGGCGACGAAACCGCGGGACGACACGGACATGATCGCCGGACTGCTGCTGATGGCAGCGGCGGCGTTCTTCGGCTGGCAGACCACGGGGCTGGAGGTCGGCACCTCGCTGCGCATGGGACCGGGCTACTTCCCGATGCTGCTGTCGGGGCTCCTGTTCCTGCTGGGCGTCTGGGTGTTCCTGAAGTCGTTCGGCCGCGAGGGCGAGCCGACGGGCCCCATCGCCTGGCGCGGCATCCTGTTCATCCTGCCCGCGCCGGTCTTCTTTGGCCTGACCGTGCGCGGCCTGGGCTTCGTGCCGGCGCTGTTTCTCACCTCGCTGATCGCGTCGCAGGCCTCGGTCAAGATGCGGCCGCTGCCGGCGCTGGTGCTGGCGGTGCTGGTCACCATCATCTCGACGCTGATCTTCAGCTACGGGCTGGGCCTGCCGTTCCGGCGGTTCGGACCGTGGCTCGACTTCTGAGGACACGACCATGGATCTTCTTTCCAACCTCGGCATGGGCTTCTCGGTCGCGTCGTCCTTCGCGAACCTCGGCTTCTGCCTGATCGGCGTGCTGCTGGGCACGCTGATCGGCGTCCTGCCGGGGATCGGCGCCACCGCGACGATCGCCATGCTGCTGCCGATCACGTTCCAGCTGGAACCGGTCAGCTCGCTTATCATGCTGGCGGGCATCTACTACGGCGCGCAGTACGGCGGATCGACCACCGCGATCCTGATCAACATGCCGGGCGAAAGCTCGTCCGCGGTCACGGCGATCGACGGCTACCAGATGGCGCGGAAGGGCCGCGCGGGAACCGCGCTCGCCACCGCCGCCCTCGGGTCGTTCTTCGCGGGCTCGGTCGCCACGTTCCTGGTGGCGATCTTCGCGCCACCCCTGACGGCCATCGCGCTCGAGTTCGGCGCGGCCGAGTACTTCAGCCTGATGGTGCTGGGCCTCGTCATGTCCGTGGCGCTGGCGCACGGGACGGTGCCCAAGGCGCTCGCCATGGTGGTGCTGGGGCTGCTTCTGGGGATCGTCGGGACCGACGTCTATACCGGCACCCCGCGCTTTACGCTGGGGATCACCCAGTTCTCGGACGGGCTGAACTTCGTGGCGCTGGCCGTGGGTGTCTTCGGCATCGCCGAGATCCTGCGCAACCTCGAGGACGAGCATGAGCGGCAGGTGATGACCCGCAACATCAACAGCCTGTTCCCCAACCGCGATGAACTGCGCCAGATCATCGGCCCGGTGCTGCGCGGCACTGGCGTCGGCTCGATCCTCGGCATCCTGCCGGGCGGCGGCGCGATCCTCGCGTCGTTTGCGTCCTACACGATCGAGAAGAAGCTGTCTAAGCACCCCGAGGAATTCGGCCACGGCGCCATCGCCGGCGTCGCCGGCCCCGAAAGCGCCAACAACGCCGGCGCGCAGACGAGCTTCATCCCGCTGCTGACGCTGGGCATTCCCGCCAACCCGGTCATGGCGCTGATGATCGGCGCGATGATCATTCAGGGGATCGTCCCCGGCCCCAGCGTCGTCACCGACCAGCCCGAGCTGTTCTGGGGCATCATCGCTAGCATGTGGATCGGCAACCTGATGCTGGTGGTCCTGAACCTGCCGCTGATCGGGCTGTGGGTGAAGCTGCTGACCGTCCCTTACTTCGTGTTGTTCCCGATCATCATGGCGATGTGCTCGATCGGGGTCTACTCGGTGAACTCGAACGTCTACGACCTGTTCGCGGTCGCGTTCTTCGGGCTGCTCGGCTACGTTTTGTCCAAGCTGCGGTTCGAGCCGGCGCCGCTGCTGCTCGGCTTCGTCCTCGGGCCGCTGCTCGAAGAGAACCTGCGCCGGGCGATGATCCTGTCGCGGGGCGACCCCACGACCTTCGTCACGCGCCCGATCAGCGCGGGCCTGCTGGTTCTGGCGCTCGCGGTGCTGGTGCTGGTGTTCCTGCCCCAGATCCGCAGGCGGCGCGAGGAAGTGTTCACCGAGAGCGAAGGCTGACCTGAACCCGCGCCGGGCGGGCGCCCTGCCCGGCCAGCCGTCACCGACACGTCAGAGGGAGGATACCATGACGCTCACGCTTACCCGCCGCATCCTGCTGGGATCGGCGCTCGCCTTCGGCCTCGCCGGCGCCGCCGCTGCCGAATTCCCTGACCGCCCGGTCACGCTGGTGATCCCGTTCGCAGCCGGGGGGTCGACCGACGTGGTCGGCCGCATCGTGGCCGAGCGCATGGGCCAGGAGCTTGGCCAGCAGGTCATCGTCCAGAACGTCGGCGGCGCCGGCGGCAGCCTTGGCGCGGGCCAGGTGGCCAAGGCGGACGCCGACGGCTACACGATCCTCATGGGGACCGTCGCCACGCACGCGCTGAACCCGCTGATCCTGAAGCAGAAGCCGTACGACCCGGTCGCCGACTTCGCGCCGGTGTCGCTGCTGGTGCTGGTGCCGAACGTGCTGGCCGTGAACCCGCAACTGCCGGCCAACACCGTGCAGGAACTGATCGACCTGGCCAAGACCGAACCGCTGGCCTACGCGTCGTCGGGGAACGGCACGCCGCTGCATCTGTCGGGCGAACTGTTCAAGGCGATGGCGGGCGTGGACATCACGCACATCCCCTACAAGGGGTCCGGTCCGGCGCTCACCGACGTGCTGGGCAACCAGGTGCCGATCATCTTCGACAACCTGCCCTCCGCGTCGGGCCACATCGCCAGCGGCAAGCTGCGCGCACTGGGCGTGACCACTGCCGAGCGCGCGCCGTCGTTCCCCGACGTGCCCGCCATCGGCGAGACGCTGCCGGGCTATGAGACCTACAGCTGGAACGCGCTGTTCGCGCCCGCCGGAACCCCGCCCGAGGCGATCGCGAAGCTGCACGACGCCGCCGTGGCCGCCATGGCCGACCCGGCGGTCGCCGCGCGGATGGGCGAGTTCTCGGCCACCATCGTCGCGTCCTCGCCCGAGGAGCTCGCCGAACACGTCAAGGCCGAGATGGCGAAGTGGGAACCCGTCGTGAAGGACGCGAACGTCAGCCTTGACTGACGACGCGATCCGGCGCCCTGATCGACCCGCCGGAAAATGAAAATGGCCGGAGCCCGACGGGCTCCGGCTTTCTTTCATGTCCGCGACGGCCCGCGGTCAGACTGTGCGGGCGCGCCCGGCATCGCGGTTGCGCAGCGCGTCGAGGCTCCATTCCCCCGGGCCGGCAAAGACGAGGTACAGGAACACGAAGCAGTACAGGATCGCCGCGTCACCGCCGTTGTTCACAGGGAAGAAGTTCTGCGGCGCGTGGGCGATGAAATAGGCGAACGCCATCAGGCCGGATGCGAGGAACGCGGCCGGACGCGTGAACAGGCCGATGGCGATCAGCGCGCCCGCGACCAGTTCGATGCTGCCGGCGATCAGCATCATCGTCGGCAGCGGCCCGCCCGCCCCGTCGCCGGATGCGGGGAAGCCCAGCAGCTTCTGCGTTCCGTGCGCCATGAACAGGAGCCCCGCCATGATCCGCAGGACGCTCAGCGCGCGCGGTGCCCAGGTGGTCGTCATCATCGTAGTCCCTTTCGATGGTTGATCGTCATTTCCCGGCGCCCGGCCGGCATCGCGCCCGGTCGCCCCGCAAGCGCAAGTGTGCCTGCGGCTTCATTGTTCCGCAAAGGCGAGCCGCGCCCCCCACGGGTCCCTCGCGACGAGAGTGCCGTCGTCAGTGCGCGAAAGCCGCGGCTCCAGCCGTTCCAGCACCGCGGGCGCCGCGACGAAGGTGATCGCGTCAAGGCCGGTCCTGCGTTCGGGCCGCGGTCCCGCGCCGCGGCTGTTCCAGACGTTCGCGCCCAGGTGGTGGTGATAGCCGTCCGCGCCGAAGAACGTCGCGCCCGGATACCTGCTGGTGACCGGGATGCCGATGGTGCCCGCCAGGAAATCCTCTGCCGTCTTCAGGTCGCCAACCTGCAGGTGGACATGGCCGACGATCGTTCCGGCGGGCATGCCCTGAGCAGGGCGCGGGCTTGCGTCGGCGGCAAGGTCGTCGAGGTCCAGCCGCCGCGTCGCCATCCCGATCAGCCCCGCCGCGTCAAGCGGCCATTCCTCGCTCGGGCGGTCGCGATAGATCTCGATCCCGTTGCCCTCCGGGTCGGTCAGGTACAGCGCCTCGCTGACCAGGTGGTCCGACGCGCCGTCCAGCCTGGCCCCGGTGCGGGCCGCGCGAAGCAGCCAGTCCGCGAGGTCGGCGCGCGACGGCAGCAGGAAGGCGGTGTGAAACAGCCCCGCGTCCCCGCGATCGGCAAGCGCCGCCTGGGGGTCGTGGCGAAGTTCCAGCAGCACGCGGCCGCCCACGCCCAGCTTGTGGACGCGCGGGCCGGTCGCGACCGGCGCAAGGCCGATCACCTCGCGGTAGAAGCGGCTCATGCTGTCGAGATCGCGCACGGTCAGCGCCACCGTTCCGATCCTGAGCGATGCGCCGCCCGAGGTGATGCCGGGCGCCGGCGCGGTCTGGTCGAGTTGCATGTTTCACCCGCTTGTTCGTGTCGGAAGCCATATGGTCGCTTTCCGGGCAGCCGATAATCCTGTAAGTGTTCCCTACAGCTCACACCCACAGGCGGAAACGATGCTGGATCGGTTCACCGGGCTTCAGGTCTTCTCCCGCGTCGCGGCGCTCGGCAGCCTGTCGGCGGCGGCCCGCGCGCTCGGCATGTCGCAGAGCATGGCGACCAAGCACATGGCGGCGCTCGAGGCGCGTCTCGGCGTCAAGCTGGTCCACCGCACCACCCGCCGCGTCACCCTGACCGAGGCCGGGCAGCGCTATCTGGAAAGCGCCGAGCGGATCATCGAGGAGCTGGAGCGCGCCGACGCCGCGGCCGCGGCCGAACGGGTCGAGGTCAGCGGCGAGCTGCGCGTCAACGCCCCGGTGTCGTTCGCGGTGCGCGTGCTGGCGCCGATGCTGCCCGACTTCCTGTCGCGCCACCCCGCCCTTCGGGTCGAGCTCGGCCTGAACGACCGCACCGTGAACCTGATCGACGAAGGGTGGGACGTGGCCATCCGGATCGGCCGGCTGCGCGAGGGCGACCTGATCGCCCGCAAGCTCGCCCCGTGCCGGATCGCCGTCGCGGCCGCGCCAAGCTATCTCGCGGCACGCGGCATGCCCCGGCTGGTCGCGGATCTCGCGGGGCACAACTGCCTGACCTACACCCTGTCCTCGTCCACGGCGCCCGACGAATGGACCTTCGGGCCCGGCGGTGCGGTCAGGGTGGCGGTGTCGGGGAACCTGCGCGCGAACAACGGCGGCGCCCTGCTGGCGGCGGCGCGGGCGGGCCAGGGCATCATCCGCCAGCCCACCTTCATCATCGGCGAGGACCTGCGCGCCGGACGGCTGGTCGAGCTGGCACTGGACCACGGGTCCACGGACCTTGACGGAGTGTTCGCGGTCTATCCCAGCAACCGCCGCCCGCCCGCCCGGCTGCGCGCGTTCGTCGACTGGATGGTCGAACGCTGCGGCCCCGTGCCGCCCTGGGACGAAGGACTGCCGGGCTGACCCGCGTTCCCGCGCCGCCCTTGCGCAGCGGCCTGCCAATCCGTAATCCCGTGGGCAGCCACGACCAGCAGGGATGCGCGACATGACGACCAGGGCCCACGATCGGATCGCGCTGGTCACGGGCGGGGGCGGGTTCATCGGGCAATCCCTCGTGGGCCGCCTTCTCGCCGGCGGCTGGACCGTCCGCAATCTCGACTTCGTCGCCGGACAGATCGCCGATCCGCGCCTGACCCATTGGGCAGGCAGCTTCCTGCAGCGCCCGCTGCTGGCCGAGGCGATGGTCGGGGTGGACACCGTATTCCACCTTGCCGCCACGAAATTCCCGCGCGAGGCCGACCGCGACCCGCTGGTGGACGCCCAGGAAAACATCATTGGCACCGTGATGATGCTGGACCAGGCGGTCGAGGCCGAGGTGCGGCGGGTCGTCTTCGCCTCGTCCGGCGGCACGGTCTATGGCCGGCCCGAGCGGCTGCCGGTGGACGAGGATCATCCGACCCGGCCGATGTCGGCCTATGGCGTGTCGAAGCTCGCCTGCGAGCAGTATCTGCGGCTGTATGACGGGCGCGGCGCGCGGCCCCTGTCGACGCTGTCGCTGAGGCTCGCGAACCCCTACGGGCCGCGCCAGAACATCGACAAGGCGCACGGGGCGGTCACCACCTTCTGCCACCACGCCGCGCAGGGCCGCCCGATCACGATCTGGGGCGACGGCAGCGTCGAGCGTGACTTCGTCCACATCGACGACGTGTCCCGCGCGCTGGTGATGGCGGCGGATGCGGACGCGCACGGCACGCAGGTCAACATCGGCGCCGGGCGGGGCACGACGCTGAACGACATCCTCGACATGATCGAACGCGTGCGGGGCGCCCGCCCCGAGGTGACGTTCGAGGCGTCGCGCGGCTTCGACGTGCCGCGCAACGTGCTGGACAGCCGCCGCGCCGAGGCGCTGCTGGACTGGCGGGCCGAGGTGCCGCTGCAACAGGGCGTGGCCGAACTGCTGGCGGCCTTCGCCCCCGCGCCGGAGTAGGCGCGGGAAGGCTGCCGGTCACCCGGACGCGCTCAGCGCCGCCGGCGAACGCGTGCCGACACCCAGCGCAGGGGCCTGGTCATCGCCCACGACGTGCTGGTCGTGAGTTCCTGCACCGCGGCTTCCAGCCCGCTGCTGTGGCGGGCCAGCGTCGCGAGCTCCTGCTCCAGCTGGGTGATGCGGGCGATCGCCGCGGCTTCGGTTATGGGAGCCCCGTCGCCCTTGCCCGCGAGCCCCTCCACCACCCCCGGCCCGGCGTCGAGCCGCGCATCCACGTCGCGCAGCATCATCCCGGCAATCCGCGCGGTCATCTGCTGCAGTTGCCGCGCCTCGCGCGCGTGGCGCGCGACCAGCGCCTCGTGCGCCACCCGCAGGCGTTCCGCCCCGTCGCGCGTCTCGGCCAGCTGCGCGCGAAGCTGGGCGGCCTCGCGGGTGTGGTCCTCGATTTCCTGCGCGCGCTGCCGGTACATGCTGTCGAGGCGACCAAGTTCGTCCTGCGCGTTCCGAAGCCGGGCTGCATCGGCCTCGCGGTCGTTCTCGAGCCCGGCGATCAGGCCCGCCTGATGGCGCGCCGCGTTCACCCGGTCCTGGTAATGGCTGATCATGCCCGCCATCGTCGGCGTCATCGCCTCGAGATGGGCGCGGATCGCGTCGAGCCGGGGGTAGTCGGCTGCATCCTCGCCAAGCGCTGCCCAGCGTTCGAGCGTCTCATACACGTCCGCGACCCATGCGGGCATGCGGGCGTCTTCGCCGCTGCGCGCGGCAAAGTTGCGCAGGGCGTTGCTGAGGAACCCTTCGATCCCCGGCCGAGCCTCGTCCAGCGTGAGCGGCCACGCGACGTTGAGCACCACGCCGATCTTGGTGATCGACGCCGCCCAGTCGGCCAGAAGCTGTTCGTAGCTGACGAACACGCGCGGCCGGCCCCGGCTGCCCGCTTCCGCCTCGAGCTGGTGGCGCAGCCACAACAGCAGCGCGTAGTCGGTCGCATAACCGCCGCGAAATCCCATGGACGACGCCACGTCGATCGGGTGCCGGTGCGTGCAGACGTAAAGCGGCGAACAGCCGGCCTCGCGCAGCGCGGCGTCCCAGAACGGGACCAGGCGGCAGACCCGCGGATCCTTCATCGCGAAAAGTTCGGCGTGGCCGAACTCTGCCCGGATCGTCTCGACGGCAAGCCGTGCGAAACGCTCTGCATCGGGCGACGCGGCCCAGCCGCCCGGCATGCCCTCGAAGCTGTCCCAGCTCCGGCCCGCCGAGGCGAGGAGCTGGTCGTTCAGCCCGGTGATTGCGTCCGATTCGAAGAACCCCTTCGGGTTGGCGTCCTTCGCCGCCATCAGATGCTCGGGCATGACGCAGCCCATCTCGGCAAGCGCGCCGGTCAGCGCCGACGTCCCCGAGCGGTGCATCCCCAGAATGACGATCGCCTTGCGACGCAGATCGGGCAGCGACGGGACGGCGTCGGGGCCGGCGAGCGCCCTCTTCTCGAGCTTTCGTTGCTTCTTGTCGTCGCGCGCGCTCATCTCAGTGGCTCAGCTTTCTCAACTGGTCGACGGCCCGCACCGTGTCCTGCAGCGTGGGGGCTTCGGGCCGCGCGATCAGGTCGCGCAGCGCCCCTTCGACCAGGTGCCGGCTGTCGTGGGCGAGCCGCAGCAGGTCGTCCTCGGACGCGATCGGGATCGCGTCGGGGGCGGGCCGGTCGGCCAGCGGGCGGCCCATCCGCGCCTCGATCCAGGCAAGGTCTTCGGCGTGCCGGGCCATCACCGGCTGCCACAGCGCATCGGCAAAGTCGAACCGCGACCGCCCCAGCGTGGACAGGCGGTCGACGAAGGCCTGGTTGGCGGCCAGCGCGCCGGGAAAGCCGCTGGGCAGGTTGTCGCCCAGCTTGCGCTGCGCGAAGAGAAGCGCGGTCGCCTCGGCGCTCAGCGTGGCGTTGACGTCGCGCGCCACCTGGCCGCCCGGATCGACGCCCACGAAGGCCGCGAAGTCGTGGACGATGTCGCCCCCCGCGAGCGCCGCGCGGTCATAGGGGCGTAGCGTCACCCGGTCGGCGCCGAAGACCTGGTCCAGCATTTCGAAGCGGGCCCGGTAATGGGGCCAGAGCTCCTCGGGCTGAAGCCGGTGCAGCCCGTCCTTGACCAGCTGCTGGAACACGCTGACCGCGAAGGACCGCGGGCTGCGGGCGTAGGCCACGACGTCGATGCTGTCGGTCCATTCCGCGAAGAAGTCCCGCATCGCGCGCGCCGCATCGCGGTACATCGGCAGCGAGATGTCCTCGGCCGACAGGACGACCGTGCGGCCGCCGGCGCGGTCCATCGCCTGGCGCAGCCGTGCGGACCATTCTTCGCGCATGGCGGGCAGGCGCTCGGCGAAGGCGGGGCCGCGATGCAGGAAGCCGTGGTATTGCGGCTGCAACGCGGGGTCCTGGAACAGCAGGATGAACAGGCCGCAGTGATTGCCCTCGTTCCACGGCGCATAGACCATGTCGTCGCCCGCGCGGCGGAAGAAATGCTGCTGGATCGCGCTTGACCCGGTCTTGTGCATGCCGGCGTGGATGACGACGCGCATCACTATCTCCTCTGCTCGTCCAGCTTGTGGACGAACACCGATTCAAGTTCCTCCTGGACCGCCATCGCCGGCCAGAGCCGCTCGATCAGGTGGTATTCCGAACCGTCGATGCCCACGGGTTCGTTCGGCCACGGGTAGTCCGGGCCGAAGAACGCGTTCATCCGTTCGACCACGGGGCGGCGGACCCAGAACATGTTGCCGACCGGGAACAGCAGCGGGGACTGCGGCGCGGGGCCGGGCAGACGGTCCTCGAGCCGGTGCAGCAGCGGCCGGGTCGCGTTCCACGACACGAAGTACGGGTCGAGGGGCGCGACAAGCCCCACCCGCGGCTGCGCGATCTGCGCCAGCGCGTTCGACAGCCGCGCCCCGTCCCCCAGGAGGATGCGCTGAAGGAAGCCGCGCCAGACATCGCCGCCGACGGTGACGCCGATCGACTTCTTCTGGTGCAGGTGGCACCAGATCTCGTGTTCGGTACCCGGGCCGCCGTCGCGGAACAGGTCCATGAACGGCAGGATGTCGCGGCCGCGGTTGGCCACCAGCCGCACCTCAACCTCGCGCCCGGCGGCGGCGAAGATCGCCTCGATCTCGGCACGCTTGCGTTCGGTGTCGGTGGTCACGACGATCCGCTGCGCCAGCCCGTAGGCGCAGTAGTCGCGCAGGTCGGTCGCAAGCTCGTCGGTATAGAACGCGTGGATGTGCATGGCGAAGGGTGGCACGCCCCGCGGCTCGGCCGCCGCATAGGGAGCCAGGCGCATGCCCTTGTGCATCCAGCTGTCCGACCCGTCCAGCGCCTGCTGCACATCGTCCAGGTCGCGCCACAGCCGGCGCCGGCCGTAGCGCATCATCTTCTCGCGCTCGCGGGCCCGCAGGGCCGCGTCGTCGTCCTGGGTGGTGTACAGCACCGGAATGTCGAACCCGGACGCGCCGTGGACGAAGTGGCGCTGCGACGTGAGCCGGGCATAGAGCAGGTCGCGGATGCGGACGAGAAGCGGCGTCGGCGCGCGCGGTCCCGGCTGTTCCGCAGGCTCCTTCGGGGGCAAGGCCAGGATCGCCTCGGCCGCCGCAAGGGGGTTGGCGTATTCGACCGTCACGAACTGGTCCGAGGCGCGATAGACCGGATCGCAGAACCCCGATCCGCCGTCGAACTGGACGATGCGGCAGCCCTTGTCCAGCGCGTCGAAGACGACGTTCGGCAGCGGGTCGAGGCGCGATGACAGGAACATCGCGTCCGACGCCGCCAGCACGTCGTTGTAGGCGGGACCGGCGGGCAGCAGGAACAGGTTCGACCCCTTCTCGCCCGCGCCGATCCGCCTGAGATGCGCGGTCATCCAGACGCCGAACAGCATGTCCTGCGCGTCGAGCCCGTCGCCGATCCAGACGAACACCGTGTCCGCGTCGCGGTCGCGGCAGATCTGCGCGGTCATGGCGAAGATGTCGGTGCCCTTGCGCCACTGCAGGTGCCCCGCCCCGCAGACGATGCGCGCATCCGACAGGTCGCGGCCCAGCATCTCGGACAGCCGCGCGCGGGCGATGCTGCGGGTGGTGGCATCCACGCCGCCCACGGCGAGCGCGCGCTGCGGCACGACGACCGTGTCGCGTTCCACGTCGAAGTCGATGTCGGCCAGCCGGCCGCGCCAGCCGTCGCGCACGGTATCCGAGGAATAGACCACGAGATCGGCGAAGAGCGGCGCGTGGTAGATCGCGTTGAAGAGCGAGTAGTATTCCGAATATTCGTGGATGTAGGACGCGAACGGGATGCCCTGCGCGACCAGCCACGGCAGCATCGGCCAGGTCTCGACCGAGTTCGTGACGGCGAAGTCGATCCGCGAGAAGATCGGATCGTTGAAATACGCCATGTCGTGCAGCGGCCGGTCGGTGATGACGACCTCGCACGCGTTCTCGACGAACTGGTCCAGCAGCTCGCCCCCCCGCAGCGACATGACGACGACGTTGTGGTCCTCGGCCGCCTCGCGGGCCATGTCGCGGCCGACCACCGGCGCGCCGGTGCGCGACATCTCGTGGACGCAGATCAGGCAGGTCGGGCGGTCGGGGCGAAAGGCGCGCGCGCCGCGGTGCCGCTTTTTGCGGAGCGCGCCCAGCGTCGTCCGCCCCTCGGCGTGGCCGTAGCCCAGATAGTGTTCCAGCGGCTGCACCTGCGCCCGCATCAGGTCGGGGTGGAACCGGAGGTAGGCGTTGCCCGAGAAGTCCGACACTTCCGCGTCCACCGGATCGCCGAGCCGGATCAGTTCGAACGCAAGCTCCAGCGCCTCGGGCTCGCCCGCCCTGATCGCCTCGGCGAGGTCGGGTTCGGTGACGAGGGCTGCCAGCGCCCGGTCGAACGAGGCGGCGCGCTCGCCCAGTGACCGGAAGGTGTTGCCCGCGCGCCCGCTTCCCCGGCCGACCATGCGTTCGACCATCGACGTGCTGCCGTGGACCGCCGGGTCCAGCCGGAAGTCGGGACGGGCGGCCAGGATTCCTGCGCGGCCGGCCCAGGTGGCCCAGATGGAATCGAGCTTGCTCATGCGGGGGCCTGCAGGAAGGGAGTGCGGAGCGCCTGGACGAGGCGCGCGTCGTCGACGCCGCGCCGGACGAGGTGCTGGACGAGTTGCGGCAGAAGCGGGCTGGTCGCCACCATCTCGCCCAGCAGGAGCCGGGACAGGCGGCCGTCCCGATCCAGGTCGGCATGGATCCCGTGCGCATCGGCCGCGGCGAGCGCCGCCTGCGACGCGATCGACATGTCGCCGGCCGGCGCGGTGTCAAGGAACAGGATCGGTCCCGCCGGCTGGCGCACGGTCTGGCGCATGGCATCCAGCACGTCCTGCATCACCCGGATCGTGCCGGCCGGCCGCTGAAGGTATTCGATGACGGTCGCGCTGGCCTGCGTGGCGCGCAGTTCGGCGCGGGTCCACCCCGACCCGGGCAGCACCACGAGGACGTGAGGCTCTGCCCACCCGTCCGTCTCGCCGAGCGTCGCCGGATCGGGCACGGCATTCGAGGTCACGATCAGCATTCGACGCGGGAATCCATCGGCATGGGGTGGACAGGTCCGGGGCCGCGCGGCCCGTGCGGCGTTATCGCGGCGGCCCGCGCCCTTGTCCAGACCGCCGTGGAACGCCTCAGACCGGATCGCCCGCCAGCGAATTGGCGGCGCTCGCCCTGATGCGGACGGGCACGAGGTCGCCGATCTGCGCGCCGGGCGCATCGACGAACACCGAATGCAGGTAGTCGGACTTGCCGACGAGCTGCCCCGGCAGGCGCCCGGGCTTTTCGAACAGCACGCCCACGGTGCGCCCCACCATCCCGTCCTGCGCGGCCTTCTGCTGCAGCGTCAGCAGGGCCTGGAGTTCCTGCAGCCGGGCGTCGGCGACATGATCCTCGACCGGGGTCCTGCCGGCGGCGGGCGTTCCGGGGCGGGGCGAGTACTTGAAGCTGAAGGCGGTGCCGTAGCCCACCTCCTCGACCAGCCGCAGCGTGGCGGCGTGATCCTCGTCCGTCTCGCCCGGAAAGCCCACGATGAAGTCGCTGGTCATCAGGATGTCGGGCCGCGCCTCGCGGATGCGGCCCACCAGCCGCAGGTACTGGTCGGCCGTGTGCTTGCGGTTCATGGCCCTGAGGATCCGGTCCGACCCCGACTGCACCGGCAGGTGAAGGTAGGGCATCAGCTGCGGCACGTCGCGATGGGCGGCGATCAGGTCGTCGGCCATGTCGTTGGGGTGGCTGGTCGTGTAGCGGATGCGGTCGAGGCCCGGCACGTCGGCGAGCGCGCGGATCAGGTCGCCGAACCCCGCCATCCCGTCGCCGTGCCAGCCGTTGACGTTCTGGCCCAGCAGGGTGATCTCGCGCACCCCGCGCGCCACCAGGTCGCGCGCTTCGGCCATGATTCGGGCGGCGGGGCGGCTGACCTCGGCCCCGCGCGTGTAGGGGACGACGCAGAAGGCGCAGAACTTGTCGCAGCCTTCCTGCACGGTCAGGAACGCGGCCGGCGCCCGGCGGGTCGCGCGGTTCATCGCGCGTGGCGGCAGGTGGTCGAACTTGTCCTCGGCCGGGAAGTCGGTGTCCACGGCGGGCCCTGCGCCCCGCGCCATCGCGGGCAGGCGGTGATAGGCCTGCGGCCCCACGACCAGATCGACCAGCGGCATCCGCCGGATGATCTCGTCGCCCTCGGCCTGCGCCACGCAGCCCGCGACCCCGATCTTCAGGTCCGGCCGCCCGGCCTTGAGCGGCTTCAGCCGGCCAAGGTCGGAATACAGCTTCTCGGCCGCCTTTTCCCGGATGTGGCAGGTGTTCAGCAGCACCATGTCGGCGTCGTCGGGACGGTCGGTCTCGACATAGCCTTCGGCGCCCATCGCCTCGGCCATGCGCTGGCTGTCATAGACGTTCATCTGGCAGCCGTAGGTCTTGATGAAAAGCCGCTTCGGCGTCTGTTCGGTCATGGCGCTATCCCCGGGAACCTCGGGGTCATACAGCATGGGCGGCGGGTTTGAAAGAACGGGCGCGGGGCCCGCCCGTCGAAGACTTCGCCAAGCCCGCGTTGAACCCCGCCCGCCGCCCGGATAGCCTGCGCGCAAACCGATCAGGAGATCACGATCATGGACGACAAGACCTGGTCCGCGCGGGCGCACCAACACTCGATGTACGGCTTCACCGACCTGCCGAGCGTCGAGCGCCGCGGCACGGTCGTTCTGACCCACGGCGAAGGGCCGTATGTCTTCGACACCGAGGGTCGCAAGTGGCTCGATTCGAACTCGGGCCTGTGGAACATGGTCGCGGGCTTCGACCACCCCGGCCTGATCGAGGCCGCGAAGGCGCAGTACGACCGCTTCCCGGGCTACCACGCCTTCTTCGGGCGGATGTCGGACCAGACCGTGATGCTGTCGGAAAAGCTGGTCGAGGTCTCGCCCTTCGCGCGCGGCAAGGTGTTCTACACCAACTCGGGGTCCGAGGCGAACGACACCATGGTCAAGATGCTGTGGTTCCTGCACCGGGCCGAAGGCAAGCCGGAGCGCCGCAAGATCCTGACCCGCTGGAACGCCTATCACGGGGTGACGGCGGTCAGCGCGTCGATGACGGGCAAGCCCTACAACGAGGTGTTCGGCCTGCCGATGGACGGCTTCATCCACCTGACCTGCCCGCACTACTGGCGCGAGGGCAACCCGGGCGAGAGCGAGGCGGAGTTCGTGAGCCGCCTCGCCCGCGAGCTGGAGGCGGTGATCGCCGACGAGGGCGCGGACACGATCGCGGGGTTCTTCGCCGAGCCGGTGCAGGGCGCGGGCGGCGTGATCCCGCCCGCCAGCGGCTACTTCCAGGCGATCGCCCCGATCCTGAAGCGGCACGGCATCCCGCTGATCGCGGACGAGGTCATCACGGGCTTCGGGCGCACCGGGAACACCTGGGGGTGCCAGACCTACGACTTCATGCCGGACGCGATCATCAGCTCGAAGAACCTGACGGCCGGGTTCTTCCCGATGGGCGCGGTGATCCTCGGCCCGGAGCTTTCCGACCGGCTGGACGCGGCGATCGCGCCGATCGAGGAATTCCCGCACGGCTTCACCGCCTCGGGCCACCCGGTCGGCTGCGCCATCGCGCTGAAGGCGATCGACGTGGTGATGAACGAGGGGCTGGCCGAGAACGTCGTCCGCGGCGCGCCGCGGATGGAGGCGGGGCTGCGCCAGATCATGCAGCGCCACGAGAACATCGGCGAACTGCGCGGCATCGGCTACATGTGGGCGCTGGAGGCGGTGCGCGACGTCGAGACGAAGGAGCCGTTCCCGGGCAGCCTGTCGATCAGCGAGCGGATCGCCAACACCTGCACCGACATGGGGCTGATCTGCCGCCCGCTCGGGCAGTCGATCGTGCTGTGCCCGCCGTTCATCCTGACCGACGCGCAGATGGACGAGATGCTCGAGAAGCTGGACGGAGCGCTCACGAAGGTGTTCGCCGAGGTCCGCTGACCGCCGGGGCCCGTCTTCTTTCCGATAGGACGGGCCTTCGCTCAACCGCCCTGGCGCGCCCAGACCCGCGCGCCGGCGGCATCCTTCGCGGTGATCCAGCGCAAGCCCCCGGGTCCGACATGGCCCGCGACCGCGCCGCTGCGGCGCAGGTATCGCAGGTCGAAGAGCGTGCAGGGCCATCCGGGGGCCGGCGCCTCGCCGGCGTCGAAATCCGCGATCACCACGACGCCCTTCCGGCACTCCGCAGGAAGCGCGGCGCGGCCCGGCTTCCCGGTCAGGTGGACGATCGGAACGCCCGCGACCGTGGCCGATCGGACCCCGCGCCCGCCGGTCCAGCCCGGGCGCGCCGCGGCGTCCTCGGCGGTGGCGGTGTCGCCGTCGGCCTCGAGCCAGCTGTCGGCGATGAAGGCGTTCGCGGGCTTCGACAGGGATCGCCCGGCCGGCGTCATGATGCCTGCGGCCGCGCCTTCCGGCGCGACCAGGATCGCCGGGCGCTCCACCTGCAGCCACAGCGAAAGCCCGACCCCTGCCGCGGCCAGTGCGATCCCCCCCGCCACGTGGGCGCCCCGCCCAGCGCCCCGCCGCAGGACCAGCGCCGCCACGAGCACGCCCCCGCACAGAAGCGGCAGCGTCGCGGGCGGCGGCGCGACGACGGCGTAGACCGCCCCGTCCAGCCCCGCGATCCATTCGGCCACGATGAGCATCCAGCGGGTGCCGACGCCCATGACCCACAGAGCGGGCGCGGCCAGGCCCAGCGGGCCCAGGATCGCGGCGATCACGCCGGCGGGCATGACCAGCGCGCCCATCGCTGGCACCGCGAGCAGGTTGGCGAGAAGCCCGTACTGCGCAGCGCGGCTGAAATGGGCGGCGGCGATCGGGCTGGTGGCGAGGCCCGCCACGAGGGACGAGACCACCAGCATCGCCGCCGGGCGGACGGTCCAGTGCAGGTGCGGGGCGATCCGGGCCCAGGGCCGCGCCGTCAGGATCAGCGCGACGGTGGCGGCAAAGCTCATCTGGAAGCCGGGCGACAGCAGCGCCTGCGGGTTCAGGACGAGGATCAGCGTCGCCGCCAGGGCCACGGTCCGCAGCGAGATCGCGCGCCGGTCGGCGAGGATCGCGCCCAGCATCACCGCGACCATGACGAACGCCCGCTCGGTCGCGACGCCCCCTCCCGACATCCACAGATAGGCGGCCGCGGCCACCAGCGCGAACAGCGCGGCGACCTTGTGCCACGCCACGCCCGCGGCCAGCACCCCGCCGGCCTGCGCCGCCACGAGCGCGATGCGCAGCGCGGCGTAGACGAAGCCCGCCAGCATCGCCATGTGCAGGCCCGAGATCGACACGATGTGGTAGAGGTTCGAATCCCGCATGAGCTGGTTCGTGGCCTCGGCGATTCGCGACCTGTCGCCGGTCATCAGCGCCGCCGCGACCGCCCCTTCCTGCCCGCCGATCCCGTCCGCGATGCCGCCGGCCGCGCGCTGCCGCAGGCGCTGCATGGCCATCGCGCCGTCGGCGGCCGGCTCGATCGTCAGGATCGGATTGCGGGTATAGCCGACCGCGCCCATCCGGTCGAAGAACGCGCCGAGCCGGAAATCGAAGCCGCCCGGCTCCGCCGGCCCCGGCGGAGGGCCGAGGTGACCGGTCGTCATCACCCGCTCGCCCGGATCGGGCAGCGGCACGGACGGCGCGACGGACAGCGGCCCGGACGGTGCGCCCGCCTGCGGGGCAGACTGCGGTCGAGACTGCGGGGGGCCAGGCTCGGTCAGGGACAGGCGGACCCGCGCGGGGGTCCGCGCAGGGGCCATGCCGGGCAGCACCACGTCGTCGAGCGTCAGGCGCATGCGGTCGCGGCCGGACCGGTCGATGCCGACCACCCGCCCCTCGATCGGGCCGTGGTAGCGGTAGCCCAGCACCGGCGCGTCGGCCCGGTGCGCGCGAAGCCCCGCCAGGCAGGCGCCCGTGGCGACCAGCGCCGCGGCGAAGCCCAGGGCCCGCGCCCATCCCGCCGCCTTCTCGCCCAGCCTTCCGGTCTCGGCCCAGGCGACCGCCCGCACGCCCACCCAGATCGACAGCGCCGCCACCATCGCGGCAACGGCGTAGAACACTGCGCCCGGTTCCTGCCGCAGCGCGAACCAGCCGCCGATGCCGCCCGACAGCCACACCGGGGTCCAGAGGAACAACCCCGCCCGCGCGACCGTATCGGGACGTTCGGGGCGCGCGTGGTCGCGGAGGCGGGGCGCCGGGCGCGAGGCGGACACCGCGCCGGCCTGCCCCGCCGAGCCCGCATCGAGCGCCGTCACAAGCTTGTCCTTTCACGAAGCTGCACTTATCAGTGCGGCGATCCTAGCGGGGCGCGCGTTACCAAAGCGTTAACCGCCCAAAGACGAGCCCCCGCCGCCCATGCCAGCCAGCCAGCCCGCCACGCCGCACGACCCCTTGCCCGACACGCCCGCCGGTGCCCCGGTCGTCACGCGCTTCGCACCCTCGCCCACCGGCTATCTGCACATCGGCGGCGCGCGGACGGCGCTGTTCAACTGGCTCTATGCCCGCGGGCGCGGCGGCAAGTTCCTGCTGCGGATCGAGGACACGGACCGCGCGCGTTCCACCCCCGAGGCGACCGAGGCGATCCTGAAGGGCCTGTCATGGCTCGGCCTCGACTGGGACGGCGAGCCGATCAGCCAGTTCGAGCGCGCGGACCGCCACGCCGAGGTCGCGCGCGAGTTGATGGCGAACGGCAGCGCCTATCCCTGCTACACCGGCCCCGCCGAAATCGAGGCGTGGCGCGAAGCGCACCCGAACCAGACCTTCGTGAGCCCCTGGCGCGACGCCGACCCGGCCACCCGGCCCGATGCGCCCTACGCGATCCGCCTGCGCGCGCCGCGCGAGGGGCAGACGGTGATCGCGGACGCGGTGCAGGGCGACGTCACCTTCCGCAACGACCAGCTCGACGACATGGTGCTGCTGCGCTCGGACGGGACGCCGACCTACATGCTGGCGGTGGTGGTGGACGACCACGACATGGGCGTGACCCACGTGATCCGGGGCGACGACCACCTGACCAACGCCGCGCGCCAGGCGCAGGTGTTCGACGCCATGGGCTGGCCGCGCCCGGTCTTTGCCCATATCCCCCTGATCCACGGCACCGACGGCAAGAAGCTGTCCAAGCGCCACGGTGCGGTCGGCTTGCACGAATTCGCGGCCGAGGGCTATCCGGCGGCCGCGATGCGCAACTACCTCGCCCGGCTCGGCTGGAGCCACGGCGACGACGAGCTGTTCGACGACGCGCAGGCGCGGGCGTGGTTCGACCTGCCCGGGATCGGGCGCGCGCCCGCGCGGCTCGACTTCAGGAAGCTGGAACACGTGTCGGGCCACCATATCGGGGCGATGGACGATGCGGCGCTTCTGAGCGAGATCATGGCGTTTCTCATCGAAACCGGGCGCCCAGCCCTGACGCCGGTGCAGGTCAGCCGGTTGACACCCGCCCTGCCTGCGCTGAAGGAAAAGGCCAAGACCCTGCCGCAACTGCTTGACCAGGCACGCTTTGCCCTGATCGACCGCCCCGTCGAGGCGGACGAGAAGGCGGCGAAGGCGCTGGATCCGGTATCCAAAGGCATACTGGCCGAATTGACCGCTGCGCTGCAGAATGCTAACTGGACGCGAGACGATCTGGAGGCTGTTGCAGGCACCGTCGCACAGGCGAACGGCGTCGGACTGGGCAAGATTGCGGCGCCCCTGCGGGCAGCACTTGCCGGACGGACGGCGACCCCCAGCGTTTTTGACATGATGATCGCACTTGGCCGGGAAGAGACGCTCGCCCGACTTGGCGACGTCGCGGGCTGACACATGGACCAACCTGGCCCCCGGGCCAAGGAGAGAGGACTTCCTTCATGGCCGACAAGACTGCAACGCTGAACCTTGGCGGAACGAACATCGACCTGCCGATCCTGACCCCCACGGTCGGGCCGGAGTGCCTCGACATCCGCAAGCTCTACGCGCAGGGCGACGTGTTCACCTTCGACCCCGGATTCACCTCGACCGCGTCGTGCGATTCCACCATCACCTACATCGACGGCGACAAGGGCGAGCTGTGGTACCGGGGCTACCCGATCGAGCAGCTGGCGGCCAAGTCGCGCTATCTCGAAGTGTGCTACCTGCTGCTGTACGGCGAGCTGCCCGACGCGGCGCAGGCCGCCGACTTCGAGACTCGCGTGACCCGTCACACGATGGTGCACGAGCAGATGCACAAGTTCTTCAGCGGCTTCCGCCGCGACGCGCACCCGATGGCCACGATGGTCGGCGTGGTGGGCGCAATGTCGGCGTTCTACCCCGATTCCACCGACATCAACGACCCGATGCAGCGCGAGATCGCCTCGATCCGCCTGATCGCCAAGCTGCCGACGATCGCGGCGATGGCCTACAAGTACTCGGTCGGCCAGCCCTTCGTCTATCCGGACAACGAGCTCGACTACGCCTCGAACTTCCTCAAGATGTGCTTCTCGGTCCCGGCCGAAAAGTACAACGTCGATCCCGCGCTGGCCCGGGCGATGGACCTGATCTTCACCCTGCACGCGGATCACGAACAGAACGCCTCGACCTCGACGGTGCGGCTTGCCGGGTCGTCGGGCGCGAACCCGTTCGCCTGCATCGCGGCGGGCATCGCCTGCCTGTGGGGCCCCGCGCATGGCGGCGCCAACCAGGCGGCGCTGGAAATGCTGCAGGAAATCGGCACTGTCGACCGGATCCCCGAATACATCCGCAAGGCCAAGGACAAGGACGACCCCTTCCGGCTGATGGGCTTCGGCCACCGCGTCTACAAGAACTTCGACCCGCGCGCGGAGGTCATGAAGGAAACCGCGGACGAGGTGCTCGGCATCCTCGGGATCGAGAACAACGAGACGCTGAAGGTCGCCAAGGAGCTCGAGCGGATCGCGCTGGAAGACGAATACTTCGTCGAGAAGAAGCTCTATCCCAACGTCGACTTCTACTCGGGCATCATCCTGTCGGCGATGGGCTTCCCGACCTCGATGTTCACGCCCATCTTCGCGCTGTCGCGCACGGTCGGCTGGATCTCGCAGTGGAAGGAGATGATTGCCGACCCGCAGGGCAAGATCGGCCGCCCGCGGCAACTGTATGTCGGCGAGGGCAAGCGCGACTATGTCGAGATGGCGAACCGCTGAGCGACCGCTCGCGCAGCCATCGCAAAGGGGGCCACGCGGCCCCCTTTTTCGTCACTCCACCAGTTCGGCCAGCTGCTCGATGCAGGTGCCCCATCCTTCGGCGAAGCCCATCTCCTCGTGGCGCTTGCGGTCCTCGGGCGTGCGGTGCAGCACGGTGGCGGTGTAGGTGGTCCCGTCGCCGTCCGAGTCGAGCGTGACGATCGCGGTCATGAAGGGCTGCGCGTTGGGGCGGTAGCCGGCCGACATCGCGTCGGTCCAGGCAAGCCGGCGCGGGGCTTCGGCCTCCAGCACGCAACCGCCGGCATCGCTTTCGTCAGCGGCGCAGTCCGCTGGCTGATCCTCGGGGCCCGCCATCGCGATGTGGAACCGGCCGCCGGGACGCGGCTCCACCACCGCTTCGGTGATGCGCCACGGACGGGGCGCGAACCACTGCTTCAGCTTCGCGGCGTCCGTCAGCGCATCCCAGATCACCTCGGGCGCGGCGGCGATGCGGCGGGTGATGATGAGGTCGTTCCCTTCGACCCGGGTCGTGCTTTTCATCGCAGGTCATCCTTGTTCGCGGTTCCGGTCTCGACGAAGGCGGCGAGCCGGTCGGTCCGCCCCTCCCATTCACGGCGCTGAGCGTCGAGCCACTCGGCCACGGGCGCGAAAGCACCGGGGGCGAGGTGGCAGACGCGCACCCTGCCCCGCTTTTCCGTGCGGATCAGGCCCCCTTCTTCCAGCACGCGCAGGTGCTGAAGAAACGTTGGCAGCGTCATGGCGAAAGGCCGGGCCAGGTCGCCCACGCTGCCGGGGCCGTGCGCGAGACGGGTCAGGACGGCGCGGCGCGTCGGGTCGGCGAGGGCGTGGAAGGTCCGGTCAAGCTTAGCCATGTGGCTTTGTATCATGCGGCCGGCGCCGCGGAAAGACAGTTTGTCGATCGGCTAACCAAAATCCGCTTGCGGGACGCGCGCGGCGGTGGCACTCGGCCCGGCATGGAACAGGACCCGACCCCGGACGCCCCGCAACCGAAGATCGCACTCGTCACCGGCGCCTCGCGCGGGCTCGGCGCGGCGCTGGCCGAAGCGCTCGGCGCGCGCGGCTGGCACGTCGTGGCCGTCGCCCGCACGACCGGCGCGCTGGAAGAGCTGGACGACCGCATCCGCGGCGGCGGCGGCAGCGCGACGCTGGCGCCGATGGACGTGACGAACGCGGCCGCCATGATCCAGATGGTGCAGGCGGTGCAGAAACGCTGGGGCGGGATCGACCTGTGGGCGCATTGCGCCGTCCACGCCGCGCCGCTTTCGCCCGCGGCGCAGACCGATCCCAAGGAAATCGCCCGCTCCATCGACACGAACATCTCGGCCACGCACGGCCTCATGCAGCTGGTCGAGCCGCTGCTGCGCGCCAGGAACGGGCAGGCCGTCTTCTTCGACGACCCCCGCGCGGGCGAGAAGTTCTTCGGCGTCTACGGCGCGACCAAGGCCGCCCAGATCGCGCTCGCGCGCAGCTGGCAGGCAGAGGCCGAGAAGATCGGCCCCCGGGTCACCGTGGACAGCCCCGCGCCGATGCCGACCGCGACCCGTGCCCGCTTCTACCCGGGCGAGAACCGGGGCGGCCTGACGCCCTGCCGGGACGAGGCCGCCCGGATCGTGGCGGCGCTTCTGGACTGACGCCTACAGCGCGTAGATCTCGCCGAATTTCGCGTCGAGATAATCGAGCAGCGGCTCGGCGCTGACCGGGGCGCCGGTCGCACGTCCGGTTAGGTCCACGGGGCGGTAAAGGCTCCCGTGGCGCTGCAGGTTCTCGCGCAGCCACTCGACGGCCGGGGTCGCGTCGCCGGCCGCAAGCGCCTCGTCCACGTCGGGGACGGCATCGCGCAGCGCCGCGTTCAGGCAGCCTGCATAGACGTTCCCCAGCGAATAGGTCGGAAAGTACCCGAACAGCCCGACCGACCAGTGGACGTCCTGCAGGACGCCGTTCGCGGGCCGGTCCACGGCAAAGCCGAAGTCGCGCAGGAAGCGCGCGTTCCATGCCTCGTTCAGGTCGGCGACGGCAAGCTTGCCCGACAGCAGATCCCGCTCCAGCTCGAAGCGCAGCATGATGTGCAGGTTGTACTGCACCTCGTCGGATTCGGTGCGAATGAAGCCCGGCGCAACGCGGTTCACCGCGCCGTAGAAGGCGTCGGCGTCGCGCACCGACAGCCCGCCGAACATGTCGCCCATCCGGTCGTGCAGCCATCCGGTGAACGCGCGGCTGCGGCCGAGCTGGTTCTCGTAGATGCGGCTCTGGCTTTCGTGAACGCCCATCGAGACGCCGCCGCCCAGGGGCGTGAAGGCGTAGTCCGGGTCGATCCCCAGCTCGTAGCTGGAATGCCCGACCTCGTGGATGGTCGAGTAGATGCAGTTGAACGGATCGGATTCCATGACCCGCGTTGTGATCCGGCTATCCTGCCATGTGCCCGAGCTGAACGGGTGAACCGCGATGTCGAGCCGCCCGAAATTCCAGTCGTACCCGAACGCCGTGGCGCAGGCGCGGGCGAGGCGCATCTGCGCTTCCTGCGCGAAATGCCCGGCGAGCCGTTCGGGCTGCCGCTCGGCCCCCATCACCGCGTCCCGCAGCGACACGAGGCGCGGGCGCAGCGTGTCGAACAGCCGCGCGATGTCCGCCGCCGAGGTGTCGGGTTCGTAGTCGTCCAAGAGCGCGTCGTAGCGGTCGCCCTTGCCGAAGCCGGCCGCGACGTAGGCGTCGGCCTCCTCTCGCTTCAGCGTCAGCACCTCGTCGAGCGTCGGCAGGAAATCCCCCGGCGCGTCGGCGGCGCGCGCCTCGGCCCAGATCCCCTGAGACAGCGACGTGAGCCGCGCGAGTTCCGTGGCGAGTCGCGCGGGCACGGCGCTTTTCCGGCGGAAGTCGCGGTCGATCAGCTCGACCATGCGCACCTCTGCCTCGGACTCCGCACGGGCGTCGTCCAGCCACTCGCCCACCCGCGGGTCGGTGCGGCGGGCGTGCAGCATCTCCTCCATCGCGGCGATCTCCTCGGACCGCTGCTGGGCGGCGCCGCGCGGCATCACCGTCTCGCGGTCCCAGTCGAGGCGCTGTGCCACGGCCGCCAGCGCCTCGGTCGTGCGCTGGAACTCCACCAGGGCGGCAAGGCTTTCGCGGCTGCTCATCGGATCGTCCCCCTGACGCTGGTTTCATACGGGTAGCGGGCGTGGTGGCGCGCGCGGATGACCAGCACGAACAGCGCGACCGCGCCCAGCTGGTGGGCCAGCGCCTCGGGCAGGGGCGATCCGTGCAGGACGTTGGCGATCCCCAGCATGATCTGGAACGCGACGGCGAGGATCATGACGGTATAGGCCCCGCGCGTGACCGGGTGCGGCGAGCGGCGCGACCGCGCCCAGACCACCACGGCGAAGATCGCGAGCAGGTAGCCGGTCATCCGGTGCGTGAACTGCACCGTCGCCGCGTTCTCGAAGAAGTTGCGCCAGCCGAGCGCGCCGTCCCAGATGGCGTCGGGGATCCACTCGCCGCCCATCTTCGGCCATCCGGTGTACTGGCGCCCGGCGTCGATCCCCGCGACCAGCGCGCCCAGCAGGAT
The DNA here is from genome assembly GCF_004923205.2 of Paracoccus aeridis. Taxonomy (GTDB): domain Bacteria; phylum Pseudomonadota; class Alphaproteobacteria; order Rhodobacterales; family Rhodobacteraceae; genus Paracoccus; species Paracoccus aeridis. The sequence goes on from NZ_SELD02000006.1 coordinate 56,101, forward strand.
CTGCACGAAGGCGAGGTGCATGAGGCCGGTTGTCATGGAAAACAGCTTCGGCTCGCCCGCGCGCCTTGCCCGGAGCAGTTGCCCCTGCGGCCGGGCGAGCTGGAACATGTACCACGCGATCAGCCCGAGGATCGCGAAGGCGAGGCCGAGATGGATCGCCAGCCGGTACGACGCGACCGACGTCATCCCCGCGCCCAGGCCGGAGCTTACCATCCACCAGCCGACGGCACCCTGAAGCCCGCCCAGAAGACCCAGCGTGAGGAACCGCGAGGACCAGCCGGGCCCAACCCGGCCGGTCAGCCAGAAGAACAGGAAGCCCGCCGCCCAGACGAGGCCGACCAGTCGCCCCAGCAGCCGGTGCGACCATTCCCACCAGTAGATCCGCTTGAACCCGGCAAGGTCCATGGTCGGGTTCTCGATCTGGAACTGCGGGATCTGCTGGTATTTCGCGAACTCCGCGCCCCAGGCGGTCTCGGTCGTCGGCGGGAAAGCCCCGGTCACCGGCTTCCATTCGGTGATCGACAGCCCCGACCCGGTCAGCCGCGTCGCGCCGCCAAGCGCGATCATCGCCACGACCATGACGAACAGCACCACGAGCCAGGCCCGGATCGCGCCCCGGGCCATGTTCGCGCCCATGCGCGACCCGGAATCGATCAGGTTTCCCGCCGGTGCGGTCTGGGCAGGCGTCGCTTGCGACACCTCCTCGAAGATGGGGCGCTTGGCCATGTCGTCATCCCTGCATTGCGGCGCGACATTGGCCTTGTGGCCTGCAAAGGTCAATCTTGCGCGGGGTGTCCGCTGGCCGTCTTGTCCTGCCGCGGCTTGCCGGTCCCGGACCATGTCAGCTGCCGCAGAATCCCGTGGAAGATCTGCACGTCGCCGCGGGTGAGCCCCATGCGCGACCACAGGTTGCGGACCGTGAGCCGCATCGCCGGCGCCTTGTCGGGCGGGAAGAAGAACCGCGCCTCGGTCAGCCGCTCCTCCCAGTGGTCGGCGAGCCTTTCCACTTCCAGCCGGGTCGCCGGCGCCTCGCCGCCGGGCGTGCGGATACGGGGCGCGGGCTCTGCCGGAAGGCTGTCACGGCCCCATTCATAGCCCATCAGCAGCACGGCCTGGGCAAGGTTGAGGGACGGGAAGTCCGGGTTCACCGGCACCGTGACGATGGCGTTCGCCCGCGCCACGTCGTCGTTTTCCAGCCCCGCGCGCTCCGGCCCGAAGATCAGCGCCACGCGGCGGCCCTCTGCCGTCATGGCGCGCGCCGCGTCCATCGCGGTCGCGGGGGTGTGCACGGGCTTCGTCAGCTCGCGCCCTCGCGCCGTGGTGGCAAAGGCGAAATCCACGTCTGCCATGGCGTCGGCCAGGGTCGGGAAGACACGGGCGCGGTCCAGCACCTGTCCGGCCGCGCCCGAGGCCATGGCGACCGCCCGCGGGTTGGGCCAGCCGTCGCGCGGATCGACCAGCCGCATGTCGGTCAGGCCGAAGTTCAGCATCGCACGCGCGGCCGCGCCGATGTTCTCGCCCATCTGCGGACGGACAAGGACGACGGCGGGCTGCGCCTGTCCGGCCGTCGCCATCAGGCCGCCGCCAGCTCGCCCGCGAGCGCGCGCTCGATCAGGGCGCGGGTCTCGTCGACGCCGTAAAGCGCGATGAAGCCGCCGAAGCGCGGGCCCTGGTCGGCGCCCAGCAGCACCTGGTAGAGCGCCTGGAACCAGTCGCGCAGGGGCTCGAACCCGTGCTCGGTCCCGACCGCGAAGACCATCGTCTGCAGCGCCTCGGCGTCCGCAGGCTGGTCCCACGCGGCAAGCCGCCCTGCGAGATCCTGAAGCGCCGCCTGCTCCTTGTCCGTCGGCGCTCGAAACTGTCGAGAAGGCGCGACGAAGTCGTTGAAGTACTTCACCGCGAAGCCGGCAGCGGCATCCAGATCGGGGTGCGTTTCAGGGCTCGCGTCGGGCGCGTAGCGGCGGATGAAGCCCCACAGCGCGTCCTTGTCCTTTGCCCCAGCGACCGAGGCGAGGTTCAGCAGCATCTGGAACGGGACCACCATGTTCGACGCAGGCACATCGCCGCCGTGGATGTGCCACACCGGGTTGTTCAGCTGCTGGTCCGGCGACTGGCCGGGGAAGGCGCGGAGCTGCTGGTGGTATTCGTCCACCGCCTTCGGGATCACGTCGAAATGCATCCGCTTCGCCGTCTTGGGCTTCTGGTACATGAAGTACGACAGGCTCTCGGTCGCCGCGTAGGTCAGCCATTCGTCGATGGAAAGGCCGTTACCCTTTGACTTGCTGATCTTCTGTCCGTGCTCGTCCAGGAACAGCTCGTAGGTGAAATGTTCCGGCGGGCGGCCGCCCAGCGCCGCGCAGATGCCATCGTAGATCGGCGTGTTGGTGGAATGGTCCTTGCCGTACATCTCGAAGTCGACGTCCAGCGCGGCCCAGCGGGCGCCGAAGTCGGGCTTCCACTGCAGCTTCACGTTGCCGCCCGTGACCGGCACCGTCCATTCGCGGCCGTCCTCGTCGTCGAAGGTGATCTCGCCGTTCGCGGCGTCCACGTTCCGGATCGGAACGTACAGCACCCGGCCGGTTTCGGGATGGATCGGCAGGAAGCAGGAATAGGTCTGCTGGCGTTCCTCGCGCAGGGACGCGAGCATGATCTCCATGATCGCGTCGTAGCGTTCGGCGGCGCGCAGCAGCGTCTCGTCGAACCGGCCCGAGCGGTAGAACTCGGTCGCGCTGATGAACTCGTACTCGAAGCCGAAGGTGTCGAGAAAGCGGCGCAGCATGGCGTTGTTGTGATCGCCGAAGCTCGGGTATTCGCCGAACGGGTCGGGCACGCTGGTCAGCGGCTTCTGCAGGTTCTCGCGCAGCATGCCGGCCTGCGGCACGTTGTCCGGCACCTTCCGCATCCCGTCGAGGTCGTCGGAAAAACAGAACAGGCGCGTGGGGATATCGCTGACAAGCTCGAAGGCGCGTCGGATCATCGTGGTCCGCGCAACTTCGCCGAACGTGCCGATATGCGGCAGGCCCGAGGGGCCGTAGCCGGTCTCGAACAGGACGTAGCCCTTTTCGGGGTCCTTCTTCTCGTAGCGCTTGAGCACCCGGCGCGCTTCTTCGAAGGGCCAGGCCTTGGAATTCATCGCGGCATCGCGCAGGGTGGTCATCGGCTTTCTCCGTTCGTTCGGCGTTTGCCGTATCGGCGCCCGCGCGCCACGTCAACAAGACCCGGATTCCATCACATGACGATCGATCTGCCTTCGTTTTCCGCCTGCGACGCTCTGGTTGCCGTCATGGTCGCTGTGTCCGCCTCGGACGAGACGATGCGGACGTCCGAACTGCTGGCGATCGAGCGGATGGTGGACCACACGCCGGTATTCGCATCCTACGATGCAGGCCGCATCCGCGCGGTGGCGCACACGGTGTTCTCGCTGTTCGAGGAGGAGGACGGGCTCGACGCCCTGTTCGGCCTGATCCGCGCGGCGGTGCCCGAACGGCTGTTCGACACCGCCTACGCGCTCGCCTGCGACGTGGCGGCGGCCGACGGGCGGCTGGGCGAAGGCGAATGGCAGATGCTGTCCGAGATCCGCGAGCAGCTGGAGATCGACCGCCTGCACGCCGCGGCGATCGAGCTGTCGGCGGTCACCCGTCATCGCGTGATCTGACGTAGAATCCGGATACGCTTTCGGGTCTACCCTCTTGAGTCGAAGTCATAATCTGTGGTGACGTGGCGCTGCGGCTCGGTCGCAAGCCGCTCGAACCGTTCGATCAGGTCGCGCTGCAGCCGTTTCGACCGGACGGTCAGGACAGGACGCCGTCCGGCAGGTCCGCGCCCGCCGTGGCCGCCAGGCGCCCTTCGTCCGCGGTGAGGATCGCAAAGGTGATCCCGTCCGCGGCGTAACCCGCGATGTTCGATACGAAGTTCAGCGTCCCCGTCTTCGCGCGCACGCCAGCCCCGCGCGATTCCGCCCCCAGCGCCTCGCGCAGCGGATCGGGCTTCATGATCCCGTCCAGCGCCGCGACGGCCGCCGGTGCCGCAAGAACCCGGGCGAGCGTCAGCGGGCTGATACGGCTTTCCGGCGACAGGCCGGAGTGGTCCGCGAAGTGGAACTCGCCCGGTGTTCCGCGCCCGCGCAGCCAACCGGCCATGGCCGCGGCCGACGCCGCCTGGTCATCCGCCCCGCTGGCCGCGAGCCCCACCGCCTCGGCGGTGAGGTTGGTCGAGTAGTGCAGCATGTCGCGCAGGATCTCGCGCAGCGGCGGGCTGTCGTTCCGCGCGATCTCGGCGCCTGTCGGCGCGTCGTGGCCGATCTCCGCCGCGGGCAGCACCAGACCGCCGGCGCGGCAGAGCGTCTGGAAAACGTCGCCCGCGTAAAGCTCGGGCCGGCGCACGGGCAGCCACCAGCTGCCGGATTTCCCCATGCCGCGCGCGGCAATGGTCCAGTTCTCGGTCGCGCGGTCCCCGTCATAGGCAAAGAGCGGCGCGCCCCTGTCGGCCACCGCGACCCGGATGCTGTAGGCGCGCGGCGCCACGTCCTCGCCCCGCGCGGTCAGCGACAGCTGCGTGCCGCGCCAGCCGAGGTGGACGCGGTTGAAGTTCAGCATGATCCCGGACAGCGACGGGTTGTAGGCGAGGTGGTCGGCCTGCGGCGGCGCGATTTCGTTCACGCGGGGCAGCGCGCCGCCCCAGACGAGGAAGCGGGCGACGGGCCTTCCCGCCAACGCCGCGGACACGTCGGCCGCGAGCCGCGCCAGCGCGTCGCTGTCGAGCACCGGATCGCCCCCGCCGGCCAGCACCAGCGTGTCGCCGTCCAGCAGCACGCGTGTCGCGAAGCGGTGCGCGGGGCCAAGGCGATCCAGCGCATAAAGCGCGGTCACCGTCTTCAGCGTGCTGGCGGGCGGCACGCCCGCGTCGGCGTCGCGCGCGTCCAGCACGGTGCCGTCGGGCCGAAGCGCGGCAAAGCCGACCTGCGCATCCAGCCGCGCCGCCCCAATCAGCTGCGCGGCCGAGGGCGGCGGCCTTCGCGCGGGCGGCGTCGAGGTCAGCGGCGCCAGCGCCACGCCCGCGACCTGCGCGAGCGCGCCCGTGCCACCCAGCGCGGCAAGGCCCCCGGCGCAGGCGGTCCCCAGGAAGCGGCGTCGGTTCAGCGTCATCGCGTTCTCCTCAGGCGGCCGCCTTCCAGCAACCATGCCGCGATTGCAAGCCCCGCGATCAGGGCGAGCCACGCCCAGTCGGGCAGCAGCGGCCGGCGCGACAGGCCCGACACCTGCGCGGCGTCCCGCGGCGTGATCGCGATCCAGTCGCCGACGACGCCGCGCCCGTGGGCCGATCGCGCGCTGCGCGCGGTCCGCACGTCGGGGATGCCGTCCGAGAGGTTCAGCACCGCGCCGCCGGTCGCCGCCGCCAGCGGCGCGAGGGCCGCGTCCGACGCCACCGTCTGCTCGAATTCCCGCGGGGCGGCGGGGCCGATCGCGACGAGGCGGGTCAGATCGCCGTCGGCCAGCGTGTAAAGACCCGGCGCGGGGGCCTGCCAGGTGGCGGTGAAGCGGCCCGGCCCCTGCGGCTCCAGCGGCAGGTCGCGCGCGGCGCCGTCGGGGCCGGTGATGCGGACCGGGCCGGCAGTTTCCTGCATCGTGCGGCGGGTCACCGTCAGCGACAGGTCGCGCGTGACGGAAGCGAGCAGCGCCTCCTCCTCCAGCTCGGGTTCCTTCATCGACCAATGCGCGACGCGGCGCAGGAGTTCGAGCTGCGGCCCGCCGCCCTCGAAGCCGCGCCCCCACAGCCACACCTGGTCCGAAGCGAGCATCGCCACCCGCCCCTCGCCCACGCGGTTCAGGACCAGCAGGGGCGCGTCGTCGTCCCCCGCCGTCATCACCACTTCGGTGCCGGGCTCGGGGATGATCTCGCCCCGCTGCAACCAGCGGCCCCAGGTCGGCTCGGCATCCGCCGTGGCGGGCGCGCCCGGTAGACCCGCGGTGACAGGGTGGCGGCGGCCCGCCTCGGTGAGGTCCGGCCTGAACGCCTCCTCGACGATGCGGCCGGTGGGGCGCGCGGGCAGGATCGCGCCGAGGGGCGAGAGGTTCAGGCTTTCCACGCTCGCGATCTCCGGGCCGGAGGAGACCAGCAGCGCGCCCCCTTCCTCGACGTAGCGGCGGATGTTCTCGTAATATTGCGGCGGCAGGATGCCGCGGACGCGGTAGCGGTCGAAGATGATCAGGTCGAAATCGGCGATCCGCTGCTCGAACAGCTCCTGCGTGGGAAAGGCGATCAGCGCCATCTCGTCCACCGGCACCCCATCCGACTTGTCCGGCGGACGCAGGATGGTGAAGTGGATCAGGTCGACGTTCGCATCCGATTTCAGCAGGTTGCGCCAGGTTCTTTCGCCGGGATGAGGCTCTCCCGACACCAGAAGCACCCGCAGCCGGTCGCGCACGCCCTCGATCTGGATCGCGGCCGCGTCGTTGCGGTCGGTCAGCTGCGCAGGCCCCTGGTCGGGCGGGTCGAGGCGCAGCGACACGACGTTCTGCCCGGCATGGGCGATCTCGACCGGCAGGTCCAGCGGGACGCCGGGGGGCAGCGCGATCACCTGCTCGGCCTCGCCGTCGAGGCGGACGCGCAGGGTGGCCGCGCGGCCGGCCATCCCCGCCGGCACCGCGCCCTGGTCCTGCACCGACAGACGGATGGTCGCGGTCTCGCCGACAAGACCGAAGGCGGGCGCCTCGTCCACCACGAGCCGCCGGTCCCAATCGTCCGGCGCGCCGGTCAAAAGGACGTGGACCGGCGCGGGCGCCGTTTTCGGGATCATGGGGGTGTCGTGCGCCTGCCCGTCGGTCACGGCGATGATGCCTGCAACCCGCGCCTCGGGTTCGGCGGCGAGCGCGCGCGTCATGGCGGTGCCGAGCTGCGTTCCCTCGGGATCGTCGCCCACCGTCACGCGGCGCAGGTCGACGTCGGGCAGAGCGGATAGCCGCGCCGTCAGCTGCGCCACGGCCGCGTCCACCTGCGCCGCCCGGCCCGGCAGCGTCTGGCTGGCGGTGCGGTCGTCGATCAGGATCACGATGTCCGACAGGCCCTGCCGCACCCCCCGTTCCAGCACGGGCCCGGCAAGCGCGGCGGCCGCGGCGAGGCCGGCCAAGCCGCGCAGCGCCCAGCCCGGCAACCCGCGCCACAGCGCCCAGGCCGCAGCCAGCAGCGCCACGGCGGCGATGGCGGCGACAGCGGCCCAGGGCAGCGCGGGATCGAAGCGCAGGCCGGTCACGGACGATCACCGGAAAGCGGTTCGTCGAAAAGCGCCTCGGGCAACGCGCCTGAGAAGGGGTCCGCGAACGCGCCCCCCGGCGAGCCGGCGTCGGTCCGGCCAAGACGTTCGAGCAGCGCGGGAACGTGCACCTGATCGGATTTGTAATTGCCCGTAAGCACATACATGACAAGGTTGATCCCGAATCTCAGCGCCAGCTCGCGCTGCCGCTCGCCGTCCAGCCCGCGCCCGATCTGGTGCGTGGGCAGGCCGCGGTCGTCGATGGCCCATGCCTCGGCCCAGTCATTCGCGCCGATCAGCACCGGCGACACGCCGTCGTTGAGGTTGCGGAAGCCCGCGGCGGGTGGCCCTTCGGAACTGGCGGCCGACGCCTCGGCCCACAGCGGGTTGCCCTGCCAGCGGCCGGGAAAATCGTCGAGCAGGTAGAAGCTGCGGGTCAGGACGTGGTCGTCGGGGACCGGCGCCAGCGGCGGGATGTCGAGCGGCGCGGCGAGGCGCTGCAGGTCGGACTGCGCCCCCGGCAGCCCGGCCGAGGCGATGTCGCCGTCGCGCGTGTCGAACAGGATCATGCCGCCCGACTGCAGGAACCGGTTCAGCCGGACGTAGGCTGCGGGCGACGGCGCGGGCTGGCCGGACGTCACCGGCCAGTAGAGGAACGTCAGCGGCGACAGGTCGTCGCGATCGAGGTCGATCCCGACCGGAGGACCGGGCTCGACCGTCGTCCGCAGGGTCAGGGCGAGCGACAGGCCGTCGAGGCCCGCGCGCGCGGTCTCGTCCACCTCGGGGTCGCCGGTCAGGACATGGGCCAGCGCCACCTGCCGGGCAGCGGCGGCAAGCTGCGGGGGCGGTTCGTCCTGCGCGACGGCCGGGGGCGCCAGCAGCGCGAAAGCGACGAGCACGGGGCCGAGGATCCTCATGCCGCCACCACGCCGCGGCCGCGCCGCCCGCCTGCGATCATGGCCGAAGCGACGGCATCCGCCGCCAGCAGTGCGGCCGCGACCGCCAGCAGCCAGCCGCGCAGTTCGGTGCCGCGCGGGCGCCCGGGCTGTTCGACGACAGCGCCCGGCCATGCGGCAGGCGCAAGCGGCCCGCCCGCGTTCAGCGCGAACCGTTGCTCGCCCGCGACATAGACGCCGGCGGGCACGCCGGGGGCCGGGCCTGCGCCCATGTCGGCCGCGGCGACGGGCGGCAGGTCGTCGGCGGGCGGCGCGGCGCGGCCGAAGCCGTCGAGCACCGTCTCGGCCGACCAGAACGGCTGCTCGCCCGCCTGCGCCCCGGGTACATCCGGCGCAGGCGCGCCAGTGGCCGCGTCGAGGCCGGGAGCGCCCTGGATCAGGCGCTCCAGCATGGCGAGGAACAGCCCCGACAGCGGCAGCGACGACCACTCCGCGTTGGCGGCGGTGTGGAACAGGACCAGCTGCCCCCGGCCGATCGCGTCGCGGGTGACGAGCGGGGTGCCGTCGCTCAGCCGCGCGATGGTGCGGGCGGCGAGGTCCGGGTCGGGCTCTGCCATCAGCTGCGCGCGCACGGTCACGTCGGCGGGCGGGGCCAGGCCCGCGAATGGCCCGTCGGCGGCGAAGGGCGCGATCTCGCGCGGGTCGCCCCAGCTCAGCGCGCCGCCGATGTCGCGCCCGCCGGGGCGCAGCCGCACCGGCAGCAGGGGATCGAGGTCCAGCATGTCGGACGCGGCCATGCGCGGACCCGCGAAGCGGATGAGGACGCCGCCGCGGTCGATCCACTCGGACAGCGCCGGCTGGTCGGGGTCGAGCGGCTGGTCGGCGATGACGATCACGTCGGGCGCGGCGGGCAGCACCTCGGCCAGCGTGCCCTCGACAAGGTCCGCGCGGGGCGCGAGCGCCTGTCGCAGGTAGTGCAGCGGGGACAGCAGCGCCTGCCCTTCCGTGCTGCGGGTGTCGCCGGCGATGGCCACCTTGCGCCGGCGGATGCGGTCGTCGGCAAGGACGACGGCGCCGGCAGAGGCGTCACCCTCGACCGCGAAGCGGGTGACCCGGTTGCGAAGTTCCGACGGCAGGTCGATCGGCAGCGTGGCCTCGGCGATGCCGTTCGTCACCGCGGGGTCCGGCGGGGTCAGCCGCGCGAGCGTCCGCGGCGTGCCCTGCGGATCGGGGCCGATCGCCTGGATCGCCGGCAGCGGAGCCGGAGCGGTGGATCGCAGCACCAGCACAGGCTCGCGCCCAGGTTGCAGTTCCAGGCTGCGGACCGGGGCGGCCTGCGGGACGACCGTGACCGGACCGCGCGCGGCCAGCGCCGCCAGCAGCCCGGGCCCACCCGGATGTTCGACCCCGTCGCTGATCCAGAGGGTCGCGAAGCGGTCCGGCGCACCGTCCAGCACCGTTGCAGGATCCGCCGGATAGCGGGTGGCCCAGGGCTGCGGCTCGGCGCCGCGAAGCCGCGCGGCGTGCCGGGCGGCGGGCTGGAAGGGAAGCGCGGCGCCCTGCCCGGTCCGCCCGTCCGCGATCAGCAGAGCGGCCGGGTGCGCCCCGGCCGCGGCCTGGTCCAGCGCGGCCAGGGCACGCGCGCGCGCCGCTTCCCACCCCGGCGCGGCGGACCAGCCCGCGTCGACCACCACCAGCAGCGGCCCCGGCGGCGTCTCGTCGGCCACCGGCCGCCAGGCCGGACCGGCGAGCCCCACCACAAGCGCGGCGATGGCGACCAGGCGCAGCGCCAGCAGCCACCATGGCGTGCGCCGGGCGATGGGGGCGGGGTCGGCCAGGCCTACCAGCAGCACGGTGCCGGGGAACGTCACCTCGCGCATGGCGGGCGGCACGGCGCGGAGCAGCAGCCACAGCACGGGCAGCGCGATCAGCGCCGCCAGCACCCAAGGCGCGGCAAATCCCAGTGGTCCGAGCGTCAGCACCCCGTCACTCCGTCAGCCCGCCAGCACACCATGCAGCCACATGAGCGCCTGCCCCGGCGGCAGCCCGGTGTCGTGGGTTCCGAAGCGCCAGCCCGCCGCCGTCGCCGCGCGGTCGAGGGCCTGCCGCTGCGCGTCCAGGCGCGCGAGATACAGTTCCCGCAATGCGCCCGCGTTGCGGGTGTCGTGGCGCAGCGCGCCGCCGACGCCGCGGAACCGGACCGCGCCCGAAAAGGGGAAGCCTTCCTCGACCGGGTCCAGCACCTGAAGCACCGCGCCCCCGATCCCCTGCGCGGCGGCGGCCGAAAGATATGCCGCGACCGGCGCCGGATCGGTCAGGAAGTCGCCGATCAGCACCATGCGCCTGAGCGGGCGGAGGTCGGCGGCGGGCGGCAGTTCCAGGGCTTCGCCCGCGCGACGGTCAAGGAGATCGTGCGCGATCCGGTCGGCCTGCGCCCGGCCCGCCTGCGGCACCGCCCCCGACGTCCCCACCTTCTCGCCCCCGCGCAGCAGCACCAGCGCCAGCGCCAGCGCCAGCAGCTCGGCCCGCGCGCGCTTGGTGGGGCGCGACGGATCGCCGGTCCAGTCCATGCCGGGCGTGCCCGCGACCCAGAGGATCGCCGATTGAGCGGTGTGCAGTTCGCGCTCGCGCACGAAGGTCGCGTCGGACCGGGCCGAGCGGCGCCAGTCGATCTGGCGCATGCTGTCGCCGGGCGCGGCCGCGCGGTACTGCCAGAAGTCCTCGCCCTGCCCCGCCCGGCGCAGCCCGTGGGCGCCGGGTTGCAGGGCCGCCGCCAGCCGCTCGGCCGACAGCATCAGCGCGGGAAGCGCGGCCGCCGCGGCCTCGGCCTGCGCGCGCAGGCGGGCGGATGCGCCCGCTGCCGGGTCGCCGGGCCTGGTCGGGACGGGACGGGTTCCCTTCACGCCGCCATCCGGGACCGGCCGGCGGCAAGCCGCGCGATGACGTCGTCGACGCGCTCGCCCCGCGCGCGGGCCGCGAAGGACAGCGCCATCCGGTGCCGCAGCACGGGCGCGGCCATCGCCGCCACGTCCTCGAGCGTCGGGGCGAAGCGGCCGTTCAGGACCGCGCGCGCCCGGACCACCATCATCAGCGCCTGCGCCGCGCGCGGCCCCGGTCCCCAGGCCAGCGCATCCGACACCCAGACCGGCGCCTCCGCCCCGCCGGGTCGGGCGGAGCGGACGAGGTCGAGGATCGCATCCATCACCATCTCGCCCACGGGCATCCGCCGGATCAGGCGCTGCGCGGTGACCAGCCCGCCGGCGTCGAACACCCGGTGCGGCGCCTCGTCCAGCGTGCCCGTGGTCGCGATCAGGATCGCGCGCTCGGTGGCGCGGTCGGGATAGTCGATGTCGACCTGCAGCAGGAAGCGGTCAAGCTGCGCCTCGGGCAGCGGGTAGGTGCCCTCCTGCTCGATCGGGTTCTGGGTCGCCAGCACGTGGAAGGGCCGCCCCAGCGCCCGGTTCTCGCCCGCGACGGTGACCTCGTGTTCCTGCATCGCCTGCAGCAGCGCGGACTGCGTGCGGGGGCTGGCGCGGTTGATCTCGTCCGCCATAAGCAGCTGGGTGAACACCGGCCCCTGGATGAAGCGGAAGGCGCGGGTCCCGTCTTCGCGCACGTCCAGCACTTCCGAGCCGAGGATGTCGGCGGGCATCAGGTCCGGGGTGAACTGGATCCGCGCGGTATCAAGGCCCATGACCGTCCCCAGCGTGTCCACCAGCATCGTCTTGCCGAGCCCCGGCTGGCCCACCAGAAGCGCGTGCCCGCCCGACAGGATTGCGGCCAGCACCTGCTCCACCACGTCGTCCTGGCCCACGAAACGCCGGTCCACGCTGGCGCGGGCGTCCGCGAGCCGCGCGGCCAGCGCCTCGATCTCGTTCACCAGCCGTGCGTCGTCAGCCATTGCAACGTCCCCGATTTGATCTCATCCTACCTTATGGATCACTTGGGAAAGGCTCCACATCCAATGGCTGCCGAGAGTGACATTAGCGTGATTTCCGTGGCCGACGCCGCGCGCGAGGCGGGACGCAAGGGTCCGCCGCCGGTCCACCTGTGGAACCCCGACTACTGCGGCGAGATGGACCTGACGATCCGTGCCGACGGCACCTGGGTCCACGAAGGGCGGGTGATCGCGCGGCCCGAGATGGTGCAGCTGTTCGCCTCGGTCCTCAAGCGCGAGGGCGACCGCTTCTTCCTTGTCACGCCCGTCGAGAAGCTGGGGATCACGGTCGAGGATGCGCCGTTCCTGGCCATCGACGCCGAGATCGGCGCGGATGCGATCACCTTCACGACCAGCACCGGCGACGTCGTGACGGCCGGGCCGGACAACGCGATCCGCGTGGACGACCGCGGCGGCGAGCCGCGGCCCTACGTCCACGTGCGCCGGGGGCTCGACGCGCTGATCGACCGCAAGACGTTCTACCGGCTGGTCGAGGCGGCCGAACCCGGCCCGGACGGTCGGCTGATCCTGAGATCGGGCGGCGCAGAGTTCGTCCTGGGATAGGGCCATGCTGCGCCTCGCCGCCAACCTGACCTTCCTCTTCACCGAGCAGCCGATGCTGGAACGCTTCGCCGCCGCCGCGCGGGCCGGGTTCCAGGGCGTCGAGATCCTGTTTCCCTACGACATCGCCGCGCCCGAACTGGCGCGGGCGGCGCAGGGCGCGGGCGTCACGTTCGTCCTGATGAACACGCCGCCCCCGAACTGGGCCGGCGGGCCGCGCGGCTTCGCGGCCGTCCCGGGAGGAGAGGAACGGTTCCGCCGCGACTTCGACCGCGCGCTGCGCTACGCGCAGGTGCTGCGGTCGCGGCACATCCACGTCATGGCCGGCGCCGCCGAGGGAGCCACCGCGCGGCAGACCTATCTGAACAACCTCGCCTGGGCCTGCGACCGGGCGCCCCATGCGAGCCTCACGATCGAGCCGATGAACCCGGTTGACATGCCGGGCTACTTCCTCGCCGGCTTCGACCAGGCGGCCGAGGTTCTCGATCACCTGGACCGGCCGAACCTCGGCCTTCAGTTCGACGCCTACCACGCCCACATGATCACCGGCGACGTGCTGGCATGCTGGCGCGCCCACGCGCCCCGCGTCCGCCACCTGCAGATTGCGGGCGCCCCCGGGCGGCACGAACCCGCGGGCGGCGACATCGACTATCGCTCGTTTCTCGGCGCGGTTCAGGCGAGCGGCTATCCCGGCTGGACCGGCGCCGAGTACGTGCCTGCGATGACCACGGCCGCGGGGCTGGGCTGGATGGCGCCGCTCACCTGACCCGGCGCCTGCCGCCATGCCCCGCGTGCCGCAGCGGCCGACCCGCCCTGCCACGGGCCCCGGGGGCTTTCGGCTGGCAATTCGACCGATGCTGCGATAACGGGGCCGCGCAATGCATAAAGGCGCACCCATGGACATCCGCAACATCGCCATCATCGCCCACGTCGACCACGGCAAGACGACGCTGGTCGATCAGCTGCTCAAGCAGTCGGGCAGCTTCCGCGAGAACCAGGCGGTCGCCGAGCGGGCGATGGATTCGAACGACATCGAACGCGAGCGCGGAATCACCATCCTCGCCAAGGCGACCTCGGTCGAATGGAAGGGCACGCGCATCAACATCGTCGATACCCCCGGCCACGCCGACTTCGGCGGCGAGGTCGAGCGGATCCTGTCGATGGTTGACGGTGTCTGCCTGCTGGTCGATGCGGCCGAAGGGCCGATGCCGCAGACGAAGTTCGTGACCTCCAAGGCGCTGGCGCTGGGGCTGAAGCCGATCGTCGTGCTGAACAAGGTCGACAAGCCCGCCGCCGAGCCGGACCAGACGCTGAACGACGTGTTCGACCTGTTCGCGAACCTGGGCGCGACCGACCAGCAGCTCGACTTCCCGCATGTCTACGCCTCGGGCATCGGCGGCTGGGCCGACGAGACGCTGGACGGGCCGAGGAAGGACCTTTCGGCGCTGTTCGACCTGATCGTACGCCACGTCCAGCCGCCCAGGCAGATCGAGCGCAAGGACGAGCCGTTCCAGATGCTGGCCGTGACGCTGGGCGCGGACCCCTTCATCGGCCGCATCCTGACGGGCCGGGTCGAGGCGGGGACCGCGCGCGCCGGCGACACGCTGAAGGCGCTGAGCCGCGACGGCGAGCGGATCGAGCAGTTCCGCATCTCCAAGATCCTGGCCTTCCGCGGCCTGACCCAGACCCCCATCGACGAGGCGGTCGCGGGCGACATCGTCACGATCGCGGGCATGAGCAAGGCGACGGTGGCCGACACGCTGGCCGCGCTGGAAGTCGAGGCCCCGTTGCAGGCCAAGCCGATCGACCCGCCGACGATCAGCGTGACCTTCGGCATCAACGACAGCCCGCTTGCGGGCCGCGACGGCAACAAGGTCCAGTCCCGCGTGATCCGCGAGCGCCTGATGCGCGAGGCGGAAACCAACGTCGCGATCCGTGTCGAGGACACGCCGGGGGGCGACGCCTTCGTCGTGTCGGGCCGGGGCGAGCTGCAGATGGGCGTCCTGATCGAGAACATGCGCCGCGAGGGGTTCGAGCTGTCGATCTCGCGCCCGCGCGTGATCTTCCGCGAGGAGAACGGCGAGCGGCTGGAGCCGATCGAGGAAGTCATCATCGACGTCGATGACGACTACACCGGCGCGGTCATCGACAAGCTGACCGGCACCCGCAAGGGCGACCTGGTGGAAATGCGCCCTGCCGGCCACGGCAAGACCCGGATCGTCGCGCACGTCCCCTCGCGCGGCCTGATCGGCTACCAGGGCGAGTTCATGACCGACACGCGCGGCAACGGCGTCCTCAACCGCATCTTCCACGACTGGGCCCCCTACAAGGGCGCGATCGCCGGCCGCCGCCAGGGCGTCCTGATCTCGATGGAGGACGGGGTGTCGGTGGCCTATGCGCTGTGGAACCTGGAGGAACGCGGCAAGCTGTTCATCGGCGCGCAGGAACAGGTCTACCAGGGCATGATCATCGGCGAGCACAGCCGCGACAACGACCTGGAAGTGAACCCGCTCAAGGGCAAGAAGCTGACCAACGTCCGCGCGTCGGGCACCGACGAGGCCGTGCGCCTGACGACGCCGGTGCGGATGAGCCTGGAAGAAGCCATCGCCTATATCGACGACGACGAGCTGGTCGAGGTCACACCCAAGGCGATCCGCATCCGCAAGCGCCACCTCGACCCGCACGAGCGCAAGCGCCAGTCGCGCGCCGACGCCTGAGGCCCGGCAAGGGTAGCGTTCTTTCCGCGCTGCGCACCGGAAACCGCCACCCTGCCACAAGGCGCGATCCGGCTGCGCCGGGGCGGGTTCGGTCCCGCGCTTGTGCTGCTGCACGGCCGTCCGCGCACCCACACGACATGGCCCGCTGCCGCCATCGCGGGCGCGGCCGCGCGTTGAGCGTGCGCCCGGCCGCGGCGGATCGACGCAGGGCTTGTGCCTTGCAACCTGCGGGCGGAAAATGCGTTGTCAGACATGGACCAGAAGCCCAAGGAACCCGGCGAATCAACCATGCAGGTCCTGCTGCGGACCGCCTGCGAGCGGCTCGTCGCGGCAGAGCCTTCGCGCTGCGATCCCGAAAGCCTCGCTCGTGAAACCGGCATCGACCCCGAGGTGGCGCGCGGGCTTCTCCCGTCAGCCGAGACGGTGGTCAGGACGGTGGCCGAAAGCGCGCTGCGCCGGCAGATGGATTTCCTGACCCGCAGGATAAGCAGCGTTCCGGGCGACGATCCGACCGAGCAGCTTCTGGCGCTCGGCAAGGCCGCGGTGGAGTGGGCGGTCGAGAACCGGGACGATTTCCACGTCCTGAACCTGCCGCTGGTCGGCCAGGTCGTGGATGGCGAGGAACTCGCGCGCTACCACCGCTCGCTGCAGGAGCTGACCGCCTCGATGCTGGACCGCGCGCGCGAGCAGGGCCGGCTGCGCCCGGACATGGATCCCTTGACGATGCTCGTGGTCGTGCGCGCCTTCACCTACGGGCTGTCGCGGCTGTACGTGGACCGGCAGCTGCGGGTCTGGCTTCCCGACGAACAGGATCTCGACAAGGCGGCCGCCCTGACGGCGGCGCTCGATGCGTTCGCCGGCATGCTGTTCGTCGGCAAGGGCGGCGATCAGCCCATCCGCTCGGAGGCGTAGCCGCCCGGACTTGCCGGGAACACGACGGTCTTGGTCCCGTTCAGGAACACGCGGTGGTGGATGTGGGCGTGGATCGCGCGCGCGAGTACCTGCGCCTCGACGTCGCGGCCGAGGCTCGCGTAGTCCTCGGGCGACTGGGCGTGGGTGACGCGGGCGGTGTCCTGCTCGATGATCGGGCCTTCGTCCAGGTCGGCGGTCACGTAGTGCGCGGTCGCCCCGATCAGCTTGACGCCGCGCTGGAACGCCTGCCGATAGGGGTTCGCGCCCTTGAAGCTCGGCAGGAACGAGTGGTGGATGTTGATGATCCGTCCCGACAGGGCCGTGCAGAGCCGGTCCGACAGCACCTGCATGTAGCGCGCGAGGACTACCAGCTCGGTTTCGGTGCGGTCGACCAGCGCCATGAGCTCGGCCTCCGCCTCGGGCTTGTTGGCGGGGGTGACCGGGATCAGGTGGAACGGCAGCCCCGCCTGCTCGACGACCGTGCGGTAGGTGGGGTGGTTCGAGACGACGCCCGCGATGTCGATCGGCAGCGCCCCGATCCGCCAGCGGTAGAGAAGATCGTTCAGGCAATGGCCAAAGTGCGACACCATCAGCAGCACCCGCGTCCGCCGGCGGGTGTCATGGAAGGCGAAGTCCATTGCAAAGGGCCGCGCGACGTCGGGAAAGCCCGCGCGAAGATCGTCGATCGTCGCGCCGGTTTCCGACCGGAAGCTGACCCGCATGAAGAAGCGGCCGTTCTGCAGGTCGTCGAACTGGGCCGAATCGGTGATGTTGCAGCCGTTCGCGGCAAGGAAGCCCGCCACCGCGGCGACGATCCCCCGGCGGGTCTCGCAGGTGACGGTCAGGATCAGGTCGGACGGGGTTTCGGCCGTCGCCGGGCCGTGCTGCGGCATCGGTTCAGATCTGCCGCTCGGGCATCTGCACGACCAGCCCGTCGAGCGCGGGCGTGACCTTGATCTGGCAGGTCAGGCGCGACCGCGCGGGATCGGGCTTCCACGCGAAGTCGAGCATGTCCTCCTCCATCGGGTCGCGCGGGGGAAGCTGGTCGACCCAGGCGGGATCGACGTAGACGTGGCAGGTGGAACAGGCGCAGGCGCCGCCGCAGTCCGCGTCGATCCCGGCAATGCCGTTGTCGCGCGCGCCTTCCATCACGGTCATGCCGGGACGCACCTCGACCTCGTGCCGGGTGCCGTTCCATTCGATGTAGGTGATCTTGGCCATGACAAGCTCCGTCTGCGTCCGCCGCCCGTGATTAGGGGAAGGCGGCGGGGATGGAAAGAAGGGCCGGGCCTGCGCGCGCGTGGCCGTTGCGGATCAGGCCCGCCGCAGCGCAAGGACCGCGTTCAGGCCGCCGAAGGCGAAGGCGTTGGACAGGACGGCGCCCACGCTGGCCTCGCGCGCGGTGTTCGGGACGACGTCCAGCGCGCATTCCGGGTCGGGCTCCTGGTAGCCGATGGTGGGCGCGACGACCCCGTCGCGCAGCGCCATGATGCAGGCCAGAAGCTCAACCGCGCCGGTGCCGCCGATGATGTGGCCATGCATCGACTTGGTGGACGAGATCATCAGTCGGTCGGCGTGGTGGCCGAAGGCATGGGCGACGGCGGCGCATTCGGTCTTGTCGTTGGCGGCGGTGCCGGTGCCGTGGGCGTTGATGTAGCCCACGTCCTCGGGGTTCAGCCGCGCGTCGCGCATGGCGCCGGTGATCGCGCGCTCGGCCCCCTGCGCCGACGGCATCACGATGTCCTGCGCGTCTGCGGACATGGCGAAGCCCACCACCTCGGCCAGGATCTCGGCGCCGCGGGCGCGGGCATGGTCGTAGTCCTCGAACACGAAGACGCCCGCCCCCTCGCCCTGCACCATTCCGTTGCGGTTGGCCGAGAACGGGCGGCAGGCGTCCCTCGACATGACCCGCAGCCCTTCCCACGCCTTGACGCCGCCGAAGCACAGCATCGCCTCGGCCCCGCCGGTCAGCATCACCTGCGCGCCGCCCGACCGCACCATCTGGAAGGCAAGGCCCATCGCGTGGTTGGAACTGGCGCAGGCGGTGGCGACGGTGAAGGCGGGCCCCCGAAGGCCGAACTCCATGCTCACGTGGCTGGCGGCGGCGTTGTTCATCAGCTTCGGCACGACGAAGGGATGGACGCGGTTCTTCCCCTCCTCGTAGACGACGCGGTAATTCTCGTCCCAGGTGTTCAGCCCGCCGCCGGCAGTGCCAAGGACGACGCCGGAACACAGGCCCAGTTCGCCATGGAAGGCCAGGCCGGACTGCGCCACCGCCTCCTTCGCGGCCAGGAGCGTGAACTGCGTGAACTTGTCATACAGCAGGATCTGCTGGCGGTTGAAGTATTCCTCGGGCTGCCAGTCGTGGACCTGCGCCCCGATCTGGATCGTCAGCCGGTCCACGTCGCGAAAGTCGAGCTGGGTAATCCCGCAGCGCCCGTCCCGGAACGCGGCGAGGGTCGAGGGCACGTCGCGGCCGAGCGCGTTGATCGTCCCCGCCCCGGTGATGACCACCCGGCGCAGGCCGGAGCCGCCCGCCGCCGGAACGATGACGGGCGCCGCGGGCGGGATCGTGCCCGCGCCGTCGTCCACGGCCGCGCCCCCCTTCGCGGGCTTCCTGCCCGGTTTTCCGTCGCGATCGGCCCTCGCGTCCTTGCCGTTCCTCGCCTTCGGGCTCATCCCTTGCCAGCCACCAGCTTCTCGACGGCGGCGACGATCGAGCCCATGGTCGAGACGTCGAAATCCGACTTCTCGGGCTCGTTGGCGTTGAATGGGATCGAGATGTCGAAGGCCTCCTCGATCGCGAAGATCGATTCCACCATGCCCAGGCTGTCGATCCCGAGGTCGGCGGGCGTCATCTCCGCCCGGATCTCGGACGGGTCCAGCATCGCCTGCTCGGCGATGATGGCAATGATGCGGTCGTGAACGTCTGTGGTCATCGCAAGCTCCGTTCAGTCCTTTTCCGACAATCGTGTAACAGCCCTGCGAAGCTCGGCCACCTGCTCGGACAGCCGCGGCAGGCGGCGGATCGCCTTCTGGATCTCGATCTGCGCGTCCATCTTCGTGGCGGGCGAGCCGAGGATCACCCGGCCCGCGGGCACGCTGGTGTAGATGTTGGTTCCGCCGCCGGCGATCACGTCGTCGCCGATGAAGATGTTGTCGCTGGCACCCACCTTCCCGCCGAGCACGACCCGGTCGCCGACCCGCGTCGACCCCGCGATGCCCACCTGGCCCGCGAACAGGCAGTCGCGGCCGATCCGGGCGTTGTGGCCAACGGTCACGAGGTTGTCGATCTTGGTGCCCGACCCGACCTGCGTCGCGCGCACGGTGCCCCGGTCGATCGTCGAGTTCGCGCCGATCTCGACGTCGTCGCCGATCTCGACCCCGCCGAGCGAGTGGATCCGCACCCAGCTTTGCGCGCTGACGTCGCGGCGCTGGCCCAGCGTGCGGCGGATCTCCTCGACGCCGGATTCGCCGGGCGTCACGAAGGAAAAGCCGTCGCTGCCGATCACTGCGCCGGCGTGGACGATCAGCCGGTCGCCGATCACGACCCCGTGCGCGACCCGCACCCCCTGCCCTATCAGAGCATCCGCCCCGATGATCGTGTTGCGGCCGATCGAGCTGTGCGACCCGATCCGCGCGCGGGCCCCGATCCGCGTTCCCGCGCCGATCACGACGAAGGGCCCGACCGCGGCCTCGGCGCCGATCTGCGCGTCGGGATCGACGATGGCGGTCGGGTGGATGCCGGGCTGGATGTCGGGGCCGGGATCGAAGGCACGGGTCAGCCCCGCCATCGCCAGCCGCGGGCGCTGCACCAGAACCGCCGCGGCGAGGCCGTAGGCCTCGGGCTCCATCCCTTCTGCCAGGACCGCGACGCTGCCGGGGCGCAGTCCTTGGGCATATTTCGGGTCCATCGCCAGCGCGATGCGGCCCGACCCGCCGACCAGCGGCTCGACCTGCGACGGCTCCGCCGCGCCCTTTACCCGGATCGCGGGATCGCCCCACAGTCGGGCATCGAGGGCGCGGGCCAGTTCGGCGAGGGTCACGATCATGCGGGCTTCCTTTCGCCTGAACCGGTTACCCGTCCCCGTCGCCGGATTCCACCCCGGCCTTGACCAGCGCCTGCCACAGCGCGCCGTCGCGGTCGTAGATGTCGGGATGGCTGCGGATCCTGCCGTCCTCGTCCGGGAAGGTCGTGAAGTAGACGAGGTGCACGGGAAGGTTCGGCTTCAGCGCGAGCCACGTCTCCTTTCCGGATGCGACCGCGCGGCTGTAGGTGGCGGCGGGGTTTTCCACCTGCCCCGTCAGCAGCGCCTGCGCCAGCTCCATCGGCCGGGCGACGCGGACGCATCCGTGCGAGAACGCGCGCCGGCTTTCGCCGAACAGGTGCTTCGACGGCGTGTCGTGCAGGTAGATGTTCCAGGGGTTCGGGAAGATGAACTTCACCTCGCCCAAGGCATTGTCCTCGCCCGGCTTCTGCTGCAGGCGGTAGGGGAACGAGGCGGGCGTGTAGCGCCCGAAGTCGATGTCGCCGCGCGGGACAACTCGCCCGGCGCGGTCCACCACGTCGAGATGGGTGACCGCGTTCCGGTTCTTCTGCAGCCGCGGCAGGTATTCCCTGACGGCGATCGAGCGCGGCACGTTCCAGCGCGGATTGACGACGAGATGTTCCATCTGGTCCGAGAACTCGGGCGTCTGCATGTTGGCATCGGTCTTGCCGACGACGACGCGGGTCTCGAACTCGGTCCGGCCGTGATCGACGATGCGGGCGTTGAACTCGGGCAGGTTGACCCAGACGTGGCGGGCGGACAGGTCGTGCCCGTTCATCCAGCGCATCCGTTCCAGCGCCATCAGCAGCGCCCGCGTCCGGGGACCGGCGCCGCGGTTCAGAAGCTCGACCGTGCGCGGCCCGGCCACGCCGTCGGGGCCCAGCCCCGCGCGTTCCTGATAGGCGCGCACCGCCTGCGCCAGCGGCTCGTCATAAAGGTCGCCGCCGTCCGTCCGGAACCCGATCGACGCGAGCCGCGTCCGCAGCGCCGCGACCTCGGGCCCCGAGGAGCCGGGTTTCCAAAGGCCCGGCGGCACCTTCACCGTCCCGGGCGGCGCGAGCAGGCGCGACTGATCCGCCAGCGCCGCCTGCAACGCGAGGTAGCGCGAGTCGCGCGGCTCGATCCCGGCCAAGACCGCGCGCGGATCGGGTGCGGAGACGAAGCGGGCAAGAAGATCGTCAAGATCGCTGCGCCGGACGGTGCGGTGGTTGGACGGGCCGAGCTTGCGCGGATCGACCACCCCGCCCTCGACATCATGGGCCCACGCCGCGAACGCCCTTGCGAAGGCGACCTCGTCGGCCCCCGCAGATGCGCCGCGCGCGTCCGTCGCCTGCAGTTCGGCCGGGCGATAGCGCGCCGACGGCAGCCCGTGCGCGGGCGCGCGCGCGACGGCCGCGATCAAGGCCTGCCGCCGCCCGGCCGCATCGGGCCCGGTGAAGACGGGGGCAAGGCCGTTCGCGCCGTAGAAGGCCGCGAGGCCCGGGTTTCCGGCGACCGCATCGGCCAGCGCCAGTTGCTCGGGCGTGAAGTCCAGCCGCGGCGCAGGCGCGGCAAGCGCCGGTCCCGCCAGCCACGCCCCGAACAGGAGCGCCCCCGCAAGTCCGCGCGCCCGCAGGCGGTGCCGGCGCGGATGGTACCCGCGGGAATGGTGTCTGAGACCACGTGCCTCGCGGTCGGATCGCGTCGTCATCTGCTGCTGCCTCGTTCCTCGCCTTAAGCGGCTTTCTGCCGATGATGGCAGATTTGGGCGGGGCGGCAAATGAATCAGTTCCGTTGCTCGCGGCGCAGTGACATATTGTTAACAGGTCCGGACTAAACCGGGCGTGCCATTCCGGTGGCAAGCATAACGAATGCAGGACAGGCGGATCAGAACATGACCATCCAATTCTCGCGTCGCGGCATACTCGGTGTGTTCGCCGCGACGACGGTTGCTGCAGCCCCCGTTATGGCGAACGCGTTCGGCGTCCTTCGCGGCGCGGGCGATTATCGCCGCGTGCGGATGTATTCCGGCCGCACCGGCGAAAGCATCGACACGGTCTACTGGGTCGAAGGCAAGTACATCCGCGACGCGCTGAACGAGATCAACATCTTCATGCGCGACTGGCGCACGGGCGAAGTGATCGGGGTCGACCCGCGCACGGTCGACGTGGCCGCGGCGTCGCACCGGCTGCTGCAGACCAACGAACCCTACATGATGCTGTCGGGCTATCGTTCGCCCAAGACCAACGCCATGCTGCGGTCGCGCAGCTCGGGCGTGGCGCGCAACTCTCTGCACATGAAGGGCAAGGCCGCCGACCTGCGGCTGAAGTCGCGCTCGGTCGCGCAGATGTACAAGGCGGCCGCGTCCTGCCAGGCGGGCGGCGTCGGCAAGTACTCCAGTTCGAACTTCGTCCACATGGATTGCGGCCCGGTCCGCCACTGGGGCGGCTAAGCGCGGGCGCTTCCGCCCCGACACGCGCCTGACGACCATCGACACGGGCCTGCTTCGGCGGGCCTTGTCGCGTTGGACCGGCTCCAGATCGCCGGGGCGCGCGTCCGACAGGCCGAGCAAGCGCCCTCCAGCGGCCCCGCCGCGTATGTCGCCATTCCCCTGCCCTTGCCCCTGCGCTAGAGCGGTATGCGAAACGACGCCGGAGCCGCGATGTTCTACCCCCTCGCCTCGACGACCTGGGACGACGCCGAACACCAGGCGCTCGCCCGCGTGATCGCGTCCGGCCGCTTCACCATGGGGGCCGAGGTCCGCGCCTACGAGGAGGCGTTCGCCCGGCATT
This sequence comes from Paracoccus aeridis, assembly GCF_004923205.2. Classification (GTDB taxonomy): domain Bacteria; phylum Pseudomonadota; class Alphaproteobacteria; order Rhodobacterales; family Rhodobacteraceae; genus Paracoccus; species Paracoccus aeridis. Next base: position 79,193 of record NZ_SELD02000006.1, read on the forward strand.
TCGGCAGCCGCTACGCCGTGATGACCTCGTCGGGGTCGGCCGCGAACCTTCTCGCCATTGCCTCCGCGTTCTGGCACCCCGATCTCGGCTGGCGGCAGGGGGACGAGGTGATCGTGCCGGCCGTCAGCTGGTCGACGACCTACTTCCCGGTCTCGCAGGCGGGCCTGAAACTGCGCTTCGTCGATATCGACCCGGCCACGCTCAACATCGACCTGGACAAGCTCGAGGCCGCGATCACGCCGCGGACCCGCGCGGTGTTCGCCGTCAACCTGCTGGGGAACCCGGTCGACGCCGTGCGCCTGCGCGAGATCTGCGACCGGAACGGCATCGTGCTGACCGAAGACAACTGCGAATCGATGGGCGCGACGCTGGGCGGGCGGCAGGCAGGGACGTTCGGGCTGTTCGGCACGTTCTCTTCCTTCTTCTCGCACCATATCTGCACGATGGAAGGCGGCATGGTCGTCACCGACGACCGCAAGCTTCACGACACGATGCTGTCGATGCGCGCCCACGGCTGGACCCGCGACCTGCCCGCCGACACCCACCTGCCGCTGGACCCGGACCCGTTCGTGCGTCAGTTCCGGTTCGTCCTGCCGGGCTACAACCTGCGCCCGCTGGAACTGGAAGGGGCGCTGGGGATCCCGCAGCTCGAGAAACTGCCGGGCTTCATCGCCCGGCGCCGCGCCAATGCCGAGATCTTCCGCCAGGCGTTCGACGGGCTCGACTGCGTCCGCATCCAGACGGAAACCGGCGCCTCGTCGTGGTTCGGCTTCGCCCTGACCCTGACCGGCCGCCTGGCCGGCCGCCGCCCCGACCTCGTCGCCGCGCTGCGAGATGCAGGGATCGAGTGCCGCCCCATCGTCACCGGCAACTTCCTTGCTAACCCCGTCATCGACAAGCTCGACCACGCCCGCAGCGGCACGTTCGAGGCGGCCGAGGACGTGGACGTGAACGGGCTGTTCACCGGCAACCACCACTATCCGATCCCGGACCAGATCGGCCGCCTGCGCGAGGTCGTGCAGTCCGTGGCGGACCGCTTCTGAACGGCAGCCGAAAGGACCACGCGTGACCAGGACCGCTCTCATCACCGGGATCACGGGGCAGGACGGCGCGTACCTGGCCGAGCTGCTGCTGGCCAAGGGCTACGTCGTCCACGGCATCAAGCGGCGGTCGTCCAGCTTCAACACCGGGCGGATCGACCACCTGCAGATCGACGAGCACCGCAACAGCCGCTTTCACCTGCACTACGGCGACATGACCGACGCGACCGCGCTGATCCGCACGGTCGCCGAGACGCGGCCGGACGAAATCTACAACCTCGCCGCGCAAAGCCACGTGCGCGTCAGCTTCGAGATGCCGGAATACACGGCGAACTCCGACGGGATCGGCACCCTGCGCCTGCTGGAGGCGATCCGCCTTCTGGGGATGGAGGGCACGACGCGCTTCTACCAGGCCTCGACATCCGAGCTGTACGGGCTGGTGCAGCAATCCCCGCAGTCCGAGACGACGCCGTTCCGGCCGCGCAGCCCCTATGCGGCGGCGAAGCTCTATGCCTACTGGATCACGGTGAACTACCGCGAGGGCTACGGGATGTTCGCGTCGAACGGGATCCTGTTCAACCACGAGAGCCCGATCCGGGGCGAGACGTTCGTGACGCGCAAGATCACGCGGGCCGTCGCGGCGATCACGCTTGGCCTGCAAGACCGGCTGTACCTCGGCAACCTCGACGCGCTGCGTGACTGGGGCCATGCCCGCGATTACGTCGAAGGGATGTGGCGCATCCTGCAGCACGACACGGCCGACGACTTCGTGCTCGCCACCGGCAAGATGCACAGCGTCCGCGCGTTCTGCGAGCTGGCCTTCCGCGAGGCGGGGATCGATCTCGAATGGCGCGGCGCGGGCGTGGACGAGCGTGGCTTCGAACGCGGCTCGGACCGCTGCCTGATCGAGATCGACCCGGTCTACTTCCGCCCGACCGAGGTGGACGAGCTTTGCGGCGACGCCACGAAGGCGCGCGAGAAGCTGGGCTGGACCTGCACGACGCCGTTCCCGCAGCTGGTGGCCGAGATGGTGGCCGAGGACCTGCGGCTTCTGCAGACCGAGCGCCTCGCGCGGCGCACCTATGGCGTGCTGGAGTGATCGGCGACTGACGTTGCCGGCAGTCAACAGCCGCAGACTCGCGCAGCGCGTGCAGCAACAATCCGTTGCGGTCCAGGGCGGAATTGCCCCTACTGCGCGAGACCTGCGGCCGGGCTCGTGCGGCCGCGCAGATGGAGCGAGAGAATGAACGAAGTGACTCCGGTTCTGTTGGCGGGCGGGTCGGGCACGCGGCTGTGGCCCGTGTCGCGCAAGTCGTTTCCCAAGCAGTTCGCGCCGCTGCTGGGCAAGGAGACGCTGTTCCAGGCATCGGCGCTGCGGCTGTCGGGGCCAGGCTACGCCGCGCCGCTGGTGCTGACGAACGCCGATTTCCGCTTCATCGTGACCGAGCAACTGGGTGAGATCGGGATCGAGCCCGAGGCGATCCTGATCGAGCCCTCGGGCCGCAACACCGCCCCTGCCGTGCTCGCCGCCGCGCTGTACGCCAGCGAGCAGGACCCCGACGCGCTGTTGCTCGTCGCGCCGTCGGACCATGCCGTCCCGGATGTCGCCGCCTTCCGCCGCGCGGTCGACGCGGGCGTTCCGCTGGCGAAGGCCGGGCGGATCGTGACCTTCGGCATCCAGCCCACGCGGGCGGAAACCGGCTACGGCTACCTGCAGGTCGCGGGCGGACCCGATCAGCAGACGTCCGACCTCGAGCGTTTCGTGGAAAAGCCCGACGCGGCCACCGCGCAGCGGATGCTCGCGGACGGCAGCTTCCTGTGGAACGCGGGAATCTTCCTGTTCTCGGCCCGGACGATGATCGAGGCGTTCCGCCAGCACGCCCCCGATTTCATCGCTCCCGTCAGCCAGGCCCTCGCGGACGCGCAGGCCGATCTCGGCTTCCTGCGGCTTGCGCCCGATCCGTGGAACGGCCTGCGCGACCAGTCGGTCGACTACGCGGTGATGGAAAAGGCCGACAACCTGTCGGTCGTGCGCTTCACCGACCACTGGTCCGACCTCGGCGGCTGGGACGCGATCTGGCGCGAGGCGCAGGACGGCGCCCCCGCCCCGCGCGGCGCGGTGACGGACGCCCGGTCCACCGCGATCGACTGCGACAACGTGCTGATGCGGTCCGACAGCGAGGACATGGAGATCGTCGGCATCGGCCTGAAGGACGTGATGGTGGTGGCGACCAGCGACGCGGTGCTGGTGGCCGACATGAACCGGGCGCAGGACGTGAAGCTGGCCGTCTCGGCGCTGAAGGCCCGCGACAAGCGCCAGGCCGAGGCGTTTCGCCGCGACCACCGCCCCTGGGGCTGGTTCGAGACGCTGGTGCTGGCCGAACGCTTCCAGGTCAAGCGGATCGTCGTCCATCCCGGCGCCTCGCTCAGCCTGCAGAGCCACGTCCACCGCTCCGAACACTGGATCGTCGTCAGCGGCACCGCCCGGGTGACGGTGGACGACCACGTGACGCTGGTGACCGAGAACCAGTCGATCTACGTCCCGCTGGGGGCCGTCCACCGGATGGAGAACCCCGGCAAGGTGCCGATGGTCCTGATCGAGGTCCAGACCGGGGTCTATCTCGGCGAGGACGACATCATCCGCTACGAAGACCGCTACGCGAGGACCTGATGCGCGTCTTGCTGACCGGCGGGTCCGGGATGGTCGGCGGGGCGCTGCTGCGCCTTGCGCCGGCCGTCGCGCCCGGCCTGACGCTGCTTGCGCCGACCCGCGGCCGGCTGGACCTGACGGACCGGGCGGCGGTCGCGCGCTGGTTCGCGGCAAACCGCGTCGATGCGGTGATCCACGCGGCGGCGAGGGTCGGCGGCATCCAGGCCAATATCGACGACCCGTCGGGCTTCCTGCTCGACAACCTGCGCATGAACGACGCGGTCATCGCGGGCGCTGACGACGCGGGCGTGGGCCGGCTCGTGTTCTTGGGCTCGTCCTGCATGTATCCCCGCGACTACCGCCAGCCGCTGGTCGAGGACGACGTCCTGGCCGCACCGCTCGAGCCCACGAACGAAGGCTACGCGCTGGCCAAGATCACGGGCGCGAGGCTTTGCGAGTACATCTCGCGCAAGCCGGGTCGGGCCTACCGCACGCTTCTGCCGTGCAACCTGTTCGGCGCGGGCGACCACTACGGCAGCGAGGCGTCGCACCTGCTGGCGGCCGTCGTGACCAAGGTGGTGGACGCGCAGGCGCAGGGCCGGGACGAGATCGAGGTGTGGGGCACCGGCCGGGCCCGGCGCGAGTTCCTGGACGTGGACCACCTCGCCCGCTTCATCCTCGCGGCGCTGCCGGGCATCGAAGACCTGCCGCCGCTCCTGAACGTCGGGGCGGGGCGCGATCACGCAGTCGACGACCTCTACCGCATCGTGGCGGAGCGTGCCGGCTGGACCGGCCGGCTCGTCCATGACCCCACCCGGCCCGAGGGGATGCAGGCCAAGCTGATGTCGTCGGACCGGGCGCGCGCCTTCGGCTGGATGCCGCCCACGGAAGCCGAGTTCATGGCGTCGATCGACGCTGCCCTGTCCGCCCGCCGCAGGCAGGTGGGACCGGGGGATGTTGAAGTGCGTTCCCCGGGGGCGTAGCGTCCGGCAGGCTGCCGGACCCGTTCCGTCGGCGCCGCGCGATCCGCGCCGCCAACAAGGATGGCTCATGCCCCCCAGACCGCAACTGCACACGGGGCCGCTGTGGCGGACCTTCCTTGCCTTCCTGCTGCCGCTGATCGCGCAGAACATCCTGCAGTCGCTCACCATGACGATCAACAGCATCGCCATCGGTCAGATCCTCGGGACGCGCGCGCTGGCGTCGCTGGCGACGTTCATGCCGCTCGCGTTCTTCTTCATCTCGTTCCTGATCGGGATCACCGCGGGCGCCAGCGTCCTGATCGGCCAGGCGTGGGGGGCGATGAAGCACGACGTGGTGCGCGCGGTCGCGGGCACCGCGCTGGGGGTCACGCTGATGCTGGGCGGCGCCATCGCCGTGATCGGCGTCATTGGCGCGCCTGCGGTCCTTGCGTGGATGGGCGCGCCGCCCGACATCATGGAGAACGCGGTCCGCTATGCGCGTGCCGCGTTCCTGACGATGCCGGTCCTGTTCCAGTTCATCGCCGTCGCCGCGATCCTGCGCGGGATCGGCGACACCCTGCGGCCGCTGGTCGTCCAGATGATCGTGACGGTCGTGGCCGCGATCCTGACCGTCGTCATGGTGCGCCAGCTGGGCATGGGGGTCGAGGCGGCGGCGTATTCGACCGGCATCGCGCAGACCGTGGGGCTGCTGGCGCTGGCGCTGTGGCTGCGGCGCGCGGACCACGTGCTGCGCCCCGACGGGGACATGCTGTCGCGGCTGGTGCCGGACACGGACCTGCTGCGTCAGGTGCTGCAGCTGGGGCTGCCCACGGGCGTGCAGCTTGTCGTGGGATCGCTGTCGGGGCTGGTGCTGGTGGGGCTGGTCAACTCGTTCGGGTCCGACGCGACCGCCGCCTACGGCGCGGTCACCCAGGTGATCGCCTATGCGCAGTTCCCCGCGCTGTCCATCGCCATCGCCGCCTCGATCTTCGGTGCGCAGGCGATCGGCGCGGGGCTGCCCGAACGGCTTGACGCGGTGCTGCGGACGGCGATGACGATGAACCTGATCCTCACCGGCGTCATCGTCGGGCTGGTCTACCTGTTCTCGCGCAATGTCGTGGCGCTGTTCATCTCGAGCCCCCAGGTGGTGGATCTCGCACAGCATCTTCTGCACATCATCACCTGGTCGGCGCTGATGTTCGGGGCGGGCTCGATCTTCTCGGGGATCATGCGGTCGTCCGGGACCGTGCTGCCGCCGATGACGATCGCCATCGGCTCGATCCTGCTGGTCGAGCTGCCGGTGGCGTTTGCCCTGTCGCGGATGCACGGCCTCGGCGGGGTCTGGTGGGGCTACGTCGCGGGCTTCGCCGCGCTGATGCTGGGCCAGGGCGCCTATTACCACCTGGTCTGGCGGCGGCGGAAGATCGTGGCGCTGGTGTGAACCAAGTCTGTCGGCTCAGATGTTGATCTGCTGCCCCAGCTCCACGACCCGGTTCGTCGGCAAGCGGTAGAAGTTCGTCGGCTCCGACGACTGCCGGTAGAGCCCGGCATAGAGCCGCGAGGCCCAGAGCGGCATCAGCCGGCCCTTCCCGACCCTGAGCGAACGGCGGTTCAGGAAGTACGAGGTCGACATGATGTCGAACTTGTGGCCGAGCGCCTTCGCGTCGGCGAGCGCGCGGGGCACGTTCGGCTGCTCCATGTAGCCGAAGCGGATGCGGACGCACCAGAAGCGCGGCGCGATCTCCACGATCGACAGGCGCTGGCCGTGCGGCACGCGTGGCGTGGTCTGGACATCCACCGTGACGATGAAGTTGCGGTCGTGCAGCACCCGGTTGTGCTTGAGGTTGTGCATCAGCGCGGGCGGCGCGATCGTCGGGTTTGCGGTCAGGAACACCGCCGTGCCGGGGACGATCACCGGGGGGCTCGCGGTCAGGCGCTCGGCGATGAGCTGCATCGGCACCGCCTCGGCGGCGAGCCTGGCCTGCAGCTTCGTCGTGCCGCGCAGCCACGTCACCATGAAGGTGATCACCACGCCCGCGAACATCAGCGGGATGAACCCGCCGTCCAGCACCTTGAGGATGTTGGCGTAGAAGAACACCAGTTCCAGCGCGAGGATCGGCAGCATGATCCCGAGCACGACCGGCCAGCGCCACCCCCAGGCATAGCGGAACACGATGATCGCCAGCATCGAGGTGATGACCATGTCCCCCGTCACCGCGATCCCGTAGGCGCTGGCGAGCCGCGCCGACGACCCGAAGGCCAAGACCAGCGCACAGACGCCCACCATCAGGATCATGTTGACCTTGGGCAGGTAGATCTGGCCCAGCTGCTTGTCCGAGGTGTGCTGGATCTCCAGCCGCGGCAGTAGGCCCAGCTGCACCGCCTGCTGCGCGACCGAGAAGGCGCCGGAAATCACCGCCTGGCTCGCGATGATCGTGGCGGCCATGGCAAGCACCACCAGCGGCAGCGTGAACCAGGACGGCGCCATCAGGAAGAACGGGTTCACCGCCCGCTCCGGTTCGGACAGGACCATCGCGCCCTGCCCCAGGTAGCTGAGCGTGAGCGACGGGAACACGATGGCAAGCCACGACACCCGCACGGGGCTGCGCCCGAAATGGCCCATGTCGGCGTAAAGCGCCTCGGCCCCGGTGACCGCCAGGAAGACCGATCCCATCACCGGCAGCGCGCCGAAGCCGTTGTCGGCGATGAAGCGCAGCGCGTTCAGCGGGTTCATCGCCTGCATGATGCGCGCGTCGTCCAGCATGTGCGACGCGCCGAGGACCGCGAGCGTGCCGAACCACGCCAGCATGATCGGGCCGAACAGCCGCGCCACGTTTTCCGTCCCCGTCCGCTGGACCCAGAACAGGACGATGACGATCACCAGCGTCACCGGGACGACGAAATCGCCCGAGCCCGGCACGACCAGTTCCATCCCCTCGATCGCGGACATGACCGACATGGCGGGGGTGATCATGGAATCGCCGAAGAACAGCGACACCCCCACGATCCCGATGAGATACAGCCACCATGTCCGCCGGTGCAGCGCCTGCTGCGCCTTGGCGACAAGCGACAGCGTGCCCCCCTCGCCGTTGTTGTCGGCGCGCAGGATCAGCGTCACGTATTTCAGCGTCACGATCAGGCACACGGTCCAGAACAGCAGCGACACGATGCCGATGACGGCCGTCTCGGCCATGTTGTGCTCGTGCGCGTGGACGAGCGATTCGCGAAGCGCATAAAGAGGCGAGGTCCCGATGTCGCCATAGACGACGCCAAGGCACGCCAGCACCAGCCCCGGGCGCGCCCCGCCGGCATGGCCGTGCGCGGCAGGATCGGGAACGGGCGGCGGCGGAACGGCTGTGGATGACGCGGCTGACGGACGATCGGGCATGATGCGGCTGACCTGCTGACCTGCTGACCGGCGATGTCTGATCCTGCCGTGACCGGAACACAAGCGTTTCGCCGCGGCACGGTTCCCCTGCTCCGGTCCGGCCCGGTGCGACGCTTCTTGCCTGACGGCGCGGGGGGGTGCTAGCGTCTTCCTGCGGGGCCCTGACGGACCCGCCAGCCACCCGTCAACGGAGAACGCCGCGATGGCACTGGACCAAAAACCCGCCCCGAACGACCTGCGCGCATTCTGGATGCCGTTCACGTCGAACCGGCAGTTCAAGTCGCAGCCGCGGATGCTCGTCTCGGCGCAGGACATGCACTACCGGACCAGCGACGGGCGGCAGGTCCTGGACGGGACGGCGGGGCTGTGGTGCTGCAACGCGGGCCACTGCCGGCCGCGGATCACCCAGGCGATTTCCGACATGGCCGGCACGCTCGACTACGCGCCCGCGTTCCAGATGGGCCACCCGACCGCGTTCGAGCTGGCGAACCGGATCGTCGACATCGCGCCCGAGGGGATCGAGCACGTCTTCTACTGCAACTCCGGCTCGGAAGCGGTGGACACCGCGCTGAAGATCGCGCTGGCCTATCACCGCGCCCGGGGCGATGCGGCCCGCACCCGGCTGATCGGGCGCGAGCGCGGCTATCACGGCGTGGGCTTCGGCGGGATCTCGGTCGGCGGGATCGTCAACAACCGCCGCTTCTTCGGCACCGCCCTGGGCGGCGTGGACCACCTGCCCCACACCCACCTGCCCGAGAACCGGATGACCCGCGGCCAGCCGGAACACGGCGCCCACCTGGCCGACGAACTGGAACGGATCGTGGCGCTCCACGGGGCGGACACCATCGCCGCCGTGATCGTGGAGCCGATGGCCGGGTCCACCGGCGTCCTGTTGCCGCCCAAGGGCTATCTCGAGCGGCTGCGCGAGATCACCCGCAAGCACGGCATCCTGCTGATCTTCGACGAGGTCATCACCGGGTTCGGGCGCCTCGGCTCTCCCTTCGCCAGCCAGCATTTCGGCGTCGTTCCCGACATGATCACCTGCGCCAAGGGCCTGACCAACGGCGTGATCCCGATGGGCGCGGTCCTGACGTCGGCCGCGATCCACGACGCCTTCATGTCGGGGCCGGACCACGTGATCGAGCTGTTCCACGGCTACACCTATTCGGGCAACCCGATCGCGTCGGCCGCCGGGGTCGCCACGCTCGACACCTATGCCGAGGAAGGGCTGCTGACCCGCGCCGCGTCACTGGAGACGTATTGGGAGAATGCGCTGCACGGCCTTGCCGACCACCCGCACGTGGTGGACGTCCGCAACATGGGCCTGATCGGGGCGGTGGAACTCGCGCCGATCGACGGCCAGCCTGGCAAGCGCGCCTTCGACGCCTTCGTCGCGGCGTTCGAGGCGGGCATCCTGGTCCGCGTCACCGGCGACATCATCGCGCTGTCCCCGCCGCTCATCATCAGCGAGGCCGAGATCGACGAACTGGTCGGCACGCTGGGCCGGGTGCTGAAGGCCGCCGCCTGATCCGGGCGGCGCGGCGTTTCAGACGGGAACGTCGAGCGCCCGCTTGACGTTCGCGGTCCATCCCAGCAGGTGACGGTCGCCCGCGACGATCGCGGGCCGCTTCATCAGCGCGGGGTGGGCACCGATCATCTCCTCGGGGGTGCCCGAACGTTCCGCGTCGGACATGGCGCGCCATGTCAGACTGCCGCGATTGACCAGCTTCTCGCCGAAGCGTTCGCGCATCGACGCGATCTCGCCCGCGTCGAGCGGGGCGTCCCGGACGTCGCGGAAATCCACGTTCCAACCCGCCTGCGCCAGTTCGGCCCGGGCCTTCTGGCAGGTCGAGCAATGCGCGAGGCCGTACATCCGCAGGGTCCGGGTCATCGGCACGACCTCAGATGAACGGAACGAAGGGGATGCCGCAGGCGGACAGCGCGAGCAGGGCGGCAAGGGCGAGGATCGTCTTCATCGGATGCGTCTTCTCGTCTGTGACAGCTGTGCCCGGACCGTGCCACGGCGCGGGGCACGCCGCCAATAGCCGGCCCGCTCATCCTTTCGTGAAAACGGGGCGGTTGCGCGGACCGCCGCCGGGACGCACAAGATGGTGGAAACGGGACAGACGAGACATGCTTACGACATTCAGGCTCATTGCGGGTGTGCTGCTGCTGGCGTTGGTGGCGTCCTGCGGACCGAGCAAGTTCAAGACCTACAACGGCCCGCCCGTCACCCAGATCGTCGTGAACAAGAACGCGCGCCAGATGCTGTTCTTCAGCGGCCCCTCGATCATCGCGGCCTACGACGTGGGCCTGGGGACGGAGCCGGTAGGGCACAAGCAGTTCTCGGGCGACGGAAAGACGCCCGAGGGGCTTTACTACATCAACCGGCGCAACCCCGAGAGCCGGTACCACCTGTCGCTGGGAATCTCGTACCCGAACGTGCAGGACGCGGCCTTCGCGCTTTCGCAGGGGCGGCATCCGGGCAACGACATCTTCATCCACGGCCAGGGTCCCGAGGGGAAGGTCCTCGCGCCGCAGAAGCGCGACTGGACCGTGGGCTGCATTGCGGTGACGGACGCGCAGATGGAGGACATCTACGCGATGGTCAAGGACGGGACGCCGATCCAGATCAATCCGTGATCCTGGCGCCGCTGGAGGACACGGGCGTTTCCATGGTCCTTGGTCGGCCTTGAGGGCGGTTCCTCGACCCACCCGCCGACTTGCCCGAAGCGGACCGGGACGCGCCCACTCGTGCAGACGCGGCCCTTCGGAGTGGTGGTGTCGAAGGCGCGTCCGGAAACGGGCTCGTGGCCCATCTCCTTCAGTGGCACCGTGGAAAGCGAAGAACCCCTGCCGGTGCGGGCGTCTATCGGGGCCGGACACGGCTCATTCGATCATCGGCAAGCACGTCCACCGACTTCTTCGCGCGCCATAGAGCGTCGGAGTGCCCGCTAGCATGACCCGCACGCAAACGGGCTCGTCGCCCGTTCCCTTTACTGCATCGCCGAACGAAGAACCCCCGCCAGTGGCGGGGGTTTGTCGTTCCGGCGTCTGGCGCGGCTCACTCGATCATCGGCAGCAGCGCGTCCACCGACTTCTTCGCGTCGCCATAGAACATCCGCGTGTTTTCCTTGAAGAACAGCGGGTTCTCGATGCCCGAATAGCCGGTGCCCTGCCCGCGCTTGCTGACGAACACGTTCTTGGCCTTCCAGACTTCCAGCACCGGCATGCCGGCGATGGGGCTGTTCGGGTCGTCCTGCGCCGCCGGGTTCACGATGTCGTTCGAGCCGATGACGATCACCACGTCGGTGTCGGGAAAGTCGTCGTTGATCTCGTCCATTTCCAGCACGATGTCGTAGGGCACTTTCGCCTCGGCGAGCAGCACGTTCATGTGGCCGGGCAGACGGCCCGCGACCGGGTGGATCGCGAAGCGCACCGACTTGCCGGCGGCGCGCAGCTTGCGGGTCAGCTCGCTCACCGATTGCTGCGCCTGGGCCACCGCCATGCCGTAGCCCGGCACGATCACGACGCTGTCGGCGTCATTGAGCGCCTGCGCCACGCCCTCGGCGTCGATCGCGACCTGCTCGCCCTCGATCGCCATCGCGGGACCGGCCTCGCCGCCGAAACCGCCGAGGATGACGCTGATGAACGACCGGTTCATCGCCCGGCACATGATGTAGCTGAGGATTGCGCCCGACGACCCGACCAGCGCGCCGGTCACGATCAGGAGGTCGTTGGACAGCGTGAAGCCGATCATCGCGGCGGCCCAGCCGGAATAGCTGTTCAGCATCGACACGACCACCGGCATGTCGGCGCCGCCGATGCCCATGATCAGCGTCCAGCCGATGAACCCCGCCAGCAGCAGGATCAGCACCAGCCACAGAAGCGCCGGGCCGATCCCGGCGACGTAGAGCACGGTGAACAGCAGCGCGGCAAGCGCCGCGCCCAGGTTCGTCATGTGCCCGCCGCGCAGCTTCTTCGGCTTGCCGTCGATCTTGCCCGAAAGCTTGCCGTAGGCGACGATCGAGCCGGTGAACGTGACCGCGCCGATGAAGACGCCCAGCGCGACCTCGACCTTCAGCATTGCAAGCTCGGCCGGGGTCTTGTGCGCGAGGACGGCGGCGAAGCCGTGGAACACGTCGCTTGCGCCGTTGAGGCGGGCGCGGACGACGCGGCCAAGCTCGATCTGCGCGTTGAGGCCGATGAACACGGCGGCAAGCCCCACGAGGCTGTGCATCGCCGCGACGAGCTGCGGCATGTCGGTCATCTGGACGCGGGTGGCGAGGACATAGCCGCCCGCGCCGCCGACCGCGATCATGACGAGCGACAGCAGCCAGTTGCCCGAGCCAGGGCCGACCAGCGTGGCGGCGACCGCCAGCGCCATGCCGGCGATGCCGTACCAGACGGCGCGCTTGGCGCTTTCCTGCCCCGACAGGCCGCCCAGCGACAGGATGAACAGGACGGCCGCCACGACGTAGGCCGCGGTGGTGAAGCCGTAGGCGGGCAGCGCCTCGACGATGCCGGGGGCCGCGTGGCTCACGACGGGGTCGGCGCCGGCGGGCGCGGTGGTGATCACGGTGGTCTCCATCGACTCCCCCTTACGACTTCTGGAACATGGCGAGCATCCGGCGCGTGACCAGGAAGCCCCCGAAGATGTTGACGGCGGTCATCAGCACCGCCAGCGCCGCCAGCAGCATGACCCAGGGCGAGCCCGAGCCGATCTGCATCAGCGCGCCCACGATCACGATGGACGAGATCGCGTTGGTGATCGCCATCAGCGGCGTGTGGAGCGAGTGGGCGACGTTCCAGATCACGGTAAAACCGATGAAGCACGCCAGCACGAAGACGATGAAGTGCGACAGGAACGACGCCGGCGCGACCAGCCCGATCAGCAACATCACCGCCGCGCCCGCGGCCAGCATGCCGACCTGCGACCGGGTCTGCTGGCGGAAGGCCGCGATCTCGGTCGCGCGGCGTTCCTCGGGCGTGAGCTCGCGGGCGCGCTCGCGCGGCTTGGCGGCGGCGATCGCCTGGACCTTGGGCGGCGGCGGCGGATAGGTGATGTCGCCGCCGTGGGTCACCGTCGCGCCGCGGATCACGTCGTCGTCCATGTTGTGGACGATCTCGCCGTTCTTGCCCGGCGTCAGGTCCGCGATCATGTGGCGGACGTTGTTGCCGTAAAGCTCGGACGACTGAGCGGCCATGCGCGACGGGAAGTCGGTGTAGCCGATGACGATCACGCCGTTGTCGGACACGATCCGCTGGTCCGGGACCGTCAGGTCGCAGTTGCCGCCGCGTTCGGCGGCAAGGTCCACCACCACGCTGCCGGGCTTCATCATCGCGACCATGTCGGCGGTCCACAGCTTCGGTGCCGGCCGGCCGGGGATCAGCGCCGTGGTGATGACGATGTCCATGTCGGGCGCGAGCTCGCGGAACTTCTCGAGCTGCTTGGCCGCGAACTCGGGGCTCGAAGGCTTGGCGTAGCCGCCCGTGGCCGATCCGTCCTGCGCGTCCTGGAAGTCGAGATAGACGAACTCGGCCCCCATCGACTCGATCTGCTCGGCGACCTCGGGACGCACGTCGAAGGCATGGACCTGCGCGCCGAGGCTGGTCGCCGCGCCGATGGCGGCAAGCCCCGCGACGCCCGCGCCCACGACCAGCACCTTGGCCGGCGGCACCTTGCCCGCGGCGGTCACCTGGCCCGTGAAGAAGCGACCGAAGTTGTTCGCGGCCTCGATCACCGCGCGATAGCCCGCGATGTTGGCCATGGACGACAGCGCGTCCATCTTCTGCGCGCGGCTGATCCGCGGCACCATGTCCATCGCCAGCACGTTCACGCCGCGGTCGCGGGCGCGGTCCAGCAGGTCGGTGTTCTGGCCGGGATAGAAGAACGAGATCAGCGTCTGCCCTGCCTGCAGGCGGTCAAGCTCGGCCGCGGCGGGCGGGCGCACCTTCACGACGATGTCCGCGGCGGCGATCAGCGCCTGGGCATCGGGCAGCACCGTGACGCCCGCGCGTTCGTATTGCGCATCCGAGAAGCCGGCCCCAAGCCCCGCCTGCGACTGCACGAGCACCTCGTGGCCGAGTTTCTGCAGGTGAGCGGCCGATGACGGCGTGACGGCGACCCGCGCCTCGCCCTCGGTCGTTTCCTTCAAAGCGCCAATCTTCACCGGCATTCTCCCATCCGCGACGTCGTTCGCTGTCTAGTCCGCGCAATATTGTTGCACAAGCAGCAGCCCTGCAAGCGACCTCGACAAGGGACGTGACCCGACTTCGACGGGATCAGGCGCAGACGCATGAAAAAACCGCAGCGCGGTGGCGCTGCGGTTCCTGTTTCCGTTGCTGCCCGGACGGGCAGCGGTCACGCCATCAGTTCGTGGCGGGGGCGACCGGAACGGTCGTGGTCGTGGTGTCCGTGCCGGTGGCCGGCGCGGTGCCGGTGGCAGGCGTCGTGCCCGCGGCCGGGGCCGTGTCGGTCGCGGCCGGGGTGTCGGTCGCGGTGGTGGTGGTGTCGGTCGCGGCCGGGGTGTCGGTCGTGGTGGTGGTGCCGGTCGCCGCGGGGGTGTCGACGACTGCGGGCGCGGTCGTCGTCGCCGTGTCGGTCGTCGTGGTATCGGTGGTGGTCGTGGTGGACGTGGTGGCCGGCTCAGTCACGACGACTTCGTCATTGCCCATGAACGTGGACAGCAGCCACCAGGCAAGCGCCAGTGCCAGCAGGATGCCGATGATCAGCGGCAGCGGCGAAGCTTTCTTCTCGACCGGCTCGACGTAGGTTTCGGTCACGACGGTGTTGCGGCCGCTCGGATCAACCGGGCGGTGCGGGTCGGTGGCATCTGTGCGACGCGGATCGTTCGGATCATAGTTGGCCATGACAGCTCTCCTCGAAAAGTATTTGCGATGTGCCTAAGGTTCACTTGCAGGCGCGAGGCAGGGATCAAGCCAGGCACCGGCTTGCGACCCGGCTATCCTGCGCTTAACACTTCCTCTGACCACAAGTTCCGCGTGTGAAACATTTTTTCCGGTATTGATGCAATGGCAAGAACCCGCCTACTGGCCGACTACCGGCCCTTCCCCTTCGCCCTGACCGAGACGCGGCTCCGCTTCGATCTGGCTCCCACGGCGACCCGGGTGAGGGCCGAGCTGGACTTCGCGCCCGCCGTGCCGGGGGCCGACCTGGTGCTGGACGGCGCGGGCCTTCGCACCCTTTCGCTCAGGATCGACGGGGTGGAACCGGACCCGGCGGCGATCACGATGGGCGACGAGACGCTGACGATCTCGGCGGGCGCCCTGCCCGGCGGCAGCTTCACCCTGTCGACCGAGGTCGAGATCGACCCTGAGCGGAATACCGCTCTCGAAGGCCTGTACCTGTCCGGCGGCATCTTCTGCACCCAGTGCGAGGCCGAGGGGTTCCGCCACATCACCTGGTACCCCGACCGTCCCGACGTGATGGCACCGTTCCGCGTCCAGATCCGCTCGGACCTGCCGGTCCTGCTGTCGAACGGCAACCCCGTCGCCGCCGAGCCGGGCCTCGCCGAATGGCACGACCCTTGGCCGAAGCCCGCCTACCTGTTCGCGCTGGTCGCGGGCGAGCTCGAGGCACTGTCCGACCGCTTCACCACCATGACCGGCCGCGACGTCGCGCTGAACGTCTGGGTCCGCCCCGGCGACCTGCCGCGCGCAGGCTTCGCGATGGAGGCGTTGAAGAAGTCGATGCTGTGGGACGAGCGGGTCTATGGCCGCGAATACGATCTGGACGTGTTCAACATCGTCGCGGTGGACGACTTCAACATGGGCGCGATGGAGAACAAGGGGCTGAACATCTTCAACTCCAAGCTGGTCCTCGCCTCGCCCGACACGGCGACCGACACCGACTACGAGCGGATCGAGGCGGTGATCGCGCATGAGTATTTCCACAACTGGACCGGCAACCGGATCACGTGCCGAGACTGGTTCCAGCTGTGCCTGAAGGAAGGTCTCACCGTCTTCCGCGACCAGCAGTTCACGTCCGACATGCGCTCGGCCGCGGTCAAGCGGATCGAGGACGTTGTAACGCTTCGCGCGCGGCAGTTCCGCGAGGATGCGGGGCCGCTCGCACATCCGCCGCGCCCCGACCACTACGAGGAAATCAACAACTTCTACACCGCGACTGTCTATGAAAAAGGCGCCGAGGTGATCGGGATGCTGAAGCGCCTCGTGGGCGACGGCAACTACCGCGCGGCGCTGGATCTCTATTTCGACCGCCACGACGGGCAGGCTTGCACGATCGAGGACTGGCTGAAGGTGTTCGAGGACGCGACCGGGCGCGACCTGACGCAGTTCGCCCGCTGGTACACCGACGCGGGCACGCCCGAGGTGACGCTGGTTGAGGCGTGGGACGAAGACGAGGCCGGCGGCACGCTGACGCTGAGCCTGTCGCAGACGACGAAGCCGACGCCGGGCCAGCCCGACAAGCCGCCCCGCGTGATCCCGGTCGCCGTGGGCCTCATCGGCCGGAACGGCGGCGAACAGCGCCCGACCGAGCTGCTGGAGCTGACCGGCCCGACGCAGGGCTGGCGGTTCGAGGGGCTGGGCAGCCGTCCCGTGGTCTCGGCGCTGCGCGGGTTCTCGGCCCCCGTCGTGCTGCGGCACGACCTGGACGAGGCCGGGCGCGCCACGCTTCTGGCCCACGACACCGATCCCTTCGCCCGCTGGGAAGCGGGGCGCGGCCTCGCCATCGACGCGCTGATCGCGCGCGTTGGCGGCGACACGGATGCGGGCGCCGCCTACGTGCGCGCGATCGGCAGCTTCCTCGACGGCGCCGCCGCAGACCCCGCCTTCGCCGCGCTGGTCCTGCGCCTGCCGCCCGAGGACGAGATCGCGACGCTCCTCCACGACCGCGGCATCGTGCCCGATCCCGACGCGATCCACGCCGCGCGCGAAAGTCTCGCCCGCGACCTGGCCCGCGCGCACGAGGGGACGCTGGCGGCGCTTTTCGACGCGATGGAGGTGCCCGGCCCCTACTCGCCCGACGCAGAGCCTTCGGGGCGGCGCGCGCTCCGGCTCGAGGCGCTGTCGCTGCTGACCCGGCTCGACGGCGGCGCGCGCGCCCGTGCGCTGTGGGACGGCGCCCGCAACATGACCGAGCGCATGGGCGCCCTCGCCTCGCTCGTCAGGGTCGGACAGGCGGACGATGCGTTGCGGGGGATGGAAACGGAGTTCGGCGCGAACCGTCTCGTCATGGACAAGTTCTTCGCGGTCCAGCCGATGGCGGCCGCGCCCGGGCGCGCGGTGGAGATCGCGAGGACCCTCGCCGGGCGGCCCGATTTCGACTGGCGCAACCCCAACCGCTTCCGCGCGCTGATCGGCGGCCTGTCGGCCAACCACGCCGCCTTCCACGCGGCGGACGGGTCGGGCTACGACTTCGTCGCCGACTGGCTGACGCGGCTCGACCCGGTCAACCCGCAGACCACCGCCCGCATGGCGTCCGCGTTCGAAACGTGGACCCGCTATGACGCGGGTCGGCGGAAACACGCCCGCGCGGCGCTGGAACGGATCGCGTCCCTGCCGCGGCTGTCCCGCAACACCGCGGAAATGCTCACCCGTCTCCTTGCGGCGGGTGGCTGAGGTCGCTTGCAGGCGCGCGTGGGGGCGGCGATAATCGACGGACGATGATGAACCGACCGCCACACGAACGTCTCTCGCCGTTCGGCCAGCCCGCCCGGCTGACCGCGAGGGACGAGATGGAGCAGCGCATCGATCCCCTGATCGAGGAGCGCGCGCCGTGGCTGTTTTCGGGCAAGCCGCATCACCGGCTGGCCAAGGCCGCGATGATGCGGCTGCTGCGCTACCCGCGCACGATGGAGCTTGCGACCGAGTTCCGCGATCTTCCCACCGAGGAGATCATGCGCCGCATCTCGGCCCTGATCGTGCGCGACCTGCGGATCGACGGGCTCGAGAACATCCCCGCGACCGGGCCTGCGCTGATCGTGTCGAATCATCCGACCGGGATCGCGGACGGGATCGTCCTGCACGCGGTCGTCTCGGCCGTGCGCGACGACCTGTTCATCTATGCCAACCACGACATGGTCCGCGTGCTGCCCCAGACCGAGGAGCTGATCGCCCCGGTCGAATGGCGGGTGGAAAAGCGCAGCCACGCCAAGACCAAGGCGACGATGGACTACACCCGCTCCGCCCTGGGCCAGGGCCGGATCGGGCTGATCTTCCCGTCGGGGCGGCTGGCCAAGCGCCACGGGCTTACCCTGCACGAGCGGCCCTGGATGGCGAGCGCGGTGATGATCGCGCGCAAGTTCGACGCCCCCGTGATCCCGCTGCGGATCCGGGCGCGCAACTCGGCGCTGTTCTACCTGCTGGATGCAGTCCACCCGACGCTGCGCGACGTGACGCTGTTCAACGAGGTGCTGAACAAGGCGGGGCACACCTACAAGATCACGGTGGGCAAGCCGATCGACGCGGGCAGCCTGCCGAAATCGTCCGAGGACGGGATCGCGCAGCTGCGCCGCGCCGTGCTGGACCTGCCCCCGCCCGGACCCGGCGCCGCGCACATGTCGCACCTGCGCGAGGCGCGCCAGCGCCGCCGCGCCCACCTTCGCAGGATCCCCGAGAAAAGCTGAAGGCCGCGCCGCGACCTGCGACGCCGCCGGTCAGGCCCGGTTGCCGGTCAGTCCGGTCGCGGTCAATCCCGGTCGTAGCTGAACCAGGAGCCAAGCGCGATCAGCCCGCCGCCCACGATGTTCCCCAACGTCGACCACAGCAGGTTGAGCAGGAACCCCCCGATCCCCAGCGAGGGATCGGCCGTCGCGGCAGGGTCGGTCCACAGCACCGCAAGACCCGCCGGGATCAGGGACATGTTCGCGACCGAATGCTCGAACCCCGCCGCGACGAATGTCGCGATGGGTGGCACCAGCGCGAGGATCCTGCCCTGCACGCTGCGCGCGGCAAACGTCATCCAGACGGCGAGGCACACGAGCATGTTGGCGAGGATGCCCGACGTGAACGTTGCCCACGCGCCCTTCGCCGTCTTGTCGCCGGCAACCTCCAGCGCCGCGCCGGCAAGAAGCCCGTCTCCCGCCTCGTGCCCGCCGGCGGCGAAGAACAGCGCCACCACGAAGATCGAGCCGGCGAGGTTGCCGAGCCACGCCAGCGCCCACGCGCCCAGGATGTCCGACAGGGCGCTTTCGCCGCTGTAGCGGCGCACCAGCATCAGCGTGTTGCCGGTGAACAGTTCCGCCCCGGCCACCACCACCAGCACGAGGCCGAGCGAGAAGGCCAGGCCCGAGGCGAACTGCAGGACCCCGAACGGCACCGCGGCGTCGGGAACCGCCTTCACGACCAGGAACGCGATCGAGCCGAAGCCGATGAAGATTCCCGCGAGAAACCCAAGGGTGAGGATCTTCGCCGGACCGAGCTCCAGCTTCTCGCCATAGGTCTCGCGCGCCTTGGCGGGCAGGTCCGAGGGCGCATGGTCATCGACCTTGATCTGTTCGTCGCTCATCCGCGCCCCTTTCCCGCTTCCCGCATCGGAACGGCTGCTGGCGGCGTCGGTTCCCCTTGCTGTCGTGCCGTGATGCCCGTTCAGCGCCCCACGGCCATGTCGTCGCGGTGGACCAGCGCCGCGCGCGGATCATAGCCCAGAACCGCCCCGATCTCGTCGCTGCGGAGCCCCGCGATGCGGCGCGAGTCCGCGGCGTCGTAACGCGCGATCCCCTGCGCCAGCGTCGTGCCGTCCTCGTCGAGGATCAGCACCGGATCGCCGCGGCCGAAACTGCCCGCGACCGACCGGACGCCGGCCGGCAGCAGCGAACGCCCGTCGGCCAGGGCACGCGCGGCGCCTGCATCGACGACCAGCTCGCCCCGGGGCTTCATCGCGGCGATCCAGCGCTTGCGCGCGGCCTGCGGATCGCCCTCAGGCAGGAACCACGTCACCCGCGCGCCGCCCGCGACCGCCGACAGCGGCCGCAGCACCGAGCCTTCGGCAATCGCCATCGCGCAGCCGCCCGCGACGGCGGTGCGCGCGGCCATCAGCTTGGTCTTCATGCCGCCCTTGCTGAGCCCGCTGACCGGATTGCCGCCCATCGCCTCGATCTCGGGCGTGATGTGGTCGACCAGCGCGATGTGGCGTGCATCCGGGTCGGTCTTGGGGTTCGCCGTGTAAAGCCCGTCCACGTCCGACAGCAGCAGCAGCTGGTCCGCCCCACAGGTGACGGCGATCTGCGCGGCCAGCCGGTCGTTGTCGCCGAAGCGGATCTCGTCTGTGGCGACGGTGTCGTTCTCGTTCACGATCGGGACCACGCCAAGGGCGAGCAGCGTCTCCATCGTGGCGCGGCTGTTGAGATAGCGGCGGCGGTTCTGCGAATCCTCCAGCGTGACCAGCACCTGGCCCGTGGTGACGCCGTGCGGGGCGAGCATCTCCTCGTAGGCGCGGGCCAGGCGGATCTGGCCCACGGCCGCAGCAGCCTGCGCCTGTTCCAGGGTCAAGGGACCGGGGCGCAGGTCAAGGACACGCCGCCCCAGGGCGATGGACCCCGACGACACCACGATCACGTCCGCGCCGCGGCGGCGCCAGTCGGCCACGTCGTCGCAGAGCGCGTGCAGCCATCCGGTCCGCAGCCCGCCCCCGTCCACCAGCAGCGCGCTGCCGATCTTGATGACAAGACGCCGCGCGCGGGCGATGTCCGGAACGCGGCCGCCCGCCCCGGTCGCCCCGGCGTTCAGGGGCCCGGCGTTCAGGGCCCCGCCGTCAACGTTTCCGGCGCTCAGGGTTGCCATGTCCCGCTGTCCTCGGGGGCCGCCGCCTGCCGGGTCGGCTCGATCCGCGTCCACAGCGCCCGCAGCACGTCCGTCACGCCCTCGCGCGACACGCCCGACATCGCCATGACGGGGCCGCCGATCTCGGCTTCAAGCGCGGCGCGGCGTTCCGCGGCGGTGTCCTCGTCCAGCGCGTCGATCTTGTTCAGGACCGTGATGCGGTGCTTTTCGGCGAGGATCGGGGAATAGGCCTCGAGCTCCGCCAGGATCGTGCGGGCATCCGCCGCCACGTCCTCGGAGGTGCCGTCGACGAGGTGCAACAGCACGTTGGACCGCTCGACATGGCCCAGGAACTGGTCGCCGAGGCCCCTGCCCTCCGACGCCCCCTCGATCAGGCCCGGGATGTCGGCCATGACGAACTCGTGCCCGTCCACGCCCACGACGCCCAGGTTGGGAACCAGCGTGGTGAAGGGATAGTCGGCGATCTTGGGCCGCGCGTTCGACACCGCCGCAAGGAAGGTGGACTTGCCCGCGTTCGGCAGACCCACCAGCCCCGCATCCGCGATCAGCTTGAGCCGCAGCCAGATCGTGCGCTCGATCCCCTCCTGCCCCGGGTTGGCGCGGCGCGGCGCGCGGTTGGTCGAGGTCTTGAAGTGCAGGTTCCCGAAGCCGCCGTTGCCGCCCTTGGCAAGCAGGACGCGCTGGCCCGCATGGGTCAGGTCGGCGATCACGGTTTCCTGGTCCTCGTCGAGGATCTCGGTCCCCGCCGGCACTTTCAGCACGATGTCGTCGCCCGAGGCGCCGGTCCGCTGCGCGCCCATCCCGTGCTGGCCGGACTTCGCGAAGAAGTGCTGCTGGTAGCGGAAATCGATCAGCGTGTTCAGCCCGTCCACCGCCTCGGCCCAGACATCGCCGCCGCGTCCGCCGTCGCCACCGTCGGGACCGCCGTACTCGATGAACTTCTCGCGCCGGAACGACACGCAGCCGGCGCCGCCGCCGCCCGAGCGGATGTAGACCTTGGCGAGGTCGAGAAACTTCATGGCGGTCCTCTGTCAAGCAAGGGACATGGGTAATACGCGGGGTTGCCGGGCGCAACCGTGTCGATCATGGGCCGCGCAGCTGCGCGGATCCCGTCCCGCCCCGCGTTAGCTTTTGATTGTGCGCAGAAAAACCGGAACTGGCGGCGACCGGGGACGTTGGACGCCTGAAGGCCGCCACCACCGTCGGCCCAGCAAAGGGGACTCTCATGAATTCGATCATCTATCTCGTCGGCCTGGTCGTGGTCGTCCTGTTCATCCTGTCGCTCCTGGGCCTGCGCTGATGCAACGCAACTCCACCTCGGGCAGCAGCCTTCCAGGCTCGGCGGGCGCGCCGCAACCGGGCGACAGCGACCGCGGCTATGTCGACTGGGGCGCCATCCTTGCGGGTGCGGCGATCGCCGCCGGCACCTCGATCGTGCTGACCACCTTCGCGGCGGCGCTGGGGCTGGGGGCGATCTCGCCCGACCCGGACGGGAACATGATCAGCGGCTGGGGACTGGCGCTCACGGCGCTGTTCACGGCCATCTCGATGGTCGCCATCTACATGCTCGGCGGGTACATCGCGGGGCGGCTGCGCAAGCGCGTGGATGCGTCCAGCCGTGACGAGGTCACGGCGCGGGACGGGATCCACGGGCTGGTGGTCTGGGCGCTCGGCATGATCCTGACGGGCTGGATCGCGGCCAGCGCCATCGGCACCGGCGCGCAGGCGGTGGGTTCCGCGGCGGGCACCGCCGTGAACGCGGCAGGCTCGGCCATCGGCGGCATCGCGCAGGGCGCGGGCCAGCTGGCCGGCGGCGTGGTTTCGGGTGCGGGCCAGCTTGCGGGCGGGGCGGTGTCCGGCCTGGGCCAGGCCGCCGGCGGCGCCGCGGCGGGCGCGGCCGCGGACGGCACGCTGGCCGACGCGCTGCCCGAGGGGCTGGCGTCGAACCCGCTCGACTACCTGACCGACGGGCTGCTGCGGCAGGATGCGCCCGGCGCGGGCTATTCCGAAGCGGCACTTCGCCGCGAGGTGAGCGGCATCCTCATGTCGCTGATCCGCACCGGCGAGATCAGCGAGCGGGACCGGCAGTACCTCGTCCAGGCCGCGGCGGCCCGCACCGGGCTGTCCGAGGCCGAGGTGAACGCCCGCGTGGACGCGGCCGTCACCCAGGCCCAGGAAATCCGGGCCGAGGCCGAGCGCACGCTCGAGAACGCGCGCCAGCAGGCCGAGACGCTGCGCCAGGAAGCCGAGACCACCGCGCAGCAGGCGGCCCAGGCCGCGATCGACGCCGCCGAAAAGGCGCGCCAGGCCGCGATCCTGTCGGCCTTCCTGCTGGCCGCCTCGTCGCTGATCGCCGGTGCCGCCGCCTATATCGGCGCGGTCCGGGGCGGTCGCCACCGCGACGAAAGCAAGCTGTGGGGCGGGCTGCGCTACCACCGCTGAGACGGTCATTGAAACAGACGGCCCGCCAGCGACGGCGGGCCGTTTTCTTGTCTGCGCCTTCTGCCGGCCCTTACAAACCGGACGGGCCAGACCCAGATAAGGCAGATGACAGCACCTCGTTTCGACAACAGCTACACGCGCCTTGGACCCGGCTTCTATTCGCGGACCGCGCCGACGCCGGTCGGAAACCCGGGCCTCGTCGCGGTGAACGACGACCTGGCCCGGCGTCTGGGGCTCGATCCCGACTGGCTGCGCGGTCCCGCCGGTGCGGCGATGCTGGCCGGCAACCTGATGCCGCCGGGGGCCGACCCGATCGCGCAGGCCTATGCCGGGCACCAGTTCGGCGGCCTCTCGCCGCAACTCGGGGACGGCCGCGCGGTGCTTCTGGGCGAGGTCGTGGCCCCCGACGGCGCCCGCTTCGACATACAGCTGAAGGGCTCCGGCCCTACCCCGTTCTCCCGCCGGGGCGACGGGCGCGCGTGGCTCGGCCCGGTGCTGCGCGAATACCTCGTCAGCGAATTCATGTTCGCGGCAGGCGTCCCCACGACCCGCGCCCTCGCCGCCGCCACGACCGGCGAGACCGTGATCCGCGAAACCGCGCTGCCCGGTGCGGTGCTGACCCGCGTCGCGTCGAGCCATATCCGCGTCGGCACGTTCGAGTTCTTCGCCATCCGCGGCGACATCGAGCGGCTGCAGGCGCTGGCGGACCACGTCATCGCCCGCCACTACCCCGACGCGGGCGACGCCATGGGCATGCTGCGCGGCGTGGTGTCGCGGCAGGCCGACACGGTCGCGGCGTGGATGGCGCTGGGGTTCGTCCACGGCGTGATGAACACCGACAACATGGCCGTGTCGGGCGAGACGATCGACTACGGCCCCTGCGCCTTCATGGATGCCTACCACCCCGACACGGTGTTCTCGTCGATTGACCGGGGCGGGCGCTACGCCTGGTCCGAACAGCCGCGCGTCGCGGTCTGGAACCTCGCGCAGCTTGCAAGCTGCCTGATCCCGATCATGGGCGAGGAACAGCACGCGGTGGAAGAGGCGACGCGCGTCGTCCACGGCTTCCCCGCGCTTTACCAGGCGGCCTGGCTGAAGCGGTTCGGCGCCAAGCTCGGCCTTGCCGATCCCGCGCCCGGGGATCGCGCGCTGGTCGAACGCCTTCTCGACATCATGGCCGCGCAGCAGGCCGACTTCACCCGCGTCTTCCGCGGCCTCGCCGACGGCAGCGCTCAGGCGGAGTTCGCCGACCCCGCCCCCTTCGCCGCGTGGCGCAGCGACTGGGACGCGCGCAGGCCCGATCTCGACCTCGCCGCCCGCGCCAACCCGGTCCGGATCCCGCGCAACCACCGCATCCAACAGGTGATCGACGCGGGCGTCGGCGGCGATTTCCAGCCCTTCCACCGGCTGAACCGCGCCCTCGCCGCACCGTTTGACGCCGACCCCGATTGGGACGATCTTTGCCTGTCCCCTCAGGCCGGGGAAGAGGTCCGGGTCACGTTCTGCGGCACCTGACTTCTGTCGCAGCGCACGAACCGGGCACGAAGAACGACGGCATGAAGTTCAGACTGGCAAGCTACAACCTGCACAAGTGCCGCGGCATGACCGGCCCCCACGCGCCCGAGCGGAACCTTGCCGTGATCGCCGACCTGAAAGCCGACGTGGTGGCCCTGCAGGAAGTCGACTTCCGCTTTGGCGCCCGGCCGGAAGCTCTTCCCCGCGCGCTGATCGAGGACATGACCGGCCTTGTCCCCGCGCCGCATCTGGGCACCTCCAGCCTGTCGCTGGGCTGGCACGGGCAGACGCTCCTGCTGCGTCCCGACCTTGCCGCCAGCGCCCGGCTGCGCCGCCTGCCCCTGCCGGGGATCGAGCCGCGCGGCGCGCTGGCGCTGATGCTGCCCGACGTGACCGTGGTCGCGATCCATCTCGGGCTGGCCCGGTCGTCGCGCCGCCAGCAGCTTGCCCGGCTGGTCGCGAAGGCCGCCCGGATCGGGTCCGAGGCGCTGGTGCTGACGGGCGACTTCAACGAATGGCGCGATGATCGCGGGCTGGAATCACTTCAGCCGCTGGACGTGATCGCGCCCGGTCCAAGCTGGCCCGCGCCCTTCCCGCAACTGCGCTACGACCGGATCGCGATCTCGCCCCGGCTGCGGGTGCTGCAGACCGGCGTTCTGGACACGCCGCTGGCCCGGCGCGCGTCCGACCACCTGCCGATCTGGGCCGACCTCGAACCTTTCGCCGGTTAGCGCCACCAAGCTTCCCCCGCCCGGACGCGGCGGCTAAGACACAGGCGAACCCTTTCAGGAGCGCGCCCATGACCGCCATCATCGACATCTTCGCCCGCGAAATCCTCGACAGCCGCGGCAACCCGACCGTCGAGGTCGATGTCACGCTCGAGGACGGCACCATGGGCCGCGCGGCGGTGCCGTCGGGCGCATCGACCGGCGCGCACGAGGCGGTCGAGAAGCGCGACGGCGACAAGGGGCGCTACCTCGGCAAGGGCGTGCTGGAAGCGGTCGCCGCGGTCAACGGCGAGCTGGCCGAGAACCTGGTGGGCGAGGACGCGACCGAGCAGCTGGCGATCGACCGCATGATGATCGAGCTGGACGGCACCCCCAACAAGTCCCGCCTGGGCGCGAACGCGATCCTCGGCGTCTCGCTGGCGGTCGCCAAGGCGGCGGCCGAGGCGACGGCGCAGCCGCTCTACCGCTACGTCGGCGGCACCGGCGCCCGCGTCCTGCCGGTTCCGATGATGAACATCATCAACGGCGGCGAGCATGCCGACAACCCGATCGACATCCAGGAATTCATGATCATGCCTGTCGCCGCGGAAAGCATCCGCGACGCCGTCCGCATGGGCTCCGAGGTGTTCCACACGCTGAAGAAGGAGCTGTCGTCCGCCGGCCTCGCGACCGGCGTCGGCGACGAGGGCGGGTTCGCGCCCAACCTCTCGTCCACCCGCGACGCGCTCGACTTCATCCTGCGGGCGATCGAGAAGGCGGGCTACAAGCCGGGCGACGACATCATGCTGGCGCTCGACTGCGCCGCGACGGAATACTTCAAGAACGGCAAGTACGAGATTTCAGGCGAGGGGCTGTCGCTCAGCGCCGCCGAGAACGTCGACTACCTCGCCGCGCTCTGCGCCGACTATCCGATCCTGTCGATCGAGGATGGCTGCTCGGAAGACGACTGGGAGGGCTGGAAGCTGCTGACGGACCGCCTGGGCGGATTGGTGCAACTGGTCGGCGACGACCTGTTCGTCACCAACCCCGAGCGGCTGCGCGAGGGGATCGCGCGCGGCTGCGGCAACAGCCTGCTGGTGAAGGTCAACCAGATCGGCACCCTGTCCGAGGCGCTCGACGCCGTCCGCATGGCCGATCGCGCCGGCTTCACCAGCGTCATGTCGCATCGCTCGGGCGAGACCGAGGACGCGACCATCGCCGATCTTGCGGTGGCCACGAACTGCGGCCAGATCAAGACCGGCAGCCTGGCCCGGTCGGACCGGCTGGCCAAGTACAACCAGCTGATCCGGATCGAGGAGATGCTGGGGGAAACCGCCGAATACGCCGGCCGCTCGATCCTGCGCGGCTGATCCTGGAACGACCGGAGGCGACATGACCGAGACGCTGGATTTCCTTCGCCGCAGGCGGTCCCACCCGCCCAGGACGTTGCGGGGTCCGGCACCGTCGCGGTCGGAGCTGGCCGAGCTTCTGACCATCGCGGCCCGGGTGCCCGACCACGGAAAACTGGTCCCGTGGCGTTTCGTCGTGCTGGAACGCGCGACGCTGGACCGGCTCGCCCCCGTGCTGGGCGACTACGTGGCCGCGTGCGGCGGGGACGAGGCGGCGGTGGCCAAGGCGCGCGACGCCTTCGGCTCGCCGGTGATCGTCGCCGTCGTGTCCTCGCCGCAGGCGGGACACAAGGTTCCCGAGTGGGAGCAGTTCCTGTCCGCGGGCGCCGTCTGCCTGTCGCTCCTGAACGCGGCGCTCGCGTCGGGCTGGGGCGCGTCGTGGCTTTCGGGACGGGCGAGCGACGCGGACTTCGCGCAGGCGCATCTGGGCCTCGGCCCGAATGAACGCGTGGCGGGCTTCATCCACATCGGCACCCGCGGCGGCAGCGACATTCCCGACCGGCCGCGCCCCGACGTGGCGGCGATCACCAGCTTCCTGCCATGACGGGACTTGCTGCCCTGCCGCTCGCGCTGGCGCGCGGTTTCACCGACCTGCTGCGGCCCCGCATCTTCGGCGTCGTCATGCTGGGCGTCGCGCTGACGATCCTGCTGTTCGTGGCGCTGCAGGCCGCGATCTTCTGGGCCATCGCCGCGTTCGGCCCCGACCTGCTCACCCTGCCATGGATCGGCGCGGTCGAGATCGGCCCGGCGCTGTCATGGGGATCGCTCGCGCTGTTCCCGGTGCTCGGCTTCTTCCTGATGACCCCGGTCGCGGCCGGGTTCGCGGGGCTGTTTTCCGAACAGGTGTCGGCGCGGGTCGAGCAGGCGCACTACCCCGACCGGCGCGGCCGGTCCACCGACTTCCTCGACGGCCTGCTGGAATCGCTTGCCGTGGTCGCGGCCGCGCTGGGGATCGCGGTCGCGCTGCTGATCCTGTCGCCGTTCCTCGGACCGCTGGCGCCTGTGGCGTTCTACCTCGCAAACGGCTGGCTGCTGGGGCGCGAGTTCTTCGCCATGGTCGCGCGCCGCCATGTCGGCCCCGACCACGCCGACGAACTGCGCCGGCGCGAGCGGGTCGCGGTCGTGGCGCTCGGCGTCGCGATCGCCGCGCTGCTGACGGTCCCGGTGGTGAACGTCGTCGTGCCGGTGCTGGCGGCCGCGTCCTTCACCCACCTCTTCCACCTGGTCACGCGGCGCGACGGCCGGATCAGACCCCCAGCGGGTTGAACGACGTCATGTCGGCGCGGGTCACGATGTCCGCCAGGATGACCCACGCGATCACCGCGAAGATCGCCGTCGACAGCAGCGTGGCCCAGATCGCCTTGCGGGCCAGTCTCGCCTCGGACGGGGCCCCGGCGTGGGTGCCCGGCACGATGCTGCCTTCGTCTTCCTGGCTGCGATGCCCGATAGGCAGCATCAGGAACAGGCACAGGAACCACAGCGTGGCGTAAAGGACGATTGCGCCGGTGATGGACATCAGACCTGCTCCAGTTCGACAAGGCAGCCGTCGAAGTCCTTGGGGTGCAGGAACAGCACCGGCTTGCCGTGGGCGCCGATCCTGGGCGTGCCGTCGCCCAGTACCCGCGCGCCGTCTGCCCGCAGCTTGTCGCGGGCGGCGAGAATGTCTTCGACCTCGTAGCACAGGTGGTGGATGCCGCCCGAGGGGTTCTTGTCCAGGAAGCCGCGCACCGGGCTGTCGTCCCCGAGCGGGTGCAGAAGCTCGATCTTGGTGTTCGGCAGTTCGATGAAGACGACCGTGACGCCGTGGTCCGGTTCGTCCTGCGGATCGCGCACGACCGCGCCCAGCGTGTCGCGATAGCGCGCAGCTGCCGCCTGAAGATCCGGCACGGCGATGGCGACGTGGTTGAGACGGCCGATCATGGCATGGCTTCCCTTTGCAGTCGGGGGTTTCTACGCTGCCCGGGGTCGTTGCGAAACCCCCGACCGCGGCACCGATGATGGATGGGAGGCACGAATGACAGGCGACGCGACCAACCCTGCCTTCGCCCCGGCCCGGATCGCGGCCCAGATCGCGGCCCCGATCCTCACCCCCGAGCAGGTGGTCCGCGATAACTGGACCGACTACAACGGCCATCTCAACATGGCCTATTACCACGTCCTGTTCGACCATGCGGTGGACACCGCCCTGAACGGGCTGGGCGTGGGGCCGGACCAGACCGCGACCGGCAGCATGTCGGTGTTCACGGCGGAAGCGCATATCCACTACCTGCGCGAACTGAACGCGGGCGACAGGGTCCGGATATCGCTGCAGGTGCTCGCCGTCGACGCCAAGCGCCTGCACTACGTGCAGACGATGGCGCATGCCGGTGCCGGCTTCGTGGCCGCGGTCACCGAGAACCTGGTCCTCAGCGTGGACCTGTCCACGCGGCGGGTGGCGCCGTGGGAGCCGCCGGTCCTCGCGCGGCTGCAGGCGGTCGCGGCGGCCCACGCGGCGCTGCCCGTGCCGCCCCAGGTGGGCCGGGTGATCGGGCTGAAACGGCAGCCGGCATGAAGAAGGGCGCAGCGCCCCAACGGCGCTGCGCCCCGAAGATCCGGTCCCGAGGGGCGGATCAGTTGGCCAGTTGCTCGACCTGCCGGGCGTCATCAGGCTGCGCGTCGACCGTGCGGGCGGCCGTGCGCGAGATCGCGATCTTGCGCGGCTTCAGCGCCTCGGGGACTTCGCGCAGCAGTTCGATGTGCAGCATCCCGTCGACGTGGCTCGCGCCCTCGACGCGGACGTGGTCGGCCAGCGCGAACTTGCGTTCGAACGCGCGGGTCGCGATGCCGCGGTGCAGGTAGGTATGCTGCCCGTCATCCTCGGCCTTGCGGGCCGACACGATCACGGCGCCGTCCTTCATCTCGACGTTGAGATCGTCGGCCGAGAAGCCGGCCACCGCGATCGAGATCCGGTACGCGTTCTCGCCCGTCTTCTCGATGTTGTAGGGCGGATAGGTCGGCGCGGCGATGTCGGCCGAAAGGGCCCGGTCCATCAGGTCGGCCATCCGGTCGAAGCCGACCGAGGCGCGATAGAGCGGGGCAAGATCCATGTTACGCATGTTCGCATCCTTCATAAGCGATGTGAGTTGCCGCCCCCCGGTCATCCGGGCGGGCCACATGCCGGCGCGTCACGCCATCCGGCACACCACGAATCTAGAACCCGCGCGGCGCCGTTCAAGGGCCGTGAACGCCGCCCGCACGCATCCGGGACGCATCCGGGAACGCTGGCCCGCGCCGCGGCGTGCGGCTAGTCTGCGGCCATGGAACTGCTGAACAACCTGCCCCTGACCCTTACGGTCGCCGACGTCGCGGCGCTCGTGCTGCTGCTTGCCGCCTGGTTCGGGATCGGGCAGCTGATCGAGCATCCGCCGCGCGGCCGCCCGTCCGTGTCGCACCTGATGAAGCGCTACCGGCACGACTGGATGGCAGAGCTCGTCACCCGCGACAGCCGCATCTTCGACGGCAACACGCTGGTGGGCCTGCGCGAGGGTACGGCGTTCTACGCCTCGGCCTGCATGATCGCGCTGGGGGGCGGGCTGGCGCTGATCGGCAACACCGAGCCGCTTAGCGGACTCGCGCGCGAACTGGACGCGAGCGAGATCCCGACGCTGCTTCTCAAGCTCAAGATCCTGCTGATCCTCGGCTTCGTGGCCAACGCGCTGCTGAAGTTCATCTGGTCGTACCGCCTGTTCGGCTACTGCGCGATCATGATGGCGGCGGTCCCGAACGATCCCGCGGCCCCGAACGCGCTGCGGCGCGCCCGCGCCGCGGCCGAGGTCAACATCAACGCCGCCCGCAACTTCAACGCCGGGCTGCGCGCGGTCTACTTTGCACTTGGCGCGGCGGGCTGGATGCTGGGGCCGCTGGGGCTGCTCGCGGGAACGGTGCTGGTCGTGACGACGAACCTGCGGCGCGAATTCGCGTCCGCGTCGCGACGGGCGATCATCGACGACGTGCCCTGAGCGGGGACCGCCGGGTCAGGCGCGCAGCCCCGCGAAGGTCGCGGGATCGAGGCTTACCTGCTCGAACGTCGGGCCTTCGGTCAGCAGGCTGACCGCATCGTGCGAGTGCAGCGATTCCTGGTGGCTCGCGATGACGCGGAAGTCGCCGATCCGGGGGTCTGCCTCCAGCTCGCGGGCGAAGGCGCGCACCGCATCCTCGACGAAGATGGGGTTCGCGGCGTTCAGTTCCGCGAACGCCTGCTCGTCCTCGCGCTTGACCATCACCTGCGTTTCGGTGGCAACGGCCCGGCGGCAGAGCGCGACCATGTCCTCGAACCACAGCTTGTCGTGGCCGTTCATCACGACCGAGATCCGGGCGATCGACCGCTGCGAATGGGGCGTCGCCAGCTGGCCGCGGCTTTCGCGCGCGTGCTCGCTCAGTTCCAGCGAGCAGGGGCAGGTCGAGGAATAGACATAGTCGAAATGCATCACCCGCAGCCGCTCGCCGCCCTGGTCGATCAGTTCCATCGCGACGTCGTAGTACTGCCAGCCTTCAAGCCCCGACCGCAGCGACCCCACCCGCATCGGGTAGCTGAGCCGCATCTGCAGCCGGGCGTCGAAGGCGTCGAGGTGGTCCTTGTAGTCGCTGACCGCCGCCGCCAGCACCCCAAGCGAGAACTGCTGTTCGGCGTGGGCGTAGAACGAGCGCATGATCCGTGACATGTTGATGCCCTTGCGCCCCGCGTCGAGGCTCACGGTGCCGGTCACGCTGGTTTCCAGCACGATCTCTCCGCCATCCTTGCGGCGGTAGCGGATCGGCAGGCGGAAGTTCGAGATGCCGACATGCTGGATCAGCCGCCGCGCGCCGACGATCAGGCTCGCGGGGCCGTTCTGCAGGTCGGGCAGGGTCGCGCGGTACTGGTCGTCCACCGTGAAGTCGGACGGGTAGCTGCGGTTCAGCGCCGGATAGACCGGGTTCAAGGGGCGGTTCTGGGTCATGCGGGGCTCCTGCCCGAAAGTCGCGGCCGCGGCGGATATGGGAAGCGGCGGCCGCGTTTGAAAGCGGCCCCGCGGCCCTCAGCCGATCGCCTGCATCAGGTCGGCCAGGATGTCGCCCGCGTCCTCCAGCCCGATCGACAGGCGCACCATGCCCTCGGTGATCCCCGACGCCGCCCGCGTCTCGGGCGACAGGCGCTGGTGGGTGGTGGTGGCCGGATGGGTCACGATCGACTTCGCGTCGCCGAGGTTGTTCGAGATGCTGATGAGCCGCAGGCGGTTCAGGAACGCGAAGGCCGCGTCCTTCGACCCGAGGTCCAGCGCGATCATCGTGCCGCCCGTCCCCATCTGCCGCATCGCCAGGTCATAATGCGGATGCCCCGGCAGCCCCGGATAGATCACCCGAACCCCTGCCCCGTCGAGGCCCGATGCGACCCGCATCGCGCTGTCGGCCATCGCGCGCACGCGCAGGTCCATCGTCGTCAGGCCGTTCAGCATGATCCAGGCGTTGAAGGGGCTGATCGCGCCGCCGGTGTGCTTGAGATACGGCTCCGCCACCTCGCGCACGAACTGCCGCGTGCCGCAGATGACGCCGCCGAGGCAGCGCCCGCCCCCGTCGACGTGCTTGGTGGTGGAGTAGATGATGACGTCCGCGCCCTGCGCGGCCGCGCGGGAAAAGACGGGCGTGGCGAACACGTTGTCGATCACGACTACCGCGCCCGCCGCGTGGGCGATCCGGGCGATGCCGGCGATGTCCATGACCTCGAGCACCGGGTTCGACACGCTTTCGAAGAACACGGCGCGGGTGCCGGGCGTCACCGCCGCGTCCCATTCCGCCAGCTTCGTGCCGTCCACCAGCGTCACGTCCACCCCGAAGCGGGCGAGGATGTCGAGCACATACAGGCACGACCCGAACAGCTGCCGCGCCGCGATCACCCGGTCCCCCGGCTTGACCAGCGCCATCAGCGCCCCGTTCACGGCGGCCATGCCCGAGGCGGTCGCGAAGGCGTCCTCGGTCCCTTCCAGCGACGCCATCCGGTCCTCGAACATGCGGCTGGTGGGGTTGCCGTAGCGGGCGTAGATGAACTCGTCGGGGCCGGATTGCTGGAACCGTCCCTCGGCCTGTTCGGCGCTGTCGTAGGCGAAGCCCTGCGTCAGGAACAATGCTTCGGCCATCTCGCCGTACTGGCTGCGACGGGTGCCGGCGTGGACGGCGCGGGTGCGGGGATGAAGGCTGCTCGACATGGAAATCCCGTAACGCCGCGCACGCAAAAGCGCAACTTTGTCTTGAACTGCCGGTTGATCGCGCTAGGTGGGAGCACGGCCGGGCCCCTCTGGCGATCCTCGCGGATCGTGATGTCGGTCGCTTCTTCGTGACCACCCAGAGGAAAAGACATGGATCTTTCATCACTCATCATGGGTCAGCCCGCGTGGATGTGGCTGACCTTCCTTGCCGTCGTCGTCGTGCTGCTGGTCCTCGATCTCGGCGTGCTGAACCGGGGCGACCAGGAGATCGGCGTGCGCAAGTCGCTGATGCTGTCGCTGTTCTACATCACGATCGGCGTGGCCTTCGGCGGCTTCGTCTGGCTGCAGCTCGGCCAGCAGCCCGCGCTGGAATACTGGACCGGCTTCGTGGTCGAGAAATCGCTCGCCATGGACAACGTGTTCGTGATGGCCACGATCTTCGGCTTCTTCGCCGTGCCGCGTCACCTGCAGCACCGGGTGCTGTTCTGGGGCATTCTCGGCGTCATCGTGCTGCGCGCGATCATGATCGGGTTCGGCGCGACGCTGGTCCAGCGCTACGAATGGGTGCTGCTGGTGTTCGCCGCGTTCCTGATCTTCACCGGGGTGCGGATGCTGATGTCGGGCCACGAGGAAGACGCCGACCCCAGCGAAAGCAGGATGCTGAACTGGCTCACGCGCCACATGCGGGTGACGAACGGCTTCGTGGGCAACCGCTTCTTCGTCCGCCAGCCGGGGCCGTCGGGCCGGACGCTGCTGTATGCGACCCCGCTGTTCGTGGCGCTGGTCGCGATCGAGTTCGCCGACCTGGTCTTCGCCGTCGATTCGGTGCCCGCCATCTTCGCGATCACGACCGACCCCTATCTGGTCTACACCTCGAACATCTTCGCGATCCTCGGCCTGCGGGCGCTCTATTTCGCGCTGGCCGCGATCCTGCACCGCTTCGTCTACCTGAAGCCCGCGCTCGCGATCCTGCTGATCTTCATCGGCGGCAAGGTGATCGTCGCGGACCTGCTGGGGATCGAAAAGGTGCCGCCGTCGATCTCGCTCGGCGTGACCTTCGTGATCCTGGCGGCAGGCGTCGCCTGGTCGCTGATCAAGACCCGCGGGGACAAGCCCGCCCACTGACCGGCGGCAGCAACGGCTCGCTATCCGCGAACGTAACAGGAACGCGGCCTTCCCACGGAAGGCCGCGTTGTCTATGCTGGGACCCATGAGCCAGTTCGACGACTTTGACGCCTTCGAGGCCGCGGCCGCCGCCCCCGCCCGCATCCCCCTGTCGCAGCGCGCGATGGGCGCGGCCGCGGGGCAGCCCACGCCCTATCTCGACGGCCTGAACCCCGCGCAGCGGCAGGCGGTCGAGACGCTGGACGGCCCGGTCCTGCTGCTCGCGGGCGCGGGCACCGGCAAGACCCGCGCGCTGACGACGCGGATCGCCCACCTTCTGACGCAGGGCCGCGCGACGCCGGGCCGCATTCTCGCCGTGACCTTCACCAACAAGGCCGCGCGCGAGATGAAGGACCGCGTGGCCCGCCTGCTGGGCGAGACGGTCGAGGGGATGCCGTGGCTCGGCACGTTCCATTCCATCAGCGTCAAGATCCTGCGCCGCCATGCGGAACTGGTCGGCGCGGGCGACCTGCACCTGAAGCCCGGCTTCACGATCCTCGACACGGACGACCAGCTCCGCCTGCTGAAGCAGCTGATCGCGGCCGAGAACATCGACGAGAAGCGCTGGCCCGCGCGGATGCTGGCGGGGCTGATCGACGGCTGGAAGAACCGCGCGCTCACGCCTTCGCGCGTGCCGGCGGGCGAATCGCAGGCCTATGACGGCCGCGGCGCGGCGCTCTACGAACAATACCAGCGGCGTCTGCTGGAGCTGAACGCGGCCGACTTCGGCGACCTGCTGCTGCATTGCGTGACGATCTTCCAGGCGCACCCGGATGTGCTGGCGCAGTGGCAGGACCGCTTCCGCTACATCCTCGTGGACGAATACCAGGATACGAACGTCGCGCAGTACCTGTGGCTGCGCCTGCTGGCGCAGGCGCACCGAAACATCTGCTGCGTGGGCGACGACGACCAGTCGATCTACGGCTGGCGCGGGGCCGAGGTCGGCAACATCCTGCGGTTCGAACAGGACTTCCCCGGCGCGCAGGTGATCCGGCTGGAACAGAACTACCGCTCCACCCCCCACATCCTCGCCGCGGCCTCGGGGCTGATCGCCGCGAACAAGGGCCGGCTCGGCAAGACGCTGTGGACCGAAGCGCAGGGTGGGGAGAAGGTGCGCCTGATCGGCCACTGGGACAGCGAGGCCGAGGCGCGCTGGATCGGGGAGGAGATCGAGGCGTTCCACGGGGGCCACCGCCATTCCGTCGGCAAGCGCAGCCTCAACGACATCGCGATCCTCGTCCGCGCCACCCACCAGATGCGCGCCTTCGAGGACCGCTTTCTCACCATTGGCCTGCCTTACCGCGTGATCGGCGGCCCCCGCTTCTACGAGCGGCAGGAAATCCGGGACGCGATGGCGTATTTCCGCCTCGCCGTCTCGCCGACCGACGACCTCGCCTTCGAGCGGATCGTGAACGTCCCCAAGCGCGGGGTGGGGGAGAAGGCGATCCAGACCATCCAGCGCGAGGCGCGGGCCGAGGGCCTGTCGCTGATCGAGGGCGCGGCGTCGGTCGTCGCAAGCGGCGCGCTCGGCGGCAAGGGCGGCGCCAACCTGCGCGCCTTCACCGCCCAGATGGGCCGCTGGCACGCCGACGCGCTCGACACGACCGTGAACCACGTCGAACTGGCCGAGAAGATGCTGGATGAATCCGGCTACACGGCGATGTGGCAGAACGACAAGTCGCCCGACGCGCCCGGGCGGCTGGAGAACCTCAAGGAACTGGTGAAGGCGCTCGAGGGGTTCGAGAACCTGCAGGGCTTTCTGGACCACGTGGCGCTGGTCATGGACGCGGCCGAGGGCGAGCAGGCCGAGGAGGTGTCGATCATGACGCTTCACGCCGCGAAGGGGATGGAATACCCCATCGTGTTCCTGCCGGGGTGGGAGGACGGGCTGTTCCCGTCCCAGCGCAGCATGGACGAATCCGGCCTGAAGGGGCTCGAGGAGGAACGGCGCCTCGCCTATGTCGGGATCACCCGCGCCGAGGAGCTGGCGACGATCACCTTTGCCGGCAACCGGCGGATGTACGGCCAGTGGCAGTCCTCGCTGCCCTCGCGCTTCATCGACGAGCTGCCCGAGGATCATGTTGAGGTCCTGACCCCGCCGGGGCTCTACGGCGGCGGCTTCGGGGCGGCAGCGCAGTCCTTCGGCCAGCCGTTCGCGCCCTCGATGATGCACGAACGGGCGGCAAGCGCAGACGTGTACAATTCGCCGGGGTGGAAGCGGATGCAGGAACGCGCGGGCGCGCGGCCCGCCCCGGTCCACCGCACGCCCGTCGTCATCGACGCCGAACCTGCGGCGCGGTTTTCCGTGGGCGACCGAGTCTTCCACCAGAAGTTCGGCACCGGCACCATCATGGGCATCGCCGAGGACACGCTGACGGTGGAGTTCCCGGCAGGGTTCAAGAACGTCAAGGCGTCCTACGTCCAGCCCGCCGCGGCTTCCGCCGACGACGTGCCGTTCTGACGCCGCCGGCCGCGCCGGATCAGCGGAACAGCGTGATGCCGGGCGCCATGCCCGTGTCCGTGCGGTGGCGGGTCAGCGCGAACAGGAACAGGATCACGCCCAGCCCCTCTGCCCCTTCCTCGAGGTTGACGAGCAGCCGGTACGGCCGCGCAAGGACGTCTTCGCCCGCGGCCAGCAGGACCTCGCCGCCGATCGCCTCGACGCCCAGGGCGCCGAACAGGAACACGCCCGCCGCCACCAGCATCATCAGCCGCACCCGCGGCCCGAGCTGCCGCAGAAACGGCACCGCCGCGGCGAGCCCTGCCGCGCAGATGATGGCGGCCGGCATCACCCAGGCGAAATGCAGCCCCCTGACCCCGGAAAGC
This sequence comes from Paracoccus aeridis, assembly GCF_004923205.2. Classification (GTDB taxonomy): domain Bacteria; phylum Pseudomonadota; class Alphaproteobacteria; order Rhodobacterales; family Rhodobacteraceae; genus Paracoccus; species Paracoccus aeridis. The sequence continues at coordinate 116,282 of NZ_SELD02000006.1, forward strand.
CGCGTCGAGGCCGCTTCGTGAAAGCTCAGCGCCTCGTCGGCGGACAGCAGGAAGAAGATGCCGCCCAGCAGGACGAACTCGACGCCGGTCACCCGGCTCTGGCCCGCGGCCTTGACGCCCGTATCGACCAGCATGAGGCCGGTAAACGCCAGCAGCAGTTGCGAGAACCAGGTGTAGAAGCTGCGTTCGACGTCGACGTCGAGGAACCAGACGCGGGCCTCGTGATCCAGCCCCAGCGCGTCCTGGAACACGCTCGCCGCCAGAAGGATGCCCCACGCGGCGACAAGCACCGGCAGCCCGGGATGCGCGACGATGGACGGGATGCGCCCGGCATGCGGTCGGACAGGGGAACTCGGAAACAGAAACGCCAACTCGGCCTCCAGACACACGAATGTAACAGACGCATGACAGTAAGACATGGTTTGCGCCCGGACGAAAGCGTTCATTCCGGCAAGCCGCCGCGGATGCCGCCGCCCTGCCGCGCTTGACCGCCGCCGGGCGCCCGCTTATCTGCCCGGGTGCGCGGATGGCCGGATGACCGCGGGCGGCTGGTCCGTTCGAGGAAAGTCCGGGCTCCATGCAGGCACGGTGCCGGGTAACGCCCGGCGGGGGCAACCCCAGGGAAAGCGCCACAGAGAACAGACCGCCGCGCAGCCTATCGCGCGGCAAGGGTGAAACGGTGGGGTAAGAGCCCACCGCGGGACGGGCAACCGGACCGGCAAGGCAAGCCCCACCGGGAGCAATGCCGAATAGGGATCGCGCGCGGGGCTTCGGCCCCGCAGGGCCGCCTGCGCCCCAGCAGATCCGGGTTGGCAGCTAGATCCCGCCGGCAACGGCGGGGCCAGAGGAATGGTCATCCACGGGCAGTCCCGCAAGGGGCGGCCCCGGACAAAACCCGGCTTACAGGCCGTCCGCGCAAATCTCGCCTGCCTGTCCGGCCGAAATCGGGAACGATCCGCGAATGTTCGCGCCGGGGCTGTTGACTCTGTCCTGCGCTTGCGTAAAAGGCGGGCTTCACGGAATTACAGGGTGCCCGACGGATCATGACGGCCGCGCCCGAGCAGGAGCGACGACCATGGCGAAGCCGACCACCATCAAGATCCGCCTGAACTCCAGCGCGGGCACCGGCCACTTCTACGTGACCAAGAAGAACGCGCGCACGATGACCGAGAAGATGACGGTCAACAAGTACGACCCGGTCGTGCGCAAGCACGTCGAATACAAGGAAGGCAAGATCAAGTAAGGTCTGCCGTCCCAGCCGATCCGAAGGCCGCGCCCGGTGCGCGGCCTTCTGCATTTCCGGGCACCTGTCACGCAGCGTTCATCCTGCGGTCACGGGGACGTTGCGGCGGTACGGCATGCTGTCGCCACCGCAATGGACAGGAAGACGGCCATGGCGCTTCACGCCATCAACGCAGGCCAGCCCCTTACCCCCGCGATCCGCGCCGCCGCCGCGGGTCTCGCCCCCGGCGCCCCCGTCGTCGCCATGGTCCACGGCTTCCGCTTCTCGCCCGCCTCGACCCAGCACGACCCCCACCGCCACATCCTGTCGCTGACCCCCACCGCCGGCGAGCGCCGGGCGGTGTCCTGGCCCGCGGGGCTGGGCTTCACGGCCACGGGGGACGAGGGGCTTGCGCTCGCCTTCGGCTGGGAAGCGCGCGGCAAGCTGCGCCATGCCTATGCCCGCGCGGGCGGGGTGGGCGCGGATCTCGCGGCGCTGATCGACGGCGTGGCGGACATCGCCGGCCGCCCCGTCGCCGTGATCGGCCATTCGCTGGGGGCGCGGGTCGCGCTCAGCGCCATGGCGCAGGTGCGGCCGGGCAGCATGGGCCGGGTCGTCCTTCTGGCCGGGGCCGAGTTCCGCGACCGGGCCGAGGCGGCGCTCGCCGCGCCCGGCGGCACCCGGGCCGAGGTCATCAACGTCACCACGCGCGAGAACGACCCGTTCGACTTCGCGATGGAGTTGCTGCTGCGCGGCGGCCTTGGCGCGACGATCGGGCTGGGCCTGTCGGAGCGGGCGCGGAACTGGATCGACCTGCAGATCGACCAGCCCGAGGTGCTCGCGGGGCTTGCCGCGCTCGGCTTCGCCGTCTCGGCCAGGGGATCGCGCGCCTGCCACTGGTCGCCCTACCTGCGCGAGGGGATGTTCGATCTTTACCGCGCGGCGCTGTGCCATCCGTGGTCGCTTCCGCTGCCCCTGATCGCGCGGCACATCCCCGACCGGCAGGCCCCGCGATGGTCGCGGCTGCTGCGGCTCCGCCCGGCTCAGTCGCCGTCCTTGGGAAGGGCGTGACGGGAAAAGAGCCTGCTGTTCGCGATGAAGAACAGGAAGGTGGCGGCGGTCAGGCCGAAGGTCTTGAAGTTCACCCAGGCCTGGTCGGTCAGCACCAGCCCCATGAACCCGCCCGGATCGGTCGCGCGCCGCAGGACCTCGTTCAGCGCCGCCAGCGCGACGAAGAACCAGATCAGCCGGATGGTCAGCGTCCGCCAGCCCTCGTGCGTCAGCGGCAGCGCGCCGCCCATGACCAGTTCCAGCCAGTTGCGCCCGAGCGCGAGGCCGAGCGCCAGCAGCCCCGCGAAGATCGCGTAGATGATCGTGGGCTTCATCTTGAAGAAGCGCGGGTCGTTGAGCCAGATCGACAGCCCGCCGAACACCACCACCAGAACCAGCGTCAGCACCTGCATGACCGACAGCTTCCCCGTCAGCGCCCATTGCGCCAGCGTGCAGACGACCAGCACCGGCACGAACACGAGCGTTGCGCCGACGACGCCGCCATAGTCGTTCCCGCCGAGACTGATGGTGCGTTCCTTGAGCAGCAGGAAGGCCAGGAAGAAGACCACCAGCGGGCCGTATTCCAGCGCCGCCTTCAGGCCCGGATTGATGTTTCGCATCGCGTGTCCTTCCTCGGCCGCGTTCCTGGGGTCAGTCCGCGACCTTGTGGCCCGGACGGCGCGGGCCCGCAAGGCTGCGGCCCGCGGTCAGTCCAGCCGCACCGCGGCAAGGATGGGGCCGGGCAGGTCGCCCTTTCCGGGCAGCGCCTGCTGGGCGATGATCGCGTGCAGCGTGTCGGCGGGCATGTCACCGGCCTTGCCGCCGCCGGGCGACACGGTCAGGCGCAGCGGCGCATGCGCGTCCCAGCGGGTCAGTTCCTGGGTGCCCAGCACCACGTTGGCATAGACGACCGTGCGGCCGCGGTTCTCGCCCGCCCGCACCGTCACTTCGCGCCGCGGCGCATAGCGCACCAGCACGATGCGCACACCGCCCGGAATGGCAGCGCGCGGGGTGAGCTGGATCACGTGGCGGGCGCCGTCGCGGGTCGCCGTGACCATGACCTCTGCCGGGCGGCCCTGATGATCGCCGATCAGCGCCATCAGCTCGGCCGGCCGCACGCTCAGAAGCGTGTCCTGCCCGCCCACGATCATCTGCGGGGTGTAGACGCCCTGCTCGCCCACGGCGCGGGCATAGCCTTCCTGGCGTTCGGTGTTCTGGGGAAGGGCGAACTCGTCGGTCCAGCCCAGGTAATCCCAGTAATCGACGTGCCAGGACAGCGGCAGAACGTCGACGCGCCCGGACAGGTCGGCCAGCAGCCGGTCGGCGGGCGGGCAGGACGAACAGCCCTGCGCGGTGAACAGCTCGATCACCACCGGGTTGGCGTTGAGCGGGTCGGCGTTCAGCGGGTCGGTGTCCGGCTCGTCCAGGGGGCCGGACGGGGATCCCCCCGCAGCGCCGGCATTCGCGCCGTTGCCGAGCAGCGCGGCCGCGCCCCAGCCCTCGGGCGAGGCGCGCCGGGGCGCCGCCGCCGCGTCGCCCGACAGGATGCCGGCAAGGCCCGCGTCCGCGTCCCCGACTACGCCCTCGTCCATCAGCGACATCGCGGCCGCGTCGGAGCCCGACAGCATAGCCGCCCCCTCGGGCGCCTCGATCACGCCAAGATCGCCGTCGTCGGGCGCAACATCGTGGCCGGCGGCCAGCTCCGTCGCTGCGGACGCGTCCGCCGCGACCTCGCCGACCTGCGGCCCGGATGCGGCCAGGTCCTGCGCGAAGCCGGGGCCTGCTGCCAGGCAAGAGGCCAGCGCCGTTGCGGCAAGCGCGGCCTTGAAGCGCGCGGACAGGGCCCAGGCGCGATCCGAAGGAATGTAGGCGGGGTTCGATTGCATACCCACGGAAGTCGTGCCTTCGGGCGCGGATCGCAAATCAACGCTTCGTTAGGGCGCGGCCATCCGCCGGCCCCCGTGCGGCACCGCCACACCGGGGGCGGGCCGCCGCCGCGGGGCCGGGCGAGAACCCATGGTGGCCCGCCCCGCCCCCGGTTGCACCGCCGGACGGGCGGTTGTATACGACCGCATACATTCAGGCCCGACTTGCAGCACCCGGCGATTCCGGGCAATCCGTGGCCAGCGTCATACCAAGCCAGCCGCCAGCCTGCCGGCACCGCCAGAGGGAACAAGCATCATGCCCATTGTCACCGGTTCAGACACCGCCAGGACCCGCCGCGACCTGACCGTCGGCGGCAAGACCGTGTCCTACTATTCGATCCAGGCCGCGACCGAGGCGGGCCTCGGCGACTTCTCGCGGCTTCCCGCTTCGCTCAAGGTCGTTCTGGAGAACATGCTGCGGTTCGAGGATGACGGCCGGACGGTAAGCACCGACGACATCAGGGCCTTCGCCGAATGGGCCGCGAACGCCGGCAACTACCCGCGCGAGATCGCCTATCGGCCGGCGCGCGTGCTGATGCAGGACTTCACCGGCGTTCCGGCGGTGGTGGACCTTGCGGCGATGCGCGACGGGATCGTGGCGCTTGGCGGCGACGCGCAGAAGATCAACCCGCTGAACCCCGTGGACCTCGTGATCGACCACTCGGTCATGGTGGACGAGTTCGGCAACCCCCGCGCCTTCCAGCGCAACGTGGACCTGGAATACGCGCGCAACATGGAACGCTACCAGTTCCTGAAATGGGGCCAGGGCGCGTTCAACAACTTCCGCGTGGTGCCGCCCGGCACGGGCATCTGCCACCAGGTCAACCTTGAATACCTTGCCCAGACCGTCTGGACCGACACCGACCAGACCGGGGCCGAGGTCGCCTATCCCGACACGCTGGTCGGCACCGACAGCCACACGACCATGGTCAACGGCCTCGCCGTCCTCGGCTGGGGCGTCGGCGGGATCGAGGCCGAGGCCGCGATGCTGGGCCAGCCCATTTCCATGCTGATCCCGGAAGTCGTGGGCTTCAAGATCACCGGCGCGCTGCGCGAGGGCGTGACCGCGACCGACCTGGTGCTGAAGGTCGTCAAGATGCTGCGTGACCACAAGGTCGTCGGCAAGTTCGTGGAATTCTACGGCCAGGGCCTCGACAACATGCCGCTGGCCGACCGGGCGACGATCGCCAACATGGCCCCCGAATACGGCGCGACCTGCGGCTTCTTCCCGATCGACGACGAAACACTGCGCTACCTGCGCCAGACCGGCCGCGACGAGGACCGCATCGCGCTGGTCGAGGCTTACGCCAAGGCCAACGGCATGTGGCGCGATGCGGCCTACGAGCCGGTCTATACCTCGACGCTGTCGCTCGACCTGGGCGACGTGGTGCCGGCGATCTCGGGGCCGAAGCGGCCCCAGGACCACGTCGCGCTGGACGCCGCGGCCCAGACCTTCCGCGACTACATCGCCAGCCTGCCGCCCGCGCCGACCGCGCCGGCCGCGCAGAAGGCCAGGATGACGTCCGAGGGCGGCGCCCCCATGCCCGCGCCGGAAGACATTCCCGGTGGCGACCGCGACGGCATGCTGGGCCGCGCCGCCGTCGAGGGACGGGACTTCACCCTGCGCGACGGATCGGTCGTGATCGCGGCGATCACGTCCTGCACCAACACGTCGAACCCCTATGTGCTGATGGCGGCGGGGCTTGTGGCGAAGAAGGCCAACGAACTGGGACTGACCCGCAAGCCGTGGGTCAAGACTTCGCTCGCGCCCGGGTCGCAGGTCGTGGCCGAATACCTGGAAGCCGCGGGGCTGCAGAGCGAACTCGACGCGCTGGGCTTCAACCTCGTCGGCTTCGGCTGCACCACCTGCATCGGCAACTCCGGCCCGCTGGAGCCCGAAATCTCGAAGGCCATCAACGACAACGACCTGGTCGCCGTGTCGGTCCTGTCGGGCAACCGCAACTTCGAGGGCCGGATCTCGCCCGACGTGCGCGCGAACTATCTCGCCAGCCCGCCGCTGGTCGTGGCCTACGCGATCGCGGGCGACATGAACATCGACATCACGCGCGAGCCGATCGGCACGTCGAAGGACGGCAACCCGGTCTATCTGAAGGACATCTGGCCGTCTTCGCGCGAGGTGGCGGAACTGGTCGAGAAGATCGTCACCCGCGAGATGTTCCAGACCAAGTATGCCGACGTCTTCAAGGGCGACGAGCGCTGGCAGGCGGTGGGAACGACCGACAGCGAGACCTACGACTGGCCGGCGGCGTCGACCTATATCCAGAACCCGCCCTACTTCCAGGGCATGCCGCGCGAGGCGGGCGTCATCAGCGACATCAGGGACGCGCGCGTGCTGGCGATCCTCGGCGACATGATCACGACCGACCACATCAGCCCCGCAGGCTCGTTCAAGCCGACCACCCCGGCCGGGCAGTACCTGACCGAGCGCCAGGTCGCGCCCGCCGACTTCAACAGCTACGGCTCGCGCCGCGGCAACCACGAGGTCATGATGCGCGGCACCTTCGCCAACATCCGCATCAAGAACGAGATGCTGGACGGCGTCGAGGGCGGCTACACCAAGGGCCCGGACGGCGGCCAGACGTCGATCTACGACGCGGCGATGGCGTGGAAGGACATGGGCGTTCCGCTGGTCGTCGTGGGGGGCGTGGAATACGGCGCGGGGTCGAGCCGCGACTGGGCGGCCAAGGGCACGAACCTGCTGGGCGTCAAGGCCGTGATCGCGGAATCGTTCGAGCGCATCCACCGCTCGAACCTCGTCGGCATGGGCGTGATCCCGTTCGAGTTCACCGGCGGGGACAACCGCAAGTCGCTGGGGCTGACCGGCGACGAGGTGATCTCGATCGACGGGCTGGCGGGCGATTTCAAGCCGCTGTCGCTGGTCCCGGCGACGATCCGCTTCGCCGACGGCACCGTGAAGACGGTACAGCTGAAGGCCCGCGTCGATACCGAGGTCGAGATCGAATACCTGCAGAACGGCGGCGTGCTGCACTACGTGCTGCGCAACCTCGCCCGCGCCTGATCGGCAGGCCATCGGATCGGCCACCGGATCGGCAGGCTACCCGATCGGCAGGGCCCTGCATCGGCAGACCGTAGAAGAAACGAACCCCCGGCCTTTCGGCCGGGGGTTTTTCCTTGGGGCGGGGCGGGTCGCCTCAGCCGCCGATCGCGATCCCCTCGCGCCGGGGATCGGCGCCGCCTTCCAGCCCGTCGGGCGTGATGACGATGCCGTGGAGACCGGACGTCAGCGTCGCCTCGTCGACTTCGAAGCCCATGTCGGCCAGCGCGGCGGCGAGTTCCGGGGCGCGGCCCTCCTCCACCTCCATCGTGCCGAAGCGGTTGACGAGATGGGGCGCATCCAGCGCCTGCTGCACGTTCATGCCCCAGTCCAGCTGCGCGATCAGCGCGCGGGCGACGTAGCCGATGATCCGGCTGCCGCCCGGCGAGCCGATGGTCATCACGGGCTTGCCGTCCTTCAGCACGATGGTGGGCGACATCGACGACCGCGGGCGCTTGCCGGGCGCGACGGCGTTGGCGATGGCGTAGCCGTCGTTGTCATGCGTCTCGAACGAGAAGTCGGTGAGTTCGTTGTTGAGCAGGAACCCCGCCGCCATCATCCGCGACCCGAACCCGTTCTCGATCGTCGTCGTCATCGACATGACGTTGCCGTAACGGTCCACGATCGAGATGTGCGACGTCGAGGGCAGTTCGAGCGCGCTGTCCTGCCCCCAGTTCAGGGCGTGGGTCCAGCCCGGCGTGCCCGCGCTGACCTCGGGCAGGCTGTCGTCGCCGGCAAGAAGCTTGCCCCGCTCGGCCAGATAGCCGGGATCGACCAGCCCGGACGTCGGCACCGGGACGAAGTCCGGGTCGGCCATGTAGCGGCCCCGGTCGGCGAAGGCCAGGCGCGAGGCGTCCCCGATCAGCCGCCAGCTTTCCGGGTTCTCGGCCCCCAGCGACGCAAGATCGTAGCCGCCGAGCATCCCCAGGATCTGCCCCACCGTCAGCCCGCCGGACGACGGCGGCCCCATGCCGCAGACGTCGTGGGCGCGGTATTCGACGCAGACCGGCGCCCGCTCGATCACCCGGTAGCCCGCAAGGTCGTCCATCGACAGCGTGCCCGGGTTGTCGGTGGCGCCCCGCACCGCCGCGACGATCGCGCGGGCCGTGTCGCCGCGGTAGAACGCATCCGCGCCACCCTGCGCCAGCTGCCGCAGTGTCTCGGCATAGGCCGGGTTCTTCAGCTGCGATCCCGCGGCGATCGGCTGCCCGCCGGGGAAGAAATAGTCGGTGGTCGACGGATAGCGCTTGAGGTCGTCGCCTTCGTCCGCCACCAGCTTCGCGAGCTTGGGCGAGACGGTGAAGCCTTCGTCCGCCAGCCGGATCGGGTCATCGAACAGCGCGGCCCAGTTCATCCGGCCCCAGCGGCGATGCGCCTCCTCCATCAGGCGCGGCGTGCCGGGCGTGCCGACCGAGCGGCCGCCGACGACGGCGTCCATGAACTCCAGCGGCTCGCCCTTGTCGTCGAGGAAGAGCTGCGGCGTGGCCCCGCGCGGCGCGGTCTCGCGCGCGTCAAGCGTGGTCACCTGCCCGCTTTCCGCGTCGTACCAGACGACGAACGATCCGCCGCCGAGCCCCGAGCTTTCCGGCTCGACGAGGCCGAGGACGCTCTGCACCGCGACCATCGCGTCGGCGGCGCTGCCGCCCGCGCCCAGGATCTTCGCGCCCGCCTCGACCGCGAGCGGGTTTGCGGCGGCGACCATCCAGTCCTTGCCGGTGGAGGGGCGTCCCTCGGCCTTTGCGGTCATCGCGGCTTTCGCGGCATCCGACAGGGGACCGAACGCGTCGAGCGGCGGGGCAACGGTGGCGGCGTCGGCGACCGCGGGCGCGGGCGCGTCGCTCGCCGGTGCGGTTGCCGCGGGTTCGGACGTTGCCGGCGCGGGCGCTGCCGCCGATGCCGGCGGGGTTTCCGGCGCTGCCGTCGCCTCTGGCGCCACCGTCGCCTCTGGCGCCGTCGTCGTCTGGGCGAACGCCGCCGCGGTGCTTCCCAGCAGGATGGCGGTCATCAATCCGTAACGCATCCGGTCTTCCTCCTCTCGTGATCGAATGGGGAAACCATGCGGCCCCGCGCCCGGTCGCGCAACCGTTATCGCCGACCGCGCGACCGGCCGGGGCTCTAGCCAACCGCGCGGCCGCGGCTTACCTAGGCGTCCATCGCACGAACGGGGACGGCCGATGATCCATGACTCGGGACGGGACTGGCGCAACGCAAGCGCGCGCCGCGTCATGCTTTTCGGCATGTCGGGCCTCGGCAAGACCCACATCGCGTCGATGCTGCGGCGGTCGGGCGACTGGTTCCACTACAGCGTCGACTATCGCATCGGCACCCGCTACATGGGCGAGCTGATCGCCGACGACTTCATGCGCCACGCCATGCAGGTGCCGCTGCTGCGCGAGCTGCTGCTGACGGATTCGGTTCGGATCGAATCGAACATCACCTTCGACAACCTCGCGCCGCTCTCGACCTATCTGGGCAAGCCCGGCGACCCCGCGCGCGGGGGGCTTGAGTTCGACGACTACATGCGCCGGCAGAACCAGCACCGCGCGGCCGAGATCGCGGCGATGCTCGACAGCGCGCATTTCGTCGAGCGCGCGCAGGCGATCTATGGCTATCCGCATTTCGTCTGCGACACCTCCGGGTCGATCTGCGAGGTCGTGGACCCGGACGATCCCGCCGACCCGGTGATGACGGCGCTGTCGGGGCTGCTGCTGCCGGTGTGGATCGAGGGAAGCGCGGCGCACACGGCCGAGCTGGTGCGCCGTTTCGACCGCGCGCCGAAGCCGATGTACTACCAGCCCGCGTTTCTGCGCGCCGCCTGGGCCGACTACGGGCGCGAGCATCCCGGCCCCGTCGATCCCGATGGCTTCATCCGCTGGGTCTATGCGCGCGCGCTGGCGCACCGCCAGCCGCGCTATGCCGCGATGGCCCGGCACGGCGTCACCGTGGCCGCCGACGACATCGCGCGGGTGGAAACGCCCGGTGACTTCATCGACCTGATCGCCGACGCGATCGACGCGCGCGCCTGCGCCGCGCAACCGCTTCACCTGCAAGCCAAGGGAACCGCCTGATGCCGATCACCCTGCCCGAAGACCTGCCCGCCTACGACATCCTGTCGCGCGAGGGCGTCATGGTCATGTCGCCGGGGCGGGCGGCGACGCAGGACATCCGCCCGCTCCGGATCGCGCTTCTCAACCTGATGCCGAAGAAGATCCAGACCGAGAACCAGTTCGCCCGGCTGATCGGCGCGACGCCCCTGCAGATCGACCTGTCGCTGATCCGCATGTCGGACCATGAAAGCCGCAACACCGCGGCCGACCACCTCGCGTCGTTCTACCGGCCCTTCGCCGAGGTCGCGGCCTCGGGCGAGCGCTTCGACGGGCTGATCGTCACCGGCGCCCCGGTCGAGCACCTGCCGTTCGAGGAGGTCACCTACTGGGACGAGCTGCGCCGCGTCTTCGACTGGTCGCGCAGCCACGTCCATTCCAGCTTCGGCGTCTGCTGGGGCGGCATGGCGATGGGGTGGCATTTCCACGGGCTGCCCAAGCACATGCTGGACCGCAAGGCCTTCGGCTGCTTCCGGCACGACAACCTGCAGCCCGCCTCGCCCTTCGTGCGGGGCTTTTCCGACGAAGTGCTGGTGCCCGTGAGCCGCTGGACCGAGGTGCGCCAGTCCGACGTGGACGCGCGTCCCGAGCTCACGACGCTGCTGTCATCGCCCGCCGTGGGCCCGTGCCTGCTGGAAGATCGCGCGGCCCGGACGCTCTACATCTTCAACCACCTGGAATACGATTCCGGCACGCTGAAGGAGGAATACGACCGCGACGTCGAGGCGGGAAAGCAGATCGACGTGCCCGCGAACTACTACCCCGACGACGATCCGCGCCTGTGCCCGTCGAACCTGTGGCGCGCGCACGCGCACCTGCTTTACGGCAGCTGGATCAACGAGATCTACCAGACGACGCCCTTTGACCTGCGCGACATCGGCGCGCGCTGAGGCGGACGGCGGCGTCAGTAGGTCGAGAAGCTGACGCCCAGGAAGGTTTCCCTTTCGGTGGGTTTGTGCCCCAGCCGGATCGACAGGCCGGTCTTGCGGATGGGCGCGGACAGCATGACGGCGGGGACGGTGTCCCCCTCGTCGTCGTCATAGACCGACAGCTGCCCGCCGAGGCCCGTCTTCAGATGCGTCAGCCCGGCCACAGCGAGCCTGGCCTGCGCGATGCTGTTGTAGTCGGCCATCAGGTAAAGGCCCACGCGGTCATAGGACTTCCACCGCTCGGCCTGCAGCCGCACCCCCGCCCGAGCGGCCTTGCAGTCGTCCGCCATGTCGTCGCACCAGCGATAGCGGTAGTCCATGACCTCGTGGACGCCGATCTTCTCGACCTTGAGGCCCGTCCCGGCACGCAGCTTCCACGGCGCCCCCTCGTCGCCCACGGCCCAGGTCCGCAGCAGCGAGACGGCCAGCCACGCCTCGTCGCCGTCCTTGCCCGCGACCAGACCGTAGACCTGCCGCCCGCGCTCGGCGTTCGCGACCAGCAGCGCCCCGTCCTTCGACAGGTCGAACTGCGTCCACGTGCCGTCCCCCGCCGCAGCGCGAAGCGGCAGGATGAGAAGCGCGACAAGGATGAGGACGAGTTGACGCACGCGGAGCCCCGGCTTTCCTGCGCCCATCATGCCGGGCCAAGTCCTTAGAAATGGTTAACGCGGCCGAGAGATGGTTGCGGCCGGCGCGGCGCGCGATCGCGCTTGCCTCGGGCGTGACCCGGCCTAGGATCGCGCCGCATCAACAAGGGGGAAGACCATGGACCTGACGACGACCCGCGCAATCGTGACCGGCGGCGCATCCGGCCTTGGCGCAGCGACGGCGCAGCACTTCCGCGACATCGGGGCGCAGGTCACGATCCTGGACCGCGACCCGGCGGGCGAGGCGTTCGCCGACTCGATCGGGGCGGGCTTCGCGCAGACCGACGTGACCGATGAGGGCAGCGTCGCCGCCGCCGTCGCCCGCGCGGTGGATCAGATGGGCGGGATCGACGCCTGTGTGAACTGCGCGGGCATCGCCATCGGCGAAAAGACGGTGGGCCGCGACGGGCCGCACAAGCTCGACACCTTCCGCCGCGTGATCGACATCAACCTGGTCGGCAGCTTCAACGTGCTGCGGCTCGCCGCCGCGGAAATGGCGCGCAACGGGCGCGAGGAGAATGGCGTGATCGTCAACACCGCCTCGGTCGCCGCGTTCGACGGACAGGCCGGACAGGCGGCCTATGGCGCGTCCAAGGCGGGGATCGCCGGCATGACCCTGCCGATCGCGCGCGACCTTGCCCGGTCGGGGATCCGCGTCTGCGCCATCGCGCCCGGCATCTTCGGAACGCCCATGCTGCGCGGCCTGCCCCAGGACGTGCAGGACAGCCTGGCCGCCGAGGTGACCTTCCCAAAGCGGCTGGGCCAGCCCGAGGAATACGCCCGCCTCGCCGCCTTCATCGTCAGCTGCGGCTACCTGAACGGCGAGACGATACGGCTGGACGGCGCGCTGCGGATGCGCTGAGCGGCAGTTTCCGGTGGACAGGGATCGGGCAGGCGCACCCTGCCCGACGGGCCCTGGCCCGGTCCGGCCGGGTCACGCGAGAGCGGATTTGCAACAACCGAAAACGTGACGTAGCGTGGCGCGGATGCCTGAACTCCCACTCGGCGCGCCGACCGGCTGCTGACAGACAAGAGGTTCTCACGTGTTCAATCTTCGCACCCCCATCCTTGCCGGCTCGCTGCTGCTGGGCACCGCGCTCGCCGGATCGATGGCGCTGGCCGCCACGCCCCCCGACACGCTGGTCATCGCCACCTCGATCGACGACATGCTGTCGATGGATCCGGCGCAGAGCTTCGAAATCTCGGGCGGCGACCAGATCAACAACGTCTACGAGACGCTGGTGGACGTGGACCCGGTGAGCCTGCAGCCGATCCCGGGCCTCGCCAGCGAATGGTCGGTGTCCGAGGACGGCCGGACCTTCACCTTCAAGATGCAGGAAGGCCGCAAGTTCGCGTCGGGCAACCCCGTCCGCGCGCAGGACGCCGCCTGGTCGCTGCAGCGCGTGGTCAAGCTGGACCTGACGCCCGCGTTCATCATCACGCAGTTCGGCCTGACCAAGGAGAATGTCGACCAGAACGTGCGGGCCACCGACGACATGACGCTGGTGATCCAGACGGACCGCCCCTTCGCGCCGACCTTCCTGACCAACGCGCTGACCGCATCGGCGGGCTCGGTCGTGGACATGGAAACGGTCATGCAGCACGCCGAGGGCGAGGACCTCGGCAACAAGTGGCTCAGCCAGAACTCGGCCGGGTCCGGCGCCTACACGCTGCGGTCGTGGACCCCGAACGAGGCCATCATCCTCGAGGCGAACCCGAACTGGGACCGCGCCGCCGACCTGCAGATGAAGCGCGTCTTCGTGCGCCACGTGGCCGAACCCGCGACCCAGCGCCTGCTTCTGGAACAGGGCGACGTGGACATGGTCCGCAACCTGACCCCCACCGATATCGAGGCGATCTCGAACGTCGAGGGGCTGAAGGTGCAGGACAGCCTGCGCGGCCTGATCTACTATCTCGGCGCCAACCAGAACAACGAGATCCTGAAGAACCCGAAGGTGGTCGAGGCGATCAAGTACCTCGTGGACTACGAGGGGCTGACGAACACGCTGCTGAAGGGCCGCGACGTGGTCCACCAGTCGTTCCTGCCCCAAGGGTTCCTGGGCGAGATCAAGGACAATCCCTACAAGCTCGACGTGGAAAAGGCCAAGGCGCTGCTGGCCGAGGCCGGCTATCCCGACGGCTTCCCGATCGAGTTCCTGATGCGCAACGAGCAGGAGCGGATCGACATCGGGCAGGCGCTGCAGGGCACCATGGCGCAGGCCGGCATCACCCTGAACCTGCGCCCGGTCGTGGGGTCCGAGGCGCTGGAAATCTACCGCGCCCGCAACCACGAGCTGACGCTGCAGACCTGGGGCACCGACTATCCTGACCCGCACACCAACGCGTCGGTCTTTGCCTCGAACCCCGACAACTCGGCCGACGCGAAGCTGGTCGGCAATCTCGCGTGGCGCAACGCCTATGCCGCGGCCGAGACGACGCCGATGGTCGAGGCGGCGGTGGTCGAACAGGATGAGGCCAAGCGCCGCGCCATGTACGAGGAGATGCAGCGGGTCGCGCAGGCGACCTCGCCGCTGATCCCGCTGTTCCAGCAGATCGAGCAGACGGCGATGCAGGCGAACGTCAACGGCTTCCAGGCCGGCGGCGCGGTCGAGTCCGCCTATTACTGGCCGGTCACCAAGGCTGCGGCGCAGTAATCCCGGCCGATGACCTCAGCCAACATCGAAGATCCGCGCGGGCCGGGCCGCGCGCGGATCCCGTCGTCCCGAGGCCTGTCACGCGCGGCAAGGCGCGTCGCCAGCTTCGTCTTCTCGCTTGCCGTCACGCTGTTCGGGCTGCTGCTGGTGACGTTCCTGATCGCCCGCGTGGTGCCGCTCGACCCGGTGCTGGCGGTCGTGGGCGACCGCGCGACGCAGGCCCAGTACGAGGCGGCGCGGGTCGAGCTCGGCCTCGACCGGCCCCTGCCCGAGCAGTTCGTCCGCTACGTGGGCGACGTGCTGACGGGCGACCTGGGCACCGCGAACCTCACCGGGCAGCCGGTGCTGAGGGACATCCAGCGCACCTTCCCCAACACGCTCGAGCTTGCGACCTTCGCCACGATCCTGGGGATCGTGCTGGGCATCCCCGGCGGCGTGGTCGGCGCGGTTTTTCAGGGCAGGTGGCCCGACCAGGTGATCCGCGTCGTGGGCCTTCTGGGTTATTCCATGCCGGTGTTCTGGCTGGGGCTGGTCGCGCTTCTCATCTTCTACGGCATCCTCGGCTGGGCGCCGGGGCCCGGGCGGCTGGACGTGACGCAGCAGTTCACCTACGAGTTCGACGTCACGCGCTACACCGGATCGGTCATCCTCGACAGCGCGCTGTCGGGCGCGTGGGACGTGTTCCGCAACGCCGTCGCGCACCTGATCCTGCCGGCCGCGGTGCTGGGCTATTTCTCGATGGCCTACATCTCGCGCATGACGCGGTCGTTCATGCTGGAACAGCTGGGGCAGGAATACATCACCGCCGCCCGCGTGAAGGGCGTTCCCGAATGGCGCGTGATCTGGGTCCACGCGCTCGGCAACGCGATGGTGCCGCTGATCACCGTGATCGTGCTGTCCTACGCCTCGCTGCTGGAAGGATCGGTGCTTACAGAAACGGTGTTCGCGTGGCCCGGCCTCGGGCTTTACGTGACGCAGGCGCTGTTCGCGGCCGACTTCAACGCCGTCCTCGGCGGCACGCTGGTGATCGGGGCGATGTTCATCGTGCTGAACCTGCTGTCGGACATCCTGTACGCCATCGTCGATCCGAGGGCGCGATGAGCGGCGCGCCAACCCCGGCGGGCCTGCGCGCGTGGCTCGACACGGACACCCCGCAGTCGCGCCTGCAGGCGCGCAGCATCTCGGCGTGGAACGCGTGGCGGACGCTGTCGTCGAACGCGCTCGCGATGGTGGGGCTGGGGATCATCGTCGTGCTGATCCTCATGGCCATCTTCGCGCCGGTGATCGCGACGCACGCGCCCAACGCGCAGAACCTCGCCGGCCGGCTGAACCCGCCGGGGTGGGAGGGGCACATCCTCGGCACGGACGAGCTGGGGCGCGACATCTTCTCGCGCATCGTCCACGGCGCGCGGGTGACGCTGTACATCGTCGCGCTGGTGGCGGTGACGGCGCCGGTGTTCGGGCTGATCATCGGCACGGTCGCGGGCACGCTGGGCGGCTGGACGGACCGCATCCTGATGCGGATCACCGACATCTTCCTGGCCTTTCCGCGGCTGATCCTCGCGCTCGCGTTCGTGGCGGCGCTGGGACCGGGGATCGTGAACGCGGTCCTCGCGATCGCCCTGACCGCGTGGCCCGCCTATGCCCGCGTGGCCCGGGCCGAGACGCTGACGGTGCGCCGGTCCGACTACATCGCGGCGGCGCGGCTGCAGGGGGCGTCGACGCTTCGGATCATCACCGGCCACATCATGCCGATGTGCCTGTCGTCCGTCGTGGTGCGGGTGACACTGGACATGGCGGGGATCATCCTGACCGCGGCGGGCCTGGGCTTCCTGGGGCTCGGCGCGCAGCCGCCGCTGGCGGAATGGGGCGCGATGATCTCGACCGGGCGGCAGTATCTCCTGTCGCACTGGTGGGTGGCTACCGTCCCCGGCATCGCGATCCTGCTGGTCAGCCTCGGCTTCAACCTTCTGGGCGACGCGCTGCGCGACGTCCTCGACCCGCGGGCGGCATCGAAATGACCCACGCGCCGGAACGGGTGAAAGGCGAAACGCTGCTGTCGGTCCGCGACCTGTCGGTGACGTTCGACACCCGCCGCGGCCCATTCCAGGCCGTGCGCGGCACGTCGTTCGACGTGGGCCGCGAGCGGGTGGGGATCGTAGGTGAATCCGGGTCGGGCAAGTCGATGACGGGCCGCGCTATACTCGGCCTCGTCCGCCCGCCCGGGCGGGTCACGGCCAGCCGCCTGACCTTCGACGGGATCGACCTGCGCGCCCTGCCCGACCGGCAGATGCGCAGGATCCGCGGCCAGCGCGTGTCGATGGTGATGCAGGACCCGCGCTATTCGCTGAACCCGGTGATGACCGTGGGCCGCCAGATCGCCGAGGCGCTGCGCGTCCACGGCCGCCCCTCGCGCGAGGAAATCCGCCGCCGATCGCTCGACATGCTGACCGAGGTGCAGATCCGCGACCCCGAGCGCGTGCTGAAGGCCTATCCGCACGAGCTGTCGGGCGGCATGGGCCAGCGCGTCATGATCGCGATGATGCTGGTCACTGAACCCGAACTGCTGATCGCGGACGAGCCGACCAGCGCGCTTGACGTGACGGTGCAACTGGACGTGCTGCGGATTCTCGACGATCTCGTGCGCCGCCGCGGCATGGGGCTGATCTTCATCAGCCACGACCTGCGGCTGGTCTCGACCTTCTGCGACCGGGTGCTGGTGATGTATCGTGGCCGCATCGTCGAGGAGATCGAGGCGCGCCGCCTGCACGAGGCGAGGCACCCCTATACGCAGGGGCTGCTGAACTGCCTGCCCCGGATCGGCGGCGGCCACGGCGACCTGCCGACGCTGCAACGCCAGGAAGCCTGGAACGACGCATGACCAACGCACCCGCCCCCCGGATCGAGGTCCAGGACCTCACCGTCGTCTTCGGCGAGGACGAGCGCCGCGTCGTCGCGGTCGATGCCGTATCGTTCCGGGTCGAGCCGGGGTCGTCTTTCGGGCTGGTGGGCGAGTCGGGATCGGGGAAATCCACGGTGCTCCGCGCGATCTGCGGCCTCGCGCCGGTCGCGGGCGGGCGGATCCTGATCGACGGAAAGCCCCTGACCCTGCGGCGCGACAAGGCGTTCACGCGGCAGGTGCAGATGGTTTTCCAGGACCCCTACGGCTCGCTCCACCCCCGCCACACCATCGACCGCATCCTGTCGGAGCCGCTGGCGATCCACGGGTTCCGCGACCGCGACAGGCGGATCACGCGGGCGCTGTCGGACGTTGGGCTGGACCCGGCCTTCCGCTTCCGCCTGCCGCACCAGCTGTCGGGCGGCCAGCGCCAGCGGGTGGCGATCGCCCGGGCGCTGATCCTGGAGCCGACGATCCTGCTGCTGGACGAACCCACCAGCGCGCTCGACGCCTCGATTCAGGCGGAGATCCTGAACCTGCTGTCGCGGCTGCGGCGCGAGAGGAACCTGACCTACCTGTTCGTCAGCCACGATCTCGCCGTGATCGACCACATGTGCGACCGGCTGCTGGTCATGAAGGGCGGGCAGGCGGTCGAGGAACTGGCCGAGGGCGCGCTGTCGCACCGGCAGGTGGAAAGCGACTACACCCGTGCGCTGATGAAGGCGAGCGAAGGCTTCGTGCGCCCGGACGCCGCGTAAGCGCGAGCCGGTGCCGGCATCCGCGTCGCCCGCGGATGGCCCCGGCGGCACGGACCCTCGCTCACCTGTTGCGGGTGTCCACCGGATAGGCGGTGGTGAACTTGATCCGCTCCATCACGAAATGCGAGGTCAGGTTCTTGATCGGAACCGCGTCGGTCAGCCGCTTGTAGAGCGCGTCGAACGACGCCATGTCCGCGACCGCGACCCGCAGCAGGTAGTCCATCTCGCCGGCCATGCGATGCACCTCGAGGATCTCGGGAATGACGGAGGTGGCCTCGGCGAAGGCCTGCCGCCACGCGGCGGAATGATCCATTGCCTCGATCCCCACGAACACCGTCAGGCCGAAGCCCAGCCGGGCCGGATCGGCAATCGCCACGCGGCCGGTCAGCACGCCGGTTTCCTGCAGTTTCTGGATCCGCTTCCAGCACGGCGTCTGCGACAGGCCGACCTTGTCCGCGATCTGGGCGACGGGGATCGTCGCATCGCGCATGAGTTCCGCCACGATCTTGCGATCGATGAGATCGAGTGCGTCCATCGGCGTCCCCAGTCCTGCTGCTGCGGCGGGCCAGGCTGCCCGCGTGCTTCGGGCCGAACATGACAGAGGCCGGCCGATTGTCTATGGTCAGGATCGTGTATTTCCCCGTGCCGGAACAACGTGATTCCAGTCGGTTGAGCCGACGCGCACGCACCCTGCGCGCATGGCCCCGCCGATCCGGTCCTTGATCCGCCCCGACCCGTCTGCTTAGGTCGCGCCATGATCACCCAGAAGATGAAGTATGCGCTGAAGGCCCTGCTGGCGCTGGCGGACGAAGCGGCACGAGACCAGCCCCGGGCGCTCACGATCGAGGAGATCGCGGCCCGATCGGGTGCGCCCAAGCGGTTTCTGGAGCACATCCTGCTCGACGTGCGGAACGCCGGGGTGATCGCGTCGATGCGCGGCCGGTCGGGCGGCTACCGGCTGGCCAAGAACCCGTCCGAGGTGTCGATCTCGGACCTGCTGCGCCGCATTGACGGGCCGATCGCGCCCCTGCCCTGCCTGTCGCGCAGCGCCTACCAGCGCTGCGAGGACTGCACCGACGAGGCGACGTGCCGCATCCGCCGCACCTTCGGCGAAGTGTTCTGGAGCTACCTGCTGATCATCGAGTCCCTCACGCTTGAAGACATGCTGCGCTCGGACGCCTGCGTCGAGCAGATCTTCGGGACCTGAGGCTTCTCCGGCCGGGCGCCGTCTTCGGCAGCGTGTGCGGCCGCCGTTCCGGCGCGTGAAGGATCGCCGGAGAACAAACTTCCAAAATCACGATGAACTTCGACGAGATTTCTTCCTTGTCATAGACGACCCGCTCTGTCGTAATTACCTCGACCGGACGTGATGGACGCCGGGCCGACAGGGAGATCCCGGATGACCGCCCGGATGATGCGCCAGCAACCGCTTACCATCATGGGCATGGGGCCGCTGATGCCCCGCATGATGCCGAAAGACGAACCTTTCACCGCCCCCGGTGGGGCCACGGCACGACAGGAGATTTCCATGCCGACCACCAACACCCCTGCCGCCCGCGCCGCCGCGCAGGGCGCCGCCCGGCGCGCCGGATGGCCGGTGCCGCGCTTTCTCACGGGCGCGCTGTCGGCGCTCGCCATGGGGGCCGTGGTTCTTGGTGCCGCCGAGATCCGCGCCGAGACGCTGCTGAACGTCAGTTACGACCCGACGCGCGAGCTCTACCGCGAGTTCAACGAGGCCTTCGCGAAGCACTGGACCGACCAGGGCCACCCCGCCCCGCAGATCGAGACCAGCCACGGCGGCTCCGGCAGCCAGGCGCGGGCGGTGATCGACGGGCTGGCCGCGCAGGTCGTCACGCTTGCTCTCGCCAGCGACATCGACAGGATCGCCGAAGCCGGCAAGCTGCCCGCCGACTGGCAGTCGAAGCTGCCGCACAACTCATCGCCCTATACCTCGACGATCGTGTTCCTGGTGCGCGAGGGCAACCCCAAGGGCATACTGGACTGGGGCGACCTCGTGAACGACGGCGTGCAGGTCATCACGCCGAACCCCAAGACATCGGGCGGGGCTCGCTGGAACTACCTCGCCGCGTGGGCCTGGGCCGAGAAGAACGGGCAGGATCCGAGGGAGTTCGTGGGCAAGCTGTACAGGAACGTGCCGGTGCTGGATTCAGGCGCCCGGGGCGCCACCACGACCTTCGCGCAGCGAGGGATCGGCGACGTGCTGCTGGCATGGGAGAACGAGGCGTATCTGGCGCTGAAGGAACTGGGCGAGGATCAGTTCGACATCGTCGCGCCGTCCGTGTCGATCCGCGCCGAGCCGCCGGTCGCGCTGGTCGAGGGCAACGTCAGGACGCCGGAATCGCGGGAACTGGCGCAGGCCTACCTCGACTACCTCTACGCGCCCGAAGGGCAGGCGCTCGCCTTCAAGCACTTCTACCGCGCCTGGGACGCCTCGGCCGCGAACCCCGAGGACGTGGCCCGCTTCCCGGAACTGGATCTCGTCGGGATCGAGGACTTCGGCGGCTGGGCCAGGGTGCAGCCCGAGCACTTCGGCGACGGCGGCATCTTCGACCAGATCTACGTCCCGAAGTGAGCAGAGGCGGCGCAAAGCGATGGGCAAGCCCCTGATCCACAGATCCCCGATGCCGGGCCTCGGCCTGTCGATGGGGATCACCCTCACGATGCTTTCGATCGTCGTGCTGCTGCCGATCGGCGCGCTGCTCGCCAAGGGTGCGAGCTTCGGCATCGGCAACATCTGGGATACCGTGAACCGTGACCGCGTGTGGGCCGCGCTGTTCCTGTCGTTCCGCCTGTCGCTGTTCGCGGCGCTGTTCAACCTGGTGTTCGGCGTGCTGCTGGCCTGGGTGCTGGTGCGCTACCGCTTCCCCGGCCGCCGCATCCTCGACGCCGCGGTCGACCTGCCCTTCGCGCTGCCCACCGCCGTCGCAGGCATCGCCCTGACCGCGCTTCATGCCCCGAACGGGGCGTTCGGCTCGATCTTGGGGCAACTCGGCTGGCGCGTCGCCTACACGCAATGGGGCATCCTGATCGCGCTGATCTTCGTCGGCCTGCCCTTCGTCACCCGCACCGTGCAGCCGGTCGTCGAGGAAATCGAGCGCGAGGTCGAGGAAGCCTCCGCCACCCTCGGCGCGAGCCGCTTTCATACTTTGCGGCATGTCGTCCTGCCGATGCTGGCGCCCGCGGCGCTGACGGGCTTCGCGCTCGCGCTCGCCCGCGCGGTCGGCGAATACGGGTCGGTCATCTTCATCGCGGGAAACATCCCGCTGGTGACGGAGATCGCGCCGCTGCTGATCGTGATCCAGCTGGAGGAATTCAACTACGACGCCGCCGCTTCGATCGGCATCGCCATGCTGCTCATCAGCTTCGCGCTTCTGCTTGTCATCAACCTGATCCAGGTCTGGAGCCGCCGGAGAATCGGTCATGTCTGACGCATCCGCCCTTGCCCGCGCAGCCGCGCCGGACGCGCCCCGCGCCCGCGCCTTCCGCGCCGCCACCGACGAATCCCCGCTCGTGCGGTGGATCCTTGTCGCCGTGGCCGTGACGGGTCTTCTGGTCCTCGTCGGCGCGCCGCTGTTCGTGGTCTTCTCCGAGGCGCTGGCCCAGGGCTGGTCGGCGGCGGCGAAGAGCCTGAGCAACCGGGACGCCCGCTCCGCGATCCGGCTGACGCTGACGATCGCCGCCATCGCCGTGCCGCTGAACGCGATCTTCGGGATCGCGGCGGCGTGGTTCATCACCAAGTTCGATTTCCGCGGCAAGGCGGTCCTCATCACGCTGATCGACCTGCCCTTCTCGGTCAGCCCGGTCGTCGCGGGTCTCTGCATCGTCCTGATGTTCGGGGCGAACTCCGCCATCGGCGGCTGGCTGGTGGCGCACGACCTGCCCATCGTCTTCGCCCTGCCCGGCATCGTCCTTGCCACGCTGTTCGTGACCTTCCCCTTCGTCGCGCGCGAGCTGATCCCGGTGATGATCGAACAGGGCCGGGCAGAGGAGGAAGCGGCGCTTACGCTCGGCGCGTCCGGCTGGCGCATCTTCCGCACCGTGACGCTGCCCAACATCCGCTGGGCGCTGTTCTACGGCGTCCTGCTGTCGAACGCCCGCGCCATGGGCGAGTTCGGGGCCGTAGCGGTCGTGTCCGGCAAGATCCGCGGCCAGACCGCGACCATGCCGATCACGATCGAGATGCTCTACAACGAATACCTGTCCGTCGCCGCGTTCAGCATGGCGGCGGAGCTGACGCTGCTCGCGCTCGTCACCCTTCTGCTGAAGGCCGCGCTGGAAATGCGCCACGCCGACCAGCTTGCCGCCTTCCGCCGCCACTGACCCGGCCATGAGGAGCCCGATCATGCATATCGAGATCGACGAAATCGCCAAGGCCTTCGGCGCCACCACCGCGCTGCACCCGGTGTCGCTGGCCATCCCCTCGGGGGCGCTGGTGGGGCTGCTGGGTCCGTCCGGGTCCGGCAAGACGACGCTGCTCCGGATCCTCGGCGGCCTCGAGTACCCCTCCTCGGGGCGGGTGCTGTTCGACGGCAGGGACGCGACCGGCCTTACCGTGCAGGAACGCCGCGCGGGCTTCGTGTTCCAGTCCTACGCGCTGTTCCGGCACATGACGGTGTTCGACAACATCGCCTACGGGCTGAACGCGCGCCCGCGCGCCAGCCGCCCGCCCGGGGCCGAGATCGCGCGCCGCGTGACGAAGCTGCTCGACCTGATCCAGCTGCCCGAGATCGGCAGGCGCTACCCGAGCCAGCTTTCGGGCGGCCAGCGGCAGCGGGTGGCGCTCGCCCGCGCGCTCGCGATCGAGCCGCGGATGCTGCTGCTGGACGAGCCGTTCGGCGCCCTTGACGCCAAGGTGCGCAAGGAACTGCGGCAGGGCCTGCGCCACATCCACGACGAGACTGGCCTGACGACGGTATTCGTCACCCACGACCAGGACGAAGCGATGGAGCTGGCCGACCTCGTCGTGGTGATGTCGATGGGGCGGATCGAACAGATCGGCAAACCCGCCGACATCCGCGCATGCCCTGCGACCGCGTTCGTGCGCGACTTCATCACCGCCTGACGACCAACGCCCGGTCACGCCCCGGCCTGCCCGGCGGCGGACGTCGTCGCGCCGCAGCTTCGAAGGGTTTTCCGCGTCTACACACCGCGGCGACCCGCACCAACGCGATGTCCACGCGGTCGAGGCCCGACGCCGCAGCGGGATCACACCCTGACCCGGCGCGTCCGGAACCTCTATCCGGCAAGCCGCAAGCCCGACCCCGCACGTTCCCGCAGGCTTCCATCTCCGCCCGGAACTCTGCCTGCCTGATTACCGTTCCGCGTCAATGGCCTGCGTGCGGGATGAAGGGGATGCTGCCGGTGAGCATGGGAAGCCTGTTGTCGTACGCCTTCGCGGCCTACCTCGTCGTCACCGGCATCTTCATCATCGCCGAGAACCGGCGTCCCAGCGCCACCTTCGCGTGGATGATGCTGTTTGCGCTTCTGCCCGGCGCAGGCGTGGTGGTGTACCTGCTGTTCGGGCGCAAGGTCTTCGGCCAGACCAGGCGGCTCGCCCAGCAGGATCTCACCAACCGTCTGAAGCCGGTGCTTGAACGGCTGGAACCGGAACACCGCGCCGCGATGGAAGCGCTCGCCCGGGAGGGAGAGCACGACGCGCTGATCGCGCAGCTGATCGCCAGCACCTCCCTGTCCCATGTCTCGACCGGCAACCGGGTCGAGCTTCTGCGGAACGCCGATGCGGCTTATCCGGCGCTGTTCGAGGACCTCAAGCGGGCGCGCCATTCCATCCACCTGCAGTACTTCAGCTGGGGATCGGACGAACTCTGCGAAGGGCTGAAGGACGTGCTGGCGCAGAAGGTCGCCGAGGGCGTGACGGTCCGCATCCTCTACGACCCGCTGGGCTCGCTCACCATGCTGAAGCGGTCCTACCTGCGAGAGATGCGGGCGGCGGGGATCATGATGCGGCCCCTGTCGAAACTGTGGCGCATCCACACGATCAGCTATCGCAACCACCGCAAGATCGCCGTGATCGACGGGCTCGTGGGCCATACCGGCGGGCTGAACATCGGCGGCGAGCACCTGGAGCCGCCGCCCGGCTTCGACCTGTGGCGCGATACCAACGTGCGGATCGAAGGCACCGCCGTGTCGCTGCTGCAGGCCGTCTTCGTCACCGACTGGCGCAACGCCACGGACGAGGACATCCTGACCCTCGACCTGTTCCCGGAACCGCCCGCCGATCTCGCGGGTGCCCGCCTGCCCGTGCAGATGGCGCTGTCGGGGCCGGATTCGCGCTGGGCGTCGATCCGGCAGCTTTATTTCGCAATGATCACCAACGCGCGCGAGCGGATCTGCATCCAGTCCCCGTTCTTCATCCTGGACGACACGATCGCCGAGGCGCTCAAGACCGCGGCGCTGCAGGGGGTCGATGTACGCATCATGATCAGCGAACGGGGAACCGGGCAGTTCCTGCCCTACTGGGCCGCGAACACCTACCTGAAGGACGTGGCGCGGTCCGGGGCGAAGATTCTGCTTTACCGGACGGGCTACCTTCACGCCAAGATTGCCGCCATGGACGGGCGCGTGTGCACCATCGGGTCCGCGAACATCGACATCCGCAGCTTCAGCATCAACTACGAACTGAACGCTGTGTTCTACGACGAGGCGCTGACCCGCGCGGTCGAGGCGGATTTCGACCGTGACGCGCTTGAATGCGTGGAATTCACGGCGCGGGACTATGCCGCGCGCAAGCCGTGGCTGAGGTTCCGCGACTCGCTGGCGAGGCTTCTGTCACCCCTCCTGTGACGGGCCGCCGCTGCCCGGCCAGTCGAGCTCGACCGGCTGCCCCGGCATGAGCGGGCGGAACAGGTCGCGCGGAAGCCCGCGCGCGTCGAGCACGCGGTCGAGTTCCGCCGGGGGCGCCTCGCGCGGCTCGTAGGTCATCTGGAACGTGCCCCAGTGATGGCCGAAGGCACGCCGGGCGCCGCAATCCAGCATGATCTGGACGGCCTCGGCGGGATCGACGTGCTGGTGCTGCATGAACCAGCGCGGCTCGTAGGCGCCGATGGGCAGCAGCGCCGCGTCGGGCGAGCCGTAGCGTTCGCGGATCCGGGGAAAGATGCTTCCGTCGCCGTAGCCGGTGTCGCCGACGTGGTAGAGAACGCCACCCTCCGCGCCGGTGATGACGAACGAACACCAGAGCGTCATGCCCCGGTCGTTGACGCCGCGGCCGGACCAGTGGAACGACGGCTCGAAGTGCAGCGTCAGGCGGTCGGACAGCGACGTGCGGTCGCCCCAGTCATGGGTTTCCACCCGCAACGCGGGATCGTGCCGGCGCAGGATCGTGTCGTTGCCGAGCGGCGCGATGATCCGCGCCCCGTGTTCGCGGGCGATCCGCAGGATCGCCGGCACGTCCATGTGGTCGTAGTGGTTGTGGGTGATCAGCACCGCGTCGATCGGGGGCAGGTCGTCGATCCGTATCCCCGGCGGCTGAGCACGCTTCGGGCCGGTGTTCGGGACCGGCCCGAGACGGGGGGCGTAGACCGGATCGATCAGCAGGTTCGACCCGTCCACCTGCACCAGCACGCTCGCATGCCCGATGGGTCCGATGCGAAGATGCCGGACCCGCCGCGGCGGCACGTCGAACTTCGCGGGCGGCGTCACCACCGGCCAGAACCGCGCCGCCTTGACCGTGTTCATCCACGCGAGCTGCAGGAGCGAGTTCTTCGGCGGCTCGACGGGCGCATGGAAGCGCTGCCCGTCGAAGTGGTCGCTCACCGGCCCCTGGTAGAAGCGGTTCCTCGGCACGATCTCGCCTGCCCCTCAGCGGTGATCGCCGAGGCCGATCCCGAAGAATAGCCACGCGAGCCCCTGCGCGAGCAGGTCGGCCGCCAGCACCACCCCGAGCATCCACAGGCTGTTCAGCGGCCACTGGCCGATCACGACGATCCCGGCGACCACGCTGAGAATGCCGGTGCCGATGACCCAGACCCAGCCCTTCCGGTGCCTTTCGCGAAGCGCCACAATGACCCGAAGGACGCCGGACACCAGCAGCGCGATGCCCAGCATGAGCGTGAGGACGGTCGATGCGAGCAGCGGGTTCATCAGCGTGAACACGCCCGCCACCGCGTAGATCGCCGCCCCCAGCACGAGAAGCGCGGTCCGCCCCCAGCCGCGCACGCGGAACGCCAGCACGACCTGCGCGACGGCGCCGACGATCATCGCCAGACCGATGTAGTAGATCGAGGCCACGCTCGCCAGGAACAGGTTCGCGAAGGCGATGATCCCGAGGATCGTCAGGGCGATGCCCAGCGCGATAAACCATCCGCGATGGGCGCGC
Organism: Paracoccus aeridis; assembly: GCF_004923205.2. Lineage (GTDB taxonomy): Bacteria > Pseudomonadota > Alphaproteobacteria > Rhodobacterales > Rhodobacteraceae > Paracoccus > Paracoccus aeridis. Next base: position 142,905 of record NZ_SELD02000006.1, read on the forward strand.
AGTTCCCCGGCGACCTCGCGGACGGGTGAGATGCGGGTGCTGACCATGGCCATTCTCCGGCGCTGCGGAATCGTTGCGGGGACACCTGTCCGCCGGTCAACCGCCGGGACGGCGTTGTCGTTCCACCCCCTGCCGCGGTCCCGCTGCGGGGGCGGCCGCGATACTGCGCTTGCCCTCACGGAATGCGCCGTTATAGTGGCCCGAACGCTCGTTGGGGCGCCCCGCGCGGGGCTGAGATGTGCCAGGCACAGCACCCATCGAACCTGATCCGGGTCATGCCGGCGAAGGGAACGGGCAATGTCGCGGCTGACCGCGGGCATTCCTTTCCCTCGACCGCGTGGCCCCCTGACGTGGGGACGACATGGCCATTGCGCTGACCATCGCGGGATCCGACAGCGGCGGCGGGGCCGGCATCCAGGCCGACCTCAAGTCGTTCTCGGCGCTGGGGATCTATGGCGCGAGCGTCCTGACCGCGATCACCGCCCAGAACACCCGCGCCGTGACGATGGTCGAGGCGGTGTCCCCCGCCATGATCCGGGCGCAGCTGGACGCGGTGCTGGACGACCTCGACGTGCGCGCGGTCAAGATCGGGATGCTGGGCACGGTCGATGCGACGCTCGCGGTGGCCGGGGCGCTGGCTGGCCGCGGGATGCCGGTCGTGCTTGACCCCGTGATGGTCGCGAAATCCGGCGACGCGCTGATCGACGAGCCCGCGATCGCGGGCTTGCGCGAACATCTTCTGCCGCTTGCCACGGTGCTGACGCCGAACCTGCCCGAGGCGGCCCTGTTGCTGGGCACCGACCTTGCGACCGACGCGGCCGGCACCCTGCAACAGGGCCGCGCGCTGGCGGCCCTAGGGCCGGAATGGGTGTTGATGAAGGGCGGCCATGCCGAAGGAGCGACCTGCGTGGACCGGCTGGTCGGGCCCGAGCCGCGGGACTTCGCCGCCCCGCGCCTTGCCACCCGCAACACCCACGGCACCGGCTGCTCGCTGTCGGCCGCCATCGCCGCCGGGCTGGCGCGCGGCCTGTCCGTCCCGAGGGCCGTGGCCGAGGCGCACGACTGGCTGCAGGGCGCCATCGCCGCCGCCGACAGCCTGCGCGTCGGATCGGGCCTCGGTCCGGTCCACCATTTCCACCGCTGGTGGCAGCCATGACGGGCCATGTCGTCCTGGGCGCCGGCGTGGCAGGCCTGGCCGTGGCGACCGAGCTTGCGGCCCGCGGCATCCCGGTCGCCCTCGTCGATCGGGCGGGCGGCCCCGGCACCCATGGCTGTTCCTGGTGGGCGGGCGGGATGCTCGCCCCCTGGTGCGAGTTCGAGAACGCCGAGGAGCCGGTGCTGCGCCACGGGCAGGCCGCGATCGGCTGGTGGGACCGGCACGCGGGCGGCGTCGCCCGCAACGGCACGCTGGTCGTGACCCCAGCCCGCGACCGCCGCGAGCTCGACCGCTTCGCCCGCCGCACGGAAGGCTTCGACCAGATCGGCGCCGACCGCATCGCAGAGCTGGAGCCCGACCTTGCCGGGCGGTTCGACCGCGCGCTGTTCTTCCCCGACGAGGCGCATCTCGATCCCCGCCGCGCCATGGGCGCGCTGCGCGACCGGCTCGCGGCGAAGGGCGTGGCGGTGCAGGCGGAAGCCGCCGCCGCGACGATCGACTGCCGCGGCCTTGCCGCCCGCGACATCCTTCCCGACCTCCGCGGCGTGCGGGGCGAGATGCTGGTCCTTCGCTGCCCCGACGTGACGCTGTCACGCCCCGTCCGCCTGCTGCACCCGCGCGTCCCGATCTACCTCGTCCCGCGCGGGGACGGCCTCTACATGCTCGGCGCGACGATGATCGAAAGCGACCGGCGGGGCGTCGTGACCGCGCGCTCGGTGCTGGAACTGCTCAGCGCGGCCTTCGCGCTGCACCCGGCCTTCGGCGAGGCCGAGATCGTCGAAATGGGCGCCGATGCCCGCCCGGCCTTTCCCGACAACCTGCCCCGGATCGGGCGTGCCGGCGGGCGGATCTACGCCAACGGGCTTTACCGCCACGGCTACCTGCTGGCGCCCGCGCTCGCGGTGCAGGTGGCCGACCACATCGAAAACGGAACCAAACCGGAGTTCTGGCATGAAGCTGACAATCAACGGTGAGCCGCGCGACGTCGATGCCGCGACCGTGGCAGAGGCGCTGGCGGCGCTCGGCATGGCCGACGCCCGGGTCGCGACCGCGCTGAACGGCAACTTCGTCGCGGCGACCTTGCGCGGGGCGGCGCGCCTGTCGCCCGGCGACGCGCTGGAAATCGTCGCGCCGATGCAGGGGGGCTGAGATGCCGGTCTTCTACGGAACCGAGGTCGCGTCGCCCCTGATGCTGGGCACCGCGCAGTACCCGAGCCCGGCGATCCTGGCCGAGGCCTTCCGCGCGTCGGGCGCGGGGATCGCAACCGTCAGCCTGCGCCGCGAGGCGGGCGGCGGTCAGGACTTCCTGCGGCTGGTCGAAAGCCTGGGCGCGAGGCTGCTGCCCAACACCGCCGGGTGCCACAGCGCGCGCGAGGCGGTCACGACCGCGCAGATGGCGCGCGAACTTCTCGGCACCGACTGGATCAAGCTTGAGGTGATCGGCCACGCCGACCTGCTCGCGCCCGACGTGTTCCAGCTGGTCGAGGCAGCGCGGACGCTTTCCGCCGACGGCTTCAAGGTGTTCCCCTACTGCACCGAGGACCTGTCGGTCTGCGAACGCCTGCTCGATGCGGGCTGCGAGGTGCTGATGCCCTGGGGCGCGCCGATCGGGTCCGGTCTCGGGCTTGGCAACCCGCACGGGCTTCGCGCGCTCAGGGCGGCGTTCCCGGACGTGCCGCTGGTGGTGGACGCAGGCATCGGCCTGCCGAGCCACGCGGCCGCGGCGATGGAGATGGGGTTCGACGCGGTCCTGCTGAACACCGCCGTGGCCCGTGCAGGCGACCCGGTTGCGATGGCGCGCGCGATGGCGCAGGCCGTCGAGGCAGGGCGCGCCGCGCACGGGGCCGACCCGATGGAACCGCGCGAGATGGCGGTCCCGTCCACCCCCGTCATCGGTAAGGCGTTTCTCGCATGACCGGCCCCGGCGCATCGCGGGCGGCGCTGCCGCGCTTCTACCCGGTCTTCGACAGCGCGGCCTGGGTCCGGCGCGCGGTGGCGGTCGGCGTCCGCATGGTGCAGATCCGGCTGAAGGGCATGGCCGAGGCCGCGCTGCGGGCCGAAATCGCGGCCGCCCGCGACGCCGCGCGCGCGGGCGGCGCGATCCTCGTCGTGAACGACCATTGGCGGATCGCCATCGACCTCGGCTGCGACTGGCTGCATCTGGGGCAGGAGGATCTGGACGAAGCAGACCTGCCCGCGATTGCGCGCGCGGGGCTGCGGCTGGGCGTTTCGACCCACGACGACGCGGAACTGGACCGGGCGCTGTCGGTCGGACCCGATTACGTGGCGCTGGGGCCGGTCTATCCGACGATCCTGAAGAAGATGCCGTGGGCGCCGCAGGGGCTGGACCGCGTGACAGGCTGGAAGCGGCGCGTGGGCGACGTACCCCTTGTCGCCATCGGCGGGATGAGCGTGGAACGCGCGCCGGGGGCCTTCGCGGCGGGTGCGGACATCGTGTCTGCGGTGACGGACATCACGCTGCACGCCGACCCGGACGCGCGCATGCGCGAGTGGCTGCGGGTGGCGGGATGAGCGGGGGTTCGTCAGCGGCCACGCAGGCCGGGGACCTTGCCCAGCCATCGACGGGGTCGGAACCCCACCGGTCCGGCGGGATGCGCCAGACGGAAGATGCCCGCCACGCGCGGCAGGTCGTGCTGCCGGAGGTCGGACCCGGCGGCCAGGCGCGGCTGTCGCGGGCGCGGGTGCTGGTGGTGGGCGCGGGCGGCCTCGGGTCGCCGGCCATCATGTATCTGGCCGGGGCGGGCATCGGGTCGCTGACCCTCGTCGATCCCGATGTGGCAGAGGTGTCGAACCTGCACCGCCAGCCGATCCACGCGGGCCGCGTGGGGCTGTCGAAGGCTGCCTCGGCGGCGGCGTTCGTGGCGGCGCTCGACCCGTCCGTGACGGTGAGCGTGCGCGAGGAGGTGCTGACGCCCGCGAACGCCGGTGCGCTGGTCGGCGGCGCCGACGTGGTGCTGGACTGCGCTGACAGCTTCGCGGCCAGCTACATTTTGTCGGACGCCTGCCTTGCCGCCGGTGTGCCGCTCGTCTCGGCCTCGGCCCTGGCGCTCGAAGGATATTGCGGCGGCTTCTGCGGCGGCGCGCCCAGCCTGCGGGCGGTGTTTCCCGACCTGCCTGCCCGCGCGGCGACCTGCGCGACCGCGGGCGTCTTGGGGCCGGTCGTGGGCATGCTGGGCGCGATGCAGGCGCAGATGGTGCTTGCCGTGCTGTTGCAGCTTGAACCGTCGCCGCTGGGGCAGCTGGTCACGCTCGGGCCCGGCCTGCGCTGGGGCGGGTTCCGCTTCGACAACGCGGTCGAGCCGGCGACGGGCTGGCGCTTCATCGACGCGACGGACATCCATCCCGGCGACTTCGTGCTAGACCTGCGCGGCCCCGACGAGGCGCCGCTGCCCGTTCATCCCGACGCGCTGCGCGCCGATCCCACCTGCCCGCCGCTGCCGCCGCCGGGCGCGCGCGCCGTCCTCGCCTGCCGGTCCGGCCTGCGCGCGTGGCGCGCGGCCGACCTGCTTGCCCCCGACCACCCGAATATCGTCCTGATCGCCACCGGAGGAGACCGATGAAACACCTGCTGACCGCCGCCCTGATGACGCTGGCAACCCCCGCGCTTGCCGCCGACGACATGACCCTGATGCTCGACTGGTTCGTGAACCCCGACCACGCCCCGATCGTGCTGGCGCAGGAAAAGGGGTTCTTCGCCGACGAGAACCTGAAGGTCGAGATCGTGGCGCCAGCCGACCCGGCCGACCCGCCGAAGCTTGTCGCGGCCGGGCGCGCGGACCTGGCCGTCACCTACCAGCCCCAGCTGCACCTGCAGGTCCACGAAGGGCTGCCGCTGGTGCGCGTGGGCACGCTGGTCGGCACGCCGCTCAACTGCCTGATGGTCAAGGCCGACGGGCCGGTCAAGACGATCGCCGACCTGAAGGGCCGCAAGATCGGCTTTTCCGTCGCGGGCGTCGAACAGGCCGTGGTCGGCGCGTTGCTGTCCAGGGCGGGGCTGACGCAGGACGACGTGGAGATGGTGAACGTGAACTGGTCGCTCACGCCCGCGCTCCTGTCGGGCCAGGTCGATGCGACCATCGGCGGCTATCGCAACTTCGAGTTGACGCAGATGCGGCTGGCCGGGGGCGAGGGGCGCTGCTTCTTCGTCGAGGAAGAGGGCCTGCCTGCGTATGACGAGCTGATCTTCGCGGCCAACCGCGACCGGATGGACCCGGACCGGATCAACCGCTTCATGGCCGCGATTGAACGCGCGACGCAGTACATGCTGAACCACCCGGAGGACGCGCAGAAGGAATTCGCGGCCTACGCCCCCGACCTGTCGGACGAGTTGAACACGCAGGCATGGGCCGACACGTTCGGGCGCTTCGCCATTTCCCCGGCGGCGCTGGATCACGGGCGCTATGCGCGGTTCGAGACGTTCCTGAAGGACGCGGGGCTGATCGGCGAGGCGTGGCCGGTCGAGCGGCTGGCGATCGATCCGGGCGCCGCGCAATGACCGGCTACGGGCGCTGCTTCGCCGCCTGGCGGGACGATGCGGGCGCGGCGTGGGACGACTACGTCCGCCACGATTTCGTGCAGGGGATGGCCGACGGCACCCTGCCCCGGCAGGCGTTCCTGGCCTATCTCGTGCAGGACTACCGCTTCCTGATCCATTTCAGCCGCGCCTGGGCGCTCGGCGTGGTCAAGGCCGGCACGCTGGCCGAGATGCGGGCCTGCGTGGCGACGGTGGATGCGCTGCTGAACCACGAAACCTCGCTGCACGTGCGTGTGTGCGGTGATGCCGGCATCACCGCAGAGGCGCTGGAGGCGGCCGAGGAAGCGCCCGAGAACCTCGCCTACACGCGCTACGTGCTCGAGGCGGGCTACAGCGGCGACTTCCTCGACCTGCTGGCGGCGCTCGCGCCCTGCGTGCTGGGCTATGGCGAGATCGGCGCGCGGCTGGCGCGGGAAGCCGCGCCGGGCACACCCTATGCCGACTGGATCGCCACCTATGCGGGCGAGGACTACCAGCGGACCTGCCGGTCGGTCGGGGCGCTTCTCGACGCCGCCGTCGCCGGGCGGCTGGGCGACGCGCCGACGCTGCTGCCGCGCTGGGGCGAACTGTCGGCGCGGTTCCGCACCGCGACGCGGCTGGAAGCCGCGTTCTGGGGCCTCGGCCGCGCATGACCGCCGCCGCGCCACGGGTCCGGGGCGAGGCGCCGGGGCTGTTCGCGCCCCTTGACCTGCAGTTGGCGCCGGGGCGGATCACCTGCCTTCTGGGCGCGTCGGGGGTGGGCAAGTCGACGCTTCTGCGCCTGCTTGCGGGGCTTCCGACCGGGGTCAGCTTCCGGGGCCGCGTGGACACATGGCCCGCGGCGCTGATGGGGCAGGATCCGGGGCTGTTCCCGTGGCTGACCGTCGGACGCAACGTGGCGCTTGGCGCCCGGTTGAGGGGAGAGCGGGCCGATCCCGCGCGCACGCGGCACCTGATCGAGGCGGTGGGTCTTGCGGGGCTCGAGGATCGCCTGCCCGGCCAGCTTTCGGGCGGGCAGCGGCAGCGGGTCGCGCTTGCGCGGACGCTGGCCGAGGACCGCCCGCTCGTGCTGCTGGACGAGCCGTTCTCGGCGCTGGATGCGCGGCTGCGCCTGATGATCGGGGACATGGCGGCTCGGCTGCTTGACGGGCGTACCGTGCTGGTGGTGACGCACGACCCGGCCGAGGCCGCGCGGCTCGGCGACCGGATCGCGGTGATGACCCCGGCGGGGCTGGCCGACCACCCTGCCCCGCCGGGCCGCGTTCCCCGTCGCCACGACGCGGCCGACGTGCTGGCGGCGCAGGCCGCCCTGACCGGACGGCTGCTCGCATGAGGGCGCTTCTCGCCATCGCCGCCGCGCTGGTCCTGTGGGATGCGGCCGTGCGGATCACGGGGCTGCCACCCTATCTCCTGCCCGGTCCCGTGGCGGTGGCGCAGTCGCTGTGGGTCAACCGCGGCGAGATCTGGCCCGCGGCCTTGCTCACGGCCTACGAAACGCTGCTCGGGCTCGCCATCGGCGCGGGGCTCGGGATCGCGGTCGCGGCGGCGATGGCGGCATGGCCGCGGCTCGGCCGGGCGCTGTCGCCGGTGCTGGTCGTCAGCCAGACGATCCCGGTCTTCGCGCTCGCGCCGATCCTGACGCTGTGGCTGGGCTTCGGACTTGCCCCCAAGGTCGCGATCGTGGTGCTGATCGTGTTCGTGCCGGTGGCGCAGGCGCTGCATGACGGGCTGATGGCGCCGCCCACCGCGCAGCTGGACGTCGCGCGGACGATGGGCGCGGGGCGCTGGTCCGAGTTGCGCCACCTGCGGTTCCCGGCCGCGCTGCCGAGGCTTGCCTCGGGCCTGCGGCTGGGGGCGATCTATGCGCCGGTGGGGGCGGTCATCGGCGAATGGGTGGGCGGCGCGCGCGGGCTTGGCGCGCTGATGATCCAGGCGAACGGCCGGATGAAGACCGACCTGATGTTCGCGGCGCTGATTGTGGTCGTGGCGCTGTCGCTGACGATCTACGGGATCATCGACCGGCTGCTGGCGCGGGCGCTGGCGCGGCGCGGGTTCTGACGCCTACAGCAGCGCCTTCAGGTCCAGCGCCGGGTCGGACAGCTGCGCGGGCGCGGGCGAGCGCCCGGCCTCGATCAGGCGCTTGCCGACCATGTAGGCGCGCGGGTCGTTCATGGCGTCGATCGCCAGAAGCTCGGACCCGCGGAAGTACCAGTGCGACCGGGCCGGACCGGCGCCGGCCCGGACGGCGACGTGATCGTAGCCGGCGTTCAGCCCCGCGATCTGCAGCTTGACGTCGTACTGGTCCGACCAGAACCACGGCTGCGGGACATAGGGCCGCCCCACGCCCAGCATGTTCGCGGCCACCGCCTCGGCCTGGTCGATGGCGTTCTGCACGCTTTCCAGCCGGATCATCTCGCCCCGATAGGGAAGCCGGGTGCAGTCGCCCGCGGCCCAGATCGCCGGATCCCCGGTCCGCCCCTCGGCGTCCACCACGATCCCGCCGTCGCAGGCGAGCCCCGCCGACCGGGCGAGCGCGTCGTTCGGCGCGACCCCGATGCCGACGATCACGAAGTCCACCGCCAGATCGCGCCCGTCGCCCAGATGCGCGGCGATCGTCCCGCCCGGCAGGGCTTCCATCCCCAGAAGTCCCGTCGCTTCCAGCACCTCGACGCCGCGCCCGGCATGCAGCGCGCGGAAATAGTCCGACGTCTGCGGCGCCGCGACGCGCTGCAGGATGCGCGAGGTCGCCTCGACCAGCGTGACCCGCAGCCCGAGGGTCGAGGCGACCGCCGCCGCCTCGAGCCCGATATAGCCGCCGCCGACGATCAGGACACGGCCCCCCGCCTTGAACATGGGGGCCATGCGGTCCACGTCGGCGAGCGTGCGGACCAGGTGGACGCCGGGCAGGTTGCCGCCCAGCGCCGCGGACAGCGCGCGGGGCGAGGCGCCGGTCGTCAGCGCAAGCTGGTCATAGGCGAGATCCCCATCCTCCAGCAGCAGCCGCGAGGCCGCGCGATCGATGCTTGCCACGCGCCGGCCCGTCACCACCAGGATGCCATGTTCGTCGTAGAAGCGCTGCGGGCGCAGCAGCAGCTGGTCCGCCGCCATGTCCTTCATCAGGTATTTCTTGGACAGGGGCGGGCGCTGGTAGGGCAGCACCGGCTCGTCGCCCACTAGCGTCACGCCGCCCTGGAAACCCAGGGTCCGCAGCTTCACCGCGAGGGACGACCCGGCCTGCCCGGCGCCCACGATCACGACATTGCTCATCGTCGGCCACGTCCTTTCATGGTTCCAGGTTTGGCCGTGCCGCGCGGCGGTCAAGGCGCGAAGCCCGCCGCCGCCCCGCGCGTCCGGGATGACGCGCACGCTAGCCGGTCGGCGCGACCCGCTCAAGAACTGGTTGATAATGCTGGCGCCTGCCCCGGCCGCGGCGACCGGGCCGGCCGGCGCTTCATCCCGTGGTTGCGCGCCGTTCAGGCCACGACCACCCTCGTGCCGCTGTCGGCGCACAGGGAAGCGAGCGGGCCGGGCAGCGGCTGGTCGATGAAGACCGCGTCGAGTTCCGCCAGCGAGACGACGCGGATCGGCGCGCGCTGTTCCAGCTTCGCCACGTCGGTGACCAGCCAGCGTTCGCGCGCCTGCCGCAGGATCGCGCGGCTCACCCGGACCTCGGCCATGTCGAAGTCGAGGATGTCGCCGTCGCCGTCCAGCGCCGAGCAGCCGATGATCGCGAAGTCGGCCTTGAAGTTGGCCATGAACTCGCTGGTGAGGTCCCCCACCAGCCCGCCGTCCGACCGGCGCAGCTGCCCCCCCGCGACGACGACGTCGCAGCTTTCGTTGGCGGCGAGGATGTTGGCGATGTTCATGTTGTTCGTCACGACCGTCAGGTGGCGATGACGAAGCAGCTCGCGCGCGACCGCCTCGGTGGTGGTGCCGATGTTGAGGATCAGCGAGCTGTTGTCGGGGATCTGCGCCGCGCAGGCGCGCCCGATCGCGGCCTTGGCATCCTCGTTCATGCGGCGGCGTTCGTCATAGGCGATGTTGGCCGCGCCGCTGCGAAGGACCGCCCCGCCGTGGACCCTGTCCAGCACGCCCTGGTCCGAAAGCTCGGCGAGATCGCGGCGGATCGTCTGCGGGGTGACGGCGAAACGCCCGGCCAGCTCCTCGACGCCGGCGCGGCCGGTGGCCCGCACGAGATCGAGAATCTGCATCTGCCGCATGTTCATGCTGCGCCCCCCGCCGCCGTGCCGCAGGGAAGCGCCGCGCGCCGCGGCGGTCAAGTGAATATTCGCGCGCGCAAACGAACATCCTCGTTGACAGCCGATGCGCGCGGATGTTCGACTTGGGCGCAAGAAGGAGTTGGCGTTCCGATGTCGGCATCGACGGACCTGTTCATCATCGGCGGCGGGATCAACGGCACGGGCATCGCCCGCGACGCCGCCGGGCGCGGCCTGTCGGTGCGGCTGGCCGAACAGGGCGACCTTGCCGGCGCGACCAGCAGCGCGTCAACGAAGCTGTTCCACGGCGGGCTGCGCTATCTCGAGTTCATGGAACTGCGCCTGGTGCGCGAGGCGCTGCGCGAGCGCGAGGTCCTGCTGCGCGCCATGCCCCACATCGCCTGGCCGATGCGCTTCGTGCTGCCGCTGGATCCGCTGATGCGGTTCGAGGGCAGGACCCCGGTATCGCGGCTGATGTCGGTCGTGATGCCGTGGGCGCGGGGGCGGCGGCCGCGGCTGATGATCCGCGCGGGGCTGTTTCTCTACGACAACCTCGGCGCGCGGACGATCCTGCCGGGGACGTCGGCGCTGCGGCTGAAGGGCACGCCCGAGGGCGCGCCGCTTCAGGACCGGCTGGCGCGCGCCTACGAATATTCGGACTGCTGGGTCGACGACGCGCGGCTGGTGGTGTTGAACGCGCGCGACGCGGCGGCGCGCGGCACCGACATCATCGTCGGCGCCCGGGTCGTGGAGGCGCGGCGCGACGGCGACGGCTGGACGGTGCGGCTGGCCGACGACCGCAGTTTCCGCGCGAAGGTGCTGGTGAACGCCGCCGGTCCCTGGGTCGGCGACGTGATCCGGGACGTGGCGCACCTGCCCTCGACCGAGCGGGTGCGGCTGGTGCGGGGCAGCCACATCATCGTGCCGAAACTCTTCGACCACGCGAAGTCCTACTTCCTGCAGGGGCAGGACGGCCGGATCGTCTTCGCCATCCCCTACGAGAACGACTTCACCCTGATCGGCACCACCGACGTCGACCATACCGGCCCCGCGAACGCCGCCGTCTGCACCCCGGACGAGATCGCCTATCTGTGCCGGTTCGTGTCAGGGTATTTCCGCAGGCCCGTCACCCCGGCCGACGTGGTCCGGACCTTCTCGGGGGTGCGGCCGCTCTATGACGACGGGGCGTCGTCGGCCACGGCGGCGACGCGCGACTATGTGCTGTCTCTGGACGAGAGCGGGCCGGCGTGCCTTCACGTCTTCGGTGGCAAGATCACCACCTATCGCCGGCTGGCGGAAGCGGCGCTTGCGAAGCTGGCGCCGCACCTGCCCCACGCCGGCGGCGACTGGACCGCGGGCGTGCCCCTGCCCGGCGGCGACTTCCCGGTGGACGGCGCGCGCGCGCTGGCCGACGCACTGCGCCGCGACCATCCGTTCCTCACCCCCGGCTGGGCCAACCGCCTCGTCCGCGCCTACGGGACCGAGGCCGCCGTGATGCTGGACGGCGCGACGACCGCGCAGGACCTGGGCCGCGACTTCGGCGCCACCCTGACCGAGACGGAGCTTGCGTGGATGATGACCCGCGAGTGGGCGAAAAGCGGCGAGGACGCGCTGTGGCGGCGCTCGAAGCTGGGGCTTCACATGACACCCGACCAGGTCGCGGCGGTCGATGACTTCGTTTCCAGCAGAAGGGCCGCCGCATGACGCTGGAGCTGCGCGGCGTGACCAAGGACGTGGGCGCGGAGACGTGGATCCACCCGACCGACCTTTCGCTCGCGCCCGGCAGCATGAACGTCCTGCTGGGGCCGACGCTGGCGGGAAAGACATCGCTGATGCGCCTGATGGCAGGGCTGGACCAGCCCGCCGCAGGGCGGATCCTGTGGCAGGGGCAGGACGTGACCGGCCAGCGGGTGCAGGACCGCAAGGTGGCGATGGTCTACCAGCAATTCATCAACTACCCCTCGATGACCGTCTACGACAACATCGCCTCGCCCCTGCGGCTGCAGCGCGTGCCCCGGTCCGAGGTCGATGCCCGCGTGCGGCGCACGGCCGAGATGATGCGCCTGACCCCCCTTCTCGACCGCCGCCCGCTGGAGCTTTCGGGCGGCCAGCAGCAGCGCACGGCCCTGGCGCGCGCACTGGTCAAGGGCGCGGGGCTGGTGCTGCTGGACGAGCCGCTGGCGAACCTCGACTACAAGCTGCGCGAGGAGCTGCGGGCCGAAATCCCCCGCATCTTCGAGGCGTCGGGCGCGATCTTCGTCTATGCCACGACCGAGCCCGAGGAGGCGCTGCTTCTGGGCGGCAACACCGCGACGCTGTGGGAAGGCCGCGTCACCCAGTTCGGGCCGACGCCGCAGGTCTATCGCGCGCCGGTTGACGCGACGACCGCCCGCGTGTTCAGCGACCCGCCGATGAACTTCGCCGACGTGGCGGTGCGCGCGGGAAATGCCACCCTGGACGGCCGGTCCTGGCCCGTGGGCGCGGTCCCGGACGGCACCTACAGCGCCGGCTTCCGGGCCGCGCATCTCCGCCCGGACCCGACCGCCGGCGCGGTGCCGTTGCAGGTCGCGGTGGACGTGACCGAGATCACGGGGGCCGAGACGTTCCTTCACCTGCGCCACGGCGACGCGCGCTGGGTGGCGCTGGTGCCGGGGGTGCGGCGGATGGAGCCCGGAACGCCGCTCACGGTCTGGCTGGACCCGGCGCATGTCTATCTGTTCGACGCGGGTGGCCGGCTGGCCCGGCCCGCGCCCTACGCGGCAGCGGCCTGAAAGGGGGCGGGGATGGCACGCATCACGCTCGACAACCTCGCCCACAGCTACAACCGGCATCCGAAGGATGAATCCGACTTCGCGCTGAAGCCGATGACGCTGACCTGGCGCGACGGCGGCGCCTACGCGCTTCTGGGCAGTTCGGGCTGCGGCAAGACGACGCTTCTCAACATCATCTCGGGCCTCGTGCGACCCTCTCGCGGGCGCGTCCTGTTCGGCGACCGCGACGTGACGGACCTGCCCACGGCCGTGCGCGACATCGCGCAGGTGTTCCAGTTCCCGGTCGTCTACGACACCATGACCGTGCGCCAGAACCTCGCCTTCCCTCTCAAGAACCGGGGCGTTCCCGCGGACGAGATCGCCCGCCGCGTCGAGGGCGTGGCGCGGATGATCGGCATGGAGGAGACGCTCGACCGCCGCGCCCGCGGCCTGACCGCGGACGCCAAGCAGAAGATCAGCCTTGGCCGCGGCATGGTCCGCCACGACGTGAACGCGATCCTGTTCGACGAGCCGCTGACGGTGATCGACCCGCACATGAAGTGGGAGCTGCGGACGCAGCTGAAGGCCCTGCACCGCGAGTTCGGGCACACCATGATCTACGTCACCCACGACCAGACCGAGGCGCTGACCTTCGCCGACGAGGTCGTGGTGATGTCCGAGGGCCGCGTGGTGCAGGCGGGCACGCCGCAATCGCTGTTCGACAAGCCCGAACACACCTTCGTCGGCTACTTCATCGGCTCGCCCGGCATGAACCTGCTGGAGGCAGAGGTGGACGGCGCCACGGCCCGGGTCGCGGGCGCGACGGTGCCGCTTGCCGCGCCCTACCGGCTGAAGCCCGGCCGGGTGCAGATCGGGGTCCGCCCGGACGCCGCGCGCCTGTCGGGCGGGACCGAGGGCGTGCCGTTCCGGCTGGAACGCGTCGAGGACGTGGGCCACCACCGCATCCTGCGCGGCCGCGTGGGCGATCAGGTCTTCAACCTGCTGCAGGACGAAGGCGTGCCGATCCCCGAGGGTGCGAGCCGCGTCACGCTGGACCCGGCCCGGATCGGGGTCTTCGTCGACGACTGGCGGGTCGAGCCGCTGGAAAGGGCCGCGTGATGGAAAAGCCCGTCAACAACCGCGCCTGGTTCCTCGTCCTGCCGGTCCTCGTGCTGGTCGCCTTCTCTGCCGTGATCCCGCTGATGACCGTCGTGAACTACTCGGTGCAGGACACGTTCGGGAACAACGAGTTCTTCTGGAACGGCATCGGCTGGTTCAAGGAGGTGCTGGAAAGCGACCGCGTCCACGCGGCGCTGGGACGGCAGCTGCTGTTCTCGGCCATCATCCTCGCCATCGAGATCCCGCTGGGGATCTTCATCGCGCTGAACATGCCCAGGCGCGGGTTCTGGGCCAGCCTCTGCCTTGTCCTCATGGCGCTGCCGCTGCTGATCCCGTGGAACGTCGTCGGCACGATCTGGCAGGTGTTCGGGCGGGTGGACATCGGGCTTCTGGGCCACACGCTCGCGGCGATCGGGATCGACTACAACTACGTCAACGATCCCGTGGACGCCTGGGCCACGATCATCGTCATGGACGTCTGGCACTGGACCAGCCTCGTCGCGCTCCTGTGCTACGCCGGGCTGCAGTCCATCCCCGACGCCTACTACCAGGCCGCGCGGATCGACCAGGCGAGCCGCTGGGGCGTGTTCCGCTTCATCGAGCTGCCGAAGATGTCGGGCGTCCTGCTGATCGCGGTCCTGCTGCGGTTCATGGACAGCTTCATGATCTATACCGAGCCCTTCGTCGTCACCGGAGGCGGCCCCGGCAACGCCACCACCTTCCTGTCGATCGACCTCGTGAAAATGGCGATCGGGCAGTTCGACCTCGGCCCGGCGGCCGCGTTCAGCCTGATCTACTTCCTCGTGATCCTGCTGATCTCGTGGGTGTTCTACACCGTGATGACCGCCCAGCGGGAGGTGCCGTGATGGCGGCCGCGCGCGACGGCCGGGGCTGGGGACCGGCGATCGTCATGACGATCTACCTGCTGTTCCTGCTGGTCCCGATCTACTGGCTCGTGAACATGAGCTTCAAGACCAACGCCGAGATCACGGGCGCCGTCAGCCTGTGGCCGATGAACCCGACGCTGGACAACTACCGCGTGATCCTGACGGACCCGAGCTGGTACATGGGCTACGTCAACAGCCTGACCTACGTTGTGATGAACACGGTGATCTCGCTGGCGGTGGCGCTGCCCGCGGCCTACGCCTTCAGCCGCTACCGCTTCCTGGGCGACCGGCACCTGTTCTTCTGGCTGCTGACGAACCGCATGGCGCCGCCCGCCGTCTTCGCGCTGCCGTTCTTCCAGCTTTACTCCGCGGTCGGGCTGTTCGACACCCACGTCGCGGTGGCGCTGGCGCACTGCCTGTTCAACGTGCCGCTGGCGGTGTGGATTCTGGAAGGCTTCATGTCCGGCGTCCCGCGCGAGATCGACGAGACGGCTTACGTGGACGGCTATTCCTTCCCGCGCTTCTTCGTCCGCATCTTCATGCCGCTGATCGCAAGCGGGATCGGGGTCGCCGCGTTCTTCTGCTTCATGTTCAGCTGGGTCGAACTGCTGCTCAGCCGCACGCTGACCAGCGTCAACGCCAAGCCGATCGCCGCGACCATGACGCGGACGGTCAGCGCGTCCGGTCTTGACTGGGGGGTGCTGGCGGCGGCGGGGGTGCTGACGATCGTGCCGGGCGCGCTCGTGATCTGGTTCGTGCGGAACTACATCGCCAAGGGCTTCGGCCTGGGGAGGGTGTGATGGCGAACGGGCTGGCCGGCATCATGATGGCCGCAGTCGGCGTCTTCCACGAGGCGGCGGGGCTCTTGATCTATCGCGCCCCCCTGGCCGAGATGCTGGGGGCGGGCCTGGTCAATACCGTGCTGCCGAACCTCGACCCGGCCCATCACGGGCGCCAGGCCGCGTTCTGGTTCCTGGTGGCGGGCCCCGTCCTCGTCATGCTGGGCGCGCTCGCCACTTGGGCCGAGCGGCGGGCGGGCACCCTGCCCCGCTGGCTCGGCTGGTCGCTGCTGGTCCTGACGATCATCGGGACGGCGACGTTCCCGAACTCGGCCTTCTGGGCGCTGTTCGTGCCCGCGTTCATCCTCATCCGCGACTCGCGGCGCACGGGGGCCGCGCTATGACCCGGTCCGTCAATCTAGGCTTCGCCGCCGCGGCCCTGCTGATGCTGGGCTTCCTCAGCTGGCTCGTCAGCCTCGTCCCGGCCGAGGACGGGGTCCGGGAATGGACCGGATCGCTGAGCCCCGGCGGGTGGATGGCGTGGACCTTTCCGACCGCGCTGTTCTTCTGGGTGATCGCGGCGCTGCTGCTCACCCTCACATGGCTCGCGATTCGTTCCCCCGAAACGCCGCGGCGCGGCATCCTCGGCATCCCGACGACCCGGGGCGACCGGCTGTTCATCAGCCTGCTCGGCTCGGCCTTCGTGAACCTCGCCTGGCTCGGCTTCGGGGGATCGCCGGGCTGGGTGGGACTGGTCCTGTCACTGATCTACGCCGCGGCGGTCTTCCGCCGGGTGTGAAAGCCGGGCCGGACGGCCCATTGGGGAGGAAGACATGAAACTGCACCTGACCACCGCCATCGGCCTTGCGCTGCTGGCCACCGGCGCGCCGAACCTAGCCATGGCCGGCATGGAGGAGGCGAAGGCGTTCCTCGACAGCGAGATCGGCGAGTTGTCGTCGCTCGACCGCGCGGCCCAGGAAGCCGAGATGCAATGGTTCATCGACGCGGCCCAGCCCTTCCAGGGAATGGACATCAAGGTCGTGTCCGAGACGATCACGACCCACGAATACGAATCCAAGGTGCTCGCGCCCGCCTTCACCGCGATCACCGGCATCAAGGTCACCCACGACCTGATCGGCGAAGGGGACGTCGTCGAGAAGCTGCAGACGCAGATGCAGTCGGGCGAGAACATCTACGACGCCTACGTCAACGACAGCGACCTGATCGGCACCCACTGGCGCTACCAGCAGGCGCGCAACCTCACCGACTGGATGGCCAACGCGGGCGCGGACGTGACCTCGCCCACGCTCGACATCGACGACTTCATCGGCAAGTCGTTCACCACCGCGCCGGACAACAACCTGTACCAGCTGCCCGACCAGCAGTTCGCCAACCTCTACTGGTTCCGCAAGGACTGGTTCGACGACGAGACGAACAAGGCCGACTTCAAGGCGAAGTACGGCTACGACCTCGGCGTGCCCGTCACCTGGTCGGCCTACGAGGACATCGCCGAGTTCTTCACCGGCCGCGAGATCGACGGCAAGAAGGTCTATGGCCACATGGACTACGGCAAGAAGGACCCCAGCCTGGGCTGGCGCTTCACCGACGCGTGGCTGTCGATGGCCGGGAACGGCGACAAGGGAACCCCGAACGGTCTGCCTGTGGACGAATGGGGCATCCGCGTGGACGAGAACAGCCGCCCCGTCGGCAGCTGCGTGGCGCGCGGCGGCGACACCAACGGCCCGGCCTCGGTCTACGCGATCCAGAAATACCTCGACTGGATGAAGGCCTACGCGCCGCCGGCCGCGCAGGGCATGAACTTCAACGAAAGCGGCCCGGTGCCGGGTCAGGGCGAGATCGCCCAGCAGATGTTCACCTATACCGGCTTCACCGCCGATTTCGTGAAGCCGGGCCTGCCGGTCGTGAACGAGGACGGAACGCCCAAGTGGCGCTTCGCCCCCTCGCCCCACGGCGCCTACTGGAAGGACGGCATGAAGCTCGGCTACCAGGATGCGGGGTCGTGGACGCTGCTGAAATCGACTCCGGACGACCGCGCCAAGGCCGCCTGGCTCTACGCGCAGTTCGTGACCTCGAAGACCGTGGACGTGAAGAAAAGCCATGTCGGCCTGACCTTCATCCGCGAATCCACGATCCAGGACGACAGCTTCACCGAACGCGCCCCGATGCTGGGTGGCCTGGTCGAGTTCTACCGCTCGCCCGCCCGCCTGCAGTGGTCGCCCACGGGCACCAACGTGCCGGACTATCCGAAGCTCGCGCAGCTCTGGTGGCAGGCGATCGGCGACGCCTCGTCCGGCGCCAAGACCGCGCAGGAAGCGATGGACAGCCTGTGCGCGGAACAGGAACGCGTGATGGAGCGGCTGGAACGCGCCGGCGTCCAAGGCGACATAGGGCCGAAGCTGGCCGAGGAGCACGACCTCGCCTGGTGGAGCAACTACGCCGCCGAACACGGCAGCCTCGCCCCGCAGCCCAAGCTGGAGAACGAGGATCCGCAGCCGGAAACCGTCAGCTACGACGAGCTGGTGAAAAGCTGGCAGCAGTGATCTGATCCGATCCAGGGGGAACCCGGGCCGCCCGGGTTCCCCGTTTCCATGAACAGAGCCGCGCGAACGGGAGACAGCACCATGGCCATTCTCGCCATCGACCAGGGCACGACCTCGTCGCGCGCGGTGGTGTTTTCGGACGACGTCGCGCCGATCGCCAGCGCCCAGCAGGAGTTTCCGCAGCATTTCCCGCGATCCGGCTGGGTCGAGCACGACCCCGAGGACCTGTGGGCCACGACGGCCGCGACCGCCCGCGCGGCCATCGAGAAGGCGGGGAACCCGCCGCTCGCCGCCATCGGCATCACGAACCAGCGCGAGACGACCGTCGTCTGGGACCGCCGCACGGGCCGCGCGATCCATAACGCGATCGTCTGGCAGGACCGGCGCACCGCCGACCTGTGCGCGCGGCTGAAGGAACAGGGGCATGAGGCCGCGGTCACGAAGGCGACCGGGCTGCTGCTGGACCCGTATTTCAGCGCGACGAAAGTCGCGTGGATCCTCGACAACGTCGACGGCGCGCGGGACCTGGCGGCGCAGGGGCATCTCGCCTTCGGGACCGTCGACAGCTTCCTGATCTGGCGTCTCACCGGCGGGCGGGCGCACGTGACCGACGCGACCAACGCCTCGCGCACGATGCTCTACGACATCCGCAAGGGCGCGTGGTCGGACGATCTGTGCGCGCTGTTCGGCGTGCCGCGGTCCATGCTGCCCGAGGTCAGGGACAGCGCCGCCGAGTTCGGCATGACCCGCGCCGACCTGTTCGGGCGCGAGATCCCGATCCTGGGCGTCGCGGGCGACCAGCAGGCCGCGACCGTCGGCCAGGCCTGCTTTGCGCCCGGCATGATCAAGGCCACCTACGGGACGGGCTGCTTCGCGCTTCTGAACACGGGCGACACGGCCGTGGAGTCGAAGAACCGGCTGCTCACCACCATCGCCTATCAGCTCGACGGCAAGCCCACCTATGCGCTCGAGGGATCGATCTTCGTCGCCGGGGCCGTGGTCCAGTGGCTGCGCGACGGGCTGGGGCTCATCCGCAAGGCGTCCGAAACAGCGGCGCTCGCCGCCCGCGCGGATGCCGCGCAGCAGGTCATCATGGTCCCCGCCTTCACCGGCCTCGGCGCGCCATGGTGGGAACCCGAGGCGCGCGGCGCGATCTTCGGCCTGACCCGCGCCACAGGGCCGGCCGAGTTCGCCCGCGCCGCGCTGGAAAGCGTGGCGTTCCAGACCCGCGACCTGACCCTTGCGATGCAGCGCGACTGGCCCTCGCTCGGCGAATCGGTGCTGCGGGTCGACGGCGGGATGACCGCGTCGGACCCGGCGATGCAGGCGCTGGCCGACATCCTCGGCGCGCCGGTGGACCGGCCCGTGGACCCCGAAAGCACCGTGCGCGGCGCGGCCTGGCTTGCCGCCCGAAAGGCCGGGCTGCGCGCCGGCCCCGACGTGGGCGACGGCGCCGACGCCGGCTGGCAGCGCGACGCGCGGTTCGAGCCGCAGATGGACCGGGCCACGCGCGATGCCCGCCACGCGCGCTGGACCCGCGCCGTCCGGGCGGTCATCGCCATGCACGACGACAGCGAGGTTCAACCGCCAAGCGCCGGACACCCCGCAGGGGCTTAACCGCAGGCTGTAATTCTGCAGTTTTCCGCCAGCGTTTTCCGCAGCTTGGCTGAAACGCGCCGACGATTCATCACGGTCGTGAACAAGCAGGCCGGCCGGTGCTAGGCATCCGTCGCTCGCGCCTCTGCCCTACGCGGAGAACGCATCGAAGACGCGGTCTGAAGCCGCGCAACAACGTCATGGAACGAGGGACAGACGATGCCGACAGACAGGAACGACGTGATCAGGGGGCCCTTCAATGGCAGGGTCGTCGATGCGCTTGGCGGCGACGACCTGCTGTACTGGGGTCCGGCCGACGGCAACGCCACGCTGCGCGGCGGCGACCGGCTGGAGAGCTACGATCCCAACCCCTACAACGCGGGCAATCCGGGCGGGGACCGGCTGTATCTCACCGGCACGCAGGGGATGAACGTCCGCCTGCTCACCACCGAAAGCGGGACCGCCACGACGGGTGGCCGGACCCTGACCTTCTCGGGGATCGAGCGCCTGCACGGCTCGGACGGCAACGACACCATCTCGGCCGCCGGCGCCACGACCGCCCCGGCCCACGACCGGACGGCGCAGCACGGCGTGTCCATCTACGGCGGCGCGGGCCATGACCGGATCACCGGATCGGGCATCGCCGACGTCCTGGACGGCGGCAGCGGCAACGACACCATCTGGGCAGGCGCCGGGGACGATTTCATCCAGTCGAGCACCGGCAACGACCTGATCTACGGCCAGGCGGGGAACGAGAACATCCGCTGGGGCCTCGGCAACAACGTGGCCGCCGGCAACGACACCATCTATGGCGGCGAGGCCGGCGAGGGCATCGGCGACCTCATCAACATCTGGGGCGTGAACGGCGACTTCCGCACCGGCGTGCGCGTCACCTTCGACGGTGCCGAAAGCGGCACCGCCACCTCGACCATGGGCGGCGTGACGAGCACGCTGCGCTTCTTCGAGTTCGAGAATGCGTGGTCGCACGAAGGCAACGACGTCGTGTCGGCCGCCAGCGCCAGCATCGGCGCCAGCCGGCAGGGCATCCACTTCAACACCCGCTGGGGCAACGACATCCTGCACGGGTCGAGCGGCAACGACACGCTGGAAGGCGGCGCGGGCAGCGACACCATCACCGGCGGGCGCGGCAACGACCTGATCTCGGCCAACGCGGACTATTACAACCTGCGCGCGCCGGGCGACGACGTGCGCGACACGCTGGTCTTCGCGCGGGGCGATGGCGCCGACACGGTGCTGGGCTTCGACACCGGCGTCGACGTGCTGCAGCTCGGCGGGCGGAGCTATCGCGCGACCGAGGTCGCTGGCGGAACGCTGCTGGACCTCGGCAACGGCGACCGCATCCTGCTGAGCGACGTGTTCGACTTCATCTGACAGCGGCGCCGGGCGCGGCGGCCCGTCCGCCGCGCCCTTTGCCCCTGCGACTGTCGCCGAAACGTTTCATGCCTGTCACGCGGCTGTCGCGGGCGGCGGGGACAACGCCTCGACCCGATTGGCGAGGAAGCCCCCATGAAACTGCCCCTGACCTTCTGTTCCGTCCTGGCGCTGGTCGCCGCCGCCCCGGCGCTGGCCGCGCCCACGTTCAACCGCGTGGCCTCGTTCCCGACCGTCGCCAACATGGCCGCGGGCGAGGATACCGCGCGCGAGACCTCGGCCGAGATCATGACCGCGACCGAGGACGGCAGCACGCTGATCTATTCCGACAGCCCGCTGGGCGTGATCGGCCGCATCGACATCACCGATCCCCTCGCGCCGAAGCCGCTCGGCAACATCGACATGGACGGCGAGCCGACCACCACCGTGGTCGCGGGCAACACCGCCTTCGTGGGCGTGAACACGTCGGAATCGTTCACCGAGCCTTCGGGCGCGCTGCGGACGGTGGACCTTGGCACCGGCACCGTCACCGAAAGCTGCGACCTGGGCGGCCAGCCGGACGCGGTCGCGAGGAACGCGGACGGATCGCTTCTGGCGGTCGCGATCGAGAACGAGCGCGACGAGGACGTGAACGACGGCGCCCTGCCCCAGATGCCGGCCGGGTTCGTGGTCACGGTCCCGGTGCGTGACGGCAGGGCGGACTGCGCCGGGCTGACCCGCATCGACCTGACGGGCCTCGCCGAGATCGGGGCCGAGGATCCCGAGCCCGAATACCTGGCGTTCAACGACGCGGGCGAGATCGTCGTCACGCTGCAGGAAAACAACCACATCGTGGTGATCGGCGCCGACGGCAAGGTCGCGTCCCATTTCAGCGCCGGCGCGGTCGACCTGACCGGCATCGACACGGAAGACGACGGCAGGTTCGACTTCACGGGCGAGCAGAAGGGCCGCCTGCGCGAGCCGGACGCGGTTGCCTGGATTGACGGGGACCACTTCGTCACCGCGAACGAAGGCGACTGGAACGGCGGCGCGCGCGGCTTCACCGTCTGGAACAGGGACGGCACGGTGGTCTACGAGGACGGCGGCAGGTTCGAGCAGACGATCGTCGCGACCGGCCACTATCCCGACGGCCGGTCCGACAACAAGGGCGTCGAGCCCGAGGCGGTGATCGTGTCCGACTGGAACGGCACGCCGCTGATGTTTGTCGCGTCCGAACGCGCCAGCATCGTCGGCGTCTACGACATGACGGACCCGGCGGAACCGAAGCAGCTGCAACTGCTGCCGTCCGGCATCGGCCCGGAAGGGCTGGTCGCCATTCCCCGGCGCGGCCTGTTCGCCACCGCGAACGAGACCGACCTGGGCGAGGACGGCGCCGCGCGCGCCCACGTCATGCTGTTCCAGGCGGGCGACGCCCCGGCGGCATGGCCCACGATCACGTCGGAAGGCGCCAGCGACGGCGATGGCGACGGCGACGGCCCGCTCGGCTGGGGCGCCCTGTCCGGCCTGACGGTGGATCCCGCGAACCCGGCGCGGCTGTTCGCCGTCAGCGACAGCGCCTTCGACGCGATGCCCTCGATCTACAGCATCGACGCGGGCCAGACCCTGGCCCGCATCACCGCCCGCATGACCGTCACCCGCGACGGCAAGCCCGCGGGGAAGCTGGACCTCGAAGGGATAGCGGCGGACGGCGAGGGCGGCTTCTGGCTCGCGTCCGAGGGCGACGCCGAGAAGGAGGTCCCGCACGCCGTTCTCCACGTTGACGGCACCGGTGCGATCACGCAGGAATTCCCCCTGCCCGATGCGCTGGCCGTTGACGCCACCCGCTTCGGCTTCGAAGGCGTGGCGCTGGTCGACGGCAAGCTGTGGCTCGCCGTGCAGCGCGAGTGGAAGGACGATCCCGAGGGACGGACGAAGCTTCTGCGGCTGGACCCCACGACGGGCGACTGGGCGGGCGTCCGCTATCCGCTGGAAAGCGGCGACGGCTGGGTCGGGCTGTCGGAGATCGCGGCGCATGGCGGCGACCTCTACCTCCTCGAACGGGACAACCTGATCGGGGATCTGGCGGCGCTGAAGCAGATCACGCGGGTGAGCCTTGCGGACATCGAGCCCGCGGCGCTCGGTGGCGACCTGCCGGTGGTCGAAAAGAAGGTCGTCCGCGACCTGATCCCCGACCTGAAGGCGGCTGGCGGCTATGTCGTTGACAAGGTCGAGGGCATGGCCATCGCGCCGGACGGAACCGTCCATGTCGTCACCGACAACGACGGCACCGACGACAGCTCGGGCGAGACGCTCTACTGGACGTTCAAGCTGCCGTAAGCGGCCCCTGTCCGGAACCGGGAACGGCGCTGAGAGATGCGCCGTTTTCCGTCTCGCGATCATCCGCGCAAAGGTTGCACGCCCGGCTGCGTGTCCCACGGCGCGCCGGGCCTAGGTCAGGCGCCCCGGGCCGGCTCGAAGCGCCTGCCGGTCTCGACGGAGAACAGATGCAGGCGGCTTTCGTGGGGCAGGACGCCCAGGCGATCACCGCGCTTCGCCGCAGAGTTGCCCGGCAGTCTGACGGTCATCGGGACGTCCGTGCCCTCGATCACGCCATAGCCGAACGCATCCGCCCCCAGGCGTTCGAGCGAGCGCAGCTCGACCGGGATCGCGCCCTCCGTGGCCCCGGCAAGCCGCAGGTCCTCGGGCCGCAGGCCCAGCCGAAACTGGCCCCCGGCGGGCAGGCCCGGCAGGGACAGGCGCCGACCGCCCGGAAGGATCGCCGCACCGTCGCCGACGCTTACGGTCAGGATGTTCATGGCGGGCGATCCGATGAACCCGGCCACGAACTCGCTCGCCGGGCGCTCATAGACTTCGAGCGGCGTCCCGATCTGGTCGGCGATCCCGCTGTTCATCACGATCAGCCGGTCGGCCAGCGTCATCGCCTCGACCTGATCGTGGGTCACGTACAGCGTCGTCTGCCCGGTCCGCAGGTGCATGTCCTTGATCTGCAGGCGCATCTGCAGCCGCAGCTTGGCGTCGAGGTTCGACAGCGGCTCGTCCAGCAGAAAGGCCGCCGGCTCGCGCACCAGGGCCCGGCCCATGGCCACCCGCTGGCGCTGGCCGCCGGAAAGCGCGCGCGGCTTGCGGTCTAGGTACGGCTCGAGCTCCAGCATCTTCGCCGCGCGGGCGAGGCGTTGATCGATCTCGGCCCTGGGCAGCTTCGCGATCTTCAGCCCGTAGACCATGTTCTCGCGCACGGTCATGTGCGGGTAGAGCGCGTAGTTCTGGAAGACCATGGCGATGTTGCGGTCGCGCGGTTCCAGCGCGTTGACGACCTTGCCGCCGATCTCGATCGTGCCCGACGAGATCCCCTCCAGCCCGGCCACCATCCGCAAAAGCGTGGACTTGCCGCAACCGGACGGACCCACGATCACGACGAACTCGCCGTCGGCGATGTCCATCGTGATGCCGTGGATGACCTCCTGCCGGTCATAGGTCTTGCGGACGTCATTCAGCAGGATGCGGGCCATTCACTTCTCCGTCTCGACAAGGCCCTTCACGAACCAGCGTTGCATCAGCACGACGACAAGAAGCGGCGGCAGGATCGCAAGGACCGAGGTGACCATGACAAGGTTCCAGGGGGTCTCGGCATCGGCGAAGGAGATCATCTTCCTCAGCGCGATGACGATGGTGTTCATTTCGTTAGAGTTGGTGACCAGCAGCGGCCACAGGTACTGGGTCCAGCCGTAGATGAACTGGATCACGAAGATCGCCGCGACGTTGGTGAGCGACAGCGGCCACAGGATGTCCCGGAAGAAGCGCCAGGGCCCTGCCCCGTCGACGCGCGCGGCCTCCAGCAGTTCGTCCGGGATGGTCATGAAGAACTGCCGGAACAGCAGCGTCGCGGTGGCCGAGGCGATCAGCGGCAGGATCAGCCCCGCATAGGTGTCGATCAGCCCCAGGTCGACCATGACCTTGTAGGTCGGCTGGATGCGCACCTCGACCGGCAGCATCAGCGTGATGAAGATCAGCCAGAAGGCGGCCATCCGCAGCGGGAAGCGGAAGAACACGATCGCATAGGCCGAGGCCATGCTGATCGCGATCTTGCCCACCGCGATGCCGACCGCGATCAGCGCCGTGTTGCCGAGCAGCCGCCACAGGCTGACGCCGCCGATCCGGTCGATCCCGCCCGAGAACGCATCACGGTAGTTCGCTACCCCCTCGGGCCCGGGGAGAAGCGGCAGCGGCGGTCGCAGGATCGTCTGGGTCGAGTGGGTCGAGGCGATGAACACGTAGTAGACCGGAAAGACCACCACGAAGACCCCGAGGATCATCCACAGATGGCCCCAGATCCGCGTCGCGCCGCGCGGCGCCAGGGGACTTTCAGCCATAGTGCACACGACGCTCGATGTAGCGGAACTGGAAGGCGGTCAGCGCGATCACGATCACCATCAGGATCACCGACTGGGCCGCGGAATCGCCCATGTTCAGGTTCACGAAGCCGTCGTTGTAGACCTTGTAGACCAGCGTCTCGGTCGCCTTGCCCGGACCGCCACCCGTCACGGCGTGGATGATCCCGAAGGTGTCGAACAGCGCATAGACCGTGTTGACGACCAGCAGGAAGAACGTCGTGGGAGCAAGCAGCGGGAACACGATCGTCCAGAAGGCGTGCCGCCGGCTCGCGCCGTCGATGGCCGCGGCTTCGAGCAGCGAGCGGGGGATCGCCTGCAGGCCCGCGACGAAGAACAGGAAATTGTAGCTGATCTGCTTCCACGTCGCCGCGGCCACGACAAGGATCATGGCATGGCTGGAATTGAGCAGCGGGTTCCAGTTGATGCCCATCTGCCGCAACGGCCAGGCCAGCGTGCCGAAGCTGGGATTGAACATGAACAGCCACAGCATCCCGGCGATGGCCGTCGCGACCGCGTAGGGCCAGATCATCAGCGTGCGATAGACGCCCCTGCCCCGGACGATCTTCTCGGCCTGCACCGCAAGGAACAGGGCGATGACCATGGGCAGGAACGCGACGAACAGCGAGAAGACCACCGTCACCTGCAGCGCGTTCAGATAGCTCGGATCGCTGAGGACGCGCCGGAAGTTGGCCAGCCCCACGAAGGTGGAGCTGAGCCCGAACGGGTCCTCGCGCAGCGTGGACTGGCGGAACGCCTGCCCTGCCGGCCAGTAGAAGAAGATCAGGGTGACGGCCAGCTGCGGCGCAAGCAGCAGCCACGGCAGGACCTTGTGGGGAAAGACGGTTCTTTGCATCCAGGGGGCGCTCTTGACGGAAAACGGACGCGGACGGGCACCGGGCCCGTCCGCACCAAGAAGGGGATGCCGTCAGCCGCCCGCAGCCTCCTTGATCGCGGCGTTGCCGCGCGTCACCGCGTTCTTCAGCGCCTCTTCCGCGGTCTGCTGGCCGGCCAGCATCTTCTCGTATTCCTCGTTCTGGATGTCGCGAAGCTGCGGCAGGTTGGGCGCGCGCACGCCCTTGGAGTTCTCGGTCGGCGGCTTGCCCGACATTTGCAGGATCGGCGTCTCGCGTCCCGGGTTCTCGTCATAGAAGCCCGAGGACTTCGTCGCCTCGTACGCGGCCATCGTCACCGGCAGGTAGCCCGACTGCTCGTGCAGGTACTTCTGCACCTCGGTCTGCGACAGATAGTCGAAGAACGTCGCGACGCCCTTGTAGACCTCGTCCGACTTGCCCGCCATCACCCACAGCGAGGCGCCGCCGGGGGTGGTGTTCTGGGGGGCGCCCTCGGCCGTCTCGTCGTAGGGCAGCTTGCCGATGCCGTAGTTCATCCCCGACTTGACCACGTCGCCAAGGCCGCCCGAGCTTTCGGTCAGGATGCCGCATTCGCCCGAGGTGAAGTTCTGCTTCGCTTCCGACGTCCGGCCGCCATAGACCAAGACGCCTTCCTTGGCGAGGTCGGCGATTTCCTGGAAATGCTTGACGAACAGCGGCGCGTCGATCTTCAGCTCCGGGGTGCCGGCCAGGCCGTTCTCGTTGGTGGCCCACGGCACGTTGTTCCAGGCGGCGAAGTTCTCGGTGTGGATCCAGGTCAGCCAGGTCGAGGTGTAGCCGCAGGTCGCGGCGCCGCTTTCCTTGATCTTGCGGGCGGCGGCCCACACTTCGGCCCAGGTCTGCGGCGGCGCGTTCACGTCCAGCCCGGCCTTCTCGAAGATGTCCTTGTTGTAGTACAGGATCGGCGACGACGAGTTGTACGGGAACGACAGCATCTCGCCTTCGGGGGTCGAGTAGTAGCCCACGATCCCCGGCAGGTACTGGCTCTTGTCGAAGGTGAAGCCGCCCTCGGCCAGCACCTCGGCCACGGGCTTGATGGCGCCGCCCGCGCCCATCATCACGCCGGTTCCCACGTCGAAGACCTGCATGATGTCGGGGGCCTGACCGGCGCGGAACGCGGCGATGCCGGCGTTCAGTGTTTCGGGATAGGTGCCCTTGAAGACCGGCTTGACGACATAGTCGGACTGGCTGGCGTTGAAGTCGCCGGCGATCTTCTCGACCACCTCGGCATTCGCGCCGGTCATGGCGTGCCACCACGAAATCTCGGTCTGCGCCTGTGCGGCGAATGGCATGGCGGCAAAGCCGCAGAGCCAGAGGCTTGTCAGTTTCATCAGGTACTCTCCCTCTTGCGGCGTGCCTGCATGGGCATTCACCGCGACTACCGCGTCGATCCAGCGCCTGACCGTGCCTGCCCCTGGCCCGCGCCCGATTAACCCGAGCGCTACCGCCCGAGTCAATTCTTGTCGCAGGGGTCATTCAGCAATTGCTTAACACCCCGGGTGCCTGCGGCATCCGGCGACGCTGAATCGTGCGGGTCCATGGATAGGCGCGGGTCGTTGCAGTTGCATGACAATCGCGCGCGACCTCGGCCGGGCGGGCCGGACGTTGTTGTTGCATGACCCGCCGAGGCCCGATCCGGCAATGCTCACTCGTTTGAAATCGTGCGCGGCGGCAACCAGTCCTCGGGCTGTTATATCCACGTTTTAAGCAATGAAGATGAACCGTTGCCTTCCAGCGCTACTGCGCTCACAAAGACTAGTTTTCGACACATGTCACCATGCGTTGACTTATGCCATGCGCTTGCGCAAAGATGCTTCCTGAACCTTGAGGGGAGCGCGCCCCGTGAGAAACAGCAAGACGGTGGAAGAGATCGCGGCCGGCATCCGCCGCCGGGTGTTCGAGCACACTATCCGCAACAATGGGGGGTATCTCAGTCAGGCGTGCTCGGCTGCCGAGCAGCTGGCGTTCCTTTACGGCGAGGCGCTGACACTTGGCGCGCCGACACTGCCGATGGTGCCACGGCCGTTCGCTGGCGTACCCTCGGCCGGAAACCCCGACTACGTCACCGGCGCGGGCTATAACGGCCCCGCGGCGCCCGGGTTCGACCGGCTCTTCATCGCGCCTGCGCATTATGCGCTGGTTGCCTATGCCACGCTGATCGAGACCGGTCGCATGGCGCCCGAGGCGCTGGAACAGTTCAACCGCGACGGATCTTCAGTCGAGATGATCGGGGCAGAGCATTCACCGGGGATGGAGGTCCACAACGGCACCCTCGGCATCGGGCTTTCAACGGGGGCCGGGCTCGCTTGGGGGCGCAAGCGCAAGGGCGAGGCGGGGCGCGTCTGCGTCTTCATGTCGGACGGAGAGGTGCAGGAGGGGCAGACCTGGGAGGCCGTGCAGGCGGCCGTCCATCACCGCATCGACAATTTGTGGGCGCTGATGGACGTCAATCGCCAGCAGTGCGACGGCGCGATGGACAGCGTGATGGACGTGGGTGACATCTCGGGCAAGCTGCGCGCCTTCGGCGCCGTGGTCGCGGAATGCGACGCCCACGACGTGGCCGCGCTGCGCGAAGCGGCGGCGACCCCGCACGAGGGCCGGCCGCTGGTCATCCTCGCGCACTCCTCGCCGTTCCACGGCATGGACCACCTCAGCGCGCGAATGCCACGGTTGCATTACGTCCGCTTCAAGTCCCATGCCGAGCGGGACGAGGCCAACCACGCCATCGCCGCCCAACTGGGCATTCCGCCGGTGGAGATCTGAGATGCCGGAACTCGTCACACGTCCCTACGCCCGCGCGTTCGAGGAGTACGCCGTCCGCCACCCGGAGGTGCTGTGCCTGTCGGCCGACCTCACCTCCAGCTGCGAGATCGACGGCTTCCGGGACCGCCACCCCGGGCAGTTCCTGTCCCTCGGAATGGCCGAACAGAACATGATGAGCTTCGCGGGCGGCCTCGGGCTCGCGGGCTTCCGGCCGTTTCTACATAGCTTCGGCGTGTTCCTGTACCGGCGGCCCTACGACCAGTTGATCGCTTCGGTCGCCTATCCGCGCCGCCCCGTGCGGCTGATGGGGTTCCTGCCCGGCATCACCACCCCGGGCGGCATGACCCACCAGGCGATCGAGGACGTGGCCGTGATGCGCGCGATCCCGAACATGACGGTCCTCGACTGCGGCGACGCGACCGAGGTGGAGAGCGTGGTAGAGGCCGCTGACGCGATCGACGGCCCGGTCTACTGCCGCATCCTGCGAGGCGAGGTGCCGCGCCTGTTCGACACGCCGCTGGCGGTCGGGCGGATGCGGGTGCTGGCCGAGGGTCGCGACGTCCTCATCGTCACCGCTGGCATCGCGACCGAGGAGGCGATGCGCGCCACCGCCGCTCTCGCCCGTGTGGGCGTGTCGATCCGGCATCTCCACGTCTCGACGCTGAAGCCGTTCGACGCTGCAACCGTGGTCGGCCACGCTGAATCGGTACACGACGGCGTTGTCACGCTGGAAAACCATGTCACCACCGGCGGCCTCGGGAGCGCGGTGGCTGAGGCGCTGGCCGAAGCCGGTCTGGCGCGTCGGCTGATCCGGCTCGGCCTTGACGACACCTTCGCGCATGGTGGCAGCCGGCCGTACCTGATGCGCCATTATGGCCTCGACGCCATTGCGCTTGTCGCGGCGGTCGAGCGGCTAACGGGACGACGGACCGGGATCGACGAGAACACGCTCGCCGACGTGCGGGTGGACGCGGTCCACTCCGCCACCAAGGCCGAGGCGCTGTGAGCGGCCGCTTCACCGTCACCTACCGGATCGCAACGGCGGATTCAGCCGATGCCCGCACCCGTGCGGAGGCGATCGCCCGCGAGCAGACGCTGGAGGCCCCGCCGGAGGCCACCACACCCGCGATAGAGGCGGCGCTGCTGGGGCGAGTGGACGCGCTGCACCGTGACGGTGAGGCACATGTCGCGCAAATCAGTTATGACCCGAACAGCGCCGGGCCGGATTTCGCGCAGTTCCTGAACGTGATGTTCGGGAACAGTTCGCTGCAGCGGGGGCTGAAGGTCGTAGGGCTGGACGCGGGCCCGATCGCGTCGCTGCATGCCGGACCGCGCTTCGGGATCGATGGCATCCGCCGCCTTTGCGGCCGTCCACGCGGCGGGATGATCGCGCCCGTACTGAAGCCGATGGGACTTGCGCCGGCCGACCTCGCTTTGATCGCTGGTCGTTGTGCCGCGGCAGGGGCGGACATCGTCAAGGAAGACCACGGCCTCGCCGACCAGCCCTCCGCCCCCTATCGTGCCCGCCTGCCACGGATCGTCGAAGCTGTGGCCGAAGCCAACGCGCGGGCCGGCGCCCGCACGCTTTACTTCGCCACGCTCGCCGGCACCCACGAGCATCTGGAAGACAACATCGCCTTCGCTCGGCAGGCGGGCGTGGACGGGCTGATCTTGATGCCCGGCCTCACCGGCTTCGGCCTTGTCGCGCGTCTCGCGGCGGAAGGGGCGCTGCCGGTGATGACGCACCCGGCCTTCCTCGGCGGCTGGACCGCCGCGCCGGGCAGCGGGATAGCGCACGACGTCCTGTTCGGGACACTGATGCGACTTGCCGGAGCCGACATCAGCGTCTTTCCAAATTGGGGCGGGCGCTTCGGCTTCACGCAAGGCGAGTGCCTCGCCATCGCCCGTGCCTGCCGCGACGCCGCCGGCGCGGGGCGGCCGATGCTGCCCAGCCCCGGCGGCGGCATGTCTGTCGAACGCGCCGGCGAGATGGCGAGCGCATATGGCGAGGACGTAGTCTACCTGCTCGGCGGCAGCCTTCTGGCGATGCGCGAACGGATCGGCGACGGGATCTACCGTATGCGCGAAGCGATTGACGCTGCGACAGGATCGTGACGTCCCGGCGCGGTCGGCCCGCGCCGGGTACCATCAGCTCAACGCGGCGGCAGCTTCATCCAGGGCGTCATGGCCACCTCGGCATGGGCAAAGGCGGGCAGCTTGGCGGCCAGTTCCTCCATGCTCTTGATGTCCTGTTCGTTCAGCTGCGTCTGGGTGATCAGCGTCGGCGGCACGATGACGCTGCGACCGGGATCCTCGCCGCCCAGCAGCATCGCGAGGCTGCGGACACTGACCTCGCCCACCACGGCGGGGTTGGTCGCAGCCGTGGCCTTCCAGGCGCTGCCAGGCTCGCGCATGGCGGCGATGTCGGCGGTTGAAATGTCGGCCGAGTAGATCGACATGTCGGCCCCCATCCCGGCCTCGTCCACCGCGATCTTCACGCCCTTGGCGAACTCGTCGTAGGGCGCGAACATCACCGTGATGTCGGGGTTCGCGGACAGGACCGAGCGCGCCTGGTTCGCGACCGAGTTCGCGATCGGGTTATCCATCGTCCCGAACATCGCCTTCTCGGTTATGCCAGGATACCTTGCCTTGAACTCCTTCCAGGTCTCGTCGCGGCGGTCGAGCGGCGCGATGCCAGGCACGTAAACGTAACCCGCTGTGAAGCTGTCGCCGTTGTCCTCGATCGCCTGCTCCAGCGCGAGCCGGGCGAGGTCGCGGTCGGACTGCTCGATCTGGGGAATCGCCTCGTTCTCGACGTCGACGTCGAAGGCCACAACCTTGATGCCCGCATCCACCGCGCGCTGCGCGGCTTCCTTCATCGACTCGGTCAGGCCGTGCTGGATGATGATTCCCTCGACCCCCAGCGAGATCGCCTGGTCCACCATGTCGGCCTGCAGCGCCGCGTCCTGACGGCTGTCGAGGACCTGAAGCTCGAGCCCAAGCGCCTCGGCCTGCTTCTCGACCCCCGACAGGTAGGCCTGGAAGAAGTCCCCGGTCGAAAGATAGCGCACCAGCGCGATCTTGGTCCCAGCGGCCGGCGCCTCGGCGGCGGCCAGGCCCGGCACGAGCAGCGCCGCGGCGGCTGCGGTGGCAAACATCCGTCTGGACAACATGGTTTTCCTCCCCTGATGTGTCCGGTGTCTCAGGCCGGCCGGCCCGCCCGGCCGGACAGCGCGAAGGTGAAGACCAGGGCCACGATCAGCACCGCGCCCTTGATGAAGTCTTGCGTGTAGTAAGGAGCATTCAGCATCGTCAGGCCCTGCAGCAGGATGCCCACGAACAACGCGCCGATGGCCGTGCCGAATGCGTTGGGCTTGCCGGCGCCCAGCACGGCGAAGCCGATCAGCGCGGCGGCGACCGCGTCGAGCAGCAGGTTGTTGCCCGATGCGACGTCCCCTCGCCCCAGCCTCGCCGCCAACAGGACGCCCCCGACCGAAGCAAGCGTGCCCGAGATGACGTAGGCCGCGATCCGGTAGCGGTCGACGTTGGTGCCCGCCAGCGCCGCCGCCTGTGCGTTCGAGCCGATGGCGTACATCAGCCGGCCGTGGCGCGTCGTCTCCAGGAACACCCAGACGAGCAAAGCGATGACCAGCAGCATCACGACCGACAGCGGCAAGAGACGCGGCAGGATGAAGTCGAGGCGCAACCGCCCGAGCGCGAGGAACAGCGGATCGAAGGTGCCCGTGGCGCTTCCTCCGCCAGGGAGCGCCATCCCGGTCGAGATGGAGTTGCCCTGCGTGGGAATACGCTGCAGCCCGATCAGCACGAACATCATGCCCAGAGTCGCCAGCAGGTCGGGCACCCGCAGCTTGACGATCATGACGCCGTTCGCCAGCCCGACGGCAGCGCCCATGGCAAGGCACATCAGCACCGCCTCGATCGCGCCGAGACCCCAGATCACCTGCGCGTAGGCCGACAGCATCAGCGCCGATGTCGCGACTGCCCCGATCGACAGATCGAAGCCGTCCACCACCATGGTGCAGGTCACACCCAAAGCGAGAATACCGGTGATCGCCACCGATTGCAGGATGAACACCGCGCTCTGCGGGGTCAGGAACCCGGGCGCCGACAGGCCGAACACCACAATCAGCCCGATCATCAGGATCAGGAAGCCGTACCGGATTGCAAAGTCTCGCATCCTCGTCCCTTCACTCGGCGGTGACGGCCCGCGCCCCCGGCGCGTCCACCACCTGCGCCATCAGCCGCCCGAGGTCGATGCCGCGGTTCACGTGCTCGCCCACAACCGTTCCCTCGCTCATCACGAGGATGCGGTCGGCGATCTCCAGCGCCTCGTCAATCTCGGTCGCAAGGACGATGGTCGCCCGCCCCGGTGCGGTCGCGCGGATGCGCGCGCCGATGTCGCGCCGGGCCTGGATGTCGACGCCCTGGAACGGCTCGTCGAGGATCAGCAGGCGCGAAGGCTGCGACAGCCAGCGGCCGACGACGACCTTCTGCTGGTTGCCGCCCGACAGTGTCGTGATCGGGTCGCCAGGCGACTGGCAGACAACGCCCATCTCGGCGACCACCGCGCGGGCGGCGGTGCGCTCGGACCTGCGGCTGAGGAAACCGCCCGAGGCGTGGCGGCGCAGGAACGGGAGCGTCAGATTGCGGGTGATGTCGAAATCCCGCACGACTGCGTTCTGAAGCCGGTCCTTGGGACTGAGGAACACGCCGCGCGCCACCGCGTCGCCGGGAGAAGCCGGGACGTAGTCCGCCCCATCCAGCCGCATCGCCCCGGCCAGCGGGAGAGCCACGCCAAACAGCGCCCCCGCCAAAGCGCTCTTGCCACTGCCGACGAGGCCGGTCACGGCCAGCACCTCGCCCGCGCGCGCGTCAAGGTCGAACGCCCGCGCGCCGGGGCGCAGGACCAGTCCCCGTGCCTCCAGCACCGGGGCGCCGGGGGCCGGAATGTCGATCCGCACTTCCGCCATGGCGTGGCCGAGCATGGCACGAACCGCGGACTCGATGTCGAGCGGCGCGCGTTCGAACCGACCCGAGATGGCCCCGTCGCGCATGGCGACGATACGGTCGGCAAGGCGGCGGATGTCGCCCATGCGGTGGCTGATATAGAGGATCGCGACCCCTTTCGCCCGCAGCCGCTCGACGAGCGCGAAGAGCCGCTCGGCCTCGACCGCGGACAGCGACGAGGTCGGCTCGTCCAGGATCAGGAGGCGCGGGCTGCGGGCCATGGCGCGGGCGATCGCGACCATCTGGCGCTCGGCCAGTCCGAGGTGGCGAACTTCAGCCCGCATGTCCAGATCGTGGAGGCCGACCTGCGCCGCGATGGCGCGGGCACGGGCCCGGATCGCGCGCTGGTTCAGGAACAGCGCCCCGCGCGGCAGTTCGTCGAGGACGAGGTTCGTCGCGACGTCGAGGCCCGGGACCACCCCGTCGTTGATGTTCTGGTGGACCGTGACCACACCCGAGGCCAGCGCGTCCGAAGGCGAGGCAGGAGCGAACGGCTGCCCGCCAAGCAGGATGCGCCCGGCATCGGCCCCATGGACACCGCAAAGGATCTTGACGAGCGTGGATTTTCCCGCGCCGTTCGCCCCCATGAGAACGGTGATCGTGCCGGCGGGCAGTTCCAGGTCGATGCCACGCAGGACGGCGTTTCTGCCGAAGGCCTTTCGGACCCCATCCAGGCGGATCGTCCTGTCCGTCACGAAGTTTGCCCCAGCTCGGTTCCTGCCGTCCCGCCCAAGGCTACGGTTGCCGTTTGTCATATGTCAAATACAATTGACAAAAGCCTGCGTCCGCGAAAACCTGCATTCCTGACCAAGATCTAGCGAGGGCCGTCGCTTGTCCGCCGACACCTACCAACCGCTGACAATCGACAGCCTGCCGCAGCGCCTGGGAGCGCTTCCTGTGCTGACGGACCGTTTGGGCGACGCGGCCGGGTGGCGCGCGCGCGAGGTGGGCGACGGCAACCTGAATCTGGTGTTCATTGTCGAGGGAGCGGGCAACGGGGCCGTGGTCAAGCAGGCGCTGCCCTATGTGAGGCTAGTGGGTGAAAGCTGGCCTCTGCCCCTGCGCCGCAGCTTCTTCGAGGCGATTGCGCTGGACCGCCAGGCGCGGCGCGATCCCGGCGCGGTGCCCGAGGTCTGGCACTTCGACGAACCGCAGGCGCTGATCGTGATGGAGTTCCTGACTCCGCACATCATCCTGCGCCGCAGCCTCATCGATGGCCGCAGGCACGAAGGGGTCGGCGCCTTCCTGGGCCGGTTCTGCGCCCGCACGGCGTTCCGCGGCAGCGACCTCGCCCTGCCCGCGGCAGACCGCAAGGCCGATGTCGCGCTGTTCGCAGGTAACGTGGAGCTTTGCGACATCACCGAGAACCTTGTGTTCACCGACCCCTATTTCGACGCCAAACTGAACCATTTCACGTCGGCGCTCGCGCCGCTGGTCGCACGGCTGCGGGCGGACGGGGCCCTGAAGATCGCCGCGCAGGAGCTGAAGGCCGATTTCACGTCATGCGCGGAGACGCTGATGCACGGCGACCTGCACACCGGATCGGTCATGGTGCACGGCAGCGACGCCAAGGTGATCGACCCCGAGTTCGCCGCCTACGGACCCTTCGGCTTCGACGTGGGCATGCTGATCTCCAACTTCCTGATGGCCCATCTCTCGCAACCTGGCCATTGCAATGACGCCGATTTCGGTGAGTGGCTACTGGACGAGACGGCGGCGATCTGGACCGCCTTCCGCGCCGAGTTCACCCGCCTGTGGCGGACTGAGCGGCGCGGAATGCTGTATCCCGACGCGCTCTTCGACGCGCAGGGAGACGAGCTTGCCGCCGAGGCCGCGCGGCTGCGGCTGATGGACCGCATCCGAAGCCAGGCCGTGGGCGTCTGCGGGGTGGAGCTTCACCGCCGCATCGTGGGTCTCGCGCACAACGCCGATTTCGAGACGATCGCCGACGAGGGCACCCGCGCCGCCTGCGAGGCCCGTGCGCTGGAACTGGGCCGGATCCTCGCCGTGCAGCGCGGGCACGTGAATATGGACGACGTCATCGAGCTGGCGCGAACGCTGAACGGAAGGGACTGCCTGTGAACATCGACGGAACCCATTACCGCTCGATCTGGCGCGATGCGGGCGGGATAGTGCAAGTCATCGACCAGCGCTGGCTACCGCATGAACTAAGGGTCGTCCCGCTGAAGAGCCTGCAGGACTTCGCCGACGCGATCCGCGACATGTGGGTGCGCGGCGCGCCGCTGATCGGGGCGACGGCCACCTACGGGATTGCCGTGCAGATGGCGGCCGATCCCTCGGACGAAAGCCTCGATCATGGCTGGGACGTGCTTCATGACACCCGCCCCACGGCGATCAACCTCCGTTGGGCGTTGGACGAGATGCGCGGTCTCCTGCGGCAGATCGCACCGGACCGGCGGGCCGAGGTCGCCTTTGCTCGCGCAGCGTCAATCGCGGACGAGGACGTGGAAATCAACCGCGCCATCGGCCGCCACGGGCTGGAGATCATCCGCGAGATCGCGGCGGCCAAGCCCGAGGGAGAGCCGGTGCGGGTACTGACCCACTGCAATGCGGGCTGGCTTGCGACGGTCGACTGGGGGACCGCGACCTCGCCCATCTACCACGCGGTCGAGGCAGGGATCCCGGTCCATGTCTACGTGGACGAGACTCGCCCCAGGAACCAGGGCGCCCAGCTGACCAGCTGGGAGCTGAACCGCCATGGCGTCAGCCATGAGCTGATCGTGGACAATGCCGGCGGCCATCTCATGCAGCATGGCGAGGTCGACGTCGTGATCGTCGGCACCGACCGCACCACGGCGCAGGGCGACGTCTGCAACAAGATCGGCACCTATCTGAAGGCGCTGGCCGCCAAGGCCAACGGGGTCCCGTTCTACGTGGCCCTGCCCTCGCCCACCATCGACTGGACCGTGCGCGACGGCCTGCGCGAGATTCCCATCGAAGAGCGCGGCGGGACCGAGGTGACGCACGTCCAGGGCCGTGACGCGGACGGGCGGACGGTGACGATCCAAGTCGCGCCGGACGGGACCACGGCGCGCAACCCCGCATTTGACGTGACGCCTGCTGCCCTCGTCACCGGCCTCATCACCGAACGCGGGGTAGTCGCGCCTTCGGAACTGTCCTCGATGTTCCCGGAACGCGCCAAGATCTGACGGCTACCTCAGGCCAGCAGCGCCTGGGCCACGCTCAAGGGGGCAATGAGGTGGGTGACATAGCCGCCGGCGATGGCGGCGCGCGTCGCCTCGACCTTGTCGAGACCCGGCGTCACGCAGATCCCCATGTCGAGACCGATTAGGTAATCGGGCGTGACGCCAATCATCCGCGCGTCGATCGGCCCTTCGACCCAGCGCCCGGCTACGTCGATGAACCGCCCGCACAGCACCGCCGCCGCGCCCCGCGCGACATACCAGGCAAGCTCGTCCTCGGTCGCGAGGCCGCTGCGGACCACGTGGCTGTCGGTCTGGCAGGTTCCTACCGAAAACAAGAGCTTGTTGCACCCCTCCGCCCCCGCCAGCTGGGCGGCGATGATCGGCTCGGCCCTGAGGCTCGCGGCGAGGGCATCGCTCGACAGGACCGCAGGGGCGTGAAGGTTAGCGCAGGTCGCGTGCAGCCGCTCGGCCAGCAGGCTGGAGCAGGCTTCCGCCGAAAAGCCGTAGGGCGTGGCCATCGACCCCACCAGCTGCAGCACGGTAAGATCGGGGAGACGGGTCGGCTCGAGCGTGGTGGCGAGGTCGTAAATTGTCCGCCCCCAGGCGAGGCCCACACGGTCGCCCGGCCGCAGCAGGTCAGGGAGCCAGGCCGCCGCGCCCTGCACCGTTCGCCTGAACGTTCCAACCTCCTCCTGCCCCTCGTCGGGGATGACGTGCGCGGCCGCAAGCCCGAAACGCCGTGTCAGCGCCACTGCCGCGGCGTGGCCAGCAAAGGCCGAGGGGTCAAGGTCGATGCGGATCAGCCCGCGGGTCCGCGCTTCTGCCAGATGGTTCACGACAGTCGCGCGGGAGAGGCTCAGCCGTTCCGCGATCTCCTTCTGGTTCAGACCCTCGCGGTAATAGAGCCAGGCTACCTCGATCACGACGCTGGCGCCGCTCACCTGCGCTGCTGCGCGCTTCCGGCCGCCCGTGCCGGCTGAAGATGGATCAACTTTAGCCAATGACAACGCCACCTGACATTTGTAGAAAGATGGAGCGAGGGTCGCATGCATGGCTAAAGCGCGCAATCGTTCCACTAAGGGGCCAGGATGATCGAGAACCGCTGGAACGAGGACGATGCGCGCTGCTGGCAGGACGCTGCAGGCGACGACCCGGCGACTCGCGAACTGGCGCTCAGGGTCTATTCCTCGCGGCTGATCGGGTCCGAGCCGGACCTTGTGATGCACGGCGGCGGCAACACCTCAGTCAAGCTGACTGCACGCGACGTCTACGGCGACAAGGTGGAGGTGCTGCACGTCAAGGGCTCGGGCTGGGACCTCGACACGATCGAGGCGGCGGGCCTGCCAGCCGTGCGGATGGCCCCGCTGGCCCGGCTGCGCGGGCTGGACTCGCTATCTGACGAGGACATGGTCAACGTCCAGCGCGCCAACTTGATGGACAGCACCGCCCCCAACCCGTCGGTCGAGACGCTGCTTCACGCTTGGCTGCCCGCGCGCTACGTGGACCACACCCACGCGACGGCGTTTCTGGCGCTGGCGAACCTGCCCGACGTCGCAGAAGCCGCGGCCGAGATCTTCGGCGATCGCATGGTGCTGGTGGACTACGTGATGCCGGGCTTCGCGCTGGCGAAACTCGCCGCGGAGACGGTGGCCGCGCACGCGGATGCCGAAGGGCTCCTGCTGGTCAACCACGGGCATTTCACCTGGGGCGCGACTGCGAAGGAGAGCTATGACCGAGTCATCGCCCATACCAACGCAGTCGAGGCGTGGCTGGACCGGCAGCGGGCAGCGGCCCCGTCCGTTGCCGGACGCAAGTGCGACCCGGCCCGGGCGGCGGAGATCCTGGCCTCACTGCGGGGCGCGCTGGCCGCCGGACGGCCGGAGGGTGCGGCGATGCCGGTCCTTGCACTTCGCGACGGGGCGGAAACCCTGGAGATCATGGCCTCGGGCGACCTGGCGGCTTGGGCGAAGCGCGGCGTCGCAACGCCGGATCATGTGATTCGCACCAAGGCGCATCCGTTGCACCTGACCGCAGCTGACTTGAAGGCCGAGCGGATGGCGGCGCGCGTGGCAAGCTTCGCCGAAGACTACCGTGCCTATTTCCACCGCAACGCGCCCGGTGCCACGCAGCGCAAGACGATGCTGCCGACCACCCCGGGGCTCGCGTGGATCGAGGGGGTGGGCCTCGTCGGCATCGGCGCGAATGCAAAGGCGGCGCGGATCGCGGCAGACCTTGGGGAGCAGACGCTGCGGGTCATGCGAGCGGGCGAGGCGGCGGGCGGCTTCCACCCTATTGGCGAAGCCGACACGTTCGAGATGGAATACTGGTCCCTCGAACAGGCCAAGCTCGGCAAGGGC
The DNA here is from genome assembly GCF_004923205.2 of Paracoccus aeridis. Lineage (GTDB taxonomy): Bacteria > Pseudomonadota > Alphaproteobacteria > Rhodobacterales > Rhodobacteraceae > Paracoccus > Paracoccus aeridis. Next base: position 182,492 of record NZ_SELD02000006.1, read on the forward strand.
AAGCCTCCCGCGCTGCAGGGGCGGGTCGTGCTCGTGACCGGCGGGGCCGGCACGATCGGGCTCGCCACGGCGCAGGCGTTCCGCGCTGCGGGGGCCGAGTTGTTCATCGTCGACCGCGAGGAGGACGCGCTCGCCGCAGCGTTGAACATGCTCGGACGCGAGGCGCGGGGCCTTGCCCTCGACATCACCGCGCCGGGCGGAGCCGTGAGTGCTGTCGACGCGGCGGTTACGGCGTTCGGTGGCCTCGACATCCTCGTCAGCAACGCCGGGGCGGCAGTCGAGGGCGAGATAGCGACACTTCCGGACGACGTCCTGCGCAGCAGTTTCGACCTCAATTTCTTCGCTCACCAAGCCTTCGCCCAAGCCGCGATCGCGGTCTTCCGCCGCCAGGGCCGGGGTGGGCAGATCCTGATCAATGCCTCGAAGCAGGCGGTGAACCCAGGCCGGAACTTCGGGGCCTACGGACTGCCGAAGGCGGCCGCGTTCTTCCTGATCCGGCAGCTGGCGCTGGAACTCGGGCGCGAGGGCATCCGCGTCAACGGGATCAACGCCGACCGAATACGCTCGGGTCTCTTGACGGCCGAGATGATCGCGGCGCGCGCCTCGTCGCGGGGCATCGACGAGGCCGCCTATCTCGGCGGCAACCTTCTCGGCCGCGAGGTCGAGGCGCGGCACGTGGCGGCGGCGTTCGTGGCGCTGGCGCAGGCCGAGCGCACGACGGCCCACGTGATGACCGTGGATGGCGGCAACATCGAGGCGGCGCTTCGCTGACGCGCGGCAGCCACCGGCCTGCTGCGGCGTTGACAACCACGCCCGCGCGTTCATTGTGCAGCCGACGGCGCGGGATGACCGCGCGAAGGAGGGATACATGAACACGCTGAAAACCACGGCCTGCGCCGCTGCGGCCCTGTTCGCCGCCACCCTGGGCGCGAACGCGCAGGAACCGACCCGCGCCTGCATCATCACCAAGACCGACATCAACCCGTTCTTCGTCAAGATGAAGGAAGGCGCGGAGGAGAAGGGCCGCGAGCTGGGGGTCGAGATCATGGCCTATGCCGGCAAGATCGACGGCGACCACGAGACCCAGCAGCAGGCGATGGAAAGCTGCATCGCGGCCGGGGTCAAGGGCATCCTGCTGGTCGCCTCGGACCCCAAGGCGATCGTCGCGCAGGTCGAACAGGCCCAGGCGCAGGGGATCCTCGTGATCGCGCTCGACACGCCGCTGGAACCCGCCGACGCGGCCGACGCGACCTTCGCCACCGACAACTACGAGGCCGGGCGCCTGATCGGCGCGTGGGCCAGGGGCACGCTCGGAGACGCGGCGCAGGACGCCAAGGTCGCGATGCTGAACATCAACGCGTCGCAGCCCTCGGTGGACGTGCTGCGCAACCAGGGCTTCACCGAAGGCTTCGGGATCGACCCCAAGGACAACACCCGCATCGGTGACGAGGACGATCCCCGCATCGTGGGCCAGGACTACACCGACGGAAACGAGGAAGGCGGCCGCCGCGCGATGGAGGCGCTGTTCCAGCGCGACCCGTCGATCAACGTCGTCTACACCATCAACGAACCCGCCGCCGCCGGCGCGGCCGAGGCGCTGCGCGCGTTCGGGCGGCAGGAGGGCGTGACGATCGTCTCGGTCGACGGGGGGTGCCCCGGGGTCCAGAACGTGGCCGACGGCGTGATCGGCGCGACCTCGCAGCAGTATCCGCGCAAGATGGCCGAGATGGGGATCGAGGCGATCGCGGCGTTCGCCAAGGACGGCACCCGGCCCCAGAACACCGAAGGGCTGAGCTTCACCGACACCGGCGTCCAGCTTGTCACCGACAAGCCGGTCGAGGGCGTGCCCTCGATCACCTCGGCCGAGGGGCTGAAGCTCTGCTGGGGCTGACCACCTGAACTATCGGGGACGGGCGGGCATCCCCGCCCGCCCTTTCCGCAACCGGAGACCCTGAATGACCGAAGCGACCGTCGCCCGGTTCGAGCATCGCCGCACCACCGCCGAATCGATCCAGCATTTCCTGCACCGCTTCCCGACGATGGTGCCGGTGATCGTGCTGATCGTCTCGGTCGCAGGCTTCGCGCTCGCCGCGCCCAACTTCATGTCGGCCTTCAACCTTTCGCTGATCCTTCAGCAGGTGGCGGTGGTCGGCACGCTCGCCGCGGCGCAGAGCCTCGTGATCCTGACGGCCGGAATCGACCTGTCGGTCAGCGCGGTGATGGTGCTCTGCTCGGTCATCATGGGCAAGCTCGCGGTCGAGATGGGGGTTCCGGTGCCTATCGCGATCGCCGCGGGCATCGCGGCCGGCCTGGGGACCGGCTGGGTCAACGGCACGCTCGTCACGCGGCTGAGGCTGCCGCCGTTCATCACGACCCTCGGCACGCTAAACATCTTCATCGCGCTGGTGTATTACCTGTCGGGCCGCAACACGATCCGCAGCCAGGACATCGACGCCAGCGCGCCGCTTCTGAAGCTGTTCGGCCAGAACTTCCGCCTCGGCGGCTTCGTGATCACCTACGGCGTGCTGCTGATGCTCGCCGTCTTCGCGGTGCTTTACGTGGCGCTGAACATGACCGCCTGGGGCAAGCGCGTCTATGCCATCGGCGACGATGCCGAGGCGGCGGCGCTGGCAGGGATCCGGGTCAACCGGGTGCTGCTGTCGGTCTACGTCACGGCGGGGCTGATCTGCGGGCTGGCGGCGTGGTCGTCGATCGGGCGTGTGGGGTCGGTCAGCCCGACCTCGTTCGTCGAGGCGAACCTCGAATCCATCACCGCCGTCGTGATCGGGGGGATCTCGCTCTTTGGGGGGCGCGGGTCGATCGCGGCGCCGCTGATCGGGGCGATCATCGTCGGCGTCTTCAACTCGGGCCTGCGGCTGATGGGGGTGGACGTGCTGTGGCAGCTGTTCGCGACCGGCTGGCTCATCATCATCGCCGTGGCCGTGGACCAGTGGATCAGGAAGATTGCGTCATGACCCAGAACGTTCTGGAGGCGCGCGGCCTCACCAAGCGCTACGGCCGCGTCACCGCGCTGGACGGCTGCGACTTCGACCTGCGGCCGGGCGAGATCCTGGCGGTGATCGGCGACAACGGCGCGGGGAAATCGACGCTCATCAAGGCGCTGTCGGGCGCGATCCAGCCCGACGAGGGCGAGATCCGGCTGGACGGCCGGCCCGCGCACTTCGCAAGCCCGCTGGCCGCGCGCCAGTCGGGGATCGAGACGGTCTACCAGACGCTCGCCCTGTCTCCCGCGCTGTCGATCAGCGACAACATGTTCATGGGGCGGGAAATCCGGCGCGAGGACCTGCTGGGGCGCTGGTTCGGCATCCTCGACCGGGCCCGCATGGACCGGATCGCGCGGGAAAAGCTGTCGGAACTGGGGCTGCTGACCATCCAGAACATCGGCCAGCGGGTGGAAACCCTGTCGGGCGGCCAGCGGCAGGGCGTGGCGGTGGCGCGCGCCGCCGCCTTCGGGTCCAAGGTCGTGATCCTGGACGAACCGACGGCGGCGCTCGGCGTCAAGGAATCGCGCAAGGTGCTGGACCTGATCCTCGACGTGCGGGCGCGCGGGCTGCCGATCGTGCTGATCTCGCACAACATGCCGCACGTGTTCGAGATCGCGGACCGCATCCATGTCCACCGGCTCGGCCGCCGCCTGTGCCTGATCGACCCCAAGCAGCACTCGATGTCGGACGCTGTGGCCTACATGACCGGGGCCAAGGTGCCCGAAGAGGTTCTCGCCGCGTGAGCCTTTGGACGCAGGCCATCGCCGGCCCGCTCGCGGCGGCTGTCGCGGCCATGCCGCCGGGCCGCCGCCTCGTCGCGCTGGCGGGACCGCCCGGCGCGGGCAAGTCCACCCTCGCGGCGGAAGCCGCCGCCGTCCTGCCGGGGGCGACGGTGCTGCCGATGGACGGCTACCACCTCGACGACGCGATCCTGGCCGAGCGTGGGATCCTGCACCGCAAGGGCAGCCCGGAAAGCTTCGACGCGGCGGGGTTCCTGTCGCTGGTCCGCCGCCTTCGCGATGAAGCCGAGGTCTTCCACCCCGTCTTCGACCGCACCCGCGAGCAGTCCATCGCCGGCGCCGGCCGCGTCGGCCCCGAGCACCGGCTGGTGCTGGTCGAGGGGAACTACCTGCTGCTCGACCGCCCCATCTGGCGCGAGCTTGGGCCGCTGTTCGACCTGACGGTGATGGTGGCGGCGCCGCTGGATGAACTCTCCCGCCGGCTTCGCGAGCGCTGGCAGCAGCTCGGCAAAGACCAGGCGGCGGTCGCGCGGCATCTCGATAACGACCTCGCCAACGCCCGCGCGGTGCTGGCGGAATCGTTGCCTGCCCGGCTTACCCTGTCGGCCTGAGGACACGAGCCTCCGGTCTCGGGTGGTGCGGGCCAGGGCCTCCCCCGCGCAGCGTCCGGGCACGGCTGGCGACCGTCCCGCGCCGCTGATCGGCGGCGCGGACCGGCGGCGCGGACCGGGCCGGGTTTTCCGCCGTCGCGGAACGCGGCGGTGCTGCGCGCCCCGGTCAAGCCCCGAACGCATCTGCGCCCCCCCAGCGCGTCAGGGCCGACCCGGCCGGGCCGCCCGTTTCCCGCTCAATACCCGCGGGGCTGGCGGTATCCCGCCGCCTCGCGCGAACGCGATCCTGCCCCGCGGCCGCCTTCGATTGACATTCCACGGCGGATTGCCGATCCCCCCGCCCGCACGCGTTGCGGAAACCGGGATCGCATGACCCACGTCACCAGCTTGAAACGAAGCACGATGGTGGCTTCGCTGTGGTCGATCCTCAGGTCGGTCTGGGTTGCCATCGTCACCTTCGTGCTGTTCGCGGTGCTGGCGCGGCTGCTCGCGCCCGCCGATTTCGGCGTCTTCGCGCTGGCCAGCATCCTCGTGCAGATCGCGACGATCGTGGCCTCGGCCGGGTTCGGCAATGCCATCGTCCGCGAGCCCGCGTATTCCGAGACCTTCGTGAACACCGTGTTCTGGTGCGTGCTGGGCATGTCGATCCTCGCGGCCGCGCTGCTGATCGGCGCCGCGCCGTTCTACGCGCGGCTGGTCGGGGCCGAGGGGACGGTGCCGGTCATCCAGTGGCTCGCGTTCCTGCTGCCGCTGACCACCCTCACCACCGTCCCGTCGGCGCTGCTGACGCGGAACTTCCAGCACAAGAGCCTTGCGATTCAGAGCATCGCCTCCAGCCTCTCGGGCGGGATCGTCGCCGTGGCGATGGCGCTGCAGGGCTGGGGCGTCTGGTCGCTGGTCGGCCAGGCCTTCGTCGGCGGCATCGTCGGCATGGCGATGATCTGGCGCATGTCGCCGTGGCGGCCGGCGCTGAAGTTCGACGCGCGCCTTGTCCGCGGCCTCCTGGTCTTCAGCAGCAGCATCATGGCGACGCAGATCCTGTGGATGCTGCTGGTGCGGGTGCAGGAAATCTTCATCTCGCGCTGGCACGGCCCCGACGCCGTCGGCCATTACCGGATCGCGTGGCGGCTGATCGAACTGATCTCGCAGTCGCTGCTGTCGCCGATCGGCAGCGTGGCGCTGGTCACGTTCTCGCACGTTCAGGACCAGCGCGAGCGGTTCCAGGCGATCTATGCGCGCATGGTCGGCATCGCCGGGCTCGCGACCTTCCCGGCCCTGCTGGGCATCGGCGCGGTCTCGCCGATCCTCCTGCCGCTGCTGTTCGGCGAGAAGTGGGCCGCCGCGATCCCGGTGTCCGAGGTGCTGGTGCTGATGTGCGTGCCGTTCGTGCTGAACTTCTTCACCGGCCCGGCGCTCACCTCGGTCAACCGGCCGCGGGCGAACCTGTGGATCGCCGCCCTGCAACTGACGCTGACGGTGATCTTCACCTGGATTGCCGTGCCCTACGGGCTGGTGGCCGTGGCCGCTGCCTATGTCGCGCGGGCGTGGATCACGATGATCCCGCAGCAGCTCATCCTCGCCCGCCATACCGGCATCTCCCTGGCCGGCACGACGCGCGCCATCCTGCCGGCGCTCGCGGCGGCGGTGGCGATGGCTGCCGCGGTCCGCGCCGCGGCGGGTCCGCTGGTCGCGCGCTTCGGCGCGGGCTGGGAAACGGGGACCGCCACGGTCGTCATGGGACTGCTGCTGTTTGCCGCGATCATGTTCGCCCTGGGCCACGATCCCCGGCGCGAGATCCGCGACCTGCTGCAGACCGTGCGCAAGCAAAAGGAGGCCTGAGTGCCCTCGACTCCCCCTGCCCCCGCCCCGGTTCCTGCATCGCCGGTCAAGACGGCCGCCGAGGTCGTCACCCGGTGCCGGTCGCTGCTCGACGCGGCCCTTTCGGACCAGATCGACGACCTGCGCCGGAACGGCTGCGCGCTGATCGACTTTCCCGATCACGGGAACGTCGGCGACAGCGCCATCTGGTCGGGGCAGATCGCGTGGCTGGACCGGCACGGGATCGCCCGCAAGGTCGCCGGTGACCTGAACATCGACCTCGCCGAGATCCGGGCGCTGCGCGGAACGGTCCCCGTCCTGCTGCACGGAGGCGGCAACTTCGGCGACCTGTGGCCGCGCCACCAGCTGTTTAGGGAACGGATCCTGGCCGAGCTCCCGGACCGCCGCGTGATCCAGCTGCCGCAGTCGATCCACTACGACGACGTCGCGATGATCGCGCAGACGCGCGCTGCCATCGCCCGCCATCCGCGCTTCCTGCTGCTGGTCCGCGACCACCCGAGCCTCGACCTCGCGCGGGACAACTTCGCCTGCGAGACGCGGCTTTGCCCCGACATGGCCTTTGCGCTCGGCCCGCAGGCGCGTCCCGTGCAGCCGGATGCGGACGTGCTGATGCTGCTGCGGACGGATTCCGAGCGGCGCGACGGGCAGGCCCACGTCGATGTCCCGGACGGCTGGATCGTGGCCGACTGGCTTCAGGACGACCCCGATGTCTGGACCCGTGCCGCGGCCGATGCACGGCGGCGCGCGATCCTGTCGTTCAACCCCGCGCGGCTGGGCGCCGCCGCTCGGCGCAGGGACTATCTGGACAACCTGTCGGGCCGCCGCATCGACCGCGGCCTGCGGCTTCTGTCCCGCGCGCGCTATGTCATCACCGACCGGCTGCACGTCCACATCCTGTGCACGCTGCTGGATATCCCGCACTGCGTCCTCGACAACCGCTACGGCAAGATCGCCCGCCTGTCGCAGGCGTTCGGGACCCGCTGGGCGGGCGTCTCGCAGGCGGCCACCCTGCCCGAGGCGGTCGCCACCGCCCGCGAACACCTTGCCCGGCGCGAGCCGCAGACTGCGTGAGGACCGACCCATGCTGAGCGTCATCATGTGCACCCGCAACCGCGCCGAGCAACTGCGCCGGGTGCTGGATTCGGCGGCCGCGATGCGGGTGCCGCAGGATCTTTCGTGGGAATTCCTGCTGGTCGACAACGGCAGCACCGACCACACCGCCGAGGTGGTGGCGTCGTTCGCGGACCGCCTGCCGATCCGGCGCATCGAGCAGCCGGTGCCCGGCCTGTCGAACGCCCGGAACGCCGGCGTGGCCGAGGCGGCAGGCGACTATATCCTGTGGACCGACGACGACGTGGTCATCGACCCCGGCTGGCTGGAAGCCTACGCCGACGCCTTCACGGCCTACCCGCAGGCGGCGGTGTTCGGCGGCGTGATCGAGCCGGTCTACGAGGAGGAACCGCCCGAGTGGTTCCGCCGGAACGAGGATCTGCTGGCCACTGTCGTCGCCAAGCGCGACATGGGGCCCGAACGCCGCATCATGCCCGACACGCCCGGCATGATCCCCTACGGCGCCAACTACGCGCTGCGCGCCGCCGAGCAGAAGCAGCACGCCTACAACCCCGACCTGGGGGTCAGCCCCACCCACAAGCGGCTGGGCGAGGAGACGCTTGTGATCGACGCGATCATCAAGGCCGGCGGGATCGCCGTCTGGGTGCCGGAGGCACGGGTGCGCCACCTGATCCCCGCGAGGCGCCTGACGATGGACTACGTCCGCAGCTACAGCGAGTCCGCAGGCGAGACCTGGGCCTATCTCAGCGAGAACGGCGGCTCGGCCATCATGGGCGCGCCGGTCCCGCGCGGCGGGCGCCGGCTTCTGGGCGCGCCGGTCTGGACCATCCGCAAGATGATCGACGGCCAAATCAGGCTGTGGCTGAACCGCGAGCCGACGCGCGAGCACATCCAGCGGACGCGCGAAGTCGCCCGGCTGCGGGGCGCCATCCGCTACTGGGTTACGCACAGGAACTGAACCGACATGAAGATCGCCGTCATCATCCCGTTCTACCAGAACGAGCCCGGCATCCTCGCCCGCTCGCTCGACAGCGTCCTGCGCCAGGACCTGCCCGACGGCGCGCGGGTCGAGGTGATCGTGGTCGACGATGCCTCACCCGTGCCCGCCCGCGACGAGGTGGCGCGCCACGCCGACACCGACCGGATCGCGTGGCGGCACGTCCGGCAGGACAACGGCGGGCCGGGCGCCGCGCGCAACACCGGCCTGGACATCGTCGCGGCGGACGGCGGCTTCGATTACGTGGCCTTCCTCGATTCCGACGACGAATGGACCCGCGATCACCTTCGCAACGCCGTGAACGCGCTGGAACAGGGCTACGACTTCTACTTCTCGGACCACAGCCGCCCCGGCGTCTTCGACAGCCACTTCGCGGAAGTGGACATCGTGTCGGTCGTGGGCCGCGAGGCGTGGAACAGGGCAACGCGGCTCGGCCCCTTCACGCGCGGCTTCGCGCCGCACGCGCTGGATCACGCCATGCTCAGGCAGTATCTGTCGCAATCCTCGACCGTCGTCATGCGCCAGGCCACGCAGGGCCAGCACCGCTTCGACACCGAACTGCGCCACGCGGGCGAGGACCGGATGATGTGGATCACGGCGGCGCTGTCCGGCGCGCGCATCTGCCTGTCCACGCGGTCCGAAATCGTGTGCGGCCGTGGCCTGAACATGTTCTTCGAAACCGCCAGCTGGGATTCGCCCGGCATCGTGAAGCGGCTGGGAAGCCAGCTGCTGCGCGGGCAGAAGCTGATGCAGCTCGACCACGACGCATCGCGCCAGTGGATCGCCCGCGACTTCAGGAAGAATCGCCGGCTCTATTCCTATCTCGCCGTCCGCAACCTGCTGAAGGGCAAGGCGTCGGATCTCGCCACCCTGCGGCCCCTGATGAAGCGCGACCCGCTGCTGCCGCTGCGGATGCCGTTCCTGTTCGCGAGCTTCCTGCTGTCCGAACGGCGCAAGACCCGCACGGCGGCGCAATGACGCCCGCCGCGGCGCGGTCGGCCCGACGAGGCCGGTCGGCGGTCGCGATCTGACGACAGCGGCGAGATCGGTCCCCGGACCCCGGCCGCTTCACGCCTGACCGGCCCGCGCGCGACAGACATCTTCCCCGCGTGAACCATCTGCGCGTTCGGGCGTCATTGTCGGTGGAGAAAGCTTCTCATGCGCGAACTGATCCTGATCCGGACTCATTTCTCCTGCGAGGCGACGGAGCGGCTTTATAACTATCTCAGGCAAACCTCGAACCGCGACGTCGCATTCATCTGCGATGAGACGAACGGGGTTGTCGACGTGGGTGCCGGCAAGGCGAAGATTGCAGTTTCCGCCCGATCGGTCGCCGAGATGGGGCTGCATGTTCCCAAGAACTTCGGCTGGCTGTGCGGCGACTATTTCCTGTATGCCGCCGCAGGGCTTCTTGGCGCGTACGACAGGTACTGGCTCATCGAGTCGGACGTGAGGATAGGCCTGGAATCGAGCGCCGACTTCTTCGACCGCTTCGACGACGGGTCGGTGGACATTCTCGCGTTCCATGTCTTCAGGGCGAAGGACAACTGGTTCTGGTACAAGCCGATGTGCTTCTTCGAGCCGGAGGTCCATGCGTGCCTGTTCCCGGTGGTCGGGGTGAGCAGACGCGCCATCGACTTCGCTCATGCCGCCCGGCGGGCCATGTCTGCAACTCACGACCGGATCGTTCCGCCCGAGGAGACCCGCCGCTGGCCGAATGACGAATCGTTCCTGATGTCCACCCTGATGGCGAACGGGTTCAGATGCGCCAACCTGGACGACATGGAAGTCAAATACCGCACACGGCAATCATTCAACTTCGGCCTGCCGAAATCGGATAAAAGGATCGGCGCGCAACATCCCTCCGGCCTGTTCCATCATCCGGTGCACTCAGGCGAACGGTTCGTGTCCAAGGCGAACGCATGGCTGACCACCTGCATCCGCAACAAGGCGACAAAGACTGGCCTGGCGGGCGCGTTCGACGAGCTGTTCATGTCGGACATGAGAGCTGAAGCGTCCGGGGCGCAATACGCGGCGTTCGAGGCGCGGCTGCTTGCCGCCATCAGCGACGCACCGGCCTGAGAAGCGATGCCGCGGGGCTGAGGCCCGGCTTGCCGCCTGGTCGGGAAGGTGCGGACACCCTGCCGGGCGCCTCCGCGCGGATCTATCCGGCAAGCAGCTTGCTTAAAACGACCAGAGCGTAAACCGGGGGGTGATCGCGTCACGCATCCGGGACGCAGATGCAGGAAGGCCCGCCGGTATGGACTACCTGGCGGGCCTTGCTTTCCAGCTTCTGCAGGGTTTCTGCGAGGACGCAAGAAACACTGGTGCGGTCGAAAAGACTCGAACTTTCACTCCGGTTAAGGAACAGCGACCTCAACGCTGCGCGTCTACCAATTCCGCCACGACCGCGTCCGTGGTGGGGCTGACATAGCCAACCCCATCACGCTTGAAAAGGCCTATTCGGCGGCAAACTGGCGCGCCGGGTCATAGTTCAGGATCGGGGCGAGCCAGCGTTCGGCCTCGGCCACCGCCATCCCCTTGCGGGCGGCGTAGTCCGCCACCTGGTCCGCCTCGACCTTCGCCACGCCGAAGTAATAGGCGTCCGGGTGGCCGAGATAGAGCCCGCTGACCGAAGACCCCGGCCACATCGCCATGGAGTCGGTCAGTTCCACCCCGGTCGCCTCGGTCGCGCCCAGCAGGTCGAACAGGGTCCGCTTTTCCGTGTGGTCCGGCTGGGCGGGGTAGCCGGGCGCGGGGCGGATGCCGCGATAGGGTTCGCCGATCAGCTGCTCGGGCGTGAAGCCTTCGTCCGGGGCATAGCCCCACAGCTCGCGGCGGACGCGTTCGTGGAGAAGCTCGGCCATCGCCTCGGCGAAGCGGTCGGACAGCGCCTGCAGGAGGATGGCCGAGAAATCGTCGTGCGCGTCGCGGAAGGCCTGCGCGCGGGCGGATTCGTCCCCCGCCGTCACGACGAAGCCGCCGACCCAGTCGGGCTGGCCCTCGGGCGCGACGAAATCGGCCAGCGCGACGTTGGGGCGGCCGTCGCGCTTCATGACCTGCTGGCGCAGCGTGTGCAGCGTCGCCAGCAGGGTGGCCCGCCCCTCGTCGGTCCACAGGCGGATGTCGTCGCCGTCGCGGTTCGCGGGCCAGAAGCCCACGACCGCGCGGGGCGAGAGCCACTTCTCGTCGATGATCCGCTTCAGCATCGCCTGCGCGTCGGCAAACAGCGAGCGCGCGGCCTCGCCCTGCCGGGGGTCGTCGAGCAGCTTCGGATAGACGCCCTTCATCTCCCACGTCTGGAAGAACGGGGTCCAGTCGATGTAGCGCGCGATCTCGGCAAGATCCCAGTCGCCCACCACCCGCGCGCCGGTGAAGGTCGGCGGCTCGGCCTGGTATCCGGTCCAGTCGATCTTCAGCGCGTTCGCACGCGCGGCCTCAACCGGCAGCCGCTCGCGGTCGGTCTGGCCGCGGGCGTAGCGGTCCGCCATCTCGACATATTCGTCGCGCACCGAACTGACGTAGCTGCCGCGTTCCCCCGACAGGAGGTTCGACACCACCCCGACCGCGCGCGACGCGTCGGTGACGTAGACAGTCTGGCCGCGGTGATAGCGCGGGTTGATCTTGACCGCGGTGTGGACGCGGCTCGTCGTCGCACCGCCGATCAGCAGGGGGATGTCGAAGCCCTCGCGCTCCATCTCGGAGGCGACGTGGACCATCTCGTCGAGCGAGGGCGTGATGAGGCCGGACAGGCCGATGATGTCGACGTTTTCGGCCCGCGCCGTCTCGAGGATCTTTTGCACCGGGACCATCACGCCGAGGTCGATGATCTCGTAGTTGTTGCAGGCAAGGACCACGCCCACGATGTTCTTGCCGATGTCGTGCACGTCGCCCTTCACGGTCGCCATCAGCACCTTGCCGGCGGAACTTGAGGCGCCCTCGGACTTTTCCGCCTCCATGTAGGGCAGCAGGTGCGCCACGGCCTGCTTCATCACGCGGGCCGATTTCACCACCTGCGGCAGGAACATCTTGCCCGCGCCGAACAGGTCGCCCACCACGTTCATGCCCGCCATCAGCGGGCCTTCGATGACGTGCAGCGGGCGTTCCGCTTCCAGCCGCGCCTCCTCGGTGTCGGCGTCGATGTATTCGGTGATCCCGTTGACCAGCGCGTGTTCCAGCCGCTTGCCGACCGGCCATTCGCGCCAGGACAGGTCCTTCTCGCGCGCCTTGGCGCCGCCTTCGCCCTTGTAGCGTTCGGCCAGGTCGAGCAGGCGCTCGGTCGCGGTGCCGCCGCCGACGGGCGCGCGGTTCAGCACCACGTCCTCGCAGGCCTCGCGCAGTTCGGGGTCGATCTGGTCATAGACCGCGAGCTGGCCGGCGTTCACGATCCCCATGTCCATCCCGGCCTGGATCGCATGATACAGGAACACGGCGTGCATCGCCTCGCGTACCGGCTCGTTGCCGCGGAAGCTGAAGGAGAGGTTCGAGACCCCGCCCGAGACATGGACGTGCGGCAACCCCTGCACGATGCGGCGCGTCGCGTCGATGAAGTCGACGCCGTAGTTGTCGTGCTCCTCGATGCCCGTGGCCACGGCGAAGATGTTGGGGTCGAAGATGATGTCCTCGGGCGGAAAGCCCACCGCGTTCACCAGCAGGTCGTAGGCCCGGGTGCAGATCTCGACCTTGCGGTTGGCGGTGTCGGCCTGGCCCTGCTCGTCGAAGGCCATGACCACGACCGCCGCGCCGTAGCGGCGGCACAGCCGGGCCTGTTCCAGGAACGCGGCCTCGCCTTCCTTCATGCTGATCGAGTTCACGACCGCCTTGCCCTGCACGCATTTCAGCCCCGCCTCGATCACCTCCCACTTGGAGCTGTCGATCATCAGCGGCACGCGCGCGATGTCGGGCTCGGACGCGATCAGGTTGAGGAAGGTGGTCATGGCGGCGGCGCTGTCGATCAGCCCCTCGTCCATGTTCACGTCGATGATCTGGGCACCGTTTTCCACCTGGTCGCGCGCCACGTCGAGCGCGGCCGGGAAATCGCCCGCCGTGACCAGCTTGCGGAAACGGGCCGAGCCGGTGACGTTCGTGCGCTCGCCCACGTTGACGAAGGGAATGTCGTCGGTCTTGACGAACGGCTCGAGCCCGGACAGGCGCAGGCGCGGGGCGATCTCGGGGACCGCCCGCGGCGGCATGGCGGCCACGGCGGCGGCAATGGCGGCAATGTGGTCGGGGGTCGACCCGCAGCAGCCGCCGACGATGTTCACCAGGCCCTCGCCCGCGAAATCCGCGATCTGGCGCGCCATCGCGGCGGGGCTTTCGTCATATTCGCCCATCTCGTTGGGCAACCCTGCGTTCGGATAGGCGCAGATCAGCGTGTCCGCCACGTCCGACAGTTCCGCGAGGTGGGGCCGCATCGCGGTCGCGCCGAGCGCGCAGTTCAGCCCCACCGTCAGCGGCCGCGCGTGCCGGACCGAGTGCCAGAACGCCGTCGGCGTCTGCCCCGACAGGGTCCGGCCGGACAGGTCGGTGATGGTGCCCGAGATCATCACGGGCAGGATGGTCCCGGTTTCCGCGAACACCTCGTCGGCGGCGAAGATCGCGGCCTTGGCGTTGAGCGTGTCGAAGATCGTCTCGATCAGGATCAGGTCGGCCCCGCCCGCGATCAGGCCGCGGATCTGTTCGGCATAGGCCACGCGCAGCTGGTCGAAGGTCACGGCGCGGAAGCCCGGGTCGTTCACGTCGGGGCTGATCGACGCGGTGCGGTTCGTCGGCCCCAGCGCGCCCGCGACCCAGCGCGGCCGCCCGTCTTGGGCCGTGGCCCGGTCCAGCGCCCGGCGCGCCAGCAGCGCGCCTTCGCGGTTCAGCTGGAAGACCCGGTTCTCCATCCCGTAGTCCGCCTGCGCGATGGTGGTGGAGGAGAAGGTGTTCGTCTCGACGATGTCGGCGCCGGCCAGGGCGTAGCGCAGGTGGATCGCCTCGATCGCCTCGGGCTGGGTCAGGTTCAGCAGGTCGTTGTTGCCCTGCTGCGGGTGGTCGGAATGGACGTGGCAGGCGCAGCCGCCGCCGTGGTTCGTCTGTCCCAGGAAATCGCCCTCGGCCAGGCGCAGGTTCTGGATCTGCGTCCCCATCGCGCCGTCGAGGATCAGGATGCGCTGCCGGGCGGCGGCGCGGATGGCGTCGAAAGCGGGGGAAAGAACGGGCATGGCGACCTTCGGGGTAAAGTTTGCCCCGATGCTATACGGCAGGCCGGTTCGAAAGGAAAACTCATGTTGCACAGGAACAACATGAGAGGCGTTCAAGATGCCCCGTCTTGCGCTCAGCCGCCCATCTTCAGGATCGGCTTGATCGTGCGCCCTTCGTCGCTGTCGTCGATCGCCTTGTTGATGTCGGCGAAGTCGTAGGACGTCATCAGCTTCTCGACCGGGAAGCGCCCCTGCAGCTGCAGGTCCATCAGCCCTTCCAGGAACATGGGCGTCTGCCCGCCCCCGCCCACGACGCCGATCAGGCGCTTGCCCTTCAGCAGGAAGTCGGGATGTTTGACCTTCACGAACTCGGTCGCGGCCGCCCCGCCCACCATCGCGCAGGTGCCGAGGATGCCGAGCGCGGCCACCGCCTCGGACACGAGGTTCTTGCCGTCCGTCGCCTCGACCGAATAGTCCAGCCTGTCGCCGACCATCTCCCTGATCTCGGCCACCGTGTCCGCGCCGTGGACCAGCGCGTCGGTCGCGCCGAGTTCCCGGGCGAGCGCGAGGCGCTTCTTGTCCTTGTCCACCGCGATGATGCGCGTGACGCCCGAAAGCTGGGCCGCCATGATCGCCGCCAGCCCCACGTTGCCGGTGCCGAACACCGCAAGGCTGCTGCCGGGCGCGGGCCGCAGCTCGTTGAGGATCGTACCCGCCCCGGTCGAGATCGAGCAGCCGTAGGGGCCGGTCGTGTCGAGGTCCAGCCCGTCGGGCACGCGCGCAAGCTGGTTTTCCACCGCGAGCGCATGGGTCGCCCAGGACGACTGCTGGAAGAAGCGGCCCGCGACCTCCTCCCCGCCCTTGCGCTTCATCCCGCCGGTGCCGTCCATGCGGTAGCCTGAGAAGTTCAGCCTGGCCCCGTTCTCGCAATAGCGGTGCTGGCCCCGGCGGCAGCTGCGGCAGTAGCCGCAATAGGCGAACCCGATCATCACCCGGTCGCCGGGCTTCCAAGCCGTGACCTCTCGCCCGACCGCCTCGACGATGCCGCAGCCTTCGTGGCCGAGGACGCCGGGCGTGGGGTAAGGCTCCAGCCCGTGGATCGCGCCGCGGTCGGTCCCGCAGATCCCGCATGACGAGATGCGGACCAGCACCTCGTTGTCGCGCGGGTCGTCCAGCTGAACCTGCTCGAGCCTGATCCGGCGGCGCGTCAGCATTCCGTCGGCCTTGGTCATGACGGCGGCGGTGATTTCCATGGCGCTGTCCCCGGGTCGTTGCCCAACGACAAGCGCCGGGCGCGCGCAGGGTTCCCCGGCGCAGGGCTCCGACGCGGTGTTCCGGGGCGCAGGGTTCCGGGGCGCGGGCTTGCTCTTTCCCGTGGCCCGCGCCATGCCGGGCGGCATGAGCGACCAGCCCCTGCCCACGCGACCGACCGATCTTCCCACGCCCGACACGATCCGGCTGGCCGTGCCGGGCGGGGGCGCTCCCGCCGCCGGGCCGGAATGGCTGCTGACCGGGTCGCTCGTCGACCATCCCGCCGCCGTCGCGTTCATGGAAGCGCGTATCGCCGCGATCCTCGCCGGGACCGCGCCGGAAGCGATCTGGCTGGTCGAACACCCGCCGCTCTACACCGCGGGCACCTCGGCCCGGCCCGAGGACCTGACCGACGCGGGCCGCTTTCCCGTTCACGCCACGGGGCGCGGCGGGCAGTACACCTATCACGGGCCGGGGCAGCGCGTGGTCTATGTCATGCTGGACCTGAACCGCCGCGGCCGCGACGTGCGCGCTTTCGTCGCGGCGCTGGAGGGCTGGGTGATCGACGCGCTGGCCGAGTTCGGGCTGCGGGGCGAGATCCGGCCCGGCCGCGTCGGCGTCTGGGTCGCGCGGCCCGACAAGCCGCCCCTGCCCGACGGGACCGCGCGCGAGGACAAGATCGCCGCGATCGGGGTCAAGCTGCGGCGCTGGATCAGCTTCCACGGTCTCGCGATCAACGTCGAGCCGGAGCTTGCACATTACGACGGCATCGTTCCCTGCGGCATCCGCGGGCATGGCGTCACGAGCCTCGTCGACCTCGGCCTGCCGGTCGGGATGGAGGACCTCGACCGCGCTCTGCTAGCGACCTTCGAGGGGCGCTTCGGTCAGCGGCCCGCAGGATGACAGGCGCATTTCGTCGCATGGCCCCGCCGGGGCGAATCTGCTACGCGGGTCCCGGCCCGCACCCGAAGCCATTCCGCGCCCCGAAGGAACAGCCATGATCCCGAAAATGCCCCTTCTGCTTGCCATGCTCGCAATCGCCACGCCCGCGCTTGCGCAGGCACCCGCCCCCGCTGCACCCGCCCCTGCGGACGCTGCATCCGCCGCGACCGCAGGCGACCCCGTCTCGGGCGAGCGCGAATTCAACAAGTGCAAGGCGTGCCACATGATCCGGGACGATCAGGGCACCGACATCGTGAAGGGCGGCAAGACCGGGCCCAACCTCTACAACGTGGTCGGCCGGCAGGCGGGCACGCAGGAGGACTACAAGTACTCGGACGCGCTGGTGAAGCTGGGCGAGGCGGGCGAGATCTGGACGCCCGAGGACCTGACCCACTACGTCACCGACCCGAACGGCTACGTGCAGGAAAAGACCGGCGACAGCAAGCTGCGGACGAAGATGACCTTCAAGCTGACGAAGAAGCAGGCCGACGTCGTGGCCTTCCTCCAGCAGAACTCCCCCGGCGCGCCCGCGAACTAGGGCGCGAACCGGGCGCCGCGGAAGCCTTGTTTACAGCTTCCGCGGCCCTCGCCACGCATTGCCGTCCGTTCACGGGATCGCTAGAAGAACCATGATAGCTCGCCGGTGCCTCGCCCGGCACGCCACCGAATTCACGAAGGAGATCGCGCATGGCTGACGCCGCGATACACGACCATGGTGGGCACCATGACACCCGCGGGTTCTTCACCCGCTGGTTCATGTCCACCAACCACAAGGACATCGGCGTCCTGTATCTGTTCACCGCAGGCGTGGTCGGCCTGATCGCGGTTGCCTTCACCGTCTACATGCGGATGGAACTTCAGTTCCCCGGCGTGCAGTACATGTGCCTTGAAGGCGCGCGCTTCCTGCCCGCGGGCGACGGCGACGTCTGCACGCCCAACGGGCACCTGTGGAACGTCCTGATCACCTATCACGGCGTCCTGATGATGTTCTTCGTCGTGATCCCGGCGCTGTTCGGCGGTTTCGGCAACTACTTCATGCCGCTGCAGCTGGGTGCGCCGGACATGGCGTTCCCGCGTCTGAACAACCTCAGCTACTGGCTCTATGTCTGCGGCGTGGCGCTGGGGATCGCGTCGCTCCTGTCGCCGGGCGGCAACGACCAGCTGGGCTCGGGGATCGGCTGGGTGCTGTATCCGCCGCTCTCCACCTCCGAAAGCGGCTATTCGACCGACCTCGCGATCTTCGCGGTCCACGTCTCGGGCGCTTCGTCGATCGTGGGCGCGATCAACATCATCACGACCTTCCTCAACATGCGCGCGCCGGGGATGACCCTGTTCAAGGTGCCGCTGTTCGCCTGGTCGGTGTTCGTCACCGCGTGGCTCATCCTGCTGTC
The DNA here is from genome assembly GCF_004923205.2 of Paracoccus aeridis. Taxonomy (GTDB): domain Bacteria; phylum Pseudomonadota; class Alphaproteobacteria; order Rhodobacterales; family Rhodobacteraceae; genus Paracoccus; species Paracoccus aeridis. The sequence goes on from NZ_SELD02000006.1 coordinate 200,521, forward strand.
GCTGCCGGTGCTGGCCGGCGCCATCACCATGCTGCTGATGGACCGCAACTTCGGCACCCACTTCTTCAACCCGGCCGGCGGCGGCGACCCGGTGCTGTACCAGCACATCCTGTGGTTCTTCGGCCACCCCGAGGTCTACATAATCATCCTGCCCGGCTTCGGCATCATCAGCCACGTCATCGCCACCTTCTCGAAGAAGCCGATCTTCGGCTACCTGCCGATGGTTCTGGCGATGATCGCGATCGGCGTGCTGGGCTTCGTCGTGTGGGCGCACCACATGTACACCGCCGGGATGAGCGTCACCCAGCAGGCCTACTTCATGCTGGCCACCATGACGATCGCGGTGCCCACCGGCATCAAGGTCTTCTCGTGGATCGCGACGATGTGGGGCGGCTCGATCGAGTTCAAGACGCCGATGCTCTGGGCCTTCGGCTTCCTGTTCCTGTTCACCGTCGGCGGCGTCACGGGCGTCGTGCTCAGCCAGGCGCCGCTGGACCGGGTCTATCACGACACCTACTACGTCGTGGCGCACTTCCACTACGTGATGTCGCTTGGCGCGGTCTTCGCGATCTTCGCCGGGGTCTATTACTGGATCGGCAAGATGAGCGGCCGCCAGTACCCGGAATGGGCGGGCAAGCTGCACTTCTGGATGATGTTCATCGGCTCGAACCTGATCTTCTTCCCGCAGCACTTCCTGGGCCGCCAGGGCATGCCGCGCCGCTACATCGACTACCCGGTCGACTTCGCGTACTGGAACAACATCAGCTCGATCGGCGCCTACATCTCGTTCGCCTCGTTCCTGCTGTTCATCGGGATCGTGTTCTACACCCTGTATGCCGGCCGCCGCGTGGGCGTTCCGAACTACTGGAACGAATACGCCGACACGCTGGAATGGACCCTGCCTTCGCCGCCGCCCGAACACACGTTCGAGACGCTGCCGAAGCGGTCCGACTGGGACAATGTCCACGCCCACTGACCCTGTGGTGAGGGACGAGCAAAGCAGAAGGCCCCGGAGCGATCCGGGGCCTTCTTCGTGAGAGGCAACGCCGACCGGGGATGATCCGATGCCCTATCGCTGGCAGGACGAGACCGCGCACAGCGGCCCGGCGCTTGAGGATACGCCGCACGGGAATGCGGCCCGCAACCGAGGGCGGCTGGTGATCTGGCCGCACCGGTCGCTGCCGGCGGCGGGCTTCGCCTGGGTGATCGGGCTCGCGGCGGCCGGGCTGGCGCTGCCGATCCTGTCGATGCTCGGCCGCGCGGTCCTGTGGGGCCTGCTGCCGTTCGCCGGGATCGCGGTCGGGGGATTGTGGATGGCGATCCGCGCCAGCAACCGGCAGGGCCGGATGCACGAGGTCGTGGACCTGTCACGGGACCGGATCACCGTCACCCGCCACGATCCCGGCCGCCCCGACCGGGTCTGGACCGCAAATCCCTACTGGGTGCGCCTGCGCCTGCACGCCCGGCCGGTCGAGGACTACCTGACCCTCACCGACGGCGGGCGCGAGATCGAACTGGGCGCGTTCCTCGCCCCCGAGGAACGCCGCGCGCTTCGCGACGAGCTGTCGCGCGCGCTGCTGGACCTGCGCGGCTGAACCGCCGCCGTTCATTGACGGGACCAGTCCGGCCGGCTGGCCCGGGCGGCGTGCCGTCGATCAGGACGATGATCGGCCCGGGCGGCACCCGGCCGAGCGAGTCTGTCCACAACCGGACGCCCCGCCGCGGCAACGTCACTCCGCCGCTTGCGCCGCGCCGCGCGTCCTGCGTCCGCCCGTGAGCGTCCGCACCGCGACATAGAACCCCGGCACCAGGAAGATCCCGAGGAACGTGGCCGAGATCATCCCGCCCATCACCCCGATCCCGATGGAGTTCTGCGCCGCGGCCCCCGCCCCGGTCGCGATGGCAAGCGGCAGCACGCCGAGGATGAACGCCAGCGACGTCATCAGGATGGGCCGGAGCCGCAGCTTCGCGGCCTCGATCGCGGCGGCGGCGGCGGTCCGACCCTGCGCCTCCAGCGCCACCGCGAACTCGATGATGAGGATGGCGTTCTTGGCCGAGAGGCCGATCGTCGTGAGGATGCCGACCTTGAAGTAGACGTCGTTCGGCTGCCCGAACAGAAGCGCGGCCAGCACCGCGCCAAGGACGCCGACGGGGACCGACAGCATCACCGCCAGCGGCACGGTCCAGCTTTCGTAAAGCGCGGCCAGCGACAGGAACACGACGAGCGCCGACAGCGCATAAAGATACGGCGCCTGGTTGCCCGCCTGCCGTTCCTGGTAGGACAGGCCCGTCCACGCCACGCCGAAGCCGCCGCCGGGGATCTGCGCGACCAGTTCCTCCATCGCCTCCATCGCCTCGCCGGAACTCACGCCCGGCGCCTCGGTCCCGGAAACCGAGATGGCGTCCGTCCCCTCGAACCGCGCCAGGCGCGGGGACACCGGTTCCCACCGGGTCGACGAGAACGCGCTGAAGGGCACCATCTCGCCGCTGCCGGTGCGGGCGTACCACGTCTCAAGATCCCCGGGCTGCATGCGGAACGGCGCGTCCCCCTGCACGATGACCGGCCGTAGCGAGGTGCCGAGCGCGAAGTCGTTGACCTCGCGCCCCGCGAAGATCGTGGCGAGCATCCCGTTCACGTCGCTGAGGCTCAGCCCCAGCGCCTCGGCCCGCTGCGGGTCGATGTTCAGGCGCAGCGCGGCGTCGTCCTCGTCGCCGCGGCCCTGGACGTTGTCGAGCCGCCCGTCGGCTTCCGCCGCCTCCTCGAGCCAGGCCGCCGCGCGCCGCAGCGCCGGCACCCCCGCGCCCGACTGGTCGATCAGGAACATGCTGAAGCCCGCGCTGTTGCCCAGCCCCTGGATCGCGGGCGGCTGCATGAAGGTGACGCGGCCCGCGCGCTCGCGCCCGAAGCGCGCGTTGGCGCGGGCGGCGATGGCGGCGGCGGCCTGGTCGGCGTCGGGCCGTTCGGCGAAGTCCTTCAGCCGCACGAACAGCGTGGCCCGCCCCTGGCCCGACCCCGAGAACCCGAACCCCAGCGCTCCGAAGGTCGATGCGACGGCGGTTTCCTCGTTCAGCAGATAGGCCTCGATCTCCTCGACGACGGCGCGGGTCTGCTGCACGGTCGATCCCTCGGACAGGTTGACCTGCGCCATCAGCACGCCCTGATCCTCGGTCGGGAGGAAGGTCGAGTTCATGCGCGTGAACAGCTGCCACACCCCGGCCGAGATGAGCGCCAGCACCAGCAGGACGAGGAAGGGCCGCCGCACGATCCGGCCCACGCTGCGGCCGTACCAGTCGGTCATCCGGTCGAAGCCGCGGTTGAACCAGCGCGCGGGCGCGAAGCCCGCCGGCCCGGTATGGGGCCGCAGCAGCGACGCGGTCTGCGCCGGCGTCAGGATCAGCGCGGTGGCGAGCGACAGCGCCATGGCCGAGATGATCGTGACCGAGAACTGGCGGTAGACGACGCCGGTGGACCCGGCCATGAACGCCATCGGCAGGAACACCGCCGACAGCACCACCACGATCCCGACCAGCGCGCCGCTGATTTCCCTCATGCTGCGCTCGGTCGCCTCGACCGGGCCCAGATGCTTCTCGCGCATCGTCCGCTCGACGTTCTCCACCACGACGATGGCGTCGTCGACCAGCAGGCCGATCGCCAGCACCATCGCGAACATCGTCAGCGTGTTGATGGAATAGCCCAGCACCCCCAGCACCCCGAAGGTGCCCAGCAGCACGACCGGAACCACGATCACCGGGATCAGCGTCGCGCGCCAGTTCTGCAGGAAGATCAGGATCACCGCGACGACCAGCACGATCGCCTCGATGAGCGTGTGGTAGACCTTCTCGATCGACGCCTCGACAAAGGGCGAGGTGTCGTAGGCGATCCGCAGCTCCACCCCTTCGGGCAGCGCGGATTGCAGCTGATCCAGCACCGCGCGGACGCCCGCGGCGGTGTCGACGGCGTTGGCGCCGGTTTCGAGGTTCACCCCGAACCCGGACGCGTTCAGCCCGTTGAAGCGGCTGTCGCTGCCGTAGCTTTCCTGCCCGATCTCGACCTTGGCCACGTCGCCCAGCCAGACGGACGCCCCGTCCTCGCCGGTCCGCAGCAGGATCTGCCGGAAGTCCTCGACGCTGGTGAGCTGGCTCTGCGCGGTGATCGTCGCGGTGAACTGCTGCCCCGGCACGACCGGCTGCGTGCCGAGCGAACCGACCGAGACGGTGGCGTTCTGTTCGGCCACCGCCGACACGATGTCGGACGGCGTCAGCTGATACTGCGCGAGCCGCAGCGGATCGAGCCAGATCCGCATCGCGTAGCCCGACCCGAAGCGGTTGATGCCGCCCACGCCCTCGACCCGGTTCACCGGCCCCTCGATCACCTCCTCCAGCAGGTTGCCGAGCTCCACGGTGCGGTAGCTGTTGTCGGTGGACACCAGCGCGCCCACCATCAGGATCGACGAGGTCGAGCGCGTGACCGACACGCCGTTGTTCTGGACCGGGGTCGGCAGGCGCGACTCCACGCTGCGGACCCTGCTTTGCACGTCGTTGAGCGCGTCGGTCGGATCGACGCTGTCATCGAAGGTCAGGGTCAGCGACGACCGGCCCTGCCACGAGTTCGATTCGAAGTAGATCAGCCCGTCGATGCCGTTGAGCGAATCCTCGATGGGCGTCGTGACGGAGTTCTGCACCGCCTCGGCGGTGGCGCCGGCGTAGGATGCCGAGATGCGGACGGTCGTCGGCGCGATGTCGGGATACTGCGACACCGGCAGCCCGATCAGCGAGAACGCCCCGGCGAGCATCGTGACGATCGCGAGCACCCAGGCGAAGACCGGGCGGTGGATGAAGAACTGTGCCATGGCTCAGTTGGTCCCGGTGGACGCGGGAACGGTGCCGGCAGCAGCCGCGGCGGACGGAACCGACGGGGCGCCCGCGCCCGTGGCGGAAGGCTGCGCCGGTGCCTCGCCCCCCTCGGCGGCGTCGGCGCCCGCGGGCTGCGCGGGGGCGGCTGCGGTTGGCGCGTTCGGGTCGACCGGGTTCGCCGGGACGCCGGCGGGGGCTGCGGCGGGGGCCCCGGAGGCGGCAGCGGCGGGCTGCGCGGGCGCGTTCCCGGCGGCCGCGCCCGCGGTGGGCGCGTCGCTTGCGGCCGTCTCGGCGTCCGCGTCGCGGACCACGCCCTCGTCGTCGATGACGACCGGCACCGTCGTGACCTCGGCCCCGTCGCGCAGGTTGTCCAGCCCGTCGAGCACCAGCAGGTCGCCCGCCTCGATCCCCTCGGTCGCGATCCAGGAATTGCGGGTCGTGCCGGATTCGGTCAGCTCGACCTGGTCGGCCTTGCCGTCGCGCACCACGAAGGCGGTCAGCGCCCCGTCGGCCGCGCGGCTGGTCGCGCGCTGCGGCACCAGCACGCCCTCGACCTGGCCCACCTGGATCTCCACCCGCACGAACTGCCCCGGCAGGATCATCCGGTCCGGGTTGGCGAAGCGGATGCGGAACGGGACCGTGCCGGTCGTCTCGGACACCGCGATGCCGGGGCTGACCTGGTAGCCCGGATGTTCATAGACCTGTCCCGTTTCCAGGATCAGCCGGGACGACGGCCCGTCCACCCGCTGCAGCGTGCCCTCGGCCCGCCGCTCGCGGTTACGCAGGATGCGGGCGCGGCTTTCGGCCACGTCCACGTAGATCGGGTCCAGCTGGGTAACGGTCGTCAGAACCGTCTGCGGGCCCGCCGACACGATGTCGCCGACGCTGACCGACGCGATGTCGGCGATGCCGTCGATCGGGCTGCGGATCTCGGTCCGTTCCAGCGACAGCTGGGTGAGGTCGCGCTGCGCCTGGGCGCCGACAAGCTGGGCGCGGGCCGAAGACAGCGCGACCTCGGCGTTTTCCAGGTCGACCTGGGTCACGCCCGACCCCTGCAGCCGCCGGTAGCGGTTGACGGTCGCCTGCGCCCCGTCGACCGCGGACTGGGCGGATTCGACCGCGGCGCTGTCGGCGCTGAGCTGGGCCGCGATCGTCTCGTCCTCGAGCCGGAACAGCACCGTGCCGGCCGTCACCGCCGAGCCGGGCTCGTACGCCACCTCGCGCACCTCGCCGCCGACCTTGGGCGTGATCGCCGCCTGCTGGAACGCGACCGCGCGGCCGGGCAGCGTCACGGTGACCGGCACCTGGCTGCGCGCGGCGGTCATCACGCCGACCTCGGTCGGGCCGCCCGGTCTGCCGGGCCCGCCCGGTGCGCCAGGTCCGCCCGGCCCGGCCTGCGCCCACCCGGCCGCAGGCAGCACAAGCGCGAGGATCGCGGCCAGGATGGGCATCGGCGCTGCGGGTCGTGGGGTCATCTGAGCCTCGTTGATGTCGTTCCCGGGGCCGGCGCGACCCGGATCGGCCGTCACCATCCGGGGTGCCACCGGGGCGTTTGCCATGGCAACCCCAAACCGCCGCGCAACGGCGAGTTGTCGCGATGGTGAAATCCCGCGCGGCGGCGGGGCGGCAGGGCGTGCCTTACGGCCCCCGCCACGGCAGGGCGCCCGGCGGCAGGTGGCGCGCGCAGCGATCGGCCGCGACCACCAGCACCGCGACCAGCCCCAGAGACAGGACCGACAGCGCCGCGGCCGAGGTCGAATAGCCCTCGTACTGCATCGAGAAGATCTGGACGCCGATGGTCTCGTTCCCCGCCGACCACAGGAGCGACGACAGCGTGAGTTCGTTGAGCGCCGTCATGAACACGACCAGCGCCCCCGCGGCCGCGGCCGGCAGGGCGGCGGGCGCGGCGATCCACAGCATCCGGCGCGCCGGGCTCACGCCGTGGATCCGCGCGGCCTCGTCCAGCGAGGGGTCTGCGGCCTGCAGCGCCGCCTCGACCGGGCGCAGGGTCAGCGGCAGGAAGCGGCCGAGATAGGGGACCAGAAGGATCGCCCAGGTGCCGTAGATAGAGACGCCGATCCCCGGCAGCGGCGGCAGGTAGACGAGGATCATGGCCAGCGCCAGCACCGTCCCCGGCACGACGAAGGCCGCGTCGGCAAGCCAGCCCAGCACCCGCGCCGCCCGGTTCCGGGCCGCCAGCGACAGCCACGCCAGCGGAACCGCGACCACGGCCAGGATCGCCCCCGACGCCGCCGCGAGTGCAAGGGAATTGGCAAAGGCGCGGCGGACCGCCGGGTTCTGCAGCGCCGCGTCGAAGTTGCGCAGCGTCGCCGTGTCCGGCCCGAGCGGGACCCCCAGCGCCGGCACGAGCGAGGTCGTCACAAGCGCCACCATCGGCAGGACCGCGATCCAGATCAGCACCATCCAGGTCGCGGCCAGCAGCGGCCAGCGCCAGCGGCCGGGCGCGAAGCCCGCGAAGGCGGCGCCTGCGCCCACCGGCACCGACAGCCGCGCGACCAGCGCCTGCCGCAGCGCAAGCGCGCCCACCGCCAGCGCGACCAGAACAAGCGCCATCGCCGCGACACGGCCGATCACCTCGGGGCCGAACCCGTTCAGCCGCTGGTAGATCAGCGTCGTCAGCACCGGGAACCGGCCCGGGATCCCCAGCAGCGCCGGCACCCCGAAGTTGCCCACCGCCGCCGCAAAGGCCAGCACCGCGCCCGCAAGCGCCGGGGGCCACGCCAGCGGCAGGATCACGCGCGCGACGATGCGGCCGGCGGGGGCGCCCGCGATCCGCGCCGCCTCGACCAGGTCCAGCGGCACCGTGGCCAGCCGCGCGCGTACGGCGATGAAGACCAGCGGCATGTGCTCGACCCCCATCAGCCAGGCGACGCCCGCGCCGGAATAAAGGGGGTTCGCCTGCCCCGGCGCGGGCGAAAGGCCAAGGGGCCGCAGCAGCCCCGCGACCGGCGACCCGCTGCCCAGAAGCTCGATCCACGCCAGCGCCATGATCTGCGACGGAATCAGCAGCGGCGACAGGGCGAGAAAGCTCGCCGCCGCCCGCCCGGGCAGGCGCGCGAGCCCCGTCGCAAGCGCAAGGGCGGTTCCCAGCACGGTCGACACGACGACCGACCCCGCCGAGGACGCGAGCGTGTTCCACAGCGCGGTGCGGAAGGCGCGGCCCTGCCAAGTCTCGCGCAGGACGCCCAGCCACTCGCCGCCCTCACCCGGCCGCAGCGCCTCGGCGAACAGCCGGATCAGCGGCCACAGCCCCGTCGCCAGCACGAACACGGCAAGAAGGGCGACGACCAGCAGGTCGCCGCCCCGCCCGGCATGACGATGCGCGGGGTCAGCCGCCGAAGAGGTCGGCAAACTTTTCCTTGTTGGCCGTCTCGTCGGCCATCAGCCTGGCGGCGTCCAGCGGCAGCACCTTAAGCGATGCGGGCTGCGGATACCCCTCCGGGACGGCCATCCCGTCGATGATCGGGAAATAGCCCTGCGCGACCGACTGTTCCTGCGCGGCCCGCGACAGCTGCCAGTCGACGAAGGCCTTCGCACCCTCCTCGTTGTCGGTGCCCTTCAGGATGGCGACCGGCTGGGTAATGGCGCTGACGCCCTGCTCGGGCCACGCGAAGGCCACCGGGGATCCTTCCTTGGCCGCGTTCATCGCCATGTATTCGACGATGATCCCGTAGGCCTTCTCGCCGCGGGCGACCGCTTCCATCACGGTACCGTTGCCCTGCCCCGCGACGGCGCCCTTGTCGGCCAGCGCCTCGTAATACGCCCACCCGAACTCCGGCTGCTGGACCATCGTGCCGACGTGGATCACCGCCGCTCCGGAATAGAGCGGGCTCGGCATGATCAGGGACGAGGCGACGTCGTCGGCCTTGAGGTCGTCCCACGACACGGGCGCGGTCTTCACCATGTCGGTGTTGTAGACGATGCCGGTGGTGATCAGCTTGGTGCCGAAGAAGGTCCTGTCGGGGTCGACGACCGCGGCGGGTATGCCGTCCAGCGGCGCATCCGCGTAGGCCAGCAGACGGTCGTCCTGCTTCAGCTGCGTCATCGCGACGGCGTCGGCGATCAGCAGCACGTCGGCGGGCGACGATCCGGCCGCGAACTCGGCCTGCAGCTTCGACATCAGCTCGGTCGTGCCGGTGCGGAAGATCTCGACCTTGACGTCGGGGTAGTCCTTGTTGAACTCGGCCACGACCTGCGCCATCTGCTCCTGCGGCTGCGAGGTGTAAACCGTGATCTGGCCCGAGGCGGCCGCGAAGGCGGCGCCCGACAGGCCGAGGCCGGCTAGCGCGGTCAGGGCGAATGCGGCGTGGCGGACATGGGTCATGGATCTTTGCTCCTGCATCAGTCGACGGCTTCTAGCGCGGGGGCCTGAAGGATTCGTGACAGAAATGGCCGAAAACGGGGGCGTGCGCATCCTCATTCGGCGGCGGCGCGCAGGCGGGCCGCGGGCCCTGGCAGGACGGCCGGCGCCTCGCCGCTGCCCGCGCGGGCTTCGCGCGCCAGCACCCAGCCGCCCCGGATGGCGACGCGGATCGGCTCGCCCACGGCGGCCGGGCGGTCCAGCCGCAGCGACAGCGGGTCGGCGGCAGGCATGTCGTCCAGAAGCACCTCGGCCACGCGATAGCCGTCCTCGAAACGGGTGGCGCTGACGCGTGCTGGCAGCCCGCCCGGGTCGGGCCGAAGGTCGCGGGCGTGAAGGCACAGCCACCCCGGCCCCGGTCCCGCCTGCCCCGGCAGCGACAGGGTGGCGGCGCCGATCCGCACCGCGCAAAGGCCGTCCGCCGTGCGGCCCGTCACCTCGACCGGCAGGGTGCGGCCCTGCCCGATGAAGCGCGCCACCATCGGCGTCGCTGGGCGGTCGAACAGCCCGGCCGGTGTGCCGACCTGTTCCAGCCGGCCGCCGTCCATTACGCCGACGGTGTCGGCGACCGCCATCGCCTCGTTCTGGTCGTGGGTCACGAAGACCATCGTGCAGCCGGTGGCCGCGTGGATGCGGCGGAACTCGGCCAGCATGGCGTGTCGCAGATGCGCGTCGAGGTTCGCGAGCGGCTCGTCCAGCAGCAGGATGCGCGGCCGCGCGGCAAGGCTGCGGGCAAGCGCGACCCGCTGCCGCTGCCCGCCCGACAGCTCGTGCGGGCGGCGCGCGCCGAGGTCGTGCAGCCCCACCATCCGCAGCGCGTCGGCGACCCGCCCCTCGCGTTCCGCGCGGCCCAGGCGGTTCAGCCCGAACCCCACGTTGCCCGCGACCGTCATCGTGGGCCACAGCGCATAGGACTGGAACACCATCCCCAGCCGCCGCCGTTCGGGCGGCACGAAGACGCCCGGCCCGGCGACCTCGTCGCCGCCGAGCCAGAGCCGCCCCGCGTCCGGCCGCTCGAGCCCCGCGATCAGCCGCAGGAGCGTTGTCTTGCCGCAGCCCGAAGGGCCGAGCAGCGCGATGAAGCGGCCCGACCTGAGGCTGGCGGTCAGCCCGTCCACGGCGCGGGTGGCGCCGAAGCTGCGGGTCAGGTTCTCAAGGCGGATCTCGGTCATCGGGCGCGTCTATCCTCGAGTTGTGACGTTCGCGTGAAGCCGGCGCGTGTCAGGACGCGAGCCCGGCATAGACGCCGGCGCTGGCCGCGAGTTCCGCGTGGCTGCCGGTTTCCACGATCCGCCCGTCCTGCATGACGACGATGAGGTCGGCATGGCGGATCGTGGCGAGCCGGTGCGCGATGACCAGAGTGGTCCGGCCGACGGCGAGGGCCTCGAGCGCCGACTGGATCTCGCGCTCCGTCCGGGTGTCGAGCGCGCTGGTCGCCTCGTCCAGGATCAGGATCGGCGGGTTCTTGAGAAAGACGCGGGCGATGGCCACCCGCTGCTTCTGCCCGCCTGACAGCATCACCCCGCGCTCGCCCACGATCGTGTCGAGCCCCTCGGGCAGCGACGCGATCAGGGGGCCGAGCTGGGCGCGGGCCGCGGCCTCGACCACCTCCGCCTCGGTCGCGCCAAGGCGGCCATAGGCGATGTTGTCGCGCAGGCTGCCGCCGAACAGGAACACGTCCTGGCTCACCAGCCCGATCTGGCGGCGCAGGCTGTTCAGCGTCACCGCCCCGAGCGGCAGGCGGTCGACGGTGATCCGCCCCTGTGTCGGCTCGTAGAAGCGCGGCAGCAGCGCCAGGAGCGTCGTCTTGCCCGCGCCCGAGGGCCCGACGAAGGCGACCGTCTGGCCCGAGCGGATGGTCAGGTCGATCCCCGACAGGATCGGCCGGGCGGGGTCGTAGCCGAAGCCCACGCCCTCGAACACGATGTCGCCGCGCAGCGGCGGCGCCTCGACCGCGCCCTTGTCGTCGGCGATCTCTGGGTCGGTCGCGAGCAGCTCGAGATAGCGGCGGAAGCCCGCGATCCCCTTGGGATAGGTTTCGATCACGGCCGCGATCTTTTCCAGCGGACGGTAGAAGACGCCGACCAGCAGCAGGAAGCCCACGTAGCCGCCGGTGGTCAGCTCGCCCCGCAGCACGAAGCTTGCGCCCAGGACCATGACGACGACCTGCACGAAGCGCAGCCCCATGTACTGCAGCGCGCTCGCCCCCGCCATGATGCGGTAGGCGTCCAGCTTCGTGGCGCGGTAGCGGGCGTTGTCGGCGGCGAACAGGTGGCTCTCGTGCGCCTCGTTCCCGAAGGCCTGCACGACCCGGACGCCGCCCAGCGCCTCTTCCAGGCGCACGTTGAAGTCGCCGACGCGGGAATAGATCGACTGCCAGGTCCGCGTCATCCGCCCGCCCGCGACGATCAGCAGCGCCATCATCGCCGGGACCAGCAGGGCGACGATCAGGGCGAGCGTCGGGTGGACGAGGAACATCAGGACGAACGCGCCGGCGAAGGTCATCAGCGCGATGAACGCATCCTCCGGCCCGTGATGGGCGACCTCGCCGATTTCCTCCAGGTCGCGGGTCACGCGGGCGACCAGCTTGCCGGTGCGCGCGCGGTCGTACCAGCGCCAGCCGAGCCGCGTCAGGTGGTCGAAGGCGCGGGCGCGCATCTCGGTCTCGATGTTGATGCCGAGACGGTGGCCCCAGTAGATGACGATCGCCATGAGCGCGGTGTTGAGCGCGTAGATCGCCATCAGCCCGGCGGCGGCGGCCAGCGTCAGCGGCCAGTCGCCCCGCGGCAGCAGGTAGTCGATGAAGCCGGTGACGGCGAGCGGGAAGGCGAGTTCCAGCAGGCCCGACAGCACCGCGCAGCCGAAATCGACCCAGAACAGGCGCATGTGCGGTCGGTAGTAGGCGGCGAACTCGCGAAACATGGGGCCGTCCTACGGCGCGGGGTTCACGCGGGCAACCCGGTGCGCCGGCCTCGTGCGGGGAAGCTTGCCCCGCTCGGGGACGCTGTGCGCCCGCCGACGCGCGCAGCCCGATGCGGCGCCTGCGCGGGCAATCCGGTGCGGGCGACGGGCGCGCCCGCCCACGCGCGCAGTCCGGCGCGCCCGCCTACGCAGGCAGGGCGGCCGGGCGTCCCGACGCATCCGCCAGCACCTGCATCGGCAGGCCGTAGATCGCGGCCAGCGTCTCGGGCCGCATCAGGTCGGCGGGCGTGCCCTGCATCGCAAGCCGCCCCCCGCGCAGCGCCACCACGTGGTCGCAGAACCGCGCGGCCATGTTCACGTCGTGAAGCACGATCACCGGGCTGCGGCCCTGGTCGTGGCACATGCGGCGGACGAGCGACAGCACCTCGACCTGGTGGGCGATGTCGAGCGCGCTGATCGGCTCGTCCAGCAGAAGCGCGTGGGCGGCTTGCGCGACCATCATCGCAAGCCACGCCCGCTGCCGCTCTCCGCCCGAAAGGGTATCGACGAGGCGGCCCGCCAGCGGCTCCAGCGCGCATTCCGCCAGCGCCGCCGCAACCGCGGCGTCGTCCGTGGCCGAGAAGCGGCCCATCGCCCCGTGCCAGGGATAACGGCCGAGCGCGACCAGCTCGCGCACCGTCATCCCCTCGGCCGGGGGCGGGTGCTGGGGCAGGAACGCGAGGCGGCGGGCGTAGTCGCGGGGGCGCCAGTCGGCGAGCGCGCGATCCTCGAACCACGCCTGCCCCGCGGCCGGGGCGACCTGCCGGGCGAGGGCGCGGAGCAGCGTCGACTTGCCCGATCCGTTATGCCCGATCAGCGCGATCATCCGGCCCGCGGGCAGGTCCAGCGTCACCCCGTCCAGCAGCCTGCGTCCGGGCACGTCCACCGACAGGTTCGCGATGCGGAACAGGGTCATCTGGTGGTCCTCATCAGCAGGAACAGAAGCCAGGGCGCGCCGAGCAGCGTGGCGAAAAGGCCCAGCGGCAGCTCATAGGGGAAACCCGCCATCCGCGCGCCGAAATCGGCGGCAAGCATCAGCCCCGCCCCGGCGAGCGCCGCGCCGGTCACGTGGTCGCCGGGCCGGGCAAGGCCCATGCGGCGCGCCATGTGCGGGGCCATCAGGCCGACGAAGCTCAAGGGGCCGACCAGCACCGTCGCGGCCCCGGTGCCGAGACCCGCCAGCAGGATCAGCGCCAGCCGCGCGGGGGCGAGGCGAAGGCCCAACCCCTGCGAGACGCCCGCCTCCAGCGGCAGCAGCGCAAGCCAGCGCCGCGCCGCCAGCGCCGACCCCCACGCGCCCAGCGCCAGCACCGCGAGCGAGGCCGCGCCCTGCGGCGTCACCCGCGCCGACGACCCGCTGAGCCACGCCAGCACCGCCCAGGCGCGCGCATCGCCCGACGCCATCAGCGCCGACAGCACCGCCGCCGCGAGCGACGACACCGCGATCCCCGCCAGCAGCACCCGTTCCGGCGGCATGTCGCGACGGGCGGCGAACAGCGCGACCAGCGCAAGCGCCCCGGCCCCGCCGACCGCCGCCCCCGCGAGGGTCGCGGCCGTCCCCGGCGCCGCCAGCGCGAAGACCGCGGCGGCATAGCCCAGCGCGGCGCCGCCCGAGACGCCCAGCACCTCGGGCGAGGCGAGCGGGTTCGCGGTCAGCCGCTGCAGCACCGCCCCCGCGATCGCCAGCAGCGCGCCCGCGGCGGCCGCCGCCACCAGCCGGGGCAGGCGCATCGGCAGGAAGTCGCGCAGGCTCTGCCCGTCCAACACCGCCCAGCCGCCCGGCACGCGGCCGATCCAGACCAGCACCAGCGCCGCCAGCGCGACGACAACCGCCATCACCGCCAGCGCCCGGCCCGGCCGGGCAAGCCGCGGGGCGCGGCCTTCGGCCGCCTCGGTCCCCGGCGGGGTCGAGCCGCGCAGGCGCGGCAGCAGCCAGATCAGCAGCGGCCCGCCGATCAGCCCGGTCAGCGCGCCCGCCGGAAACATCTCTCCCCCCGCGCCCGCGACCGCCAGCACCAGCCCGTCGCAGAGCGACAGGATCAGCGCGCCGATCAGGGGGGCGAGCCACAGCACATCCTCCATCCGGCGCGCGCCGAGCGTGCGGGCGAGCGCCGGCGCGGCAAGGCCGACGAAGCCGATCAGCCCCAGCTCGGCGGACACCGCGGCCGCCATCGCGACGGCAAGCGCCATGGCGGCCAGCCGCACCAGCGCCACGTTCAGCCCCAGCCCCGCCGCGCCCGCCGCGCCGAGCGACAGGACCCGCAGCGGCCGCGCGAGCAGCGCCGCGCCGACCGCCCCGCCCGCCAGCACCAGCGCCAGCGCGCGCACGCCGGACCAGTCCTGCTGCACCAGCGACCCGCCGTTCCAGATCACCAGCGAAAGAAGATATTCCCCCTGCGCCAGCGTGAACGCGGTCGCGACCGCCGACGCGGTCATCCCGACCAGCATCCCCGCGATCACCACCGTGACCGGCGCGAACCCCCTTCGCGCGCCGACTGCCATCACCAGAGCCGCCGCCGCCCCCGCGCCCGCAAAGGCGACCGGCCGGCGCCCGCCCGCCAGCAGGTCGGGCGCGAGGATCGTCGCCATCACCAGCGCCAGCTGCGCGCCGGACGAGATTCCGAGCGTCGTCGGGTCCGCCACCGGGTTGCGCAGCACCGCCTGGATCAGCGCCCCGGCAAGCCCGAGGACCGCGCCCGCGACCAGCGCGACCACCCCGCGCGGCATCAGCCCGAAAGCGAACATGATCTGGGAAAGCCCCATCTCCTCGGGCCGGAACGGCAGCGCGGGCCAGCCGCCGGGCGGCAGCAGCCGCAGCGCCGCGGCAAGCCACAGTGCCGCCGCCAGCAGCGCCGCGGCGGGAAGAAGGACGCGCGCCGTCATCGGGGCGGCAGTCCGTTCGCAGGCGTGGTCAGCGCGGCGGAAATCAGCTCGGCGAAGCGCAGGCCCGCGAGCACGCCGCCATAGGCGCTCACGTCCGGCAGCACGTGGACGCGGCCGGCCGCGACGGCGGGCAGCGCGCGCCACAGGACGCTGCGCGAAAGCGCCGCCCGCGCGGCCACCGGCACGTCCGACACGATGACCAGCGTGGCGTCGGGGAAGTCGGCCAGCGTCTCCATCGGGACGGGCGCGAGAAAGGCGAACTGCGTCGGCTGGCGCCATGCGTTCCGCAGGCCGATCCGGGTCGCGACGCTGCCGAACAGGCTGTCCTCGCCGAAGGCGCGGAAATGGCGTGCATCGCCGATGTTGATGATGCAGACCGGCCGCCCGTCATGCGCCCGCAACCGGGCGGCGGCGGCATCGAGCGCGGCCCCGGCCCGGTCCCGCGCGGCGATGCCGGCCGCCCGGTCCCCGACCGCCTCGGCCAGCCCGGTCAGCGCCGACAGCGCGTTCGGCAGCGGCGGCTCGCCCGGCACGTAGAACGGCAGCGACATGACCGGCGCGATCGCGCGCATCCGCGGCTCGAGCGCGGTGTAGTAGGGCGAGGTCAGGATCAGGTCGGGCCGGACCAGCTGCAGCAGCTCGAAATTGGGCGAGCCCCGCAGGCCGAGGTCCACCACATCCCCGGGGATCCCGGGCGTCACCGCGTCGGCGCGGAAACGGATCAGCTCGCAGGCGGCGACCGGCATGTGGCCGATGGCGACGGCGGTTTCCAGCATCGCCCAGTCGATCGCGGCCAGCCGGGGACCGCCCGCGCCCGTCGTGAAGGAAGGGCCGGCCAGCGCCCGCCCGCCTAGCAGCAGCCCGCCCGCCGCCAGCCCCAGGAACCCGCGGCGGGAAGGCGCGGGCCTGTTCACCAGCGCCAGGTCAGCCGCGCCTGCACGTCGCGGCCTTCGCCGTAGTTGCAGCCGAACGGGTTGCAGTTCGCGACATAGGCCTTGTCGGTGATGTTGGTGACGTTGAGGCTGCCCACCACGTTCCCGCGTTCGTAGGCCACGCCCGCGTCCACCAGCGTCTCGCCCTCGACCTCGACCGTGTTGCCGTCGTCGCCGAAGCGGTCGCCCACGTGGCGCAGGCCCACGCCCGCGTCGAAGCCGTTGTCCCAGGCCTTCTTGACCCACAGGCTCGCGTTGTGCAGCGGCACGTTGACGACGCGGTTGCCGGCGAACGGGCCTTCCTTCACCTCGGTATCGTTGTAGCTGTAGGCGCCGCGCACCAGCCAGCCATGGCCGAGGTTGGCCGTCCCTTCCAGCTCGACGCTCCTCGACCAGACCTCGCCGATCTGGCTCAGCTGGCCAAGGCCGTCCGACACCGTCACGTCGGTCTGGCGCAGGTCGAAGACGGCGGCGGTGAAGTAGCCGTCGAAGGCGGCCGGCTGGTACTTCACCCCCAGCTCGACCTGCTTGCCGCGCGTCGGCTCCAGCGTGTTGCCGGCGTAGTCGCCGCCGATCTGGGCCTCGAACGAGGTGGCGTAGCTCGCATAGGGAACGAAGCCCTGCGCGGTCACGTAGGACAGGCCGACGCGCCCGGTGGTCGCGCTGTCGGTCCGGTCGGCGCTGTAGGCAGGCCCGTAGCGGTACAGCGTTCCGTCCTGTTCGACCCGGTCATGCCGCAGCGCGAGCGTCGAGCGCCAGTCGCCCCAGCTGATCTCATCCACGGCGTAAACGCCGACATGGCTGCGCGACAGGTCGTCGGCGGTGGTGAGCGGACCGCCCACGTCGGTCGTGGGGGTGCCGTAGTCCGGGTCGTCCACGCGGATCGGGTTCACGCCCTGGAAGGTGGTCGTGGTGTCGGTGTCATAGGCCAGCATGTCCACCCCGACGGTGACATCGTGGCTGGCCCCGCCCGCGTCGATCGTTCCCGACAGACGGGTGTCGAGGTTGACGGTCGCGTTGTCCTCGGCCTGGATGATCTTGCCGCGGTTGACGGTGACGCCGTCCGCCTCGAGCGCGCCGACGTAGAAGCCGACGTAGTCCCAGTCGAACTTCTGGTAGCGGAAGCCCTGCCGGAGCCGCCAGCCGTTGTCGAGATCGTGCCGCACCTCGATGCCCACGTTGGCCATGCGCCGGTCGCTCTCGTCGTCGGAGGGCTCGCCCACGTAGAACTCCCGCAGGTCCTCGGCGTCCACCAGCTCGGTCAGGGCGAAGGGCACGCGGGCCGGGCTGATCGGCGAATCGTCCTGGTAGGACAGCAGCACGTCGATCTGAGTCGCGTCGCTTACGTCATAGCGGAACGCGCCGGCGAAGTAGCCGCGCTCGTTCGTCAGCTCCTCGATCTGCTCGGCGGTCTGCTTTCCGACCCCGGTCAGGCGGTAGGCGAAGCGGTCCGAGACCTGCCGGTTCACGTCGAAGAACACCTCGGCGTCGTCATGGCTGCCGAAGCCCGCGCCCGCTTCCGAGAAATCCTCCAACTGGGCGTGCTTCTGCACCTCGTTGATGACCCCGCCCGGCGCGCCCGAGCCGTAGAGCGCCGAAGACGGGCCGCGCAGCACCTCGACCCGCTCGATGCCGTAGAGCTCGTAGGCGGGGGCGCTGAACTTCCGCATGTGGCGCAGGCCGTTGAGGAACTGCCCCTCGTCCGCGCCGAAGCCGCGCAGCAGCGGGCCGTCGAAGCGGGGGTCCGAGCCATAGGGCTCCGACAGCACGCCCGCGCTGTATTTCAGCGCCTGGCTCAGCGTCTGCGCGCCCTGGTCGCGGATCTGGTCCACCGTCACGACCGACACCGACTGCGAGGTTTCCACGAGCGGGGTCGAGGATTTCGTCACCTGCGAGGTCGGCACGACATAGCCGCTGGTGGGCGCGGTCGGATCGGTCGAGGCGTTGGCGTCGATCACGACGGTGTCCAGCACGATCGTGTCGGCGGTGCCCGTCCCGTCCGCCGATGGTGCGGTCTGGCCCCAGGCGGCGGCGGTCAGGGCGATGATGCTGGCGCCGGCGAGCAGCGGGGCGCGGAAGGTTGCGGTCACGGACGGGATCCTTGTGCGTAAGCCGATGGTGGAAGGCATAACGGTATTGCACCGCCGTCTCTCGGCCCACGCCGCCCGTTTGTCAACGAGCATAGTTGACAAATACTCTAGGCTACTGAAATGGAGATTCCAGCACCGCCGCGGCCCGCCCGCGGCGTCCCGTTCCCAGACTGCCGAGGCCCGTCATGATCGCATCGCAAAGCCGCCGCCACGCCAGGGTCCGGACGCGCAAGCCGGGGCTTCTTCCCGCCGCGGCGCTGGCCCTTGCGCTGCTGTCGGGCGCGGCGCTGGCGCAGTCGGCCCCCGACGCAGCCGAGCCCCCGGCGGCGGTCGGCACGGCCACGGCCCCGGCCCCGGCGGTCGGCACGGCCCCGGCGGCCCCGGTTCCCGCCACCCCATTCGTCGCCCCGGCCATCGCGGGCGCCGTCCCGGCCGGCACCCTGCCCCACGACCTGTCGCCCCTCGGCATGTACCGGCAGGCGGACATCGTGGTGAAGGCGGTGATGCTGGGCCTCGCCTTCGCGTCGGTGCTGACCTGGACCGTGCTGGTCATCAAGCTGGTCGAGTATCTCGGCGGCATGGCCTCGATCACCCGCGGCGCCGGGCGGATCGAGGCGGCGGACAGCCTGCGCGGCGCGCTGGCGCAGGCGAACGGCCGCGGCCCCGACGCGCGGATGCTGCGGGCGGCGGCGCGCGAGCTGAACCGGTCCGGCCCCGAGCTTTCGCACGCGGGCATCCAGGAACGGATCGGGTCCGAGCTGGGCCAGATCCAGGCCCGCGCGGTGCGGCAGATGAACCGCGGCACCGGCATCCTCGCCACGATCGGGTCGACCGCGCCCTTCGTCGGGCTGTTCGGGACCGTCTGGGGCATCATGAACAGCTTCATCGGCATTTCCGAGGCGCAGACGACCAACCTCGCCGTCGTCGCCCCCGGCATCGCCGAGGCGCTGCTGGCGACCGCGATCGGCCTTGTCGCGGCGATCCCGGCGGTCGTCATCTACAACGTGTTCGCGCGCGCCTCGGGCGGCTACCGCCTGCGCCTGACCGAGGCCGCGGCGGGCGTCGAGCGGCTGGTGTCGCGCGATCTCGACCGGCGCGCGGCCGGGATAGCGGTCTGACATGGCCGGCGGCATCCGCGACACCGGCGACGACGAGCTGGCCGAGAACCACGAGATCAACGTCACGCCCTTCATCGACGTGATGCTGGTGCTGCTCATCATCTTCATGGTGGCGGCGCCGCTCGCGACGGTGGACGTGAACGTGGACCTGCCCGTGTCGAATGCGCCCGCGTCCGGGCGTCCGGACACGCCCCTGTGGCTGACGGTCGGCGCGGATGGCGGGCTGTCGCTGGGCAACGATCCCGTGACGCGCGAACTGCTGCCGGCGGCGCTGCAGGCCGCGACCGGGGGTGATACCGAGCAGCGCATCTTCCTGCGCGCCGACCAGTCGGTCGCCTATGGCGAGCTGATGACGGTGATGAACGGCCTGCGCGACGCGGGCTACCTGAAGATCGCGCTGGTCGGGCTGGACCGCGTCAGCGCGCCGCCGTCGGCGCTTGCGCCTGCTGCTGGTGCGCCTGCGGCTGGCGTGCTTGCCGTTGATGCTGCCGATGCGAATGCGACGGCCGCCGCCCCGGTCGCGGCGGCGCCGGTGCAATGACGCGGACCGGCCTTCGATTCGGGCGGGGCCTTCTGTGGACCTCGATCGGCGCGCTGGTGCTGTCGGCTCATGTCGCGCTGGGGGCCTGGGCGATGCGCCGCCCCACCCCCGTGCTCGAGGCGCCGCCCGACGCGATCATGATCGAACTCGCGCCCGCACCGGCCGCCACGCCGGCGCCACCCGCCACGGAGGTCGCGCCCGCGCCCCAGCCTGATCAGCAGCCCGAGCCGGCAGCCGAACCGGCGGCGGAGCCGGAGCCCGCAGAGCCGGCGGTGGAGCCCGAGCCGGAACCTCTGCCCGAACCCGAGCCTCAGCCGGAACCCGAGCCGCAGCCTGAACCCGAGCCTGAGCCCCTGCCGGAGCCCGAGCCCCTGCCCGAACCGGAGCCGCAGCCGCCGGTCGAGCCCGTGCCGGTCCCCGACTTCGTGGCCCCGCCCGTGGTCCCGCTGCCGCCCCCGGATTTCGCGAGCCTCGTGCCCCCGGCGCCGCCGGAACCCGAGCCCGAGCCCTTGCCGGACTTCGTGCCGCCGCCGACAGCGACGCTGCCGCCGCCCGACTTCGCGGAACTGGAACCCGCGATCGTCCCCCCGCCGCGCCGCAAGCCCACCCCGCCCCCGCGTGTCGTCGAGCAGGAGCCTCGGCAAGAACCCGAGCAGCCGCGCCGCGAGCGCGCCCGCCGCGAAGAGCCGCGCGACACCCCGCGCGAACCCCGCCGCGAACCCAGCCGGGAGCCCGCGCGCGAGGCGCAGCCGTCGGGCAGCCGCGCGGCCGCGCAGCCCCGCGCGGCGCAGGGCGCGTCGCGGCAGGCCGGCGCCAACTGGCAGGGCCAGGTGCAGGGGCGGGTCGCATCGCACATGCGCCGGGCCCGGCTGAACGGCGCCGGCGGCACGCTGCGCGCCACCGTGAAGGTGACCGTCTCGGCCAATGGCGGCGCGTCCGCGCAGCTCGTTTCGGGCACGGGCGACGCGCGCATCGACGCCATCCTCGCGCGGCAGGCCGCGCGCATGCCACGCCTTCCCGCCCCACCCGACGGCCGTCCCAAGACGCTGACCGTCCCCATCGCAGTCGAGGTCCGATGAGCATTTCCCCCCTTGCCGGCGCGTCGGGCCGGATCGAAACGGGCGCAGGCGCCGCGGCAGCCGTGATACGGGCGCGCGCCGCCGAATGGGACGCGCCGCTGGTCGAGGACGACACCCGGCTGACGCTGCATCTCTGGGGGTGCGAGCTGCGCCTGATCCCCGACAATCCCGGCGCGCGGGTGGAGATCACGGGGGCCGAGCGGCGGCTGGTGCTGACGCTGCAGGACAGCGCGACGCAGATGCTGGCCGACGAGGGCGTGACGGTCGCGTGGGACAGCGTCGCGGTGGGCGCGCTCGCCCCCGGCCTTGCGCTGATGCGGGTGGTGTCGGCAAGGCCGGTCACGCCCGGCTATGTCCGGGTCCGCCTGACCGGGCCGGAGGCCGCGCGCTTCGCCCTCGGCAGCCTGCATTTCCGTCTGCTGCTGCCGCCGAAGGGCCGCGCGCCGGTCTGGCCGCGCATCGCCGAAAGCGGGCGCGCGGTGTGGCCCGCGGGCGATGACGCGCTGCACCGGCCCGTCTATACCGTCACCGACCAGCAGGACGACTGGCTGGAGTTCGACATCTTCCGCCACGAGGGCAGCCCGACCTGCGACTGGGCGGACCGCGTCGAACCCGGCGCCGAGGTCGGCATCATCGGCCCGGGCGGCGGCTGGTGCCCCGACGCGCACCGGCTGGACTGCTTCGGCGACGAGACCGCGCTGCCGGCGATCGCGCGGATGCTGGGGCTCGCGCAAGGATCGGTCCGGGCCTGGGTCCGCGCCTCGGCCGACGACCTGGGGCCGCTCGCGCTCGATCCCCGCGTGACGCGCTGCGACGACCTGCTGGACGCGCTCGGCGCGATCGAACCGGACGAGGACTGCCACGTCTGGTTCGCCGCGCGCGACGACCTCGCGCGGGCGGCGCGGCGCCGCCTGCTGGACCGCGGCCTGCCCAAGACCGCCTTCACCGCCGCCGCCTACTGGAGCAGGAGCGCCGGCCCGGCCGGATAGGGCGGCATCACCCGCGCGCGGCACCGCCGGCCGATCCCCGCACATCGTCGTCAGACCGTCATCCAGACGATTGCCGTGGATGGATGCTTCGGCTACGCCATGTCTGCTGTCTTGCCCGGGGTCTTTTTCGTGAAACGTCGCATCTTCGTCGGCTCCATAGCCGCCACGCTCGGCTCGACCGTGCTCGGCCCCACCCCGTTCGGCGCAAGCCGCCTTCACGCGCAGACCGCCCCCGCCCCTGCCCCCGCCGCCGTCCCGGCGACCCCGCCGCGGCCCTTCGGGTTCGACGACGTCGTGGCGATGGCGGTCGGGCTGGCGCAGGCCGACTATCAGAAGCCGACCTCGACGCTGACCGCGCCCTTCGCGGATCTCGGCTACGACTCCTATCGCGGCATCCGCTTCCGCCGCGAGGCGGACCCGTTCGGCGCCGTTCGCGGCTGGGGCCTGGACCTGCTGCCGCCGGGGATGCTGTATTCCGAGCCGGTGCGGATCAACATGGTCGACAACGGCGTCGTGCGGCCCCTGCCCTTCGATCCGGGCGTGTTCACCTTCGACGCGATCTCGTTCCCGCCCGACGCGGCGCAGCTGCCGCCGGGCGACATGAGCTGGTCGGGCTTCCGCCTGCGCGCGCCGCTGAACCGGCCCGACGTGCTGGACGAGCTGGCCGTCTGGCAGGGCGCCAGCTATTTCCGCGTGCTGGGGCGCGGCAACCACTACGGCATTTCCTGCCGCGGCCTTGCGCTGGGCACCGGCAGCGCGGCGGGCGAGGAATTCCCGTCCTTCCGCGAGTTCTGGATCGAGCAGCCCGACCTCGACGCGGGCAGCGTCACGATCTGGGCGCTGCTGGACAGCCCCTCGGTCGCGGGCGCCTACCAGTTCGTGGTGACGCCGGGTGAAAACACCCGCGTCCGCACCCGGGTCGCGCTGGTCCCCCGCCGCGCGCTGGAGGACGTGGGGATCGCGCCCCTGACCTCGATGTACTGGTTCGGGCCGTCGGACGGCGACGTTCCCGACGACTACCGCCCGGCCGTCCACGACAGCGACGGGCTGCAGATGATGACGGGCGACGGCAGCCGGCTGTGGCGGGCCCTGAACAACCCGCCCACCCTGCAGCTCTCGGCTTTCATGGACGAGGACCCGCAGGGCTTCGGCCTGATGCAGCGCGACCGCGAGTTCGCCAACTACGAGGACGCGGGCGCCTTTTACGAACGCCGCCCCTCGGCCTGGATCAGCCCGCACACCAACTGGGGCGAAGGCGCCGTCATGCTGGTCGAGATCCCGGTCGAGAGCGAGTTCCACGACAACATCGTGTCGTTCTGGAAACCCGCGCAGCCCCTCGCCCCCGGCACCCGGGTCGAGTTCGGCTACGACGCGCATCTGGGATCGACCCCCGGCGATGTCGGGCCGTACGCCCTCGTGCGCGAGACGCTGTCGGGCCGGTCGATCAACAACGCCGACGCGCGGACCTTCAACATCGACTTCGACAACGCGCTGTTCACGCCGGGCACCCTGCCCCAGGCGTCGGTGACGGCCAGCGCCGGGCGGATCGTCTATCCCTACGTCACCCACCTGCTCGACCAGGGGCTGATGCGGCTGTCGTTCGAGTTCTTCCCCCAGGGAGCCGAGCTGGTCGAACTGCAGGCGCGGCTGGAATCCGAGGCCGGACCGCTGTCGGAGACCTGGATGTACCGCTGGGTCCGCGAGTGACGGCGGAGGGCACGCTTCCCCGGAGCGGCAGCCCCGCGCCGGGTTCCGATCTCCCCGCCCCCGGCACGGGCGGCGGCATGGCCGCGCCGCCCAGCGCGGCCATGCCGGTCCATGCGGGCGGCGGGCCGACGCCGCCCGAAGCGCCGCTCGACATGCCGACGCAGGATTTCCGCGCAGCCCCGCCGCGCGGCCCCGCAAGGCTGCGCCCCACGCGCGAGGTGGTGCTGGCGCGGATCATCGCCTTCGGGGGCGGCGCGCTGATCACGGCGCTGGGGTTCTGGCAGATGTGGCTGGTGCTCAGCGGCTCGCTGCAGGCGCTGCAATACGTGCTGCTGGTCCTGTTCTCGATCACCTTCGGATGGGTCGGGTTCAGCTTCTGTTCCGTTGTGGCCGGGTTGTGCGCGAAGCTGCCGCGCACCCCCGCCGACCCCGGCAACGCCCGGATCGCGCTCGTGATGCCCGTCTACCACGAGGACGCGTCGGCCAGCCTGTCGCTGCTCGCCGCGCTCGCCGACGAGCTTGAGGCGGAGGGGCTGGCCGGCCGGGCCGAGATCTTCATCCTGTCCGACAGCCGCGAACCCGACGCCTTCGTGGCAGAGACGCTGGCCGTGTCGCAGATGCGGGAAACCTGCCCGATCCCGGTCTGGTACCGCCGCCGCACCGACAATTCGGGGCGCAAGGCGGGCAACGTGGCCGAGTTCGTGCGCCGCTGGGGCGGGCGCTACGACCAGATGGTCGTGCTCGATGCCGACAGCGTCATGTCGGGCCGCGTGATCGCCGAGATGAGCGCGCGGATGGCCGCGGACCCTGCGCTGGCGCTGATCCAGACCATCCCGGTGCTGGTCGGCGGGCAGACGATCTACGCCCGCGTCGTGCAGTTCGCGAGCCGCGTCTACGGCCCCGCCGTGGGCCGCGGCGTCGCCGCATGGTCGGGCGACAACGGCAACTTCTGGGGCCACAACGCCATGATCCGGGTCGAGGCGTTCGCTCGCTGCTGCGGCCTGCCCGACCTGCCCGGAAAACCGCCGTTCGGCGGCACGATCATGTCGCACGACTTCGTCGAAGCGGCGCTGCTGCGGCGCGCGGGCTGGAAGGTCCGGCTCGACTGGGACCTGCGCGCGAGCTACGAAGGGTGCCCGCCGACGCTTCTCGACATGGCCGTGCGCGAACGCCGCTGGGCGCAGGGGAACCTGCAGCACCTGCGCGTGATCGGTGCGCGCGGCTTCACCTGGGTCAGCCGCGCGCATTTCGTGATCGGCGTCCTCAGCTTCGTCATGAGCCCCATCTGGCTCGCGATGATCGTCGTGGGCCTTGCGCTGACCGCGCACGCGATCCTCGTGACGCCGGAGTACTTTCCGCAGACCTACCAGATGTTCCCGACCTGGCCGACCTTCGATCCCACCCGGATGAAGTGGCTGTTCGCGGCGGCCGTCGCGCTGCTGCTGCTGCCCAAGGTCTTCGCCGTCCTGCGCGCCCGCGGCCGCCCGCTGGAAGCGGCGTCCGGCGGCATGGGCCGGCTCGCCGCCGGCGCGATGTTCGAGTTCGTGCTGTCCACCCTGATCGCGCCCGTGGCCATGCTGATCCAGTCGCGTCAGATCTTCGACATCCTGCGCGGCCGCAACTCGGGCTGGGAAAGCCAGGTCCGCAAGGGCGCGATGCCGTCGTGGCAGGTCGTGTGGTCGCGCCACTGGGTCCACGTCTTCTGGGGCGTCGTGGTGCTGGCGCTGATCTGGTATCTGTCGCCCGGGCAGCTGATCTGGCTGCTGCCGATCCTTGCCGGGCTGATCCTGTCGCCTCTCGTGTCGCGGCTGACCGCGTCGTCGGTGCTGGGCCGCTGGGCGCGGATGGCGGGGCTGCTGGTCACGCCCGAGGAACGCCGGACGCCCGCCGTCCTCACCGCGTCCCTCGCGCATGCACGCCAGCTCCGCACGCCCGACGACCCGGCCGAGCGGCTGGGGAGCGATGACGCCCTGCGGGCGTCCCACGCAGTCCTGCTGCCGCCGCCGGTCGACGCGCCCGCGGCCACGCGCCTGCCCGCCATCGCCGCGGGCGCCAAGATCGCCGTCGCATCCACCCGGTCCGAGGCGCTGGCCTTCCTCGACCCGGCCGAGCGGCTCGCGCTGTTTTCCGAGCCCGAGCTTCTCGACCGCTGGGCCGCGCTGCCGCGATGAACCGGAACGCGGCGCTCGACATGCTGCGCGGCTACGCGCTGGTCTGCATCATGCTGAACCACATGCCCGCGGGGGTGCTGCGGGCGGCGACGCTGAACAACTTCGCCGTCTTCGACGCGGCCGAGCTGTTCGTCCTGCTGTCGGGCTTCCTCGTCGGCCTGGTCTGGCTGAAGATCGATGCGGCGCAGGGAACCGCAGCCGCCCGCCGGCGCTTCGCCCGGCGCGCGCTGCAGGTCTGGTGGGCGCTGGTCGCCGGCAGCGTCCTGCTGGCGGTCCTGTCGGCGCTGCTGAGCGCGCGGGGCCTGTCGCAAACCGCCGTGTGGAGCGGCTACGGCGACTGGCTGGCGCGGGACCCGGCGGGCTATCTCGGCGCCGTCATGTCGCTGTGGATGCAGCCGAACCTGGTCGACGTGCTCGCGCTCTACGTCGTCCTGATCGCCGCCGTGCCGCTTGTCCTGCCGGTGCTGGCGCGCCGCCCCGCGTTGTTCGCGGCGGGGTCCGTCGCGCTGTGGCTGGTGGCGCCGCCGCTGAACGCGATGCTGCCCAACGAGCGCGCCGGGGGCGGGCTGCTGTTCAACCCCTTCGCCTGGCAGCTTCTGTTCTTCGCGGGCGCCGCGATGGGCCTGTTCCGCCGCCGGATCATGGAGGTGCTGCGCCCCCGCAGCGCGGTCGTGACCCCGCTCGCCGTCTTCGCGGCGCTCTACAGCACGGGGATGGCGCTCCTGTGGCGGATGGGCCCGGAGGCGAAGCACCTGGCCGACCTGATGTGGCACGCGGTCGGCACGGTCGACAAATGGGGGCTCGACTGGGTCCGGCTTGTGGCGGTGATCGCCTGGGCGTGGCAGGTCGCGGTGCCGCTGGCGCGTCCGCTGGGCTGGTTCGCCGCGACCCTGCCGGGACGGGCGCTGGCGACGACGGGCCGCGGCGGCCTCGTCTCGTTCGTGGCCTGCGTGCTGCTGTCGATCCTCGGCGATGCCCTCGCCACGAACTTCATGGGCTCTGACGCGGCCTGGCGGCTGACGGTGGACCTGTTCGTCATCGTGGCGCTGTGGGGCGTGGCCGCCTTGTGGCTGAACCGCGACCGGCTGCCGCTGGTCGGCGCCGCCCGCGCTTCGGGCTAGCGGCGAGGCCCGTCGCGCCGTAAGGTTCCCGGCAAAGATCGGAGCGGGCGATGAGCAACCACCTCTATGATGCACTCGTCGCAGGCCCCGCGGCCCCCGACGCCCCCTGCCTCATCCTGCCGGGCGACGCGCCCGTCACCTACGCGCAGATCCGCGACCGCGCCGCCCGGATCGCGGCGCTTCTGACCGTGTCCGGCCTGCAACCTGGCGACCGCGTCGCGGCGCAGGTCGAGAAGTCGCCCGAGGCGCTTGCCCTTTATCTTGGCACGATCCGGGCGGGTGGCGTCTTCCTTCCGCTGAACCCGGCCTATACCGCCGCCGAGGTCGCCTATTTCGTGGGCGACGCCGAGCCCGTCGCCATCGTGTGCGATCCCGCGCGCGAAGCCGAGACGCGGACCGCTTCGGCCGCCGCGAAGGTCTTCACGCTGGATGCAGCGGGCGCGGGCACGCTGACGGACGATGCGGGGGCGATGGCCGCGGACGAGCCGGCGGCGGCGCGGCGCCCGGACGACCTCGCGGCGATCCTCTATACCTCCGGGACTACCGGGCGGTCCAAAGGGGCGATGCTGTCGCATGACAACCTGCTGTCGAACGCGCGCACGCTGACGGACGCGTGGGAGATCACCGGAGCCGATGTGCTGTTTCACGCGCTGCCGGTCTTTCACACCCACGGCCTGTTCGTCGCCTGCAATACGCTGATGCTGGCCGGCGGCGCGATGATCTGGCGGCCGCGCTTCGACCCGTCGGAGGCCGTGTCGCTGCTGCCGCGCGCCACGATGATGATGGGTGTGCCGACCTTCTACACCCGACTGCTGGACCGGCGGGATTTCACGCGCGACGTGGCAGCGGACGTGCGGGTGTTCATCTCGGGCTCCGCGCCGCTACTGCCGGAAACGCACCGCCTGTTCGAGGAACGGACCGGCCAGCGCATCCTCGAACGTTACGGCATGACGGAGACGAACATGACCACGTCGAACCCGCTTCACGGCGAGCGGCGGCCGGGGTCGGTCGGCCCGGCGCTTCCCGGCGTTGAGGTGCGGATCATGGGCGAGGCAGCGCCGCCTGACGCGGGCGCGGTGGAGCTACCCGAGAAGAACAGGGAGACTGAGCTGGCCCCCGGCGAGATCGGGATGATCGAGGTGCGCGGCCCGAACGTGTTTCAAGGCTACTGGCGGATGCCCGAACAGACCGCGGCCGAGCTTCGCCCCGACGGCTGGTTCATCACCGGGGACCTCGGGACCAAGGGGACTGACGGCTACGTCAGCATCGTCGGTCGCGCCAAGGATCTTGTGATCTCGGGCGGGCTCAACGTCTATCCGCGCGAGGTCGAGATGCTGGTCGACGACCTGCCGGGGGTGCTGGAAAGCGCCGTCATCGGCGTGCCGCACCCGGACTTCGGCGAGGCGGTGGTCGCCGTCGTCGTCCCCCGCCCCGGGGCGACGCTGGATCCCGGTGCGCTGGCCGGGGCGATGGCGGACCGGATCGCGCGCTTCAAGCAGCCCAGGCGCATCGTCGTGGCGGACGAGCTGCCCCGCAATGCGATGGGCAAGGTGCAGAAGGCGGCCCTGCGCGAGACGCACAGGGCCATGTTCGCCTGAGGGGCGGTCAGCGGCAGGAGGCGAGCGACGCGCCGAGCGACCGGATCAGCGCCGGGTAGAAGGCCGGGCCGGTCGGGATCTCGGTCCCGACGGGGTCGATCACGGCGGTCTTCGCGTCCGTGCCGGCGAAGACCGTCTGCAGCAGGCCCGGGTTGAACTGCGGCTCGGTGAAGGCGCAATCGATCTTCAGCTCCGACACCTTCGCCTGCAGCTCCGCCACCCGCGCCGGGCCCGGCGGCGTCGCGTCGCTGAGCGAGATCGACCCGGCCGCGGGCGTGTCGAAGCGGTATTCGAAATACTGATAGGCGTCGTGGAAGACGATGAAGTTCAGATCGGGCAGTTCCGCCAGCTCGGCCCGGACCTCCGCCTCGGCGGCGTCGATCTCTGCCGCGCCTTCGGCCGCGTTGGCGGCGTAGACGGGGGCGTTCGCCGGGTCGATCCGCGACAGCTCGGCGGCGATGGCGGTGAGCCAGACCTTGCCGTTTCGTGGGTCGAGCCAGGCGTGCGGGTCGGTGCCACCCTCAGCGTGGTGGTGGGCGTGGTCGTGATCGTGGGCGTGGGCGTGGTCGTGTCCCTCGTCGGCCTTGCCGTCGTGAGAATGATCGTCGTGCGCGTGGTCGTCGTGTGCGTGACCGTCATGCGCGTGGTCGTCATGCGTATGGCCGTGCCCGTGACCCTCGCCGTCGTGATGATGATGCGGCTCGAACGTCGCACCCACGCGGTTCGGCAGCCGCAGCGTGCCGGGCGCGTCCAGCAGCGCGACGCGCGCCGCCTGCGGGGCCAGCGTTTCCACCGGCTTCACCAGCCACGGGGTCAGTTCCAGCCCGACCATGAACACCGCCTGCGCCTCGGCCAGCGCCGCCGCCTCGGACGGCTTCATCGCGTAGCCGTGGGGCGACGCGCCCGGCCGCACCAGCAGGGCGGGTTCCCCCACCCCCTCCATCACTCGCGCCACCAGCCCGTGGACCGGGGCGATGTCGGCCACGATGCGGGGGCCGCTTTCCGCGGATGCCGCGACAGGAATGGCCAGCGAGAACACAACGGCGGCGGGAAGAAGGGGACGTGACATGGCTAGCTCCGTGTTGTAACGTTATTACATGAGTTACGTTATAACACTCCCGACGTCAACGCCCTGTTCCCCCGGTGCGCGCCATGACTGAGATCCACGACCACTCCGCCTGCATCTCGACCGCGATGGACCGGGTCGAGCGGCGCTGCCGGGCCGAGGGGCTGCAACTCACCCCCGTGCGCCGCCGCGTGCTGGAGATCCTGCTGGAGGAGCACCGTGCGCTCGGCGCCTACGACATCCTCGACCGCCTCAGGGCCGAGGGGATGGGCAGCCAGCCGCCGGTCGCCTATCGCGCGCTCGAGTTCCTGATGAAGCACGGCTTCGTCCACCGGATCGAGACGCTGAACGCCTTCGTCGCCTGCACCGGGGGCGAGATCGACGACCCGCACATGCCCGCCTTCCTCATCTGCCGCACCTGCCGCCGCGTGATCGAGACCCCGGCCGAAAACGGGCGCGGGCGGCTGGAAACGGCCGCAGAGGGCGCGGGCTTCGCCATCGAACACGCCGTGCGCGAGGCCGAGGGCCTGTGCGCGACCTGCCGGGCCGCATCTTGAGCGGCGGGCCGGGCGCGGCCCTGATCGGGCTCGACCGCGTCAGCGTCGCGCTGGACGGGCACCCGATCCTCGACAGCATCGACATGCAGGTGCGGCGCGGCGAGATCGTGACCATCGTCGGCCCGAACGGGTCGGGCAAGTCGACGCTGATCCGCACGATCATCGGCCTTCTGCCCGCGACCTCGGGCACGATCCGCCGCGCAGCCGGGCTGACGATCGGCTACGTCCCGCAGCGCCTCGCGATCGACCCGTCGATGCCGGTGACGGTCGGGCGCTTCATGAACCTGCCCCGCCGCAGGCCCGCCGCAGCCGTCGCCGCGGCGCTGGCCGAGGCCGGGCTTCCCGGCGTCGAGCGGCGGCAGATCGCGGGGTTGTCGGGCGGTCAGCTGCAGCGGGTGCTGCTGGCGCGCGCGCTGCTGGACAAGCCCGACCTTCTCATCCTCGACGAGGCGACCGCCGGGCTCGACCAGCCGGGGGTCGCCGCGTTCTACGCCCGGATCGAGCAGGTGCGCGCGCGCCACGGCTGCGCGGTGCTGATGGTCAGCCACGACCTGCAGATCGTGATGCGCGCATCGGACCACGTGATCTGCCTCAACGGCCATGTCTGCTGCGAAGGCACGCCCGAGAAGGTCTCGCTCTCCCCTGCCTATCACAGCCTGTTCGGCATGGCCGGGGCCGAGACGCTGGCGCTTTACCGCCACCACCACACCCACAGCCACGACGAAGACGGCGGCGGGGAAAGCGGCCGGGAAAGCGGGCGGGCCGACCGCGCCGGATGCGGCCACGATCACGGGCCGCATGGCCCCGCCGAACCCGCCCGCGCCCGGGATCACGCCTGATGCTCGACGACTTCATGATCCGCGCGGCGCTCGCCGGGATCGGGCTGGCGCTGGCCTGCGCCCCGCTGGGCTGCTTCGTCGTCTGGCGGCGCATGGCCTATTACGGCGACGCCACGGCGCACGCGGCGCTGCTGGGGGTGGCGCTGTCGCTTGCCTTCGCCGTGCCGCTGTTCCCGGCCGTGATCCTCGTCGCGCTGGCGATGGCCGCGGGCGTCACCGGGCTGACGGGCAGGAACCACGCGGGGGACACGGCGCTGGGGGTGCTGTCGCACGCCGCGCTCGCGACGGGGATGGTCGCGGTGTCGTTCGTGCCAGGGGTGCGGACCGACCTGATGGCCTATCTGTTCGGCGACATCCTCGCCGTCACGCGGGGCGACCTCGCGACGATCTGGCTGGGCGCGGGCGCGGTGGTCGCACTGCTGGCGTGGCGCTGGTCGGCGCTGCTGCTCGCGACGCTCTCGCCGGAAATGGCGGTCGCCGCCGGCATCCGGCCCAAGGCCGAGCAATGGGCGCTCAACGTCGCGCTGGCGCTGGTCGTGGCGGCGGGCATCCGCATCGTCGGCGCGCTTCTGATCAGCGCCATGCTGATCATCCCCGCCGCCGCAGCCCGCCCGCTCGTCCGCACGCCCGAGGCGATGGCCGTCGCCGCCGGCGGGATCGGGATCGCGGGCGTGCTGGGCGGACTTGCCGGCGCGTGGAACGCCGACCTGCCGGCCGGCCCGGCGATCGTCTGCGCGGTCACGATCCTGTTCCTGCTCGGCGTGCTCGTCGGCGCAGTCGGGCGGGGCCGGCGGAAGCGAGCCGGAGGAACTCTTTGATCTTGCGGAAGGTTGCGTAACAAAGATCAAGCTGCATCGCGGTCGCGGCGACCTTACGTCTCGTGAACGGCCTGCGGACCGGAATGGGGAAAACAAGGAACGCGATGACGAGCCGGATCGTAGCTGTGTCGGATTTCTGCGACGGCGTTCCGCCCGCTCCGAGCCGGTATCACCTCCCCGATTTCACGCGCATCTGGGCAGGCCACGACCTGCCTCCCGCGCGCGCAGCCAACGTCTCGGCCCCCGATGTCCGCGTGGTCGGCGGCTATCTCGAGCGGCTGCCGCTGGCCGCCGTGGCGGCGGGGCTCGTCGAGCGGGCCGAGGTCTGGCAGTTCGCCGGGCACGACGACGCGCCGTTCGACAGCGGCCGCTGGCTTGGCGGCCATGACCGCCACGCCGCTCCGCGCCCGCCCGCGCCCGCGGGGCTGACCCGGCGGACCTTCCGCGCCGACGGGCACCCCGCGCCCTACGGATCGGCCGACGCGCTCGCCCACATCGCCCGCCACGGCGCGCCCGAGATCCTGTGCGTCTGGGGCCTCGGCGTGAACGAGGCGCTGCTGAATGCCTGCCAGGACAGCATCCGCATCTACAACTCGATCGACGCCGACCCGATCCGCATCCCGCCCGAGGTCAGCCGCCACTTCGACATCTTCCTGACCGGATCGGAATGGCAGTCCGACCGCATCCACGCCCGCCACCCCGCCGCGATCTGCGAGGTGCTGCCGATCGGGCCGGATTTCGCGTCGGACCTGACCTTCCACCCGACCGGCGCGGCCAAGGACTACGACGTCGTCTATGTGGCCGCGACCCAGCCCTACAAGCGCCACGACCTGCTGCTGGACGCGCTCGACCGCCTGCCCCGCAGCGTCCGCGCGCTCTGCGTCGTGGGCTACGGCCACCTGACCGACGAGCTGCGGGCCGAGGGCGAGCGGCGCGGCCTGAACATCGACTGGGTCGGCCCGGTCAGCCATGACGAGGTCAACGCCCTCATCAACCGTGCCCGCGTGGGGGTCGTGTGCGGGGTCGATGACGGCGCCCCGGCGATCCTGACCGAATACATGCTGGCCGGGCTGCCGGTGCTCGCCAACGATCGGCTGGTCTGCGGGCGGCAGTACATCCGCCCCGACACCGGCCTGACCGCCCCCGAAGACCGCTTCCACGAAGCGCTCGCCAGCCTGATTGCGCGTTCCGCGCAGTTCGACACCCGCGCCGTCGTCCAGGCGAACTGGACGTGGCCCCATTCCATCCGCCAGCTTACGGCGCTGATTGACAAGGCACGCGGTTATCGTGCCGGAAGGGTTTCCGCATGACTTCTGTCACTCCGACCATCACCGCCGCGGCGGTCCAGGCGCAGGCGTCGCCCGCGCCCCTGATCTGCTTCTCGCACCTGCGCTGGGATTTCGTGCTGCAGCGCCCGCAGCACCTGATCGGCCGCTTCGCCGCCGACCGCCGCGTGATCTTCTGGGAAGAGATGATCCCGGTCGACCACCACCTGCCGTTCCTCGAATTCCATACCTTCCCCGGCACCACCGTGCAGGCCGTCCGGCCGCGCGTGCCCCGCGCCTTCTCGCCCGAGGAGACCGAGCGCGCGCTGGCCCGCCTTCTCGACCAGATGCTGGCGCTCACCGGGATCGCCGACCCCGTGCTGTGGTTCTACACCCCGCAGATGTGGCCGATCGCGCGGCATGTGCAGGCAAGCGCCGTCGTCTATGACTGCATGGACGAGCTGTCGAACTTCCGCTTCGCCCCCGCCGACCTGCGCCGGAACGAGGCCGACCTGATGGCTGCGGCCGACGTCGTCTTCACCGGCGGCCACAGCCTTTACGAGGCGAAGCGCGTCCAGCACGACAACATCCACCCCTTCCCGTCCAGCGTGGACGCGCGCCACTTCGCGCAGGCGCGCGTGGCGCAGGGCGATCCCGCCGACCAGACCGCGATCCCGCATCCGCGCTTCGGCTACTACGGCGTGATCGACGAACGGCTGGACCTCGACCTGCTGCGCGACATGGCGGCGGCGCATCCCGACTGGCACATCGTCATGCTGGGGCCGGTCGCCAAGATCGCCGACGCCGACCTTCCGCGCGCGGCCAACATCCACTGGCTGGGGCAGAAGCAGTATGCCGACCTGCCCGCCTATCTGTCGGGCTGGGACGTGGCGCTGATGCCGTTCGCCATCAACGAGGCGACGCGCTTCATCAGCCCGACCAAGACGCCCGAATACCTCGCCGGCGGCCGCCCCGTCGTATCGACCGCGATCCGTGACGTGATCCGCCAGTACGGCGAAACCGAGGCGGTGCGGATCGCCGCCGACCGGCCCGGCTTCATCGCCGCCTGCGCGGATGCGCTGGCGATGGCGCGCGGCCCCTCGACCGCGTGGCGCGACGCCGCCGACAACATGCTCGCGACCCTCAGCTGGGACGCGACCTTCCGGCACATGAACCGGCTCGTGACCGAGGCTGCCGCCGCCCGCGTGGAACGCCGCGGCGACGACCGCTTCCCCGCGCCGGGCATCCGCCGCGGGGCGGCGCGCCCCTACGACGTCGTGATCGCGGGCGCGGGCTTCGCCGGGTCCGTGCTTGCCGAGCGCCTGGCCGAGGCGTCGGGCCAGCGGGTGCTGGTCGTGGACAAGCGCGACCACGTCGCGGGCAACGCCTACGACCACCACGACGCGGCGGGCGTGCTGGTCCACCGCTACGGGCCCCACATCTTCCACACCAACAGCGACGACGTGGTGAACTATCTCTCGCGCTTCACCGCGTGGCGGCCCTACGAGCACCGCGTGCTGGCGCAGGTCGGCGACCGGCGGGTGCCGATGCCGATCAACCGCACCACCGTCAACGCGCTCTACGGCCTGAACCTCTCGACCGAGGCCGAGGTCGCGGCCTTCCTCGCCGCGCAGGCCGAGCCGGTGGCCGAGATCAGGAACAGCCGCGACGTGGTGGTGAACGCGGTCGGGACGCGCCTCTACGAGACGTTCTTCCAGGGCTACACCCGCAAGCAATGGGGGCTGGATCCGTCCGAACTGGACAAGTCCGTCACCTCGCGCGTGCCGACGCGCACCAACGCCGACGACCGCTACTTCACCGACAGCTTCCAGGCGATGCCGCGCGACGGCTTCACCCGCATGTTCGAGCGGATGCTGGACCACCCGCTGATCGACCTCGCGCTGGGGCAGGACTTCCACGACCTTCCCGAACGCGACCTCGCGCCGCTGACGATCTACACCGGCCCGATCGACGCCTTCTTCGGCCACCGCTTCGGCCAGCTGCCCTATCGCAGCCTGAAGTTCCGCCACGAGACGCTGGACCAGCGCCGCCTGCAGGAAGTCGCCGTGGTGAACTATCCGGCCGAGGACGTGCCCTACACCCGCGTCACGGAATACAAGCACCTGACCGGCCAGATCCATCCGCGGACCTCGATCACCTACGAGTATCCGTCGGCCGAAGGCGATCCCTACTACCCGATCCCGCGGCCGGAAAACCAGGCGCTGTTCAAGCGCTACGAGGCGCTGGCGCTGGAACGCCCCGACGTGATCTTCGCCGGGCGGCTGGGCACCTACCGCTACTACAACATGGACCAGGTGGTCGGGCAGGCGCTGTCGATCCATCGCCGCCTCGCCGCCCGGCTTCCTGCGACGTCGTCGGTGATCGCCGGGGAATGACTTGGCGCCTGCCGTGCTGCCTCCCAGGATTTCGGACCCGACCCGAACCGTCGTGATGGCGACCGACAGCCCGGATCCGTCCGGGGTGGGCCGCCACATGCTGACGCTCGCGCGCGCGCTGCCCCCTGGCTGGCGCGCCCGCCTCGTCTTTCCCGACCACGACGCCGGCCGGTCGCTCGCGGCCGAGGGGCGCCGCCTCGGGGTCGCGGCGGCGACCGCGGCCGGCGGGCGCTGGCGCCACGCGCTCGCGGGTGCGGACCTCGTCCACGTCCATGCCGGGATCGGCTGGGAAGGGCACGGGCTTGCAGGCGTGACGGACGCGCCCGTGGTGCGGACCGAGCATCTGCCGTGGCTCATCACCTGCCCGCAGCAGCGGGCGGACTATGCCCGCATGGTGGCGCGGCTCGACGCTGTCATCACCGTCAGCCGCGCCGCCGCCGACAGCTGGCGGCCGG
This sequence comes from Paracoccus aeridis, assembly GCF_004923205.2. Lineage (GTDB taxonomy): Bacteria > Pseudomonadota > Alphaproteobacteria > Rhodobacterales > Rhodobacteraceae > Paracoccus > Paracoccus aeridis. The sequence goes on from NZ_SELD02000006.1 coordinate 236,342, forward strand.
TGCTGGCGACGATGGGCGGGCCGCGCGTGCCGATGGCCTGCATCCCGAACGGAATCGAGGCCGGCCCGGGCGCGGATCGCCCGGCGCGGCGCAAGGACGCCCCGCAGACGATCCTGTGCGTGGCCCGGTTCACCCCGCAGAAGAACCACCGCACCCTGATCACCGCGATGGCGCGGCTGGCGCGCACCCATCCCCACGCCCGGTTGCGGCTGGTCGGCGGCGGCCCCGAACAGGGCCGCATCCGCGCGCGCGCCGCGCGGCACGGGCTCGACGTCGAGTTCCTCGGGCCGCGCGACGACGTGCCCGCGCTGATGGCGGAGGCGGACCTCCTCGCGCTCCCCTCCTCGTTCGAGGGCCTGCCGCTGGTCGTGCTCGAGGCGATGGCGCATGGCCTTCCCGTCATCGCCACCCGCATCGGCGGCGTGACCGAGGCGCTGGGGCCGGACCACCCGTGGCTCGTCCCGCCCGCCAACCCCCGCGCGCTGGCCCGCGCGCTGGCGGCCGCGATCGACGACGCAGCGGCACGCGCTGCCACCGCCTTGTCGCAGCGCGCGCGCTATGATGCATTCTACACCGCAACCCGCATGGGCGAGGATACCGCCCAGCTCTATGCCGCCGTGCTGCGCGGCCAACGACAAAGGACTTCGGGACATGACTACGACACGTCTGGGCTTCATCGGCGCGGGGGGCATCGCCCACCGGCATTTCGGCGTCCTGGAACAGATGCACGACGTGCGGATCGTGGCGGTGGCCGACCCTGACGCGCACCGGGCGGGCGAAGCGGCGGGGCGCTTCGGCGCGCAGGCGTTCGCCACTCATGCCGAGATGCTGGACGCGGTCGAACTCGACGCCGTCTACATCTGCGTGCCGCCCTTCGCCCATGGCGACGCGGAACGCGCCTGCATCGCGCGGGGCCTGCCCTTCTTCGTGGAAAAGCCGTTGTCCCTCGACCTCGGCCTTGCCGAGGAGATCGCGGCCGAGGTCGAGCGCGCGGGCCTCATCACCGCCGTCGGCTATCACTGGCGCTACCTCGACACCGTGGACGAGGCGCGCGCGCGGCTGGCCGACAACCCGGCGCAGCTGATGACCGGCTTCTGGCTCGACCAGACCCCGCCGCCGCAGTGGTGGTGGCGCGAGGACGCGTCGGGCGGCCAGGTCGTCGAGCAGGCGACCCACATCATCGACCTCGCCCGGTTCCTGTCGGGCGACGTGACCGAGGTGTTCGGGCTGGCGAGCCACCGCCCGCGGCAGGACTTCGAGGGGCTGACGGTGCCCACCGCGACCACGGCGAGCCTGCGCTTCGCGTCGGGCACGATCGCGAACCTCGCGGCGACCTGCCTCCTGCGCTGGAACCACCGCGTCGGCCTGCACGTCTTCGCCGACGCGCTGGCGATGGAGATCACCGACCACGACATCATGATCGACACGGGCCACGGCCGCCCGGTGCGCCATGCCGAGGGCGACCCCGTCTGGCGCGAGGACCGCGACTTCATCGACGCCGTGCAGGGCCGCGAGAACCGCATCCGCTGCCCCTACGCCGAGGCGCTCGAGACGCACCGCGTCGCGCTTGCCGTCTCGAAGTCGGCCGCGACCGGCGCCCTCGTGAAGATGGAGGTGCTGCGGTCGAACCCGCAGCCCTTTTTTCGTCAAGCCGCTGCGGCGGATTCCGGCGCTGGCGCATCAGCATAGGCACATCCGCAGCCTCGGGATCGAGCGCGAGAACGAGCCCTACTTCTTCGGCTACGACGAAGGCCCGGCGGGCGATGGCCAGGTCCGGCTCGACCTGATGTACACCGGCCTATCGGCGGGGACCGAGCTCACGTTCATGAAGGGCACCAACCCCTACCTTCATTCCCGCTGGGACGAAGGCCAGGGCGTGTTCGTTCCCGGCGAGCCGTCGGCGCGGTTCCCGGTCAACTTCCTGGGCTACATGGAGGTCGGGCGCGTCATCGACAGCCGGGCGCATGGCTTCTCCTACGGGAACGCGGTGGCGACGAGCTTCGGCCACAAGACCGGTCACACCGCCGATCCGGGCCGCGACCTGCTGCTGAAGATGCCCGACGGCATGGACCCGATGCTGGGGATCTTCGTGGCGCAGATGGGGCCGATCGCCGCGAACGGGATCCTGCACGCGGACGCCGAGCAGTTCGGGGCCGCGGTTCCCTATCTCGGCGCGGGCGTCGAGGGGCGGCCGGTGCTGGTCTGGGGCGGCGGGACGGTGGGGCTGTTCTGCGCGCTTTTCGCGCGGCAGGGCGGCGCGTCGGAAGTCGTCGTCGTGGACCCCTCGCCCTGGCGGCAGGACCTCGCCCGGCGCATGGGCTTCGACGCGATGGGCGAGGACGAGGCGTGGCGCCATGCCAAGTCGCGCTGGCACCACAAGACGGGCGGGCGCGGCGCGGAGTACGTGTTCCAGACCCGCGCCCGGTCCGACAGCCTGAACCTCGCGCTGCGGGCCCTGCGCCCGCAGGGAACGGTGATCGACCTCGCCTTCTACCAGGGCGGCATGGACGGCGCCCGGCTGGGGGAAGAGTTCCACCACAACGGCCTGTCCATCCGCTGCGCGCAGATCAACCGGATGCCGCGGCAGCTGGCGCACGACTGGGACCAGCGCCGGCTCGCGCAGGAAACCCTGCACCTGCTGGCGGACGAGGGCGACCTGATCCGCGAGCACATGATCACCCACGTCGTCCCCTACGACGACGCGCCGGGGTTCCTGCGCCACCTGGTTCAGGACCGTCCCGAGTTCCTGCAGATCGTGTTCGCCCATGAATGAGCACACTTCCCTGACCGAAACCGAGGCGGCGGCCGTCACCGCCGCCCCGGAAGCGTCGCACCCGCGCGAACTGTCGGACCGTGAGCGCGAGGACGCCCGCGTGGCCGAGGCGCTCGGGTCCGGCCACATCCCCGTGCCGCATCCCGACGCCGGCAAGATCCGCATCCTGTGGGTCTTCGCCTGGCTCGTCGTCGGCGGCGAGGAAACGGAGGTGCGGCTTCTCGCCCGGACGCTCGACCGATCGCGCTACCGGATCGACGTGATCCCCTGCTTCCGCCGCGAGGGGATGCCGGACCAGAGCCACGAGCAGCTGCGCGCGCTCGGCGTCCACGTGGACACAACCCCCTATTCGCTGGGGTTCGAGGACACCATCGACTACCTGCGCCGCAAGATCAGCGGGGCGGATGTCGTGATCTCGTCGCAGGACGTGGCCGACATCTATCCGGCCCTGGAACGGCTGGCGGTGCGCCCGCCGCTGATCGAACACGGCGGGCTGGTCCGCGAGGCGCTGTCGGGGCCGAAGCACTTCACCGCGCGCTACGTGGGCGTGTGCGACAGCATCCGCGAGGCGGCGGCCTCTAAGATGCCGGATCGGCCGCAGCACGCGCTGGAAATCCCGTCGATGGTGGACCTGGCAGAGTTCGACCCGGGTCGGCGCGCGCCCTTGCGCGCCGCGCTGGGGATCGCGGACGACCAGGTCCTGTTCGGCTGGGTCGGGCGGCTCGACCGCAAGAAGCGGGTCGAGGACTTCATCCGCGCCGCCGCGATCGTCGCGCGGGCCGAGCCGCAGGCGCGCTTCGTCGTGATCGGCGGCCCCGACGCCTTCATGCCGGAATACCGCGACGAACTGCACGCACTCGCCCGCGATCTCGGGCTTGACCGCTGCCTGCAATTCATCGGCGACCGCAAGGACGTGCCGGACCTGCTCGCGGCGATGGACGGGTTCTGCTGGCTCTCGCGCGACGAGGGAATGCCGCACGTCATCGCGGAAGCCGGGACTGCCGCCCTGCCCGTCATCGCGACGCCCGACAACGGCGCGCTGCAGCAGATCAGGGACGGCGAGACGGGCATCTTCGTTCCGCACGAAAGCCCCGACGCGGTGGCGGGCGCGATGCTGCGGCTGGCGCGCGACGCGGCGCTGCGACAGCGCCTGGGCCGCGCGCTGCGCGCCCATGTCGAGGCGACCTATTCCGCCGAGGTCGTGGTCCCGCAATGGGAACGGCTGATCGCCGAGGTGCTGGACGAACGCGCGCCGGCGCCGCCGCCCGCGACGTTCGAAAGCTTCGTCCTGGGCGGCTGGGAAAGCTCCACCCACCTGCTGCGGAACGGGACGCGGCTCGACGTGCTCGCCTCGACCGGGCACGACGCCCATGCGGCGCAGGACTACCGCCAGCTGCGCAGCCTCGGCATCCGCGCCTGCCGCGACGCCGCCCGCTGGCACCTGATCGAGCGCGAGCCTCGCCGGTACGACTTCTCAAGCCTCACCCCGATGATCGAGGCCGCGCGCGACACCGGCACGCAGGTGATCTGGGACCTGCTGCATTACGGCTGGCCCGACGACATCGACATCTGGTCGGCCGAGTTCGTCAGGCGCTTCGCCGCCTTCGCCCGCGCCGTGGGCCTGCATGTCAGGAACCTGACCGACGCGGTGCCGTTCTGGTGCCCCGTCAACGAGGTGAGCTTCTTCGCCTGGGCCGGGGGCGACGCGCGCTACCTCAATCCCTTCGCGGCAGGCCGCGGCTACGAGCTGAAGGTCCAGCTCGCCCGTGCCTACCTCGCCGCGGTGGACGAACTGCGCGCGATCGACCCGCGCGCCCGCTTCATCATGGCCGAACCGCTGATCGCCATCCATCACGCCGGCTGGACCGGCCGCCCCCTGTGGGAGGCGCATGGCTGGCACGACGCCCAGTTCCAGGCGTTCGAACTGGTGAGCGGCCGGATGTGGCCGCAGATCGGCGGCGGCCCGGAGGCCTTGGACATCGTGGGCGTCAACTACTACTTCAACAACCAGTGGATCCATGGCGGCAAGCCGGTCGACGTGGACGACGTGATCTACCGCCCCCTGTCGGACCTGCTGGTCGAGGTGGCGGCGCGCTACGATCGCCCGCTGATGGTGGCCGAGACGGGGACCGAGGGCCTGCGCCGCGCAAGCTGGTTCGGCTATGTCGCCGACGAGGTCGCCCGCGCCCGCAGGCGGGGGGCGCGGGTCGAGGGGATCTGCCTTTACCCGATCGCGAACCATCCCGGCTGGGACGACGACCGGCTGTGCCCGAACGGCCTTCTGGGCCACGATCCGGGCTGGGGCGCGCGCGACCTTCACGAACCCCTCGCCGCCGAGATCGCGCGGCGGTCACGCTGACCCGGCCTTCGGCGGCCCCGCAGGGCCGCCGAACTTGATCCAAGTTAGGTGAACCCGGCCGGCGCCCGTCGCGTTGGTCCGGGATAACCGCGAGGAGAAGCCGATGCCCGACAAGCAGGATCTGGACGCGAAACTCGGCCCCGCCGGCGGCTGGGGATCGGTGAAAAGCATCTCCAAGCAGTTCGGTCGGGCCGTTTCGGGGCCCGTCACCGCGACCATCATGCGCAACCAGAACAAGCCCGGCGGCTTTGCCTGCGTGAGCTGCGCCTGGGCCAAGCCCGCCAAGCCCCACCCGTTCGAGTTCTGCGAGAACGGCGCGAAGGCCACGCTGTGGGAACTGACCGACGCCCGCGCGGACGCCGCCTTCTTCGAGCGCCACCCCCTGTCCGAGCTCCTGACGTGGAGCGATCACGACCTGGAACGCGCGGGCCGTCTCACGGTCCCGCTGCGCGTCGATCCCGCGGCCGACCGGCTTGTGCCGTCGACCTGGGACGAGGCGTTCGAGGATATCGGCCGCGAGATGCGCGCGCTGTCGGACCGGCCGCAGTCGGCGATCTTCTACGCCTCGGGCCGGGCCTCGCTTGAAGCGTCCTACATGTGGCAGCTGATGGCGCGGCTCTACGGATCCAGCAACCTGCCCGACAGCGCCAACATGTGCCACGAAAGCACCTCGATCGGGCTGAAGGAATCCGTGGGCACGCCCGTGGGCAGCGTCCGGCTGGAAGATTTCGAACTGACCGACTGCATCTTCGCGGTGGGGCAGAACGTGGGCTCGAACAGCCCGCGGATGATGCACCCGCTGCAGAAGGCGCGGCAGCGCGGCGTGCCGGTCATCGTGATCAACCCGATGCGGGAACGCGGCTGGGAAGAATTCGTGAACCCGCAGAACCCGGTCCAGATGCTGACGCAGCGGGCGACCAAGATGAGCTCGCTCTACCTCCAGCCGCTGCCCGGCGGCGACATCGCGGCGATCGCCGGGATCATCAAGGCGGTGTACGAGCGCAGCGACGTGGGCGAGGTCGTGGACCGCGACTTCATCACCGAGCACACGCACGGCTACGAAGGCTTCGTGGACTGGATCAAGCTGCAGTCCTGGGACGAACTGGAACGCGAAAGCGGCCTGACGCGCGAGCAGATGCAGGACGCGGGCGACATCTTCGCCCGCTCGCGCCGGGTGATGGGGATCTACGGCATGGGCCTGACCCAGCACCGGCTGGGCGTGCAGGCGGTGCAGATGCTGATAAACCTGCTGCTGATCGGCGGTCATATCGGCCGGCCCGGCGCGGGCATCTGCCCGGTCCGCGGCCATTCCAACGTGCAGGGCCAGCGCACCGTGGGCATATCCTCGCGCCCCGAGCAGGTGCCGCTGGACCGTATCGGCGAGCGCTACGGCTTCCAGCCGTCGAAGGAGGAAGGCTACGAGATCGCGGATGGCTGCGAAGACATCGTGTCGGGCAAGGTCCGGGCGATCATCAGTCTTGGTGGCAACCTTCTGCGCGCGGTGCCCGACCAGGTTCCGGTCGAAGCGGCGTGGCGCAACCTGGACGTGACGGTCAACGTGGCGACCAAGCTGAACCGCACCCACCTCATCGCCGGCAGGTGCGCGTGGGTCCTGCCCTGCCTCGGGCGGATCGAGAACGATGTGCAGGCCACCGGCAAGCAGGTCGTCACGATGGAGGACAGCACCGCCCGCATCCACGCCTCGCACGGGCAGAAGCCCCCTGCGGCGCCGAACCTCATGTCCGAGCCCGCGATCATCGCCCGGCTGGCGCGCGAGATCCTGCCGCCGAACCCGCGCGTGGACTGGGACGCATGGGCCGGGAACTACGCGCTGGTCCGGGCCGAGATCGAGGCGATCTGGCCCGACGTCTTCCGCGACTACGAGGCGCGGCTGGACGAGCCGGGCGGGTTCGACAAGCCGCTCCCCTCGCGCGAGCGGAAGTGGGAAACCAAGACGGGGCTTGCCAACTTCATCCTGCCCGACGCGCTGGACGCGACCTTCGCGGGCCATGGCGACGGCGTGTTCCGCCTGATGACGCTGCGCAGCAACGACCAGTTCAACACCACGGTCTACGGCAACAACGATCGCTTCAGGGGCGTGAAGGGGGCGCGGGACATCCTGTTCATGGGCCCCGACGACATGGCCCGCATGTCCTTGAAGGTGGGCGACCGCGTCGAGGTGCAGACGGTGTCGGACGACGACAAGGACCGGCGGCTGGGCCCGCTGCAGGTGGTCGAACACCCGCTGCCGAAAGGCGCCGTCGGGGCCTATTTCCCGGAAGCGAACGTGCTGATGCCGCTGCACCACTACGCCGTGGACAGCAAGACGCCCGCCTACAAGGCGATCCCGGTCCGCGTCGTGCCGTCGCAGATGGCGGCAGAGTGACACGCCGGGCATGATCTCGGGCCGGCGGCGCCTCCGTGCGCCGCCGGCTCACCAGCGGTCAGGCATCGGCGTGGCAGCCAGCATCAGCATGATCGGTCGCGACCGTGGGCGTGCCCGACCGGCTGCACCTGCCCGTGCAGAGTTGAGCCGACGCGCCAGGGACGGGGGGTTACGGATACGAACCGGCGCGAAGGCCGCGCCGGTTGCGTCCGTGGGTAAAGTACCGGCTCAGCCCAGCGAATACCCGGTGCCGCGCACGGTGCGGACGGGGTTTTCGCCGCCGTTCGACATGAGCGCCTTGCGCAGCCGCCCGACATGCACGTCGATCGTGCGGGTGTCCACGTAGATGTCGCGGCCCCAGACGCGGTCCAGCAACTGCTCGCGGGTCCAGACCCGCCCCGGCTTTTCCATCAGCGTGCTGAGCAGCCGGAACTCGGTCGGGCCCAGATGCAGGGCGCGGCCGCCGCGGAAGACGCGGTGCTCGCCCGCGTCCAGGATGATGTCCTCGTAGGCCAGCCGCTCGCCCATTGTCGCGGGCCGGGTCCGGCGCAGCTGCGTGCGCAGGCGCGCCATCAGCTCGACCACCGAATAGGGCTTCACGACGTAGTCGTCGGCGCCGGTTTCCAGCCCCCGGACGCGGTCGCCTTCCTCGGACCGGGCCGACAGCATGATGATCGGGATCTGCCGCGTCTCGGGGTCGGCCTTGACGCGCCGGCAGACCTCGATGCCCGAAACATTCGGCAGCATCCAGTCCAGCACGATCAGGTCGGGGTTTTCCTCCTGCACCAGCAGAAGGGCTTCGTCCCCGTTTTCGGCCAGGATGACCTGGAATCCTTCGGCTTCAAGGTTGTACTTCAGGACTTCGCGCTGTGCGCCCTCGTCCTCGACCACCAGCACGCAGGGCTGCTGCCGAGATGTCATGGATCAATCCTCGCTGTCGGGAATCCCCGCGCGGCTGACGCTGTCACGCTTGGGGCGGGATTCGTCCGGCAGGGCGCCCGACATCAGGTAGACCACCTGTTCGGCGATCGAGGTGGCGTGGTCGCCCATCCGTTCAATGTTCTTGGCGATGAAATGCAGGTGCATGCAGGCGGTGATATTGCGCGGGTCCTCCATCATGTGGGTCAGGAACTCTCGGAAGAGCGCGTTGTACATCTGGTCGACCTCGAGGTCGCGGGCGCGCACGTCGCTGGCAAGCGCCGCGTCGCGGTGGACATAGCTGTCCAGCGCGTCCTTGAGCATCTTCTCGACCGTGGACGACATCCGCCGCAGCGCCATCCCGGCGCCCTCGATCACCGGCATGTGCGCCAGCACGTTGCTGCGCTTGGCGATGTTCTTGGCGTAGTCACCCACCCGTTCGAGGCTGGCCGAGATCTTGATGACGGTCAGCACCAGCCGCAGGTCGGTCGCGGTGGGCGATCGCAGCGCGATCAGCCGCGCCGCTTCCTCGTTCACCTGCGCCTCCAGAAGATCGATGCTGCGGTCGCGGCGGCGGACGTCCTCGGCCAGCTCGTCGTCGCGGGTTTCCAGCGCCAGCGCCGCATCGGTGATGGCGGCTTCCACCAGCCCGCCCATCTTGACGACGAGCGCCTGCACCGTCTCGAGATCGCGGTCGAAGGCCGAGGCGATGTGTCGTTCGCGGTTCATGTGCTTCTCTCCCCGTGGGCGGTGCCGGCCTCAGCCGATCTTGCCGCTGATGTAGCTTTCCGTCCGCGGGTCCTGCGGGCGGGTGAAGATGTCGTCGGTGGTGCCGTACTCGACCAGGTTGCCGAGGTGGAAGAACGCGGTCTTCTGGCTGACGCGCGCGGCCTGCTGCATCGAATGGGTCACGATCACGACCGAGAAGTCCTCGCGCAGCTGGTCGATCAGGTCCTCGACCTGGCTGGTGGCGATCGGGTCCAGCGCCGAGCAGGGCTCGTCCATCAGCAGCACCTCGGGCGAGGTGGCGACGGCGCGGGCGATGCACAGGCGCTGCTGCTGCCCGCCCGACAGGCCGGTGCCGGATTCGCCCAGCCGGTCCTTCACCTCGTTCCACAGCGCCGCGCCGCGCAGCGCCTTTTCGACGATGCCGTCCAGTTCGGCCTTGTTGCGGGCAAGCCCGTGGATGCGCGGCCCGTAGGCCACGTTGTCATAGATCGATTTCGGGAACGGGTTGGGTTTCTGGAACACCATCCCCACGCGGGCGCGCAGCTGCACCGGGTCCACGCGGCGGTCGTAGATGTCCTCGCCGTCGAGCATCAGCTTGCCGTCCACGCGGGCGACGTCGATCGTGTCGTTCATGCGGTTGAGGCACCGCAGGAAGGTCGACTTGCCGCAGCCCGACGGGCCGATGAAGGCCGTGACGGTCTTGTCCTCCAGGTCCACGTCCACGTCCTTGATGGCGTGCTTGTCGCCATAGAACACCTGCACGTTGCGGCAGCTGAACTTGATCGGTTTGCCTTTGGTGTCCACGGTGCGCTCCGCCAGTCGCATGTCGTTCATGTCGTTCAACTCCTGTTACCAGCGCCGTTCGAAGCGGCGGCGCAGGATGATGGCCACCAGGTTCATTGCGAAGAGGAAGGCCAGCAGCACGATGATGGCACCGGACGCGCGTTCGAAGAATGCCGAATCGGCGCGCTGGGTCCAGTTGTAGACCTGCACCGGCAGCGCCGAGGCGGGTTCGAACAGCCCTTCGGGCGGGGCCGCGGGGTACTCGGTCACGAACGCCACCATCCCGATCAGCAGCAGCGGCGCGGTTTCCCCCAGCGCCTGCGCGAGGCCGATGATGGTGCCGGTGAGGATCCCGGGCATCGCCAGCGGCAGGACGTGGTGGAACACCGTCTGCATCTTGGATGCGCCCACCCCCAGCGCCGCGTCGCGGATCGATGGCGGCACGGCGCGCAGCGCCGCGCGGGTCGAGATGATGATCGTCGGCAGCGTCATCAGCGTCAGCACCAGCCCGCCGACGATCGGCGCCGAACGCGGCAGGCCCATGAAGTTGATGAACGCGGCGAGCCCGAGGATCCCGAACACGATCGACGGCACTGCGGCGAGGTTCGAGATGTTGACCTCGATCAGGTCGGTGAGCTTGTTCTTCGGCGCGAACTCCTCGAGGTAGATCGAGGTCGCGACCCCGATCGGCAGCGACAGCACCAGCACGATCAGCATCATGTAGGCGGACCCGATGATCGCGACGCCAAGCCCCGCGGCCTCGGCCCGGTTGTCGGATGCGTCGGGCTGGGTCACGAAGTCCCAGTTGAAGCGGGTGGCGAGCGCGCCCTTTTCTTCCATCGCGTTGGCCAGCTGGAACTGCGCGACCGAGGTGCGCTTGTCGATCGCGGCCGAGGCCTCGGTGACGCGGCCCTTGAACATGCCGTCGATCGTGGACGCGGCCAGCACCGGCACCTCGACCGTCTGGTCGACCAACTCGGGGTTCTGCAGCACCATGTTGCGAAGCTGGGCGCGGGCCTGGTTCGAGAAGACGCCGGCGTAATCCGAGTCCTTCAGCCCCTCGATCTCAACGCCATTATCGGCGGTCCACCTGGCGAGCGCGTCCTGAAGCACGCCCGCGTAGGACATGGTCAGCACGTCGTCCATCTCGGACGGGTCGCGGTTCCCCTTGGGATCGACGACGGCGGCGTCGATTGCGACCGGGATCTTGACGTAGGTCTGCCAGAACGCGCCGCTGCCGTCGCGCAGGATCGTGAACATCAGGAAGAACAGCGCCAGCATCGCGACCGCGATCGCGATCACGCCATAGGCGCGGAACCGGGCTTCGGCCGCGTTGCGGCGCTTCGTCCGGGCATCGGCGACCAGCAGCGATGTCCGCGCGGCGGCAGGGCCGCCCACGCGCCGCGGACCTGCAGAAGTTGCGTCGCTCATTCGTACTGCTCCCGGTATTTGCGCACGATGACGAGCGCGGCGACGTTGAGGGCAAGCGTCATGACGAACAGCGTCAGGCCCAGGGCAAAGGCGACCAGCGTCTCGGGCGAGGCGAAGTCGTTGTCGCCGGTGAGCTGCCCCACGATCTTCACGGTGATGGTCGTCATCGCCTCGAACGGATTGAGACTGGTCTGCGCCATCGCGCCCGCGCCCAGGACCACGATCATCGTCTCGCCGATGGCGCGCGACGCGGCCAGCAGGACCGCGCCCACGATCCCCGGCAGGGCGGCGGGCAGGACGACGTTGCGGATCGTCTCGGACGGGGTGGACCCCAGGCCCAGGCTGCCGTCGCGCAGCGATTGCGGCACGGCGTTGATGATGTCGTCCGACAGCGACGACACGAACGGGATCAGCATGATCCCCATCACGAGCCCCGCCGTCATCACCGACGAGCCGGAGTTCCCGAGCCCGGCCGGCTGCGCGATCCAGTCGCGGATCAGCGGCCCCACCGTCACCAGCGCGAAGAGGCCGTAGACGATGGTCGGGATGCCGGCCAGGATCTCGATCAGCGGCTTCACGACGCCGCGGACGCGGGGCGTCGCGTATTCCGACATGTAGATCGCCGCGAACAGCCCGACCGGCACCGAGAAGAGCAGCGCGATCAGCGAGATGTAGAGCGTGCCCCACAGAAGCGGCAGCATCCCCAGCCTGGACCCGCCGCCGAAGCTGGGCGTCCATTCGGTGCCGAAGAAGAAGTCCTGCCAGGGATAGAGCTGGAAGAAGTTGTAGGATTCGAACACCAGCGACAGCACGATCCCGACGGTGGTCGCGATGGCGATGAGCGAACACAGGATCAGGAAGCCGCGGATGAAGCGTTCGACCACGTTGCGGGCGCGGTAGTCCGGCCGGGTCCGCGCCATCGCCCAGCCGAACCCGCCGAGCGCCAGCAGCAGCGAAAGCCCTGTCAGGGTGCGCGAGGCGTTCTGGTTGATCGAGCGATAGTCCTTCGCCGCCTCCAGCACCGCGGGGTTCGGCGTCAGCGTGATGTCCTCGTCCGCGAGGCGGTCCAGCAGCGCGGTGTTGTCCGGCGTCAGCGACCGCGCCTCGGCTTCGGTGAGCAGGCCCTTGTTGACGGCCTCGCCGATCGAGATCGCGGTGCCCTGCACCTCGGACATGATCCTGCCGCGCGCGCCGGCGTCGGCGACGGCGCTTTCGGGAATGTTCGCCCCGATCGCGCGATCGACCACCAGCGGCTGCGCCAGCACCCACATCAGCAGCACCAGCAGCGACGGAAGCGCGGTGAACAGCGCGACGTTCCAGCCGTAGTAGGTCGGGCGGGAATGAAGGCCGCGGATATCGCCCGCAGCAACGGAACCGGCGCGTCGCCGGCCCAGGACATAGCCCAGCGCGGCAAGCACCAGGATGGTCACCATGATCCAGAAGGGAGACATTCAAACCCTCGCGGCACCGTCCCGGTGCGGATACCTGAAAACGGACGGGCCGCGCGGGCCCGCCCTGTCGTCGCCGGACCGTCGCTTATTCCGGCGCGGTCATGGTGGTTTCGGCGTCCACCGCCGCCTGCGTCGCGGGCAGTTCCGGGTCGGGGACCAGGCCGTAGTTGGCCAGCGGGCTGCCGTCGCCCGCAACGGGGTCGGACACGAAGAACGAGGCGAATTCCTTCAGGCCGGGGATCGTGCCGATATGCTGCTTCTTGACGTAGAAGAACAGCGGTCGCGAGACCGGGTATTCGCCCGACGCGATCGTTTCGGTCGAAGGAGTGACGCCCGACATGGTCGCGACCTTCAGCTTGTCGGTGTTGTTCTCGTAGAACGACAGGCCGAACACGCCCACGCCTTCGGGGCTGGAACCCAGGCGGGCCAGCGTCTCGGTGTAGTCGCCGTCGATATCGACCGAGCGGCCGTCCGTGCGGACCTTGCTGCAGGCCGCCTCGCCGTCGTCTTCGCCCTTGGCGGCGACGAAGGCTTCCTGTGCGCCCGCTTCCTCGCAGCCGGCGATCATGACCTTTTCCTCGAACACTTCACGGGTGCCGTGCTTGGTGCCGGGAATGAAGGCGAGGATCGGTTGCTCGGGCAGGTCGGGGTTCACCTGGTTCCAGGTGGTGTTCGGGTTGGCGACGACCGCGCCGTCCACGACGACTTCGGCGGCAAGCGCGTTGAACACGTCCTTCGGGGTCAGCGCGAAGTCGGCGCCCGAAACGGCCGAGGCGAAGACGATCCCGTCATAGCCCAGGCGGACTTCCATGATGTCGGTCACGCCGTTGGCCTGGCAGGCCTCGAACTCGGCCTTCTTCATCGGGCGCGACGCGTTGGCGACGTCGATGCCGCTTTCGCCCACGCCTTCGCAGAACTGCTTCAGACCGGCCGACGAGCCGCCGCCTTCGACGACGGGCGCGGCGAAGTCGGTGTTCTCGGCGAAGGCTTCGGCCGCGATCGTGGCGTAGGGCAGCACGGTCGACGAACCGGCGACCTGGATGTTGTCGCGGGCCGAGGCGGCCGTCGCCGACAGCGCGGCTGCGGCCAGCGCCGAGGCGGTCATCTTCATCATGTTCATGGCAGGCTCCTGGTTGGAGAGGTTTCGGGCCGCCCTCCTCCTAGGCGCAGGTTGTATCAGTTACGTGACAGTAATATCACGATCTCATGGCACTCCCCTTTGCCTGCCGCGCGCCGGTCGTCAGGCGTCCGGCAGCAGCCGCCCCAGGATCTGCCGCGCCGCCCCGCCGATGACCCCCGCCCGCTCCTCCTCGCCCGACCACAGGGCGTTGGCGAAGCCGCGTGCCTGCGCCAGCGTGATGTGCGGCGGCAGCGGCGGCACGTTCGGGTCGGCCAGGATGTCCAGCACGAACGGCCGGTCGGCCGCCAGCGCCTCGTCCCATGCAGGCCCGATGTCGCCGGGCGTCTCGACCCTGCGGCCGCCCAGGCCCATCAGCCGGGCGACATCGGCATAGGGAATGTCCGGCAGGTCCTGGCTCGCCGGGTATTTCGGATCGCCGAGCTGGGTCCGCTCCTCCCACGTGACGAAGGCGAGTTCGCGGTTGTTCAGCACCATGACGATCAGCCGCGGATCGGCCCAACGCTTCCAGTAGCGGGCGATGGTGACGAGCTCGGACATGCCGTTCATCTGCATCGCGCCGTCCCCCGCGAGCGCGATCACCGCGCGGTCGGGATGGGCGAACTTGGCGGCGATCGCATAGGGCACGGCGCAGCCCATCGTGGCGAGCGTGCCGGAACACGACCCCATCATCCCCTCGCGCAGGTCGAGGTCGCGCGCCCACCAGGCGGTCGTGGTGCCGCTGTCGGTCGTGACGATGGCGCGGTCGGGCAGGCGCGGGGACAATTCGCGCGTGATCCGCTGCGGGTTGATCGGGTCGGCTTCCTGCCCTGCCGCGCCGGCCAGCGCCTCGCGCGATTTCGCGACCGACTTCTCGACCGTCTCGCGCCAGCTGCGATCCTCCTTGCGGGCGAGATGCGGGATCAGCGCGCGCAGCGTCGCGGCCGCGTCGCCCAGCAGGTTCACCTCCGCCGGGTAGCGCAGGCCCAGCATGCCGGCCGACAGGTCGATCTGGACGCCGCGCGCCTGTCCGGGCCTGGGCAGGAACTCGGCATAGGGGAAGCCCGTCCCGACCATCAGCAGCGTGTCGCAGCCCTGCATCAGCTCGTCGCTGGCGGGCGTGCCCAGCAGGCCCATCGAGCCCGTGACCCAGGGCAGCGTGTCGGGCAGCACCTCCTTGCCCAGAAGCGCCTTGGCGACGCCGGCGCCGAGGATGTCTGCGACCTCGGCCACCTCGGCGGCGGCACCCTTCGCGCCCGCGCCGATCAGGATCGCCACCTTCTCGCCCGCGTTCAGCACCTCGGCGGCGGCGGCCAGCGCGCCGTCCTCGGGCACCGGCCGCGTCGCGGTCAGTCCCACGCCCGAGTGGACGTAGAAATGCTCGCGCGGGCGATCCTCCATCTTCTCGACCTGCAGGTCGTTGGGCAGGATCACGGCGCAGACGGCGCGCTCGGCCGCGGCGATCCGCCACGCGCGGTCGATCAGGTGCGGCACTTGCGCAGGCACCGTCGCCGTCTCGACGAAGGCGCCGGCCACATCCTTCAGAAGCGACTGCAGGTCCACGTCCTGCTGGTAGTGGGACCCCATCGCGGAGCGCGCCTGCTGCCCCACCAGCGCCACGACCGGCATGTGGTCGCCCTTGGCGTCGTAAAGACCGTTCAGAAGATGGATCGCCCCCGGCCCCGACGTCGCCATGCACAGCCCGACCTCGCCGGTGAACTTGGCGTGGGCGGTGGCGCAGAGCCCGGCCATTTCCTCGTGCCGGACCTGGACGAAGTCGATGCACGGCGCGTCCGCGTCGTCCTCGGCTTCCTTCTGCATCCGGTGCAGCGCGCCGACGAGCCCGCCGATCCCGTCCCCCGGATAGCCGTAGACCCGGCGCGCGCCCCAGTCGTGAAGCCGCTTCCAGATGAAATCCGCAACCGTGTCCGCCATGACCGTTCTTCCTGCCGCCTGCTCCAGATGCGCACCAACGCCGACGCGCGGCGGCGGTTCACCCCGACGCCGTCCTACAGGAAGGATGACAGGGCAATCAGGTTGCGTCGGCCGGGTTCCTGCTTCACGATATCGTAATCACCTGACAGCAAAGGGAACGCGCATGCTGAGCAAGAAGATTGCGGGGATCGCCGCCGCCACACTGATCGCCCTTGCCGGGGCCGCATCGGCGCAGGACATGGCATTCTTCCGCATCGGAACCGGGGGAACCGCCGGGACCTACTACCCGATCGGCGGCCTGCTGGCGAACGCCATCTCGGCCCCGCCCGGATCGCGCGCCTGCGAGGACGGCGGCGCGTGCGGCGTGCCGGGCCTGGTGGCGTCGGCTGTGGCGTCGAACGGGTCGGTCGCGAACGTCAACGCCATCATGGGCGGGGCGCTCGAATCCGGCTTCGCGCAGGGCGATGTCGCGGCCTGGGCCTATACCGGCACCGGGATCTGGGAAGGCCAGCCCAAGGCCGAGAAGCTGCGGGCCATCGCGAACCTCTATCCTGAATCGATCCACCTGGTCGCGACGCAGGCGTCGGGCATCAAGTCGGTGGCGGACCTGCGCGGCAAGCGGGTGTCGCTGGACGAACCCGGCTCGGGCACGCTCGTCGACGCGCAGCTGATCCTGGCCGCCGCCGGCCTGGCCGAGGGGGACGTGAAGCCCGAATACCTCAAGCCCGACCAGGCCGCCGACCGCATGAAAGACGGCGCGATGGACGCCTTCTTCTTCGTGGGCGGCTACCCGGCCGGCGCCATCGCCGAGCTGGCCAGCCAGCAGGACGTCGTGATCGTCCCGATCGAGGGCGAGGTGGCCGACAAGGTGCTGGAGAACAAGTTCTTCGCCACCGACACGATCCCGGCCGGCACCTACGACAACCAGGAAGCCGACGTGACCACCATCGCCGTGGGGGCGCAGTGGCTGACCTCGGCCGACCAGCCCGAGGAGCTGATCTACAACATCACCAAGGCGGTCTGGAACGACGCGACGCGCAAGCAGCTGGACGCGGGCCACGCCAAGGGCAAGATGATCGTGAAGGAGAACGCGACCGCGGGCCTGGGCCTGCCGCTGCATCCGGGCGCCGAGCGCTTCTATCGCGAAGCCGGGCTGATCCAGTAAGCCCCCCTGCCCCTGCCCGCAGGCGCATCGCCGCCTGCGGGCCTTCTTCGTTCAGGACCACGACATGACCGACCCCCGCCCCGCCCGCCACGACGCGCCCGACGTTCTGAGCGCCGATCAGCTCGCCGCGATCGAGGAGAAATACGACCCCGAGATGCGGTTCCGGGATCTGGTGCGCCCGGTCGCCATCCTCACGGGCGTGATCCTGTTCCTGCTGAGCTGCTATCACTACTACACCGCCGGGTTCGGCATCCCGCAGGCGACGGTCCATCGCGGGCTTCACCTTGCCGCGACGACCTTCCTCGTCTTCATGTCCTTTTCCGCCTTCGGCCGGCAGCAGGTCGCGCGCGGGCCGCTGACGCTGCTGGGCCTGCCGCTGGTGGACTGGCTGCTGGCGGTCGCCGGCGCGGCCGCGGCGCTCTACGTGCCGTGGATCTACGACCAGCTGGCGTTCCGGGTCGGCAACCCCACGACCACCGACGTCCTGATGGGCACGACCCTGATCGTCGTCCTGCTGGAGGCCGTGCGCCGGTCGATGGGATGGCCGCTGCCGGTCATCGCCATCCTGTTCATGGCCTACGCCTATTTCGGCCAGCACATGCCCGGCATCCTCGTCCATCCCGGCGCGAGCTGGCCCAACATCGTCAACCACCTGTACCTGACGAGCCAGGGCATCTACGGCACCGCGCTCGGCGTGATCGCGACCTACGTGTTCCACTTCGTCCTGTTCGGGGTCATGGCGACACGGATCGGGCTGGGGCAGCTGTTCATCGACGTGGCCTCGGCCTTCGCCGGGCGCTACGCCGGGGGGCCGGCCAAGGTGTCGGTGCTGTCCTCGGCGATGCTGGGGACGATCTCGGGGTCGTCCATCGCCAACACCGTCACCACCGGGGCGCTGACGATCCCCGCGATGATCCGCGTGGGCTATCCCCGCCACTTCGCCGCGGCGGTCGAGGCCGCGGCCTCGACCGGCGGGCAGATCACGCCCCCGGTCATGGGGGCGGTCGCGTTCCTGATGATCGAATATCTCGGCCTGCCGCTGACCACGATCCTGATCGCCGCCATCGTGCCCGCCTTCATGCACTTCTTCGGGGTGCTGGTGCAGGTCCACCTGGAAGCCAAGCGACTGGGGCTGCGCGGCCTTCACCCGTCCGAGCTGCCGAACGCGTGGAAGGTGCTGCGGCAGGGCTGGCTCGCGCTCATGCCGCTGATCCTGCTGGTCGCGGTGCTGATGTCGGGCCGCACGCCCTTCGCCGCCGCCTTCTGGTCGATCACGGCCTGCATCGCGGTCCTTCTGTGGCAGGAGCTTTCGGCCAAGGGCCTGACCGAGGGGCTGAAGGGCGCCGCGCACGGCATCTACGAAGGCTTCAAGCTGGGCGCCAAGCAGTCGCTGTCGGTCACCGCCGCCGCGGCGCTGGTGGGCGTGGTGATCGGCGTCGTGACCCTGACCGGGGTCGGCTTCAAGATCGCCTACATGGTCACCGGCATCGCGTCGGGCTGGGCGCAGGACGTGTCGGGCTGGCTGTCGGTCCTGCCGTTCGAGATCATTGGCCTGGACACGCTGACGCTGCTGTTCACGCTGATCCTGACGGCCGTGGTCTGCGTGCTGATGGGCTGCGGCATCCCCACGACCGCGAACTACATCATCATGGTCGCGGTCGCGGCGCCCGTGCTCGGCCTGATGAACGTCGAGCCGATCGTCGCGCATTTCTTCGTCTTCTACTACGGGGTGCTGGCCGACGTGACGCCGCCGGTCGCGATGGCCGCCTATGCGGGCGCGGGGATCGCGGGCGCCAACGCCTTCAAGGCCGGGAACACCGCGTTCCGGCTGTCGATGGGCAAGGCGCTGGTGCCGTTCGTCTTCGCGTTCCAGCCCGCGCTGCTGCTGGTGACGCAGGACTTCACCTGGGCGAACTTCCTGCTCGCCTTCGGGGGCGCGGTGCTGGGCATTCTCGCGCTGTCTGCCGCGATCACCGGGTGGCTGTTCTCCCGCCCCTCGATGCTGGAGCGGGTTCTTCTGGCCTTCGCGGCGATCCTGCTGGTGGCGCCGGACTGGACGGCGACGATCATCGGGCTGGTCATCGCGGTGCCGATCGCGCTGCGGCTTCATTCCGTGGCGCGCAAGGCGCCGGCGGTCGCCTGACCCCGCGCGCACCTGCAGGAAAAGGAACGGCCCGCCGTTACCGGCGGGCCGTCTTCTTCAGTCTCGGGGGCGAAATCACCAGGCGGGGATGACCGCGCCTTCGTACTTCGTCTCGATGAACTGCTTGATCTCGGGCGAATGATAAGCCTCGACCAGCGTCTTGACCCAGGGCTGGCCTTCGTCGCCGCGGCGCACGACGATCACGTTGGCATAGGGGCTGTCGGCCTTTTCCATCGCGATCGAGTCGGTCTTCGGGCTCAGCCCCGCCGACAGCGCGTAGTTGGTGTTGATGACCGCGGCGTCCGCGTCCTGCAGCGCGCGGGGCAGCTGCGCCGCATCCAGCTCGGTGAATTCGAGGTCCTTGGGGTTTTCGGTGATGTCGAGCGGCGTGGGGACGAGGCCCGCGTCGGGGTTCACGGTGATCAGCCCCTGCTCGGCCAGCACGAGAAGCGCGCGGCCGCCGTTGGTCGGATCGTTCGGGATCGCGACGGTGGCGCCGTCCGCCAGGTCGCCCAGCGACTTCAGCTTGCTGGAATAGACGCCCATCGGGGTGGTGATGGTCTTGGCCACGACGACGAGATCGTAGCCCCGGTCCTTGATCTGGTTTTCCAGGTAGGGAACGTGCTGGAAGCTGTTGGCCTGCAGGTCGCCATCCGCAAGCGCGGTGTTCGGCACGACGTAGTCCGAGAACTCGATGATGTCGAGGTTCAGGCCCCTGGCGGCCGCGATCGGGGCGACCTGCTCCAGGATCTCGGCGTGCTCGCCGGGGCTGACGCCGATCTTGATGTCCTCGGCGGCGGCCATGCCCGCGCTCAGCGCCAGCGCGGCGGCGATGTGTTTCAGCATCTCGGTTTCTCCTTTGTAGGGTGGGGATCAGGGCCCGCGGTCCTTGGCGGCGCGGTGGTCCAGCCTGCGTGCGATCCATTCGCCCGTGGACTGCACCGCCTGCACGAGGACGATCAGGACGACGACGACGACCAGCATCACGCCCGGCATGAAGCGCTGGTAGCCGTAGCGGATGCCGAGGTCGCCCAGCCCCTCGCCACCGACGGCGCCCACCATCGCGGAATAGCCGATCAGCGACACCATGGCGAGCGTCAGGCCAAGGACGATCCCCGGCAGCGCCTCGGGCAGCAGGACCTTGCGGATGATCTGGCCGGGGTTGGCGCCCATGGCACGGGCGGCCTCGATCAGGCCGCCATCCACGTCGCGGATCGCGGTTTCGACGATCCGCGCGATGAACGGCGCGGCCGCCAGCGTCAGCGGCACGATCGCGGCGGTGGTCCCGATCGAGGTGCCGGCGATCGCGCGCGTGAACGGGATGATCGCGACGACGAGGATGATGAAGGGGATCGACCGCATCGCGTTCACGATGAGGCCGAGGATGCGGTTCGCGAGCGGCGCCGACATCAGCTCGCCCCGCTTCGAGGTGGCGAGGAACACGCCCAGCGGCAGCCCGATGGCGGTGCCGATCAGCCCCGACACCGCGACCATGTAGAGCGTCTGGAGCGTCGCTTCCCAGATCAGCGCGGCGAGGTTAGCCGACATGGCCCAGCACCTCCGTCCCCAGCTGCCGGGCGTGCAGGAAATCGCGCACGCGGGACAGGTCGGCCGCCGGCACTTCCACCGTCAGGTTGCCGAACGGGCGGCCGTCGATCTCCTCGATCGCGCCCGACAGGATGCTGGCGTCCACGCCCAGCTGCGATCCGATCCGCGACAGCACCGGCTCGGCAGCGCTGTCGCCCGCGAAGGTGATCCGCAGGATCGCGGGGCCCGCGCCCTCGGGCACGATCCGGCGCGCGATGAACCCCGGCAGCGCCGCGCCGGTCACGCCCGACAGGAACGACCGCGTGACCTCGTGCGTCGGCGCCGCGAAGATGTCGTAGGTGGACCCGGACTCGACGATCTTCCCCGCCTCGATCACCGCGACGTGCTGGCAGATGTCGCGCACGACGGCCATCTCGTGCGTGATCAGAAGGATCGTGAGGCCGAGTTCGCGGTTGATGTTGCGCAGGAGCGCCAGGACGGAGGTCGTGGTTTCCGGGTCGAGCGCGCTCGTCGCCTCGTCCGACAGAAGGACCTTCGGCTCGGTCGCGAGCGCCCGGGCGATGCCGACGCGCTGCTTCTGCCCGCCCGAAAGCTGCGCCGGGTAGCGGTCGGCGAGCGGGCCGAGGCCGACGAGGTCGATCAGCTCGTCCACCCGCGGCCCGATCCGGCCGCGCGGCGTGCCCGCGATCTCGAGCGGCAGCGCCACGTTGCCGCGCACGGTGCGGTTGGCGAGCAGGTTGAAGTGCTGGAAGATCATGCCGACGTTGCGGCGAAGATCGCGAAGCCCGCGCCCCGAGGCGGCGGTCACGTCGCGGCCCAGCACCTCGACCTGGCCCGAGGACGCGCGCTCCAGCCCGTTCACCAGCCTCAGAAGCGTGGACTTGCCGGCCCCCGACCGGCCGATCACCCCGGTGATCCCGCCCCGCGGCACCTGCAGATCGACATGGTCCAGCGCCGCGACCGCGCCCCCGCGATGCGGCCAGGTCTTGACGACATCACGAAAGGCGATGGCCGGAGCGGCCTGCGGAACGGGCGACATCTGGGACATGGGCGACTGCCTACTCTCCCGCGCGGGACGCTTCAATGCCGCCCCCCGTGGGGTGGCGCGGAAAAGGATGGCTTCGGGGCGGGCAGGACCGCGACGGGATGGCGGAGGCGGACTGACGGGGAAAGACGGGAACAACGCCTCGGTAGGGGAGGTGAGAAGGACTAGCTTCCCTTGCGACGGCCCGCGCCCCGCCCCGCGAGGGTGATCTTTCCCCCGTCCCGGTCCCGGCGCCCTGCCCTTGCCGCGCGCCGGGCCGGTTCTTATAACCACGCCCATGCTTCACGCGGCGCGGATATCCCGAATTAGCCGCCCGGCAGCGTGAGGTCTCGCGCTGCCGGGATGATGCCTGTCAACGACAATTCCAAGGATCCGCCCCGATGAGCGCCGACACGACCGACTTGCAGCAGGGCCTGCAGACCGCAGCCCCCGACTACCGCGACACCGTCTTCCTGCCGGAAACGGACTTCCCCATGCGCGCGGGCCTGCCGCAGCGCGAGCCGGCATGGCTCGCCCGGTGGGAAAAGCTGGGGGTCTACGACCGCCTGCGCAGCACCTCGGCGGGCCGCGCGCCGTTCATCCTGCATGACGGCCCGCCCTACGCGAACGGGCACCTGCATATCGGTCACGCGCTGAACAAGGTGCTTAAGGACTTCATCGTCCGCAGCCAGCAGATGATGGGCCGCGACGCGCGCTACGTCCCCGGCTGGGACTGCCACGGCCTGCCGATCGAGTGGAAGATCGAGGAGCAGTACCGCCAGAAGGGCCAGGACAAGGACGCCGTGGACGTCGTCGAGTTCCGCCAGGAATGCCGCCGCTTCGCCGAACACTGGGTCGGCGTCCAGCGCGACGAGTTCCGCCGCCTTGGCGTCACCGGCAAGTGGGACGACCCCTACCTCACCATGAACTACCACGCCGAGGCGGTGATCGCGGGCGAGTTCATGAAGCTCCTGATGAACGGAAGCCTGTATCAGGGGTCGAAGCCGGTGATGTGGTCGCCGGTCGAAAAGACCGCGCTGGCCGAGGCCGAGGTCGAATACCACGACCACACCAGCCATCAGGTCTGGGTGGCGTTCCCGGTCGCCTCGCAGCGCGAGTTCGCGGCAACCGACGCCTGCATGAAGACCGACCTGCTGGGCGCGCGCGTCGTGATCTGGACCACGACGCCCTGGACCATCCCGCAGAACCGCGCGGTCGCGTTCGGGCCGGGGATCGCCTACGGGCTCTACCAGGTCACGGGCGAGAAGGCCGGGACCTACCTTCTGGCCGACAAGCTCGCCCCCGACGTGTTCGCCGTCGCCAGGGTCGACGCGGACGCCGTGACGCGCCTGCGCGACGTGCCGGCCGACGAGCTGGCGTCGCTCGTCCTCGCCCACCCCTATCGCGGGATCGAGGGCGGCTTGGGCGAATGGGACTACGACGTCCCCGTCCTGCCGGGCGACCACGTGACCGACGACGCGGGCACGGGCTTCGTCCACACCGCGCCGAGCCACGGCGACGACGACTACCAGCTGGGGCTGAGGTTCAAGCTGCCGATGACCCACAATGTCGAGCCGGACGGCAGCTACCGCGCCGACCTGCCGCTGTTCGGCGGCCAGGCGATCATCGACGCGGACGGCAAGGAAGGGCCCGCCAACGTCTCCAACATCAAGGCGCTGGCGGCGCAGGGCGCGCTTTTCGGCAAGGGCAAGCTCAAGCATTCCTACCCGCACAGCTGGCGGTCCAAGGCGCCGCTGATCTACCGCAACACGCCGCAGTGGTTCGCGGCGATCGACAAGCCGCTCGCCGACGGCAAGGGCCAGAACGGGGACACGATCCGCGCGCGGGCGCTGACCTCGATCGACGAGCTGGTGACGTGGACCCCGCAGAGCGGGCGCAACCGGATCCATTCGATGGTGCAGAACCGCCCCGACTGGGTGCTGTCGCGCCAGCGCGCCTGGGGCGTGCCGCTGACCTGCTTCGTGCGCCGCGGCGTGCGGCCGGATGCCGACGGGTTCCTGCTGCGGAACGAACAGGTCAATGCCCGCATCCTCGACGCGTTCGAGGCCGAGGGCGCAGACGTGTGGTACCGCGACGGCTTCAAGGAGCAGGTGCTGGGCGGCATCGTCGACCCGGCCGACTACGAGCAGGTCATGGACGTGCTCGACGTGTGGTTCGACAGCGGCTCGACCCACGCCTTCGTCCTGCGCGACCGCGCGGACGGGGCGCCGGACGGGATCGCGGACCTCTATCTGGAAGGCACCGACCAGCACCGCGGCTGGTTCCAGTCCTCGCTGCTGCAGGCCTGCGCGACGACGGGCCGCGCGCCTTACCGCGGCGTCCTCACGCATGGCTTCACGCTGGACGAGAAGGGCATGAAGATGTCCAAGTCGCTCGGCAACACCATCGTGCCGGCCGAGGTGATCCAGCAATACGGTGCCGACATCCTGCGGCTGTGGGTGGCGCAGGTGGACTATACCGCAGACAGCCGGATCGGGCCGGAAATCCTCAAGGGCACCGCCGACAGCTACCGTCGTCTCCGCAACACGCTGCGGTTCCTGCTGGGCGCGCTCGACGGCTTTACCGAGGCCGAACGGGTCGCGCCTGCCGAGATGCCGGAGCTCGAGCGCTGGGTCCTGCACCGACTGGCGGAACTCGACGGCCGGGTCCGCGCGGGCTACGACGCCTACGACTTCCAGGGCGTGTTCCGGGCGCTGTTCGACTTCGCCACCGTAGACCTGTCGGCCTTCTGGTTCGACATCCGCAAGGACGCGCTGTACTGCGACGCCGCCGGCAGCCTGCGCCGCCGCGCCGCGCGCACGGTGCTGGACGCGCTGTTCCACCGGCTGACCCTGTGGCTCGCCCCGATCCTGCCCTTCACGATGGAGGACGTGTGGCTGTCGCGCTTCCCCTCGGACGAGGACAGCGTGCATCTGCACGACTTCCCCGAAACGCCCGCCGGCTGGCGCGACGAGGCGCTGGCCGCGAAATGGGACGGCATCCGCCGCGCCCGCCGCGCGGTGACGGCGGCGCTGGAGATCCGGCGCGCCGACAAGACCATCGGCGCGAGCCTGGAAGCGGCGCCGGTCGTCCATGTCGAGGACCCGGCCCTGCTGGCATCGCTGCGGTCGGTGGACTTTGCCGACGTGTGCATCGTGTCCGACCTGGAACTGACGGACGACCCTTCCCCGCCCGAGGCGTTCCGCCTGCCCGAGGTCGCGGATGTGGGCGTGGTGTTCGAGCGGGCCGACGGCGAGAAGTGCCAGCGCTGCTGGCGGATCCTGCCCGACGTGGGCAGCCACGACCACCCGGCGACCTGCGCCCGCTGCGACGAGGCGCTGGACGGACTGGACGCGGCCTGATCCGCGAGATCCGGAACGACGAACGGCGGGCGCATCGGCCCGCCGTTCTCATTCATGGCCCTTCGCCGGGTCAGCCCTGCCAGCGGGCCGGGCGCTTGTCGAAGAACGCAGCGATCCCGTGCGGGGCCTCGTCGTCTTCCCAGACGCCGACCAGCCGGTCGATGGTCATTTCGATCACCTCGGGGTCGATCCGCGGCCCCAGCGCGCGGGCGAGCGATTTCGCCGCCGCCACCGCCCTGGGCGCCACCTGAAGATAGGGCACGACCTCGGCTTCGACCGCCGCATCGAGGTCGCTGGCCGGAACCACGCGGGCGAGGAGGTCGAGATCCTTCGCCTCGGCCGCGTCGAAGATGCGGGCGGACATGAAGACGCGGCGCGCCCTGGCCTCGCCCATCCGGGCCACGACATAGGGGCCGATCGTCGCCGGGATCAGGCCCAGCCGGGTCTCGGTCAGGCCGAACTTCGCGCCCTCGGCCCCGATCGCCACGTCGCAGACCGACAGCATCCCGACCCCGCCGCCGAAGGCATTGCCGTGGCAGCGCGCGATCAGCGGCTTCGGAAGCTCGTTCATCGCGTTCAGCATTCCGGCCAGCGCCGACGCCCCCGCCCGCCGGGTCGCGGCGTCGGCATCCATCTGCTCGCGCATCCAGGCCAGATCGCCGCCCGCGCAGAAGCTTTTCCCCTCGGCCGCCAGCACGACGACGCGCACCGTGTCGTCTGCACCAAGCTGCCCGGCGGCGGCGGTGAGGTCGTCCAGCATCCGCGCCGACAGCGCGTTGTGCTTGTCCGCGCGGGTCATCCACAGCGTCGCCACGCCGCGCGCGTCGGTGTCGATGCGGATCGTCTCGAAGCTCATGCGCGCAGTCCCTTCGCGAATTCGGCGGCTTGGGCGACGACGCCCATGTCAAGACCGGTGCTGTAGCCCAGCCGTTCCAGGTGCGCCGCCACCTTCTCGGTCGCGACGTTGCCCTTGGCGCCCGGCGCATAGGGGCAGCCGCCGAGGCCGCCCACCGCCGCGTCGAACACCCGCAGGCCACGCGCGAGGCTCGCGTCGATGTTGTCGAGCGCCCGCCCCGCCGTGTCGTGGTAGTGCCCGGACAGGCGGTCTGCCGGCACCTCGTCCAGCACCGCGGCGAGCATGGCGTCGATCGTCTCGGGCCGCCCCTGCCCGATCGTCTCGCCGAGGCTGATCTCGTAGCAGCCCATGTCGCGCAGCACGGCGACGACGCGGGCAACGTTCGCGGGCGCGACGGCGCCGTCGAACGGGCAGTCGGTCACCACGCTGACATAGCCCCGCACCGGGACCCCGTCGGCCCGCGCGGCGGCGGCGACAGGGGCCAGCCGTTCCAGGCTTTCCGCGATCGTGCAGTTCAGGTTCGCGCGGCTGAACCCTTCGGACGCGCTCGCGAAGATCGCGATCTCGGACGCGTTCGCCGCGCGCGCCCCCTCGTAACCCTTCATGTTCGGGGTCAGCACCGCGTAGCGGATGCCGGGCGCGCGGGCGATGCCCGCCATGACCTCGGCCGCGTCGCCCATCTGCGGGACCCACCTGGGGCTCACGAAGCTCGTCACCTCGATCCGCCGGAACCCCGCGCGGGACAGCATGTCCACCAACGCGATCTTGTCCGCGGCGGGGATCAGGCGCTTTTCGTTCTGGAGCCCGTCGCGCGGGCCCACCTCGAAGATCTCGACGTCAGGCATCGGGAAGCTCGTAGAAATCGCGGTCATAGAGGACGGGCTCGCCCGCGCCCGGCAGCGCGGCGCGGAAGGCCGGGCGTTCGGCGCAGCGATCGATGTAGCCTTCCAGCGCGGGCGACAGCCGGACGAACCGGCGCGCGGTCCAGACCGACCAGCCGATCGCGCAATCGACGCCCGAGAAGCCCCCGGCCATCAGCCAGTCCTGCCCCTCGACCGTCTGCTCGACCAGCCGCAGCGTGCGCCCGAGGCGCGCGGTTTCCAGCTTCATCACCGTGGCCGAGCGCATCGAGGGATCGCGCAGCATCAGGTGGCTCTGCGTGAGGTTCGCGATGTGCTGGCCGATGGTTTCCGCGAAATGGAGCCAGTCGAGCCAGCCGAGCCGCCCCTCGGCCCCCGGGGCGCGCCAGAGATGCCGGCCGCGCGTTTCGCACAGGTATTCGATGATCGCGCCCGATTCGTGGATCACGCTGCCGTCGACCTGCAGCGCGGGCGCGCGACCGACGGGGTGGATCGCGGCGTATTCGGCCGCGCGCATGTCCTTCGAGGTGATGTCGAGCACCCGCAGGCTGAACGGCACCTCGAGTTCGTTCAGCAGCCAGAGGACGCGCATCGACCGCGACAGGGGGACGTGCCACAGGACGATCGCGTCCTCGTCCGCGCCCGCGACCGGGCCGCCGCTGGCGGGGGGGCCGCCCGCCATCAGGCGCGGCCCGGAAGGATGTTGCGTGTGCAAGGTTGCATGGCGTTCCCCGTTTGCTGCCGCGCGATGTCAGGCGGAGGCTTCGTCGTCGTCAAGGCGGATCAGCGCGGCACCCGCCTCGACCTGGTCGCCGGCAGCCGCCAGGACCTCGGCCACGGTGCCGTCGCGGGCGGCGGTCAGCGTGTGTTCCATCTTCATCGCCTCGAGGATCGCGAGCCTGTCGCCCGCCGCGACCGCCTGCCCCGGCGCGACGAACACGGCCTTGACCAGGCCCGGCATGGGCGACAGCGTCAGGCCGCTGCCCGAAGCCTCGGCCTGGCGGTCCAGCGGGTCCTGCGGCACCAGCGTCAGGCTGCGGCCGCCGAAGACGCTGACGCCCGCCGCGTGGGTCACGATCCGCGACCGGCGCGGCGCCCCGTTCACCCACCAGCGTTCGCCCTGCCAGAGGACGTCGTGCGCGGTCCCGTCCAGCGTGACGCGCGCCGCGCCCGGGCCCAGCACCTCGACCACGCCCTCGCCGCCTTCCCACGTCACGGTGCGCTTCAGGGGCGACCACAGCGTCACGCCGCCGCGCTTGTCCGGGTCGTGCAGCCCTGCGACGCCGAGCGCCGCCAGCGCGCGCGTTTCCGGGGCGGCCTCGGCCTCGCTCAGAAGCTGGTCCATGTCGCGGGCGATGAGCCCGGTATCGACCTCGCCCCTGCGAAAGCCCTCGTGCCGGGCCAGCGCGATCAGGAAGTCGATGTTGGTGACGGTGCCCGCGACCTCGGTATCGACCAGCGCGGCTTCGAGCTTGCTCAGCGCGATGGCGCGGGTCGTGCCCCGGGTGATGACCTTGGCGATCATCGGGTCGTACCACGGGCTGATCGCGTCGCCCTGCCGGACGCCGGTCTCGTTCCTGGCCTCGTCCGCGAACTTCAGGTGCGCGAGCCGCCCGGTGGCGGGAAGGAAGCCCGCCGGGACGTCCTCGGCATAAAGCCGCGCCTCGAAGGCATGGCCGGTGATCGTCAGCTCGTCCTGCGCGGCGGGCAGCGGCTCGCCGGACGCCACCCGCAGCTGCCATTCCACCAGATCGACGCCGGTGACCGCCTCGGTGACGGGATGCTCGACCTGCAGGCGGGTGTTCATCTCCATGAACCAGAACCCGTCGGGGCGAAGGCCGCGGGAGCCGTCCACGATGAACTCGATCGTGCCCGCGCCGGCGTAGCCGATGGCCTCGGCCGCGCGGACGGCGGCGGCACCCATCGCGGCGCGGACCTCCGCCGTCATGCCGGGGGCCGGCGCTTCCTCGATCACCTTCTGGTGGCGGCGCTGCAGGGAACAGTCGCGCTCGAACAGGTGGACCGCGCGGGTGCCGTCGCCGAAGACCTGCACCTCGATATGGCGGGGCGCGGTCACGTATTTCTCGATCAGCACGGCGGGGTTGCCGAAGGCGGTCTGCGCCTCGCCTTGGGCCGAGGCGAGCGCGTCGGCGAAGTCTTCCGCCCGCTCGACCAGCCGCATCCCCTTGCCGCCGCCGCCCGCGACGGCCTTGATGAGGACCGGATAGCCGATCTCGTCCGCGCGGGCGCGCAGGAAGGCGCCGTCCTGTTCGTCGCCGTGGTAGCCCGGAACGACCGGCACGCCCGCCTTTTCCATCAGCGCCTTGGCCGCGTCCTTGAGGCCCATGGCCCGGATCGCATCCGCCGACGGGCCGATGAACACCAGCCCGGCCGCCGTGACCGCGTCCACGAAGTCGGGGTTTTCGGACAGAAAGCCGTAGCCCGGATGGATCGCCTGCGCGCCGGTATCCAGCGCGGCCCGGATGATCGCGTCGCCGCGCAGGTAGCTGTCCGTGGGTGCAGGCCCGCCGATATGGACCGCCTCGTCCGCCATCGAGACGTGCCGCGCGGCCCGGTCGGCGTCGGAATAGACCGCCACCGTGCGCACCCCCAGCTTGCGGCAGGTGTCGATGACGCGGCAGGCGATCTCGCCCCGGTTGGCGATCAGGATCTTGCTGAACATGGGCTCACCCCTTGCTGCCCGGCCGCACCGGGGGCTTCGCGCCCCCGGACCCCGGCGGGATATTTCTGGACAGAAGATTGCATCGTCACATCCTGAAGATGCCGAAGCGCGTCGGCTCGATGGGCGCGTTGAGGCTTGCGCGCAGCGACAGCGACAGGATGTCGCGCGTCTTGCGGGGGTCGATGATCCCGTCGTCCCAGAGCCGGGCCGAGGCGTAGAGCGGGTGGCTCTGCCGCTCGAACATCTCGATCGTCGGGCGCTTGAAGTCGGTCTCCTCCTCGGCGGACCAGCTGCCGCCCTTGCGCTCGATCCCCTCGCGGCGGACGGTCGCCAGCACGCCCGCCGCCTGCTCGCCGCCCATGACGCTGATGCGGCTGTTGGGCCAGGTCCAGAGGAACCGCGGCGAATAGGCGCGGCCGGACATGCCGTAGTTGCCCGCGCCGAACGACCCGCCGACCAGCATCGTGATCTTGGGAACGCTTGTCGTCGCCACCGCCGTCACCATCTTGGCGCCGTGGCGGGCGATGCCCTCGTTCTCGTATTTCCGGCCGACCATGAAGCCGGTGATGTTCTGGAGGAACACCAGCGGGATGTTCCGCTGCGAGCAGAGCTCGATGAAATGCGCGCCCTTGACCGCGGCCTCGCTGAACAGAACGCCGTTGTTGGCGACGATGCCGACAGGGCAGCCCTCGACATGGGCGAAGCCGGTGACCAGCGTCTCGCCGAAGCGGGCCTTGAACTCGTCGAAGCGCGAGCCGTCCACTACGCGGGCGATGACCTCGCGGATGTCGTAGGGGGTGCGCAGGTCGGCCGGGACGACGCCGAGGATTTCCTCGGGGTCGTACAGCGGCGCTTCGGGCGACTGCCATGTCACCGTCTGCGGCAGGCGGCGGTTGAGGTTCCCGACCGCGCGGCGGGCGAGCGCGAGCGCGTGGGCGTCATCCTCGGCCAGGTAGTCGGCGACGCCGGAGAGCCGGGTGTGGACGTCGCCCCCGCCCAGATCCTCGGCGCTGACGACTTCGCCGGTCGCGGCCTTCACCAGGGGCGGGCCGGCGAGGAAGATCGTGCCCTGGTCGCGCACGATGATCGTCACGTCCGACATGGCGGGCACGTAGGCGCCGCCCGCGGTGCAGGACCCCATCACCACGGCGATCTGCGGGATGCCCTTCGCGCTCATCCGCGCCTGGTTGTAGAAGATGCGGCCGAAGTGGTCGCGGTCGGGGAAGACCTCGTCCTGGTTCGGCAGGTTCGCCCCGCCCGAATCGACAAGGTAGACGCAGGGCAGCGCGCATTCCTCGGCGATCTCCTGCGCGCGAAGGTGCTTCTTGACCGTCATCGGGTAGTAGGTGCCACCCTTCACGGTGGCGTCGTTGGCGACGACCATCACGTCCTGCCCGTTGACGCGGCCCACGCCCGCGATGACGCCCGCGCCGGGTGCCGCGCCGTCGTACATGCCGTGCGCGGCGGTGACGCCGATCTCGAGGAAGGCCGAGCCCGGGTCGAGGAGGTTCGCCACCCGCTCGCGCGGCGGCATCTTGCCGCGGCTGACATGGCGGGCGACCGCCTCCGGGCCCCCGCCTTGCAGTGCAGCGTCGGCGGCCTGCCGGACGGCGTCGAGCATGCCCAGATGCGCCTCGCGGTTGGCACGGAAGGCGTCGGACGAAGGCAGCGCGGTGGTGCGGAGTTTCATGCGGCGGGCTCCGGTGAGGGCGTGTCGGGGGAGAGGGCGGCGAGGGTCATGCGCCCGCCGCCAGCTTGCGAAGCTCGCGCCGCATGACCTTGCCGGTGACGGTCATCGGCAATGCGTCAAGGAACACGACCTCGCGCGGGTAGCTGTGCGCGGCGCAGTGGACGCGGGCATGGTCCTGCAGTTCGGCGGCGAGCGCGTCGGACGCGGCGAAGCCGTCGCGCAGGACGACGTAGGCCACGACGATCTCGGTCCGCAGGGGATCGGGCTTGCCGATGACGCCGGCGGCGGCGACGGCGGGGTGGCGGATCAGCGCGTCCTCGATCTCGGACGGGCCGATGCGGTAGCCGGCGGACGTGATCACGTCGTCGTCGCGGCCGACGAAGCGGATGTAGCCGTCCTCGATGACGCCCCGGTCGCCGGTCACGAGCCAGTCGCCGCGGAACTTCTCGTCCGTTGCGTCGGGGCGGTTCCAGTAGCCGAGGAACATGGACGCGGCCCCCCCGGCGGAATCGTGGCGGCGGATGGCGATGTCGCCTTCGCCGTCGGTCGGCTGGCCGGTTTGGTCGATCACCGCCACGTCGAAGCCCGGCACGGCGCGGCCGATGCAGCCGGGGCGGGCCGGGAACATGGTCGAGGCAGAAGACGCGACCATGTTGCATTCGGTCTGGCCGTAGAATTCGTTGATCGTGACCCCCAGCGCCCGCCTGCCCCAGTCGAGCATCTCGGCCCCCAGCGTCTCGCCCCCCGACGCGACCGAGCGCAGGCCCGGCAGCGTCGCGTCCGCCGCCTTGAACATCCTGAGCGCGGTCGGCGGCAGGAAGACCGAGGTCACGCCGCAGGCCGCGACCAGCTTGCGGCAGGCGTCCACGTCGAACTTGGGCAGCCGCGCCGCGACCACCGGCACGCCGAGCGCGAGGCCCGGCATCGCCACGTCCAGAAGCCCGCCGATCCACGCCCAGTCGGCGGGCGTCCACAGCACGTCGCGGCCGGGCGTCAGCAGGTCGTGGCTCATCTCCACCCCCGGCAGGTGGCCGGTCAGGACGCGGTGGGCGTGCAGCGCCCCCTTGGGCGCGCCCGTGGTGCCCGAGGTGTAGATCATCACCGCCGGGTCTTCCGGCCCGGTGTCGGCCGCCGGGAACGGGCCGGCTTCGGGCAGGCCGTCCTCCTCGGGCACGATCACGTCAAGGCCGAAGGGGGCCAGCATCGCGCGCCCCTCGGGGTCGGTCACGACGGAGCGGATGCCGGCGTCGTCCAGCCGCAGCCGCAGCGCATCCACGCCGAACAGCTTGAACAGCGGGACCGAGATCGCCCCCGCCTTCCAGATCGCCGCGTGCGCCGCGGCGGTCCACGCCGATTGCGTCCGCAGCACCCCGACCCGGTCGCCGCGCGCGGCGCCCAGCGCGTGGGCGAGCCGGTCGGCGCGGGCGTCCAGTTCGCCGTAGCTCACCGGGCGCGGCTCGGCACCGTCGTATTCCAGGATCGCCGTGCGGTCCGGCTCGCGGCGCGCCCAGCCGCCGACCACCTGCTCGGCCATGTTCAGCCGCGCGGGCAGGTTCCAGCGGAACCCGCGCCGCAGCGCCTCGTAGTCGGACCCGGCGAGCGTCGGCCGCATCAGTTTCGATCCCCGATGTAGCCGTCGAGGATCAGCGACTGCCGCGCCGTCTCGCGCACGAGGCACAGCGGCTCCGCCGTCTCGCCGCCGGTGCCGTGGCCGTTCGTCAGCCGGTCATAGCCGCAGAGCGCGTCGCGGAACGAGATCCACGCCCGCTCGGCCGCGCGCAGGGCGTCGGCGCGGTCCGCGCCCCGCCCCTGCTCGATCGCCATCAGCCGGTCGTAGCGGTCGGTCAGGCGGGTGTCCCAGTAGTCGCGCTCGGCGCCGAGGCACGGCACCTCGCCATGAACCTCCCCCACGTCCCTGTAGGCTTCCCTGACATGCGCCACGCAGGCGGCCTGCGTCGTGCCCACGCAGGCCATCGCGGCCTCGCCCCGGCCGGCCCTCTCGACGCAGGCGTCCAGCGCGGGGGCGTCGATGTTCGCCTGGTCGGCGGGCATGGCGCGCGCCGCCCCGGCCATGAGCGGCAGGGCCGCGGCCATGCAGATCGCACGAAGGATCGGTTGGTCGATCATCGCCCGCGAGTTCGCGCGGGACGTCCGCCGCGACGCCTCGTAGTCGGTGTGGAACAGCATCTGTCTCATGCCCTGCCCGTGCGCGGTTCTTCCGCTTCGCCCAGTTCCCGCCGCACAGTCTCAAGCTCGCGTTCAAGGAAGAACGACGTCACCGAGCGAATCACGACAAGGATGCCGAGGAATACAAGATCAGCCATCGCCAGGCTGACTGCCGTGGTGATGATGTCCGAGACGATCAGGATTTCCAGTCCGGCGAGGATGTAGCGCCCCAGTTCCACCCGCTCTGCGTTGAGCCCGCGCTTGCGCCTGTCCTCTCCGGGGCCACACTCGGCCTTGACGTAGCCGATCAGGAAGCGGGCCGCGCCGACGAGCAACACGGCGATGGCGACAAGGTCGATCAGGGTGGCCGCGACCTCGATCGCGCCGACCAGCCACTCCATTCGGCCGTGCAGCAGGCCTTCGTCGCGGACATAGGCG
Source organism: Paracoccus aeridis (assembly GCF_004923205.2). Taxonomy (GTDB): domain Bacteria; phylum Pseudomonadota; class Alphaproteobacteria; order Rhodobacterales; family Rhodobacteraceae; genus Paracoccus; species Paracoccus aeridis. The sequence goes on from NZ_SELD02000006.1 coordinate 270,159, forward strand.
AAAAAGCCGTTCATGACGCCGCTTCATCCCGCAGAAGACGCAGGCTAGCGCGCATCAGTCCAGCGCCATCAGTTCGCGGCCGATCAGCATCCGCCGGATCTCGCTGGTGCCGGCGCCGATCTCCATCAGCTTGGCGTCGCGGAACAGGCGCGAGACGACGCTGTCGTTCAGGAACCCCGCGCCGCCCAGCGCCTGCACGGCCTGATGGGCCTGCACCATCGCCTGCTCGCTGGCGTAGAGCACCGCCCCCGCCGCGTCCTGTCGGGTGACCTTCCCGGCGTCGCAGGCGCGGGCGACCTCGTAGACATAGGCGCGGGCGGTGTTCAGCGCGACGTACATGTCGGCGATCTTGCCCTGCATCAGCTGGAAGTTCCCGATCGGCTGCCCGAACTGCCGGCGCTCGCGGACATAGGGCATCACCTCGTCGAGGCAGGCCGCCATGATCCCGGTGCCGATTCCCGACAGGACCAGCCGCTCGTAGTCGAGGCCGGACATCAGGACGCGCACCCCCCTGCCCTCGTCGCCGAGCACGTTCTCGAACGGGATCTCGGCGTTGTCGAAGACCAGCTCGCCCGTGTTCGACCCGCGCATCCCCAGCTTGTCGAAATGCGGCCCCTGCGTGAAGCCGCGGATGCCCTTTTCCACGATGAACGCGGTCATCCCCTTCGAGCCCGCCTCGGGGTCGGTCTTGGCATAGACGATCAGCGTGTCGGCGTCGGGGCCGTTGGTGATCCAGTACTTGGAGCCGTTGAGAACGTAGTAGCCGTTCCGCTTCTCGGCCCTGAGCTTCATCCCGACCACGTCGGAGCCCGCGCCTTCCTCGGACATGGCCAGCGCCCCGACATGCTCGCCCGAGCACAGCTTCGGCAGGTACTTGCGCTTCTGCTCGTCCGAGCCGTTCAGCTTCAGCTGGTTCACGCACAGGTTGGAATGGGCGCCGTAGGACAGGCTGATGCTGGCCGAGGCGCGGGCGATTTCCTCGACCGCGATGGTATGGGCGAGATAGCCCATCCCGCTGCCGCCGTATTCCTCGGGGACGGTGATGCCGAGCAGGCCGAGATCGCCCATCTCGCGCCACAGCGCGGCGGGGAATTCGTTCGATGCGTCGACCTGGCCCGCGATCGGCTTGATCCGGTCCTGCGCCCAGCGGTGCACGGTGTCGCGCAGCGCGTTCACATCCTCGCCCAGGTCGAATTCCATGCCTCGGGTGAACATCCGCCAACCCCTCCCCGGTTATTGAACGATCGTTCAGTTAAAGATGCGGCAGAGTCGCGCGCGGGTCAAGCGCCCGGCCCCGTGGCGACCTCGGCGATGGCGGACAGCATCAGCTGAAGCTGGGGCGGCGCGGAAAAGCGGTGGTCGGCGTCGCGCACCAGCGTCAGGCGGATGTCGGGTCCGGTCGCGTGGTCCAAGAGACGCAGCGCCTCGGACATGGGCACGTCCACGTCGGCGGTGCCCTGCAGCATCCTGACCGGCATCGGCAAGGTCAGCGGCTCGGCGAGGACAAGGTTGTCCGCGCCCTGGTCGAACAGGCGGCGCGAAAAGACGTAGTCGCCCCCTTCATAGTCCGACGGCCGCGTCACGAACCCCTTCCCCGCCAGATCGGCCCGGTCGGCCTCGGAGAACTCGCCTTCCATCCGCCGGGTGAAGTCGGGGGCGGCGGCGATCGTGACCAGCCCCGCGACCCGGTCGGGCCGGTCCCGCGCCAGCAGCAGCGACAGCCACCCGCCGAGCGACGACCCGACCAGTACATGCCGCCCGGGCGCGAGCGCGTCGATGATGTCCGTCGCATCCTCGACCCAGTCGGAGATTCCGAACTCCTCGACCGAGCCGTCGCTCTCGCCGTGGCCGGACAGGTCGAACGCGAGCATCGCCCGCCCCTCGGCGCGGCACCGGTCGGACAGGGCGGCGACCTTGGTCCCCTTCCGGTCCGACCGGAAGCCGTGGATGAACACGATCACCGGCCCCTCGCCCTCGATCCGGTCATGGGCCAGCCGCCGTCCTCCCGCCGTGGTGTGAAACATTCCGCGTCCCCCGTTCCTCGTCACGGAAGTATTCCACGGGATCGGTGGGGCGTCAGCCCCGTTCGTCGGGGGCAAGGCCCCTTCCCCTCCATTGACACCACCGCCCCGCCGGGCCACAGGACGACGACATACCCGCAACCGGGCGTTCCGTGGGCGCCAGACCGATTGGGAGGACGCGATGTCCCGGATTTCCCTGACCTTTCCCGATGGCGCGAGCCGTGACTACCCCGCCGGCGTGACCGCGGCCGAGGTCGCCGCCTCGATCGCGCCGAGCCTTGCGAAGAACGCGGTCAGCGCGACGCTGGACGGCAACCACATCGACCTTGCCTGGCCGATCGCCGTCTCGGGGCAGCTGTCGATCAACACGATGAAGGACGCGGGCCCGGCGCTGGAACTGATCCGGCACGACTTCGCCCACGTGATGGCGCGCGCGGTGCAGGAACTGTGGCCCGACGTGAAGGTCACGATCGGCCCGGTGCGCGACCAGGGCTGGTTCTACGACTTCGACCGCGCCGAGCCCTTCACGCCCGAGGATCTGGGCGCGATCGAGGCGAGGATGCGCCAGATCATCGCCGCGCGCGATCCGGTCCGGACCGAGGTCTGGGACCGCGCCCGCGCCGTCGCCTACTACGAGGAGCGCGGCGAGCCGTTCAAGGTCGAGCTGATCGACCGCATCCCTGAAGGCCAGGACCTGCGGATGTACTGGCACGGCGACTGGCAGGATCTCTGCCGCGGCCCGCACCTGCAATCGACCGGCCAGCTGCCCGCGGACGCCTTCAAGCTCACCCACGTCGCCGGCGCCTACTGGCTGGGCGACAGCACCCGCCCGATGCTTCAGCGCATCTACGGCGTGGCGTTCCGCAACCGCGACGAACTCAAGGCCCACATGACCATGCTGGAGGAGGCCGCGAAGCGCGACCACCGCAAGCTGGGGCGCGAGATGGACCTGTTCCACATGCAGGAAGAGGCGCCGGGCCAGGTCTTCTGGCACCCGAACGGCTGGACGATCTACACGACGCTGCAGGACTACATGCGCCGCCAGCAGCGCCGTGGCGGCTATGTCGAGGTGAACACCCCGCAGGTCGTCAACCGCAAGCTGTGGGAGCAGTCGGGCCACTGGGAGAACTACCAGGAGCACATGTTCATCGTCGAGGTTGACGAGGAACACGCCCGCGAGAAGACGGTCAACGCCCTCAAGCCCATGAATTGCCCCTGCCACGTGCAGGTGTTCAACGTCGGCCTGAAATCCTACCGCGACCTGCCGCTACGGATGGCCGAGTTCGGGTCGTGCAACCGCTACGAGCCGTCGGGCGCGCTGCACGGGATCATGCGCGTGCGCGGCTTTACCCAGGACGACGCGCACATCTTCTGCACGCCCGCGCAGATCGAAGGCGAATCGCGCCGCTTCATCGAGTTCCTGTCGCGCATCTACGCCGATCTCGGCTTCGACACGTGGCGCATCAAGCTGTCCACCCGTCCCGAAAAGCGGATCGGGACCGAGGAAAGCTGGGACCACACCGAGGCCGCGCTTGCGAACGCGGTGACCGCCGCCGGCCACAGCTACGAGATCTTCGAGGGCGAGGGCGCGTTCTACGGCCCCAAGCTCGAGTTCGTGCTGACCGACGCCATCGGGCGCGACTGGCAGTGCGGGACGCTGCAGGTGGACCCGAACCTGCCCGAGCGGCTGGACGCGGAATATGTCGGCGAGGACGGGCAGAAGCACCGCCCGGTCATGCTCCACCGCGCCGTGCTCGGCAGCTTCGAGCGGTTCATCGGCATGCTGATCGAGAACTTCGCGGGCAAGCTGCCGCTGTGGCTCGCGCCGCGGCAGGTGGTGGTGGCCTCGATCGTGTCGGACGCCGATCCCTACGTCCACGAGGTCGTGGCGGCGCTGACGGCGGCCGGCATCCGGGCCGAGGCGGACACGCGGAACGAGAAGATCAACTACAAGGTCCGCGAACATTCGCTGGGCAAGGTGCCGGTCATCATGGCTGTGGGGCAGAAGGAAGTGGCCGACCGCACCGTGTCGATCCGCCGGCTCGACCAGCAGGGATCGCGGACCCAGACGCTGGCGGACGCGGTCGCGGCGCTGGCTGCCGAGGCGACCCCGCCCGACCAGCGCTGACCCCTGTGCCCGACGCTTTGCTGATCGGCCCGGCAGGTTTTTGCCGGGCCGGTTCCCCCCGGTCGCGCAAGCGTGATGCAGGGTCTTGCGTTTTGCAGGGAATCGGGCATCGTTGACCGCGCGTGAGCATGACTTTCTACCGCCTCCCTTCACGGGGCAGCCGGACTGCGAAAGGGCTGCACGGCTCGGAACGGCAATCTCGCCGCCGGGATTACGAAGGAGACAAGGTCATGGCGACCGGCACGGTTAAATGGTTCAACGGCACCAAGGGGTTCGGATTCATCGCCCCCGATGACGGCGGCAAGGACGTGTTCGTCCACATCTCGGCGGTCGAGCGTGCCGGCCTGACGGGCCTGAACGACAACCAGAAGGTGGAATACGAACTGCAGTCCGGCCGCGACGGCCGCGCCTCGGCAGCGAACCTCCGCCTGCTCTGATCCGGCTTTCCGGCCCACCCGAAGGGTGCGCCCGACGTGCTTGGCAGACCACCCGAAGGGTGCGCCGCCCGACATGACGGCAGATCGAGACAAGGACGGCCCGCCGCTCGCGCGGGCCGTTTTCGTGTGCGGCTGCCCTCGGCGCCCGGCGCGGCGCCCGACCCGCCGCCCCCGGCGCGGCCACCCCCTTGCACCGCAGGCGCAAAGCCCGCATCTCGGGTTCGGCTGCGGCGACGCCCGTCGCCGATGGACACCAGATGGCTGGAAACCAGATGACCGTCACCCTCGACATCTTCGCAGATCCCGTCTGCCCGTGGTGCCTGATCGGCAAGGCAGAGCTTGACCGGGCGCTGGAAAGCCGCCCGGATCACCCGTTCGACGTGACCTGGCGCCCGTTCCGGCTGAACCCCGACATGCCCCGGTCGGGGATGGCGCACACGGCCTACATGCTGGCGCGGTTCAAGGACGACAAGGGCATCATTGCCGCCAACCGCCCCGTGCTGGAAGCGGCCGAGCGGCTGGGCTTGTGGCTGAACATGGCCGCGATCGACCGCGTCCCCGACACCACCGACGCGCACCGTCTGCTTCACTGGGCGCGGATCGAGGGCGCGCAGACCCGCGTCATGTCGGGTCTGATGGCGGCGCACTGGCGCGAGGGCCGGAACATCGGCCGCGCCGACGTGCTGGCGCAGATCGCCGACGCGGCCGGCATGGACGGGATGATGGTGGAACGCCTGCTGGCCACCGACGCCGACCGCGACGAGGTGATCGAGGCAGAGACGCACGCCCGCCAGCGCGGCGTGACCTCGGTGCCCACGTTCATCGTCGGCAACACCCATGTCGTGCCGGGCGCGCAGCCCGCGGCGCTGTGGCAGCAGGTGATCGACGAGCTGGCGGGACAGCCGGGACCCGACCTCGACGGCTGACGCCGCATAACGGCTTGCCCCCATCCGCGCCGTGCGGCATCACCCCCTCCTTGCCCGACCGACCGCTTCGAGGATCCCGACATGACCCGTTTCGCCGCCCCCATCGCCGAGCAGATCTGGGACATGAAATACCGGCTGAAGGATGCGGACGGCACCCCGCTCGACACCACGGTCGAGGACAGCTGGCGCCGCGTCGCCCGCGATCTCGCCAGCGTCGAGGCCGACCCGGCCCGCTGGGAGGACCGCTTCTACGCCGCGCTCGAGGACTTCCGCTTCCTGCCCGCCGGCCGCATCCTCGCCGGCGCGGGCACCGGGCGCAGCGTCACGCTGTTCAACTGCTTCGTCATGGGCACCATCCCCGACAGCATGGGCGGCATCTTCGAGATGCTGAAGGAAGCCGCGCTGACCATGCAGCAGGGCGGCGGGATCGGCTACGACTTCTCGACCATCCGCCCGCGCGGGGCCGAGGTGAAGGGCGTGGCCGCCGACGCCTCGGGACCGCTGTCCTTCATGGACGTCTGGGACGCGATGTGCCGCACGATCATGTCGGCGGGATCGCGCCGCGGGGCGATGATGGCCACGATGCGCTGCGACCACCCCGACATCGAGGCGTTCATCAAGGCCAAGCAGGACAGCGCCCGGCTGCGGATGTTCAATCTGTCCGTCCTCGTCACCGATCCGTTCATGGAGGCGGTCCAGGCCGACGCCGCGTGGGATCTGCAGTTCGGCGGCCGGGTCTACCACACCGTGCAGGCGCGCGAGCTGTGGAACCGGATCATGCGCGCGACCTACGACTACGCCGAGCCGGGCGTGATCTTCATCGACCGCATCAACGCCGACAACAACCTGCACTATGTCGAACAGATCGCCGCCACCAACCCCTGCGGCGAGCAGCCGCTGCCCCCTTATGGGGCCTGCCTGCTGGGGTCGATCAACCTCGCGAAGCTGGTGCTGGACCCGTTCGGCAACGACGCGCGGCTGGATGAATCGGCGCTGGACGAACTGGTCGCGACCGCCGTGCGGATGATGGACAACGTCGTCGACGTGTCGCGTTTCCCGCTTGAGGCGCAGGCGCGCGAGGCCGCGGCCAAGCGCCGGATCGGTCTTGGCGTCACCGGCCTTGCCGACGCGCTCCTCATGGTCGGCCTGCGCTACGGCGCGCCCGACGCGGTCGAGGCCACGCGCGCGTGGATGAAGCGGATCGCGCGGGCCGCCTACCTGACCTCGGCGGACCTCGGGCGCGAGAAGGGCGCCTTCCCGCTGTTCGACGCCGACGCCTATCTCGCCTCGGGCTTCATGCGCCGGATGGACGACGACGTGCGCGAGGCGGTGCGCACCCACGGGATCCGGAACGCGCTTCTGACCTCGATCGCGCCGACGGGGACGATCAGCCTCTACGCCGGGAACGTCAGCTCGGGGATCGAGCCGGTCTTCGCCTACGCCTACAAGCGCAAGGTCCTGCAGAAGGACGGCACCCGGACCGAGGAGGAGGTCGTCGACCACGCCGTCCAGATGTGGCGCGCGAAGAACGGCGACGCCCCCCTGCCCGCCCATTTCGTGGACGCGCAGACCCTGCCCCCGTCGGATCACGTCGCGATGCAGGCGGCGGCGCAGGAATGGGTCGATTCCTCGATCTCGAAGACCATCAACTGCCCCGAGGACATCGACTTCGACGCCTTCCAGGACGTCTACCTGCAGGCCTGGCATCTCGGCTGCAAGGGCTGCACGACCTACCGCCCGAACGACGTCACGGGCAGCGTCCTGTCGGTCAGCGACGCTTCTCCGGCGCCGCAGCCCGTTCCGGCGAGCGTGGGCGGCTACCTGACCGAGCCGCTGGACCGCCCGGCGGCGCTGGAGGGCGCGACCTACAAGCTGAAGTTCCCGGGCAGCGAGCACGCCATCTACATCACCATCAACGACGTGGTGATGGACGGCGCCCGCCGACCGTTCGAGATCTTCATCAACTCCAAGAACATGGAGCATTACGCCTGGACGCTGGCCCTCACGCGGATGATCTCGGCCGTGTTCCGCCGCGGCGGCGACGTGAGCTTCGTGGTTGAGGAGCTGAAGGCGGTGTTCGACCCCCGCGGCGGCGCGTGGATGGAGGGGCGCTACGTCCCCTCGATCCTCGCAGCCATCGGCGGCGTGATCGAGCGGCACATGGTCGCGACAGGCTCGCTCGCCGGCGAGGGGCTGGGGCTGAAGTCGGACCCCAAGGCCGAGGTGACGGAACTCGGCGCCGGGCCGAAGACGGGGGCGACTGCCGCGCGCTCGCGCGGCCCGTCCTGCCCGGCCTGCGGCAGCACCGCCGTCCGCAAGGTGGAGAACTGCCTGACCTGCATGGACTGCGGCCATTCGAAGTGCGGCTGACCAAGCGGGGGGACTTCGGCTGGTGTGCTGACAGGCAAAACTTTTCCTTCTGCCGCCCATAATTTGTCCTTTTGCGAGCCATAACTTTTCCACCGGTCGATTTTAAGGCAAGCGGCTTACAGAAGGATCGAATACCTACCAGGCGGCCGGCAGCGGCCGCCTTCTTCAATTTTGAAGCGCATGGCCTGACCGGTTGCTGCCTCCCTCGAGATGCGCCAAGTTCTTGTCGAATAGTCCATATGGAGCGGTCGGACGGATGCGCTACCTGAGCATAAGACGGCAGATCGAAGGCGCCCTACCGACTGTGGTCGAGCTGCTACGGGCAAGAGGTGAAAGTGCTGCGCTCCGGGTTCTTACATTGGCTGAGATCGACCTTCAGCATACCGGAGACGATAACTGGAACGGGGGCACTGAACTCTGGACCGCTTTCATCAGGCTACCGGTATCCGCTTTCGTAGAGGTGGAGAGCGATCTGAAACAGATCGTCGACGTCATCGACACCAACCTGCAGCTTGTTTGTGGAAGCGATGAGAAGTTCTTGGTGAAAGCTGCGGTAACGCCGAACCGTGTCCGCCCACACGGATCCGGGGTCTCAGACGGACGTGTGGCTCCTCGCACACGCTCCGCCCTCTTGGACGAGATGAGGGCGCGAGGCACTATCTGGTTCGGCGCTCTTGACGAAGTGTCGTTTCTAAGTCGCATCTACGAACTGTCGATCTTGCCGTCAGGAGACAGCCGGTTCGAGACCGCCGAGGGTGACATATGGCAGCACTGTGTCAACAATGCGGACTGGCCGTTGGACTGGATTTACGGCGACCCTCGTTTCCGGCTTTATGATGCAGATGAAGAGACCCTGCTGCGCTTCATCTGCGAGGTCGTCCATCCGGTTGTGCGCAGAGATGCAGAAGAGCAAACGGCTCTCGTGACTGCGTTCAACGGTCACCTTGCGGCCGATGGATGGGAACTGGTCGAAGATCAGGTTATCGACGGCCGCCCCATCTACGTCCCGCAGAGGAAGGTGCATGCACTTGGCATGCCGCTGCACCGAATGAAGGCGGTCGCAGCCACCTTGAACTCCGATACGCTCTACGAGGACTTGAGGCGGCTCGAGCGCATCGGGGATACGGAGCCAGGCGAGGCCATCGCGCTTGCCAAAGAGATAGTTGAAGGATGCTGCAAGCTCATCCTAGACGATCGTAAGGTCGAGTATCCCTCTAGGGCGGAGATACCAGACCTGCTGAAGCTTCTGCGGAAGGAGCTGAGGATCATGCCCGAGGGCATCGAAGAGACAGCCAAGGGAGCTTCGGAGATCCGCGACATCCTGACGAGCCTCGGTAAGATCGCGCACTCTCTGGCTCCTCTCCGAAACGCCTACGGCAAAGGGCACGGTCGCGGCAGGAGCTTCAAAGGGCTGCAGCCGCGTCATGCCCGACTGGCTATCGGCGCCGCCAGCACCTTCGTTGACTTCGTCATGGACCGGCACTCGTCGAGCTGATTACATCCGAGTCGAAGACCATCAACATCAATACGTCTTTTGCAGAGCAGTTCGGCCCACACCGCAGCGAACCGACAGGGGTGCTGCTTGCACGTCCTTCGTGGAGGCCTTGTCGTAGGCCGATTAGAAATTTCCCAACATTTTTTGTAGCGCCATGACCGTTCTTAACATAGCTTTCTAATACGGAAGGCTGAACATTAACACTCCTGCTATCAAATTGAAAGAGGAATTCCAATGAATGAGATTATCCAAGGAAAACCTAATCAGCTAGTTGATCCCCAGGCGCAGAGAATAGTAGATTATCTGGAAAGCGTTGGCCTTCCATCTGAGCATATCATTGCAGCCGCTGCAGAGCGCGAAATTATCGGGAATAACCTACCAGCTTTTATCGATAAGTTGCCGCCAGAGATCAAGTCTGAGGCGCGCTATCTTTCGAAGTTTGTAGTCGGCGCTGGTTATGGTCCTTTTGATTATTCACTCAATGCTGTTTGGAATGAGGTAATTGTTGATCTGAGAAAGAAAGCAATTCGATACGGCTTAGACATTTTCTTCGATGCTGCTGTTGGCGGTGGCAAAAATCGCGACATGTATTCTACTGAGGCCGATCTTGGTAATATTAAAGACATCGTTCTTATCGATAGTTGTAGGAAGCTAGAGCTAATCGCTGACACAACTTATGCAAAGCTGAAGCATATTCTAGACATGAGAAATAGTATAGGTATATCTCATCCGAACAACTATAACATTAATGCCTTCGAGTTGTTGGGTTGGCTTCAGACTTGTGTCCAGGATGTTCTGAACGACCAGCCCTCCGAGGCGGCGCTTCAAGTTCAGGCCTTCATCGGAAACCTGAAGAAGCGCACTTTGCCGTTAGACGCCGCAACGGCAAAAACGATTGAGCAGAGAGTCTTAGAGCTTCCGACTCACTTCTGTGGAAATATCCTCAGAACAGTATTTGGAATCTTTGTTTCTCCGGACACAGATCCTGCAGTTCGAAAGAACATTTCTATCATCGCACCTTGCATTTGGAATAGCTGCCTAGATGAGCCGCGAATGAAGCTCGGGACTGTCTTGGAGGGATTCAAGGCCAACCTTCACGCGGACAAGTATGCGCTGGGAGAACAGTTTTTCGAAATTGTGGGGGGCAATGCCTATAGATCAAATTCTGAACGGCTTATTATCGTTAATGAGCTTCTTATTCAGCTTAAGGATACACATCATGCATGGGATAATTTCCACCACGAAGTTCCTGTGGCTCGCAGTCTAATCAGTTACATTCCTGAGGCTTCTGCGATTATACCCAACATTGCCGAGCCTTTATTTAGGACGATAATGATTTGTCGCGTTGGAAACGGCGTATCATATAACAATGGTGTGTCTCCCGGGGCGAAGCCGATCTATGACCAGATACTGTCATTTGCCGGTGATCAATATGCTGCGTTAGTCATGGCACTAATGAGCCACTACGAAATTCGGAGCAACTTAGGGATCTCTACAAGCAGGCAGCAGGCAAAGAAGGCGCTTGAGGCCGTAAAGCCAAACGTTATCAACCCCCGACTAATCGAGTGCATTGACTACTTGATTTCCAATATCGAGGGAAATCCCAGTTGTGTAGCGGACTCCCACTTCCGCAAAATTTCTGCAGGCCATATATCTTGGCCAAGCTGAATTGCCTCTGAAGGAGCATCAGGCTCATCCGGTGCGGGGGTGGTGGGCGCCGCGATCGGGCGTGGCTGTATCGCCAAGTCTACGAGTTGCAAGGTGGGGTCAGTGACCGGCCGTAGCGGGGGCCGCTCGAAGAGATCTCCTTGGACGACCCGCGCCCAATAACCGGGGGGCGGGCAAGGGACATGATGTTTTGAGCATCTCCTGCGAAGTTCAATTTCACTGATACCGAGGTTGGTTGCCACCTCGGGCGCCGGCTTGGTCCATACCAGGTCGAACAACTTTCGTCGCGTGATGCCTTCACCGTGCTCAGACAGGGTCGCAGCCCCTATGGTGCGTTGATCTAACGGGTCGTCAACCGCCGGACCGGGCGGCCGACTCTCCTCCGATCATAAGGGCGCACCGCAACACGTCCAGCCTTTCCCGAGCCACCATAGCCCCGCGCGCCATGGCCGCTCCCTGCGCCCCGCCTACGCCCTCTGCCGCCCAGAACAGGAGGTCCAGGATCTCGGACAAGGCGGCCGTCTCGTCCATCGCTGCCGTCACCCGTTCGCCGCTGATCCCGGCGCCTGCGCCCGTCGCTGCCGGTTCCTTCATCATGCCACCCCCGTCGTGGCCGCGGGGGCCAGGCCTTCCAAGAACCAGCCCTCATGCGCTCCTTCACCGGGCTCCATCGTCCGCTCGGCCACCAGTCGTTCCGCCAGGGCCTCGAGCGCCGGTCGTTCATCGCTGAGCCTGGCACGAACCCTCCCCATCGCCTCACGAAGGCGGTCGTTCGCTCTGCCCCTTACCTCGGGGCACGCGGCCAGCAAGGCGCCGGAAGGGTCCGCCTGGTAGAGGATCCCGTGGTCGGTCAGGCCCCAGGACAGTTCAAGTCGCAGGGCAAGGTCCGAGGCCAAGGCTAGGTCGCTCGTCGGAGCGCCGCCCGCGCCGACTGACGGGCTCCCCAGAACCAGCTCCTCAGCGGCCCTGCCAGCGAGGATGACCTCCATCCGATCCGTGACGTCCTGGGCGCTGATGAGGGGCTTCCGCCCTCCGAGGAGGACGTTGCCGCCGGCGGGCGAGATGGTGATCCGCTCGACCCGGCCGCACCCTAGTCTGAAAGCGGCGATGGCATGCCCCGCTTCATGGATTGCCACGCGCCGGACGATCTCGGCGTCTTCGTCGCCGATCCCCAGCGCCGCGGACAGGTGGGCGGCCGTCAACGCCTCCCCCCGCTGCCGGGCGAGGCTGCGCGCCTCACGCACCGCACCGTCCAGTTCAGCCGCGGTCCTGCCGACCGCCTTCCGCGCCAGATCCGAGATCTCGCCCGGAGCGATGTCTCCGCGAGCATGGTGTTTAAGGATCCGCTCCGTCGCCACGAGGCCGGGGCGTCGGACCTCCACCACCGCGTCGATGCGACCGGGCCGGGTCAAGGCCGGATCAAGGGCGGCCACGTCGTTGCACGCCGCGACGAGGACGACGCCCTCCATCCGGAGCGTGCCGTCCGTCAGTTCGAGGAGCGCGTTCACCACCTGGCGGCGGTAGTTTTCGGCGTGCCTATCCCTGCCGTTCCGATCACCGGCGGAGTCGATCTCGTCGATGAACAGGATCGACGGCGCCGCCTCGCGCGCCTCGGCGAATGTCGCGCGCATCTCCCTCAGGAGGTCACTGGTCTGCCCCCTGAAAAGTGGTCCTCCCTGAAGTAGGCTTTTG
>NZ_SELD02000059.1 GCF_004923205.2 Paracoccus aeridis
TGACCAGATGCCGATCCGAATTCCACCACGCCACGGGGCACTATCGGTTCGAGCATCATCTCACTCTGCCGTGGCAGAGTCCGCACTGTGGACTAACCGAGAGCGAAGCATGTTGGCGCACAACGAAACGGCTTCGGGAAACGCCACCCAACTCTGCCGCTGCAGAGTCGTGAACACTTCGTGCTCGCTTTACTGAGCCGGCTCGATGAACTTGTTCCCGACTCTGCCGTGGCAGAGTGCGCCGTGCCGAGGAGCTCGTCCATTTAGGAATGCGCCGCGGGCAGCGGCTGGGTCACACGTTATACAACTTCACCATGGCGGAGTCCGCATTGCGGACTAGCCGAAGCCGAACCATGTTGTCGTCCTCGTTCTGGCTAGTGCGAATCCGATGGACTCTGCCACGGCGGGGTTGGTGGAGATCGCAATGAGTACTCCCTAGATTTCGGTTCGAGCGTCGTTCAACTCTGCAGCTGCGGAGTCCACTGTGCAGGCTCATCGAAGACGAAGGGTTTTAGCTTCACCGTGTAAGCCGGCAGGCCGGCCCAAAGGCGGTTCGACTCTGCCGTGGCGGAGTCCGCAATGCGGAGTGGCAGGGGGTGGAGCGCTCGTGGATCGAGCGAT
>NZ_SELD02000060.1 GCF_004923205.2 Paracoccus aeridis
GGGGGCGCAACGCCCTCGACCTATTCTCAAACTTTAAATAGGTAGGACGGCACGGCTGCTCCGGTGAGCCGTGCCATGGAATCGGGAGCTCCAAGTGGGCCATTTTTGGTAAGCAGAACTGGCGATGCGGGATGAACCGGAAGCCGGGTTACGGTGCCCAACTGCGCGCTAACCTAGAACCCACAAAGGGTGTTGGTCGATTAAGACAGCAGGACGGTGGTCATGGAAGTCGAAATCCGCTAAGGAGTGTGTAACAACTCACCTGCCGAATCAACTAGCCCCGAAAATGGATGGCGCTAAAGCGCGCGACC
>NZ_SELD02000061.1 GCF_004923205.2 Paracoccus aeridis
AGGTGTTGCGGTTCGCGACCAGGCGGGCATTCTGCGCCGCCTGACCCGGGAGAGAATAGACCAGATCGATCAGCTCGTCGGCAGTGATCGCCGTCGCACTCTCGGCGGTGATGGTCGGGATCGCGCCCCACGGGTGGGCAGTCGCCTTCGATCCACCCTCGGCATAGGTCAGGACCCCCGAGGGCTTGTTGACGCCGTCACCGGCCACGAAGGCGATGCCCTCCTGGTAGGCGAACTCGGCCTCGATCTCGCTGGCGATCCACTGCTCGAGGTTGATCGCGGCATCGTCGAGCATCTGCTGGGTGGCGCCCGGATTGGCGTAGATCTCGCCAGGGGTGTAGTCGAGATGCCCGAACTGCGGCGTGCTGGTCTGCGGCCGCGGGGCGGTCTCGCCGACCCAGCCCGAGCCGAAGCCCTGGGCCGAGAAGAGCTTGCGGAAGCCTGCACCGGAGATCGTCTGGACGGAGGCGATCTGGCGCATGGGCGAGACCTCGACCAGCTTGTCAGTGATGGTGCGGTCCCATTCGACCGGCGCCAGATAGCCGCCTTCGGCGTCAGCGCCCTTGTTCAGCGCCGCCGAGACCTCGCCCTTGCGGAAGTGGGCACGGAAGGCGTCGGTGTAGGCGGCATCGAACGGGCCGGGTGCGCCACCCGTCCCGCCGATCCGCAGGGCTGCGATCTGCGCGGCCTGCGCATCCATGGCGGCCTGCAGCTCGCCAACGGCGGCGTTGATGCGGTCGACCTTCTCGGCCCGGACCACGTCTTCCTGGCCTTTCCTGAGCGCGGCCAGCTGATCGCTGTGCTCGGCCTTGAATGCCTCGAAGCTGCGCTGCAGCTCGGCGAAGATCTGCTTCGGATCGCCGCTGGCGTCGGCGCGCAGGGCAACGATCCCGCGCGTCAGCGCAGGGTGGGACATCATGGTCATGGGATTGCCTCTCAGGTGAGCGTCAGGATGAGGGACCGCGCGGCGGCGGCCCAGTCGTCGTCAGCGCGCGGCGTGACGGGAGCGGCAGCGTCCTGCGTGCCGCGGAGTTCGGCCAGAAGCGCGCGGCGTTCCGACCGGGAGATGTTCTGCTTCGCGAGCAGGCTGTCGATGCGCCTGAGCGCGCTCGGACCGCTGCCGCTGGTCTCGGTCTCGACCACATCGGCTGTGAGGAAGCCGTCAGCCAGACCGGCCTCCACCGCCTGCGCTCCGCTGAACCAGGTCTCGGCATCCATCCACGCGCCGGCCTGCGCGAGATCGACGCCGGCCTTGGCGGCGTAGATCTCGGCCATGGCCGCATCGAAGGGGAGCATGGTCTCGGCGGCCGCGGCCATGTCGTGGCGATTGCCGATGGCGACGACCCAGGCATTGTGGACCATCAGGAACCCGGCGCGGCCGATCCGGACCTCGTCACCGGCCATGGCGATCACCGAGGCCGCCGAGGCGGCGAGCCCGAGGATGCGGACGGTGACCCGGCGCGGATCGGCGCGCAGCATGTTGTAGATTGCCACGCCCTCGAAGAAGTCGCCGCCGGGGCTGTTGATGTCGACGGTGATCTCGTCGGCGGTGATCGCCCGCAGCGCCGCAGCGACGCGCCGGGCGGTGACGCCCTCGCCGGTCAGGCCATCGGCGCCGATGACGTCGAGGATGCTGATCGTGCGGCTGCCGGTCACCGACTCCCGGCCGGGACCGGCGCGAAGTCCGGGGGTCCACTTCTCCAGCAGCGCCGGATCGGGGTCCCAGCCCTGCACCTTCGGCGGGTGCGTCAGGCTGATCGGGGGTGCGCTGCGCAGCGTCATGGCTCTCGCTCCTCTGTCTTCTGCTGCCGCAACAGGCCGGCGTCCTGTTCGTCAGGTCCCGCTGGCGCCGTCATGTTCGGCGGCGGATAATAGACATCGCCGCCTGCGCGCGGGTTCTCGTCCTCGAGCGTGCGGATCTCGTTGGGGCTCCAGACGCCCCATTGCAGGCCCTTCATGTAGGCTGTTGATTTCCACTTGGAACTGACCCGGGACGGCGCCTGATTTC
>NZ_SELD02000062.1 GCF_004923205.2 Paracoccus aeridis
TGGGTCATTCCGGATGGTTCTTGTCCCGCACTCCCATTATCAGTGTGCCGTTAGCGTGGTGTATCTGTAACTGCCGGTGAGGCCCCATGAACGATGTGGGCGGCCACCGCAGTACCTTTCGAATCAACTCCTACATCTCCTCGAAAGGGACACCACGATGGCCGCTGACCCTAATCATATCGACCCAACCGCCTATCTCGAAGAGCTACTTAGCCAAGCCTCCCCGGATTTGCTGCGCGAGATGCTCGGCGATTTCATCAACCAGATCCTCTCCGCCCAAGCCGACAGTGTCTGCGGGGCCGAGTACGCCACTGTCTCCGATCAGCGCACCAACCGACGCAACG
>NZ_SELD02000007.1 GCF_004923205.2 Paracoccus aeridis
GGCAGCCGCCGCAGCGCCGGCCGAGGCGCCCGCGGCCGCGCCGGCCGAACCGGCGGCACCCGCCCCCACCCCGGCCGCGGCGTCCGCCAATGTGGAATCGGGCGCCGCGCTGGTGCAGATCGGCGCCTTCGACAGCGATGCGATCGCAAGCTCCGAATGGGACCGCATCTCGGGCCGCTACAGTTCGCTTTTCGCGGGCAAGGCGCCGGTCGTGCAGAAGCACGAGGCGGGCGGGCGCACCTTCTGGCGGCTTCGGGTCGCGGGTTTCGAGGACCGGGACGCCGCCCGCAAGTTCTGCGCCGCGCTGATCGAGGCTGGCGGCGACTGCATCCCCGCGGTCGCGAAGTGACCGGGTCCGGACGGACCCATCCCGCCGCCCCGAACGCCCTGTCGCCCCGCGGCGGGGCGTCCGCCGCTTCGCCGGACCCCAACTCCGATGGGAGTCATAACGGCTCTCGCCACGGGGCCACGATCCTCGGTGTCGAGGGCCTGGAGCTTGGCCGCGACGAGCGCGCCTTCCTGCGCGACGCCGACCCCTGGGGCTTCATCCTGTTCGCCCGGAATGTCGGCGACCCCGACCAGCTGCGGCGTCTGACGTCCGACCTGCGCGACGCCGTGGGGCGCGACGCGATCGTGATGACCGACCAGGAAGGCGGCCGCGTCCAGCGCCTGCGCGGCCCCCACTGGACCGAGTGGCCCGCCGCCCTCGACAGCGCCGCCGACGGAGAGCGCGCCGTCCATCTGCGCCACCGCCTGATGGGGCAGGAATTGCGCGCGGTCGGGATCGACTGCGACGCATCGCCCTGTCTCGACATCGCGCGGGACGAAACGCACCCGTTCCTGCGCAACCGCTGCTTCGGGTCCGATCCGGAAACCGTCGCGCGCATGGGCCGCGCCGCTGCGGACGGGCTGCTGGCGGCGGGCGTGCTGCCGGTCGTCAAGCACATGCCCGGCCACGGCCGCACCCGCGTGGACAGCCACCACGACCTGCCGGTTCTCGACGCCGCGCCCGACGAACTGGACCGGACCGACTTCGCCCCGTTCCGGGCGCTCGCGGACCTGCCGATGGGGATGACCGCGCATATCCGGCTGGCGCAGGTGGACGACCGGCCGGCCACGGCGTCACCCGCCGCGATCGCGCTGATCCGGGACCGGATCGGCTTCGGCGGGCTGCTGATGAGCGACGACATCGGGATGAACGCGCTGAGCGGCGACGTGGGCCAGCGCGCGGCGGCGGCCATCGCGGCGGGTTGCGATCTGGTGCTGCATTGCAACGCGACGCGGGCCGAGTTCGCGCAGGCCGTCGCTGCTGCCGGCACCATGACCGACGCGGCGGCCAGGCGCGCGCAGGCGGCGCTGGACCGGCGCGGGCCGCCTGATGCCGCGGACCCGGCCGACCTCCGCGACGAATTGCGCGCGCTGCTCGCGCCCGCCGGGGCTTGAACCGGCGACGCTGCGGGGCCAGCTTCGGCCCATGACCGTCCCGCCCCGCCTTCCCGTCACGCCCCAGCAGATCGACGAGGTCGTGCGCGTCTTCTACGCTGCCGTCCGCCGGCACGAGGTGCTGGGGCCGATCTTTGCCCGCCATGTCACCGACTGGCTTGCGCACGAGGAAAGGATCGCCGCCTTCTGGCGCAATGCGATCCTGTACGAGCGCGGCTACGACGGCAATCCGACGCAGGTTCACCGCAGCGCGGGCGACGTCGCGCCCGAGCATTTCGAGCCGTGGCTGATGCTCTTCGACGCGACCTTGGCCCGCACCCTGCCGCGCGAGGCGGCGCAGGGCTGGTCGGCGCTGGCGCACCGGATCGGCGCGGGGCTGCGGATCGCGGTCCGGACCGGTGCGGCGGGCGGCCCGCCGATCCTGCGCTAGCTCAGGGCAGGCGGCGCGACAGCCTCAGGCGGATCCCGTCGCGCCCGCGCACCGTCAGCCGCGCCACGGGGACCGGATCGGCCGACCCGCGCTCCAGCCGCAGGCCGCGCACGATCAGGGACAGCATCAGCGGCCCTTCGATCATCGCGAACCCCGCGCCGGGGCAGACCCGCTGGCCCGCGCTGAAGGGGATGTAGGCGTCGCGCGCGCTGGTCCGCCCCTCGGAGCGGTCCCAGCGGCCCGGATCGAAGCCGTCGGGGTCGGCCCACAGCCTTTCGTGCCGGTGCAGGTGCCAGGGCGACAGGATGATCTGCGTCCCGGTCGGAAGGTCGCGGCCGCGCAGCTGCTCGGGCCGGGTGGTTTCGCGCACCATCATCGGCACAGGCGGGTACAGCCGCATCGCTTCGCGGAACACCGCCCGCGCGACTGTCAGGCGGGATATGGCCGCAAGGTCGGGCGTGGCTCCGGCGGGCAGCACCTCGCGCGCCTCGGCCGCGACGCGATCCTGCCAGTCGGGGAACGCGGCCAGCAGCCACAGCGACCACGCAAGCGCGCTGGCCGACGTCTCGTGCCCGGCGAGGAAGAAGATCGCGACCTGGTCCACCATCTCGGCCGGGGTGAAGCCGCGTCCCGTCAGCGGATCGGCGGTGGTCATGATCTTGGTCGCCAGGTCGTCGGGCGCGGTGCCGGCCGCGATCGCGGCTGCGCGCGCGGTGACGAGGTCTGCGATCAGCCGCCGGATCGTGGCGGCGGTGGCGCGGGTGCGGCGCGAATGGGGACGCGGCAGCCAGCGCGGCCACGGCAGGATCGCGGCGGCGTTCACGATCGGCTGCGCGTCCTGGTGGGCGCGGAAGGCGGCGAAGACCTGTGCGGCGATGCGATGCTCGATCGGCAGGGAAAACAACGTCCGGAAGATCGCGTCCGCGGCCGCGTGGCTGGTCTCGGGCTCGATGTCGATCTCGACCGCGCCGCCCGCGGCGACCGCCCCCAGCCGTTCGGCCGCGGCATCCGCGGCATCGCGGATCGCCGGGAACGTCTCGCGCAGGCGTCCGCGCTCGAATGCCGGGTCGATGATCCGGCGCTGGAAGGCCCATTCCCCGCCGTTGGTGACGAAGACGGACCGCCCTAGCAGGGGCGCCAGCCCCTCGTTCAGGCGCGCGGACTTGGGGAAGTCGCCGGGACGTTCCTGCAGCACCAGCCGCACCAGCGCGGGATCGTTGCACAGCGCGGTGCGGATCAGCGGGCTGCGGAACTCGGCCATCCAGGCGCGGTAGAGCTTCGCGGGCAGCGCCGACAGGAGGTCGCGCCGGAACCCGCGCGCGAGCCGCGCGACGGTGCCGGGCCGGGTCGAGGGGGCGGGCTTCGGCGGGATCACGGGGCTGTCCATTCGCGCGGCACGGCCGGCCGGGTGATGCGGGCGGGTGAGTGGCCTCGGCCGGCGAAGCGGTCGCCCAGCCGCAGCGGACCGGCGGTGATCGCGAAGTAGTCGTACATTCCGGGCCGGTCGAAGGCGCACAGATACTGGAAGTGCAGCCGGAACCAGCGTCTGCGAAGCGCGCGGCGGCGTTCCGCCGACAGGGTGTGGTTGAACGCGGCCGACAGCACCAGCGGCCCGCGCCGCCCCGGCCGGTCCTGTCCCGCGACCGACACCGGGTCGCAGACCGCAAAGCAGCAGGCGTCGCCGGGGGCGGTCACGTCGACCCAGTTGACCTCGGCCCGGGTGGACAGATAGCCGAGATCGCCCCGCAGCCGGTCCGCCCGCGGCAGCGAGGCCGCCATCGGCACCACGTGGCCAAGGGTCAGCAGCGCCAGCCGCCCGTCCGGGGTCGCGCGACCGGACCGGACCAGATCCGCCAGCACCGACACGGCGAGGTAGGCACCCGAGGAGTGGCCGACCACCAGCACCTCGTCGACGTCCTCGTCCAGCGCCGCGGCGATCCGGTCGGCGAAGACCGCGATGCGCGCTGCAAGCACCGCCGGATAGGCGCCGCCGCCCTGTGCCGTGAAGGCGTAGTCGTGCATCAGGTAATAGGCGAACAGCCGGCCATCCGCCCGCCGGAACGCCGCCAGGACGCCCCACGCGGCCAGCGCCGCGACGGCGAGCGCGAGCCAATACGGCAACCACCACGCCGCGATCCACGCCGTCGCGGCGCCGACCGCAAGCGCCGTCAGCGCCTGCGCCAGCAGCATCGCCACGGGATAGAGCGCGGCCAGCACCGGCCCGCGCCGCAGCCGCATCAGCCGCCACAGCGCGCCGGACGCGACATAGACCCAGGCGGTGCGGATCAGCTGGGCGTAGGTCGCAGCGATCGAGCGGCCCATCGAGCCCTGCACGACATCGGCCCAGACCAGCACCTCGAAGGCGGTCTCGGTCCGCTTTCCACCGAAATCGCCGGTGACGCCCCAGCCGAACCCGGCGCCATCGCTGCGCGGCCCAAGTTCGATGCGGTAGCCAGAAATCCGCGCCTGCTCGGCCCCCTCGCGCCGGTAGAGCTCTCGGTAGCGCCGGGGTGGAACGGGGTCGTAGCCGGGGATGTAGAGCACCTTGCGGCGGAACGGACGCGCCATCACGACGTCTCGCGGCAGTGAACGCCGCTGCGGGCGGGGGGGCGGACGGGGGGACGGGCGGGCGCGGGCGGCAGGGTCACGGCTGGCGCCAGCGGGCGTCGAGCGCGCGGATCGCGGCAATCCGCCTGTGCGACGGCGGGTGCGACGCGAGCCACGCGACCGGGCCCGCAGGCCGGCCGCCATGCCGCGACGGCCGCCCGGCGAGCTGTTCCAGCCGCGCCAGCAGGTCAACCTGCGGACCGGTGCCGAACCCCGCCTTGGTCATCAGCGCGGCGGCATAGGCGTCGGCCTGGTATTCGTCCTTGCGCGACAGCCCCGCCGCGACGGCGCTCGCGACCATCCCCGCGATCCAGGGGCCGATGCCGGGGATGAACCGCCCCAGCGTGCCCCCCAGCACCGTGCGGATGACGTTCTGCCCCGCGAAATCCAGCATCCGCCGCCGTGCGTGCCCGTGCGCCACGTGGCCGAGTTCGTGCGCGACGACCGAGGCAAGTTCCTCGGGCGTGACCTCGCCTGCGTCGAGCTTGGTGATGAAACCCCGCGTCAGGAAGATGCGGCCATCGGGGGCGGCGAGGCCGTTCACCTCGTCCACGTGGTAGACATGCGCGCGGATCGGCGGCAGGTCCAGCGCCTCGCCCAGCCGCGCGAGCAGGGGGGTGAGGCGCGGGTGCGAAAGCGGCGTCGACTTGCGCGTCAGCTCCTGCTTCAGCCGCCACGCGGACAGGAACCATACCGCGGCGCAGTAGGCGATCAGGAGCAGGATCGGCAGGAGCTTCAGCATGGGGGCAATCTGGGGCGGGGCGGACGGGGCGTCAATCTTGCCGGACGGGAAGGGGCGCTGCCCCTCGGGCCCCGCGGGCCCTCACCCCGGGATACTTGGGGACAGAAGATGATCCCCGTCAGCCGAGCACCCGCATCGCGCGGGTCAGCCCTTCCAGCGTAAGCGGCATCATCCGGTTCTCGAAGACACGGCCGATCATGCCGATCGACGGCGTGTAGCCCCAGTGCTGTTCGGGGACCGGGTTCAGCCAGACGTGGTCGGGCCACGTCTCGCAGGCACGGCGCAGCCACAGTTCGCCCGGCTCGGGATTCCAGTGTTCGCTGGCGCCGCCGGGGGCCGCGATCTCGTAGGGCGACATCGAGGCATCGCCCACGAAGATGCACTTGTAGTCGCGCCCGTAGGTGTGAAGCACCTCCCAGGTCGGCGTCTGCGCGTCCCAGCGGCGGCGGTTGTCCTGCCACACGCCCTCGTACAGGCAGTTGTGGAAGTAGAAGTGCTTCATCTGCCGGAACTCGGCCCGCGCCGCCGAGAACAGCTCGTCCACCACCCGGATGTGGTCGTCCATGCTGCCGCCCACGTCGAGAAACAGCAGCACCTTGACCGCGTTGCGCCGTTCGGGCCGGGTCCGGACGTCGATATAGCCGTGATCGGCGGTCGCGCGGATCGTGGCGGGCAGGTCGAGCTCGTCCGCGGCGCCGTGGCGGGCCCAGTGCCGCAGGCGCTTCAGCGCGACCTTGATGTTGCGGGTGCCAAGCTCGACCTGGTCGTCGAAGTCGCGGAACTCGCGCTTGTCCCAGACCTTGACCGCGCGCCGGTGCCGGCTTTCGGCCTGGCCGATGCGGACGCCTTCGGGGTTGTAGCCGTAGGCGCCGAAGGGCGAGGTGCCGGCGGTGCCGATCCACTTGTTCCCGCCCTGGTGGCGGCCCTGCTGTTCGGCCAGGCGCTCGCGCAGCTTCTCCATCAGCGCCTGGAAGCTGCCCGAGCCTTCGATTGCGGCCTTCTCCTCGTCGGTGAGCAGCTTCTCGGCCAGCTTTTCCAGCCACTCGCGCGGCAGCGCCGCCTGTTCGACCAGCGCCTCGACCGGCACGGTGTCGAGGCCCGCGAAGGTCTCGGCGAAGGCGCGGTCGAAGCGGTCGATGTGGCGTTCGTCCTTGACGAGGACCGCGCGGGCGATGGTGTGGAACTCATCCACCGACCATCCGGCGATTCCGGCCTGCATCGCCCCCATCAGGTCCAGCCATTCGCGAAGGCTGACCGGCACCCCGTGCCGACGCAGCGAATCGATGAACGGGCGGAACATCAGCCGCTCATCGCGCGGTCCAGCGCGATGGTGACGAACAGGCCGACGAGCGCAAAGGCGATCGCGTGGGCGGCGGCGTATTGCAGCCGGTCGCTGCCGTTCCCGCCCCGGGTTCGCGCGCGCAGGTCGCCCAGAATGGCGCCGAGGACGAGGGCGGCTGCGATGATCATGTCGGTGCTCCGGGCGCCGTTCCGGCGGTCGGGTCCGATCTAGGCCGCGCAGGGCGGGGCCGCAAGCTGGAAGCGTGGCGGCAGCGCTACCGCAGGGGTTGATCGCGGCTGGCTTCCATAAATCGCAGGGTTGAAAAGCGGCGCTGGCCTTCATTTTTTCGGGCAGAATTTTATCGGTCGGGGTTCTTTGGGCGCAGGTCTGCGCTATGCTCGCCGGACCTGATCATGACTGTTTGTTGACGAGGGTCACATGTTCCAGACGACGACGCCGACGCACCCGTCGGACGATGCCGATGCGGCCAAACACTTCAAGGCTATCTACCTCGGCGACGTGGACTCCTGCCGGTACATCGACAGGTTCGAAGGTCTGCCCGGGACCGAGACCAGCTTCACGCTGCTCGGCACCACCTTCGGCAGCGCCGACGCCCCCCTGGCGAACGGCATCGTCACCGTCACCACGAACGACGCCAACGGCGACGGAAAGCTGTTCGGCGAGAACGGGATCGGCGACCGCAAGGGCTTCGAGACGTTCACGACCGACCGCGCCGTCGATGTCGGCGGCGGCGGGACGGACGACACGTTCAACTTCGACGGGGTGACGCAATACCGCGCGACCATCACCTATCTCGACGGCAGCCAGTCCGAGAACGCGCTCGTCACCGTCATGCAGGACGACCTGGGCCGCACCTTCCTGGTGCCGAACCTCGACGGCAACAACGACGCGCTGACGGCCGGGCCGATCAAGTCGCTGAAGATCACGAAGCTGGCCGAGCTGAACCCCTTCAACAACAACCTGTCCACGTGCCGCCCCGACGTCTGCTTCGTGCCCTGCTTCGCCGCAGGCACGCGGATCAAGACCGCCAAGGGTCAGCGCCCGGTCGAGAAGATCGGCGTCGGCGATTTCGTCCAGACGGTCGATCACGGGATGCAGCAGGTCCGCTGGGTCGGCGTCCGCACGCTGGATGCGGTCGACCTGGGCGCGAACCCCGCCTTGCTGCCGATCCGCATCGCGAAGGGTGCGCTCGGCGACCAGCTGCCGCGCCGCGACCTGATCGTGTCGCCGCAGCACCGGGTCATGGTGCGCTCGGCCGTCGCGCGCGAGCTGTTCGGGCAGGACGAGGTTCTGGTCGCGGCCAAGCACTTGCTGGCTCTGGACGGGGTCGAGATCGCCCGGGACGTGTCCTCGGTGTCCTATCACCACATCCTGTTCGACCGGCACGAGGTGATCTGGTCGGAAGGCGCCCAGACCGAGTCGCTGTTCCTGGGCGAACAGGCGCTCGCCTCGCTCACGGACGAGGGGCGGCGCGAGATCCTGACCCTGTTCCCGGAACTCCGCGACGGGCTGCCCGACAGCGGCGCACGGCCTTTCCTGTCGGGCAGGCAGGGCCGCGGGCTGGCGCAGCGTCACGCCGGGCTGGCGATGCAATAGGCGCGCGCAGGGATGCGGGCCTGCGCCCCGCATCCCCGGCGCAGGGTTCGGCACGGCGGAGCGGCACGGGGTCTTGATCGCGACGGGGGCGGACATTACCCTTGAGGCAACTTGAAATCGGAGGGCGTTGCCATGACGCCCAGGCGTCCCGCGGGTGCGGACGCGTTCCCGGAACCATCGGTCGAGCCTTCCGCCGCCCGCCAGCCCGACGAGAGCACGCTGTACGCGGCTCTTGATCTGGGTACGAACAGTTGCCGGATGCTGATTGCCCGTCCCGCGGGCAATCAGTTCCAGGTCATCGACAGCTTCTCCAAGCCCGTGCAGCTGGGGCTGGGGCTGGAAGCGTCGGGCAGGTTGTCGCGCCAGTCGATGGCGCGCACGGTTCATGCCCTGCAGGTCTGCCGGCGGAAGCTGGAAAAGCACAGCGTCGCGCGTATGCGGCTTGTCGCGACCGAGGCGTGCCGGCGCGCCCGGAACAGCCGCGACTTCATGCGGACGATCCGTCGCGAGACGGGCCTTCCGATCGAGATCATCCAGCCCGAGGAAGAAGCGCGGCTCGCCGTGATCTCCTGCGCGCCGCTGGTGAGCCTCAGGACGGAACAGTTGCTGATCGTGGATATCGGGGGCGGCTCGACGGAGCTGGTGTGGATCGACGTGAGCGGCGTGGAGCCCGCGGAACGCCCGCGCGCGATCATGGCGCTGGGCGACGGATTCGGGAATCCGCAGCCCGGCGCTGCCCGCGTCGTCGACTGGATCAGCGTGCCGCTGGGTGTCGCCACGCTGCGCGACCAGTTCGTGGACGTCGAGGACGACCAGGGCCGCTTCGCCCTGATGAGCTGGCATTTCGAGGAGATGCTGGCCGATTTCGTCCCCTATGCGACCGAGGGGCGGGCGGGCGAGAACTTCCAGATCATCGGCACCTCGGGCACCGTCACGACCGTCGCGGCAAGCTTTCTCGGCCTCAAGCGCTACGACCGGACCAAGGTGGACGGGCTGACGATGACCTCGCCCCAGATCGACAGGGTGATCCGCGACTACCTCGCGCTCGGCCCCGAGGGGCGGCGCGCGGATCCGCGGATCGGGCGCGAACGGCACGCGCTGATCATGTCCGGCGTGGCCATCCTGCAGACGCTCATGCGGGTCTGGCCCACGAACCGGCTGTCGGTCGCGGATCGCGGGCTGCGCGAGGGGTTGCTTTACGCCCAGATGGTGCGCGACGGGGTGTTGACGCCCGAAGGCGTGAACGGGGTGGCCTGAGATCGACCGGGGATGAGATGACCGAAGGAAAGAAGCCGGGAGACCGGGCGCGGAAAAGCTCGGGCCGCGGGCAGCGGGACCTGCGGGTCCGCGTGAAGTCGGCCAAGGGGCGCAAGCTTTCCAGCACGCTGTGGCTGGAACGGCAGCTGAACGATCCCTACGTGGCCCGCGCCCGGCGCGAGGGGTATCGCGGCCGCGCGGCCTACAAGATCCTGGAACTCGACGACAAGTACGGCTTCCTCGTGCCCGGCGCGCGGGTCGTGGACCTGGGCGCGGCCCCCGGCGGCTGGTCGCAGGTCGCGGTGGCGCGGGTGAACGCGCTGGGCGAGCGCGGCGGCAAGCAGGGCCGGGTGCTGGGCGTGGACCTGCAGGAGATCGACCCGATCGCGGGGGCCGAGCTGCACCAGCTCGACTTCCTGTCCGACGATGCCGATGCGAAGGTCAAGGCGTGGCTGGGCGGCCCGGCCGACGTCGTGATGTCGGACATGGCGGCGGCGTCGTCGGGCCACAAGGGCACCGACCACCTCCGCATCGTCGCGCTGGTCGAGGCGGCGGCGGCCTTCGCGTTCGACGTACTGACGCCCGGCGGCACCTTCGTGGCCAAGGTGCTGGCAGGCGGGGCCGAGGCGGGGCTGCAAACGCTGCTCAAGCAGAACTTCGACAAGGTCGCGAACGTGAAGCCCCCGGCGAGCCGTGCGGATTCGTCCGAGAAGTTCGTCGTGGCGCAGGGGTTTCGAGGAAAACCGGCGCCACGCGACCCGGTCGAGGACGACGTCTAGGCGCGGCCGGGCTGCGCCCTGCGGAAGTCTTCGGCCGGTCGCCCCGTCGCCGCGACGAAGGCGCGGTTCAGATGCGCGACCCCGGTATAGCCGGCCTGCGCGGCGATGCTGCCGAGGCCGTCTTTCCCGGTCCGCAGCAGCGCCATCGCCCCTTCGAGCCGCAGTTCGTACAGCAGCTCCAGCGCGGTCTGGCCGCGCTGCGCCAGGCAGGCTGCCTCCAGGTCCACGCGAGTGACGCCGATCGCCTGCGCGAGTTCCGACAGGGTGCGGCCGCGGCCGAGTTCGCGTGCGGCGAGCGCCATGAAGTCGCGCACGATCCGCTTCGACGCGTGCTGCAGCTGCGTGATCGCGGCGGGTGGCGGCGGGGCGTTGTCGAACAGGTCGCGGCGCTGCAGCAGGATGGACAGCAGCCGCAGCCGCGCGTCCGCCGCCTGACGGGCTGTCGCGACCGGCAGGCCGGTGTCGCGCTGGATCGCGGCAAGATGGGCGGCCAGTTCCCCGTGCAGTTCGGACGTCGCGGTGCCGGCGATCAGCTGCGCGGGCAGGGCGGGCGCCAGGTCACGGGTCAGCGCCGACGGGATCCGGAGCACCGCGCCCGTGGCATCGGCCGAAGGCTGCGCCGCAAAGGCGCTGCCCGCGGGCACGAAGACGACCTGCCCCGCGCCGCAGACCTGCCCGGTGCGCGGCAGGTCGATCCGCACCCCGCCCGCGTCCACCAGCATAAGAACGTGGTCACTGCGCACGCGCGGGCGCCGCGCCGCGCCCGCACCGCCCCACCAGAAGCTCGCAAGCGGCACGACCCGCAGGCCGTCGAGGACATGCGCGGTCAGGCCAGGCTGGATCCGGACACGCGCGGGCAGGGGCGGGGTGTCCGCCTGCAACGCTTCAACGGGCCGCGCTGGGGCGCGCTTCACCGGAACGTCCCCTACGGGCGTTTGCAGCGAAGCCGAATCGAGCAGATGCGGGTCGGGGTTCAGCATCGGTTCCTGCCGTGGCGCAAGTGACACTCTGGTCAACAAACGTTAGCGGCCGATGAATGTTCCGGTTGTTTCCCTGTCAGCCGACGTCAACCGCAAGCTGATCCCAGTCGCGCATCCGGTTCCGGAACCAGATTCGCTGCGATTTCGCGTATTGCCGGGTGGCGATCACCGCCAGCTCGCGCGCTTCGGCCAGCGTCAGCTCACCCCGCAGGTGCGCCGCGAGTTCCGCCGCGCCGATCGCACGGGTCCACTGGGCCGCAGGCTGCCAGCGCGGCAGCATCGCGGCGACCTCGTCCAGCGCGCCTTCGGCCAGCATCGCGTCGAACCGGCGCGCGATCCGCGCCGCCAGCGCATCGCGGTCGGTGTTCAGCACCAGCCGCGTCGCGGCCTTCGCATCCATGAGCGGGGCAGGGGTGTCGGCCTGCCAGTCGGCAAGGCCGCGGCCCGTGGCCTCCAGCACCTCCCACGCGCGCTGGACGCGGGCCGGGTTGCGCAGGTCGATGCCCGCGCGGGTGCGTTCGTCGAGCGCGCGCACCATTCCGGGCAGGCCGCCCGCGGCCAGCCAGGCATCGGCGCGGGCGCGGATGGCGGCCGGAACGGGCGGGATCACCGCAAGCCCTCGCGTCAGGCTTGAAAGATACAGCCCGGTTCCGCCGGCGATGATCAGGCGCTGGCCGGTCGCCATCAGCGCCGCAACCTCTGCCAGCCAGTCGCCGACCGAGTAGCCGTGGCCGGGGTCCACATGGCCGTACAGCACGTGCGGCGCCGCGGCCTCGTCCCGGGGCGATGGCCGGGCGGTCAGGACGCGCCAGCACGACCAGACCTGCAGCGCGTCGGCGTTCACGACCACCCCGCCCTGGGCCCGCGCGATTGCGAGCGCCAGCGCCGACTTGCCCGACGCGGTCGGGCCCGCGATCAGGACGTGCCGGGCCGGATCGACCGCAGGCAGGTCCGCGGGAAAGTCGATCGCGGCGGGACGTGGGTCGGGACGGGGGTAGGGGGCGGGCATCAAGGGGACCGGTTGTGCATCCACGCCATTTGCGACATTTTCCGCCGCAGCGAAACAGTCGGCAGACAGCGGGGACCCGATGACCGAAGCGACACAGACCACCCCCGCCGGCGGCGCCGGCCACGGCGTTCCGAGAAGCTATAACCGGGTGCTGCTGAAGATCTCGGGCGAGGCGCTGATGGGCGACCAAGGCTTCGGCCTGCATCCGCCGACGGTGGCGCGCATCGCCGACGAGGTGGAATCGGTCCACAAGCTTGGCGTCGAGATCTGCATGGTGATCGGCGGCGGCAACATCTTCCGCGGCCTCCAGGGCAGCGCGCAGGGGATGGAGCGGACGACCGCCGACTACATGGGGATGCTCGCCACGGTGATGAACGCGCTCGCCATGCAGGCGGCGCTCGAGGCCAAGAACATCCACACCCGCGTCATCAGCGCGATCCGCATGGACGAGGTGGCCGAGCCCTACATCCGCCGCCGCGCCGTGCGTCACCTCGAAAAGAAGCGCATCTGCATCTTCGCGGCCGGGACCGGCAACCCGTATTTCACCACCGACACCGCCGCGACCCTGCGCGCGTCCGAGATGAACTGCGAGGCGATCTTCAAGGGCACCAAGGTCGATGGCGTCTACGACCGCGACCCGGTCAAGCATGCTGACGCCAGGCGCTACGAGAGCGTGACCTACGACGAGGTGCTGCAGAAGCACCTCGGCGTGATGGACGCCTCGGCCATCGCGCTCGCCCGCGACAACGACCTGCCGATCATCGTGTTCTCGCTGGACGAGCCGGGCGGCTTCCGGTCGATCCTGAACGGTACCGGCACGTCGACCCGCGTCCACGGCTGACGGGAACCGTCGCCGCGCCGCGCCGTTGGATTCCGACAGGCAGACGGCGGAGGCGAGATGGCACAGCAGGTTCCCCTGCCCGACGAGGCGAGCGCGCTCGATCCCGAACTCGACGCGGCGCGCGACGATCACACGCACGAGGTGGCGCCCGACGTCGCCTACAGGCGGCTCGGCATCGTCAACGTGGTCTTCCTCGGGCCGTCCGGCGCCGGGGACCGGGGATGGGTGCTGCTCGACGCGGGGCTGACCGGCACCGCGCCGCTGATCCGGGCGGCCGCGAAGGCGCGCTTCGGCGAGGATGCCCGGCCCGCGGCAATCGTGATGACGCACGGCCATTTCGACCATGTCGGCGCGCTCGAAACGCTGGCCGAGGAATGGGACGCGCCTGTCTTCGCCCATCCGCTGGAACATCCCTACCTGAACGGGACCGCGGCCTATCCGCCCGGCGATCCGACCGTCGGCGGCGGGATGATGGCGCGGCTCGCGCGCTTTTACCCGACGAAGCCTGTCGATGTCGGTGACCGTCTTCAGCCGCTGCCGGAAGACGGCAGCGTGCCCTTCCTGCACGACTGGACATGGCTGCACACCCCCGGCCACAGCGTGGGCCACGTGGCGCTGTGGCGCGATGCCGACCGCGTGCTGATTTCCGGCGACGCCTTCTGTACGACCGCGCAGGAATCCGCCTACGACGTGGCCGTGCAGGAGGCCGAGATGCACGGCCCGCCCATGTACTTCACCGTCGACTGGGACGCCGCCGAAGCATCCGTCGCGACGCTCGCCGCGCTCGAGCCCGAGATCGCGCTTAGCTTCCACGGCCGGCCGATGCAGGGAGCCGGGATGCGGGCCGCGCTGCACCGGCTCGCGACCGGCTTTCGCGACATCGCCGTGCCGCGCGAAGGCCGTTACCTTGACGATCCCCGCCGGGCCGAGGACGGAAGCGCCTACGAGAAGCCTTGACGCGGGTCTGCTGCACCGGTTTCCGCCTGCAACTGCATAAAATCCGCCGCAAAGGCTTTGCTTGCGTCACAGGCAGGATTACAACCGCCCTGACACAGGCGCGCGCATAAAAACGGGCAGGGGCAGCAGAATGGCCGACGACATCGAAATCGACACCGACGACCTCGAGCGTCGCATGAAGGGCGCCATGGAAAGCCTGCGGCACGAATTCCAGTCGCTGCGGACCGGCCGCGCCTCGGCCTCGATGATCGATCCGGTGATGGTCGACGCCTACGGGTCGCCCACGCCGATCAACCAGGTCGGCACCGTCAACGTGCCCGAGCCGCGGATGGTCACGATCAACGTCTGGGACAAGGCGCTGGTGAACAAGGTCGAAAAGGCGATCCGTGAAAGCGGGCTGGGCATCAACCCGCAGCTCAACGGCACCATCATCATGCTGCCGATCCCGGAACTGAACGAGGAACGCCGGCGCGAACTGACCAAGGTCGCGGCCCAGTATTCCGAAAGCGCCCGCGTCGCGATCCGCAACGTCCGCCGCGACGGCATGGACCAGATCAAGAAGGCCAGGTCATCCGGCATGGCCGAGGACGACCAGAAGTTCTGGGAATCCGCGGTGCAGGACCTGACCGACAAGATGATCGCGGAAGTCGACAAGGCGCTTGAAGCCAAGCAAGCCGAAATCATGCAGGTCTAGGACGATGGCCGTTCCCGCATCAGAACTGACCGCCGAGACCGCAGCCGGCGCGCCGCGCGCCCGCCACGTGGCCATCATCATGGACGGGAACGGCCGCTGGGCCACCGAACGGGGCTGGCCGCGCCTGGTCGGCCACCGCAAGGGCGCCGAACGCGTCAAGCAGATCGTCCATGCCTGCCCGCACATGGGCGTGAACTGGCTGACGATCTACGCCTTCTCGACCGAGAACTGGAAGCGGTCGACCGCCGAGGTGCTGGGGCTGATGGGCATCTTCGCGCGCTACATCAAGCGCGAAGCCGACGTGATGGCGGCCGAGGGGGTGCGGATGCGCTTTATCGGCGACCGCGGGCCGCTGGACAGGAAGCTGCGCAACCTCATGGACACGATCGAGGTGCAGACCGCCGGCAACACGCGGCTGAACCTGACCGTCGCCATCAACTACGGCGGCCGGGCCGAGCTTGCGCGCGCCACCGGCCGCCTTGCCGCGCGGATCGCCGCGGGCGAGATCCAGACCCCGACCGAGGCCGACCTTGCCGCCTGCCTCGACACCGCCGGCCACCCCGACCCGGACCTCGTGATCCGCACCTCGGGCGAGACGCGGATCTCGAATTTCCTGCCGTTCCAGTCTGCCTATGCCGAATATGAATTCACGCCGACGCTTTGGCCGGACTTCACGCCCGACCACCTTGGCGCAATCCTCGACCGCTTCGGCATGCGCGACCGGCGCTTCGGCGCCGCATGAGGGGAAGACCCGGTCCACCCCCGCAGCAGGGCGCCGTGGCGGGTCGTTGGGCGGACCTGATGCAGCGGCTCGGGTCGGGGCTCATGGTCGCGCTTGCGGGCGTTGTGGCGCTCGCGGTGGGCGGCGTGCCGCTGACGATCGCGGCGGCTTTCCTGATCGCCGGGCTGATCTGGGAACTGACCCGGATCACAGCCTCGCAGCGTCATTCCAGCCCTGCCTCGCGCCGATCGAAGATCCTCGCGCTGCTGTCCGGCGTGACCTTCCTTGTCATGTCGGTGGTGCCGTTTGCGTGGTCGATCGCGCTGATCGCGATCCCGGTCGCCGCCGGCTGGCGCGGGACCAACCCCCGGTATCGCGGCCGCTTCGTGGCCTTCGCCGTCGCGTTCTTCCTCGCGTCTCTGTCGCTTTTGCGCGTGCGTGAGGACGCGGGGCTGCTGACCGCGTTCTGGATCGCGGTGACGGCGGTGCAGTCGGACATGCTGGGCTATTTCGTCGGCAAGGCGCTCGGCGGCCCCCGCTTCTGGCCCGCCATCAGCCCCAACAAGACGTGGAGCGGGACGCTCGCCGGCTGGGTCGGCGCGCTGGTGCTGGCGCTGGCGCTGGTCCTCACGGGGCACGGGAGCTGGTGGGTTCTGATCGCCGGGCCGCTGCTGGCCTTTGCCGGGCAGATGGGCGACATCGCCGAAAGCGCGCTCAAGCGGCAGAC
The DNA here is from genome assembly GCF_004923205.2 of Paracoccus aeridis. GTDB lineage: Bacteria > Pseudomonadota > Alphaproteobacteria > Rhodobacterales > Rhodobacteraceae > Paracoccus > Paracoccus aeridis. The sequence continues at coordinate 16,087 of NZ_SELD02000007.1, forward strand.
GGGGATCAAGGACAGTTCCGACCTCATTCCCGGGCATGGCGGGGTCATGGACCGTTTCGACGCGCTGACGGCCGCGTTCCTGGTGGCGCTGGTGTTCGGGCCGCTGATCCCGCAGCTGGGCGGCTGACGATGCGGAGCCTGTCGATCTTCGGCGCGACCGGATCGGTCGGCGAAAGCGCATTCGACCTGCTGACCCGCGCGGGCGGGCCGGATGCCTACCGGACGGTCGCGCTGACCGGCGGCCGCAACGTGGCGCGGCTGGCCGAAATGACGCGGGCGCTTCAGGCCGAAGTCGCGGTGATCGCGGACGAGACGCTGCTGGACGACCTGCGGTCGGCGCTGGCGGGCACATCCACCCGCGCGGCGGCCGGCGAGGCCGCGATCGACGAGGCGGCGCGCATGCCGTCGGACTGGTCGCTGTCGGCCATCGTGGGCACGGCGGGGCTGATGCCGGGGCTGCGCGTCGTCGAACGCGGCGGCACGCTGGCGCTCGCGAACAAGGAAAGCCTGGTCGCAGCGGGTCCGATGCTGATGGGCAGGGCGCGGGCGAGCGGCGCCACCATCCTGCCGGTCGATTCCGAACATTCAGCTATCTTTCAATGCCTTGAAGACGGAAAGCTCGACCATGTCGAGATGGTGACACTCACCGCGTCGGGCGGCGCCTTCCGCGACTGGCCGGTGGAGCGGCTGGTTCACGCCACGGTGGCCGAGGCGTCGAGCCATCCAAACTGGTCGATGGGCCAGCGCATCACCATCGACAGCGCAAGCATGTTCAACAAGGCGTTGGAAGTCATCGAGGCGCATGAGTTCTTCGCGCTGCCGAACGACCGCATCCGGGTTCTGGTCCATCCCGAGTCCATCGTCCACGCGATGGTGACCTATGCCGACGGCGCGACCCTGGCGCATATGGGCCCGCCCGACATGCGCCACGCCATCGGCCACGCGCTGCACTGGCCCGGCCGCGCGCGGCTGCCCATCGCGGCGCTGGATCTCGCGGCGCTGGGGAGCCTGACCTTCCGCGCGCCGGACGAGGAACGCTGGCCCGCCCTGCGCCTTGCGCGCGAGGTCGTGGATCAGGGCGGCGCCGCCGGGGCGGTCCTCAACGCGGCCAAGGAGCAGGCGCTCGACGACTTCATGGCCGGCCGCATCCGCTTCACCGACATGGCGGCCGCGGTGGAACATGCGCTGGACATCGGCGCCGGCCGTCCCCACTTCGGCGACAGCCCGAACACGCTGGATGCGGTCCTGGACTGGGACCGCGCGGCGCGGCGCGATGCGGCGGACTGGGCCGCGCGCAACCGCCGCTGAGGCCGGGACGGAAGGAAAGGCGCGACATGATCGACATCATCAGCCAGCTCGGCGGGCTCGCCTGGACCATCGTCGCCTTTGTCGTCGCGCTGTCGATCATCGTGGGTGTCCACGAATACGGCCACTACATCGTCGGGCGCTGGTCGGGCATCCGGGCCGAGGTGTTCTCGCTGGGGTTCGGGCCGCGGCTGTGGTCGCGGCGCGACCGGCGCGGGACGCTGTGGCAGGTGGCGGCCATCCCGCTCGGCGGCTATGTCCGCTTCTTCGGCGACGCCGATCCGGCGAGCGCGGGGCCGGGGCTGGCGGTGGATCCGGCCCTGCGGCGGCAGACGCTGGAAGGGGCGCCGCTCTGGGCGCGCTTCGCCACCGTGGCGGCCGGGCCGTTCGCCAACTTCATCCTGTCGACCCTGATCTTCGCGGGCGTGATCGCGTTCCAGGGCGTCGCGGTCGAGCGGCTGTTGATCGCCGACATGGCGGCCACCCCGCCCGGCGTCGTCAACGAGCTTCGCGCGGGCGACGAGATCCTTGCCGTCGAAGGCCGCCCGCTCGCGACCTGGGGCCAGCTGTTCCAGGCCGGCCGCGACCTTGCCCCGCACGCGCCGGTGGACTGGACCGTGCGCCGCGACGGGGCCGAGGTGACGGTGCCCGGCCCTCATCCCGCGCCGCCCCGGATCAGCGGCGTGGCGCCTCGCAGCGCGGCGTCCGGCGCGGGGCTGCGGCCTGGCGACGTGATCCTGTCCATCGACGGCGCGCCGGTCGTCCGCTTCGACGAGCTTCGCGACCGGGTCGAGGCGGCTGACGGTCGCGCCGTTCTGCTGCGCGTGTGGCGGCCCGGCGCGGGCGAGGCCGACTATTCGCTGGTGCCCAAACGGCAGGACCTGCCGACGGCGGACGGGTACGAGCAGCGCTGGCTGATCGGCGTGACGGGGGGCGAAGGCTACTTCGTCCCCGCCACCCGCCACGCCGGCCCGGTCGAGGCGATCGGCGCGGGCCTGGCGCAGACCTGGGCCATCATCGCGGGGTCGGTTTCGGGCCTGTGGGCCATGATCTCGGGCCAGATTGGCAGCTGCAACCTGGGCGGCGCGATCTCGATCGCCGAAAGCACGGGGCAGGCGGCGACCACGGGCGCCGCGGGCTTCATCTGGTGGATCGGCGTCCTGTCGGCGGCAATCGGTTTTCTCAACATCCTGCCGGTGCCGGTTCTCGACGGCGGCCACCTCGCCTTCTTCACGTGGGAGGCGCTTACCGGGCGCCCGCCATCGCCCCGCGCGCTCAGGATCCTGACCTCGATCGGGCTGGCGGCGGTGCTTGCACTGATGATTTTTGGTCTCTCCAACGATATTCTGTGCCGCTGAACCGGGGCTTTGTTTTGACAGGGCCTGCGGCGGCGATTAACCATCGCCCCCAAATGCGACGGGGGAACCCCGCGCACGGCGGAAGCATGAGGGGCGGCCATGAGCAGACGGACTTTCGGCAGGGGCGCCGCGGCGCTGGTTTCGGCGCTGGCGCTTGCACCCGCGCTGGTCGCGGCGACGGGGCCGGCGATGGCCTTCACCTTCAGCAGCGTGCAGATCGAGGGGTCCGAGCGGATCGAGCCCGCGACGATCCTGTCCACCGCCGGCGTCCAGCGCGGCGAGGATCTGAGCGCGGGTGACCTGAACGACGCGCAGCAGCGCCTGCAGCAGTCGGGCCTGTTCGAGACGGTCGAGGTGATCCCCCAGGGCAGCACGCTGGTGATCCGCGTGTCCGAGTTCCCGACCATCCGCGTCATCAGCTTCGAGGGCAACCGCCGCCTGAACGACGAGCGCCTGGGCGAGATCGTCAGTTCGCGCGCGAACCGGGTGCTGTCGCCCGCGCAGGCCGAACAGGACGCCCAGCTGATCGCCGCGGCCTACGCCGCCGACGGGCGTCTGGCCGCGCGGGTCGACCCGCGCGTGATCCGGCGCGGCCAGAACCAGGTGGACCTCGTCTTCGAGATCCGCGAAGGCGACCTGACCGAGATCGAGCGGATCGGCTTCACCGGCAACCGCGCGTTTTCCGACCGCCAGCTTCGCAACGTCCTGCAGACCAAGCAGGCCGGGATCCTGCGGCAGTTCATCCAGCGCGACACCTATTCGCCCGACCGCATCCAGCTGGACCAGCAGCTGCTGACCGACTACTACCGCTCGCGCGGGTTCGCCGATTTCCGGGTCGAGGCCGTGGCGCCGGAAATCACCCGCGAGCGCGACGCATTCTTCGTGATCTACAACATCTACGAAGGGCCGCGCTACACCTTCGGCCAGGTGAACACGGTAAGCGAGATCCCCGGCGTCGATGCCGCGCCCTTCGCCGCGCAGAACCGCGTGCGCCCCGGCGAGGTCTACAGCCCGCAGACGGTCGAGAACACGATCCAGCGGATGGAGACGGTGGCGATCCAGCAGGGGCTCGACTTCGTCGCGGTCGAGCCGCGCGTCGTCAAGAACGAGCGCAACCAGACGCTGGGCCTCACCTTCGCGCTGGTCCGCGGCCCGCGCATCTTCGTCGAGCGGATCGACATCGAGGGCAACACCACCACGCTTGACCAGGTGATCCGGCGCCAGTTCCGCACCGTCGAAGGCGACCCCTTCAACCCGCGCGAGATCCGCAACGCCGCGGAACGCGTCCGCGCGCTGGGATATTTCGCCGACGCGCAGGTCGAAAGCCGCCCCGGCACCACCCCGCAGGAGGTGATCGTCGACGTCAACGTCGAGGAGCAGCCGACCGGCAGCCTGTCCTTCGGGGCGAGCTACGCCGGCGCCACCGGCGTCGGCTTCAACGTCGCGCTGCAGGAACGCAACTTCCTCGGCCGCGGACAGGAGCTCGGGCTGAGCCTGTCCACCACGAAGGGATCGCAGTCCTTCAACTTCAACTTCGTCGAGCCGGCGTTCCTCGACCGCGACCTGCGGGCCCGCTTCTCGGCGTGGTACCAGACGACCGACCGCCTGAACTCGAACTACAACACGGAATCGGCGGGGTTCCTCACGGGGCTCGAGTTTCCCGTCAGCCAGAACGGCCGCATCGAGCTGCGCTACCGGCTGGAGCAGGAAGAGCTGACCGACGTCGATCCGGTCGAGGTCGACCCCGAGACGGGCGAGCTGGACGGGTCGTCCCCCATCCTCTACTTCGAACAGGGCGAGCGCCTGTCGTCGGCGCTCGGCTACACCTACAGCCACGACACCCGCCGCACGGGGCTCGATCCGCTGACCAGCTACAAGCTGAGCCTGAGCCAGGATTTCGCGGGACTCGGCGGCGACGTGAAATCGGTCACGACGACGCTGCTGGCCGGCGTGGAAAGCACCGCGTGGCGCCGGAACGTGACCATGCTGGCCGAAGTGGAAGGCGGGGCGGTCAACATGCTGGACGACGATTCCAGCCGGATCACGGACCGCTTCTCGGGGAACGGCAAGGTCCGCGGCTTCAAGCCCAACGGCTATGGTCCCCGCGATCTCGCGGCCCCGAACGAGGACGCGCTGGGGGGCAACTTCTACTGGGCCGCCCGCGCCGAGGCGCGGTTCCCGCTGGGCCTGCCCGAGGAATACGGCATCAACGGCGGCCTGTTCGCGGACGCGGGATCGGTCTGGGGCCTGGACGAGACGACCGGGCATGACGGGGTCGAGGTGGACGATTCCATGCAGGTCCGCGCGGCCGTCGGCGTGTCGCTGTTCTGGACCACGCCGGTCGGCCCGCTGCGCTTCAACCTGGCGAAGGCGCTCCAGAGCGAGGAGTACGACGAGGAACAGTCCTTCGACCTGACCCTGTCGACGCAGTTCTGATGCACGCGGGCGGGCTGATCCGGGCGGCGCTTCTGGTCAGCCTCGCGCCGCTCGCGGCCCTTGCGCAGCAGGCGCCCGGCGCTGCCGCGGCGGAGGGCGACGGAACGCCCGCGCCGCAGGCCACGGCCCCTGCCGCTCCGGTTCCCACGTCCCCGCAGGATCGCGCGGCAGGCCCCGCGGTGTCGCGTGGGATCGTGACCGTGGACCAGGAAAAGATGTACAACCGTTCGGCCTGGGGGCAACGTGCCGAGGCGCTCGTCGCCGAGCGCCTGCGCGCGGTCCAGGCCGAGAATGACCGCCTGTTCGCGGACCTGTCGGCCGAGGAGGCGGACCTGACGCGGCAGCGCGCCACCCTTCCGGCAGAGGATTTCCGCGCCCGCGCGACCGCCTTCGACGAGCGCGTGACGACCTTGCGCCGCGAACGCGAGGCCGCCTCGCTCGAAGTGGCGGCGCTGGCCGAGGCCGAGCGCAACCGCTTCTTCGCCGCCGCTGTCCCGGTCATCGGATCGCTGATGCGGGAACGGGGCGCCGTTCTGGTGCTTGACCCGCGCACCGTCCTGATGTCGGCCGAGGCGATCGACATGACCGACGCGGCGATCGCCCGGCTGAACCAGCAGGTGGGTGACGGCGCGGGGCTCGTGCAGGTGCCCCCGGTCCCGCTGTCCACCCCCGCGCCGGGCGTGCCGCCGGCGTCGCCCCCGGCGACCGGACACACGGAACTGCCGGCCCCGACCGCGCCGGCTCCGGCCGGGGCGTCAGCGGGCCAAACCGCGCCAGCCGCGGCGGGCGCGACAGCAGGCCGGCCCGCACCGGGCGGGACAGCGGTTGGCGGGACCGTGAACTGAGCGGGGGCGTCCTGAAACCAGGCGGCATGTTCCGCCCCCCGGCACCCCGCGGCGCGTCGCTGCACGTGCCCGCGCGTCGCGCCGGGTTGCCCGTCGGCCTGCCAGGCATGCGGATCGGGCTTCTGGGCGGGTCGTTCGATCCGCCCCACCACGCCCATGTCCAGATCAGCGCGATGGCGCTCGCCAGATTCCGGCTCGACCGGGTCTGGTGGCTCGTCACGCCCGGCAACCCCCTGAAGGCCCACGGCCCCGCGCCGATCTCCGAGCGGATCGCGGCGGCGCGGCGGATGCTGGACGATCCCCGCATCGTCGTCACCGACATCGAGACGCGGCTCGGCACGCGCGTCACCGCCGACACGCTCGCCGCCATGCAGCACCGCTGGCCGGGCGTGCGGTTCGTGTGGCTGATGGGGTCGGACAACCTCGTCCAGTTCGACCGCTGGCAGCGCTGGCGCGAGATCGCGGCCCGCGTGCCGATCGGGGTCGTGGCCCGCCCCGGCTCGCGCCTGTCCGCCCGGTTTTCCCGCGCCGCGCAGGCGCTCGAATGCTTCCGCCTGCCGCAGTCGCGGGCGGCCGCGCTGGCAACGACCCCGCCGCCTGCCTGGGTCCTGATCGACGTGCCGATGTCGCCCGCGTCATCCGCGGCAATCCGCGCGGCGCAGGCGGCGCGCTCGCCCCAGGGTGGCGTGCGCTTGCCAACGCCGCCGTCCGTGCGATAGCTGGTCGAAAACCGGAGAAAACGATGGCCGCGACCGAGCGCACGCCTGCCCCCTGCACCGAGGCCGACTTGGCCCTGATCAAGCGGATCATCCCCCATCGCTACCCGTTCCTGCTGGTGGACAAGGTGCGCGACATCGAGGCGGGCACGAGCGCCGTCGGGATCAAGAACGTGACCGCGAACGAGCCGCATTTCCCCGGCCACTTCCCGGACGCCCCGATCATGCCCGGCGTCCTCATCATCGAGGCGATGGCCCAGACCGCCGCGGTGCTGGTCGGCGTCACGCTGGACGTGGCCGACCGCAACCTGCTGACCTATTTCATGGCGATCGACAACTGCAAGTTCCGCAGCATGGTCGTGCCCGGCGACACCGTCGAACTGCACGTCCAGATCACCCGGGCGGGCGGCAGGATCTGGCGCTTCAAGGGCCGCGCCATGGTCGGCGACAGGCTCTGCGCCGAGGCGGACTTTACCGCCATGATGGACCTTCCGGCGGATGGCTGAGGTGGCGGTCCACCCCTCGGCGGTCGTGGAACCCGGCGCGGTGCTGGGCGACGGGGTCGAGATCGGGCCGTTCTGCCACGTGGGCGCGCAGGTCAGGCTGGACGATGGCGTCGTGCTGAAAAGCCATGTCGTCGTCACGGGCGACACCCGGATCGGGGCGGAAACGACGGTCTTCCCCTTCGCCTGCATCGGCGAGGCGCCGCAGGATCTCAAGTACCGGGGCGAGCCCACGGTCCTGCGGATCGGCGCGCGCAACCGCATCCGCGAATACGTGACGATCAACCCGGGGACCGAGGGCGGCGGCGGCAGGACCATCGTCGGCGATGACGGCCTGTTCATGGCCGGCAGCCACATCGCCCATGACTGCCGCATCGGCAACAACGTGATCCTGGTGAACAACGTGGCCATCGCCGGTCACTGCGTGATCGACGACGAGGTGATCGTGGGCGGGCTGTCCGGTGTCCACCAGTTCGTGCGGATCGGGCGCGGCGCGATGATCGGCGCGGTCACGATGGTCACGGCGGACGTGCTTCCCTATGCGCTGGTGCAAGGACCGCGCGGGCAGGTGGACGGCCTCAACCTGGTGGGGCTGAAGCGCAGGGGCGCCGGGCGCGCAGAGCTTGCCGCGCTGCGGCAGCTGATGTCCGCGCTGTCGGGCGGATCGCTGCGCGAGACCGCGCGCGCCCGCGCGGCGGGCGAGGTGTCGCCGATGGAACGCGAGGTGCTCGACTTCATCCTCGCGCCGACCGAGCGCAGCTTCCTCGCCCCGCAGGCATGACCGGCATGAAGCGGGACCGGGTCGCCGTCATCGCCGGGCAGGGCGCGCTGGCGCCGCTGGTAGTCGGCGCGCTGGACGACGCCTGCGTCTTCGCGCTGCAGGGCTTCGCGCCCGAAGGCGTTGACGCCGAGCCGTTCCGGCTGGAACGGCTGTCGCTGCTCTTGGACCGGCTGGTGGACGATGGCGTCACCCGGGTCGTCTTCGCGGGCGCTGTCCGCCGTCCGCGCCTCGACCCCGATCTGTTCGACCCCCGCACCGCGCAGCTGTTGCCGCGCATCCTGTCGGCGATGCAGTCGGGCGACGACGGCGCGCTGCGCGAGATCATCGCGATCTTCGAGGACTGGGGCCTGCAGGTGGTTGGCGTCCAGGATGTGCTGCCGGGCCTGGTCCCGGGCGAGGGCGTGCTCGCGGGCGCGCCTTCGGCGGCCGACCGCCGGGACGCCGAGCGCGCGGCGGCGATCCTTGCCGCGCTGGGGCCGCTTGACGTGGGGCAGGGCGCGGTGGTCGCGCAGGGGCTGTGCCTTGCGGTCGAGACGCTGCCGGGCACGGCGGCGATGCTGGACTTCGCGGCCCGCCACAAGGCGCTGAGACCCGATCCGGGCGGCGCACGCGGCGTGTTCTACAAGGCCCCGAAGCCCGGGCAGGACCGGCGGATCGACCTGCCGGCGCTCGGTCCCGACAGCGTGGCGCAGGCGGCGGCGGCGGGCCTTGCCGGCATCGCGTGGGAAGCGGACGGGGTGATCCTTCTCGACCGCGACGCGATGGTGGCGGCCGCGGACGCGGCCGGGCTGTTCCTGTGGGCGCGGGCGTGACGTCCGGCCTGCCGTCGGACCAGCGCCCGCCCCGCATCTTCGTCGTCGCGGGCGAGCCCTCGGGCGACCGGCTGGGCGGTGCGCTGATGGAGGGGTTGCTCCGGCTCGATCCCGCGACCGAGTTCCGCGGCATCGGCGGGACGGAGATGACGGGCCGCGGCCTTTGCAGCCTGTTCCCGATGGAAGAACTCAGCCTCATGGGCATCTGGGAGGTGCTGCCGCAGTACCGCGCCCTCAAGCGCCGGATCGCGCAGACGGCGCAGGCGGTGCTGGATTGCAGGCCCGACGCTTTGGTCACGATCGACAGCCCGGACTTCGGCCTGCGCGTCGCGCGGATCGTGCGGGCGGCGAACCCGGCCATCCGCACGATCCACTACGTCGCGCCCTCGGTCTGGGCGTGGCGGCCGGGGCGCGCCGCGAAGATGGCGCAGGTGATCGACCACGTGCTCGCGATCCTGCCGTTCGAGCCGCCCTTGATGCGCGCCGCCGGCATGACCTGCGATTTCGTCGGCCACCCGGTCGTCGCCGAACCCCGTGCAACCGAAGCCGAGGCCGCCGCCTTCCGCGCCCGGCACGGCATTTCCGCCGATGCGCCGCTGGTCCTCTTCCTGCCCGGATCGCGACGGGGCGAGGTCACGCGGCTCGGCCCGCGCTTCGACGAGGCGCTGATCCGGCTTCGCGACCGCATACCGGAACTGCGCGTGGTGCTGCCGACGGTGCCCGGCGTGTCGGCGCTGGTGGCCCAGATGGCGCGGCGCTGGCCCACGGCCCCCGTGCTGGTCGAGGAAGCAGGCGACAAGCGGGCGGCCTTTGCTGCGGCCGACCTGGCGCTTGCCGCGTCGGGCACGGTCAGCCTCGAGCTTGCGGCGAACCGGGTGCCGATGGTGATCGGCTACGACATGGCCCCGGTCAGCCGCGCGCTGATCGGCTGGCTGCTCAGGACCGACAGCGTGACGCTGGTGAACCTCGTCAGCGAGACGCGGGCGGTGCCGGAGTATCTCGGCCGGAACTGCCAGCCGGGGCCGATGGCGCTGGCGCTTTTCGAATTGCTGGAGAACCCCGGGGCGCGGGCCGAACAGGTCGCTGCGATGGACCTGACGATGGACCGGCTGGGCCGGGGGGGCGAGCCGCCCGGATTGCGGGCGGCCCGTTCGGTGATGGTGGCCGTCAGAGCGCCGCGGTCACGATGATCTCGACCTTGTAGTCGGGCGTGGCGAGCTTCGCCTCGCCGGTGGCGCGGGCAGGGGCGTGGCCCTTTGCCACCCACGCGTCCCAGACGCCGTTCATTTCGGCGAAGTCGGCCATGTCGGCGAGCCAGATCTGGGCGTAGAGAATTCGGGTCTTGTCGGTTCCGGCGGCGGCCAGCAGGCGGTCGACCTCGGCCAGCACCGCGCGGGTCTGATCCGCGACCGGCGCGCCGGGCGCACCGACCTGACCTGCCAGATAGACGGTGCCGTTCGCAACGACCGCCATGCTCATCCGATCGCCGCATTCGATCCGCGTGATTTCGGCCCGTTGCGTGGCCGCAGTCGTGTCCGCCATGTCTATGCTCCGTGTGTGAGACGCCAGAAGAACACCGCCGTCATGCCGAAGCCGACCACGGCGATCAAGAACCGAAGTGCGGGCATGGGGATGAGCCGCGCCACCGGGGCGCCGAGATAGCCGCCGGTGATGGTGCCCGCGCTCATCAGCAGCACCTCGGGCCAGGCGACCTCGCCCCCGGCCGCGAAGATGATGGTCGAGATCACCGAAAGCGCGAAGCTGAGCCATGTCTTCAGCCCGTTCATCGCGTGCAGGTCCGTCATCCCCCACAGCGAGAAGAGCGCCAGCAGGATGATCCCCAGCCCGCCGTTGAAATAGCCGCCGTAGATCGCCACGGGCAGCATGCTGCCGGCGCCGAACGCGGTGACGCCCCCGCGGAAGCGGCCCGCGAACCGGCGCACCTGCGCGCTGAACACGAAGACCAGCGTGGCGGCCAGCAGCAGGAACGGAACGACGGCGGAAAACGCCTCGTTGGACGAGACGAGAAGAAGCAGGGAACCCAGCGCCCCGCCAAGCCCGGTCAGGGCCGTCAGCCGCACGACCTGGCGCCGGTCCACCCGCGCCACGTCGCGGCGGAAGCCGATGGCCGAGGCGAGGTATCCCGGCAGCGCCGCGACGGTGGTGCTGGCGTTCGCCGTGACCGGCGGCAGGCCCACGAACACGAGCGCCGGGAAGGTGATGAACGTGCCGCCGCCCGCGACCGCGTTGAGCATGCCCCCGATGAAGCCCGCCCCGACCATGATGATCATCGCGATCGCGTCGTAATCCATGCCTGTACTGCCCCTGATCCCGTCGGCACGCGCCATTCGCGCGTCCGCGTTCCGCACCATAGGCAAGCGGCGCTCCGCCGCCACAGCATTCGGCAGCGTTGCGGTCATGAAAAAGCCCCCGCAGGTGCGGGGGCTTGTCGTGCCGTCGGGGGGCGATCAGTCGAGCGGCTTCAGCCCCGCCTCGATCTCGGCCCGGCGCGGTTCGAGGAACGGCGGCAGGGACAGGCTTTCGCCCATGCTCTCGAACGGCTCGTCCTGGGCGAAGCCGGGCCCGTCGGTCGCGAGTTCGAACAGGACGCCGCCCGGCTCGCGGAAATAGACGCTGCGGAAGTAGAAGCGTTCAACCTCGCCGGTGCTGCGCATGCCGAAGTCGGCCGCGCGTTCCGACCACGCGTGCAGCGCGGCCTCGTCGGGGACGCGGAAGGCGACGTGGTGGACGCCGCCCGCACCCTGGCCCGCGGTGGGGACGTCGGGCTGGACCGCGAGGTGCAGTTCCGCCGCCGCTCCGCCGGCGCCCATCTCGAAGACGTGGACCCGCCCCTGGGCGTCGGGTGAGGCGTAGTCGCGCGCCTCGCGCATGTTCATCAGCTCGGTCAGCACCGCCTTCGTCGGCCCGAGGTCGCGCACCGCCATCGTGATCGGCCCGAGGCCCAGAAGCTGGTGCTCTGCCGGGACCGGGCTGCGGTCCCAAGGCTGCGACCCGCCGCGCGCGTCGGCGGTCAGGCGCAGGCGTTGCCCCTCGGGATCCTCGAAGTCCAGCGTGGCGCGCCCGTCAACCTGCGCAATCGGCCGGGCGCTCACGCCCTCGTCGCGCAGCCGCGCGGCCCAGTAGTCCAGGCTCGCCTCGTCCACGCGCAGGCCGGTGCGGATGACCGACCTCGTTCCGCGCCGTTCCGGCCCCATCGGCCAGTCGAAGAAGGTGAGGTCCGTGCCCGCGCTGCCCGCGCCGTCGGCGAAGAACAGGTGATAGGCGGACACGTCGTCCTGGTTGACGGTCTTCTTGACCCGCCGCATGCCCATCACCTGGGTATAGAAGCGGTTGTTGCCCGGCGCGTCCGCGGTAACGGCGGTCAGGTGGTGGATTCCGGTGAGTTGCATGATCGGCTCCCTTTTCTCGAGGCCGATATGGCGCAATCAGGCGTGCGAAAAAATGGGACGGCTTGAAACAGGATGTTCAGGCAAGTCGAACATCCGGCCAGCGCGCCGGTGCCATGCGTGAGGTTGGTCGGGGGTTGGAGCGGGTGAAGGGAATCGAACCCTCGTCGTAAGCTTGGGAAGCTTCTGCTCTACCATTGAGCTACACCCGCGTCGCGCCCCAGTTACCGCGCGCGGGCGGGCCGGTCAAGCGGTCACAGCAGCCCCATGGCCGCCAGTTCGCGCGCAAGGCCGGGCGGAAGCGGCGTGTCGGCTGCGCGATGCTCGGGGACGTCGGGCGGGGCGTCGCCCGGCTTGAGGTAGCGCCAGCCCTGGAACGCCCGGCGCGGCACCGCCGCGACCGGCACCAGCTTCGGGTCCAGCAGCAGCGCGCAGCGGGTGATGCCGTCGTCGCCCTTGCGCTCCTCGAACGCCAGAAGGCGCTGGCGCGCCAGCATCGTGCCCTTGAACACCCAGTAGATCGAACCGCCTGCCAGCAGTTCCTCGGCCCGCCGGGGCCACATCCGCGTCACGTGCTGCGCGGGGCCGTCGCCGAAGCGTTCGCGCTGCCACTGGGCCAGCGCGTCGGGGCCGGGGGCGCCGACGCAGAGCTTCATCATGTGCAGGGGGGCTGTCATGGCGCCGATATAGGACGGCCGCGGGACGGTTAACAGGGTGGCGGGGCGGCGGGCCCGCGCCGCTTGCGGCGACCCCGAACAGGACGTAGGTCACGTCCGAAAGGAAATTCCGATGACAACTTTCACCCAGACGGCCGCCCGCCGGCTGCCGCAGGGCGAACTGATCGCGCTGCTGGCGTTCATGTTCGCCACGGTGGCCTTTTCGATCGACGCCATGCTGCCCGCGCTGCCCGAGATCGCGGCAGAGCTTTCCCCCGACGACGTGAACCGGGCCCAGCTGATCCTGACCAGCTTCGTCGCGGGCATGGGGCTCGGCACGCTGTTCGCCGGCCCCATCTCGGACGCGATCGGGCGCAAGTCCGCAATGGCGATCGGCTTCGGCATCTATCTTGCCGCCTCGGCCGCGGCGTTGTTCACGCGATCGCTGGAGATGCTGCTGGTGGCGCGCTTCGTCCAGGGCCTCGGCGCGGCCGGGCCGCGCATCGTCGGCACCGCGCTGGTGCGGGACATGTACGAGGGGCGCGAGATGGCGCGCATCACCAGCTTCATCATGATGGTGTTCATGATCGTGCCGGCCATGGCGCCGTCGATCGGGCTCGCGTTCATCCACTTCATGGGCTGGAAGGGCGTCTTCGGCGGCTTCCTGCTGTTCGGCGCGACGGGGATCGCCTGGTTCACGCTGCGCCAGGTGGAGACGCTGCCCCGCGCCGCCCGCCGGCCGCTGCAGCTCGGCACGCTGTGGGCCGGTGCGCGCGAGGTGCTGTCGGACCGCGAGATCCTGCTGTGCACGGTCGTGATCGCGCTGGGGTTCGGGCAGATGTTCGCGCTGCTGTCGTCGGCGCAGCAGCTGTTCGCGGACACCTACGGCACGGGCGAGCAGTTCCCGCTGTGGTTCGCGGTCCTGGCGCTGCTGGCGGCGACGGGCACGTTCATCAATGCGCGGCTGGTGATGCGGCTGGGGATGCGGCGGATCGCGCGGGGCGCCTACGGGATCCAGATCCTGATCTCGGGGCTGTTCCTGCTGACGCTCGCGACCGGCATCCTGCCACAGGCGCTGCGGTTCCCCGCGTTCTTCCTGTGGGCCGTCAGCCTGTTCATGATGGCGGGGCTGACCTTCGGGAACCTCAACGCGCTCGCCATGCAGCGCAAGGGGCACATCGCGGGAATGACCGCGTCGGTGGTGTCGGCGGTGTCCACCCTGCTGGCGGTGATGATCGCGGCGCCGGTGGGGCTCGCCTTCGACGGCACCGCGCTGCCGGTGACGGTCGCGACGCTGGTGTGTTCGACCCTCGCGTGGCTGCTGATGGGCCGGATGATGCACTGAAATCCGGACGCGCGCGGGCATTGACACCCGCGCGCCCGCCGCTATAAGCGCCGCTTCCATTGGTGTTGGTGGACCCCGCAAGGGGAAACCTGTCGGCCGCGCCCCCTGACGGGCAACGCAAAGGACAACGCCCTTCACACTGTCAACTGAAGGAGATCAGCGATGACCAAACGCACCGCTGCCAAGTACAAGATCGACCGCCGCATGGGCGAGAACATCTGGGGCCGCGCCAAGTCCCCGGTCAACAAGCGTGAATACGGCCCCGGCCAGCACGGCCAGCGCCGCAAGAACAAGCTGTCGGACTTCGGCACCCAGCTGCGCGCGAAGCAGAAGCTCAAGGGCTATTACGGCGACCTGACCGAAAAGCAGTTCCGCCGCATTTACGCCGAGGCCGAGCGCCTGCGCGGCGACACCGGCGAGATGCTGGTCGGCCTGCTGGAGCGTCGTCTCGACGCCGTGGTCTACCGCGCAAAGTTCGTCCCGACGATCTTTGCCGCGCGCCAGTTCGTGAACCACGGCCACGTGCAGGTGAACGGCCAGCGCGTGAACATCGCGTCCTACCGCGTCAAGGAAGGCGACGTGGTGTCGGTCCGCGACAAGTCGCGCCAGCTCGCCATCGTGCTGGAGGCCGTCGGCCTGCCCGAGCGTGACGTGCCCGACTACCTGGAAGTCGACCACAACAAGATGACCGCGACCTTCGTGCGGACCCCGGCGCTGGGCGACGTCCCCTACGCCGTCCAGATGGAGCCGAACCTGGTCGTCGAATACTACGCGCAGAACTGATCCCCGGCGGATCGTCCTGGCATCGGGCCGTCCCTTCGGGGCGGCCCTTTTCGTTGCGACGGTCGTGCCGGCGTTGACAGCCTTGTGGCCTTGGCGGACGCTTCGCGGATGAAACGCCCCTCGCACCTCGCCCCGGTTGCCGACCCGGCGCCCGCCCCGGCATCAGTCCCGGCCCCCACTGCCGATGACGTGGCGGACGACGCGCTGATCGTCGACGTGCCGGGTTACGACGGACCGCTGGACCTGCTGCTGACGCTCGCGCGGACGCAGAAGGTGGACCTGATGCAGATCAGCGTGCTGGCGCTGGCCGAGCAGTACCTGGCCTTCGTCGAACAGGCCCGGACGCTTAGGATCGAGCTGGCGGCGGACTACCTCGTCATGGCGGCGTGGCTCGCGTTCCTGAAGTCGCGCCTGCTGCTGCCGCCCGATCCCGAGGCCGAGGGGCCGTCGGCCGAGGACATGGCCGCCCATCTCGCCTTCCAGCTTGAGCGCTTGCAGGCGATGCGGCAGGCGGCGGCGCAGTTGCTGGCGCGGGACCGGCTGGGCGCCGACCGGTTCTGCCGTGGCGACCCCGACCCGACGCTGCGGGTCAGGCGGGTGGAATGGCAGGCCGGGCTGATCGACCTGATGCGTGCCTACGCGCGGCTGAAGACCCGCGACGAGTTCCGCCCCTTCGCCCTCGACCGCCGGGACATCTACACGATGGAACAGGCGCTCGACCGGATGCGGGGGCTGATCGGCTTCGCGGGGGGCTGGACCGACCTCGCCGACTTTCTCCCCGACGGGTGGGACGCGTCGGCTGCCCGCCGCCGTTCGGCCACGGCCGCGACCTTCGCGGCGTCGCTGGAAATGGCCAAGCAGGGCCAGCTGCAGATCCGGCAGGAAGGCACGTTCGCCCCCATCGCCATCCGCCGCCGCACGCGATGACCGCTGCCACGATGACCGACGCGGCCCCCGGCTTCCGTCCCCCGTCGCCCGACGAGCAGGAGCGGATGGCCGAGGCGCTTCTGTTCGCCGCGACCGAGCCGTTGCGGATCGCCGACCTCGCGGCGCGCATGCCGGCCGGCAGCGATCCCGCCGAGGCGGTCGCGCGCCTGCGCCGCCGCTATGCCGGGCGGGGTGTCGAGCTTGCCCGCGTGGGCGATGCCTTCGCGTTCCGCACCGCGGGCGATCTCGGCTTCCTGATGCAGCACCACACGGTCGAGCAGCGCCGCCTGTCGCGCGCCGCAACCGAGACGCTGGCCATCGTCGCCTATCACCAGCCCGTCACCCGCGCCGAGATCGAGGAGATCCGCCGCGTCGCCGTCAGCCGCGGCACGCTGGACCAGCTGATCGAGATCGGCTGGGTCCGCGTCGGCCGCCGCCGGCAGAGCCCCGGCCGCCCGGTGACGTTCGTCGTGACGGAAAGCTTTCTCGACCACTTCGCGCTGGAAAGCACCCGCGACCTGCCGGGGCTCGCGGAACTGCGCGCGGCGGGGCTGCTGGACACCCGGCCCGGCGCCGCGGGTCTGCCCCTTGCGCAGGGTGACGGAGGTTCCGATATGGATGCCGAGGACGCGGCGCCCGCCGACGATCTCTTCGACGACGACCTGTGACGACGGACCGCCCGCGCGGCGAACTTCCCCAAGGATCAAGATGAACCTGAACCAGATCTTCAACATGTTCGCCCGCATGGTCACGCGCCGGGCGGTGAACTGGGGCATGAACAAGGGCATCGGCCACGTCAGCAAGCGCATGGGCGGCACCACCGCCAAGGGCCAGCCGACCTCTGCCGCAAACAAGCAGGCCAGGAACATGCGCGAGGCGACCAAGCGCGCCCGGCAGGCGGCGCGGATCACCCGCCGCATGGGGCGCTGAGCGGCCGCTAGCGCGCCGGGTAGCCGGTCATCTCCAGGTAGCCGCGCCCGCCGCTCGACCCCTCGATCCGCACCGGACCTTCCCAATAGGGCACGCTGGTCGCCATCGCGCTGTCCGGGTTCACCGCGCCGATTGTCACGTCGATGCTCCCGCTTGGCACGCGCACGCGCCACGATGTCGGCGGGCTGCCGCGGGCGGGCGTCAGCTCCACATCGTCGTGCGTCAGCGGCTGGACCGAGCCGTCCGCGGCGATCAGGCTGCCGAAGCGGAACGGCTGCGCACCCCGCACCTGCGCCGCCATCAGCTTGCGCCCGTCGTCCAGGTGCAGCGCCATCCAGTCCCAGCCCTGCTGGCTGCGGTCGAGCGGCTGCGACGACCATTCCCGGTCGAGCCACGCCTGCCCGCTGACCTGCACCTGCGCCCCGGACAGGGTGAGGACGCCGGCGATGTCGTAGAACGGCTGGCTGTAATAGTGGCTCGCCTGACCCTGCGGGCCCTTGATCGAAAAGCCGTTTTCGCCGTTCGCGACCAGCGGCCCGCCTGCGGTCGCGGCAAGGTCGTAGCCGAAATCCGCGCCCCGGGCCGTGATCCGGAGCCGGTCCGGGCTTCCATCAGGGCCGGTCGCCACCATCTGCCAGTCGTCGATCCACGCCGCGAAGGGCTGCGCCGTGACCCCCGCCTGGCCGATGCCGCCGCGCCCGAAGCGCTCGGCGAAATGGTGGCCGTTCTCCGAGGTTGCGGCGGCGTGCGCCATCCACACCTGCGGCGCGGCCCAGCCCTGAAACAACCCGTCGGGCGCGAGCGCCGAGCGGAACAGCGTCCACTGGACGCCGTAGTCGCGCCCGTCCGCGCCGCGCAGGTTGGCGGTCAGGTACCACCACTCGATCCGGAAATCGTCGTGCGGGCCGTGGTCCGCCGGGAAGGTCAGCCCGCGCGGCCTGTCGGGCAGGGCGAAGCCCGCCACGTCGCTGCCCAGGCCCGCGAAGCCGCGCTCCTGCGCCGACAGGGGCAGCGCGACCAGTGCCGCGAGCAGTGCGATCACCCTAGCGTTCATCGGCGAACACCCTCAGAAGCCGCCCCGGCGTGATCCGCGCAAGCCGCAGCGCCGGCAGCGCCCCCGCTGCCAGCGCGGTCAGCAGCGCGGCCAGCGCCAGCCGCGCGAGCAGCGGGACCGACACCTGCATCGGCAGCCGCCAGCCGAACGCCTCGACGTTGACGACCGCCAGCAGCATCCACGCAAGGCCAAGCCCCACCGGCACCGCATAGGCCCCCGTCGCCGCCGCCAGCAGAAGCGTCCGGAGCAGGTCAAGCCGTGCCAGCCGCGCGCGCGGGATGCCGGCCGCCCACACTGGCGCAAGCTGCGGCAGCCGGATCGAGGCGAGCGTCAGCAACCCCGTCAGCAGCGCGACCCCGGCCACCGCCAGCGTCAGCACGTTCAGCGCCGCCGTGACGGCGAAGGTCCGGTCGAAGATCTGCAGCGACACGCGCCTGGCCTGCGCCTGGTCCACGATCGCGCCGGCGGGCAGGTCAAACGCGTCCGCCAGCTCAGCCGCCAGCGAACCGGCGCGATCGGGCGCGACCCGGACCGCCTGGTACAGCCGCGGCGCGTCGGGGAAGCGGCGCGAGAACTCGTCCAGCCCCATCATCACCTGCGGGCTGGGATTGCCGTAGTCGGAATAGACCCCCGCGATCGGCATTGCCCCGCCCGGCAGGTCGATCCGGTCGCCGATCCGCAGCGAGGCGCGCCGCGACAGCTGCTCGTTCACCAGCACCGCCCGGCCCGCGGCGAGGCTGTCCCACAGCCCCGGCGCCCCGGCCAGCAGCGGCCAGTTCTCGCGGTAGGTCGGATCGTCCGCCACGCCGTAGATGCGCCCGGGCTGGCCCTCGAGCGTCGCCTCGGCGTTCCAGATCGGCAGGATCGCGTCGCTGCGGGGCCCCAGCCATTCGCGGATCCTCCGGCCTTCGTCCTCGGACCGGGCGGTGACGTAGAGTTCGGCCGAGAGCCGCTGGTCGAGCCAGCCGGTGAAGGTGCCGCGAAAGCTGCCGACCATCGTGCCGACCCCGATGTTGGCCGCCAGCGCCAGCATCAGCGCCATCAGCGCAAGCGACAGCCCGCCAAGCTGCTGGCGCGTGTCGGCGACGAACCAGCCGGTGAGAACGCCGCGCGCGCCGCGCGAGGCGAGCCGCAGCACCGCGTCGAGCACCACCGGCAGCAGCAGCGCCGCGGCCAGAAGCCCGCAGGCCAGCGCCGCGAAGCCGCCGACGAGGCCGCCCCAGGCAAGACAGAGCGGCAGGGCAAGGACCAGCGCCACCGCCCCCGCCGCCTGCAGGCGCAGGCCGCGACGGGTCGCCTGAGCCCAGGGCGCGGCCATTCCGGCCGCGAGCAGCGGCATGCGCGCGGTCTGGGCAAGGCCGCGCGCACCCGCCAGCGCGGTTCCCGCCAGCGCCATGCCGATGCCGGACAGGACCCAGCCGGGCCTGAACTGCAGCGACCCCGCGACATCGGCGCCGTAAAGCCCCGACAGCGTGGCCGCGACCCCCGGCATCAACGCTGCCGCCATCGCCCAGCCGAGCACGATCCCGGCTGCGCCCGCGACGAGCGCCGCGACCGCAAGCTCTGCCGCCATCAGTCCCAGCGCCTCGCCCCGCGTCGCGCCGAGCGCGCGCAGCGTCCGCAGGACGCCGCGGCGCTGTTCGAACGCAAGGCCGACCGCCGACTGGGTGATGAACAGCCCGACGATGAAGCTGAGAAGCGCGAACGCGGTCAGGTTCAGGTGGAAGCTGTCGGTCAGCGCGGCGGGATCGGCGGCGCCGCCTTGGGGATCCGTGCGGATCAGGCCCGGCACGACGCGTTCCAGCGGCGGAACGCCGTCCGGCTGGCCCGCCGACGCGGCAAGCGCCGTCAGGCGGTCGCCCATGCCCAGCAGCGCCTGCGCGATCCCCACATCGACGATCAGCGTGTTCGCGGGCGCGTCCTCGTCGATCACGATCCGCAGGCCGCCCAGGTCGGCCCCTGCCAGCGTGGCGGCGGTGTCGGGGGCGGCATAGCCGAGGCCCGGCGGGGTGATGAACGCGCCAAGGTCACCCTCGGTGCCCGGCCCGGCAGGGCCGCCGGGCGCAAGCCCGATCCGCGTCACCGGATCGATCCCGAGGACGGACACCCGCGCCGCCCCGGCCCGCAGCCGCCCCTCGACCAGCGGCGACACCATCCAGCCCGCGCGCCGCAGCGCCACGAAGTCGGCCGTGGTCAGCCTGGCGCCCCCGGCGGGTTCGATGCGGGGCAGGGCGCCGGTGCCCAGCCGGTCGGCCGCGATCGCGTAGCTCGCCCGCGCCTCGGCGTTGACCGCCTGCACCCCGGACCAGAGCGTGGTCGCCAGCATCAGCCCCGCCAGCAGCATCGCGAGCTGCAGGGGCCGTCGCCGCCAGTGCGACATCAGCGCGCCCAGGACCAGCCGCCAGCGCTGCAGGCGGGCGTTCACGCGAGCCGACCCGCGCGCAGGTGGACCTGCCGGTCGCACAGGGCGGCCAGCCGCGGGGAATGGGTGACCAGCACCAGCGCGCTGCCCTGCCGCCGCACCAGCGCCAGCATCAGGTCGGCCACCGCGTCGCCGGTCGCCTCGTCAAGGTTGCCGGTCGGCTCGTCGGCCAGCACCAGCGGCGGGTTCCCCGCCAGGGCCCGGCCGATCGCCACGCGCTGCTGCTGGCCGCCCGAAAGCTGCTCGGGGTAGCGGTCGAGAAGCGCCCCGAGGCCGAGCCCCTCGGCAAGCGCGGCGGCGTGGCCCGGGTCGTGGCGGTCCGCCAGCCGGGCCTGGAAGGCGAGGTTCGCGCGCACATCGAGCGACGGGATCAGGTTGAACTGCTGGAAGATCATGCCGATGCCGCCCCGCCGCAGCGCTGCCCTTTCGCGATCGGTGGCGGTCCCGAGGTCCACGCCCAGCACGTTCAGCGCGCCCGCGTCGGCGGCGTCGAGGCCGCCGACGAGGTGCAGCAGCGTGCTTTTCCCGCTGCCGGATTCGCCCGTGATCGCCACGCTTTCGCCGCGCCGGATCGTCAGGTCCACGCCGCGCAGCACCGGCACGTCGCCGCCGGGCGTGCGGTAGGTCTTTTCCAGCCCGCGCGCGCTGGCCACCACGTCGCGAAGATCGGGAACGGCGTTCATGGGCAGGCCCTTGACTGACAGACCCGCATCCTTCCCCGAATCGGCGCCGATGGAAAGCGATCAGCGGAACTGCTTGGCGAGCTTGAGGCCCTGTCCCTGGTAGTTCGACGCGATCCCCGCGCCGTAGAGCCGCGCGGGCGGAGCCTGCATCCGCTCGTAGACGAGCCGGCCGACGACCTGCCCGTGCTCCAGCGCGAAGGGCGCTTCGTGGCAGCGGACCTCCAGCACCCCGCGCGCGCCGTCGCCCGCCGCGCCGTGGCCGAAGCCGGGGTCGAAGAAGCCTGCGTAGTGGACCCGGAACTCGCCCACCATCGCGAGATAGGGCGACATCTCGGCGGCATGGTCGGGCGGGATCGTCACCGCCTCGCGGCTGACGAGGATGTAGAACGCCCCCGGATCGAGGATCAGCCGCCCGTCAGCCGTGTGCAGGGGGTCCCAGAAGTCGCGCGCGTCGTAGGCCGCGATCCGGTCGAGGTCCACGACACCCGTATGCGGCCGCGCGCGGTAGCCGGCGAGGTCGCCGGTGGCGGGTTGCAGGTCAACCGAGAAACCGAGGCCGCCGTCGATCAGCGGCTCGGCCCCGCCCACAAGCGGCGTGCGGGCGTGAAGCGCGGCCAGCTCGGCGTCGTCCAGCACCGCGTGGCCCCTTCGCAGGCGCAGCTGGTTCAGGCGCATGCCTGGGCGGACGAGAACGGAGAAGCTGCGTGGGCAGATCTCGGCATAGAGCGGGCCGTCATACCCCTCGGGCAGGCGGTCGAACTCGGTCCCGTCGTCGGTCACGAGGCGGGTGAGCAGGTCCAGCCGCCCGGTCGAGGATTTCGCGTTGGCGACCCCTTCGATGCCTTGCGGCAGGGCGATCCGTTCCGCCAGCGGCACAAGGTAGACGCAGCCCTTTTCCAGCACCGCGCCGCCCGTCAGGTCCATCCGGTGCATCTCGAACCCCGACAGGCGATCGGCCACGCTGCGGCCCTTGCCCGACAGGAACGACGCCCGCACCCGCCACGCGGTGGTGCCCAGCCGCAGGTCGAGGCTCGCGGGCTGGACTTGGTCGGGGGTGACGGGGACGGTCGCGGAGATCGCGCCTTCGTCGATCAGGCGTTGAAGGTCGTGGTCAGGAAGAACGCCGGCCATGATCCCTCCGCACGACCTCCGGCGGATGCCGGATGAACGAAACCGCCCGCCACGAAGGGCAGGCGGTTTCATGATGGTCGGGCCGGCGAGATTCGAACTCGCGGCCTTCCGCCCCCCAGACGGACGCGCTAACCAGACTGCGCCACGGCCCGACGCCGGCCATATAGATCGAAGCTTTCGCGCTGCACAAGGGGAGGGCGGGAAAAATCGCCTTGTTTGGCGGGCGCCGCGCCGGCGCTGTCAGGACCTGTGGATTGCGGAGACGGAACGGGCGTCGTGCAGCCGTGCGACCAGCGCGCGCGCCTCGGGCGGAAGGGCGTGGGTGCGGGTCCGCAGGTGGCTTGCGGTGGCGGTCAGGCGGGCGAGCCAGGACTGCGCGGGCTTGTCGGAAGGGGCCGTGTCGGTGGCGGTGGACGGCGGCAGGCCGGGTGCCGGAACGGCGGGCAGGACAGGCGCGGCCTTGGTCGTGCGCGCCGGCGCGGGCGCATCGGCGGGGCCCTTGGCGCGGCGGGGCTTGACCGTGGCGGAAGCCTTGCGCGGCCGCGTCTTGGCCCCCGCGCCGGGCGCGGCATCCTTCAGGCCGCTGCCGATCAGCGACTGCAGCCTGCGTTCGCCCCGCGCCCGCAGGTCCGCCCCGCGATCGAGCGAGATCAGCCGCCGCGCGCCGCGGATGGTCAGCCCTTCCTCGCGCAGGACCTCGCACAGCCCGGCGGCTAGCTGCACGTCTTCCAGCCGGTAATAGCGGCGTCCGTCGGCGCGTTTTACCGGGGACAGCTGCGGGAACTGCGCTTCCCAGTAGCGCAAGACATGCGGCGCGACGCCGACAAGCTGGGCGACCTCACCGATCGAGCGGTAGGCGTCGGGCGCCTTGATCATCCCCGGCTTTTGTTTCCGGCCGCCACGCGCTCCTTCATCAGGTGCGAGGGGCGGAAGGACAGGACGCGGCGTGGCGTGATCGGAACCTCTTCCCCGGTCTTGGGGTTGCGGCCGATCCGCTCGTTCTTGTCGCGGACGGAGAACGTTCCGAAGGACGAGATCTTGACCTGTTCCCCCCGGACCAGCGCGTCGGAGATGTGGTCCAGCACGCTTTCCACCATCTGCGCGGATTCGTGGCGCGACAGCCCCACCTCGCGGAAGACGGATTCGGCCAGGTCCATGCGGGTAACGGTCTTCTCACTCATAAATGAGCCTTTCCAATTGAGGCAGCATGGGGGTCGGCCAATTGCTAGTCAACGGCGGCTCCGGTCGCATTGTTCCGGCGGGAGCTGAAAATGCTGGGGAATCCCGTGCCGCTTGGAAAGCTGACGCGCCGTCACCACTTACGGGTGGAAGCATGAAGGGGGTGGATCATGGCCGGAGGTTGGGCGCAGGACGGCGCCGTCAACGACCAGATCGAGGCGAGCACGCAGGAAGCGCTCGCACGCGCGCGGCGCAGGCAGCCTTCGGGCGAAAGCCTGCGGGACTGCGCCGAATGCGGCGAACCGATCCCCGAGCCGCGCCGGGCGGCGCTGCCGGGCGTCAGGCTGTGCGTGGACTGCGCGCGCGAACAGGACCGGGCGCGGGCGCCCGCGGGCGGGATCAACCGCCGCGGATCGAAGGACAGCCAGCTGAAGTAGCGGCGTCTACCAGCGCAGGACGACGCTGCCCCAGCTGAGGCCGCCGCCGATGCCCTCGGTCACGACCACGTCGCGTTCCTGGAACTTGCCCTGCCGGTCCGCGACCGACAGCGCCAGCGGGATCGATGCGGCCGATGTGTTGCCGTGGTCGGCGACGGTCAGCACGACCTTCTCCATCGGCAGCTGCATCTTCTGCGCGGTTGCCGAGATGATGCGCAGGTTGGCCTGGTGCGGCACCAGCCAGTCCACGTCGCCCGCGCTGAGGCCGGCCTTGTCGAGCGCGCGGTGCGCCGTGTCGGCGAGCTTTTCGACCGCGTGGCGGAAGACGAGGTTGCCCTGCATCCGCAGCACGCCCGATGTCCCGGTCGAGCTGACGCCGCCGTCGACGTGCAGCAGGTCCTTGTAGCGGCCGTCGCTGTTGAGGTCGGTCGCCAGGACCCCGCGGTCGTCGCTGGTCCCGCTGTCCTCGGCGGCTTCCAGGATCATTGCGCCCGCGCCGTCGCCGAAGAGGACGCAGGTGCCGCGGTCGGTCCAGTCCATGATGCGGCTGAACGTCTCGGCCCCGATCACCAGCACGCGGTCGGCCTGACCGGACCGGATCAGCCCGTCGGCGTTGGCGAGCGCGAACACGAACCCGGCGCACACGGCCTGCACGTCGAACGCGAAGCCGCGCGTCATGCCCAGGCCCGCCTGCACCATCGTCGCGACCGAGGGGAAGGTGAAGTCGGGGGTCGATGTCGCGAGGACGATCGCGTCGATCTGGTCGGCTTCCATCCCGGCGTCGTCGAGCGCCGCGCGGGCGGCGGCGATGGCGAGGTCGCTCGTGCGCTGGTCCTCGGCCGCGAAATGCCGCCGCTCGATCCCGGTGCGCGACCGGATCCATTCGTCGGAGGTGTCGAGCGTCTGGGCGAAGAAGTCGTTCTCGACCACACGTTCGGGCAGGTAGTGGCCGGTGCCGCGCACGACGGACCGCCGGATGGCGGCGGCGCCGGCGTTCACGACGCGATCCCGGTCGGGGTGTCGGTGGCAAGCGACGCCTGCGACGCGGGCGCGGCCACCGCCTGCGCCACGCGGGCGGCCAGCCGGTCCTGGAACCCCGCGCGCGCCAGCTGGAACGCAAGCTTGATCGCGGCGGACACGCCGGTCTCGTCGGCCGAGCCGTGCGACTTCACGACGGTGCCGTTGAGCCCCAGGAACAGGCCGCCGTTCACCCGGCGCGGGTCGATGCGCTTTTGCAGGCGCTTGAGCGAGGTCATGGCGAGCAGGGCTGCGAACTTGGACATGACGGAGTTCTCGAACGCCTCTTTCAGGAAGTCGCCCACGAGCTTGGCCGTCCCTTCCCCCGTCTTCAATGCAATGTTGCCGGTGAAGCCGTCCGTGACGATCACATCAACGCGCGCGCCCATGATGTCGCCGCCCTCGACGAAGCCGACATAGTCGAAGCCGCCGCCCTCGGCCGCGTTCTCGATCAGGTCGTGGGCCAGCTTCAGCTCGCCCCGGCCCTTGTGCTCTTCGGTCCCGACATTGAGAAGGCCTACGCGCGGGCGGTCGACGCCCAGTCCGTTGCGGGCGTAGCTCGCACCCATCATCGCGTATTGCAGAAGGTCGGGGGCGTCGGCGCGGATGTCGGCGCCGCAGTCCAGCACGACGTTGAAGCCCTGCGGATTGCGCGAGGGCCACAGGCAGGCGATCGCCGGCCGGTTCACGCCCGGCAGCTTGCGCAGCCGCAGCATGGACAGCGCCATCAGCGCGCCGGTGTTGCCGCAGCTGACCGCCACCGTCGCCTCGCCCGCACGCACCGATTCAATCGTGGACCACATCGAGGTGTCCTGCGCGCTGCGGATGACCTGGCTCGGCTTGTCGTGCATCGTCACGACCCCGCCTGCATGGCGGATGTCGCAGCGTTCGGCCAGTCCCTTGCGGCGGCCGATCAGGCGGCGCAGCTCGGGCTCGGGGCCGTGGACGATGAACCGGATCTCGGGGTTCTTCTCGGCGCTGGCGGCGATGCCGGCGATCACGGTCGCGGGGCCCCGGTCGCCGCCCATCGCGTCGACGGATATGACCACGTTGCCGGGGCGTCGGGCCCCTCCGGTCGGTTCCGCCATGCGCGATGTGGCCATATTATCCCGCTGCCAAGCTGAAGGAATCGTACCGGATCGTCAGGGGACGCGCAGCTCAGGCCGCGTCGTCGTCAAGCCCGGTGGCCGCCTCGGCGATGACTTCGCGGTCGTGGTAGTGGCCGCACGAGGGGCAGACGTGGTGCGGGCGCTTCAGTTCGCCGCAGCTGGGGCATTCGTTGGGGTTGCCGGCGGTCAGCGCATCGTGCGAGCGGCGCTGGTTGCGGCGGGACCGGGTGACTCGGTTCTGTGGGACGGCCATGTCGAAACCTTCGAGAGTTGAGGGGCGCGCGCATCCGGCCCCGGCAGAGTTTGCAATCGAAGCGCGCAGATACGTCAGATTGACCCGCGCCGCAAGGACAAAGGCTTGCGACCGGGCGCGTCAGGGGCATCGCGCCCGCCGCTGCGGCGCGGGGCCGGGATTCTCAGCCCCTGGGCTTGCCGGCCAGCAGATCGGCCAGTCCGGCGAAGGGGCGGCGGGTGTCGTCGTCCTCATCCTTGGCGGGATCGGCCTCGGGGTCAAGGATCCCGGTGACGGCTGCGGGGTCCGCGTCCTTGCAGCGCGGGTATTCGGGCAGGGCGAGCGCCAGCGCCTCGACCATGACCGCGCCCGGGTCGATCGTCTGCCCCAGCGGCTCGACGTCCGGGTCGGGCATCTCGACCTCGTCGCCCTCGGGCGAAGTTGCGTGCGGGGAATAGACGCGGCGCACATCCTCGGACAGCGCCGTCTCGACCGGGTCCAGCGTCACTACGCAGGGCTGCACCACCCGCGCGGTCATCCGCGCGGACATTTCCCATGCCCCGTGCGGGGCGGGCGAGATCGTGCCCGTCATCGAAAGCCGGGGCAACGCGATCAGGCCCAGTTCCCGCGCGATGGCGGCGCGCTGGCCTTCGTCAGGAGTAAGGTCCAACTCGGTCGAGCTGCGGGGGTTGAGTTGCGACACCCGCAGGCGGCGGGCGAAGTTGTCGGCGTTTGCGGGCATCGGGTGCCTTTCGGGTTCGTTCCGGCCCGGCGCGGGCCTGCCCCATGGCGGCCGGCCGGGATGCGGGCGCGTCCCGCGACATTCTTGAGCGGGCTGGCCGAGTTTGCTAAGCGTGTCCCGCGCAGTCAACATCGCGCAGAAAAATGCGGCAACCAGGCTGCGCGAACGGGGACGGGCACGGATGACGACAACACGGCGACGGTTCATCGCTCTGGCCCTGGCCGTGCCCGCAGCGGCGGCGCTTGCCGGCTGCACGCCGCTTTACCGCAACCACGGCTACGTCCCGCCCGACGACGAGCTGGCGCAGGTCGCGGTCGGCACGACCACCCAGGGAGAGCTGGAGGCGCTGATCGGCCGCCCCAGCTCGCAAGGGCTGCTGACGGGGGCGGCATGGTACTATGTCGGGTCGCGCTGGCGGACCTATGGCGCGTTCGAGCCGCAGGAGATCGACCGGCAGGTCGTGGCCGTCAGCTTCGACGCGAACGGGGTCGTGGCCAACATCGAGCGCTTCGGGCTGGAACGCGGCCGCGTCGTCACCCTGTCGCGCCGCGTGACCGACAGCGGCGTGACGGGCGTGAGCCTTGCCGGGCAGTTGCTGGGCAATCTCGGCAACTTCAACCCGGCGGGGATCATCGGCGACGACGGATGACGGCCCGGCGGGATGACGGCCGGGCGCGGCGCCCCGCGTGGGCCTTGCCGCGCCGGGCAGGTCGTCACGCGACCGGCTGTTCTTCGGCCCCAGCGCCCTGCGCCGCGTCGCCCGCAACGAACCGGATCGCCACCCCGTTGATGCAGTAGCGCAGCCCGGTCGGCGGTGGGCCGTCCGGGAAGACGTGGCCGAGATGCGCATCGCACCGGTGGCAGCGGACCTCGGTGCGGACCATCCCGTGGCTGACGTCGCGGACCTCGTCGATCCTGCCGCCCGCCCGCGAAAAGCTGGGCCAGCCGCAGTGGCTTTCGAACTTCTGGCTGCCGTCGAACAGCGTCTCGCCGCAGCAGGCGCATATGTAGTGGCCGGGCTGGTCGGGGAAGCCCGGGTGGGAAAACGGCCGCTCGGTCCCGGACTGGCGGGTGACGCGGTAGGTTTCGGCGTCGAGCATGTCGCGCCACTCGGCATCGGTTCGCGTGATCTTCTCGGACATCTGACATCTTTCCGTTGCTTGCCCATGCAAGATAGGATGGGCGCGACCTGGCACAAGTCGGGCCGTCACGATGGCCGCGCGGGCGAAGGCCGGCATGGCCGGGGCGAAAGGGCAGGGTGCGATGCTGGCATTTCAGAAGGGGCGTTACCGCGTCCGCCTGGCCGCGGGCGACGACGACCTGCGCGCGGCGCAGCGGCTGCGCTGGCTTGCCTTCATCGGCAACCGCGTGCTGCCCGTGGCCGAGGACGGCGAGGCGGCGTCGGCGCTGGACACGGACGACCACGACGACCGCTGCCGCCACGTCCTGGTCGAGGACAGCCGCACCGGCGCGCTGGTCGCGTGCTTCCGCATCCTGCAGCTGGCGAACGGGACCGAGATCGGGGAAAGCTATTCCGCGCAGCACTACGACCTGTCGCGCCTGCGCGCATTTCCGGGCCCCATGGCCGAGATCGGGCGCTTCTGCATCCACCCCGAACACCACGATCCCGACATCCTGCGCGCGGCCTGGGCCGCGCTGACGCGCCACGTCGACGAAACCGGGGTGGAGCTTCTGTTCGGCTGCTCGTCCTTCATGGGCACCGACACCCACGGATACGAGGACAGCTTCGCCATGCTGCGGGAACGCCACATCGCCCCGCGCCGGTGGCTGCCGCGGGTGAAGGCGCCCGACGTGTTCCCGTTCGCCCGTCTGCTGCGGCGTCGCAAGCCCGACGCGCGCCGGGCGATGGCCGCGATGCCGCCCTTGCTGCGGACCTATCTCCTGATGGGCGGCTGGGTCAGCAACCACGCCGTCGTGGACCACCAGCTCGATACGCTCCACGTCTTCACCGGGCTGGAGATCCGGGCGATCCCGCCCGCGCGCGCCCGGCTGCTGCGCGCCGTGGCAGGCTGACGCCGCAGTTGCGCCCGGTTGCGCCCGCCGGCGCGCGGCCCTAGAACCCCGCCTTTCACCTGCGAGGCTGGCATGGCGGGCTTTTCCTTCACCCTGAACGCGACCGACGGCAAGGCGCGCACCGGCGTCATCTCGACCCCGCGCGGTGACATCCGCACCCCTGCCTTCATGCCCGTAGGCACCGCCGCGACCGTGAAGGCGATGCTGCCCGAGTCGGTCCGCGCGACCGGGGCCGACATCCTTCTGGGCAACACCTACCACCTGATGCTGCGCCCGGGCGCGGAGCGGGTCGCGCGGCTTGGCGGGCTCCACCGCTTCATGAACTGGGACCGGCCGATCCTCACCGACTCGGGCGGGTTCCAGGTGATGAGCCTCGCCGACCTGCGCAAGCTGACCGAGGAAGGCGTCACCTTCGCCAGCCATATCGACGGATCGCGCCACGTGCTGTCGCCGGAAACCAGCATGGAGATCCAGCGCCTGCTCGGCTCGGACATCGTGATGGCCTTCGACGAATGCCCGGCGCTGCCCGCCACGCACGCGCGACAGGCCGAGGCGATGCGGCTGTCGATGCGGTGGGCGCAGCGGTCGCGCGACGCGTTCGGCGACCGGCCGGGCCACGCGCTGTTCGGGATCATGCAGGGCGGCGTCGAACGCGACCTGCGCGAGGAATCCGCCGTCGCGCTTCGCGGCATCGGCTTCGACGGCTACGCTATCGGCGGCCTGGCCGTGGGCGAGGGGCAGGAGGCGATGTTCGGTGTCCTCGACTACGCCCCCGACCTGCTGCCCGAAGACAGGCCGCGCTACCTGATGGGCGTGGGCAAGCCAGACGACATCGTGGGCGCGGTGCTGCGCGGCGTCGACATGATGGACTGCGTGCTGCCGTCGCGGTCGGGGCGCACCGGGCAGGCCTTCACCCGCCACGGCGTCGTCAACATCAAGAACGCGCGCCATGCCGACGACCCGCGCCCGCTCGATCCCGACTGCACCTGCCCCGCCTGCAGCGCCTACTCGCGCGGCTACCTGCACCACGTCTACCGCTCGGGCGAGATCATCGCCTCGATGCTGATGACGTGGCACAACCTGCATTACTTCCAGGAGATCATGCAGGGCATGCGCGACGCGATCGCGGCGGGGACGCTGGCCGCGTGGGTCGACGGCTTCCACGCCGGACGCGCCGCGGGTGACCTGCCGCCGCTCTGACGACCGGCTGTCGCGCGACTGCCACGCGGCGTGATCAAAATGCCGTGCGCGCTGGCGCAGCGGCGGGAGTTGGCCTACTGACCTCCGGGCAGGCGGACAAACCGCCGACGTGAAAGGCTTCCATGGCGTCCCAGGACATCCGTACGATCACCACCACCGAGGAACTCGCCGACTTCTGCGCGCTCGCGAAGCAGCAGCCCTACGTGACGCTCGATACCGAGTTCCTGCGCGAGCGGACCTATTATTCAAAGCTGTGCCTGATCCAGATGGCGCTGCCGCCCGCGTCGGGCCCGAAGTCCGAGGGCGGCCCCGCCGTCCTGATCGACCCGCTGGTCGAAGGGCTTTCGCTCGAGCCGCTCTACGAGCTGTTCCGGCACACCGCGACGGTCAAGGTCTTCCACGCCGCCCGCCAGGATCTCGAGATCTTCTTCCACGACGCCGGCGTCTTCCCGGACCCGCTGTTCGACACCCAGGTCGCGGCGATGGTCTGCGGCTTTGGCGAGCAGGCGGGGTACGAGACGCTGGTCAAGCGGATCGCCAAGGCGCCGCTCGACAAGTCGTCGCGCTTCACCGACTGGTCGCGCCGCCCGTTGTCGGACGCGCAGGCGGCCTATGCGCTGGCCGACGTGACCCACCTGCGCGCGATCTACGAGTTCCTGTCGGACAAGCTGGCCAAAACCGGCCGTGCCGGCTGGGTCGCGGAGGAGGCCGGCGTGCTGGTCGATCCCGAGACCTACATCACCCGCCCCGAGGAGGCGTGGGAACGTGTCCGCACGCGGTCGGGCTCGCCCCGGTTCCTCGCCGTGGTGCGCGAACTCGCGAAATTCCGGGAAAACTACGCGCAGGCCCGTGACGTGCCGCGCAGCCGCGTCTTCAAGGACGACGCGCTGATCGAGCTCGCCTCGACGAAGCCCGTGACCGACGAGGACCTCGGCCGCTCGCGCCTGCTGCTGCGCGAGGCGCGGCGCGGCGACGTCTCGCAGGGCATCCTTGCCGCCGTGAAGGCGGGGATGGAGGCGACGGACCTGCCGAAGCCCCCCGTCGAGGTCGAGGGCAAGCCCGGCAACGCGGCACTGTCAGAGCTGCTGCGGGTGCTTCTGAAGGCCAAGGCCGACGCGGCCGACGTCGCGCCGCGCCTGATCGCCTCGTCGGCCGATCTCGATGCGATCGCATCCGGCGCGCGCGACCTTCCCGCGCTCAGCGGCTGGCGGGCCGAGGTATTTGGGAACGACGCGATTCGCCTGACCCAGGGCAGGATCGCGCTGTCGGCCTCAGGTGGGTCGATCCGCGTCGTGCCGCTGGACGACGGGCGCGGCTGACCCGCAAGCCCGCGCCGTTCCCGCGCGCGGCGGCGCTCAGCGAGGGATCACGATCTCTGCCCGCAGGCCCTTGGAACGCACCGCATCGACCAGCCGCAGCTGCCCGCCATGGGCGCGGGCCACGTCGGCGGCGATCGACAGGCCCAGACCCATCCCCCCGCCCCGGTCCTGGTTCCGGGCCGGGTCGAGCCGCGTGAACGGGCGGATCGCCTCGTCCCGCCGAGCGGCGGGGATGCCGGGGCCGTCATCCTCGACCGAAATGCGGAAGCTGCGGGGGCCGATCGCGGCCTCCACCTCGGCCCGCGATCCGTAGCGGACGGCGTTGCCGATCAGGTTCTCGACCGCGCGGCGCAGCATGTCGGCGCGGAAGGTGACCTCGGCGCGCGCGTCGCCCTGCAGCGCGCGTAGGGTGACGTTCTGGCCCGCGCGGTGGGCATCGGCCACTACCGCCGTGACGAACGGCAGCGCCGGCTGGGACTGCGCCGGCGCATCCCGCGCGGCATCGCGGGCGTGGCCGAGAAACGCGTCCACAAGGTTCTTCAGTTCGGTCACGTCGCGTTCCATGTCCGCGATCTCGCCCGGCTCCGGCGGCATGTCCGGCGACAGCATCGACAGCCCAAGCTTCAGGCGCGTCAGCGGGGTCCGCAGGTCGTGGCCCACGCCCGACAGCATCAGCGCCCGCTGCTCGTTCTGCCGCTCGATCCGGTTGCGCATGTCGAGGAACGCCGCCCCCGCGCTGCGCACCTCGAGCGCGCCTGCCGGGCGGTAGGGCTCGATCCGGCCGCGCCCGAACGCTTCCGCCGCGCGGGCGAGCCGCTGGATCGGACGCAGCTGGTTGCGCAGGAAGACCGCCGCGATCCCCGTCATCAGCAGCGACGTGCCCAGCAGCAGGACCAGCAGCTGGTGCGGGTTCGAGGCGCTGACGCGCTTGCGCGGAAACTCCATCATGAGCGGGGGCACCGGCGGCGCGGCATCGGGCGCCCCCCCAAGCGACACCCGCACCCGGCGCAGGTCGGACAGATCCACCCCGGTGACGCCCGGCAGCTGTTCGTGCAGCCGGGAGATGACCACGCGGCCGGAAAAGTCGATGAAGGTCCGCCGGTCGGGCAGGGGCGCGGCGGGGACCGACAGGTCGATCCCCAGCGGGCCCGCCACCTCGTCCGCGGAGGCCAGCTCGGCGGGCGAGCGGCTGCCGGCAAGGTCCGAGACGAGCGCCAGTTCCAGCACCATGCCGTCGGTCATCTGCCGGGTCACGTCCTCGAAGTGCCGCTGCAGGAACATGATCGTCACGACCAGCGACACGACGACCACGGGCAGGAACAGGATCAGCGCCGCCCGCCCGTAAAGCCGGTTCGGCATCATCTGCTTGAGCCAGCTGAAATCCATGGAAACCCCTTCCGCAGGCCGCTAGCCTAGTCGGATGATCGATGCGGTGAAAGAGCGGGTGGTCCTCGCGCCCAACCCCTCGGCCCTGACCGGGCCGGGAACCAACAGCTTCCTTCTGGGGACCCGCCAGGTCGCGGTGATCGACCCCGGCCCCGACATCCCGTCCCATCTCGACGCGATCGTAGCGGCCGCCGGGGGCGCGGACCGCATCAGCCACATCCTCGTCACCCACGCGCATCTGGACCACAGCGGCGGCGTTCGGCGGCTCGCCCGGATGACGGGGGCGCCGGTGCTCGCCTTCGGAGACGCGGCGGCGGGCCGGTCCGCGCTGATGGCGCGGCTGGCGGGGCAGGGACTTCAGGGCGGCGAGGGCGTCGACCGCGACTTCGCGCCCGACATCGTCCTGGCCGACGGGGCGGTGGTCGAGACGGACGAATGGACCCTGAAGGCCATCCACACGCCCGGCCACATGGGCAACCACCTGAGCTTCGCCTGCGGCGACACGATCTTCTGCGGCGACGTCGTGATGGCCTGGTCGACGACGCTGATTTCCCCGCCCGAAGGCGACTTGGCCGACTTCTTCCGCAGCCTGGACCGGCTGGCCGCGCGGGAAGCCCGGCGCCTTGTGCCCGCGCACGGCCCCGCCGTGACCGACGTGCCCGCCCGCCTGGCCGAGCTCGCCGCGCACCGCCGCGCCCGCACCGGCCAGATCATGGCGGCGCTGCAACAGGCGCCGGGCGACGCCGCCGCGCTCGCCGCGCGCATCTATGACGTCCCGGCCGAGTTGCTGCCGGCGGCCGCCCGCAACGTGCTCGCCCACCTGGTGGCGCTGCACGAACTGGGCGCCGTCCGCCCCGACGACGCGCGCCTGCCCGAGGCGACCTGGCACCCGGGCTGACCCCGGGCAATCACCCGACAGATTTTTGTCGCATGGCACTGGACGCCCCCGAAACCCGGTGCTACATCGCCCCCCGTGTTCCGGCGTAGCTCAGCGGTAGAGCAGTTGACTGTTAATCAATTGGTCGTAGGTTCGATCCCTACCGCCGGAGCCAAAATACCTCGCTATATCAAGCAGCTGAGCGGCCGCTCGCGAGGTTCTATTCATGACGCGCTGATGCTTGTCACCGGATTTGTCACACGGTGATGGATAAGGGTGATGTTGCAATTCTGATCTCGCTGGTGAGCGCCTTGTTCGCCGCGTGGCAGGGCTACAGCGGGCACGTCGTGGCTCGGCTTACCCGAGAGGGGATGAAGCGGAAACCGCCCGTCTTTGAGGTCCAAGCGGACGCTATGTCCTCTCATCCCGGTTGGGTTAGCATCGTTGTGACGGCGCGAAACTTCGAGCCGATAGCAGTGCGGGTCGTGCGCTATCGGTACACAGGTAGATCCGCTCTCCTCCTACCTCATGACGCGGCATTTGACGGACCTGATTACGATCCGCAGCTTAAGCACCAACTGCCCGTTGCCGAGGCGCGTCGGTGCATAAGCGAAAGCAGAACCATCGGGGCCGCGGGCGAGCAAGCGATCAGATCCGAAGCGCCACATCTCCCCCGGCCTACCATGTACCTTCGGCTCTATGCTCACGGACCATTCGATCCGAACCGGCTAAAGGTAGATTGGCAGTGGGCCGACGGGGGCAACTCGTAGGTCCACTTGGCTGCAACAGAAAACCCCAAGCTGAAGAAAGCGAAGGCGATCGCTAGGGTTGAGACAAGATATCGACGATCATCGGCGTGCATACAGCGCCTCTGCTTGGTAAGTTGCTTGCTCATGCTCGGTCGAATGTGGCGAACGGATCGTCACCGTTATCGTCCGCCCCAATGGCGACGCGCGCCCTATCAATCGGCGTTGCGCCCAAGCTGATCAGCGCGCTTCGATACGCGCCCAGCATTGCCGCCGTGACCTCGCCCCCGCTGTCCGCCAGGCGCCCCCGTAGCTCGCACGCAAGCTCCACGATCGGGCGATCCTCATGCACCAACCACGGCAACTCGGCCGCGAACTCACGCCACGCTGTCCGCGCAGCGCCCGACAGGTAGGTCGGCGCCCGCCCGATCGAGCGACCGCTTAGGACCGGGCCGGATCGTCCGCGATACCGTTGAGGATTCTTGCGGTCG
This sequence comes from Paracoccus aeridis, assembly GCF_004923205.2. Lineage (GTDB taxonomy): Bacteria > Pseudomonadota > Alphaproteobacteria > Rhodobacterales > Rhodobacteraceae > Paracoccus > Paracoccus aeridis. The sequence continues at coordinate 50,950 of NZ_SELD02000007.1, forward strand.
GCGCCGGTCAGGATGGCTTTCGCAAGCGGTGTGCGGGCGCGTGGCATGGGTCAGTCCCAATTCCTGAATTGTGGATGCGTGCAGAAGTTGAGGCCGCCGGTCCTGCCGTCGATGGCGCCCTGGTCGCAATCGCCCCCCCGTCACGGCAGCAGCTGCGCGTCGGTGTTGCACAGCAGGTCGTTCGCCCAAGCGCTCACGCGCGCGGCCAGCGTGACTGCTTCATCTCGGGAAGCGGCCGACTCAGCCGCCCTGACAGCCCCAGCGTATGTGTCCAGGTTGATAGCAACTTCGCTCATCACCTGGTTAGGGAAGGTCTTGGCGCGCTCGTAGACTTCGGCAAGGGGTTTGCCCGCAGCTCCTGCTTCGTGGCATCGCCGGCCGAAGTCCGCGGCGACAACTTCGAAGCAAACCGCAAGCGCGCGAGTCTGGGCTGACATTTCATCCATCGGACCCGCCTTCCATTTTTCTGATGCGAAGCTCCGTCTCGGCCACCAGCGTCGCCAGTCTAGCGGTGCGTGCTTCCAGATCAGCGAACAGGTTGGCAAGTGTCGTGATCTCGTCCAGCATCTCGCGCCTTAGTTCGCGGGCAATCCCGCCGAGCATTGCCACAACCTGCGCGTCGGTCATCGCCAGTAGCGAATTGCGGTAGACTGGCACAGTCGCCCGAGTGGGTCCGGCGCTCACTTCCGCTTCTGCGCGCTTGCGCTCCTGCCATTGCTCGAAGGACTCGTTGGGTTCACCTGCGGGCCGATGCAGCTCGCCTTGGGCGCGCGGCGTGTTCAACGTGTGCTCCACCCTCGCCAGGACCGACTCGGCCCTTTGGCGGGCGGCTGTCGGGGTCACCATCTTACGCGCTCCACGGTGGCAATGGTCGGGGCACCTAGCGCAAAGGCCATCTCGAAGATCAGGCGAACCGCTACGGTGTCGGTCTGGAACATGGAACGTGCCGGGGCGGCGGCAACTGGCGGGTCACCGGCACTCCCGATTTGAGCGGGCGTGTCATCTTCCATGTGCACGACCGTGTCGGCACTGGAGTCGATCACCGGCAAGGGATCGAAGCCCGACACGAACGCGGCGGGGTCGAGCGCGACTACGGTGCCGGCCGCGAGTGCGGGGGACGGCCAGATGCGCGCAGCCAACTCGGGCTTGCGGATCGCTGCCGCGGCAGCTTGTTGCGGCGCGGCGACAAACACCACGTCGTGGCCACCGGCTGTCGTGACAACGGAGGCAAGGTTAGCCAAATCCTGTATCATCATGTCCTCGAGCGTGTCGGCAACCGTTGCGGGCAGCGGGGTCACGCCATGCAGCAACCCAGCGGAAGCACTTGTGGTAGCGGCGGTGTTGGCGAAGATTGCAGCGTCCAAGGACCGCGCCGCGTCTCGTTTCAGAAGGGCTGTAAACGCCGCTTCGGCATAGGCCGCCCGACCCGCTTCACGGGTGTGGACGGTTAACAGTGCTGCCTTCTTCACCGGACCGACAGTCGCCGCCGCGAAGGAATAGTCGCGAACGGGGATCGGCTTTCCCTCGGCCACCCAGGGCGCGGCCGTGGCAGGTTCGGTCGAATAGGGTATCGTCGCAGTCGCGAAACCTGACAGGTCCAAGACCGTGCCGGCGCGGATCAGACGGGCGCCTGCCGATTGGTCGAGCGAGCCGAAAAAACCAGCCATTGGGTTGGCAACAATGGACGGTGCAGGAACGTCGGCAGTGGTCAGCGGCATGACCGCGCTCTTGCCAAGAACCACCAGCGGGCCTTGATCGCCGGGCCACAACTCGCGCGCCTTTGCGACGGGGTCGGGGAGGGCGTGGCTATACCGAGAGTCGGCACCGGCCTTGAACGCCGCGAATGCCGCGCGCTCCACGTCGCGCGATGCCGTGCGCATATTCACTTTGTCCATGATTGGAACTCCAAGGATGATCTTCATGGGTAAATATACGCCCGCAAAGGATGCAGATCACGGCAACGGCCAGCGCGTTTCAGCGTGTTTCAGCGCCGTTCTTGGGCAGTCCCGAGAGGTAATTGGCAAGGCCGATCAGTGAATACTGCACGCTGCCGGAATGCAGCTTTCGGAATGTCAGCGGGCTGTCGTAATCGCGCCACCCGCGTAGCGTAGACGGTGCGATGCCGATCAAGTCGGCGGCAGCCTTTTCGTTCGTCCAGCCGTCACCCGTCACCGGATGCTTGCGCTCGATGCAAGTCGCGTGCAGCTGAGCGGCAATCGTCGTGACAGAGCTGTCTCTGTCCAGGTCGGCGCCCAGCGAAAGGATCAGTCCGCTCGCGCGCCGCCGCAGGTTTTCCAGTCCCGCGATCATCACGGACAGTTCGGCAACGACACGATCGCGTTCGTTGCTGGTTGTCACGGGGTCGCCCCCGCTTGTGCGCGGCGGGCGCGCATTCGCAGGGGTGCGCACCGCCGGCTGCACCTTGCAAACAGCCCTTCAAGCAGTGGGTGCGCAGGCTGCAAAATCAAACAGGAGAATTTAATCCCTGCGTGGGAAAGGGGCCGGTCCGCCGGGTTCGTTGCCCGACAGTCTCGGACATGCCCCCCCTTAGAAGATCGCGGATATGTTGGCCGCTGGTCCTCGGCGAACCGCACGTGCCGGGATCGGGACCAGATCATCTCCACGTATCCGGGTTGCAGACGTCCGGATCGTGTGCCGGGGATAACGGGGATAGCGGGGTGATTTTCGCCCCCTCTTTAGATTTGTCACTCTGACAGTTTCCGTGCGGATAGGGGATTATCCCCGGTATCCCCGTTATCCCCGTATTATCGGCGTCGATCCTGAACATGCGAACGCCTCGGCCGCTGTCCGCGCGTCCGAACAGCCGCAACCCGTGCACGATCCGGCCCTCGCGGAACTTGAGCACCCGACCTAGGCCGACAGCCGTCCGAACCGCCTTTTCCCCTGCAATGTCCAGAAGCGCACTCTCGATCGGGGATCGATCGATCGTTGCCTGCATCGCTGCCAGCACTTCCTTGCTGCTAAACTCGTACCGGTCGAACCGATCACGCAGGGCGTCCAGCAGGGCGAACAGCGCGTCGCCCTCGGGGTCGGCCGCCTGCGCCTCTCGGATCAGGTCCATCGGGTCGCCGAACTGGAACGGGTCAAGCATGACGTCGCACCAAACAACCGTCTGCCGGACCAGGTCATCCCATGCCTCGAAGCTCGCCAGCCGCCCGGGCGCGGGTTGGGTCATGTGCGTGAACCGCGCACGGATCAGGGTGCAGGCGGCCGCGACCATGTCCTCGCGCCGGTCAAGACAGTGCGCCAGCGGGTCCAGGTCGAACTGCCGGGCAAACGGCTCCGACGTCTGCGGGTCGATCCGGCAAATCAGCACACGGCGCGGCATGTCTCCTGCCAGCGCGAGATTGTTGCCAGTCAGGATCAGCAGCGCGCGGTTCGGAACGCGGATCGCTTCGGACTTGCCGAGCACCCGGTCGATCATCGCGGGTGCGGTGATGAACGCGGCCATTGCGGCGCTGTCGAACGTGCCGGTGATGTTGTCCCAGATCAGCGCCCGCGATCCCGTCCGCAGCGCCGTGAACAGCCGCTTGCGGGTTTCCTCGTCGTCTCGGGCGTTGTGCGTGTGCGGCCAGACGTCAGGCGGTGCACCCTCGATCAGCGCGCCCACGCATTGCGCCAGCAAGGTCTTGCCCGAACCTTGGACCGGCGCGTCAAAACCGAACGCCGGCGCGGTGGGCAGGACCGGCCGCACAACGGCCGTCAGCAGCGCCGCCAGCAACGCCCCGCGCGCCGCCGGGTCCACGAACGGAAACGCCGTGAACGGCTCCAGCAGCACGGTCAGCGCGTGCCGTGCCTCCTGCACTGTCGGCCGATCGATCACGCGGGGCAGTCCCGTGGGCCGAAGATCCAGCAACAGCCCCGTTGCGTCGTCGTAGCCGGGCCGGTCGAGAACGGAACCGTCCAACCGGATCGTCGGCGCGGTCACGACAGCTTCCAGCCGCTTCAGCTTGCGCCGCTCGCCCAGCGCCAGCAACTGCCGGACCAGCGGCTGCGGCGGATCGCAGGGACGGAACGCCTCGGCCCGGCCGTCCCACTTCTCGAACGCGGCGATGCCGCCCAGGTGATAGGCCAGCCCGTCCGCATCCAGCGGGTGAACCTTGCCGCCCTCGACGGTCGCAAGCGCGCCGCCGAAGTCGAACGACAGTGGATCGGCCCGCAACAGGTCGATCGTTGCATCAACGGCGCGGTCGGTACCGCCGGCGAGAACCTGAACCGTGGCGGGCGTTCGATGCAGGCGGTATGTCGTGCCGCCATGCGCGAAGCTGTGCAGGGCCGGGCGCGACTGCATCAGATACAACCGCCCGACCAGCCGGTTGCCGTCATAGTCCGGTTCGATCGGGTCGCGGCACACAAGCCCGTGCCAGCGCAGGCGGTTGTCCAGAACCTCGCCAACCGTGACTGGCTCGACGCGCGTAGCAACTTCGATGTGGAGGATGAAGTCGCCCGCAAGAACCGCGTGGTCCAGCGCCCGGCGTGCGGTGGTCTGCGCCCGCTCGATCGCCTCGGGGTCGTCGCCTGCCTTGGCGGTCATCTCGTCCACGCGATCGTTGATCCAGCCGTCGCGGACTGCTTCGGCCTCGCCCTTGATCGCGGCTCGGGCGGCGGCCTTGATCTCGGCCAGTTTCGTGCGCTCGGCGGTGGTTAGATCTGGCAGCGCAGCGGCGGTGTCGATGATCTCGGCCGCACCTTCGATGCGGACAGGCTCACCCCGTCGTTGCTCCAGTCCGTCGCCACACTGCGCGCCGCCTGCGAAGTCCAAGCGCGACGATTGCCAGACGGACGCGTCGATCAGCGTGCGCTCCAGCAACGCACCGGATTTGCTGACCTCAAACCAGCCGTGCCCGGCGAGCCACAGCCGATCGACCAGCACCTTCCCGGCGCGGGGAATGTCGGACGCATCCGCCGCCACGGTCCACAGCCGTTGTCCGGCGATGCCGCGCAGCTCGCGATCGCCATGCCAGATGCAGGACGATGCCGACGGGAGCCATAGCAGCGCCGCGTCGGCCAAGCCGGGTGCGGCCTCGCGGATCGTGGCAACCAGCGCCTCACGGTCCAGCGCCTCGTGCTCTTTGCCGGGGTCGTGGTCGAGCATCAGGACGCCGGCGCCGTCGGGCCAGCGGAACGCGTCATTGGTGCGGGACGTCCAGCCGCCGGGACGTCCGGCCTTCTCGAACGCCTCGCGGGTCAGGATGCGCGCGGCGCCCTCGGGCGGGATGCCGTAGGTCAGCGCCTGCGCGGGTGTCAGGGTCGAAAGGATCGCGGCCAGATCGTCCAGGCCCTCGATCCTGCGGACCTCGACACGGCCGCGCGTCAGGACGCCGCCGGGTTGCTTGTCGAGCGTGCCGTCGATCAGGCGGAACGCCTTGCTGATGCGCGCCGGGCGTTCGGCGGTGAGGATGGAAAGCGCCACAGTCATGCCGCGCCCTCCCAGAACAGGCCCGCAACCAGGGCGGCTTGGGGAAGGGACAGCCCGAACCGATGCGACAGGCGCGTGATGCGCAGTAGCTCAACCGCGGTCATCGCCGGCCTCCTCGCGATCGACGGGCTGGCCGTGCTCGCCGTGGTCAGCGATCCAGTCGAGGAACTCCGCAATCTGGCCGATGTGCCGGCGCAGCCGCGTAATCTCGAGATGGTCAATCTTTACCATCCAATAATAGCCATTTTGCGGGTCGGGATCGGCGTCGGCCCAAATGTCCCACAGGTCGCCAAGGCGGGCGTTTTCCTGTGACAGAACCTGCGCCGCCGCGCGGCAGTGGTCGCCGATGTCGGACGGAATTTGCAGAACGTTTTTCATGTGCTGCACCCCTCAGAACGGCAGATCGGGGTTGGTGAAGTCGGCCGGACAGGGCGCCTCGTGATCGGCCCGCATCCGTCGCACGCTCTCCAGGTTGCCGGGTCCCTCGATCCAGTCGGCAACCTTGCGGACCAGGCGGGCGAACTCCGCCGGCTCGCGCTGGATGCTGTCAGGGATCAGGACACGCACGTCGGCGCCGTGCATCAGCTCGCAGGTGGCTCCGATCGTCATGCCGTCGCCGTCGCCATCGCAGCCGGTGATGTCGTCGCCGTTGAACCAGCTATCCACCTGACAGAAGCGGGTCGGGTCTTTCGTCCCGTAGTGTGTCAGCAGCCGGTGGCGCATCCGGTCGGCGCGGATATGCTCGATCGCGGCGATAGCGACGGTGCGGATCAGCCGGGCGTCCGGTTGCCAATCCTTGTGCGTGTGCAGGCATTGCAGGGCGCGCGCCAGTTGATCGTCGCTCAGGGTGCGCGCTTCCTCGCGGGCGGCCTCCAGGGCGGTCTGGATTGGCTCCACGATCGCATCCGCGTTGAAGCCGTCTTCCGACGTCAGGTTGTGGGTGTTGGTCATTGCTCAGCCTCTCGGGTCTGGCCCGGTCGGCGGCGGTGTGCTATCTCATAAGAAAGCCGCCACAGCTTTCCGCGAAGCCCCGCCGTCTGTCCGGTGGGGTTTCGTTATTCTTGCGGCTGGCCGCAGCCGCGCGCGATCCGCGCGCGCGCCGATCCGGCGATGAACGGCAGGGCGGTGTCCTCGAAGGTCCGGTCGTCCATGCGCGCGACATGCTCCAGGAACGCGGTCATTGCCGGGGTCCGCATCGAACGCGCCTCGATTTCGGCGGTCACGTTGGCGAGGAACTGCGCGCGCAGGCTCTTTTCGGGGGCGGTCATTATGCGACCTCCCGCTTAGGCGCGCGCGGCTGCGCCTGTTCTTTCGCGAGCAACCAGCTTTCGATTGCCGCGGGACGATAGAAGATGCGCCGGCCCATCTTGATAAACGGCGGTCCGATCCGAAGCGCGCGCTCGCGCTGGATCGTGCGAGCCGAGACACCGCGCTGTGCGGCATAGTCGGCTTCGCTGATAAGGTCCTGAATGGTCATCGCTGGCCTCACGTTGGCGCGGGATTGCGCTTGTCGTGGGGTCAGTGTCGTGGATTGGCAGTCGAGCGGCTAAATGCCTAAAATCACCGATCCGGGCAGAATTTGAGCATAGCGGCCTCGTAGGGCTTTCTGGTAGCTGCCTTCACGCCGGCCGCGTGAAACAAGGCATCCAGCATTCGACTAAACGGCGTTTCGCCTCCGTTCCAAAAGGTTGGCTTAGTCCCTGTGAACTCAAGGTGGGCCTTCACTGCGACCTCGGCCAGACGGTAAGCTGCAAGGTTCTTGGGGCGTCCGGCTCCAACAGGAGCAATCGAAACAACCAACTCGCCCTGTTTCGTCAGTGCTTCCTCGAACTGGTCGAGACTGGAAAGGAGCGCAAAATCGATACACTCCTCGACGGGGGCGTTCATGCTCTTGTCCAGATCTTCTTGGGCAGCTGCGATCTCTCCTCTGTCGTTTGCCTTCGCCGCCGCCGTTAGTCGCTCGATCGCCCGCTCCTGCGCCTTGTTTGCCGAACGCCTAACCGCGCTCCTGGTGAAGTTGTCCAAGTCCTCAATGCTGTGTCGCAGTGCCCGCGCGGCCTTCCGCACGGCTTCGATCTTGCTTTCGACTTCGGCCGGTTTTGGCCAACCGGGGCTCGCAGCAATACTGGCCCTCACTGAGTAGTAGTTAAGCCGCTTCTTCAGCTCACTATCTGTAGTCGCCGCATCGACATCACACCCCTCAGCAATGATCGCGATCAGAGCTTTGTAATCGGGCGTCACTCTCTCGTTCATGCCCGCCCCTCCAGCATCACAACCTCGCCTCGCGGCTCGTCGGCAACCTCGCCCGCCACGATCCGCGACAACCGCGCCTCCCAAGCCTGCATCGCGGCCCGGCGCTCGTCGTCAAACCCGTGCTGGTCGTAAACCGCGACGATCCCGCGCTTCGTGTGTCCGATCGTTAGCTCGGCAATATCCGGGCGAACGCGACACGCCGAAAGCCCTGTGCGCATCGTGCGGCGCAGATCATGAGGGGTCCAACGCCCCCAAGGCGCCACCTGCTTTGCTCCGAACGCCTCGTGCTCGCGATCCACGGCGCGGCACAGCGCGGCATTGGTGATCGGCCGGCCCGGAACTGCCTCGAAGATGAAGCCCGCCCACGGTGCGGCTCTGCGCCTCTGCAAGCGGTCGATCTCGGCCCTAGCGTCGGCCACGATCTCCAGCGCCGTGTCGGTCAGCCAGACAGTGTGCGACGTCTCGGTCTTGCCGCGGCGATCGGCGGGGATTGTCCAGACGCGGCCGTTGATCTCTCGCTCGTGCATCCCGGCAACCTCGCCCGGCCGCTGGCCCGTCACCAGCACCAGCTTTAATGCAAGTGCCGTCAGCTTGTGCAGATCGGCGGTCTCAACGCCCGTCCAAAACGCGCGGACTTCGTCGTGATCCAGGATGCGCTGCCGGACAACGGCGCGGAGCGGGTCTTTGCGGCCCTCGACTTTCACGGACGCGGGTTTCAGCCCGGCCAGCGGATTGGCGGGGATGAAGTCTCGATCCGTCGCATAGTCCATCAGGCGCCGGGCGTGGCCTAGCAGAAGTGCCGCCTGCCGCGGCGCGGTCGCGGCTTTGGCTTCGATGACGTCGATCACGTCGCGGCGCCGCACGTCCGAAACCTTCATGGTGCCGATCGCCGGCACCAGATCGTTCTCGATCAGCGCGCGGATCGCGCTTTCGGATCGCAGTCCGCTCGCATGTTTCCGCAGCCATTCTTCGGCCAGATCGGCAATCGTCGGCTCGGCCTTGCGACGCCGCTTTTCCTCCAACGGATCGTTGCCCTTGGCTATGCCGCGCAGAAGGTCGTGCGCCTCTGCCCGCGCCGCCTCAAGGCTCCACGTCGGCCAGGGTCCGATCGTCTTGCGCCGCTCGCGCCCGTCCACGGTGTAGTTGAGAACGAACGCCCTGCCGCCGGCGGTCGTGATGCGCAGCCCGAAGCCGCGGGGCGCGTCGCGGTGGTCGTCGAAGATGAATCTTTGGCCCTTCGCGGGCGCCTCCGCCTTGGCGATCGTGCCGCGGGTGCCATCGGTCAGCTTGGGCATTGGCGAACGTCCTATTGGTCAGGGGTCGATGCGGCGCCGCCGGTTTGTCACCGGATTTGTCACCGCTCCAGTGGCATCACTATGCCGCTCGCTGTCGCCGACTGTCAATTGGTCGTCGCCGTATGTCCTGTTATTGAAGAACTTTTCGCGGTGCTTGTTGGTGATTTGTCACCGGATCAGGTGCTTGCAGGGGCGGCAAAAACCGGCTGTTAATCAATTGGTCGTAGGTTCGATCCCTACCGCCGGAGCCAAATCTTCAGCCTCATCAACGCTATAAGCTAAACCGTGGCGAGCTGCTGCGCGTGACTTGACCGCTCGTCTCCCGTCATGTCACTGGCCTCTGCGCCAGCGTGGCCTAACCACCGGCACCTGGCAGGTCGTTTGACGCGGCGGCGTTGGTCATGTTGATCTTGGCGTACCCTGCCGCACACCATTCCGGTAAGCGAGCCACCGCGATCCCGCCGCGGAACGTCGAAGCTGTCGTTTCAGCCCTTTCTTAAGCGAAGACGATTTCGATCCCCGGCCGTCCCGGCCTTCGGCTGAAGAACCGCCTTTGCTCCTCCACGCCCGGATCCCCGCATCCCTCTCCCCAACCGCAGGACGGCCGCCAAACAACCGTCACCCCCGCGGCCTCGCTTCCTGCCCGTAGATCACCTCGGCCTTCCAGCTGCCGTCCGCCACGGCCTGCCGGACCAGCTCGACGATCAGGTCGTGCATCACTTCCCTGGCGACCGTCGGCGGGCGGTCGGTCAGCTGGCAGAGGTAAAGCGTCCGGTGCAGCGTCGGCTCGATGATCGCGCGGCTGACGATGTCGCCGGCCTGCAGCCGCTCGCGCATGAACAGGTCCGTTCCGATGGCGCAGCCCAGCCCCGCGACCAGCGCGTCCCCGATCGCGTGGACCGAGTTCATCTGCAAAAGCGCCCGCGCCTCGAGTTTGCGCAGAAGCGCGGTATCCTCCATCAGCGCGCGGGCAGAGACACCCTGGCGGAGCAGGATGATGGGCAGGTCGAGGATTTCCTCGACCGTGATCGGCGCGGCGCTGGTGCCGATGACTTCGGGGCGGCCCAGGAGCACCATCCGCTCTTCCAGAAGCGGTATGCTGGACAGAAGCGGCGTGGCCGGCGGATTGTAGACCAGCGCGAGATCCACATCCACCGACTGCAGGTGCAGAAGGGTGGTGCCGGACAGGCTTTCGGTCAGCGACAATCGCAGGCTCGGATAGTCGCGCAGCACCCGGGTGGCGAGGCTCAGGCCGATCGCCTTCACCGCCGAATAGGCCAGCCCCACCGCCACGTCGCCCGAGACGCTCTCGCGGGCGGTGGACAGATCGGCGCGGGCATCCTCCATCGCCCGCAGGACCGCGCGGGCGTGGGTGTAGAGCCGGCGTCCCGCGGCAGTAGGCTCCAGTCCCCGCGGCCGGCGCTGGAAAAGGCGCACGCCCAGCTCGGCTTCCAGGTTCGAGAGATGATAGCTCAGCGCCGAGGCGGCGACGTGTTCGGCATCGGCCGCGGCCGACAGGCTGCCGAGGTCATGGATCGCGGCGAAGTAGCGAAGCTGGCGGCTGTCCACGGTTTCCATTTCCTCGAACGCAGCCTTCCACAATCTGAAATTTTCCGCAACCTCGCCCGCCGCTAGCTTCGGGAGAACGGAGGAGCCAGATGACTGATTTCGCCCCCCTTGCCGGCATTCGCGTCGTCGAGATGAGCCACATGATCATGGGCCCGTCCTGCGGGATGTTCCTGGGGTTCCTCGGGGCCGAGGTCATCAAGGTCGAACCGCCGCAGGGCGACAAGACGCGGGCGCTGACCGGCATGGGGCGGCCGTTCTTCCCGCTGTTCAACCGCGGCAAGAGGTCGGTGCAGATCGACACCGGGTCCGCGGCCGGGCAGGCGGCGCTCGACCGCCTGCTGGCGACCGCGGACGTGTTCGTGGACAATTTCCGCTACCAGTCCCTGGCCCGGATGGGCGCCGATCCCGAGGACCTGCGCCGACGGTTTCCGCGGCTTGTGCTGGCCTCGCACAAGGGGTTCCTGTCCGGTCCCTACGAGAACCGCACCGCGCTGGACGAGGTGGTGCAGATGATGACCGGGCTGGCCTACATGACCGGACCCAGCGGGCGGCCCCTGCGGGTCGGATCGTCCGCCAACGACATCATGGGTGGCCTGTTCGGCGCGCTGTCGGTCGTCGCCGCGCTGATGGAGCGCGGGCGTACAGGCAAGGGCCGCTCGATCCGCATCGGGCTGTTCGAGAACTGCCTGCTGCTGGTCGCCCAGCACATGGTCCAGTTCGAGCTCGAGGGCGTGAACCCGCCGCCGATGCCGGAACGGGATTTCTCGTGGCCCGTCTATGACATCTTCACCACCGCCGACGGCCAGCAGGTGTTCGTGGGCGCCGTGACCGAGGGACAGTGGGTGGCGCTCTGCCGCTATCTGGGTCTCACCGACCTGCTGGACGATCCCGGCCTGCAGAAGCGGATGGACCAGATCAACGCTCGCGCCCGCACCATCCCGGTCGTCGCCGCGGCGATCGCGACCCGGCAGGCCGCCGACCTGGGCCGCGATTTCGAGGCGATGGGGATCCCGTTCTCGCCCATCGCCCGTCCCTCGGACATGCTGTCCGACCCGCATGTCCTGCGCGAAGGCGGGCTCGCGCGGTCCACCCTGGCGTCGGGAGAGAGCTTCCGCGCGCCCTCGCTGCCGTTCGAGGTGGACGGGCGGATGGTCAGCGGCGGCGGCGACGTGGCCGCGATCGGTCAGGATACAGAGGCCGTGCTGGGCGGGCTCGGGCTCAGCGCGGATGAAATCGCGGCCGCACGCGGACTTGCCGCATGAGCCGACTTGCCGACGCCTATCCGGCAGACCGCGTGACGATCCGCGAGGTCGGGCTGCGCGACGGGCTGCAGATGGTGCAACGGTTTCCCACGACGGCCGGCAAGCTGGACTGGCTGGATCGTGAATACCGCGCGGGGCTTTGCCATTTCGAGCTGGGCTCGTTCCTGCCCGCCGCGCGGTTCCCGCAGTTCGCCGACCTGCCGCAGCTCCTCAACCATGCCGCCGCGGCAAAGGGGCTTCATTCGGCCGTTCTGACGCTGAACGAACGCGGCATCGAGGCTGCGCTGGCATCGCCCGCGAAGGAACTGGTCTGCGTCGTCTCGGCGTCCGAGGCGCATAGCGAGGCCAACATCCGCCGCTCGCGCGCGGACTCGGTGGCGCTGGTCGCGCGCGCCGCCGGGGACCGCGACGCGGCGGCGCCGGACAAGCTGGTCAACGCGGGGATCGCGATGGCGCTGGGATGTTCGCTGTCGGGCGAGGTGCCCGCGTCCGAGGTGCTGCGGCTGGCCGAGGCCTGCCTGACCGAAGGGGCCGACATCGTCGGCGTCGCCGATACCGTGGGATATGCCGGGCCGCGGCAGGTCGCGACGCTTTGCGCCGCCATGTCGAAGCTCTGCGGCGACCGCCCGTTCATCGTCCATCTTCACGACACGCGCGGCACCGGCATTGCCAACGCCGCCGCTGCGCTGGACAATGGCGCGCGCGTCATCGATGCGGCCCTGGGGGGGCTGGGAGGATGCCCCTTCGCGCCGGGCGCGACCGGCAATATCGTCACGGAGGATCTGGTCTACCTGTGCGAACGGATGGGGTTCGCGACGGGCATCGACTTGGCCGGGCTGGTCGCGGCACGGGCAGTCGCCGGGGCCAAGATGCCGGACGAACCGCTCTACGGCGGCATCGCCCGGTCGGGACCGCCGGGGAACATGGACTGGCGGGCCTGACCCGCCGGATTTGCGACAAGGGAGGAGATCGCAATGCAGAAACTCATCGCCGTCCTGCTGGCCACCGCGAGCTTCGGCGCGGCCGGCGTCACCGCCGCCGAGGCCGCGACGCAGATGCGCTGCAGCCACCAGCTGCCGCCCGCGCACCACATCGCCAAGGTCGTCGACCGGTGGGCCGCCGAGGTCGAGAAGCTGTCCGAGGGCGAACTGGACGTGCAGGTCTTCGGTGCCGACAGCCTGGTCAAGGCCAACGACAACATCCTCGCCGTCGCCAAGGGCGACATCGAGTGCGCCTTTTCGCTGAACTTCCAGTGGGGCAAGACCCTGCCGCTGATGAACGTGACGGTCGGGCCCTACACCATGTCCTCGATCGAGGCATGGGAGAAGTGGCCGACCTCGGAAGCCGCCGCGATGCTGGACCAGAGGCTGGCCGAGAAGGGTGTCAAGAACGTCGTGTGGATGTTCCAGACCAACACCTCGGTCTTCACCTCCAAGGGCAAGTTCCTGCAGACGCCTGCCGATTTCAAGGGCGTGAAGATGCGCGGGCTTGGACCGGCCTTCGACACCGGGCTGACCGCCATGGGCGCCACCACCGTGTCGATGCCGGGGTCCGAGGTCTACCAGGGTCTGGCGACCGGGGTCATCGACGCGGCGATCACCGACATCGCGGCGGCCGTGTCGCGCAAGTACTACGAGGTGCAGGACCACTTCGTCGTGGTCCCGGCGCTGGGCGCCTATCTGCACGGCTACGTGAACCCCGGCTGGTATGACGGGCTGTCCGACAAGTCGAAGGCCGCGCTTGCGAAAGCAGGGGAAGAGGCGTCGGGCTGGGCGCTGGAAGCCTCGCAGGCGGCGGCCGCCGCCGCGCCGGACGAACTGACGGCCAAGGGCGTGCAGGTGCACGTCGCGACCGAAGCGGAGAACGAGGCGTTCAAGGCCGCCATGCAGCCCGCCTTCAACGCGGCGTTCGCGGACGAGGCCGGCGAGGACGGCAAGACGCTGCTGGGTCTCGTCCAGAAGCTGCAGTAAGCCGATGCGGACCGACCCCGAGATCGACACCCCGCCCGCGCCGCCTCCGCGCGGCCGGGTCGAGCGCCTGGCCGCGCTGCTGGCGCAGGGCTTCGGCCTTCTGTCGGTTGCGAGCGTCGTCGCGATGCTGGTCGTGACCTCGGTCAACGTCGTCGGGCGCTACTTCCTCGGCGCGCCGCTGCGGGGCGCCGAGGAACTGACCGGGTTCCTGGTCATCGCCGCGGTGATGTTCGGCGCCGCCGAGGCGCACCGCCGCGGCGAGCACATCGCCATCGACGTGGTCGAGGGCGCGTTCCCGCCCGCCCTGCGCCGGGTGATGACGGTCGTGGGCCACCTCGCCGTGATCGTCTTCGCCGTCGCGATGGCGTGGACCGGCTGGGAAACGGTGGCGTTCTCACGGTCCTTCGGGATCTATTCGCCGGGCTACACCGGGACGCCGATGTGGATCGTCCAGTTGCCGCTCGTGATCGGCGGCGCGCTGCTCGCGCTGGTCGCTGCGCTGAAGATCGCGGCCATCCTGACGAGGCGCGCATGACCATCACGCTGACCTTCCTTGCGCTGATCGTGCTGCTGCTGACGGGCATGCCGATCTTTGCGGCCATCGGGCTGACCTCGATGGGCGTCCTGTGGATCATCGAGGGCAAGATCGGCGCCATGGGCGACGCGGTCTTCGCCAGCCTGAACAACCCGCTGCTGGCGGCGATCCCGATGTTCGCCTTCATGGCGCACGTGATGATCAAGGCGAAGGTGGTGGACGACCTGTTCGCCACGGCCAACCGCATGGTCGGCCACCTGCCGGGCGGGCTGGGGTTCGCCACCATCCTGTCCTGCACGATCTTCGCGGCGATCTCGGGCTCGTCGGTCGCCACCGCGCTGACCATCGGCTCGACCGCGATCCCGCAGATGCAGCGCTTCGGCTATCGCGCCCGTGACACCTACGGGATCATCGCCGCCGGCGGGACGCTGGGCATCCTGATCCCGCCGTCGGGGCCGATGATCCTCTATTCCGTCGTCTCGGACGCCTCGATCGGGGCGCTGTTCCTCGCGGGCGTGGTTCCCGGGCTGCTGATCGCGCTGATGTTCGCGGTGTTCAGCTGGTTCCAGGCCCGCGCCCACGGCCAGACCCAGCGCCAGCCCTGGCCGGGAACGGGCGCGATACTGCGGTCGCTCAAGGACAGCTTCTGGGCCGTGATGATGCCGGTCGTCGTCCTGGGCGGGATCTACCTGGGCATGTTCACCGCGACCGAGGCCGCCGGGATCGGGGCGCTTTACGCCCTGTTCGTCGCGGTGGTGGTCTATCGCGGCGTCAGCCTGCGCGACCTGATGGGGTGCCTCTGGGACACGATGCACACCACCGCGATGCTGTTCATGATCATCGCGGCTGCCGGGGTCTTCGGCCACGCGATCACCCTGATCCGGCTGCCCAACGCGCTGATCGAGGCGGTGACGCAGATGGGCCTGGGCCAGACAGGGTTCCTGTTCGCGGTGATGGTGGCGATCTTCGTGCTGGGGATGTTCCTCGAGACCATCGCCATCATCCTGATCACCACACCGATCATCCTGCCGACGCTGATCGCGCTGGACGTCAACCTGGTCTGGTACGGAATCCTGCTGATCATCAACCTGGAACTGGCGCTGATCACGCCCCCGGTCGGGATGAACCTGTTCGTGATCAAGGGCATATCCGGCGCGCGCCTGTCCGAGATCATCCGCGGCGCGGCCCCCTATGTCGTGCTGCTGATCGGGGCGCTGTTCGTCTTCTGGCTGTTCCCGGCATTGTCGCTGTGGCTGCCGCAGGCGGCGGGGTTCGGGGTCTGATCCCGCCAAGACGCAACCCTGAAGCCGGACCCTTCAGGGTCCGGCCTGTCAGATGGTGACATTGTAAAAGCAGTGGAGACCGCCGCGCTGCCGGAACCGGCGGGTTCCGGCACCCCGCGCCTCAGAACCGCGGCGGCCTGCCTTTCGGCTTCGCCGCTCCTGCAGGCGCGGGCGGCTTGCCGTTCGCGCGGGGCTTCCGGGTCGACGGCGCGCCTGCATTCGCCGCCGCGTCCTTCTTGCGGGGCTTCGGTCGGTCGGCGGGCTGCGCATCGGCGCCGCCCTTCGTCTTGCGGTCGCCGAAGCCTGAGGATGCCGTTTCGCGCGTCCTTGCCGGGCGGTCGCCCCGGTCGCCTCGATCGGCCCGTTCGCCCCGCTCGTCACCCTGACTGCGTTCCGCAGCCTTGCGGGGCCAGGGTTTCCCGGCCGGTTTGCCGCCCGGCTTGCCGGATTTCGGGGCAGGGCGGTCCAGCACCGGCTCGCCCGCGATGCGCTGCATGGTCAGGCCGGGCTCCAGTTCGACGAACTCGCCGAAGCGGGGTGCGTCCGCGACCGCGATCTGGACGAATGTCTCGTCCTGCCGCACGCGGATCGCGCCGATCGAGTCGCGCGAGATGCCGCCCGCCTCGCAGATCTTCGGCAGAAGCCACCGCGCCTCGGCCCGGCCCGTGTGGCCCACCGACAGCGAGAACCACGTCGCGGCCCCGAACTCGCCGCGCGGGCGCGCCGGCTGGTCCGACAGGGCTGCCGGGATCTCGGCCAGCTCCTCGGGGGCGGGGCGGCCCTCCCGCCACAGGCGGATGAAGGCGGCGGCCACGTGGTCGGCGCCGAAGCGTTCGATCAGCGCGGCAGCCGCCTGCGCCTCGTCGCCGGGTCCGGCGGCGAGCACCGGATCGTCGAGCATCCGGCGGTCGTCCTCGGCCCGGACCTCGTCGGCCGAGGGCGGCGCGCCCCATTCGGCCGTGACCTTCGCGCCCTGCAGCAGCCGCTGCGCCTTCTTGTAGTCGGCGGGCGTCACGATCAGGGCCGACACCCCCTTCGCCCCGGCACGGCCCGTCCGGCCGGACCGGTGCAGCAGCGTTTCAGGGTTCGTTGGCAGGTCGGCGTGGATCACCAGCTCAAGCCCCGGCAGGTCGATCCCGCGCGCGGCCACGTCGGTCGCCACGCACACGCGCGCGCGGCCGTCCCGCAGCGCCTGCAGCGCGTGGGTGCGTTCCTGCTGGCTGAGCTCGCCCGACAGCGCCACCGCGCCGAAGCCCCGGTTGCCCAGCCGCGCGAGCAGGTGGTTCACGTTGGCGCGGGTCTTGCAGAAGATGATCGCGGTCCGGGCCTCGGTCAGGCGCAGCAGGTTGAAGATCGCGTTCTCGCGGTCGCGCGCCGTCACGCTGATCGCGCGATAGGCGATGTCGCCGTGCTGGCGCGCCTCGCCCTGCGTGACCAGCCGCAGCGCGTCGCGCTGGAACGTCTGGGCCAGCTTCTCGATCGCGGGCGGCACGGTGGCCGAGAACATCAGCGTGCGCCGGTCGGCGGGCGCGGCGCCCAGGATGAATTCCAGATCGTCGCGGAAGCCGAGGTCCAGCATCTCGTCGGCCTCGTCCAGCACGCAGGCGCGCACGAAGGACAGGTCCAGGCTGCCGCGGTCGATGTGGTCGCGCAGGCGCCCGGGCGTGCCCACGACGATCTGAGCGCCCCGGATCAGCGCCCGGCGCTCGGTCCGGTAGTCCATGCCGCCGACGCAGGTGGCGATCTCGGCGCCGGCGTAAAGCCATTCCAGCTCGCGCGCGACCTGCAGCGCCAGTTCGCGCGTGGGCGCGATCACCAGCGCGGCGGGAAGGCCGGGCAGGGGCAGCGCATCGCCGTTCAGGATGTCGGCCGCCATGGCAAGGCCGAAGGCGGCGGTCTTGCCCGACCCGGTCTGGGCGGAGACCAGCAGGTCGCGCCCCGCCGCGTCGGGCGCAAGGACCGCACGCTGCACGGGGGTGAGGTCGTCGTAGCCGCGCTCCCTCAGGGCGGCAGCAAGCGGCGCGGGAATCATCCCGTGGGCGGTCGGTTCGGTCATGTGTCTTGCCAATGCGAAGAGGGATGCGCGCATCCGTGTGGAGGCGCCAACCCGTCGCGGCAGGCCCCAGATGCCCGCCG
The DNA here is from genome assembly GCF_004923205.2 of Paracoccus aeridis. Classification (GTDB taxonomy): domain Bacteria; phylum Pseudomonadota; class Alphaproteobacteria; order Rhodobacterales; family Rhodobacteraceae; genus Paracoccus; species Paracoccus aeridis. Next base: position 68,693 of record NZ_SELD02000007.1, read on the forward strand.
ACCCGGTGTTCCGGAGCCAAGGGACGTTCCTAGAACGCGCGAAGGCCGCGGGTCAAGGCCGTGCAGGCCGTCAAGGGACTGTTTCGCAAGTGACGCGGCGTCCTCATCGGGCGGGGTGGCGGCCACAACCTCAACACGCTTTACGCATCCGGGATTTCGCGTCAACGTGCCCGCAGTCCGGCGCCCGAGGCGCCGCCCGCAAGATTGGAGAACCTGCATGACAAAGCTGTTCCTGACCACGGCCCTGGCCGCCTGCATGGCGCTGCCTGCCGTCACCGCCGTCGCCGCGACGCCCGCCCCGGGCGAAAAGCTGGCCGCCCAGCAGAGCTACAACTACTGGCTTCTCGACGCGATCAAGACGCTTGATCCGCAGAAGAACACCGACCGCGAGGGGTCGGACGTCATCAACCAGCTGTTCGAAGGCCTGACCGGACAGGACGCCAAGGGCGCCATCATTCCGGGCGCGGCCGAAAGCTGGACCGTCAGCGACGACAAGAAGGTGTACACCTTCAAGCTGCGTGACGCGAAGTGGTCGAACGGCGATCCGGTCACCGCGAACGACTTCGTCTTCGCCTGGCGCCGCCTGGCCGACCCGGCGACCGCGTCGGAATACGCCTGGTTCGCGGAACTCGCCAACATCGCGAACGCCCCCGAGATCGTCGCCGGCACCAAGTCCCCCGAGGAACTGGGCATCCGCGCCGTCGACGACCACACGGTCGAGGTGACGCTGTCGGCGCCGACGCCCTACTTCCTCAAGATGCTGACCAACTCCTCGCTGTTCCCGGTGCCGCAGAAGGTGGTCGAGGCCGAGGGCGACAGCTGGACCCAGCCCGGCAAGCTGGTCGGCAACGGCGCCTTCAAGCTGGACAGCCACGACCTGGGCGTGCAGCTGACACTGAGCAAGAACGACAACTACTGGGATGCCGCCAACACCATCCTGACCGACCTGAAGTTCACGACCGTCAACGACGTGAACGCCGCGCTGACCCGCTTTCAGGCAGGCGAGCTGGACTATTCCGAGATCCCGGCCGGCCAGTATCCGCGTCTTGAAAAGGAATACCCGGACGCGGCCACCGTGTCGCCCAAGGCCTGCACCTACGCCTACATCTTGAACCTCAGCGACAAGGGCCCCGAGGCGCTGAAGGACAAGCGGGTGCGGCAGGCGCTGGCGCTGGGGATGCAGCGCGACATCGTCGTGAACAACATCCTGCAGGGCGGCCAGAAACCCGCCTGGACCTGGACCCACTGGGCGATGGACGGCTTCGTCGAGCCGGAAAACCCCTATGCCGCAATGACCCAGGAAGAGCGGACCGCCAAGGCCAGGGAACTCCTTGCCGAAGCCGGCTACGGACCCGACAAGCCGCTGGAGCTTTCGCTGCAGTACAACACCTCGGAAGATCACAAGAAGATCGCCGTGGCGGCGCAGCAGTTCTACAAGCAGCTGGGCGTCAACATCACGCTGAACAACGTCGAGTGGAAGGTCCACACCGACAAGATGCAGAACCAGGACTTCGACGTGGCGCGCTATGCGTGGTGCGCGGACTACAACGAGCCGTCGACCTTCCTCGACTACTTCCGCTCGACCGGGAAGAACGAGGGCCGGTTCGCGAACGCCGAATACGACGCGGCGCTCGACCACTCGAAGACCGCCGAGAACCCGGCCGAGGACTACAGGAAGGCCGAGGCCATCCTCGCCGAGGAAGTCCCCGCCGTGTTCGTCTACCAGTACGCCTCGGTCGCCATGCGCAACCCGGCGATCAAGGGCGTTCCGCTGGAAAACCCGATGAACGACTGGTACGCGAAGGATCTCTATCGCGTCGAGCAGTGACGCTCGTTTAGGCGTGAAATGACGGTCCGGGGTGTGCGCCGCGCGCACCCCCGGACCGTCGTCATTCCTTTTCAGTTCCCATCCAGGCGAGTCCCAGATGTTCGGATTTATCCTGCGGCGGCTGGCTGTGGCGATCCCCACGCTGCTGCTGCTGATCGTCATTTCGTTTGTCCTGATGCATTCGGCCCCGGGCGGCCCGTTCACGCAGGAACGCGCGCTGCCGCCGCAGGTGCTGGCCAACCTCGACGCGAAGTACGGGCTGGACCAGCCCCTGGCCGTGCAGATGTGGACCTATATCGTCGGCATCCTGACCCGGTTCGACTTCGGGCCGAGCTTCGTCTATCCCGACCTGTCGGTGAACGACATCATCGCGCAGGGCTTCCCGGTGACGCTGACCTACGGCGCGATCGGCTTCTCGCTCTCGGTGCTGTTCGGCGTGATCCTGGGGATCATCGCCGCGATCCGGCACAACTCCTGGGTCGACACGCTGGCGGTCGGCGTCTCGATCGGCGCGCAGGTGCTGCCGAACTTCGTCATCGCGCCGATCCTGGTGCTGGTCTTCACGCTGTGGCTGCGCTGGCTGCCGGGCGGCGGCTGGGGCGGCTGGCCCTACTGGGTCATGCCGATCATCGCGCTGACGCTGTCGCACATGGCGTCGATCGCGCGGCTGACCCGGTCGTCCATGCTCGAGGTGCTGGGCTCGAACCACATCCGCACCGCCCGCGCCAAGGGCCTGAGCGAAAGCGCCGTCATCCTGCGCCACGCGCTGAAGCCCGCGATGCTGCCCGTCATCAGCTATCTGGGGCCGCTGTTCGTCACGATGATCACCGGCTCGGTCGTCGTGGACATGTACTTTTCCACTGGCGGGATCGGGCGCAGCTTCGTCGATTCCGCCCTGTCGCGCGATTACGCCGTGATGATGGGGATCACGATCCTCGTCGGCGCCCTGACGATCTTCTTCAACCTGCTGGTCGACGTGCTCTACGCGTGGATCGACCCCAAGATCAGGTATTGACGCCATGACCATGATCGACCGCGAAGCCATCGAACGGCTGGGCGACAACATGGCGGCGCAGGAGGTCGCGGGCCGCAGCCCGTGGGCCGACGCGCGCCGCCGCTTCCTTCGCAACAAGGCCGCCGTGGCGGGGCTGATCGTCCTCATGCTGGTGCTGGCGTTCGGCCTGTTCGGCCAGCACCTCGCCGCCTGGAACAACGAGGACCTCGACTTCAACGTGATGGGGATGGTGGCCGAGAAGGGCCAGCCCTCGATCGAGAGCGGGCATTACTTCGGCACCGACGAGCTTGGCCGCGACCTGTTCGCCCGCACCGTGCAGGGCACCCGCGTGTCGCTGCTGGTGGGCATCGTGGGCGCGGCGATCGCGGTCGTGGTCGGGACGCTCTACGGCGCGATCTCGGGCTTCGCGGGCGGGCGCACCGACCAGATCATGATGCGGGCCGTCGATATCCTGATGTCGATCCCCTACATGTTCGTGCTGATCCTGCTCCTGGTGATGTTCGGGCGCTCGATGTGGCTGCTGTTTCTTGGCATCGGGCTGATCTCGTGGCTGGACATGGCGCGGATCGTGCGGGGCCAGACGCTCACGCTGAAGAACCGCGAATACATCGAGGCCGCGCGCGCCACCGGCGTTCCCGGCTGGCGCATCATCCTGCGCCATATCGTCCCGAACCTGCTGGGCGTCGTCGCCGTCTATGCCACGCTGCTGATCCCGCTGATGATCCTCACGGAAAGCTTCATGTCCTTCCTCGGCCTCGGCGTGCAGGAGCCGCTGACCTCGTGGGGGGCGCTGATTTCCGAAGGGGCGAAGACCATGAACTACGGCACGCTGTGGCAGCTGGCCTTCCCGCTGTTCTTCTTCGTGATCACGCTGTTCGCGTTCTTCTTCGTGGGCGACGGCCTGCGCGACGCGCTGGACCCGAAGGACCGCTGAGATGCTGCTAGAAGTCAAGGACCTGAACGTCCGCTTCGCCACCCACGACGGCGAGGTGAAGGCCGTGAACGGCATCGACCTGGACGTCGCGCGCGGCGAGACGCTGGGGATCGTGGGTGAATCGGGGTCGGGGAAAAGCCAGCTCGCTTTCGCGATCATGGGGCTGCTGGCCCGGAACGGCACGACCACGGGGTCGGTCCGCTTCGACGGGCAGGAGATCCTGAACGCGCCCGCCCGGACGCTGTCGAAGCTTCGGGCGGACCGGATCGCGATGGTGTTCCAGGACCCGATGACCAGCCTGAACCCCTACATGCGGGTGTCGGACCAGATGGCCGAGGTGCTGATGCTTCACAAGGGGATGGGCAAGGCGCAGGCGGTCGCGGAATCGGTGCGGATGCTGGACGCGGTCCGCATCCCCGACGCCCGCGGTCGGGTGAGGCTGCACCCGCACGAGTTCTCGGGGGGCATGCGCCAGCGGGTGATGATCGCGATGGCGCTGCTGTGCCGGCCGGACCTGCTGATCGCGGACGAGCCCACGACCGCGCTGGACGTGACGGTGCAGGCGCAGATCATGCAGCTTCTCGACGAGTTGCAGACCGAGTTCGGGATGGCGATGATCCTCATCACCCACGACCTCGGCGTCGTGGCGGGCTCGTGTGAACGGGTGATGGTCATGTATGGCGGGCGCACCATGGAACGCGCGCCGGTCGATCCGCTGTTCGCCGCGCCCTCGCACCCCTACACGCAGGGGCTGCTGGCGGCGATCCCGCGGGTGGACCAGAAGGGGGCGCGGCTGTCCGCGATCCCCGGCTCGCCGCCCAACATGACGCGGCCGCCCGCGGGCTGCCCGTTCGTGCCGCGCTGCCCCTATGCCATGGACATCTGCCAAGACGTCATGCCGCCGCTGGTCGAGTTGGAGCCCGCGCGCCGGCGCGCGTGCCACGCGGCGGTTGAACGGGTCTGGGCCGGCCCGCCCGCGCTGGTCGAGACGCCCGAGCCTGCCGCCGCCGAGATGCAGGAGCGGATGGCGGGCGATCTTCCCGGAAACCTGCCCGACGCCGCCGTGGCAGGGGCCGGCAGCGCGGGCGTCACGCCCGAGGGTGGCCGCTGATGGCCGCGCCGCTCGCCGCAGCAATGCTTGCCGGTGCGGGGTCGGGCTTCAGCCCCCGCCCGCGCCACGTGAAAGGAGCCCGTCGTCCATGACCGATCCCTTGACCAACGGCACCTCTGCCCCGCTTCTGGACGTCCGCGACCTGCGCGTGACCTTCGACATCCGCCGCGACGGCGACATGCCGTGGACCCCGTCTCGCCATCTCCGCGCCGTCAACGGCGTCGACTTCACGATCCATCCGGGCGAGACGCTGGGGATCGTGGGCGAATCCGGCTGCGGCAAGTCCACGCTCGCGCGGGCGCTGATCGGCCTCGTCCCCGCCACCGGAAGGGCGATCTGGCAGGACGGCACCGACCTTCTGTCGCTGAACCCGCGGCAGATGCTGCGCTATCGCAGCGACATCCAGATGGTGTTCCAGGACCCGCTCGCATCGCTCAACCCGCGCATGACCGTGGGCCAGATCATCGCCGAGCCGCTGACGACGCACCGCAAGGGCCTGTCGCGCGACGAGGTCAAGCTGCGCGTCAAGCAGATGATGGACCGCGTGGGCCTGCTGCCCAACCAGATCAACCGCTACCCGCACGAATTCTCGGGCGGGCAGTGCCAGCGGATCGGGATCGCCCGCGCCCTGATCGTCGAGCCGAAGCTCATCATCTGCGACGAGCCGGTATCGGCGCTCGACGTGTCGATCCAGGCGCAGGTCATCAACCTTCTGGACGATCTGCAGCGCGACCTGGGGCTCGCGCTGATCTTCATCGCGCACGACCTGTCGGTGGTGAAGCACATCAGCGACCGCGTGATGGTGCTGTATCTCGGCAAGATCATGGAACTGGAAACCGCCGACGAGGTCTATGCCAACCCGCAGCATCCCTACACGCAGGCGCTGCTGTCCGCGGTGCCGGTGCCGGATCCCGCGCGCGAACGGGCCAAGCGGATCATCCCGCTGGAAGGCGACCTGCCGTCGCCGCTTGCCCCGCCGTCGGGCTGCGTGTTCCGCACCCGCTGCCCGCGCGCGCAGGCGTTGTGTGCCGAGAAGGTGCCGGTCCTGACCGGCGGCCACGGCGAGCATGCGCACCGCTTCGCCTGCCACTTCCCCGGACCGCTGACGGCGGCCGAGATCGAGGCGCGCCGGGGCGTCGCCGCCTAAGGCACGCTTCACCCCAGCGAAAAGGCCCCGCCCCGTGACAGGGGCGGGGCCTTCTTCGTGATCGCGGCCGCGCGCGGCCCGGTGTGCCCGGTCAGTCCAGTTCGACCAGCAGGTCCTTGGCATCCACCTGCGCCCCGGGGCTGACATGCAGCGCCTTCACGATCGCCTCGCGGTCGGCGTGAAGGCCGGTTTCCATCTTCATCGCCTCGATGGTCAGCAGCAGGTCGCCCGGCCTGACCTTCTGCCCGGCCTGCACCGCGACCGAGGCGATGGACCCCGGCATCGGCGCGCCGACATGGGCCGGATCGCCGTCAATGGCTTTCGGCCGCGCGGCGGTCTTGGCCTTTGCAAGCCGGTTCGACACACGGATCACGCGCGGCTGGCCGTTGAGTTCGAAGAACACCCGCACGTCGCCCTCGTCCGACGTCTCGCCCACGGCCTGAAGGCGCAGCTCCAGCGTCTTGCCCGGGTCGATCTCGACCGAGATCTCCTCGCCCGGCTCCATCCCGTAGAAGAAGGTGCAGGTGGGCAGGGTGCGGACCGGCCCGTAGGTCGCGTGGCGGTGGGCGTAGTCGGTGAAGACCTTGGGATACATCAGGTAGCCGTTCAGGTCCTCGTCATCCAGGTCGGTGCCCGCAGCTTCGCGCGCCGCGCTGCGCGCGGCATCCAGATCGACGGGGGGCAGGTCCTTGCCCGGACGCTCGGTCAGCGCGGCCTCGCCCTTCAGCACCTTGGCCTGGATCCCCTCGGGCCACCCGCCGGGCGGCTGGCCGAGGTTGCCCTTCATCATGTCCACGACCGATTCCGGGAATGCGACCTCCACCGCCGGGTCCTCGACCTGCGCGCGGGAAAGCCCCTGCGACACCATCATCAGCGCCATGTCGCCCACGACCTTGGACGACGGCGTGACCTTCACGATGTCGCCGAACATCAGGTTCGCGTCGTGATAGGCCTGCGCGATCGCGGGCCAGCGGTCCTCCAGCCCCAGGCTGCGCGCCTGCGCCTTGAGGTTGGTGAACTGCCCGCCCGGCATCTCGTGCAGGTAGACTTCGGACGCGGGCGCCTGGTTGCCGGATTCGAAGGCGGCGTATTGCTGGCGCACCTGTTCCCAATAGGTCGAGAGCGCGCGGATCGTCGCCATGTCGAGCCCCGTGTCGCGCTCGGTGAACCGCAGCGCCTCGACGATCGACCCCAGCGCGGGCTGCGAGGTGCCGCCGGCAAAGCTGTCCATCGCCGCGTCCACCGCGTCCACCCCCGCCTCGGCCGCCGCCAGCAGGGTCGCCGCACCCGCGCCCGAGGTGTCGTGGGTGTGGAAGTGGATCGGCAGGCCGACTTCCTCCTTCAGCGCCTTGAAGAGGACGCGGGCGGCCGGAACCTTCAGCAGGCCGGCCATGTCCTTCAGGCCCAGGACGTGGGCGCCCGCCGCCTCAAGCTCCTTGGCCATGCCGACGTAGTAGCGCAGGTCGTACTTCGAGCGGTCCGGGTCCAGCAGGTCGCCGGTGTAGCAGATCGTGCCCTCGCAGACCTTGTCGGCCGCGATGACGGCGTCCATCGCGACGCGCATGCTCTCGACCCAGTTGAGGCTGTCGAACACGCGGAACACGTCCACGCCGGATTTCGCCGCCTGCGCCACGAAGGACTGCACGACGTTGTCGGGATAGTTGGTGTAGCCCACGCCGTTCGACCCGCGCAGCAGCATCTGCGTCATGATGTTGGGCATCGCGTGGCGCAGGTCCCGCAGGCGCTGCCACGGACATTCCTGCAGGAAGCGGTAGGCCACGTCGAAGGTGGCGCCGCCCCAGCATTCGACCGAGAACAGGCCGGCCATGTCCGCCGCATAGGTCGGCGCGACCCGGATCATGTCGATCGACCGCATGCGCGTCGCCAGCAGCGACTGGTGCCCGTCGCGCATCGTGGTGTCGGTGACGAGCAGGCGCTTCTGCGCCTTCATCCAGTCCGCGACGCCCTTCGGGCCGCGTTCCTCCAGCAGGTTCCGCGTGCCCGGCTGGACCTGCCCCTTTGGCACGGGGGCCTTGGGCGTCTTGAGATCGGCCGGCGGCTTCACCCGGCCCGCCGTTTCCGGGTGGCCGTTCACGGTGATGTCCGCGACGTAGGTCAGGATCTTGGTCGCCCGGTCCTGCGGGCGCTCGAAGGCGAACAGCCCGGGCGTCGTGTCGATGAACTTCGTCGTGTAGGTGTTGTCGAGGAAGGTCGGGTGCTTGAGCAGGTTGATCACGAACTCGATGTTCGTGGACACGCCGCGGATGCGGAACTCGCGCAACGCCCGGTCCATCCGCGCGATGGCCTGCTGCGGCGTGGGCGCCCAGGCGGTGATCTTGACCAGGAGCGAATCGTAGTAGCGGGTGACGACCGACCCGGCATAGGCGGTGCCGCCGTCGAGCCGGATCCCCATGCCGGTCGCGGTGCGATAGGCGGTGATGCGGCCGTAGTCGGGGATGAAGTTGTTCTGCGGGTCCTCGGTCGTGACGCGGCACTGGACGGCGTGGCCGCGCAGGCCGATGTCGGCCTGCGACGCCATGCCCGTCGCCTCGGCCAGCGGGCGCCCCTCGGCGATCAGGATCTGCGCCTGCACGATGTCGATGCCGGTCACTTCCTCGGTGACGGTGTGTTCGACCTGGACGCGGGGGTTCACCTCGATGAAGTAGAAGCGGCCGCTGTCCATATCCATCAGGAACTCGACGGTGCCGGCACATTCGTAGCCGACATGGGCGCAGATGCGGCGGCCCATCTCGCACACCTCGGCGCGCTGTTCGTCCGACAGGTAGGGCGCGGGCGCGCGCTCGACGACCTTCTGGTTGCGGCGCTGGACGGTGCAGTCACGCTCGAACAGGTGGTAGATCTGGCCGTGCTTGTCGCCGAGGATCTGGACCTCGACGTGGCGCGCGCGCTGGATCATCTTCTCCAGGTAGCCCTCGCCGTTGCCGAAGGCCGCCTCGGCCTCGCGCCGTCCCTCGCGGACCTTCGCTTCCAGCTCCTCGGCGTTGAGGATGGGGCGCATGCCGCGCCCGCCGCCGCCCCAGGACGCCTTGAGCATCAGGGGAAACCCGACCGCCTCGGCTTCGGCACGGATCGCGTCGAAATCGTCGCCCAGCACCTCGGTCGCGGGGATGACGGGAACGCCCGCCTGGATCGCCACCCGGCGGGCCGAGGCCTTGTCGCCGAGCGCGCGCATGGTTTCGGCGCGCGGGCCGATGAAGGTGATCCCGGCGGCGTCGCAGGCGTCCACGAAGTCGGGGTTTTCCGACAGCAGACCGTAGCCGGGATGGATCGCGTCCGCCCCGGACATCCTGGCCACGCGGATGATGTCCGGGATCGACAGGTAGGCGCCGACGGGCGACAGCCCCTCGCCGATCCGGTATGCCTCGTCCGCCTTGAAGCGGTGCAGGCCGAGCTTGTCTTCCTCGGCGTAGACGGCGACGGTCTTCTTGCCCATCTCGTTGGCGGCCCGCATGACCCGGATGGCGATCTCGCCCCGGTTAGCGATGAGAATCTTCTTGAAAGTCTTCATGATCGTCGGCGCTTTCAGCAGGCGGAGACGCGAGAGCCGCTCCGTTCGGGGATGACGTGTCGTTCCGGGCCGGGAATGGCCGCGCCAGCCGGCACGAGGTGAAGCCCCGAACGGCCGGAATAGTCGCGATCCTTCCGACGGATGCAACTGCCGCCGGACGATGAACCGGCGGTGACCTGCCCGCCCGGCGCATGGCTTGGGCGCGTCCGCACCCGGCAGACGGCTTTCGCAGGCGGGGGCCGGGGCAGGGCGAACCGGCGTTGCGCCCGGCCGAAACGGGACTAAACGGGGGGCGGAGCGGCAGGCCCGCCGCCACTCGGCGCGAAAGGAACACCGATGAGCGACAGCATCTATGCAGACCTCAAGCAGCTTGGCCACGCGACCACCCTGCCGCAGTCGCCCGACGAGGCAGAGCTGGAGCGGGTCGCGAACCCGCAGGCGGGCGTCGCCTACAACGTCCGCTTCACGGTGCCCGAGTTCACCTCGCTCTGCCCGATGACGGGGCAGCCCGACTTCGCGCATCTGGTCATCGACTACGTGCCCGGCGACTGGCTGGTCGAATCGAAGTCGCTCAAGCTGTATCTCGGGTCGTTCCGCAATCACGGCGCCTTCCACGAGGATTGCACGGTGTCGATCGGGCGGCGGATCGCGGGGTTCCTCGACGCGCGCTGGCTGCGGATCGGCGGCTACTGGTATCCGCGCGGCGGCATCCCCATCGACGTGTTCTGGCAGACCGGCGTGATGCCGGCCGACGTCTGGATCCCCGACCAGGGCGTGCCGCCCTATCGCGGGCGCGGCTGAGCGGGTGACGTTCGCCCTTTATGCCGCGGCCGCGCTGGCCGAGATCGCAGGCTGCTTCGCCTTCTGGGCGTGGCTGCGGTTTTCGCGGCACTGGTTGTGGACGGTGCCGGGTGCCGCGTGCCTCATCCTGTTCGCGGTCGTCCTGACACGGGTGGACGCGGCGGCGGCGGGGCGTGCCTTCGCGGCGTATGGCGGCGTCTACATCTGCGCATCGCTCGCCTGGATGTGGCTGGTCGAAGGAATGCGGCCCGACGGATCGGACGCGATCGGCGCGGCGCTGTGCCTTGGCGGGGCCGCCGTGATCCTGTTCGGACCGCGCGGCTGAGGTCACTTCTTCGACAGCGGCAGGGTGTCGTAGGGCGCGCGCCCCTCGGCCCGGTCGCGGTGCAGCGCCGCGCGGCCCAGCACCATCAGCGTGACCGGGGTCGTGACCAGCATCATCAGGCCCAGGAACAGCTCGGGCACCACCAGCCGCGACCCCAGGGTCGAGAACATCATCACCGACCCCAGCAGGATCCCGCCCGCGCCCCAGCTGGTCGCCAGCGTCGGCGCGTGCAGCCGGTCGTAGAAGTTGCCGAGCCGGATCAGCCCCAGCGCGCCGATCAGCGTGAGGATCGAACCGAGTGCGACGAACGCGGCGATGATCAGCGCCACCGACGGGGGAAGCTGCTCGAGATGGGTCATTCGATCACCTCGCCGCGCAACAGGAACTTGGCCATCGCGGTCGTCGCGACGAACCCCAGCGTGCCGATGACCAGCGCCGCCTCGAACAGGAAATGGGTGCCCTGGCGCATCCCGGTCACGACCATCAGCAGCATCGCGCAGACATACATCGTGTCGAGCCCCGTCACCCGGTCCTGCGCGCGGGGGCCGCGGATGGCGCGCATGCTGGCCAGCACCAGCGCGCTCACGAGACAGACCTGGGACAGCAGAAGCACCCAGGCGAGGATCAGCGCAGGGGTCATCGGAAGATCTCCATCAGCAGGGGTTCGTAGCGCGTCTTGATGGTGTGGGCCCAGTCGTCCTCGTCCTTCAGGTCGAAGACGTGCAGCAGCAGGTGGTTGTCGTCGGGGTCGAGGTCGATCCAGGCCGTGCCGGGGGTGGACGTGACGATGATGGCGAGCGTCGCCAGCGCGTTGCGGTTCGTCAGGTCCAGCGGGATGCGGACGAAGCCGGACTTGCGGCGGTGGCGCCGGCGGTCGTGCAGGATCAGCGCGGCCACGTTGTAGTTCGACTGGATGATGTCCAGCGCCACGCGGCCCGCGAGCCGCAGCATCATGCCGGGGCGCCGCAGCCTGACGCGGTCGGTGGCAAGGCGGCCGTAGCCCACGCCGGCGATCAGCCCGACCAGCACGCCCAGCACCAGCTGCCCGGTGGAGAAGCCGGTGAGGACCATCCAGAGGATCGTCACGAGGATGCTGACGACGGGGTGGGGGATCATGCTCATTCGGTGCCCGTCCCTGTCGGGGCCGTGGTCATCACCTTGCCGATATAGACCGAGTTCTGCGTCAGCGCCTCGGCCGTGCGGTCAAGGTAGCGCATCGCGGGCTCGGCCGCAAAGGTCAGCAGGACCAGCGTCCCGACCAGCGCCATGACGGACGCGATCTCGACCATCGGCAGCGGCGGCTCGTCGGCGTTGGCCCACAGGCTCTGGATGCCCCAGCGCACCATGGCAATCATCGTGGCCAGCCCCGACAGGATCAGCAGCGCGACGAACAGCCAGTGCCCCCACACGAACGGCAGCGTGGCCGCGACATCGACGGCGGGCGCCAGCATGGCGAGCTTGCCGACGAACCCTGCGAAGGGCGGCAGCCCCGCCACCACCATCACGCAGGTCAGGAAGGCGATCCCCAGAAGCGTCGTGGCCCCCGGGATCACCGGACCGACATCGCCGGTGGCGACCTCGTCCTCGGGGTCGAGGCCATAAGCCTCGGCCGTGACGGCCAGAAGCCCCGCGATCCCGCCTTCCTTCCGGCCGATCGGCTCGGCCAGCAGGAACAGCGCCGCGATCGCCAGCGTGGACGCGAACATGTAGTAAAGCCCGCCCGACAGCATCGGCGCGCTCTGGTATTCAAGCGCGAGGCCGACCACGCTCAGCAGCGTGCCGGACGACACGAGAACGAGGTTGCCGGTCATCCGGCTGAGATCCTGTGAGGCGAGCACGCCGACCATGCCGAAGACGATGGTGGCGAGACCACCGACGACCAGCACCTCGGCCCCGAACCCCGAGGACGCGCCGGCGGCCGGCCCGAAAAGCAGCATGCCGAGCCGGATCACGGTGTAGACGCCGACCTTGGTCATGATGGAAAACACCGCGGCGACCGGCGGGGCAGCGGCGCTGTAGGCGTTGGGCAGCCAGAAGCACAGCGGCCACATCGCCGCCTTGATCAGGAACGCGCCCGACAGCAGCACCGCCGCCGCGTGGATCAGCGGCCGGTCTGCGGCGGACAGGTTCGCCACCCGTGTCGCCAGGTCGGCCATGTTCAGCGTGCCGGTCACGCCGTAGATCAGCGCCACACCCAGCAGGAACAGCATCGCCGCCAGCAGGTTGATGGCGATGTAGTGCAGTCCCGCGCCCACGCGCGCGCGCCCGGTGCCGTGCAGCAGCAGGCCATAGGACGCGGCCAGCATCACCTCGAAGAAGACGAACAGGTTGAACAGGTCGCCGGTCAGGAAGGCGCCGTTGACCCCCATGAGCAGGAACTGGAACAGCGGCCCGAAATGCTGCCCGTTCCGGTGCCAGCGCGCGCCCGCGTAGAGAAGCGAGGGCAGCGCCAGCAGCGAGCCCAGAAGCAGCATCACCGCCGACAGCCGGTCCAGCACCAGCACGATGCCATAGGGCGATGCCCAGTCCCCCAGCAGGTAAAGCGACACCGCGTCGCCCGAATCCTTCGCCCGCAGGATCAGCGCGATCGCGACGACCAGCTGCAACCCGCAGGACGCGAGGCCGATCCCCTGCTTCAGCCTCCGCCGCCGCTCGTCGTACAGCAGCATGATCGCGCCCGAGACGAGCGGGATCAGGATGGGGGCGACGATCATGTGGACGGGAGAGATCACGGGTTGCGCTCCGATCCGTCGACGTGGTCGGTGCCGGTCAGCCCGCGCGAGGCCATGATGACGACCAGAAACAGCGCGGTGGTGGCGAAGCTGATGACGATGGCGGTCAGCACCAGCGCCTGCGGCACCGGGTCGGCGTAGACGTCCGGATCGACGAAGCCGCCCTTGGGCATGATCGGGGCCGCGCCCTCGACCAGCCGGCCCATCGCGAAGATGAACAGGTTGACGCCATAGGACAGCAGGCACAGCCCGATGATGACCTGGAAGGTCCGCGGGCGCAGCGTCAGCCACACCCCCGACGCGACCAGCACCCCGATGCTCACCGACAGGACCAGTTCCATCAGCGTTCCTCCTGGGACAGGGCCTCGGCCTCGTCGCGGGCGCGCAGGCGGGCCGAGCGCAGCGACTGGTGCGCGATGGCGATCTGGATCAGCACCGTGGCGCCCACCACGACCGCGAACACGCCAAGGTCGAACAGAAGCGCGGTGGCGGCGGGCACCTGCCCGATCAGCGGGATCGTCACGTACTGCGCATGCGCGGTGAGGAACGGATAGCCGAACAGCAGCGAGCCCGCGCCGGTCCCGACGGCAAACAGCAGGCCCGCGCCGATCCAGCGCACCGGCAGGATCGTGATCCGGCTTTCGATCCAGCGCACGTTGGTCGCGAGATACTGCAGCAGCAGGGCGATGGCGAACGCGACACCCGCGGCGAAGCCACCGCCCGGCAGGTCGTGGCCGCGCAGGAACAGATAGGCCGACATGGCGATCGCGACCGGGAACATCCACTGCATGATGACGGACGGGATCGCCATCATCACGTCATGGCGGGTCGGCTCCTTGCTGGCCTTGGCCTCGGCCTCGCACTCCGCCTCGGCGGCGCTGAGCGGCGGCAGCTCGACGAAGGTCTGCTGCGAGGGCAGGGCCACGCTTTCGGGCGCGGGGCGGAAGCGGCGCAGCAGCGCGTAGCAGGTCAGCGCCACGATCCCCAGGACAGTGATCTCGCCCAGCGTGTCGAAGGCGCGGAAGTCGACCAGGATGACGTTGACGGCGTTGGTGCCGCCACCCTCGGCATAGGCGTTGCGGCGGAACCAGTCGCCGATGGTCAGCCCCGGCGCGACCGTCATCACCGCAAAGGCGAGCGAAGCGACACCCACGCCGCAGACGGACGCGATGACCAGGTCCTGCGCCCGACGCGCGCGGGCCTGGTAACTCCTGTCTCCGGCGATTTCCTGGCTGCGCTTCGGCAGCCAGCGCAGGCCCAGAAGCAGCAGGACGGTCGTCACGACCTCCACCATCAGCTGCGTCACGGCAAGATCGGGGGCCGAGAACCAGGCGAAGGTCGCGGCCGTGACCAGCCCCGCCCCGCCCAGCAGGGCAAGGGCCGCGAAGCGGTGGTACTTGGCCTGCACGGCGGCGCCGATGGCGCAGCCGCAACCGGCCAGCCACATCAGCGCGAAGGTGATGTCGAAGTTCTGGAACAGCCCGCGCGGCCACATCCGCGTCGCGTCGATCAGCGTCGCCGCGGCGCCGGCGGCCACCAGCAGCACCACCAGCCGCATCTGCACCTGCAGGTGCCGGGTGCCGAAGCGGCGATAGAGCCGCAGCGACCATTTCCGCGTCAGAAGCAGCATCAGCCGATCGAACAGCGCCTGCGCCGAGAGCCGCTCGAGGAAGGCGGGCGCCTCGTTCGCGCGCTGGAGTCTCGGCGCCGCGATCAGGTACAGCACGGTGCCGAGCGCGAGCGCGGTCAGGCTCATCTTCAGGGGCGTGTTGAACCCGTGCCACAGCGCCAGGCTGTAGTAGGGCGCGTCGACCCCCAGCACCGCCAGCACGCCGGACTGCAGCACGGCCCCGATCATCGCGGCGGGCCAGAACCCGACCAGCAGCACCAGCAGCACCAGCAGCTCGACCGGGCGGCGCATCCAGGCGGCGGGCTCGTGCGGCTCCTTGGGCAGGTCGGTCGCGGGCGGGCCGAAGAACACCTGCACGATGAAGCGCAGCGAATAGGCAATCGAGAAGATGCTCGCGAGCGTCGCGAGATAGGGCAGGGCGGTGTCGAGCCAGGTTCCGTTGTGCCAGTCGGCCGCCTCGGCGAAGAACATTTCCTTCGACAGGAAGCCGTTGAGCAGCGGAACGCCCCCCATCGCCGCCGCGGCCACGATCGCCAGCGCCGAGGTGCGCGGCATGGAATGGCGCAGCCCGCTCAGCCGGCGCATGTCGCGGGTGCCGGTCTCGTGGTCGATGATGCCCGCTGCCATGAACAGCGACGCCTTGAACACGGCGTGATTCAGGATGTGGAAGATCGCGGCCACGATCGCGCCGCCGCTGCCGATGCCCGCCAGGGCGGTGATCAGGCCCAGGTGGCTGATCGTGGAATAGGCCAGCAGGCCTTTCAGGTCGTTGCGGTAAAGCGCGATCAGCGCGCCCAGGATCAGCGTGGCCATCCCGGTGCCCGCGACGATCCAGAACCACGCGGGCGTGCCCCCCAGCACCGGCGAGAAGCGCACCAGCAGGTACACCCCCGCCTTAACCATGGTGGCCGAGTGCAGGTACGCCGACACCGGCGTCGGCGCGGCCATCGCGTTGGGCAGCCAGAAATGGAACGGCACCTGCGCCGACTTGGTGAACGCGCCCAGAAGGAACAGGCCGAGGATCCACGGATACCATTCATGCGCGCGCACGATGTCGCCCGCGGCCAGCACGTCGTCCAGCCGGTAGCTGCCGACGACCTGCCCCAGCAGGATCATTGCGGCCAGAAGCGCCATCCCGCCCGTGCCGGTCACGATCAGCGCCGTGCGCGCCCCGTCGCGCGCGCCCGCGCTCTGGTGCCAGTAGCCGATCAGCAGGAACGAAAACACGCTGGTCAGCTCCCAGAACACGACCATCACGAGGATGTTGCCCGAGATCAGCATCGCGACCATCGCCCCCGCGAAGGCCAGCAGGAACCCGTAGAACCGCGGCACCGGATCGGCGGGGGACAGGTAGTACCGGGCGTAGATCACGACGAGGAACCCGATCCCGAACACCAGCAGCAGCATGAGCCAGGCGAAGCCGTCGACCCGCAGCGTCAGGTCGAGACCGATCGAGGGAACCCACTCGATCGTGCGGCTGACGACGCGGCCGTCGCTCACCTGGTCGAACAGCGCGGCCAGCGCCACCAGCCCGGCCAGCATCACGCCGCCGCCAAGCACGACCTCCCCGTTCCGGGCCGAAACCGGCATGGTGGTGGCCGCGATCGCGCCGAGGAACGGCAGGACCACCAGGAGGAGGATCAGGGTCTCGGCGAGCATGGGTCCGGTTTGCCGTCTTTCCTAGGTTTGTGCCAGTCGCGCCGGCACCAATTTCTTTTGTCTGCAGGCCGCCGCCGCAAGGGCAGGCTCGCCCGGCGGTCCGGCACGGCGGAAGGACGCCAGGGTCGCCGGACATGCGCCCCGGGGCGCGGGGTGGCCGCATCAGGCGGCGACCCGGCCCGAGCCGCGGGGTAGCAGATTACCCGCGTGCGTCCAGTCGCTACACGGGACGCCCGGTGCCCGTCAATCGCGGCCGGGACGGTTTCGGACGGCTGCGGTCAGGCCGCCGATGCCGATCTGGCGAGGCGGGGCAGGGCGCCCCTGCCTGCGCCGTCCCCTTGGCCGGCTGCCGTGACAATCGCGTGAGTCCGGGCCGCGGCGCAACGTGCGGGGCGGGGCGACGCCTTCGGCTCGGTCGGGGCTACGCCCTGGGCGGGGTCAGCCCGCCGCCGTCCCGCCGCCGCCGCGACAGGTCCAGCCGCGCCTCGGCGTCCGACAGTTCGCGCATCGTGCGGCGAAGATAGCTCAGATGCGCATGCGCGGCCTCGCGCGCGTCTTCCGGCCGCCGTTCCAGGATCGCGCCCGCGATCGCCATGTGCTGGTCGCGCAGAAGGTCGCGTATCTGGGGAATGGCGAACAGGCGGGCGCGGTTGTTCAGGACGTCGCTTTGCAGGACGGCCGACAGCGCGTGCATGATCTGGAGGAG
Organism: Paracoccus aeridis; assembly: GCF_004923205.2. Classification (GTDB taxonomy): domain Bacteria; phylum Pseudomonadota; class Alphaproteobacteria; order Rhodobacterales; family Rhodobacteraceae; genus Paracoccus; species Paracoccus aeridis. Next base: position 86,110 of record NZ_SELD02000007.1, read on the forward strand.
GACGAGATTGTGGCTCGCCTCGTAGATCGCGGCGTGCAGGTCGGCGTCGGCCTCGGCTTCCTCCTGCGGGTCGGCGGTAACGTGGGCACGCTCGATCCGCTCGGCGCAGGCGCGGATGCGGTCAAGGTCCACGTCGTTGGCGCGCATCGCGGCCATCGCCGAGGCCGCGGTCTCAACCGTGTCGCGGAACTCCAGGTAGTCGTCGGCGACCTCGCCGCGTTCCGACAGCAGCCGGATCAGCGGATCGGTGATCGTGGCAGGGGCAAGCTGTGCCACGCGCGCGCCGCGCCCTTCCCTGCTGGTCAGGAGGCCCCGGCTTTCCAGGTCCTTCAGCGCCAGCCGCACCGTCGGGCGCGAGACGCCCAGCCGCACCGCCAGCTCGCGCTCGGGCAGAAGCGGCTCGCCCGGCCGCAGCGATCCCTCGAGGATCAGCCGCTCGATCCGCGAGGTCACGGCGCCGGCGGCGGTGGGGGGCTTGGCCGCGTCCGGGCCGGGCAGCGCATCGTTCATGCCGCCACGTTCGTGCCTGCGCGGCGGTTAGGCAAGCCCGCACGCGCTCAGCGCTTGACGGGTGCGGTAAAAAAACTTTACCAACGGCGGCAGGCCAGCATCATCGAAAGACGGGAGCGCCGCCCATGTCCACGATCGCCATGCCCGCGCCCGACGCGGACATCATCGCCCGTAAGGACGAGATCGTCGCCGCGCTGGCCGCCGTGCTGCCCGCGGACGCCGTGATCTTCGACCCCGAGGAAACCCGCGCCTACGAATGCGACGCGCTGACCGCCTATCGATGCCCGCCGCTGGCCGTGGTCCTGCCGCGCACGACCGCCGAGGTCGCCGCCGCGATGCGGGTCTGCCACCGGATGGGCGTCAAGGTCGTGCCGCGCGGGGCGGGCACGTCGCTTGCAGGGGGCGCGCTGCCCACTGCCGACAGCGTCATCATCGGCACGATGCGCCTGCGCGAGGTGCTGGAGATCGACACCGCCAACCGCTTCATCCGCGTGCAGTCGGGCGTGACCAACCTCTCCGTCAGCGCGGAGCTCGAGCCAGAGGGGTTCTTCTACGCGCCCGACCCGTCCTCGCAGCTCGCCTGCACGATCGCCGGCAACATCGGCATGAACTCGGGCGGGGCGCACTGCCTGAAATACGGCGTCACCACCAACAACCTGATGGGCGTGACGCTGGTGCTCGCCACCGGCGAGGTCGTCGAACTGGGCGGCCCCGCGCCGGGCGCCGAGGGGCTGGACCTCGTCGGCCTGGTCTGCGGGTCCGAGGGCCAGCTCGGCATCGTGACCGAGGCCACGTTGCGGATCCTGCCGCGGCCCGAGGGCGCGCGCCCGATGCTGATCGGCTTCGACAGCGCCGAGGTCGCCGGTGAGTGCGTCGCGCGGATCATCCGGTCGGGCGTCCTGCCCGTCGCGATCGAATACATGGACGACGTGTGCCTGCGCGCGGTCGAGGCATTCGCACAGGCGGGCTATCCCGACTGCACCGCCGTCCTGATCGTCGAGGTGGAAGGGTCCGAGGCCGAGATTGCCGACCAGACCGAGCGCATCCGCGCCATCGCCGCCGGGCTGGACCCGGTCGAGTTCCGCCCGAGCCGGACCGAGGCGGAGTCGCTCGCGATCTGGAAGGGGCGCAAGTCGGCCTTCGGCGCGATGGGGCGGATCGGCGATTATCTCTGCCTCGACGGGACGGTGCCTGTGTCGCAGCTGCCCTTCACGCTGAAGCGGATCGGCGAGTTGTCGAAGGAACACGGGCTCGAGGTCGCAAACGTCTTCCACGCCGGGGACGGCAACATGCACCCGCTGATCCTCTTCAACGCCAACAAGCCGGGCGACCTGGAGCGGGCCGAGGCGTTCGGGGCCGAGATCCTGCGCCTCTGCGTCGAGGTCGGCGGCTGCCTGACCGGCGAGCACGGCGTCGGGATCGAGAAGCGCGACCTGATGGGGCGGCAGTATTCCCGCGACGACATGGCGATCCAGATGGAGGTGAAGACGGCGTTCGATCCCGGCTGGCTGCTGAACCCGGCCAAGGTGTTCCCGCTGGACGAAAGCCGCCGCTTCCGTGAGGGCGCCGCGACATGGACGTGAGCGCCGCTTCCGAAATCGTGCCGGGTGACGAAAGCGAACTCGCGGCCTTCGTCGCCGACAGCGCCGCCGCGCGGCGGGCGGTCCGGGTCGCGGGGGGCGGCACGCGGCTGCCCGGCCCTGCTTTCGGCGACGGGGTGACGCTGACCACCCGCGGCCTGCGCGGCATCGTCACCTACGAGCCGGGCGAACTGACCCTGATCGCGCGTGCCGGCACGCCGGTGGACGAGATCGAGGCGGCGCTGGCCGCCGAAAGGCAGGCGCTCGCGTTCGAGCCGATGGATCATCGCGCCATTCTGGGCCGCACCGGCACCCCCACCATCGGCGGGATCGTCGCGGCCAATGTCTGCGGCCCGCGCCGGGTGCAGGCCGGGGCGGCGCGCGACCACCTGCTGGGCGTGCGCTTCGTGGACGGGCAGGGCCGCGTCCTCAGGAACGGCGGCCGGGTGATGAAGAACGTGACGGGCATGGACCTGGGCAAGCTGCTGTGCGGGTCGTTCGGGACGCTCGGGGTGCTGACGCAGGTCGCGCTGAAGACGCTGCCGGTGGCGGAATTGCGTCTGACGCTGGCGTTCCCCGACGTCTCGGCCCGGCAGGCGGTCGAGATCTTCTGCGCCGCGCTGGGCACGCCCTGCGAGGTTTCCGGCGCGGCGTTCGCGGACGGCACGGCATGGCTGCGGATCGAGGGGCTGGCGGGGCAGGTGGCCCATCGCCGCGACCGGCTGGCGGCGTTGTTCCGTGGCCGGCGGATCGAGGTTATGGACGACGCGGGGACCTTGTCCCTGTGGCGCGACCTGCGCGACGTGCGGCAGTTCGCGGGATCGTCTGAGCCGATCTGGCGGATCGTCGCCAAGCCGACCGACGCCCCGGCGGTCGTGGATGCGCTGGGGCTGCTCGGCGGGCGGGCGTCACTGGACTGGGGCGGCGGGTTGATCTGGTATGCCGGGCCGGGCGGCGCCGATGCCGTGCGCCGGGCGGCCGTTTCCGGTCACGCGACGCTGGTCCGTGGCGGCGCGGCGGACGGTCCCGTGTTCCAGCCGCAGGCTCCGGCCGTCGCCGGGCTGGCGGCCGCGATGCGGCGCACCTTCGACCCGGCCGGGATCCTCAATCCGGGGCTGATGGGGAGCTGACATGCAGACGACCTTCACCGACGCGCAGCTTGCCGACCCGCTCACCCGCCGCTCGAACGAGATCCTGCGGTCCTGCGTCCATTGCGGCTTCTGCACGGCGACCTGCCCGACCTACAAGGTGCTGGGCGACGAGCTCGACAGCCCGCGCGGCCGCATCTACCTCATCAAGGACATGCTGGAAAACAGCCGGGTGCCGGACGAGGCGACCGTCACCCACATCGACCGCTGCCTGAGCTGCCTCAGCTGCATGACGACCTGCCCGTCGGGCGTGAACTACATGCACCTGGTCGATCATGCGCGCGAATACATCAACGAAAACTACCGCCGCCGCTGGGACGACCGCGCGCTGCGCTGGCTGCTGGCGCGGGTCCTGCCCCATCCGGGCCGGTTCCGGCTGGCGCTGATGGCTGCGCGCGTCGCGCGGCCGTTCCGGCGGATGCTGCCCGACGCGCGGCTGCGGGCGATGCTGGACATGGCGCCCCCGCGGCTGCCCGCGCGCAGTCCCGGCGACCGCCCGCAGGTGTTCGCCGCCGAAGGCACGCGCAGGCGGCGGGTCGCGCTGCTGACGGGCTGCGCGCAGCGGGTGCTGAACACCGACATCAACGACGCCACGATCCGCCTTCTGCGCCGCCACGGCTGCGAGGTCGTGGTGCCGAAGGGCGTCGGCTGCTGCGGCGCGCTGACCCACCACATGGGCCGCGCGTCCGAAAGCCACGCGATGGCCGCGGCCAACATCCGCGCGCTCGCGGCCGAGATGGATGGCGAGGGGCTGGACGCGCTCGTCATCAACACCTCGGGCTGCGGCACCACGGTCAAGGACTACGGTCACATCTTCGCCGGGGGGCCGCTTGCGGCCGACGCGGCGCGGGTCGCGGCGATCGCGAAGGACGTGACCGAGCTGATGGCGGAACTGGCGGCCGACGGCGGCCTGGCGGGTGCGACCGGGGCCGGGCCGCTGCGCGTCGCCTATCACTCGGCCTGCTCGCTCCAGCACGGGCAGCAGGTGCGCGCGGCGCCGAAGGATCTGCTGAAGGCGGCCGGGTTCGAGGTGGTCGAGCCGCGCGACCCGCATATCTGCTGCGGCTCGGCCGGCACCTACAACCTGCTGCAACCGGCGATCTCGGCCGACCTCAAGGCGCGCAAGGTGGCGACGATCGAGGCAACCCGCCCGCAGGTCATCGCCGCGGGCAACATCGGCTGCATGATGCAGATCGGGTCGGGCACCGGGATCCCGGTCGTCCACACGGCCGAGCTTCTGGACTGGGCCACCGGCGGGCCGCGGCCGCGCAGTCTGCCGTGACCAGGCGGTGGTCCTGCCCGGGCACGCCGATCGACAGCGGCGGGGCAAGAAGGCGTCGGTCAGTTCCCGTATCCGGAATAGCCGCTGTATCCACCGTATCCGCCATTCCCTGCCGAGGGATCGACGATGACGGGCGCCTGAGTGGCATAGGGGTTCGTCGCGCTCTTAGGACTGTAGCGAGAGCCGTACTGCCCGTAGGGATTGTTGATGCTGTCCGGGCTGTAGCGGCTGCCGTACTGCCCGTAGGGATTGGAGACGCTGTTCGGGTCGTACCTGTTGGCATTCAGATTGCCGAGGTACTTCCCGTCGGACGGGTCGACGAGGATCAGACCCTGAGCCTGGGCGAAGGCAGGGAGCAACGATAACACGAGGGTGGCAAGGCGCAGCATTCTCTTCTCCATCAGGGGCAACTCTGTCGGGATTAGCCGAAATGCGTTGAGCGATTACTAACGGGCGCGCTTTCTCGCTCGTCTGCCTGCTGCGTTCACCCGCCCCTCACCCCGGCGGCGCGCCCCCCATCGCGCGCGTCAGCTCGTCCGCGACCTCGCGCACGCTCGCGCCCATCGCCGGCAGCCCTTCGACCGGCAGCCGTGCCGCCAGCGCCGAGATCGAGATCGCGCCGACCGGATCGCCCGTGGGTGACCACACCACCGCCGCCACGCAGCGCATGCCCGGCGTGAACTCCTCGTCGTCCACAGCATAGCCGCGGGCGCGGGTGAGGCCTATTTCGGCGTGCACTGCTTCCAGCGACGTCAGGCTGTGCCGGGTCGCGGGGCGCAGCCCGTGGCGGGCGACGAGCGCGTCAATCGCGTGGTCCGGCCAGGTCGCCACGATCGCCTTGCCCATGCCCGAGTTCATGACCGGCGCGCGGCCGCCGGGCGGGGCGATGGCGCGGATGATCTCGCGGCTCTCGACCTGGGCCACGGTGATGACCTCGCCGTCCTCGAGCACGCCGAGGTTCGCGGTTTCGCGGCTGAGGTCGCGCAGGCGGCGCAGGAACGGCAGCGCCGCGGCGATGAAGCTTTGCCAGCGCGTGAACGCCACCCCCACCGCGAACGCCTTGCGGCCGATGTGCCAGCGCGTCGCGGCCGGGTCGAACTGCGCGAAGCCGCGCTGCTCCAGCGTCGTGAGAAGCCGGTGCGTGGTCGACGGCGGAAGCCCCGTCTCGCGCGCAAGCGCGGTCAGCCGCGCGCCGCCCGTGTGCGAGGCCAGCGCCTCGAGCAGCGACAGCGCGCGGTCGACCGATTGCACCGTCCCGAGCTTTTCCATGCGACCCTGATCTTCCACATCGTGGAAAACTTCTACCCCCATCTGGCAACCGGCGCCGCCAGGGCGCACCTTCCGTGCCAATCCTGAGACGAGTGGAGTTTCCCATGACCGACCATGTCGAACGCGCGGGCCTTCGGGTCGCCCCCGTGCTGGCCAGCTTTGTCGAGGAGCGGCTGCTGCCCGGCCTGCCCGTCACCCCCGACGCGTTCTGGGCCGGCTACGCCGCGCTTCTGCGCGATCTCGCGCCGGAAAACCGCCGCCTGCTGCAGGTGCGCGAGGATTTGCAGGGCCGGATCGACGCCTGGCTGAAGGACTGGCGCGAGAAGGACTGGGACAACGCCGCGTGGCAGGATTTCCTGCGCGAGATCGGCTACATCGTCCCGGAAGGGCCTGCGTTCGAGGTCGAGACGGGGCCGACGGATCCCGAGATGTCGCAGGTCGCGGGTCCGCAGCTGGTCGTTCCGGTGATGAACGCCCGCTTCGCGCTGAATGCCGCGAACGCCCGCTGGGGATCGCTGTATGACGCGCTCTACGGCACCGATGCGCTGCCGGGCGCGCCCGAGGGCAAGGGCTATGACGAGAAGCGCGGCGCCCAGGCCGTGGCATGGGCCGCGCAGTTCCTGGACGACGCGCTGCCGCTGGAAAGCGGCAGCCACGCCGACGTGACCGCGTGGCGGGTCGAAGACGGCCGCGCCGTCGCCACGATCGGCGGCCGCGACGTGGGACTTTCCGATGCGGCCGCATTCGTCGGTCATTCGGGCGGCCGGGCGACCGGGTCGCGGTCGATCCTGCTGCGCCACAACGGCCTGCACGTGGAACTGGTGTTCGACCCCGCGCACCCCGTCGGCGCCGCCAGCGCCGCGGGCCTGCGCGACGTTGTCCTGGAATCGGCGCTGACGGCGATCCAGGACCTCGAGGATTCGGTCGCCGCGGTCGATGCCGCCGACAAGGTGCTCGCCTACACCAACTGGCTCGGCCTGATGCAGGGCGACCTGGCCGAGACCTTCGACAAGGGCGGCCGCAGCATGACCCGCCGCCTGAATCGCGACCGCGACTTCATCGCGCCGGACGGGTCCACCCTGACGCTGCCCGGCCGCTCGGTCCAGCTGGCGCGGAACGTGGGCCACCTGATGACGACCGACGCCGTGCTTCTGGACGGGGCCGAGACGCCCGAGGGGATGATGGACGCGGTGATGACGGTCGCCGCTGGCATGCACGACCTCGCGAAGACCGAGGGGCCGCGCAACTCGCGCACGGGGTCGATCTACATCGTCAAGCCCAAGATGCACGGGCCCGAGGAAGCGGCCTTCGCCGACCGCACCTACGCCCGGGTCGAGGAGATGCTGGGCCTTGCGAAGGGCACCGTGAAGCTGGGCCTGATGGACGAGGAACGGCGCACCTCGGCGAACCTGCGCGAATCCATCCGCGCGCTGAAGGGCCGGATCGTGTTCATCAACACGGGCTTCCTCGACCGCACCGGGGACGAGATCCACACCGTAATGCAGGCCGGCCCGGTGCTGCCCAAGGCCGAGATGAAGGACGCGGCCTGGCTTTCCGCCTATGAGAACGGGAACGTGGACGCGGGCCTCGCGGCCCGGCTGAACGGCAAGGGCCAGATCGGCAAGGGAATGTGGGCCAAGCCCGACGACATGGCCGACATGCTGGCCGCCAAGGCGATCCACCCGCAGGCGGGCGCGACCACCGCGTGGGTGCCGTCGCCCACCGCCGCCACGCTGCATGCGGTCCACTATCACCAGGTCGACGTGGCCGCGCGGCAGGCCGAGATCGCCGGCCGCGAACGCGCCAGCTTCGACGCGCTGATGACGCCGCCGCTGATGGGCAAGCGCAACCTGTCCGAGCAGCAGGTCGCGCGCGAGATCGACATGAACACCCAGTCCATCCTCGGCTATGTCGTGCGCTGGATCGACCAGGGCGTCGGCTGCTCCAAGGTGCCCGACATCGACGACGTGGCGCTGATGGAGGACCGGGCGACGCTGCGGATCTCGGCCCAGTTCCTCGCCAACTGGCTGCTGCACGGGATCATCACCGAGGACCAGGTGGACGAGAGCCTGCGCCGGATGGCGCTGGAGGTGGACCGCCAGAACGCCGCCGACCCGCTCTACCGGCCGCTCGCCCCGGGCTACGACGGGCCGGCCTTCAATGCCGCGCGCGACCTGATCGTGAAAGGCGCAGCGCAGCCCTCGGGCTACACCGAGCCGCTGCTGCACCAGTGGCGCCGGGTGGCGAAGGCGTCGTGAGGGGCAGGAGAAGAAGCCCTGACCCGACCTGACCTTGACGACGCCGGCGTCCTGATCGCCGGCGTCGTCCTGCGCGAAGATGCTCGTCGTGCCGATGTGGGGCGCCATTATCGGGGTAAGCGGGCAGCTGATGGGGCTCGCCGATGAAGGGCAAGGTGGGCTGGTTCGGGGCCGAATGGTGGAAGCCGCGGACATGATCCGCGGCTTCGCTGCGTCTGGCGTGCACGACCCGCAGGGTCATGCGACAGGGCGGGCCAGAGGATCCGCAGGGATCGCCTCCGGCTGATCCTGGGACGCTGTGGGATCCAGGGCGCCCTCCCACTTGGCGATGACGGCGGCGGCGATGCAGTTGCCGAAGACGTTGGTCGCGGTCCGGCCCATGTCGACGAACTGATCGATTGCCAGCAGCAACGCGACGCCCTCGATCGGCAGGCCGAACACCGGCAGCGTCGCGCCGATGACCACGATGGCGGCCCGCGGCACGCCGGCCACGCCCTTTGAGGTGATCATCATCACCAGCAGCATGGTGAACTGCTGCCAGAAGCTCAGCTCGATCCCCGCCGCCTGGGCGATGAACACGACCGCGAAGGCCAGATACATCATCATCCCGTCGAGGTTGAACGAATAGGCCAGCGGCAGGATCAGGTTGGTGATGCGCGGGGCGACGCCGAAGCGGGTCATCTGCTCGAGGATCTTGGGGTAGGCCGCCTCGCCGCTGCAGGTCGCGAACCCGACGATCAGCGGGGTGCGCATCAGGCCGAGCAGGCGGAAGACCGATCTTCCGAGCACGAGATAGGCTGCGACGAACAGGATGGCCCACAGCAGCAGCATGCCGAGGTAGACGGTGCCGAGGAACTTGGCATAGGTCGTCAGCGGCGCCAGCCCCTGCAGGGTGATCACCGACGCCACCGCCCCGAAAACGCCGAAGGGGGTGAACCACATCACGTAGCCCGTGACCTTCAGCATGACGGCGAAGGCGTCCTCGATGACGTTGATCAACGCCTGGCTGAGCGATGGCCGGATCGCGCTGGCCGCGAGGCCGAAGAACACCGCGAACACCAGGATCGACAGCACGTCGTTTTCCGCCATCGACTTGACGATGCTGCTGGGGATGACGTGGGTGATGAAGTTCGCGAGGCTGAAGGCGGTGGTATCGACCGGCGGCGCGTCGGGCGCGGGCGGCGGCAGGACGACGCCGACGCCCAGCTGCGCGGCGTTCGACAGCGCAAGGCCGATCAGCAGCGAGACCAGCGAGGCGCCGATGAACCAGCCGAACGCGCGCAGGCCCACCCGCCGCACGTCGCCAGCATCGCCGAAGCTGGCGATGCCCGCGACGATGCCGGTGAAGACGAGGGGTGCGATGATCATCTTGATCATCCGCAGGAAAGTCGTGCTGAGCAGCCCGAAGTTCGCCGCCACCGCCTCGGTCTGATCGGGGCCGAGGCTCCGGTTGCACACATACCCCACGACGATGCCTGCGATGACCGCGGCCAGCACGAAATAGCCCAGATTGCTCTGCTTCATTGACGCCCCTCCCAAGGCTGGTGTGGTTGGCGGCGGGCTCAGTTGCCCGCGCCAGTCCCGTTCCACTGCGGCGTCACGTCGGCAAAGGCGCCCTGATAGCCGAACAGGCCGACGCTGCCGCCGGTGTGCAGGAAGACGACGTTCTCGCCCTTCCCGAACTCGCCCTTGCGGCACAGGTCGATCAGGCCCGCCATGCCCTTGCCCGAATAGACCGGGTCCAGCAGCACGCCTTCGGTCCGGGCCAGCAGGGCGACGGCCTCGATCATGCCGTCGGTCGGCAGGCCGTAGCCTTCGCCGACATAGTCGCAATTGGCCCGGACGCTGTCGCGGCTGACCGCGCCGGGGATGCCCAGATGCTCGGCCGTCGCGGCGGCCAGCTTGTAGACGCTGTCTTCCTGCCGTTCCTTGGGCGCGCGCACGCCGATGCCGAGCACCGGGATGCCGCTGCGCATGCCCTCGAGCCCCGCGACGAGGCCCGCCTGTGTGCCGGCGCTGCCCGTGGCATGGACCAGATGGTCGATGCGCAGGCCCATGTCGTTCGCCTGCGCCGTGAGCTCGATCGCGCAATTGACGTAGCCCAGCGCGCCGATGACGTTCGAGCCGCCGCCCGGGATGACATAGGGCTTGCGCCCCTTGGCGCGCAGCTCGTCCGCGACCTCCTCCATCGCGGCGGCCATGTCGGTCGCGCCCGGATAGGTGCGGGTCGGCGCGCCGAGGATGTGGTCCAGAAGGACGTTGCCCGACCGGGTGTAGGCCTCGTCGGTGTAGCCGGTGCGGTCCTCCAGCAGGATCAGGCATTCGAGGCCGGTCTTCGCGGCGGCGGCAGCCGTCTGGCGGGCATGGTTCGACTGCGTCGCGCCCTGGGTAATGACGATGTCGGCGCCCTGTTCCAGCGCGTCGGCGATCAGGAATTCCAGCTTGCGGGTCTTGTTGCCGCCGGTCGCGAGCCCGGTGCAGTCGTCGCGCTTGATCCACAGGTTCGGGCCGCCCAGCGCGGCCGACAGGCGCGGCATCGGCTCCAGCGGGGTGTTCATGTGTCCGATGCGGATGCGGGGAAAACGGGACAGATGCATGGTGCAGGCCTTTTGTCAGGAAGGTTCGATGGGGAAGTTCAGATGCGGGGCAGGGGCAGGGCGCGCGTGGCGTAAAGCACGCAGCGCTCGGCCAGATGGGTGGTGCTGTCGAGGACGGGCACCGCGACCGAAGCGGGGTCGAGGACCAGCGGCACCTCGGTGCAGCCGGCGATGATCATGCCTGCGCCGCGATCTTCCAGATCGCGCGCGAGCGCCGCCATCTGGCCGCGCGCCGTGCCGGACAGATCGCCCAGCTTGATCCGGTAGAGCAGATCCATGAACGCCGCCTGCCGGTCAGGGGTCAGGGTCAGCGGCTCCATCCCGCAGCGCGTCAGCGCGGTCTGATAGAGTGCCGCCTGGATGCAGCCGTCTGCGGCCAGCAGGCCGACCTTGGCGGGGGCCGCGCGGGCCGCCTCGGCCACCGCCTCGTCGATGATGCTGACAAGGGGGATGGTCACCGCGGCGCGGATGTCGGGGGCGAAGGCATGGGCGGTGTTGCAGGCCATCGCCAGGAAATCGGCCCCGGCGTCCTGCAACCCTTTCGCCATGCGCGCCAGCACGGGGCCGGGTCCGTCCGCATCGCTGCGGCCGTTCTCGATCATGGCGCGGATCGCGCGGTTGCGGTCGGGCACCTTGGGATTGCTGTCCAGCAGCACCCGGATGTGGTCCTGCTCGCTTTGCACGGGGGTTGCGGCGATCAGCTTGGCCACGAAATCTATGCCGGCCTGTGGCCCCATCCCGCCCAGAACACCAAGGGTCAGATCCATGTGCGATGTCGATGGTACGTTCATGCGGCGGACGTTAGGGCTGTTCGCGGCGGTACGTCCAATGCTGTTGTCGCCAAAGGTTATTCTGGATCGGCATAGAGTGTGAGGTAAGGGACAGGTGCGATGGAGCTGAAGTGGCTGGAGGATTTCTCGGCGGTCGCCTCGTCGCGCAGCTTTTCGGCTGCGGCCAGGGCCCGGCATGTCACCCAGCCCGCCCTCAGCCGGCGGGTACGCGCGCTCGAGGACTGGTACGGCCAGACCCTGTTCGACCGCAGCACCTATCCGGTGGTGCTGACCGATGCCGGCAGCGCCTTCCTGCCGGTGGCCGAGCAGGTGATCGCCGATCTCTATCGCAGCCGCCGGGCCGCACGGGCTCGGGGGCGGGCGGACGGGGTGGTGCGCTTCGCGATGCCCCATTCCCTCGCGGCAGGGTTCTTTCCCCGCTGGTGGCGCGAGCAGGGGACGGCGGACAGCATCATCCCCTCGGTCGTGGCGGCCGATCTGGACGAATGCATCGCGATCCTGCTGAGCGGCGCGTGCCGCTTTCTGATGCGATACGACCATCCGTCCGCCGCGGCCCATCTGGACGGCTGCGGCATCCGCTCGACCCCGATCGGGGAGGACCGGCTGATTCCGGTCCACGCGCCGTCACTAGCCTGGATCGGCGCGGCGCCGGCTCATGGGGATCCGGCGGTGCCGTTGCTGGGATACCATTCCGGCTCGTTCTTCGGCCGGGTCACGTCCGGTCTGGTGGCCACGCTGGAACGAACCCGTCCGGTGCGCATCGTCTATCAGAGCGCGCTGGTCGAATCGCTGCGGGCCGAGACGCTGCTGGGCGGCGGGCTCGCCTGGCTGCCCGCCCGGCTGGTGGCCGAGGATATCGCCGGGGGCCGCCTGCAGGTCCTGGCCGACGAGTCGCTTGCAACGTCGATGACCATCCTGCTGTGCCAGCCCGAGGGCGCGGACCCGGCCGAGATGGCGTTCGGCGATGGGACGCTCAGCCGGATGGCCGGTCGCCCGCATGTTCCCGTACCATCGCGATGAAGGCGCGGGCCGCTGCGCCGGGCGCGCGGTCGTTGTGGCGCAGCATCGCAAACCAGCGCGGCGCGAAGCTGTAGCCAGCCGTGGCCAGCAAGCCCCGTGCGGTATGCGCGGCCGCAGCCCGCGCCGACACAGCGGTTGCGGCCTTGCCGGACCCCACCGCCGCGAGGCAGGCTTCGTTCGACGGGAGTTCCAGCAGGACGTTGATGGCGCGAGGATCCAGGCCCTGCGCAGCCAGCGCCGCGTCGAAGGCCGCCCGCGTGCCCGACCCCGATTCGCGCAGCACCCAGGCCCCCGCCAGCAGATCGGCCTTCGTCAAGGCCTGGCCCGTGGCCCAGGGGTGATCGGGGCCCACCAGCACCGCCAGGCGGTCGGCCACGAGCGGGCTCACCTCCAGCACCGGGCTGTGGACCAGCCCTTCGACCAGCCCCAGATCGGCGTCGCCCGAAATGACCGCTTGCGCGACCGTAGCCGTGTTGCCGTCGGCAAAGCTCAACGACACCTCGGGATGGCGGCTGCGGAAGGCGACCAGGACGGGCGGCAGGAAATAGCTCGCCACCGTCTGGCTGGCCTGCACCCGCAGCGGGCCGGCAATGCGCCCGGAGCAGTCGTTCAGCGCGGCTTCTGCGGCTGCGACCTGCCGCAGGATGGCCTGCGCGTGATCCATCAGCGCGGTCCCGGCCTGCGTGATCTCGATCCGTCGGCCGACGCGGTGAAACAGGGTGACACCGTGACGGGTCTCCAGCGCCGCGATGGCGGCGCTGACCGCCGACTGCGACAGCCCGAGCGTTTCGGCGGCGCGGGTCACATGGCTGACCCTGGCGACCGCCAGGAAGATGCGCAGCTGTTCGAGCGTCATCCAATCGAATTTAGCGATTGAATTCCACAATGCAATTCATTGGACCGAACAGTCTGTCTGCGCTTATCGGCAGTGCAGCCGAGAAAGGTTGTCTGCCATGCCCGCGTCCGCCCGTGCCGATGTTCTTCGCCCTATCCAGTTCGGGGAAATCGTTCCCGGCCTGGCTCTTGCCGGCGGGATCGCGGTCGCCGCGACCATCCTGAGGCTGGCGACAGGGTCGCCTATCCTCAGCCCGATGCTCGTGTCGGTGTTCGCGGGCATCGCCATTCGCCTGTCGTTGCGCCCTGGGTCCAGCTTCACGCCGGGGCTGCGCTTCGCCGCGCGGCCGGTATTGCGCCTGGGGATCATCCTGCTGGGGCTGCAGGTGACCTTGTCGGCGATCATCGGGATCGGTGTCGCGCCGTTCCTTGTTGCCGCCCTGACGCTGTCGGGTACCTACGTGGCCATCGTCGCGCTGGGCCGGGCCATGGGCGTGCCGCAGCCCTTGACGCGGCTGATCGCGGCCGGCACCTCGGTCTGCGGGGCGTCCGCCATCGTGGCAGCCAACTCGGTCGCGCAGGCCGACGAGGAGGATGTGGGCTACGCCGTAGCCTGCGTGACGCTGTTCGGCACTATCGCGATGATCACCTTTCCGCTGCTGGCCGGCCCGCTGGGCCTTTCGTCTGCCGCGTTCGGGGTCTGGACCGGCGCCGGCATCCACGAGGTCGCCCAGGTCACGGCCGCCGCCTTCCAGATGGGCGCGGACGCCGGGCAGGTCGGCACGCTGACCAAGCTGATCCGCGTCATCCTGCTGGCCCCTCTGGTCATCACGATCGCCGGCCTCGCCCGCAGCGGCGATGCGTCAGGCAGAGCAGCCCGTACGCCGTTTCCCTGGTTCGTGATCTGGTTCCTGGTGATGATCGGATTGAACAGCACCGGCATCGTGCCCGATCAGCTGCGGCAGCAGGCTTCGATCGGGTCGACGCTGTGCATGGCGACCGGCCTTGCCGCGATGGGACTTGCCATGGACCTGCGGCAGCTGAGGAACCGCGGTCTGCGGCCGTTTCTGCTGGGGCTCTGCGGAACGCTGATCGTCTCGGCCCTGTCCCTCGGGCTGGTGACGGCGGTCATGTGACCGTCGCTCCGGGGATGGAGCGGGTTCCTCAGCGGCTTGCCCGTGCCCGATCGACCGGGGCTGCTGCCCGCCGCGGCTGAACGCAACCACCGCGGCGCAGCCTGCCGGAGAGGCCAGCGCAATCCGGCCGGACTGCGCGGCCGCGCCAACCGCGAGCAGCCAGCCCCCGTTACCGACCCGGCTAGCTTGGGCGACATAGATCACCGAGGTGTTCAGGACGTTCTATGCGCCCGAAAGCATCGGCCCTGACGGTTCAGGCGCGCCTGCTGCGTGGCACTGCCGGAAACGAAAGCAAGGCCGACCAGCGAAGCTCCGACGGTCATCGCGGCCGTCGCGCCTGCGCCGACGCGCCAGCACCGCACCCGCCATCGCAGAGGCCAGCGCCAGCCGAAGGGGTGCGACGAGGCCCGATCACCAGTGCCAGTTGCGTGGCGGCCGATCGCAGCACATCCGCAAGGCCAACGCCAATGAACTCGCAGATTTGAAGGCAACGGTCTTCGTGAACGCCGCCTGACTCTCTCACCCGGACGTCAAGTCCTATGCGCCGTACGTGAAGCACGTCGTTCGGGCCAACGTGACGGAGATCAGCTTTAGCTGCGCCGAGGTAGCCCGCCGGGCTTGCGGTGTCCGCCCGGCCGTTGAAGCGTGGAATAGTGCCGAACGAAAATCCGACGGAAACAATCTTTTCTGAGATGAATGGCAGCCCGTAGGGGAGTCGAACCCCTCTTTTCAGGTTGAAAACCTGACGTCCTAACCGATAGACGAACGGGCCATCCAAGTCGTCCGCGCGGCGCTGCCCCGCGGCGTGGAGCGGTGTTTAGGTCAGGGCCGCGGGGGGCGCAAGCAGAAAAATGCGTGCCCGACGCGCTTTTCGCATCATGCCTCCGCCGCGTCGTCGAGGCGCAGGCGCAGCCGCTGGCGGCCGCCCCAGACTGACAGCTCCAGCTTGCCGGCAAGGTGGAAGCGGTGGCCCTGCGCGCCCATCAGCGCGGGGCCCAGCGGCCCGGCCATCGCGCCCCAGGCGACCGCATCGACGGGCGCCGCGCCGGGGCTGCGGAAGCGCAGGCGCAGGTGGCCGTCGCCCATGGTCGAGACGCTGTCCACCAGCTGGTCGGCGAACGCGAATCGCGGGGCAGGGGCGGCGGCGCCGAAGGGGCCGGCACGGTCCAGCATCTCCATCAGCTCGACCGTGGCCCCGGCCGGGTCGAGAAGGCCCGAGATCCGCAGGCCGTCCGACGCCTGGGCCTCGCCCGCCTGCCGGGCGACCAGTTCCGACAGGCGCGCCATCGCGGCCGGGATCGCATCCGCGGCCACGGTCAGGCCCGCGGCCATCGCGTGCCCGCCGCCCTTCTCGATCAGTCCTTCGGCCATCAGCCGCTGCATGGCGCGGCCGATGTCGACGCCCGACACCGAGCGGGCCGAGCCCTTGCCGACGCCGCCCTGCACGCCGATCACGACCGAGGGGCGGCGCGTCGCTTCCTTCACGCGCGCGGCCACGATGCCGACGACGCCCGGGTGCCAGCCTTCGCCCGCGGCCCAGGCGAGCGCGGGATCTCCCCGCGCCTCGACCTGCGCCAGCGCCTCGTCGCGAAGCCCCGCCTCGATCGCGCGGCGGTCGCGGTTGAAATCGTCGAGCTGCGCCGCCATGCGCGCCGCCTCGGCCGGGTCGGCGCAGGACAGGCAGCGGGCGCCGAGGTCGGCCCGCCCCACGCGCCCGCCCGCGTTGATGCGGGGGCCGAGCAGGAAGCCGAGGTGGAACGCCGTCGGCAGCGTGTCGAGCCGCGCGACGTCGGACAGCGCGACCAGGCCCGGCCGCTGCCGCCGTGCCATGATCGCAAGCCCCTGCCGCACGAAGGCGCGGTTGACGCCGACCAGCGGCGCCACGTCCGCGACCGTCGCCAGCGCCACGAGGTCGAGATGCGAGATCAGGTCCGGCTCGGGCCGGCCGGCCGCGCGCAGGACGCGGTTGCACTGGACCAGCGTCAGGAACACGACGCCCGCCGCGCACAGGTAGCCGAGCGCGCCGTCCTCGTCCGCGCGGTTGGGGTTCACCACCGCGAGCGCGGGCGGCAGCGTCTCGCCGCCCTGGTGATGATCCAGCACGATCACGTCGGCGCGGCCTTCCGCGGCCGCGAGCGCATCGTGGCTGAGCGTGCCGCAGTCCACGCACACGATCAGGTTGTGAGCGGCTGCGAGGGTCGCGATGGCGGGGGCGTTGGGGCCGTAGCCTTCGTCGATGCGGTCGGGGACATAAAGCGTGGCGTCGCGCCCGAGCGCGCGCAGCCAGCCGATCAGCAGCGCGGCGGAGGCGCCGCCGTCCACGTCGTAGTCGGCGAAGACGGCGATGCGCTGGCCGCTCAGCGCCGCCGCGACGATGCGTTCGGCGGCGGCCCCCATGTCGCGCAGGCGCAGCGGGTCGGGGAGAAGGTCGCGCAGGCGCGGCTCCAGGTGGCCCGCGGCGGCGTCGTGGTCGACGCCGCGCTCGGCCAGCACGCGCGCGATCGGCAGGGGCAGGGCGGAAAGCTGGGCCAGCCCCTCGGCCCGGCGTTCGAGGTCGGGGGCGGGGCCGATCCAGCGGCGGCCGCCCAGCGAGCGCGCGACGCCGAGGAACGGCCGCGGCGAGGGATCATCGAAGGACATGGGGTTACTTGCGGCAGCCGCGCGGCGCTTGCAAGGGCGGGTCACCCGGACGGGCGGTCGGAGGCGCCCGGCCGCCGCGAGGGACGGCCGGGCGGGAAGATCAGGCCCGCTTGACCGGGTTGCGGTAGAACATCCGCCGGACCGAACCGGTCTTGGACCGCATCAGGATCGTCTCGGTCTCGATGAATGTGGGCTCGCGGCGCAGGCCGCGCACGATCGACCCGTTGGTGACGCCGGTGGCCGAGAAGATCACGTCGGCCGTCACCATCTCGTCGCGGGTGTAGATGCGGTTCAGGTCGGTGATGCCGGCCTTGGCGGCGCGGCCGCGTTCGTCGTCGTTGCGGAACATCAGGCGGCCCCACATCTGCCCGCCCATGCATTTCAGCGCGGCCGCGGCCAGCACCCCCTCGGGCGCGCCGCCCGAGCCCATGTACATGTCGATGCCGGTGATCTCGGCCTCGGCCACGTGGATCACCCCGGCGACGTCGCCGTCGGTGATGAGCCGGATCGCGGCGCCGGTGGACCGGACCTCGGCGATCATCTCCTCGTGGCGCGGGCGCTCGAGGATGCAGACGGTGATGTCCTCGGGCGTGACGCCGCCCGCGCTGGCCAGCGCGCGCACGCGCTCGGCGGGCGACATGTCGAGGCTGACCACGTTCTGCGGATATCCCGGCCCGACGGCCAGCTTGTCCATGTAGACGTCGGGTGCGTGCAGAAGCGTCCCGCGCGGGGCCATCGCGATGACGGTCAGCGCGTTCGGCATGTCCTTGGCGGTCAGCGTCGTGCCCTCGAGCGGATCGAGCGCGATGTCGACCTCGGGGCCGTTGCCGGTGCCGACTTCCTCGCCGATGAACAGCATCGGCGCCTCGTCGCGCTCGCCCTCGCCGATCACGACCGTGCCCTTGATGTCGAGCAGGTTGAGCTGGTCGCGCATGGCGTTGACCGCAGCCTGGTCGGCCGCCTTTTCGTCGCCGCGGCCGATCAGCTTGGCCGACGCATGGGCCGCCGCCTCGCTCACGCGGGCAAGGCCGAGGGAAAGCATGCGGTCGTTGAAGTCGTTGGTCGGCGCCATGTCTGGGATCCTCGGCTGGCTTGCAATTGCCCCGGCTTCTAGGGCGGGGTCGGCCACGGGGCAAGACTGGGGGCGCTAACGGCCCGGCGCTTCGCTACTCTGCCGCCAGTTCCAGCGCGAGCGCATGGATGCGGGGCACGATGTCGCCCAGCGTCTGGTGGACCAGCCGGTGCTGCGCCACCCGGCCCATCCCGGCGAACCGCGGCGACGCCATGCGGACGCGGAAATGCGTCTGGCCACCCTCGCGCCAGCCCCCATGGCCGCGGTGCTGTTCGCTTTCGTCCACGACCTCGAGCCGGGACGGGTCCAGCACGGCCAGCCGTTCGGCCATCTCGTCGGCGATGCTTTGCGCCAATCCGGTCTCTCCCCTTACAATGCCGCGCAAATGCCTTACACTTCCGGTCCCGAGTCGGAAAGCAGGCCACGACATGACCAACAACGACCCGTTCGGCTTCGACATCTCGGCCGCTTCCGACAAGAAGCGCCGCACGAAGGGGCGCCGTGGCATGTCCGGCGCATTCGAGACGTCGACCCGCAGATGCGACAAGGAAGGCTGTTCCGAGCCGGGCCAGTACCGCGCGCCGAAATCCCCGCGCGCCCTCGATGACTACTACTGGTTCTGCAAGGAACACGTGCGCGAATACAACCTGAACTGGAACTATTTCCAGGGCCAGTCCGAGGCGGAGTTCCAGCAGTTCCTGGACAACGCGACGGTCTGGGAACGCCCCACCAAGCCCTTCGGCAAGGCGCAGGAACAGGCGTGGGCGCGCCACGGGGTAAGCGACCCGCTCGAGATCTTGGGCGCCAACGGCACCGCGCCCGAGGCACGGGCGAAGATGTCGCGGAAGCTTCCCCCGACCGAGCGTCGCGCGCTGGAGATCCTCGAGGCGCGGGACACCTGGACGAAGATCGAGATCCGCAAGCAATACAAGTCGCTGGTGAAGGATCTTCACCCCGACATGAACGGCGGCGACCGGTCGGACGAAGAGCGGTTGCAGCAGGTCGTCTGGGCCTGGGACCAGATCAAGGACAGCCGCAGCTTCCGCGACGAGTGAGCCGAGGACGCCGCGCTTTCCAGGCGCGGCGTCGGGGTTCGCTTCGTCGGATCAGACCGCCGATTTCAGCTTGTCGACGAGATCGACCCGTTCCCAGCTGAAGCCGCCATCCGCCTCGGGCGCGCGGCCGAAATGGCCGTAGGCCGCGGTGCGGCGATAGATCGGGCGGCACAGGTCCAGATGCTTGCGGATGCCAAGCGGCGTGAGGTCCATCACCTCTGCCAGCGCGCGCTCGATCTCGGCCTCGGGGACGACGCCGGTGCCGAAGGTATCGGCATAGATCGACAGCGGCTTGGCCACGCCGATCGCGTAGCTCAGCTGGATCACGCAGCGCCGCGCGAGGCCGGCGGCCACCACGTTCTTGGCGAGGTAGCGCGCGACGTAGGCGGCCGAGCGGTCCACCTTGGTCGGGTCCTTGCCCGAGAACGCGCCGCCGCCATGCGGTGCCGCGCCGCCGTAGGTGTCCACGATGATCTTGCGCCCGGTGAGGCCCGCATCCCCGTCGGGGCCGCCGATGACGAAGGTCCCGGTCGGGTTGACGTGCCACACGGTGTTTTCCGTCAGCCAGCCCTGCGGCAGCACCTCGCGGACATAGGGTTCCACGATGGCGCGGATGTCGTCCGACGTCTGCGCCTCGTCCTTGTGCTGGTGGCTCACGACGATCTGCGTGACCTCGACGGGCTTGCCGTCCTCGTAGCGGACCGACAGCTGCGACTTCGCGTCGGGACCGAGCGTCGGCTCGGCGCCGGACTTCCGCGCCTCGGCCAGGCGGCGCAGGATCGCCTGGGCATACTGGATCGGCGCGGGCATCAGCTCGTCCGTCTCGTCGACGGCATAGCCGAACATGATCCCTTGGTCGCCGGCGCCGTCACGGTCAACGCCTTGGGCGATGTGGGCGGACTGCTCGTGCAGGAAGTTCATCACGTGGCAGGTGTTCCAGTGGAACTTGTCCTGCTCGTAGCCGATGTCCTTGATGACGCCGCGGGCGATTTCGCCGATGCTGCCCATGTAGTGCGTCAGCCGCGCCTTGTCCCGCAGGCCGATCTCGCCGCCGATCACCACCATGCCGGTCGTGGCGAAGGTCTCGCACGCGACGCGCGCCTCGGGCTCCTCTTTCAGCAGGGCGTCGAGGATGGCGTCCGAGATCTGGTCGCACAGCTTGTCGGGATGCCCTTCGGACACGGATTCCGAGGTGAAGACATAATTCTTGCGGGACATGGGTTGCTCCATTGGGGTTGACCCGCCACGCCAGGAAGCCGTTGTGGGGGCGATTAGCCCGCTTAGGGCAGCCGCACGGCCGGGTCAACCGTCGGCTGCGCGGCGCGATCGCGCGGGCGGCGGCGACGCGCGCCGAGCCACGCAAGCGCCGCCAGGATCGCCGCGACCGCCGGCCAGTCGCCGAGCCGCCACCAGAGCGTGGGCGGCAGCGCGCCGGGCAGGGCCGCGTCGAGGAACCCGGCCTCGTTCAGCGCGAGCTGCCGGCGCACCGTGCCGCGCGCGTCGATGGCGGCCGACACCCCGGTGTTTGCCGCCCGCATCAAGGGCAGGCCGGACTCGATCGCCCGCAGCCGCGCCTGCGCGAGATGCTGGTAGGGGCCGGAGAAGCTGCCGAACCAGGCGTCGTTCGTGACCTGCAGAAGCCACGCGGGCCGGACGCCCGCCTGCCGCAGGTGGCGCGAGAACACCGCCTCGTAGCAGATCAGCGGCATGACGGGCGGCAGGCCCGCGAGCGTCATCACCCGCGCGCCGGGCCCGGCGGCATAGCCGAAGCCCTGCTGCGCGGCGAAGGCGCTGACGCCGAAGCGGGCCATCAGGTCACCCCACGGGATGTATTCGCCGAAGGGAACCAGGTGAAACTTGTCGTAGACCTGGCCCAGCCGCGCGTCCCCGGTGAACTCGGCGAGGCTGTTGAACCACAGCCCGCCTTCGCCTCGCTGGATGCCGGCAAGGACCGGGGCGCCGGCGGCGGAGGTGATCGCGTGCAGCAACTCCGGGGCCTGGTCCAGCAGGAACGGCGCCGCCGTTTCCGGCCAGACGACGGCCGAGACGCGGTGCCCTGCCGGGGCCGCCGACAGTTGCAGCAGGCGGTCGTAGAAGACCGGCGCCCATTCGGGATCCCACTTGCGGGTCTGGTCGGCGTTCGGCTGGACCAGCCGGATGACCGGCCCCGCGTCGGGCGGCATCGGCGCGTTCAGCCGCGCGAGGCCCGCAAACCATGCCGCCCCGACCAGCGCGGCGGACAGCGGCAGACCCTTGGCGATCGCGGTGGACAGGCGGCGGTCGCGGGCGGCCCAGGCGGGCAGGGCGGCGGCGGCCATCGTCAGCGCGGACAATCCGACCGCGCCGATCCACGCGGCGGCCTGCCCGGCGGGCGTGTCGATCCAGACGTGACCCGTCAGTGCCCAGGGCAGGCCGGTGAACAGCCAGCCTCGGATCCAGTCGGACAGCGCTAGTGCGGCCGCAACGGCCAGCGCCCTGTCGCGAGCGCCGCCTGCAAGCCGCCACGCAGCCCAAGACGGAATGGCCCAGAACAGCGCCCCGCCGAGCGCCATGAGAACGAGCGCGAAGGGCGCCATCCAGCCGTAGATCTCGGGCTCAACGAGGAACGGTTCGATGATCCACAGCATCGCGAGCCCGAAGTAGCCGGCCCCGGCCGCAAGCGCGCGCCAGAAGGCGCGGCGGCCGGTAGCGGCATCGCCCACGCGCCAGACGACCACCGCAAGGCCCAGAAGCGAAAGGGGCCAGAGACCCCACGGTGCCTGCCCCAGCGCGGCCGCAAGACCCGCGCAGACGTCGATGAGGAAGCCGCCATGCCGCCGGACGCGGCCCGCAAGGTGCCGGGTCGCGACCGGGCCCGGCATGTCGGGCCCGGTCGGAAGCGCGGTTGGCCCGCCCCCCTTGGCCCGCAAAGGGCGAAGCGCCACGAGGCTGTCCGTCAGCCCTGCGGCTGGAGGTCGGACGCCTCTCCGGCCGTGGCGGTGGTGTCCTGCGAGGGCGTCGCCGCGGACTCCGGAGCATTTCCAACCACTTCCGCGTCTTTCTTCTTGCGGCTTCGCGTCGCGCGCTTGCGGGCCGGGGCCTTCGCCTCGCCTGCCTCCGCCTCGCCTTCCCCGGCCGGCGCCTCGGTGCCGGGCTGATCCACCGCGGGCGTCTTGCGCGCGCGCGTGCGTCGCTTGGGCGCGGGCTTTTCGGCAGGTTCCGCAGCCGCCTCGGCCGCCGGCGCGTCAACTTCCGTGGTGGCTTCCGGTGCCGGGTCTGCACCGGCCGTCACCGTCCCGGCCGGCGCGTCGGCTGACGTCTCGACCCCGGCGTCATCCGAAGGCTTTTCAGCCTTCGCGCGCGAACGGCGGCGGGCCGGCTTCTTCGGCTCGGCCGGCTTCTGTTCCGCGGCGTCCAGCGCTTCGCGCTTCTGCTTCTCCGCGTTCTGTCCCTCGGCGCTGTCCTCGACGGAGGCGGGCGTCGTGATCGGCTCGGCGACCTGCGCGGCGACCGGCGTCTCGTCGAGCTGGCGGTCGTCGGCGCGCGCCTCCTCGGACGCGGGCAGGTCGGAGGAGGGTTGCGCGGCCTCTGCGCTGCGGAAGCTCGTCAGCATGAAGTCCGGGACATGGTCGCCCAGCCCCATCACCGCCGGGCCGCGGTCGCGCTCGCGGTAGCGATCGCGGCGGTCGTCGCGGTTCCGGTCACCCCGGCCTTCGCCCCGGTCATCGCGCCGCTCCTCACCCCGACCTTCGCCTCGGTCGTCGCGGCGGCCGTTGCGCGGGTTGTCGTTGCGATCCTCGCGGCGTTCGTCACGGCGATCCTCACGGCGGTCATCGCGGCGGCCACCCTGCTCGCCACCGCTTCGACCCTCGCCGGACCCGCCACGGCGACGGTCGCCGCGCGAGGATCGGGTCTCGGGCAGGTCCACGCGGCCGCCTTCGGTCACCGTCTCGATGGCGGGGGGCAGGCCGTTGTCGTCGCCCGCGGCCGCGCGGACGCGGGGCCGTTCCTCGCGGACCTCGTCGCGCGCTGCATCGTCGCGGCGCGGCTCGCTCCTGCGCGACCGGGTGCGGCTGCGCCCGCCTGCTGATGCGCCGCGGCCGGCGTCGCGCGGTTCGCGCGGCGCTTTCTGCGCGTCGTCGCTGAGCGAGAACCCCTCGGGCAGGGCCGCGCGCGGAAGCGACTGCTTCACCAGCGATTCGATGGCGGACAGGTACTTGTCGTCCGCAGGGGTCGCGATCGAGATGGCGGTCCCCAGCCGACCGGCCCGGCCCGTGCGGCCGATGCGGTGGACATAATCCTCGGCATGGCTGGGCAGGTCGAAGTTGAACACGTGGCTGACGGCCGGGATGTCCAGACCGCGCGCGGCCACGTCCGACGCGATCAGGAACCGCAGCGTCCCGTCGCGGAACCCGTCCAGCGTCGCCATGCGCTGGCGCTGTTCCAGGTCGCCGTGGATCGGGGCCGCGTCGTACCCGTGCGCCTTGAGCGACTTGGCGACGATGTCGACTTCGGTCTTGCGATTGCAGAAGACGATCGCGTTCTTGAGCGCGTCCCCCTCGGCGTCGATCAGCGCGCGCAGCAGCTCGCGCTTCTGCTTGGCGGTCTGGTCCTTCCGGGTGGGGGTCAGCTCGACCAGCTTCTGGGTGATCGTCTCGCTGGTGGTGGCCTGGCGCGCGACCTCGATCCGCACGGGGGCGTGCAGGAAGGTGTTGGTGATCCGCTCGATCTCGGGCGCCATGGTGGCCGAGAAGAACAGCGTCTGGCGCGAGAACGGCGTCAGCTGGAAGATCCGCTCGATGTCGGGGATGAACCCCATGTCGAGCATGCGGTCAGCCTCGTCCACCACCATGATCTGGACGCCCTGCAGCAGCAGGTTGCCGCGTTCGAAGTGGTCCAGAAGGCGGCCCGGTGTCGCGATCAGCACGTCGACGCCGCGGTCGATCAGCTGTTCCTGGTCGCGCATCGACACGCCGCCGATCAGCAGCGCCTTGGTCAGCCGCGTGTGCCTGGCGTAGATGTCGAAGTTCTCGGCCACCTGGGCGGCGAGTTCGCGCGTCGGGCACAGGACCAGGCTGCGCGGCATCCGCGCGCGGGCGCGGCCGCGGCCCAGAAGCGTGATCATCGGCAGCGTGAAACTTGCCGTCTTGCCGGTGCCGGTCTGGGCGATGCCGAGGACGTCGCGGCCTTCCAGCGCGGGCGGAATCGCGCCTTCCTGGATCGGGGTGGGCGTCGTGTAGCCGGCCTCGTCGATGGCCTTGAGCACCTTGGGGTCGAGCTTTAGGTCGGAAAACTGGGTCATTCAGGGGCTTTCGTGATGGAAGTGTCGTCGTCCGTGGATGCGGCCAGGCCCTGCCTGTCCGCCTGTCTCCGGGACGCTTCGATCTCCACGCGCCCCTCGGCCGCCCGCCGGATGCGGGCATTGGGGCTGCTAACGCAAAAGCACCGCTGCGTCAATGTTTTCGCGCGGGAACAGCGTCTCGCGGCGGGCGGGGCCGACGCATTGCCGTTGCGGCGCGATGAACGGCGCGACGCGCCCGGTCTTGCCGGGCTATTCGGAACGGGGTCGGATTGTTCCGGCGCAGGGCTGGAACCCGGCGGCGCGGCAGGGCAGTCTGCCCTGCATCGCCGGTCACGCACGGGGCCGCAATCGCAGGTTGAAGTCGTCCTGCGATCGCCGTTATGGCCTGACGTGACTTGTTTTGCCGCAGAGGTTCTGGCCGATGAAGTTTGCAACCCGTCAGGACAGTGAGTTGCCCGCCGAAGACCTGTTCGCCGCCATCAGCGACTTTCCCCTGGCCGAACGGATGCTGGTCAGCAAGGGCGCGCAGGTCCGCAGGCTGGACCCGTCCCGCGAGCCCGGCGCGGGCATGGCCTGGCAGGTCGGGTTCGACTTCCGCGGTAAGCGGCGCGACATGCGGCTTTCCGTGATCCGCTTCGACCGGCCCGAGAACCTGACGATGGAAGGGGTGAGCGAGATGTTCGACCTGACCATCGAGATGACGGTGATCGCGCTCACCCGCGCCAAGTCGCGCCTGATCTTCGAGGTCGAGGCCAAGCCCCGCAACATGCGCGCGCGCCTGCTTCTGCAGACCGCGAAGCTGGGCAAGTCGCAGCTCGACCGGCAGTTCGCGTCCCGGATCGCGTATTACGTCGCCGGGATCTCGGGCGCGCACCGGCCGCGGCAGGTGCGCTAGGCCCCGGTTCGACGGGATCAGCCCCGGTCGGCCCGCGACGGGTCGGACGGGTAGACGCCCAGAATCTTCAGGGACGACGTGAAGTACCCCAGCTCCTCCAGCGCGCGTGCGACCGCGGGATCGTCGGGGTGCCCCTCGACGTCGGCGTGGAACTGCGTCGCGGTGAAGACGCCGTCCAGCATGTAGCTTTCCAGCTTGGTCATGTTGACGCCGTTGGTCGCGAAGCCCCCCATCGCCTTGTAGAGCGCAGCCGGAATGTTGCGGACGCGGAAGACGAAGCTGGTCAGCATCGCTTCCGACCCCTCGCGGTTCGGCCGGCGGGAATGGTCGGCGTCGCGCGACATGATCAGGAAGCGGGTCGTGTTGTTGGGCCGGTCCTCGATCCCTTGCGCGAGGTTGTCCAGCCCGTAGATCTCGCCCGCGAGGCTGCTTGCCAGCGCCGCGCGGGACGGATCGCCCCCTTCGGCCACCAGCAGCGCGCTGCCCGCGGTGTCGGGGCCCACGACCGAGCGGATGTCGTGCCGCCGCAGGAAGTCCCGGCACTGGCCCAGCAGCATCGTGTGGCTCATCGCCTCGCGCACGTCCGACAGCTTCGCGCCGGGCACGCCCAGAAGGCTGATCTGAACGCGCACGAAGCATTCGCCGATGATGTGCAGCCCGGATTCGGGCAGCAGGTGGTGGATGTCCGCGACCCGGCCATAGGTCGAATTCTCGACCGGCAGCATCGCAAGGTCGGCCCTGTGGCTGCGCACCGCGTCGATGGCGTCCTCGAAGGTGCGGCAGGGCAGCGCCTCCATCTGCGGGCGGGCGGCCCGACACGCCTCGTGGCTGTAGGCGCCGGGCTCGCCCTGGAAGGCGATGCGGTTGGTCGGGGCGGCGGTGCTTGCGGCGGGGGCGACGGTGGCGGCGGACATCGGACTGATCCTGCTGGTGCGGTGGAACGGCGGGCGGCTGGCGGGGGCGGCATCGTGTCGCGCCCCGCACGGGTCCGGGCGGGTTTGCACGCGGCGGGGCAGAACTATACCTTGAACCGGCCGAGGGAAAGCGGGTAGACACCCGGCAGTTCCACGGCTCACCGGACAAGGGATAGCGGGCATGTTCAACACGATGACCATTACGAAAGCGGCAGGCGCACTGATCGGCTCGCTGCTGTTTTTGCTGCTGGTGTCGTGGGGGGCGTCGGGCCTGTATCACGTCGGCCCCACCGGGCACGTGGCCGAGGGCGAGGAGCATCCGCAGGCCTATTCGATCGCGGTCGAGGAAGCGGCACCCGCCGGGGCCGAGGCTGAGGCAGAGGTCGTGGACATCAACGCGCTGCTCGCATCGGCCGACCCGGCCGCGGGCGAAAAGGTGTTCGGCCGCTGCAAGGCCTGCCACAAGCTCGACGGGACCAACGGCACCGGCCCGCACCTGGACGGCGTGGTGAACCGCGCGATGGCCTCGACCGACTTCAACTATTCCGAAGCGATGGTCGCCCACGCGGCCGAAGCGCCGACCTGGACCCCCGAGGCGCTGCAGGAGTTCCTCGCCAACCCCAAGGGCGTCGTCCCGGGCACCAAGATGACCTTCGCGGGCCTGCCCAAGCCGCAGGAACGCGCGAACCTGATCGCCTACCTGCAGGCGCAATGACGGCACCGCTTGGTGAACTGCTTCCAGGGCGCGGGTTTCCGCGCCCTTTTCGTTTTCGCGCCCGGGCCTGAACGTCACCCCCGACACGTCACGAATCCGGGACCGCGCTTGCGCGCCGGGCGTCCGCCGCTCTAGCCTGCCCGCCAGGCCCTGCGGCCGGACGGAAGGGTGGGATCGGATGAAGCTGCTTGGCGCCAACGGGATTGCCACGAGGATCGGGGCAGGGGCAGGGGCAGGGGCGGGGACGGCCATGGCGGCGCTGGCGCTGTCCGCCGGGTTGGCGCTGGCACAGCAACCGGCCCCCGCGCCGACGACCGGGGCCGCGCCCGCCGCGGCGACGCCCCTCGAAACGCCCGCCACCGCAACGCCCGCCACCGCTGAGCCTGCGGTCCAGCCTGCACCCGCAGCCGAGCCGACCACGATCGCACATGGCGTGTCGGTCTTCGGCGACCTGAAGCTGCCGCCCGATTTCCAGCACCTCGCCTACGTCAACCCCGACGCGCCGAAGGGCGGCGAGATCAGCGAATGGCAGCCGGGGGGCTTCGACAGCTTCAACCCCTTCACCATCAAGGGCCGCGGCGCCGCGCTGTCGACCGTGATGCTGGAAAGCCTGCTCACCGGGACCGCGGACGAGGTCGGCGCCGCCTACTGCCTTCTGTGCGAAACGATCGAATACCCCGAAAGCCGCGACTGGGTGATCTTCCACCTGCGGCCCGAGGCCAGGTTCTCGGACGGGACGCCCGTCACCGCGCAGGACGTGATGTTTTCCTACGAACAGCTGCGCGACAAGGGCCTGTCGTCCTTCCGGGCCGTGTTCGCCCAGCAGGTCGCGGCGGCCGAGGTGCTGGACGACCACAGCATCCGCTTCACCTTCACCCCCGACTACCCGCGCCGCGACCTGATCCAGTCGGTCGGCGGCCTGCCGGTGTTCTCGCGCGCCGATTTCCAGGCCAACGCGCGCGAGCTGGGCGAAAGCTCGGCCAGGCCGTTCATCGGCTCAGGCCCCTACATGTTCGAAAGCGCCGACATGGGCCGCAGCGTCCGCTACGTCCGCAACCCCGACTACTGGGGCGAGGACCTGCCGATCAATGTCGGCCGCAACAATTTCGACCGCATCCGGATCGAGTATTTCGGCGACTACGAGACCGCGTTCGAGGCGTTCAAGGCCGGCGCCTACACCTTCCGCAACGAGGCGAGCAGCATCATCTGGGCGACCCGCTACGACTTCCCCGCCTTCACGAGCGGCCACGTCGTGAAGGAAGAGCTGGCGAATGGCAACGTGGCCAGCGGGCAGGCGTGGGTGATGAACCTGCGCCGGCCGCAGTTCCAGGACCCGCGCGTGCGCGAGGCGCTGGCTCGAAGGCACGCTGATCCAGGTGGCGCTTGGCGACGTTCCAGGACCCGCGCGTGCGCGAGGCGCTGGGGCTTGCGTTCAACTTCGAATGGTCCAACGCGACGCTGTTCTATGGCCTCTACGAGCGGGTACAAAGCTTCTGGGAGAACTCGCCGCTCGAGGCGACGGGCAAGCCCTCGTCCAACGAGCTCGCGATCCTTAAGCCGCTCGAAGCCGACCTGCCGCCGGGCGTCCTGACCGACGACGCGGTCGTGGCTCCCACCAGCGGCGAACGCCAGCTGGACCGCGCCAACCTGCGCCGCGCGGGCGCGCTGCTGGACGCGGCCGGCTGGACCGTCGCGGCTGGATCGCCCGACGGACTGCGCCGCAACGCCGAAGGCCGGACGCTGCGGGTCGAGGTGCTGAACGATTCACAGACCTTCGACCGGGTCGTGAACCCGTTCGTCCAGAACCTGCGCACGCTCGGCGTCGATGCCGTTCATACCCGCGTGGACGAGGCGCAGATGGAATCGCGCCTGCGCCAGCACGACTTCGACATGGCCAATCCCAGCCAGCCGCTCGGGCAGGACCTGATCCCCGGCGCGGGGCTGCAGCAGTACTTCGGATCGAACTCGACCGGCGACGTGTTCAACGCGATGGGACTGGCCAACCCGGCCGTCGACAAGCTGATCTCGCTGGTAGAGAACGCGACCACGCAGGAGGAGTTGGCCACCCGCGTCCACGCGCTCGACCGGACCTTGCGCGCGCTGCGCTTCTGGGTGCCGCAATGGTACAAGGCCACCCACACCGTCGCCTACTGGGACATGTACGACCACCCCGACACGCTGCCGCCCTACGCGTTGGGCGAGCTTGATTTCTGGTGGTACGACGCCGATAAGGCGGAAAAGCTGAGAAGCGCGGGGGCGCTGCGCTGAGGCGCGGCGTCGAACCCGGGACCAGCCGAGCACGGAGCGGATCACGATGGGCGCATATCTCCTGCGGCGGCTGCTGCTGATCGTCCCGACGCTGATCGGGATCATGCTCGTCAACTTCACCCTGACGCAGTTCGTCCCCGGCGGCCCGATCGAACAGATCGCCGCCCGCATGCAGGGCGAAGGCGACGTGTTCCGCAACATCGCGGGCGGCGGCGACGCGGGCCAGTCTGGCGGGACGGAACAGCAGTACGGCGGCGCGCAGGGCCTGCCGCCCGAGTTCATCGCCGAACTGGAAAAGGAGTTCGGCTTCGACAAGCCGCCGGCCGAGCGGTTCGTCACGATGCTGGGCAACTACCTGCGCTTCGACTTCGGCGAAAGCTGGTTCAGGTCGATCAGCGTGGTGGACCTTGTGCTGGAAAAGATGCCGGTCTCAATCACGCTGGGGCTGTGGTCGACGCTGCTGGCCTACCTGATCTCGATCCCGCTGGGCATCCGAAAGGCGGTCCGCGACGGCACGCCCTTCGACACCTGGACCTCCAGCGCGATCATCGTGGGCTACGCGATCCCGGGCTTCCTGTTCGCCGTGCTGCTGATGGTGCTGTTCGCGGGCGGGTCCTACTGGAAGATCTTCCCGCTGCGCGGCCTGACCAGCGACGACTTCGACCAGCTGACGCTGTGGGGGCAGGTCAAGGACTACCTGTGGCACATCACGCTGCCGGTGATCGCGGCCACCATCTCCAGCTTCGCGACGCTGACGCTGCTGACGAAGAACAGCTTTCTTGACGAGATCAACAAGCAGTACGTGATGACCGCGCGCGCCAAGGGCCTGACGCAGCGCCGGGTGCTGTACGGCCACGTTTTCCGCAACGCCATGCTGATCGTGATCGCGGGCTTTCCCGCGCTGTTTCTCGGCGTGTTCTTCGGCTCCTCGATCCTGATCGAGACGATCTTCTCGCTCGACGGGCTTGGCCGCCTGGGGTTCGAGGCGGCGGTGCAGCGCGACTATCCCGTGATCTTCGGCACGCTCTACGTCTTCGGGCTCATGGGCCTTCTGATCGGCATCCTGTCGGACCTCACCTATGTCCTCGTCGATCCACGCATCGACTTCGAGAAACGCGCCGGATGATGCTGTCGCCCCTGAACCAGCGCCGCTGGCGCAACTTCCGCCGCAACCGCCGCGCCTTCTGGTCGCTGGTGATCTTCGCGGTGCTGTTCGTCCTGTCGCTGCTGGCCGAGGTGATCGCCAACGACAAGCCGATCGTCGTCGGCTATCGGGGCGAGCTCTACTTCCCCGCCTACCGCTTCTACCCGGAAACGACCTTCGGCGGCGACTTCGGGACCGAGGCGATCTACCGCGATCCCGGCGTCCAGTGCCTGATCGTGTCCGGCGGCCGCCCCGAATGCTGGGACGCCCCCGAGGACGTGATGGCGCAGGTGAAGGCGGGGACGTCGGACGTCCCGAAGGCCGAGCAGGGCTGGATGGTCTGGCCGCCGATCCCCTACCACTACCAGACGATCAACGACGTCGGCGCCGCCCCCAGCGCGCCCGACGGCGACCACTGGCTCGGCACCGACGACACCACCCGCGACGTGGCGGCGCGCGTGATCTACGGCTTCCGCGTCTCGATGATGTTCACCCTGATCGTGACGATCGTGGCCTCGGCCCTCGGGATCGCGGCGGGCGCGGTGCAGGGGTATTTCGGCGGCCGCACGGACCTCGTGTTCCAGCGCCTGCTGGAAATCTGGGGCTCCACCCCGTCGCTCTACGTCATCATCATCCTGTTCGCGATCCTCGGGCGCAGCTTCTGGCTGCTGGTGTTCGTGTCGATCCTCTTCGGCTGGCCCGCGCTCGTGGGCGTGGTCCGGGCCGAGTTCCTGCGCGCCCGCAACCTCGAATACGTCCGCGCCGCGCGCGCGCTGGGGGTGAAGGACCGCACGATCATGTTCCGCCACATCCTGCCGAACGCGATGGTGGCGACGCTCACGATGCTGCCCTTCGTCGTCACCGGCACGATCTCCAGCCTCGCCGCGCTCGACTACCTCGGCTACGGCCTGCCCGCGTCCGCGCCCTCGCTGGGCGAGCTCGCGCTGCAGGCCAAGCAGAACCTTCAGGCGCCGTGGCTGGGCTTCTCGGCCTTCTTCACCTTTGCGATCATGCTGTCGCTCCTCGTGTTCATGTTCGAGGGCATCCGCGACGCCTTCGACCCGCGCAAGACCTTCCGATGACCGATCCCCGCGATCCCGCCGCCCCCCTGCACCCGCCCGCGGACCTCACCCCGCCGGTCGTACCCGCACCGGGCGAGGCGATGGCGGTGCCCGCCCAGCCGGCCGGCCGCCATTTGCTCGGACGGGCCGCAGCTATCCCCGGGGCCGGGGCAGCGCCCCGGCGGGCCGCCGACAGCGGTGCCGTGCTGGACGTCCGCGACCTCCGCATCAGCTTCCGGCAGGACGGCAAGGTCATCCAGGCCGTCAGGGGCGTCAGCTTCACCGTGAACCGGGGCGAGACGGTGGCGCTGGTGGGCGAATCCGGGTCCGGCAAGTCCGTGACCGCGCTCACCACAGTGCAGCTTCTGGGCGACGCCGCGACGGTCGAGGGCAGCGTCCGCTATGACGGTGCCGAACTCGTCGGCGCGTCCGAGGCGCGGCTGCAGGCCGTGCGCGGCAACGACATCAGCTTCGTCTTCCAGGAGCCGATGACCTCGCTCAACCCGCTCCACACGATCGAAAAGCAGCTGGCCGAAAGCATGGCGCTGCACCAGGGCCTGACCGGAGCCGCCGCCCGCGCCCGCACGGTCGAGCTTCTGACACGCGTCGGCATCCGCGACCCCGAAAGCCGGCTTGCCGACTACCCGCACCAGCTTTCGGGCGGGCAGCGGCAGCGGGTGATGATCGCGATGGCGCTGGCGAACGGGCCGGAACTCCTGATCGCGGACGAACCCACCACCGCGCTCGACGTGACGATCCAGGCCCAGATCCTCGACCTTCTGGCCGAGCTCAAGCGCGACGAGGGGCTGTCGATGCTGTTCATCAGCCACGACCTGGGGATCGTGCGGCGGATCGCGGACCGGGTCTGCGTGATGCAGGGCGGCAGGATCGTCGAGCAGGGGGCGGTGGACGACATCTTCCGCAACCCGCAGCACCCCTACACCCGCAAGCTCCTGGCCGCGGAGCCCACCGGCACCGCGCGCCCGGTCGCCCCGGACGCGCCCGAGATCGTGGCGGCTCGCGACCTGAAGGTCTGGTTCCCGATCAAGCGCGGCCTCCTGCGCCGCACCGTCGGGCACGTGAAGGCCGTGAACGGCGCCACGCTGTCGGTGCGCGCGGGCGAGACGCTGGGGATCGTGGGCGAATCCGGGTCGGGCAAGACGACGCTCGCGCTCGCCATCATGCGGCTGATCGAAAGCGAGGGGCCGATCCTCTTCATGGGCCGCGATATCGGCCGGCTGTCGGGGCGGCAGATGCGCGGGCTGCGCCGCGACATGCAGATCGTGTTCCAGGACCCCTACGGCAGCCTGTCGCCCCGCATGACGGTCGCCCAGATCATCGCCGAGGGCCTGGGCGTCCATGGCGTCGAGCGGGGCCGCGACCCGCGCGAGATGGTGGCGGGGATCATGGCCGAGGTCGGGCTCGACCCCCTCACGATGGACCGCTACCCGCATGAATTCTCGGGCGGGCAGCGCCAGCGCATCGCGATCGCGCGGGCGATGATCCTGCGGCCGAAGGTGGTGGTGCTGGACGAGCCGACGAGCGCGCTCGACATGACGGTGCAGGTGCAGATCGTGGACCTGCTGCGCTCGCTTCAGCAGAAGCATGAGCTCGCGTTCCTGTTCATCAGCCACGACCTGCGGGTGGTGCGCGCGATGTCGCACCAGATCATGGTCATGCGCGCGGGGGACGTGGTCGAGCAGGGGACGACCGAGCAGGTCTTCGCGAACCCCGCCAGCAGCTACACGCGCGAACTGATGGCCGCGGCGTTCCCGATCGCGGTCGAGGAGGGCGCTGCCTCCGAGGGGGCCGCCGGGGCGCGTCCTTGAAGCTTCTCTTCGTCCACCAGAACTTTCCCGGACAGTTCCCGCACATCGCCCCCGAGATGGCGCGGCGCGGCCATGACGTGCTGGCGCTGACCGACCAGGGAAACGCGCGCCCCTCGCCGGTCAGGGTCGCACGCTACGCGACCCCGCCCAAGCCTACCCTCAGCCACCCGCTGGGCCGCACCTATGCCGAGATGGCCGAGCGCGGCTGGCTCGCCGCCCGCGGCGCCCGCGCGCTGCGCGACCGGCACGGCTACGTCCCCGACGTGATCCTCGGCCACAGCGGCTGGGGCGAGACGCTGTTCCTGCGCGAGATCTGGCCGGATGCCAGGCTGCTGATCTACGCGGAGCTCATGTACCGGACCCGCGGCCACGACGTGGGCTTCGACCCCGAGGTGAGCCCCGGCACGGACGAGGGGCGGGTGGCGGCGGTCGCGCGCTCGGCGCATCTGGTGCAGGCTCTCGTTCAGGCCGATGCGGGCCTGACGCCGACCGCATACCAGGCCGGCAGCTTCCCGCCCGAGCTGCGCGCCAAGCTGACCGTGATCCACGACGGCATCGACGCCGACACCGTCCGCCCGAACCCCGCCGCCACGCTGACGCTGCCGAACGGCCGCGTCCTGCGGGCCGGCGACGAGGTGCTGAGCTTCGTGTCGCGCTCGCTCGAACCCTATCGCGGTTTTCACGTCTTCATGCGCGCGCTGCCGCGGGTCCTTGCGGAACGGCCCGGCGCGCAGGTCGTCCTGATCGGCGGCGACGGGGTCAGCTACGGCGCGAAGCCCCGCGACGCGGACAGCTGGAAGGAAAAGGTCCTGGCCGAGCTGGGCGACCGGCTGCCGCTGGACCGCGTCCACTTCCTCGGCCGGGTAAGCTACGACAGCTACCTGTCGCTGATCCAGCTCACCCGCGTCCACTGCTACCTGACATATCCCTTCGTCCTCAGCTGGTCCCTGACCGAGGCGATGGCGGCGGGCGCGCTTGTCGTCGCGTCCGACACCGAGCCGGTGCGCGAGGTCGTCCGGGACGGCGTGAACGGGCGGCTGGTCCCGTTCTTCGACCGCGCGGCTCTGGAAACGGCGCTGATCCGGGCGCTGGCGGGCGACCCGGACGCCGACCGCCTGCGGCGTGCCGCGCGCCAGACGATCCTGGACGGCTACGACCTGCGGACGCAGAGCCTGCCGCGGCTCGTCGCGTGGATCGAACGGTTCGGGCCTGCGCCGGGCAAGGCGCCGGCCGGCCAGCCCTGATCGACGCAGCGTCCGCACGCCCGCATCCGCGATCTCGGCCGCCTCACCTCACCCCTGCGCGGAAACACCTGCGGCTTTACACCCGCCCGAGCCGCGCAAGGCGCCGGTGGTGATGATGTCGCCCGGCGGAAGCGGGGGTGCGGCCGACAAGCGGCAAGGGGTCATTCGGCCGCGCGCCAGATGTCCTGCCCGGACCAGCCGGTCATGGCGTCGCCGCGCGCCACGCCGCGAAGGTCCGGGGCTATCAGCATGGGCGCCGCGTAGGTGAAGATCGGGATCACCGGCAGCCGGTCGCGCAGGATCGCCGCGGCCTGCGTCTGCAATGGGCCCGGATCGGGGCTGCGCGCGGCCTCGGCCGTCAGGCGGTCGTAGCCGGCATCCGCGAACCGGCCGGGGTTTGCGCCGTCTGGGCGGAAGTAGCGCAGGAACCCGCCCGCGTCGTTCACGTCGGCGCACCAGCCCATCCGGGCCATCTGGAACTCGCCGGACTTGAGCGTTGCCGCGTGCTCCTCCCACGGGGCGTTCTGCAGCCGCAGCTCGATCCCCAGCGGCTTCCACGCGGCGCGGATCTGCTGGCCCACGGCCTCGAGCTCCGGCGAGGTGTTGTAGTTCAGCGTCAGCCGCAGCGGCGCATCGGGCGAATAGCCCGCCGCCGCGACGAGGCGCTGCGCCTCGGCCATCCGGGCCTCCTGCGTCAGGTCGGCATCGGGATTGCCGGGCGCCGTGAACCCGGCGAGCTGCGGCGGCACCCATCCCCAGGCGGGTGCCTGCCCGCCGCCCAGGGCGGCCACGATGGCGTCGCGGTCGATCGACAGCGACAGGGCACGGCGGATGTCGGGGTTGCCGAGCGCCTCGGGCGCGGTGCCGGACTGGTTCAGGACGAGCGCGTTGGTGCACGCGCGCGGGGTTGCCGCCGCCGCTTCGGGGCGATCCTCGGCCCAGTCGCCGAACAGCGGGCCGGGGACCGCGATCAGGTCGATCTCGCCCGCGTCGAACCTCGCCAGCGCCGCGTCCGGATCGCCCCCGGTTTCAAGCGTGACGCCGGTCAGCCGCACGCCTGCCGCGCCGTGCCAGCGGGGCGAAGGGACCAGCGCCGCGCCCGTCTCGGGGTCGCGCGATGTCAGGGTGAAGGGACCGTTGCCGACCAGCCGGTCGGGTGCCGTCCACTCCAGCCCCTCAACCATCGCCGCGCGCATCTGCGCGGCGGGCACGGGAAAGGTCCAGGCGCGCATCACCGCCTTGTCGAGCCACGGCGCGGGTGCCGTCAGCGTCAGGCGCAGCGTGCGGTCGTCGACCGCCGCGACGCCAAGGTCCGAGGTCGGCGCCCCGCCGCGCACCACCGCGTCGGCGTTGGCAAGGCCGATCGCCTGCGTGAACCACGCGCCGGGCGAGCCGAGCGCCGGATCGGCGAGGCGGCGGAACCCGGCCACGAAGTCGGCCGCCGTGACCGGCGCGCCGTCCGACCAGACCGCGTCGGGGCGAAGCTGGAAGGTCCAGGCCAGCCCGTCCGGGGACACCGTGTGCCCGACGGCGGCAGCGGGCAGGGGCTTTCCGTCGGGGCCGGGCCGGTACAGCCCCTCGAACAGCAGGCGCACCGCCTGGTCGGACGCGGCGTCGCCCACCAGCTGCGGGTCGAGCGTGCGGATCGGGTCGCGCATCCACGCGGTCAGCGACTGGTCCCCGGCAGGCGTCTCCGCCGCCTGCGCGGGACCGGCCGCGGGGACCGTCGCCGGGATCGCGGCCGCCGCCACGGGCGCGTCCTGCGCCGCGGCGGGGGCGCCCGGCCATGCGGACAGCGCCGCGCACAGCGTGGCGGCCTGCAGAAGGGCGTGCGACCGGATCGGCATGGACAGCGGCATGGAAAGGGCCCCGCAACGTTTCGGCCCCCGCTTCTACACCGGCCCCGCGGCGCCCGCCAGAACGCCGCGGACAAGTCGGCGCCGACGCGGCATGAGCCGCCACCGGCGGCCAAATTCTGTTGACCCAGCGTCGCGGATCGTCCAATCGCAGAAGGGCAACCCGAAGGTCGGCACACGCCGTTCGCCCGCAGTTGGGCGCCGCCGTCAAGCCGCCCGGAGAATACGTCGAGGGAGGGAGACATGGGCGGCCTGCTGGGCTTCTCGCGCGCTGTTGATCGCATCAACACCGTAATCGGACGAGGGGTCAGCTGGCTGATCCTCGTCGCCATCCTGGTCAGCGCCGCCAACGCGATCGTCCGGAAGGTCTGGTCGGTCTCGTCGAACGCATGGCTGGAACTTCAGTGGTACCTGTACGGCGCGGCGTTCCTGCTGGCCGCGGCCTACACGCTGCTGGAAAACGAACACATCCGCATCGACATCGTCTACGGCGGGCGCAAGCGGCGCACGCAGCACTGGATCGACCTTCTGGGCCACCTGCTGTTCCTGATGCCGTTCGTGATCCTGATGATCTGGCTGATGGTGCCGTGGCTCGAACGGTCGATCCTGTCGGGCGAGCGGTCGATGAACGCGGGCGGGCTGATCCTGTGGCCGGCCAAGGCGCTGCTGCTGGCAGGCTTCATCCTGCTGTTCTTCCAGGGCCTGTCCGAGATCATCAAGAAGATCGCCGTCATGCGCGGCCTGATCCCCGATCCCCACGCCGAGGCGACCCATCACGCCGCCGGAGAGGTGATGATCGACCAGACGCTGCTGGCCGAGACGGGCTTCGCCAGCGCCGACCATCCGGCGACCGACGAGATGATCGACCACCCGCTGGACCACAACCGCAACTACACCGACGACGACGCAGCCCGGGAAACCGGGTCCGGCGGGCGTCCCGCCACCGACACCCGGCCGAACGGAGGGCCGCGCGAATGATCATGGAACTGATCGCGCAGAACATGGCGCCCATCATGTTCCTGTCGCTCGTCGTCTTCCTGCTGCTGGGCTATCCGGTCGCGTTCTCGCTGGCGGCGAACGGCCTTCTGTTCTTCATCATCGGGGTCGAGCTCGCGCCGCTGTCGGGCGGCACGATCAACCTGTCCTGGCCGCTCCTGCAGGCCATGCCGGACCGGCTGTGGGGGCTGCTGTCCAACGAGACGATGCTCGCCATCCCGTTCTTCACCTTCATGGGGATCGTGCTCGAGAAATCGGGCATGGCCGAGGACCTTCTGGACACGATCGGCCAGTTGTTCGGGCCGATCCGCGGCGGGCTCGCCTATGCCGTCATCATCGTGGGCGCGCTGCTGGCCGCCACGACCGGCGTGGTCGCGGCGTCGGTGATCGCGATGGGGCTGATCTCGCTGCCGATCATGCTGCGCTACGGCTACGACCGGCGGATCGCGTCGGGCGTGATCGCCGCGTCCGGGACGCTGGCGCAGATCATCCCGCCGAGCCTCGTCCTGATCGTCCTGGCCGACCAGCTGGGCCGGTCGGTCGGCGACATGTACAAGGGCGCGATGTTCCCCGGTCTCGTCCTGACCGGGTTCTACATGCTCTACGTGCTCGTCATGTCGATCCTGCGGCCAGCGTCGATGCCGGCGCTGCCGAAGGAGGCGCGGACGCTCGGCTCGGGCGTGACGTCGCTCCTGGTCGCGCTCGCCGCGGCGGGGGTGATCGGCTATGCGGTGTGGCACTGGCTGCATCCGACGCAGGGCGCGAACGCCGACATCCTCGCCGGGTCGATCGCCGTGATCGCGATCTACATCGTGGCGCTGCTGGACCGCGCGCTCGGGATCGGCCTGATGAGCCGCCTCGCGCAGCAGGTCATCATCGTGCTGATCCCGCCGCTGGCGCTGATCTTCCTCGTGCTGGGGACGATCTTCCTGGGGATCGCCACGCCCACCGAGGGCGGGGCCATGGGCGCCGTCGGCGCGCTGCTGCTTGCGGGGGTGAAGGGCCGCCTCGGCGGTGGCGTCATCCCGCAGGCGCTGGCGTCGACGACCCGGCTGTCGGCGTTCGTCATGTTCATCCTGGTCGGCGCGCGGGTCTTCTCGCTCACCTTCTACGGGGTGAACGGGCATATCTGGGTCGAACACCTGCTGACGAGCCTTCCGGGCGGCCAGACCGGCTTCCTGCTGGTGGTGTCGTTGATGGTGTTCCTGCTGGCGTTCTTCCTCGACTTCTTCGAGCTGGCGTTCATCATCGTGCCGCTGCTCGCGCCGGCGGCGGACGCCTTGGGGATCGACCTGATCTGGTTCGGGGTGATCCTGGGCGTGAACATGCAGACGTCGTTCATGCACCCGCCGTTCGGCTTCTCGCTGTTCTTCCTGCGCTCGGTCGCGCCCAAGTTCGCCTACAAGGACAAGGTGACGGGGCTGATGATGGAGCCGGTGCGGACCGCGCAGATCTACTGGGGCGCGGTTCCGTTCGTGGTGATCCAGATCGTGATGATCGGGGTGGTGATCGCCTTCCCCGGACTGGTGATGCACTACAAGGGCCCGGCGATCGACACGTCGAACGTGACGATCACGATCCCGAACGCTCCCGGTGGCGGCCTGGGCGGGGGCCTGGGTGGCGGGCTTGGCGGGGGCTTGGGCGGCGGACTTGGCGGCCTGGGCGGCAGCCCGTTCGGCGCACCCGCGGCCCCGGGCGGCGCGCCCGCCACGACGCCGGGCGCGGCGCCTGCCCCGGCT
>NZ_SELD02000063.1 GCF_004923205.2 Paracoccus aeridis
TCAGAGGTATAGACACTGCCGTGATCCGAGTGAAAAATCGCCCCGTCAAGGCTACCTCGGACCCCGTGAGCCATCGTGAGGGCTTCTTCGACCAACTCGGTGCGCATGTGGTCGGCGATCGCGAAACCGGTCAACTGCCGCGAATAGCAGTCGATGACCGTGGCCAGGTACATATTCGACCCGTCCGCGATCGGCAGGTACGTGATATCGCCGACGTAGACCTTGTTCGGTTTCTCCGCGGTGAACCGGCGTTTCAGAAGGTCAGGGAATTTAGGCGCACGTTTCGCGGACACGGTGGTCTTCACCCGGCGTTT
>NZ_SELD02000064.1 GCF_004923205.2 Paracoccus aeridis
CAAAAGCCTACTTCAGGGAGGACCACTTTTCAGGGGGCAGACCATGGCGTGCCCTCCGGCTTGTCAAGGTCGCCGGAGACGGATTGCGAGGATTGCACTGCCCGGCGTTGGGGGGATGTCACGACGTGGCGCAATAATATCTCGCCAGACGACGAGCGCCGCACTTCGATCAGCGCACCGACCATGTCCTTCAGATGCTCGTCGGGGATAGCGAATTCAAAGCCATGATGCCCGGTTCCAAAACCGGCGCTCTGAACATCCTGGCGATGGCGGTCCGCTATCAGTGCTGTGCCCACAGGGGCGCCGCGCAGCAGGATATCCACGGTCAGGGGAACGTCACTGTCCTCGTCCTTGATCCACCCGAAGATGACCCCGTCCTTGACCCGGTCAATATGGCCAAGGCGCGCCACCCCGACATAGGACCCCTTACCGTCTCGGCGCGCTCCACCTAGCCGGCGCAGGTTGAGGGCAGAAATCTTCAGGCCGTAGTTTTTCAATCCAGTCCCCAGGCAGAATGCTTTTGTGTTCGAACGGCTTCATGAGCAGTAAAAACGTGGCACTCGGGAACTGTGTCCTCGCGACATATCTCCCAGAACGGGATCGTGAAAGGGTTGCTTGGCCTCTAATCGCCCCCTGCGACATTTTCGTCCCGGTTGGCGGTCTCCCCGCTCAGAGCGGATCGCGAAGATCAAGCGCGTGCGACCTGTGGATGTTCGAGCGGGTCGTGTCCGGCCGAAGGCGCGCGCGGAAGCCCGTCGAGAAGCAGTCCCGGCACGAGCCGCCTCGCCGGCTCATTGCCCCGCACTGCTGTGCCTTCCTGCGTCGTCCTGCGCACTGGGCGCACCTGTTGGCTTGCCGTCGAATTCTAGAACCAACCGGCCGATTGCCCTTGTTTTCCTTCGCAGTCTGCTGCTATCCCCCCCGGCGGAGCGGTGGCCGAGTGGTCGAAGGCACACCCCTGCTAAGGGTGCAGGCGGGAAACCGTCTCGAGGGTTCGAATCCCTTCCGCTCCGCCACTTGCCCCAGCGAAAGCGTTCTCCCGATCCGGCTGCGGCCGGATTTTTCCGTTGTTTTCGAGGGTTATGCGGGTGGGGCTGAGCACTGGCCTCGGTGCCAGGAGGCCCGGAAGCGGTCTCTCAGGCTCGATATTCTCTGGACCTGTTGCCTGCGCGGATTTGGTGAAGTTTTCCAAGGCCCTGAAAATGCGGATTTTTTTTTCATGCCCGGCTGAACACTTCGATTTCAGGGGCATCTACCGGATGGAACACAAATCGAACATGTGACTGCCCGAAGCCGATAGACGCGGCCGCAACTCAACTATAGGCTTCTCCCGATCTAGCAGGCAACTGGACGGAACGGGCCAACCGTATGGCAGCACAGGATAATCAGAATTTCGAGGGCCAGTTCTTCACTTGGTTGAAGACCTTCCTTAAGGACAAAGGGCTACAATTCTCCAGGTGTGGTTTCAAGACCGGAGATGGGCTTGGCGAACGCCATGAATTTGATCTCGCTGCTGGGTATTGGAAAGAGCCGAACTATTCCGCGAACAAGCCCCCGCGCTGGATCTATCGTATAGTTCCAGAACCCGTCGGGCTTCGCGCTGAAAACCCCGCTGGCGGTCCCTTCAACCTTGGTGCGATCAACACGGCGCAGGAGGACAAGGCGGGCGTAGTATTCCGTCTTGTGCCGCTGATTCAGCAGGGGCCGGGTGACTTTGTCCAAGACAAAGACTTTGAGGTTCACGCGCTATTCGTTTTTCACGGCGCAACCCCACAAGGGTCATCTGCCGAACCGTTCAATTTCGATCCCGCGACGGGAACGATGCGCTTCAAGGGGACCTCTCTGGAGTACATCGGCTGCGGACTGCTCGGTCTGATGCCCCGCAACACTGAGTTGAAGATCATAGAAAACGGTATGGAGCGCACGATCACTTATGGAGATGTGATCGACGCACTCGCAGCGGACATCAAGTGCGCGCCGGTAGGAAAGCCAGCTTCTCCAATTCCGGTCTACGATCTCACAGCGCAAGCCGAACTTGATAGACTCAAGAAAATGGTCGCGGACGCTTGGGCGGCCGCCGGGCCTGTGACGCCGAAGAATGTTGCAGTCGCTGCAGTTGCGGGCGACGAAAATGGCGATGACGACGAAATTATCCCACCCGCGTCGCTCGAGATCCCGGAGAACACGGACCTTCTTGGGATCGATCCCGCTGTATATCGCCAAATCAATGCGGCGCTGAAATCGGGCAAGCAGCACATCATGCTGTATGGTCCACCTGGAACCGGGAAGACAACTCTCGCGCGCTGGATTGCAGCAACCCTCACTGGCGGGAAGTGGACCCTCGTGACAGGTTCGTCAGACTGGAGTTCGCAAGACATCATCGGGGGGTACCAACCAGTAGGCGCTGGCGCCGTTGCCTTCATTCCTGGCGTATTGCTTCGTCGCTTTGATCGTCCGCTGATCATCGACGAACTTAATCGCTGCGACATCGATAAGGTGATCGGTCCGCTCTTTACTGTCTTGAGTGGCCAGCAGACCACTTTGCCCTACCGGCTGAACATCGAGGATAAGGATAGCCCGCAATATGTGATCTTGCCAGAAAGCAAGCCCTCGGCAGAGACATACGAGTTCGCGCCAGGCCCGCACTGGCGGCTGATTGCTACCATCAATTCCATCGACAAGGCCGCTCTGTATCAAATGTCCTATGCCCTCAGCCGCCGATTTGGCTGGGTCTATGTCGACGTGCCGCGCGACACGGCTGGTTTCATTGAGTCTTTTATCAGAAAGTCTGATCCAACTTGGGCTGGGCCTGCTGCGGGCGCACCTTGTCCGCTTGGCGCTTTCTGGGCGGCCATCAACAAGGTTCGTGTCCTTGGACCCGCCCCGATCATTGATGCAATCAAGGCGGTCCAGGCGATGGATGATGGCGCAGACTTCTTCGCTGTCCCTACGCCCTCGATGCGAGAGGCTTTGCTCGATGCGGTGGACATGGTGTTGCTGCCGATGCTCGACGGGATTGTGGTCCAGGATGCCGACTTCCTTGCGCAAGCGGCTGTAGACGCCTTCGGCCTTGATGCGGACTCCAGTGATCGGATCAAGCGGCGGATGGAGTCGGTTGCGGTCTGATGGAGGGGATCGACCGAGCGATTTCCGACTTTGCAGCAGGAATCTTTCTCCGGCATTTCCGGTCTGGGACGCTTCTCGGTGCTGACCGGCCGTCGCTTGACCTTGCCCGCGATCTCGAACTCCTTCGCGCGCACTGGGCGATCTCAGCGCCGGTT
Organism: Paracoccus aeridis; assembly: GCF_004923205.2. Lineage (GTDB taxonomy): Bacteria > Pseudomonadota > Alphaproteobacteria > Rhodobacterales > Rhodobacteraceae > Paracoccus > Paracoccus aeridis. The sequence continues at coordinate 3,282 of NZ_SELD02000064.1, forward strand.
CGGGAGTTCGTTCAATATCTCCTTGCCCATCGGCACGAAGCGCAGGCGCTGCTGCAATTCCAGAGACGAACAGATGACGCAGTCGCGCGCGGAAGGATCGATGCCCGGGCTTCGGTTATTGCACGAAGGGTGTCCGGGCACCCGTCTCTGATTGTTTCGGAAGAGCCTGTGAGATCGTTCAACACGGGGCCAAACCAAGTCGTCGCTTGGGTTGTGCACATGGCCGCGACTCATGCCGAGCGGCTGTTTGCGATGCAGCCCAAGAATTCGGCCTACGCTAGCCTGATTGAGGCGGCGATGGCGGAAATTTCAGCGGTGAAGCGGCTCGACGCTTTGCGAGAACCGCTGAAGCACGTGACGGCTGGACGAAGGCCGGGGCCAAACGCCGTAAGGGATGCAGCGCGGTCGCGACGACTGATCTATCGCTATGCGATTGCGGCCTACACGACGTTGACGGGGGTCGAAGCTGGCGACGAAGCCGCGCTTTCACGTGTCCTTCGAAGCACGCTCATCGGGCCACTTGAGGAGTGGCGTCGTTTCGAATTGGCCGTTGCGGCGGGACTCGGGGAAGCGCTGTCTGCGGAACTCGGCCTTCCGCTGCGTCTGTCTGTACTTGATGCTCGGCCAGGACAGCCAGTCTTGCGCTGCGGGCGGTACTCGGTTTTCTGGCAGTCAGGTGGCGGTCTGTATGTGCCACCTGCGCTGGAGCCATCTGATCTGCGGCTTGAAGCCGTTCTCGCTGCATACGGGATGGCTGCAGCAGCGGATCGTCCGGACCTGGTAATTGTCGACGACGAAGCTGGAAGCGTGGCGGCCATCGTCGAGGTCAAGTATCTGGCGGGCGATACGGCAAATGCGCGTTTCCGTGAAGCCGCGGGTCAGATCGTTCGGTATGGGCGGGGATATTGTGGCGAAGCCGAATTGCCCTCGCTGATCCGCCGGTCACTGATTGCTCTAAGCCGTGAGGTCCCCTCACTCATCGATGACACAGCAGACGCGCCCCGTGCGGTGGACTTCGGAGGAATACTGGATGGGCGGCTCAATTCTTGGGTCAGGGAGCGCCTTTTTGCTTAAGCCCATTGAGGGTTGGAGCAAGTTCGCCGCGCAATTTTATCTCAACGGCGCGAGCGGCGGCGGCATCTGCAGCGGGGAGCACCCGAACCTCGCAGAACTGCCGGATGTGCGCACGGCAACGCCGCCCGGCCTCTTGGGGGGAACGTGGCAGATCAGCGGGATCAAGGATCCGATCAAACAGGAGATACTGGGCAAACATATTGACGACCTGCCCGCTTGCGTGGTCACGGAGCCGTCGCCTGAGCGATCCTTTTCCGTCGCGCCCGGCCATGCCAACGTAGATCACTTCGTCTTCGGCAAAGATGACATACACGCCGGGCGTGTCGGGCACGACCGACCAGTCGGTCGTGCCCATGGGAACAGGTGGTCCAAAGCCATTATCGTCGAGTATCCCGTGAAAGTTCACTCGGCGGCGACTTTCGGCTCGGTTGCCTTCTTGCGCATCGAAGCGGGGCGTTGCGCACCTCCATCCTCAAAGAGTGGCACCGCTTCCTCATCGACCGGCCGTGCGCAGGGCGAGGCGATCTCGTATGGTACGCCGCGCTCCTTGGGCAGAGGCTGGACGGTCGGCACGAAGCGAGCCTTTGCCCCGAGCAAATATTCCTCAGAAAGCTCACAACAGACCCAGCGTCTGCGCAGATTCTCCGCAACGACACCGGTCACGCAGGAGCCGCCGAATGGATCGACCACCAAATCGCCGGGATCGGTCAGGAAGCGGATGAAGTACTCCGGCAACTGCGTAGGGAAGCGAGCGGGATGGATGGCAATGTTCTCTGCGCGGCACTGATCTTGGTAGCGTCCATTGGATTCCGTGTTCGCGATGGCGAGCAAGTTGGGTGGGACTGATCCGCCATTGTCCTTGCTGAACTTGTCGGAAATATCATGTCCCGAAGGGCGCAACTTCGCGGTATATCCGTTCTTCAGCAAGTGCTCCATTGACTTGGAGTATGGCTGCAGAATGCGCTTGTTGTTCGCTTTTGGGTAAGGAGTCTTTGCAAGCCACCAGACGGTGTTCACGGCATCCTTGACGCGGACGCGACGCACGTTCACCCATTCAGCGGGGGTCGGTAGCTTCGACGGATTCCACCAGTAGTGCTCCTGGCACAAGTGAAAGCCGTATTCCTCGACCAGCATCACCAAGAGCTTGAAGTGATAGAGGCTGCGCGTCGGATGGCCGGGCTTCCAAGCTCCACCGATATCGATGACCAGACTTCCGCTGTCCTTTAGGACACGATGAAAGCCTTCAGCAAATGGCCGAAACCAATCACAATACTGATCGGCATCTTCGTTTCCGTAACTCTTTTTGCGAACGAGGCCGAAAGGCGGACTGGTCATGATCAGGTCTACGCTATTCGGCTTCGCCTTGCCGAAAAGGTACCCCCGACTGTCGCCCCACAGAATCTCTCCGTTGTCCGTGGTGAGGAAGGGCTTCACGAGGGATTTGGGGTATGCGCGGGCGTTCGTCTCGATTGCACTTGTTCGACTGCTTTCCTTGCCCAGATGCTCCGAATGCAGGAAGCGAATGTACTCACTGACGTTCTTGTATCCCCTCGTTGCCGCAGCCTCTTCGAATGCCGCGCGTTCCTCCTCCGTCAGCCGGATGTTGGTGAACTTTGTTCTAGGATTCTCTGCTCTTGGTCGCGCCATTAGTACTTTCCCTCGTGTCACGCGAACAACATAGCTCTGGGTTTTCCGTAACACAACAACCAAGAGGCTAAAGCGTGGCACAAAAACCCGTCCCCGGGTGAATCTGGTCTGTGGCGGTGGTGCACTGGAGCGCGACCCTCTGCTCAGCCCAATCGACCGGGGGAGTTTCCATCAGCCGCGCCAGCGTCACCTCCGTTCCCTGCCTGCCATCAAGGATCGCCTCGACGATGTCTGGCGCGAACAGGGTCAGGCGCAGGACCCGGGTCATGTAAGAGGGCGCGATTCCCTCGCGCTCGGCTAGTTCGGCGATGGTGGCGAACTCTCCCGACTCGAGCATCCGCTTCCAGCGGAAGGCGCGGGCTAGCGCCTTGACCAGCGTGTTGTCCATCCGCTGCGGTTGCACGGCCCCCTTTGGCAGTTGCATCTCCTTCCGCCCACCGCGCTTCACGACGCGGAACGGGACGTGGAGCGTCACAGTCTCGAGGATCGGCGACCCACGGCTCATGCAACCTCTCCGATACTGCCAGCCAGCATTTCGCGCGCGAGTCCGCTGAGGCCATCAACGCGCAGCCGGACGTTGAGCCCGTCGATGGCAATGTCCACGCGTTCGACCATCATCGCCACGATGCGCGCCTGCTCGGCGGGGAAGAGTTCCTCCCACAGCGGGTCAAGCTCCCGCAGCGCGGCTCGCGCGTCGGCCTCGGTGATGCCGTCGGCGTGGATGAGGGCGGCCTTCCACGTGCCCGCCACGATCTCAGGCTGGCGGAACACGGCGCGAAGCTGGTCGATGACGGCGGCTTCGATCTCACCCGCGGGCACGCGGCCGACCGGGCACGACCCAGCGCCATGCTTCAGCACCGTCTGGCTGGCATAATAACGGTAGAGCCTGTCGCCCTTGCGCGTATGCGTCGGTGAGAACGCGGCGCCATCGGGACCGAACAGCAGCCCCTTCAGCAGCGCGTGCGTGTCGGCGCGGGTGCGCGCGGCGCGCTTGCGCGGGCTCTCCTGCAGGATGGCGTGGACGCGGTCCCACGTCTCGCGGTCGATGATGGCGTCGTGCTCGCCGGGGTAGCTGTCGCCCTTGTGAACCGCCTCGCCGATGTAGGCGCGGTTGCTGAGCATTCGATAGATGTATTTCTTGTCGATCCGGTTGCCGCGCGGCGTCCGGATGCCGCGTGCGCCGACCTCTCGCGCCAGTTCCGTGCAGGACCCGATCTCGAGGAAGCGGGCGAAGATCCGGCGGACATGCTCGGCGGTGTCCTCGTCGACGAGCAGCTTCCGATTTTCCACGCGATAGCCGAAGGGCGGCACACCGCCCATCCACATTCCCTTCTTCCGGCTGGCGGCGACCTTGTCGCGGATCCGCTCGGCCGTCACCTCGCGCTCGAACTGGGCGAAGCTGAGCAGGATGTTCAGCGTCAGCCGTCCCATTGACGTGGTGGTGTTGAACGACTGCGTAACCGAGACGAAGGTCACGCCGTTCCGGTCGAAAACCTCCACCAGCTTGGCGAAATCCGCCAGCGAGCGGCTGAGGCGGTCGATCTTGTAGACCACCACCACGTCGACCAGCCCGTCCTCGATATCCTCCAGCAGCCGTCTCAGGCCGGGGCGTTCGAGCGTTCCCCCCGAGATGCCACCGTCGTCATATTGATCGCGGACCAGCACCCAACCCTCGGACCGCTGGCTGGCGATGTACGCCTCGCAGGCCTCGCGTTGAGCGTGGAGGCTGTTGAACTCCTGCTCCAGCCCCTCCTCGGAGGATTTCCGGGTGTAGACCGCACAGCGCAGCTTGCGGACGATCTTGGATTTCTCGGGCGGCTTCGTCATGTCCGCCCCCTGTGGTTCTTCAGCCCGAAGAAGGTCCACCCGTTCCAGCGCGTGCCGGTGATGGCGCGGGCGATGGCGGAGAGCGACTTGTACGGCCGCCCCTGCCATTCAAAGCCGTCGGCGGTGACGGTGACGATCTGCTCGACGCCCTGCCACTCGCGGAGCAGCCGCGTGCCGGTGATGGGGCGGTCGCGGTCTGCGCGGATGCCGCGCTTCGTCCTGTTGCCGCCGTCAAGTTCCTCGCCCAGCCGCTCCAGGCGCCGGATCGTCTCCGGCTTCAGCCCGCCATAAGCAAGTTTCTGGATGCGGTAGGCCAACCGGCTCTCCAGGTAGCGGCGGTTGAACGGCGGCGGCTCGCTGTCGAACAGGTCGCGCCACTGCTTCTTCAGGTCGGGCGTCGGTGTGGTCTTCAGCGCGGCCAGGCGCGCGGGGATGGGATCGGGCTTGTTCATGCATTTCTCCGGTGAGTTGGAGTTGCATGACGGCATTGGTCGGGCGGATAGTGTAGGCAACGTTCTCCAGTATCGTCAGATACTTCGCCCCCATCCCGCATCCGCAACCGAACCAGCCCGAGCGCCAGCAGGCCGCACAACTCACTGCGGCGCTCGGCGGGCGTCATCTGGTCGGGCGGGAGCGGATTGGGGCGTTTCATGCGGGCCTCGGAGCAGTCGTCTCCTCTGGCCTCTACTCGTCGATGTCGGAAACCGTCCCAGCCGATCCCGCGCAGGTTGATGAATCACGCGAAAGAACGTATCAAGAACACTGGTTTTGCAGGAAAGGGGATTCGTCGTGGCCGGCAATTTGAAGAAATTCGTGAACCCCCGGTTCATCAAGACCATCGATCTCGGCCTGATGAAGCCGCTGCTGGCGCGGCACGAGGGCAAGTACAAAGGCTTTTCCGTCGACCTGCTGGACCAGGAGGAGGATGCCGCCCGCGAGGCGCTGGAGAAACTGCTGACCGGCGCCGAGGACAGTTATCCCGAGGGGCTGCGCGGCGATCTGCACCGCATCGCGGAACTGGGCGATGCCCGCGGCCTCGAAATCATCCAGGCGCAGGCCGCGCGTCAGGGCGTCGATCTGTTCCCCGACATGAAGACCGGCGACAAGGACGCGCCGAACAAGGCGCATGATCCCAAGCACATCGCTGTCCGGGTTTTTCTGGAGCATCCAGACCTGTTTGACGCGGCCGCCGACCACATGGCGATGCTCACCGCCGATCGACTGCATGAATATGCCGGGCGGGAACGTGGCGTCGCGATCGATCTGACGGCGGAGAAGGTCGAGGCGTTCCGGGCGGCCGTTGCCGCGCTCTTTCGTGACGCCTTTCTTGGGGACTACTGTCGGGTCGGCGACTACGACGACGATGACGAGATCAACCTCGTGGTCAGCCACGGCTCCATGGTCTCGACCATGCCGGTCGTCGAGGGCCAGGTCGAGCGGGTCATCAGCGTTCGCCAGATTTCCCACGCCGTGCTGCGATACTCCGAGAACACCGGCATGCTGCGAATGGCCCGCATCCGGAAGGCGCATCAGCCCGAGATCGCGGAACTCTTCGCCTCGATCATCCTCCACAGGCCCGGCTTCTTCGACGGCGACGATGCGCAGGATCTCTATACCCTGCGCCCGGTTGAACTGGCCGGATCGGGCTTCGCCTTCGATGCCGCCTACGATCCGCTGATCGACAAGGTGCTGATCATCGAGGCGGCGGCGGACCTGATGGCGCCCGGCAAGAAGGGGTATCCCCGCGTGGTGCGCACGCTGCGGTCGCGGGATCTCGGCGGTGACGCGCTCCAGCATTTCGGCAGCACGCCGGTCTCGTTCGCTGGTGCCTGGCGGCTGGGCGAGCTCGTGTTCCGAATCCTGTTCAAGGGCGACGGCAAGCGCCAGCCACAGGTCACGGTCAAGCTGCGCCCCCCGGGCGTCGTGCAGTTCCGCCGCACCCAGCATGAGGCGCGGGTGATGAAGCTGATCGAACGGAACGGGCTGATGAATGACCAAGACGATTTTGAGGTTGTTGACGCGGCTGAGTGAGGCTGGCGACGACGCGATCCTGCCCGGCGAGCTTGCCGCGCCGTTCTTCGGTCCGGTCTTCGACCGGCTGTTGGCGAAACGTGTCCTCGTCGAACAAGCGCCGCTTGCCGATTGGGACGTCTGCGATGCCTGCGAGTGCGGGCTCCCCTGCCGGCCGATCCGGAAAGCGGGCGATGGATATCGTGCTGAGTGCCCGCTCGACCGACGACAGGACATCGAGTTCACCGAAGACGACTTGCGCGTATTCCGAATTGGCAGTGAGGCGCTGGCATCTGTGATCGGCTTGGCGGCGGGGTTCCAAGCGGCCCCGAAGCTGGCGGCGGGTAAGGTCTGGCGGCTCGGCGACACGTCATCTGGTCGGGCGGTGTTTCTTGCGCTGGAGCCCGCAGCCCTGACCTGCGACGGCATCATCGCAACGTTGCGCCAGGCCGCGCAGGGCTCGGACATCACGATCCTCGCACCGGAATTGCCAGCGGAGGCGGCGCGGCGACATCACGATGCGGGCGTTCATCTGATCGAAACCCTCGCGGTGCTGATGCCTGTCTCGGATGGTCTCGGCGCCGCAATCGACGTCGCGGCTCTGGCGCCGATCCCGCTGTCGTCCGTGCTTCGCGTTCGGAGAACGGCGGCCGAGGTTCAATGGGACGGTCGCTCGGTCATTCTGTCGCGTCAGATTTTCCCCGTGTTCGAGCGCTTGCTCGAGAAGGCGCTGTCGCGCGATCAGGTCGCCTCCGGATCCCATGTCGAAGGCACGACGGCGCGCGAGGCCAAGGATCTGATCCGCGAGCTGCGCGACGCGTTCAAGGCTGCCGGGTTCACCGATGCCGAGAGCAAGGCTCTGGTCGTGACAGTGCGCAACCGGGGCTACCGGCTAGGCATCCCGGCATTCGAAATCGCGGTCGAAGCCTGAGCCGTCGTCAATCTTCCCACGGCTCATCGAAGTCCATGGCTTCAAGACCTGGTTGTCCGTAAAATGCTTGGCGATGCAAATGAATATTCACTCGCGCGGCAACGTTCTTCTGTGGGGTGTCAATGCCAATTTCTTCGTTTATGGCAGTCTGAAAAATCATTTCTTCGCCCCATATGCCTAAGTTTCCATCCCACACACCACTATTTTCAATCAACTCTTCTGCTGCGGCTTCAAAATCCCATTCATCATCCTTGTTTCGGACGATGTACCAAGCCCCATCTTTGGGATAGTCAATACGGTCAAGCGGCCGGTTTGCGAAACCGCCGTCTTCACGGGGGCGCGTACTCCCCCAATCACCATAAATAACTCTCGCTCGGTTCGACCGCCGCAAGATTTGGTCGACAAGTTGGCGGTTGCTGAATGGAACTGGAGTCACACCGCTGAACGTCGAAAACATCTTCGGCATCGACGTGCAAGAAAGAACCACCGGTACTGTGGCGTCAATTTCTTGTAGACTCTCGGCGATAACGCCGTCGAACCATACGGCAAGGCTCAGTGGATCCCTTGTCCATCCACCTTCCAAAATAATTGCAAAGTCAGCCGCGCCTCCGGCTGCAAAAGCTGCCACGATCTCTTCGATGTTGCTCGGAAACCGGTCTCGAACAATTCTCATACAATAGCGACGCCCTAGTGCCTGTATTGCTCCAATCTGCTCGCGAAGCTCTGCCTCACTCTGCCCCCTGGATTGAATGCAGGGCCAAACCCATTGGTGACGTTCCACGAACTCAATCCAGTTCGAGTAAGCGCGATCAGGCTCCATCAACCGGGCGAGCTCCTGCTGAGGAGCACTTTCCAAGTTGGTGAATTGGTAGTCTCTGTCTATGTCTAGGAAGTAATTCCGATTTGGAAAGGCCCGTTCAACGCGGTCGATCGCTCTGTCTAACGAGCTTGAATTGGCCCAAGGCGCAAGCAAAATACAAGGTGTCATCCTGTCTTTCGTTGCGCCTGGCAAGAACTCAAGCCCATTCATTTCACTAGCGCGAATGGCCAATGTTGGAACGTAGCTCTTGTTCTCAAGGACCATTCTTAATCACTCACACTTCTGCGAACGTGGACAATCTGATTTCCATCGCGGCTTTTGATACTTGGAACCGTGCTGCAAGACTTTCTATCGTCGCTTCCGTGACGACACCATCAAACTCTTCTTGCAGGACCTTTTGGACAAGGGCCATTGGCATGACGATATCCGCTGCCAGCCTGTTTGCCTCATACTCGATGCGCTCTGGTTCCCCTGAGCGGTAAAGAACGTTGTCCTTGATCCCGTCAGGCGAGCTATCAATCACCGATTTGTGCAGCAAAAAGTGGGCAAGTTCGTGCGCAATCGTAAACCTCTGGCGCTCACGCGCCTCATGTCGGTTAACGCGAATAAGGTAGTGGCCATCTTCCCGCGTGATCTGCCCAGAAACACCGGTACTCATACTGGAGACCTTGATCGAAACTCCGAGTTCCTTTGCAAGGTGCCCCAACCTCACAGGGTATTCCGAAAGGTACCTGTTCAGAATTTCCTTTGTAGGATCCTGTATTCTCTTGTACTCGCGTGACGTCATGTTTCTTCCTCCTAGCGTTCGCCTGTGTCGTCCGGATCAAAGTCCTCGTCCAGCTCGCCTTTTGGTCCCTGTGCGAAGGCGATTTCATCGATTCGGGCCTTGATCGCTTCGTCGGACAGTTTCTCACTGACGAGCTCATTCACTTTCTTGCTAGCGGCCTTTAGCGCCTCGTCCTTGATCTCGCGGAACGTATACGCTGCAACTATGCCGATGCCGATCGCCACCGCTGCCAGGACAGCCGTGACCGCTGTCATCATCGCGGACATGAACCCCAGATACGTGGGCATGGCGATTGCAGGTTCTTGTAGCGTGCCAGGAACACCGTCGATCGCGTCTACCACACCGAGCGAAAGAAGCAGGTAGCCTAGAACCACACCGCCCACGATACAGGCTATGTAGCCGACCGCCTTCATTGCTCAGCCAGTACCTGTTCAGGCATGTTACCCCTAACCTCAATGATGTTCTTTTTTTGTTCCCGTCAAGCGGAATCCTCGTAATGCTGACAGTTTCTTGCTGATTTGGCCAGCGTAGAAGGGCGCGCCGAAGATTTTGAACCGACCGCACAAAGCTGGCTGGGGCTCGAACTGGCAAAGCCTTAGCCACCCGTAAGAACGGCAGCAGCCACCAAACCCCCACCTTATTCCCACCCCGTTCCCACCTGCGCGCCGACCGCATCCGGCACCTTGGGCTCATCAGAAACGATGACCGAGGCGCACAGCGATGCAGATCGAACTTTCCCCCGACGACATTGAAACCATCATCCACGAGGCCGATGCGGCGGCGCAACGGCTTCGGCGCAAGCTCACCCTGCCGGTCTGCGAGCGCGAGGATCTGGGTCAGGACCTCCTGGTCGATCTGCTGCGCCGCTTGCCCGCCTACGACCCCTCACGCGGCAGCATCGGCGCCTTCGCCAACATCGTTCTGCGTAACCAGTCCTCGCGGATCGCGATGCGCCATCACCGCCAGCGCCGTGCGCAGGGTGGGTCGCTGCTCTCGCTCGAGGTTCCGCTGGCCGGTACCCGCGAGCCGGTCGGCGACACGCTGACCGAGGACGACGGGCTTGCCGCCTGGCACGGCCAGACCTGCTGCGCCGCGGCCGTCACCGAACTTCACCACGCCCTGCAGGCAGCCCTCGCGCGGCTTCCGGCCGAGGATCGCCGGTTCTGCGCGGCGCTGGCGCATCGCCCCGTCAGCGCGCTGGCGGCCGAGGGTTTCGGCAGCCGGTCCGCGCTCTACCGCCGCCTCGCCGATCTCCGCCACATCCTCACCGCCCACGGTCTCGGTCCCGCCTGGGACGATCTCGCTGCGGCCTGAGTAGAGGCGAAAGGAGGAGATCATGTTCATGGGCACCACCCCCTTCATCACGGTCCGCGCCCGCCGACCGCTCACCGAGATCGAGTTCTGCGCCTGGGTGGCGCAGGCCGTGCCGGGTGACCGGCTGGAATACCATCGCGGCTTTCTGACGCTCGATCGTTGTCAGGGATTGTCCCGCTTCACGACCGAAGAACGCACAAGGCTGACCTGGCTAGGCGCCCGTGCGTTCTGGGCCGCCGAACAGGGCCTCGTGCACCTGGTTCAAGAGCGCTTGGGCCCCGACCAGTTCGCCTACATCGCCGTCGCCCGCCCCAAGCCGAAGGCCGCAGCCGTGTCGCTGTCCGCGCTCCTGCTCGCCGAGCAGGGGCAGCCCGACCACGCCACCGGTTCGAGTGGTCGGGCTGCCGCGTGACCACCGCCTTCCAATCCCTCTTTGCCGATCATGGAGACCCTTACATGCCGTTCCCCGCGAACACCCCCACCGTCGACGACCTGCCGGGCCTCGGCTTGCAGGACATCGCCCAGCTGCCTGTCGAATTGCTGGCCATCCTGCAGCGCGATGTCGATGAGCGCATCAAGCGTGACAAGGCCGCGAAGGCCCGCCTCGATGGCGCGCTGACGGTCCGCTACGCCACCCGCGCCGCCGACGAACGGCAGGCGGCGGGCAAGGACACGGGCACGATCCGCTTCGACGACGGCGATTTCACCGTCGTCGCCGATCTGCCGAAACGGGTCGACTGGGATCAGGATCGCCTCGCCGCCATGGTCGAGCGCATCCGCGCCGCCGGGGACGATCCCGCGCAGTATGTCGACATCGCGTTCAAGGTGCCCGAGCGCAAATACGCCGCCTGGCCCGATGCCATCCGTGCCGGTTTCGAGCCCGCGCGCACCGTCCGGCCCGGCACGCTGAAGATCGAGATCGTCCCGCAGGGGGGCGATCAATGAGCCTGCGCATCATATCCGCCGACGACCGGCTGCGCGAGGCGCAGGGCAAGACCACCATGGCGCTGTTCGGGCCGAGCGGCGCGGGCAAGACCACGCTGTTGAAGACCCTGCCGCCCGCCGAGACGCTCTGCATCGATCTGGAGGCGGGCCTCAAGTCCGTCCAGGACTGGCCGGGCGACAGCATTCCGATCCGCCGCTTTGCCGACGCGGTCGACATCGCCTGCCTGATCGGCGGCGCGAACCCGGCCGCCCAGCCCGAGGAGCATTTCTCGGAGGCGCACCACGCGCATCTGCGTGCGCAGCATCCCAAGCTGGCCGAGAAGATCGATACCAAGCGCATCATCTTTGTCGACAGCATCACCGACCTGACGCGCCAGGCCATGGCATGGGCCAAGACCCGGCCCGAGGCGCTGTCGGAACGCACCGGCAAACCGGACACGCGCGGCGCTTACGGGCTCTTGGCGCGCGAGGTCATCGGGCTCTTGAAGCACCTCCAGCATGCGCCCGGCCGCACCGTGATCTTCGTCGGCATCCTCGAGAAGGTCGTCGACGACATGAACCGGGTGACCTGGCAGCCGCAGATGGACGGCGGAAAGGTCGCCCGCGAGCTCCCCGGCATCGTCGATCAGGTGCTCACGATGAGCCTGTTCACGCAGGATCCCGGCGCGGGCCCCGATGCGCTTCCGACCTGGCGACACGATCCCGACAAGGGCAACGCGCGCCGCCTCGTCTGTCAATCCGGCAATCCGTTCGGCCTGCCGGCCAAGGACCGCAGCGGCAGGCTCGACCTGACCGAGCCGCCCGATCTCGGCGCGCTCCTCACCAAGATCAATCAACCCCGGAAAGGATAACGACATGACCTTCGACATGAACGACGTGGAGCCGCAGCAGTCCGGCGACCTGATCCCCGACGGCACCTTCGCCAAGCTGGTGATGACGCTGCGCAAGGGCGGTACCGACGGATCGAGCGACGCGGATCGCGGGCTGCTCAAGCCCTCGAACCAGCCCGGCAGCGACGTGCTGATGCTCGACGCCGAGTTCACAGTCGCCGAGGGCCCGCATGCCCGGCGCAAGTTCTGGCAGAACTTCACGGTGCAGGGCGGGAAGCTCGACGAGCAGGGCCAGTCGATTGGCTGGAAGATCTCGAAATCGACCTTCCGCGCGATGATCGACAGCGCGCTGGGTCTGAACCCCGAGGACATGAGCGACGCCGCTAAGGCCAAGCGGGTGCTGCGCGGGCTCGCCGATCTCGACGGCATCAGCTTCGTGGCCAAGATCCAGATCGAGCCGAGCCGCAACCCTGCCTACAAGGACGCCAACAAGCTCGACCATGTCGTGCTGCCCACGGCGCCCGAGTGGCAGAAGGTGATGGCGGGCGAGCCCGTGCCCGCGCAGCCGTCGAACAAGCCCCGACCCGCCGCAGCAGCTGCGCAGCCCGCGACCCCGGCATGGGGCCAGCCGCAGGCGGCCTCCACACCCGTGGCGCCTGCCTGGGGTGCGCCGTCGGCTCCCGCCCAACCCGCCAACCAGACGCCGCCCACCGCCAAACCCGGCAACGGCCCGGCCTGGCTGAACCCGTGAGCCCGGACGAATGGCAGGCGCATGTCACCACGGAGGCGGCACTGGCGATGGGACGCTGGCTCGAGGCGCGCGGGCGTCTCGACCGTCCCATCGCCAGCCTGACCCGGCGCGATCTGGAATGCATGGCTTCGAACGCCATCAGCCGGTTCATCGTGCGGTCCTCCGAGCGCCGGACCGCGGCCCCGGACAAGGAGGAGCGCGACACGCTGGACCTGCTGCTCATGGGGTGAGCGGCGTCTCGGAAAGGCGGCGGGGGAGCGTTTCAGCCGCGAACGGGCGGAGCCATCCTTCGCGCGCCGATCTCGCCCGGCGCGTGCCCTGCGCTCACTGCGGCCGCGAGGCCCGGGGCTTCGGCTACTGCCACGGCCTGCGCTGGGACCGCCACCCTCATTACCGCTTCTGCTCGATGGCTTGCCTGATGGCGGGCTCGGCCAACGCCAAAAGGAACCACGGCATGATCGACAAGACCGACATGGAGACGCGCGCCATCGTGGAGGCCCGCCGGATGCTCGCCGAGGCGCTGACGGAGATGGGCCTGATGGAGCCCTTCTTCGACCGCCCGGCCGCGGACATCGACCGCGTGATCGAGGCCTGCGTCGACGGCTTTCAGGCCTCGATGCAGCGCCAGTCCGACAACGGCGATGTGCCGTTCTGAGGGGGTGCGGATGCTGGTCGATTTCAATCACGGTTCGGGCTTTGTCTATGGCCGCGACGCCTCGGATCCCGAACCCCTCGGCGCGCGGATCAACGGCCGCATCGATGCTGCGCTGGAGGCCGAACGCGAGGGCCAGCGCCCGCGCAACTATCTGGGCGCCAGCCGCATCGGCGAACCCTGCGCGCGGCGGCTGGTCTACGAGGTCACCCACACGCCGCCCGATCCCGGCAAGGATTTCGAGGGGCGCGTTCTTCGCATCTTCGCGGCCGGGCATGTCTTCGAGGATCTGGCGATCCGCTGGCTTCGGCAGGCCGGATTCGATCTGCGCACGCAGACGCAAGCTGGCGGCCAGTTCGGTTTCGAGGCGGCGGGCGGGCGCATTCGCGGCCATGTGGACGGCGTGATCGTCGATGGCCCGGAGATCGGCCTCGAATGGCCCGTTCTCTGGGAACACAAGGCGCTGAAAGCCTCGTCCTGGTCCGACACGGCGAAGAAAGGCGTGCAGCTCTCGAAGCCGATCTATTTCGGCCAGATGCAGATCTACATGGCCTACATGGGCCTCGGGTCCGCGCTCTTCACCGCGCTGAACAAGGACACCTGCGAGCTCTACCACGAGCAGGTGTCGTTCGATCCGGCCGCCGCGCAGGCGCTGTCGGACAAGGCGGTCGACGTGCTGCGCGCCGCGGACGCAGGCGATCTGCTGCCCCGCATCGCGACCAGCCCCGACTTCTTCCTCTGCCGGTTCTGCCCCTTCGCCGTCCGCTGCTGGGAGGACCGGGCATGACCGTCACCCTTTCTGATACCCAAGGCCGCGCCATCGCCGCGATCCGCGACTGGTACGAGACGCGGCGGCACGACCAGCAGATCTTCCGACTGTTCGGCTATGCCGGGACCGGCAAGACCACCATCACCGCCATGGCGATCGAGGCGCTGGGGCTGGAACCCATGACCCCGGGCGGGCTTGGCGGGGTGCTCTTCGCCGCCTTCACCGGCAAGGCGGCGCTCGTCATGACGCGCAAGGGCACGCCCGCGCAGACCATCCACAGCCTGATCTACCGCGTCTCCGAGGCGACGCCGGAAGAGATCGCGCGCGCGACCGAAGATCTGGCGGCGTTGCGGCGCGACCTGCCGCGCATGGGCCCGGCCGAGCGGGGTTTCGCGATGACGCGCATCGCCCAGCTCGAACTGCGCCTCGAGGACATCCACCAGCCGAAATTCCTGATCAACGAGCAGTCGATCCTGCGCGACGCGGACCTCCTGGTGCTCGACGAGGTGTCGATGGTGGGCAAGGAGATGGCCCACGATCTCATGGCCTTCGGCAAGCCGATCCTGGTGCTGGGCGATCCGGGGCAGCTGCCGCCCGTGAAGGACACGGGCTTTTTCACCGAGACCGTGCCGGACGTGATGCTGACCGAGGTGCACCGCCAGGCGGGCGACAGTGCCATCCTGCGGCTCGCGACGCTGGCCCGCGAGGGACTGCCGATCCCACCCGGCGCGCATGACGACCATGTCTGGAAGATGTCGCGCCACGAGGTCGGTCCCGCGCAGATGCTACAGGGTGGTCAGGTGATCTGCGGCACCAACTCGACGCGGCGCTGGCTGAACACCGCGATGAAGCGCGCGGCCGGGTTCGGTGCCGATTTTCCGACAGGCGGTGGCGAGAAGATCATCTGTCTCAAGAACCGCCACGATCTCGGGCTGATCAACGGCATGTTCCTGACACTCACCGAGGTGCGGCAGGATCCGGACGACGCCTTCGCCTTCAGCGCGATGGTCGAGGCCGAGGACGGGATCAGCATCGGCGGGCGGCAGAGCTTCTGGCGCGGCGAGTATGCCGATCATGTCGCCTACGACCCCGAGCGCGGGCGGCGTGAATGGCAGATCCGGCGCGGGCTGATCGAGTCCAGCTGGGGCTACGCCATCACCTGCCACAAGTCGCAGGGCTCGCAATGGGAGAACGTCGTCGTGTTCGACGACGGCTTCGGACGCAGCGCCGCCGATCGCAACCGCTGGCTCTACACCGCGATCACGCGGGCCGAGAAAGGTCTGGTGATCCTTGCTTGACCTCAACGACGCCAAACCGCTCGGCGGCGAGCCTCTGCGCTACGATCTCGATCTGGTGGTGGCGCGCCTTCGCGAGACCGCCGAGATATGGGTGCCACGCCTGTTTCCGCGCGGGCGCAGGTCGGGCGACGAGTGGCGGCTCGCCAACATCCGGGGCGACGCGCCGCGCAATACCGGCTCCTGTGTCATCACCCTGCGCGGTGCGCACGCTGGAGACTGGATCGACTTCGACGGCAATCAGGGCGGCGGCCCGATCAGCGCCATCGAGGAAGCGACCGGTCTCGACGGCCGGGCGCTGATCGTCGAGGCAGCAGAACTCGCGGGCATCGCGCCAGGCGCACCGGAACGCCGCGCACCGCCGACGCCGCCCCCATTGAAGCGCGATCCCGCGCTGGAGATCGCGCACATCCTGACGGGTGCGGAGCCGATCACGGGCTCTCCGGTCGCGCGCTATCTGACGGGGCGCGGTCTGACCGTGCCCGAGGCCGCCGATCTGCTGTTTCATCCGGATCTGACCCATTGGGAAACCAAGACGGGCTATCCGGCCATGCTTGGACAGGTCCGCGACCGCGATGGCGCGGTCATCGGCCTGCACCGCAGCTACCTCGCCACCGATGAGGTGGCGGTCACCAAGGCGCCGCTCGACAAGGCGAAGAAGATGCTCGGCCGTGTCTCTGGTGGCGCGGTGCGTCTCGCCGATCTCGGCGACGGCGATCGGCTTGCGCTTTCCGAAGGGATCGAGACCGGCCTCGCGGTGATGACCGCATGCCCCGATCTGCCGGTCTGGGCGACGTTGTCGACATCGGGCCTCGAACAGGTCGATCTGCCGCCTGGCGTCCGGCGCGTGCTGATCCTGGCCGACAACGACACCTCCGGGGCCGGTCTGCGGGCCGCCGAGGCCGCCGCCCGGCGCCTGCGCGCGCAGGGGCGCGACGTGGCCGTCGTCTTGCCGCACGAGGAAGGCGAGGATTTCAACGACCTGCTGCTGCGCGAAGGGTCCGAGGCTGTCGCGGCCCTGATCGCCGATGCGGAGGCCATCACCGAAACCGAGTCGACACTGCTGATCGGACAGCACCGACCGATCAATTATCAGGGCAGCGGCGAGGCCATCCCCACACTGCGCGCCGACGAGGGCGATCTCGCCCGCTCGGTGGAGCGGGTGTGGAGCCTGCTGATGGCTTCGAACCGGACGCCATGGGTGTTCCGTTTCGCCGGGCAGCCGACATGGGTGGTGCCCGACGACGAGGGCCGTCCGGTCGCCACCGCGATTACCGAGGAACGCTTGCGCCACATGCTGGCGCGGCTGGCGCACTGGAAGAAGCTGAACGGTAAGGGCGAGCTGGTCGCGGCCCCGCCGCCGATCGCCGTGGTCAAATCCGTGCTGGCCACGCCCGACCCCGCGCTGCCCGTGCTGGTGGGCATCGTCAACACACCCGTCTTTGGCCGGGGCGGCACGCTGCTGACCACGCCGGGCTATCATCCCGACGCGCGGCTTCTCTATGCCCCGACGCCCGGGTTTGTGGTGCCGACCATTCCGGCCAAGCCGTCAGCCGCCGAGGTTGCCGCCGCCCGCAATCTGCTGTGCGAGGATCTGCTCGGAGACTTCCCCTTCGTCGGTCCCGCCGAGATGGCGCATGTGATCGCGCTGCTGCTGCTCGGCTTCCTGCGCGGCATGATCGACGGGCCGACGCCGCTGCACCTGATCGAGAAGCCCAGCCCCGGCTCCGGCGCCACGCTCATGGTCGATGCCGTGGCCACCATCCTCACCGGCTCGGGCGCGAGCGTCATGACCGAGGGGCGCGACGACGACGAATGGCGCAAGCGCGTCACCGCCAAACTGCGCCAGATCCCCACCATCGTGCTGATCGACAACCTGCGCGCCAAGCTCGACAGCTCCGCCGTCGCGGCCGCCCTGACGGCGCCCTTCTGGGAGGACCGGATCCTCGGCGCATCGGAAATGGCGCGGCTGCCGATCCGCTGCCTCTGGATCGCCACCGGCAACAACCCCGAGTTCTCCAACGAGATGGCCCGCCGCCTCCTGCGCATCCGGCTCGATCCTCACGAGGAGCGCCCCTGGCAGCGCACCGGCTTCCGCCATCCCGATCTTATGACATGGGTGCGTGCCAACCGCCCCCGGCTGGTCGCCGCCTGCCTCACGATTTGCCAAGCGTGGATCGCCGCCGGAAAGCCGCGCGGCGCGCGCACCATCGGCTCCTTCGAGAACTGGGCGCATGTCGTGGGCGGCGTGCTCGATGTCGCGGGCATTCCCGGCTTTCTCGGCAATCTCGACGAGATGATGGAGGCCTCCGACAGCGAGGGCGCAGGCTGGAGCGCCTTCATCGCCGCCTGGTGGGACCGGTTCGGGACTGCCGAGGTGGGCGCGGCCGACCTCTTCGACGTGGCCCTGTTCTGCGATCCGGCGCCCCCCATCACCGGCCACACGGACCGCGCGCAGAAGACCAGCTTCGGGATCGCCATCAAGAAGATGCGGGACCGGGTGTTCCAGGTGGGCGATCTGACGCTCAGGCTGGTGCAGGCGGGCACGTTTCGGCGGGCGGTCAAGTGGCAACTGAAGGTCTCCGAGCAGACGTCGCGCCCTCAATCCGGCGCACGAGGGCCCGGCGCGTGTGAACCTCGGGGCGCGGGTGTGAACCTCCAGAACCGAGGTTCACACGATCAAGCCATTGATCGGACGAGAAAATGTGAACCTTGTGAACCTTGTGAACCTCTCCCAACCCTTACGCACGCGCGCGCGCACGCACATGCGAAGGATGATGCCGGAAAAGGTTCACAAGGTTCACGAGGTTCACAAAGCCCCGTGAATTCAGAGCCTTGTCGGTGTGAACCTCCGTGTGAACCTCCCGCGGCAGGTTCCCGAGGTTCACCCGTCCCCGATTGGCTGCGGGAGCTCGATCCATGAGCCCCGCATGCCCTGACCATCGCCCCATCGAGCAGCAAACCGGAAAGGAGCCCATCATGGCCCACGTATCTCTGACCCCGACACCCATGAGCGCCCCGTGCCCCGGCGTGCCGGTCATCCTCGCCCTAGATCTCGGCACCACGACCGGCTGGGCCTTGCAGGCTGCGGACGGTCTGATCACCAGCGGCACCGTATCCTTCCGACCGAGCCGCTATGACGGCGGCGGCATGCGCTACCTGAGGTTCCGGGGCTGGCTCGAGCAGCTGGCTCACGACGCTGGCGCCATCACCGCCATCCATTTCGAGGAGGTGCGCAGACACGTCGGCACCGACGCGGCCCATGTGTATGGCGGGCTGCTGGCCACGCTGACGTCGTGGGCGGAGACCGCGGGCGTCGCCTATCAGGGCGTGCCGGTCGGCACCATCAAGCGCCACGCCACAGGCAAGGGCAACGCGAACAAGGACGCCATGATGGCGGCCGCCCGGGCGCGCGGCTTCAGCCCCGCCGACGACAACGAGGCCGACGCCATTGCGATCCTGCTTTGGGCGCTGGAAACGCGCGGAGGTGTGCAATGAGCGGCATGCGGTTCACGCCCAAGGGCTACGGCGGTCACCGCCGCAACCCCGACGAGGTCAAGCGCGACGGCTGGAGGGAACAGGGCCTGCTGGCCGTCGCCATCGACGACGACCGCCTGACCTGGCCCGAGCGGGAGCTGGTGCGCCAGCTCGGCGAGCGGCTCTACGGCAAGCGGGAACGGGAGGCGCGTCATGGGTGAGTGGACCACAGCACAAGTGCAGGATCGGCTGGAGCTCGCGGCGGGCGTGATGCGGCAGATGCCGGGCGTGATGCCGCAGGGCTTCTTCAACGCCTGGCCGGAGTATTTTCACAGCTTCGCAGACAAGGTCGGTCAGGAACCGCAGATGCGGCGGCCAAGGCCGAGCCCGCGACAGATCACGCAGGCCGAGGACGCGATGCTCTGGCTGCGCTGGCTGGAGCCCGAGGATGGGCGCCTTGTCTGGGCCCGCGCAGACGGCATGGCGTGGAAGCCGATCTGCTGGCAGTTCGGTCTGTCGCGCACGGCCGCGACCAAGCGCTGGCAGTACGGCCTTGCGGTGATCACCTGGCGCCTGAACGGTCGCGTCCCGTCGCCCCGGCGCTCGCAGCAGTTCGTCATCGAAAACGCCAATCGCCTGTCAAGAAAAATCGTCCTCTGAGGAAATTTTCGGGTGTACATCGCGGGGCCTTACACATTTCGACGAGGCCGTTAGAAAACCAATATGCTCGGGAGAGGAGCGCGCAGGCAGAGGCCGCGCCGCTGGCTTCCGGGGTCCAGTGAGGGTCCGGCCGAGGTCCAATGGGCTAACCCATTGAGTTCTTGGTTCCTTCCTGGCGACATTCGTATGCTGGCGGGCGAAGCGCGGGACATCGCCAGCGTCAGGGTCGGATTTTTGGGAAGCCACCCGGAAGCCGGAGCCACGCGCGCGCCGCGCAAACACCAATGAACGCTGGCCTTCCGACCGGACACCGCTGGTAGCCGCTGGACCCCGCTTGGAGTCCAGCGCGGCATCCGGAGTCCGGAAGCCACCGGCATCCACCCGACCTAGGAACCTTGCCCGCCATGACGCTGAGCTTTGCCCCGGAGGCGATCGAGACGTGGCCGCTGTCGCGCCTGCAGCCCTACGCGAAGAACGCGAAGGCGCACGGGCCGGACCAGGTCGCGAAGATCGCCGCCAGCATGGCCGAGTTCGGCTGGACCGTGCCGTGCCTCGTGGCAGAAGACGGGGAACTGATCGCGGGCCATGGCCGCGTGCTGGCCGCGACGCAGCTCGGGCTGACCGAGGCGCCGGTGATCGTGCTGGGGCATCTGACGGAGGCGCAGCGGCGCGCTTACCGCATCGCGGACAACAAGCTGACCGAACTCGGCAGCTGGGACGAGGCGCTGCTGTCGGCGGAACTGAACGACCTGCTGGCCGAGGATTTCGACCTGTCGCTGGTCGGCTTCTCCGACGGCGAGTTGGACAAGCTGCTGGCCTACGTCGCGGAAGACGACGGTGAAGAAGGTGGCGCCGGGGGCTCCGTGCCGCCGGTGACCATCCCAGAGCCGCCGCGCAACCCGGCGTCTCGGACGGGCGACCTCTGGATCCTCGGCGACCACCGTCTGCTCTGCGGCGACAGCACCAGCGCTGCCGATGTGCGCCGCCTGATGAACGGCGAGCGGGCGATCCTGTTCGCGACCGACCCGCCGTATCTCGTCGACTACGACGGCTCGAACCACCCGACCCGGAACAAGGATTGGTCGGCGTCCTACGGCACGACATGGGACGACAGTTCGCAGGGGGCGGAACTCTACGACGGCTTCATCGCGGCGGCCGTGGCCGAGGCGATCACGCAGGACGCCGCCTGGTACTGCTGGCACGCCTCGCGCCGTCAGGCGATGCTGGAGGCCTGCTGGGAAAAGGCGGGCGCCTTCGTCCACCAGCAGATCATCTGGGTGAAGGACCGCGGTGTCCTGACCCGGTCCCACTACCTCTGGAAACACGAGCCCTGCTTCATGGGCTGGCGCCGTCCGAACCGTCCGCCGAAAGTGGCCGAGCAGACGCTGCCCTCGACGTGGGAGATGCCGTCCTTCGCGAAGGACGAGCGCCCGGATCACCCGACGCCGAAGCCGCTGGACGCCTTCGGCATCCCGATGCGCCAGCATGTGGCGCGCGGCGGGCTTTGCTACGAGCCGTTCTCGGGGTCGGGTTCGCAGATCATGGCGGGAGAGGCCAACGGCCGCCGCGTCTTCGCTATGGAGATCAGCCCGGCCTATGTCGATGTCGCCGTGGAGCGCTGGCAGGCCGAGACCGGCCGCGACGCGACCCTCGATGGCGATGGTCGGACCTTCGCTGAGGTGAGAACCGAGCGGCTGGGCGACGACGCCGACTCTCCGGCCGATGCCCCGGCAACGGACGCCGCCCCCGAACCCGCGCGGAAGCGCAAGACCGCCGCGTGACATGCATGACCTGGCTTTACCTTCCTCCGGACGCGCTTCCGGAGCCGGAGACGCATGCCTCTTCGGGCTCTCCCTCTGCTCCGGCGCGGGCGGGCTCGATCTCGGGCTCGCCATTGCCATCCCCGGATATCGTGCTGTGGGCCATGTCGAACGGGAAACCTTTGCCGCAGCCACTCTCGTGGCGCGGATGGAAGACGCGTCCCTGGATCCGGCACCTGTCTGGGACGATATTGCCACCTTCGACGGCCGCCCTTGGCGCGGCGCGGTGGACATCGTCACTGCGGGCTATCCGTGCCAGCCGTTCTCGGTCGCGGGCAAGCGCCGGGGCGCGGACGATCCGCGTCATCTATGGCCCCATGTCGCCCGCATCATCGGCGAGGCCGAGCCGCCCTTCGTCTTCCTCGAGAATGTCGCCCATCATCTCCGCCTCGGCTTCCCCGAAGTCGCCGGCGGACTGGTCGGCATGGGCTACCGCCTTGCGGCAGGCCTCTTCACGGCGGCGGAAGTCGGTGCGCCCCACAAGCGCGAACGGCTGTTCATCCTCGCCATCCGCGAGGGGGACGAGTTGGCCGACCCCGCGCGCCTGCTCCGGCACCCGCTCGAGTGGCGGGAACCGGACGGAACTGCTGCGGCTCTGGCCGACGCCCCGTGCCAGTGCGAACGAGAACCGGCAAACGAAGCCGACGCCGTCGCAGGAAGCAGGCCAGCACGGGATGAAACTGGCGACGACGGCCGCGCTCTGGCCGACGCCCCAGATCGACAGTTTCCGCAGCCGGGGTGGCGAACGGAAGGACGAGAAGGGTCTGGACCGCATGGCGCGCGACTGGCCTACGCCGATGGCGAACGGGCGTGCCAAGCCGAGCGCGGGCAACCGCAGGAGTGCCGACCTGACCCATGCGGCGGGGATGTGGATGACGCCGACGGCCCGCGATCACAAGGACGGGGCGACGACCTTGGCGAACACGCCGGTGAACGGCCTGCTTGGCCGCCAGGTCCTGGCGACGCCGATGGCTGGGAGCGATACCTGCGATGTGCGCCGGACCTTGAACCCGCTGTTCGTCGAGGCGCTGATGGGCTGGCCCACCGGGTGGACCGGCTTCGCCTCTGTGGCAACGGCGTGGTCCCACTGGTTGCGGCGCATGCGCTGCGAACTCTCGCGGCTGAACTGCTGGCCGATGGATGAGGTGGCGGGATGAAGCAGTCGCGCACCATGTCGCTGGTCGAGGCCGTCACCAACGTGATCGTCGGCTACGGCGTCGCCGTCGTCACACAGATCCTGATCTTCCCGGTCTTCGGGCTGCACACGACGCTGGCGCAGAACCTGAAGATGGGCGCGGTGTTCACTGTGGTGAGCATCGCACGATCCTTCGCCCTGCGGCGGGTGTTCGAGGCGATCCGGATGCGGAGCGCCAAATGATCGACCGCCGCCCCGGAGGGACGGCGGCCATCAGCTTGTCGGGGTCCGGTGCGTCAGGCGGCGGGGAGTTTGTACACGCGCCCCCGGTCCTCGACCTTCTCCGATGTCACCTCGAGCCCGAGCTTCTTCTTCAGCGCCCCGGCCATTGCGCCGCGCACCGTGTGCGACTGCCAGCCCGTCGCGGCCATGATCTCCTCGATGGTCGCGCCGTTCGGCGCGCGCAGCATGGCGATCAGCGTGGCCTGCTTGGTGCCCTCGCGCGGCGTGCGCGCCTTGGGCGCGGCTTCGGGTTCGGTGGGGGTGTCCGGCGCGGGCTCCTTGGCCGGCGCGTCCGTCGCGCCCGCAGGCGCGGGGTTCGCGTCCTCGGGCGCGATCCCGATGGCGGAGAGTCCAGCGTCGGTGGCGACCAGCGTGACGCCGTGGCCGTCGCCGGTCTCGCGCCAGACAGGCTCGCCCTTGCGCATGTCGGCGTCGACCTCTTGCAGGAAGCCCTTGGCGAGCATCGCGCCGACCACCTTGGCGGCGGCGCCACCCCGCAGGCTCTCGGGCAGCGGCAGGGCGATGTGCTCGGGCCGCTGGGCGGCGGCACTCAGGATCAGGGCTTGGGTGTCGGAAAGCTTGGTCATCGTCGTCTCCCGTATCGGGGCGCGCGGGATGCGGGCCCTTCTACGAGGCCGAGCCCGCCAGTCGGCGGGCGGGACCGGGAGCGGGTCGTCTCACTCGGCGTGTTCGCCTTCGCTGAAGGCCATGTCGGTGATCTCGCGCAGCTTGGCGCGATAATGGTTCAGGGTGCCGACATGGCCCCAGTTGATCTCGTCTGGGCTGGTCTCGAAATGGTCGGCGCTGAGCGCGGCGAGCCGCTCCAGCATCGCATCGATCTCGGTCTTCGCGGCGATGAAGGCGTCTAGGGCTTTCGTGTTGTCGGTCGCGCGGCGGGTCATCGGGCTGGCTCCTTGGGTCGAGTTGCATCGCTTCGTTGCAGTGAGGTTCGCTCTCTCCGGCGCGCTTATCAATTCGATAAGCACATGTTCTTAAATGATAATCGGAGCTATCGATGCAGGGCATGAGCGAGCGCCAGTACGCCGCGCATGTCGGGCTGTCGCGCGGTGCGATCCAGAAGGCGAAGACGGCCGAGCGGCTGGTTCTCTATCCGGACGGCAGCATCAACGCGGCCGCGAGCGACGCCCGGCGCGCGGAGACGACGGACCCATCCAAGACGAGAAAGCCGCCCGCGCCGAAGCTGAAGCCCGTCCCCGAGGCGGCGGTCGCCGCTGTCGGCGACACCTTGCGCGAACAGGGTCTGGCGGTCCCGGCGGTGGGGGGCGGCACGACCTTCCTGCAGGCCAAGACCGCGAACGAAGTGCTGAAGGCGCAGGAACGGCGCATCCGGCTCCAGAAGCTGAAGGGGGAGTTGATCGAGCGGGCCCGCGCGCTGGCGCTGGTGTTCCGGCTGGCGCGGGAGGAACGGGACGCGTGGGTGAACTGGCCTGCACGCGCGGCGGCCCTGATGGCGTCCGAGCTCTCGGCCTCGTGCCGCGACGCGACAGGCCAGCAGATCACCGTGGAGCCAGCCGCGATGCAGAAGGTGCTGGAGAAACATGTACGCGCCCACCTCGACGAACTCGCCGAGGTCCGGCCCGACTTCCGGTGATGAGGACCGATTTCGCGACAGCGAAACGGAAGGGTCCAGTGGACCCTTGCGAGGGACGAATGCCCGGAGCGTAAGCGCAGGGCCGGAAGATGGCCTGACGGACTTCGACGGCGCGGGCGAGATCCTGCGCGCCTGGGGCAACGGGCTCCGGCCCGATCCGGACCTGACCGTATCCGAATGGGCGGACCGGCACCGGATGCTCTCGGGCCGCGCCTCGGCCGAACCGGGGCGGTATCGCACGGTGCGTACGCCCTACATGCGCGAGATCATGGACCGGCTGTCGCCCGGCGATCCCACCCAGCGGATCGTGTTCATGAAGGCAGCGCAGGTCGGTGCGACCGAGGCTGGGAACAACTGGATCGGCTTTGCCATCCATCAGGCCCCGGGCCCGATGCTCGCGGTCCAGCCGACCGTGGAACTGGCCAAGCGCAACTCGCGCCAGCGGATTGACCCGCTGATCGACGAGAGCCCGGAGCTCCGGGAGCGGGTCAAACCGGCCCGATCCCGCGACGCCGGGAACACGATGCTGTCCAAGGAATTCGCGGGCGGCATCCTGATCATGACGGGCGCGAACTCGGCGGTCGGGCTGCGCTCGACCCCGGCGCGTTACATCTTCCTCGACGAGGTCGATGCCTATCCGGCTTCGGCCGACGAGGAAGGCGATCCGGTGACCCTGGCCGAGGCGCGGTCGCTGACCTTCGCTCACCGGCGCAAGGTATTCCTGGTCTCGACGCCGACGATCCGGGGGCACAGCCGCATCGAGCGCGAGTTCGAGGCGTCCGACCAGCGGCGCTATTTCGTGCCGTGTCCGCATTGCGGGGCGATGCAGTGGCTGAAGTTCGAGCGGCTGCGCTGGCAGAAGGGCAAGCCGGAGACTGCAGAATATATCTGCGAAGGCTGCGACAGAGCCGTCGCGGAGCACCACAAGACCGCGATGCTGGAGCGCGGCGAATGGCGGGCGACCGCCACGGCCGCTGATCCCACCACTGTCGGCTACCACCTCTCGGCGCTCTACTCGCCGGTCGGCTGGCTCAGCTGGCCCCGGATCGCGCGCAGCTGGGAGGCGGCTCAAGGCTCCGACGAGGCGATCAAGGCGTTCCGCAACACCATCCTTGGCGAGACATGGGTCGAGACCGGCGAAGCGCCGGACTGGCAACGACTCTACGACCGCCGAGAGGCGTGGCGGCCAGGCACGGTGCCAGCGGGCGGGCTGTTCCTGACGGCGGGCGCGGATGTCCAGAAGGACCGCATCGAGGTCGATGTCTGGGCCTGGGGCCGAGGGCTTGAGAGCTGGCTCGTCGATCACGTCGTGATCGAGGGCGGGCCGGATCGGCATGACGCGTGGTCGGAGCTGACCGCGCTGCTGGATCGAAGCTGGCCACATGAACGCGGCGCGCATCTCAGGATCGCGCGGCTCGCCATCGACACGGGCTACGAGGCCCCAGCGGTCTATTCCTGGTCGCGGGCGCATGGCTTCGCGCAGGTGTCGCCGGTCAAGGGCGTCGAGGGGTTCAACCGCTCGAGCCCGGTGTCGGGGCCGACCTTCGTCGACGCGACCGAGGGCGGCAAACGCCTGCGGCGCGGGGCGCGGCT
Organism: Paracoccus aeridis; assembly: GCF_004923205.2. Lineage (GTDB taxonomy): Bacteria > Pseudomonadota > Alphaproteobacteria > Rhodobacterales > Rhodobacteraceae > Paracoccus > Paracoccus aeridis. The sequence goes on from NZ_SELD02000064.1 coordinate 29,513, forward strand.
CTGGACCGTGGCGGTGTCGACCTTCAAGGCCGAGACCTACCGCTTCCTGCGGCTGGCGCGCCCGACCGAGGAGGACATGGCCGACGGGGCGGCGTTCCCGCCCGGGTCGGTGCATCTGCCGCACTGGGTCGAGAACGAATGGCTGAAGCAGTTCGTGGCCGAGCAGCTGGTGACAGTGCGCACCAAGCGCGGCTTCGCCCGGCTGGAATGGCAGAAGCTGCGCGAGCGCAACGAGGCGCTGGATTGCCGGGTCTACGCCCGCGCCGCCGCCTGGATCGCGGGCGCGGACCGCTGGCCCGACGAGAAATGGCGCGACCTCGAGGATCAGCTCGGGGCGGCCCCCACCGACACCGATCCCGCGGGACAGATCAACCGGCCGGGACAGGCCCCGCAGGGCAAGCGCCGCTCCGACTGGCTCGGGCGGCGCGGAGGATGGTTTTGATGGTAGATTGGACGGAAACCGAGCTCTCGGCGCTGCGCCGAGCCTATGCCAGCGGCACGACCCGGGTCAGCTATGACGGCAAGTCCGTCGACTACGGTTCGGCCGAGGATCTGCTCGCCCGCATTCGCACCCTCGAGCGCGCCATCGCGGGCACGGCACGGCCGCTGCCGGTGGCGGGGCTGGCGGGCTTCTCGCGCGGGGACCGCTGATGTCGGCGACCTGGTTCGACCACGCCATCGCATCGGTGGCCCCGCGCATGGCGGCCCGCCGCGTGATGGCGCGTCAGGTCTTCGAGACCCTGACGCGGGGGTATGACGGCGCGGCGCGTGGGCGTCGCACCGAGGGCTGGCGGGCGCCGGGATCCTCGGCCGACACCGAAATCGGCGTCGCCGGGGCGCTCTTGCGCGACCGGATGCGCGATCTGGTGCGCAACAACCCGCATGCGGCCAAGGCCGTGGCGGTGCTGGTCAACAACATCATCGGCGCGGGCATCATGCCCCGCGCCGCCAGCGGCGACGACACGCTCGACCGAAGGGTCGACGCGCTCTTCGAGCGCTGGACGGCGGAGTGCGACGCCGATGGTCAGCTCGACCTCTACGGCCTGCAGACGCTGATCTGCCGCGAGATGGTCGAGGCGGGCGAGGTGCTGGTGCGCCGCCGCCTGCGGCGATCCTCGGACGGTCTGCCGGTACCGCTGCAACTGCAGGTGCTGGAGGCCGACTTCCTCGACGCCACGAAATCCGGCGCCCTCGGCGCGGGCCGCCTCGTGCAGGGGATCGAGTTCGACCCGTTCGGCAAGCGCCGGGCCTACTGGCTGCATGCCGAGCACCCGGGCGACGCGTATGGCGCTTTGCAGAACGGCCTGCAGAGCCGCCCGGTCCCGGCGACCGAGATCGCCCATGTCTACGAGAAGCAGCGCACGCAGGCGCGCGGCGTTCCCTGGGGCGCGCCGGTGATCCGCAGCTTGCGCGATCTCGACGATTACGAGGTCGCCGAGCTGGTCCGCAAGAAGACCGAGGCCTGCGTCACCGCCATCGTCTTCGGCGACGACGAGGCGCAGCAGGGCATCGCGCCCTCCGTGGTCGATGCCGACGGCAACCGGGTCGAGCAGTTCGAGCCGGGGCTGATCGCCTATGCGCGCGGCGGCAAGGACATCCGCTTCAACCAGCCCTCGGCCACCGGCGGCTATGGCGAGTACAAGCGGGCCAGCCTGCACACGATCTCGGCGGGCTTCCGGGTGCCATATGAATTGCTGACCGGCGATCTCAGCCAGGTCAACTATTCCTCGATCCGGGCGGGGCTCGTCGAGTTCCGCCGCCAGATCGACGCCGTCCAATGGCAGCTCTTCATCCCGATGTTCTGCGCGCCGGTCTGGCGCTGGTTCACCGAGGCGGCGTGGGCGGCGGGGCAGATCCCGTCGCCGACCGTGCCGGTGGAATGGTCGCCGCCGAAGTTCGAGGCGGTCGATCCGCAGAAGGATGCGATGGCGAACCTGCTGTCGATCCGCTCCGGCACCATGACGCTGTTCGAGGTGATCGCCCGGCAGGGCCGCAACCCCGATGCGGTGCTGGCCGAGATCGCCGCGACCAACGCCAAGCTCGACGCGCTGGGGCTGGTACTCGACAGCGACCCGCGCCGCGTCACCAAGACCGGCAGCGCGCAGACCGGCGATCCGGCGACCGATACCGCCGCCGCCGACCCCTCCGCCGACGCGGATGAAACCGACCCGGCGCAGGCCGACCAACAGGACTGACCTTCATGGACACGATGATCGAACTGCCGGCCATGCGCCGGTCGGCGGAGCTTGCGCCGAACACGGCCGACGCCGACAGCCGCACCGTTGAGGTGGTCTGGTCGGCAGGGGCCCGCGTCCGCCGCGCGACCTTCTTCGGCGAACCCTATGACGAGGAACTGAGCCTCGATCCCGGCCATGTTCGGCTCGACCGGCTGAACGCGGGTGCGCCCTTCCTGAAGGTGCATGAGCTCGACACGCTGGATGCGGTGATCGGCTCGGTCGTGCCGGGCTCGGCGCGGATCGAGAACGGCCGGGGCATCGCCTTGGTGCGCATCTCCGAGCGCGCCGATGTCGAGCCGATCTGGCGCGACATCCAGGCCGGGCACATCCGTGCGGTCTCCATCGGCTACCAGGTCCACCGCTTCGAGGTCTCGAAGCCCGAGGCCGCGCGCGAACTCTGGCGGGCGGTGGACTGGACGCCCTTCGAGGTCTCCGCCGTCGCGGTCGGCGCCGACCCCGCAGCGGGCTTCCGCGCCCAGCACCCCCTTCACGACTGCGTCCTCCACCGCCGGGACGCCCCTTCCAGCACGAAAGGACCGATCCCGATGACGGACAAGACCCAGACCCCGGCGAGCGACGCCGCCCCGGCCGCCACCGTTACCCAGCCGACCGAGCCGGTTGCAACCGAGGACACCCCCATGACCGAGCCGAAAGCGGCTGCGCCCGACCCGAAGGTCGCCGCAGTGGAAACCCGCACGCAGCCGAAGCTTCAGAATACCGATGCCCCCGCTGCGCCCGACACCGAGGCTGTCGCCACCCGCGCCCGCGAGGCCGAGCGCGACCGCGTCTCCACCATCTACGATCTGGCCGGGCGGCTGAACCTCGAGCGCGGCTTCGCCGAGGACCTGGTCAAGCGCGGCGTCAGCGTCGACGAGTCCCGCCGCCTGATCCTCGATCAGGTAGCCGCCAAGTCCGACGAGACCCGGACCTTCCCGCATGTCTCCGTGCCGCTCGGCGGCAGGGACGAGCGCATCACCCGCCGCGACGCGGTGGCCAACGCGCTGCTGCACCGCTACAGCCCGACGCTGTTCCAGCTGGAGGACGCCGCGCGCCAGTACCGCGGCATGACGCTGCTGGAACTGGCCCGCGAAAGCCTCGGCAATGCCGGGGTCAACACGCGCGGCCTGTCGCGCGACGAGGTGGCGACGCGGGCGCTGCATTCGACCTCGGACTTCCCGGAGATCCTGTCGGCGGTCACCAACAAGACCCTGCGGCAGGCCTACGAGGCCTATCCCCGCACCTTCATGCTGTTCTGTCGCCAGGTGCTCGCCACCGACTTCAAGGCCATGCACCGGGTCCAGCTTGGCGAAGCGCCGCAGCTTCTGGAGGTGGGCGAGAGCGGCGAGTTCAAGCGCGGGACGCTCGGCGAGAGCAAGGAGAGCTACAAGGTCAAGACCTATGGCCGGGTGGTCGCCATCACCCGCCAGACGCTGATCAACGACGATCTCGACGCCTTCACCCGGATCCCGGCGATGTATGGCAACTCCATCGCCCAGCTGGAGTCGGACGTGGTCTGGGGGATCATCACCGCCAACCCGGCGATGGCCGACGGCAACGCGCTGTTCCACACCACCCACAAGAACCTCGCGGGCACCGGCGCTGCACTGGCCGTCGAGGCGGTGGGCGCGGCGCGGGCGGCGATGGCCAAGCAGACCGGCCTCGACAAGAAGACGGTGCTGAACGTCCGGCCCGCCTTCCTGATCGTACCCGCCTCGCTGGAACTGAAGGCCGAGCAGCTGGTCGCCCAGAACCTCGTGCCCGCCGCGACGTCCAGCGTCGTGCCGCAATCGATCCGCACGCTGGCGCCGATCAGCGAGCCGCGGCTCGACGCCGCCAGCGAGACCGCCTGGTATCTGGCGGCCAGCCCGAACCAGATCGACACCATCGAGTACGCCTATCTCGAGGGCCAGCAGGGCGCCTACATCGAGACCCGCAACGGCTTCGACGTCGACGGGGTCGAGATCAAGTGCCGTCTCGACTTCGGCGCCAAGGCGATCGACTGGCGCGGTCTCTACAAGAACCCGGGCGCATAACCCGCACCCCAACATGCTGAACCCTGACACACGGGCGGTCCAATCGGGCCGCCCTTCGTCTTCCCACGAGGATCACACCCATGAAAAACTACGTCCAGCCCGGCAATACCATCACCCTGAGCGCGCCTTATGCTGTCGCCTCCGGCGATGGCCTGCTCGTCGGCTCCATCTTCGGCATCGCCGCTGGGGACGCCGCCCTCGGCGAGCCCGTCGAGACCGCGCTCGTCGGCGTGTTCGACATCACAAAGGTCGGCTCCCAGGCCTGGACTGTCGGCGCCAAGGTCTATTGGGACGACACCAACAAGCGCTGCACGACCGTTGCAACCGACAACACCCTGATCGGCGTGTCCGTCGAGGCGGTGGCCAGCGGCGCGGGCGACACCCTCGGCCGGGTGCGCCTGAACGCGACCTTCTGATGAGCGCCTTCGCCGCCGCCGTCGGCGCGCTCTTTGCAGACCAGAACGTCGGCCGGGATGCGGTCTACATCGCCGACGGCGGCACGCCCGTCCTGGTGCGCGTCGTCGCCCGGCGTGCCGATGCGGTCACCGACTTCGGCGACGCGCGGCTCTGGTCCGAGACCACCCGAATCGACCTGCGCGTCGCCGAGGTGGCGAACCCGCGTCCCGGCGATAGGATCGAGATCGATGGGGACGCCTTCCTCATTCAGGGCGAGCCCGTCCGTGACCGCGAGCGGCTGGTCTGGACCGTCGACCTGCGCCCGGCGTGACCGCAATGAAACTGAAGCTCGACATCGATCCCGACATCGTAGCCATGATGGCGGCCGAGGTCGCGGCGGGGGAACGCGCGGTCTCGGCCGCCATGCGCGGGGCCGGCACCGGGTTGAAGTCGGCGTGGCGGTTGCAGATCACCGGCGCGGGGCTCGGCCCCCGGCTCGCCAATTCGATCCGGAGCCAGAACTTCCCGAGGTCGGGCGAGAGCCTGGATGCGGCAGCGCTGGTCTGGTCGAAGGCCCCGGTCATCGTCGGCGCGCATGACACCGGCCCGCTGATCCGCTCCAAAGACGGCTTCTGGCTGGCGATCCCTCTGCCCGCCGCAGGCAAATCCCTGCGCGGCGGCAGGATCACGCCCGGCGAATGGGAACGTCGCCGTGGCCTGCGCCTGCGCTTCGTCTATCGCCGCACCGGCCCGAGCCTGCTGGTGGCCGAGGGACGGCTGAACACGAAGGGCCAAGCGGTGGTGTCGCGCTCGAAGACCGGACGCGGCAAGGTCACCGCGCCAATCTTCCTGTTGGTGCCGCAGGTCAAGCTGCCGAAGCGGCTGGACCTCGCGCGGAATGCAGATCGGGCATTGGACAGCGTGCCGGGGCTGATCGTGGCGAATTGGGTGGAGGCGAAGATTTGATCCGCGCCATGACAAGATCGGCTTCATGTCAAGCCCACAGACGCCAGCGCGACACCGGCCAGCGCACAGCCCGCAAGGACCGTCACGGCGCCCAGCCTGAAGCGGAACACCGCCACAAGCGCGGCAAGCACCAGTGCCGCAGCCGCGAGGTTCACCGTCGACCAGACGGGCACATCCAGATCGAGGCCGTACGCTGTAACGGTCCGCACCTCGTCGAAGACGACATGCAGACCGAACCAGACGGCAAGGTTCAGGATGACGCCCACCACGGCCGCGGTGATGGCGGTCAGGGCGGCGGTCAGCACTGCGTTGTCGCGCAGACGCTCGATGAAGGGCGCGCCGAGGAAGATCCACAGGAAGCAGGGAACGAAGGTCACCCACGTCGTCAGCAGCCCGCCGAGCGTTGCCGCCATCAGGGGCGACAGGCCGCTCGCCTCGCGGAAAGCACCCATGAAGCCCACGAATTGCGTCACCATGATCAGCGGGCCGGGCGTGGTCTCCGCCATCCCGAGCCCGTCCAGCATCTCACCGGGAGCAAGCCAGCCGTAGTTCTGCACCGCCTCCTGTGCGACATAGGCCAGCACCGCATACGCGCCGCCGAAGGTCACCACGGCCATGACGCTGAAGAAGCCCGCGATCTGCGAAAACACGTTCTCTGGCCCAAGTACCGCGAACAACAGTCCAACCGGCGCCAGCCAGAGCGCGAGGAACACCCCAGAGATGCGAAACGCCCAACCCCGGTTGACCTGCGTGTGATCAGGCGATTCCTCGCCCAGCAGCGTATCGGCGTCGTCGACCTGGACCTTGCCGACCTTGCCGTGTCCGCCGCCGCCATGGAATGCTGGCAAGCCCGCCCGCGCGCCGAAGAACCCGATCAGGCCAGCCACGAGGATGATGAGCGGGAACGGAATGGCGAAGCCGAAGATCGCCACGAACGAGGCCGCGGCGATGGCGACCATCGCACCGTTCTTCAGCGCGCGCGATCCGATGCGGATGACCGCCTGCACCACGATGGCCAGCACCGCGGCTTTGAGCCCGAAGAAAAGCGCCTCGACCGGTCCGACATTGCCGTAGAGCGCGTAGATCCAGCTGAGTGCCATGATCGCCACGACGCCGGGCAGCACGAACAGGACGCCCGCGATGATGCCGCCGAGCGTGCGATGCATCAGCCAACCGATGTACACGGCGAGCTGCATCGCTTCCGGACCCGGCAACAGCATGCAGTAGTTGAGCGCGTGCAGGAACCGCTTCTCGCCGAGCCAGCGCTGCTCCTCGACGAGGATACGGTGCATGAGCGCGATCTGCCCGGCCGGACCGCCGAAGCTCAACAGGCCGATGCGGGCCCAGATGCGGGTGGCCGCAGCCAGCGTGGGGTACGCGCGGTCCTGCATCAGTCTGCCTTCGGCTTGTTGGTGGGCCAGTTGTGGGTCTCGTCGGTGGCGTCCCGCGCCCAGCGGAAGAAGGCGTCGTAGAGCAGCATCCCGGCCTCCAGCTGCTCCAGATCGTCGGAATACATCCGCGACAGGCCGAGCGACGCGGCAAGCAGCCCAGCGGCCTCGGGCGCAAGGTCGAGCCGGGCGGTATCGGCGCCGCGCACGATTGTCGCGAGCCGGTCGAGCGCGGGAATGCTCAGGCCGAACTCGGCCAGCATCACGTCGAAGGTGCAAAGGTCGCCCCTGTGGCTCCAAAACACGCCTTCGATGTCGAAGGGCGAAGCGTTGTAGCGTTCGGCGACGCCGATCACCTCGGCGGGCGCGACGAACAGGATGATCGCGCGGGGATCGAAAAAGCGCCGGATCAGCCATGGGCACGCAATGCGGTCGATCTTGGGGCGCGAGCGGGTGACCCAGATGGTGCGGCCCTGCGCGTCGCGCGCGGGCAGCTTCGACGGATCGATCAGGGGCAGGCCGGCGGAGCGCCAGGCCTCGAATCCGCCCTCGAGATATTCCGAGGCGCAGCCCTCGGCGCGAAGCCAGGCGGCAGTGCCCTGACTGCGCCGGTGACCGGCCTGACAAACGGTGATCGAAGGCTGGCCGCCGAGCTGTGGCGCGAGGGCGGCGAGCGCCTGGTCGTCGACCCGGACAGCACCTGGGAGCAATCGTGGATCGGCGGCGAAATCTTCCTCGGACCGAACGTCGAGCAGAAGCGGTGCGCGCGGGGTTCCGATGATGCGGATGAGCTTGTCGAACGAAATGGCATTGGGCGCAGGCATGTGCGTTCCTCCGTCGCCGGGGTTGAACAGGAACGCGATCTTCGGCTGGCGCCTCGTGGGGAGCTCGCAATCCCCATAGGTCCAGTTACCGGAAACGCTCAGAAACTGTCAAGAATTGCAAAGGTCCAGCTGCCCATGTTCGGGCGCTTCGGACATCGAAGAGACCCTCCATGCCCACCCCTCGCGAAACCATCCTCACCGCGCTGCACGCGCGGCTCTCGGCGCTGCCCGCCACCGCTCTCCGCGGCGAGGTGCTGCCCGAGCGCGTGCCGGCCGAGGGCCTGCTGATCCAGCGCGACGGGGAGCCGGGGGAGCCCGAGGTCACGCTCTCGCCGCTCCGCTACCACTATCAGCATCGCGCCGAGATCGAGGCGATCGTGCAGGGTGCGGACCGAGACACCGCCTTCGACACGCTGACCGCCAGTATCGGCGCAGCGCTCGTCGCCGACCGCACGCTGGGCGGGCTCTGCGATTGGGTCGAGGCGGAAGCCGCGCGCCCGGTCGATCTGCCCGTCGAGGGCGCGGCCAGCCTGAAGGCCGCCGTGATCCCGGTGGTGCTGCACTATTCCACGGCCGACCCACTCGGCTGATCCCGACAACCCGAGGAGAACACCATGGCACGAGCCCAAGGGGCGCGGGCGCAGATGGCGCTTGCGTTCGAGACGACCTATGGAACGCCGCCCGCCAGCGGCTTCACTCGCATGCCCTTCGCCAGCACGTCGCTGGGGGCCGAGCAGCCACTGCTGAACTCGGAGCTCTTGGGCTACGGCCGTGACCCGCTGGCGCCGATCAAGGATGCGGTAACGGCCGACGGCGATGCCGTGGTGCCGCTGGACGCAGAGGCCTTCGGCTTCTGGCTGAAGGCGGCGTTCGGGCCACCCACCACCACGGGCGCGGAGGCCCCGTTCAGCCACGAGTTCCAGTCGGGGTCCTGGACGCTGCCCAGCTTGTCGATCGAGACCGGCATGCCGGAGGTTCCGCGCTATGCGATGTATTCCGGCTGCGTGCTCGACCAGATCACCTGGCAGATGCAGCGCTCGGGGCTGTTGACGGCAACGGCGCGGCTGGTGGCGCAGGGCGAGACGGTGGGCACGACAACCGGCGCCGGGACGCCTGCCGCGCTGGAGTTGAAGCGGTTCGGCCACTTCAACGGGGCGATCACCCGGAATGGGACCGCCCTCGGCAACGTGGTCTCGGCCGAGATCACCTACGCCAACAACCTCGACCGGATCGAGACGATCCGCTCGGACGGACGTATCGACGGCGCGGACCCGTCCATCGCCGCGCTCAGCGGCCGGATCGAAGTGCGCTTCGCCGACCAGACGCTGGTAACGCAGGCGATCAACGGCCAGGCCTGCGAGATGGAATTTGCCTACAGCCTGCCCTCGGGCGAAAGCTTCACCTTTACCGTGCACGCCGTCTACCTGCCGCGTCCGCGCATCGAGATTTCCGGGCCGCAGGGCGTTCAGGCGACATTCGACTGGCAGGCCGCGCGCGACAGCGTCGTCGGCCGGATGTGCACCGCCACCCTCGTGAACGACGTGGAGACCTATTGATGCTGACGCTTGATCTGACGAACGCGCCGCGCTGGCATGACTTGGCGCCCGGCGTCCGGGTGCAGTTGCGACCGCTGACCACCGCGCTGATGGTGGCGACCCGCAGCGATCCCGCCGTCGAAGCGGTGCCCGAGGAGGCTTCCGACGAAGAGCGGGCCGTCGCCTTCGCCAAGGCGCTGGCGCGGCGGGCGGTGCTCGCCTGGGAGGGTATCGGCGACGCCGACGGCAATCCCATCGACCCAAGCCCCGAGGCCATCGACGCGCTGCTCGATGTCTGGCCGATCTTCGAGGCGTTCCAGCTGACCTACGTCTCGAAGGGCCTGCTGCTGGAACAGGAAAAAAACGGCTCCGCGCTCTCGCCGAATGGTCCTTCGGCGGGGGCGACCGATACTGCGAGGGTTGCGAACCCTGCGGAGCCAGCGCGCAAACCTGCCCGGACTGCCCGGCGCGGCTGAACCGGCCCCTGACGCATGAAGGCTGGCAGGTCTGGGACTTGGTCGGCCGTCTCGGCGGGCAGCTTCGCGTGCTGCCCGGCGCCGTGATCGGCTGGGACCTTTCGGCGGCGCTGGCGCTCGGGAACGCGCTCGGCGTGCCGCCGCTCGCAATGGCCGAACTTCTTCCCGTGATCGAGGCGGTCATGGTCGCCAAGCTCAACGAACAGATGGATCACTCCTATGGCGGAAAAACGGGTTAGCGTCCGCCTCGCGGCCGTGGGCGGACGCCAGGTGCGCGCCGAGCTGGAGGGTGTCGGCGAGGCCGGGTCGCGCGGCTTCGGACGGCTGAGCCGGGAGATGGAGGCGGCGAACACGCGGCTCGCCGGTTTCGCGCGCCGGGTGCGTGTGGCGGCTGCAGCTGCGGTCGCTGCCGCCACGGCTGCCGGCGTTGCCATGGTCCGCTCCGGCCTGCAGACGGTGGATGCGCAGGCCAAGCTCGCGCAGTCCCTCGGCACAACCGTCGCCTCGATCCAGACGCTGGAGCGCGCGGGTGAGCTGGCCGGTGTCTCGATGTCCGGTATCGAGCAGGCCACCAAGGATCTGACGCGCCGTCTCAGCCAGGCGGCCGCCGGAACCGGCCCTGCCGCCGACGCGCTCGACCGGCTGGGGCTCTCGGCCACCGAGCTGATCGCGCTGCCGCTGGACCAGCGTGTGGGTGCGATCAACGCGGCGATCGAGAGCTTCGTGCCCGCTGCTGAACGCGCTGCCGTCGCGGGTCAGCTGTTCGGCGAGGAAGGCTCCATCGCGATGAGCCGGATCGACACGGCGACGCTGCGCCAGGCGACGGAGGACGTCCTAGCCTTCGGAGTGGTTGTCTCCGAGCAGGACGCCGACCAGATCGAGCGGACGAACGACGCCATCTCCCGGCTCGGTCTGATCTGGCGCGGGCTGTCGAACCAGCTGGCCGTCGCCGCGGCACCGGCGCTCGAAGCCGTCGCCAACGCCATGGCGGCGGTCGCCAGCCGCACCGGCCCGCTCGGCATCGCCATCCGCGGGCTCTTTGACAACATCGGCCGCCTGACGACCTACGCCGCCACCTTCGCCGCGTTCCTCGCGGGACGTTGGGTCGCCGGCATGGCCGCCGCGGCGCTCTCTGTCCGTGGACTCGCCACCGCGCTCGTCGTCCTGCGCGGCGCGCTCATCCGCACCGGCATCGGCGCGCTGATCGTCGGCGCGGGCGAGCTTGTCTACCAGTTCACCCGTCTTGTCTCCGGCGCGGGCGGCTTCAGCGAGGCGATGTCGCTGCTGAAAGACGTCGCGGTCGAGGTCTGGGAACGCATCAAGATGGGCGCGGCGGCGGCGGGCGCGGCCGCCACTGCGATGTTCTTCGACCTGAAGGCGGACGCCGCCTCCGGAATGCAGAGCGCCATCGAAAGCGTCGTGGCGTTCGGCAACACGGCGGCGAACACCTTCGAGGGCGCCTTTGAGGCGATCAAGGCGATCTGGGGCCTGCTGCCCGCCGCCATCGGCGATATGGCGTTCCAGGCGGCCAACAGCCTGGTCGACGGCGTCGAGGCGATGCTGAACGGCGTGGTCTCGCGCATCAACGGCTTCATTGGCGGGATCAACCAGGGGCTGGAAGCGCTCGGGTCCGAACGGCGTATCTCGCTGGTGCCCGACCTCGACCTCGGCGAGATCGAGAACCGCTTCGAGGGTGCGGCCAGTGCTGCCACGACAGCGGCGCAGACGGCCTTCGACCGGGCCTTCCAGGACAACCCGCTCACCGCGCCCGATCTCGGCCTGACCGAGGCGGCGAACAGGGCGCTCGAGTCCACGAACCTCTATCGCGGCGCCGCGCGCGATCTGGCCGAAGGGGCGCGCGCCCCGCTGGAAAGCTGGCAGGCGCTGCGGGATGCGGTGCGCGGCACCGACGAGGACGGCGCAGATGCTCTGGCCGAGGCCACGGCCGCGGCGGAGCGGTTCGAGACCGCGCTCGACGGCGCCGGACAGGCCGCAACCGATGCCGGCGCTGCCGCAGGCGCGGCGGCTGCCGCCGCTGAACCTGACGCCGAGGCGACCGTCACCAGCTGGCGGGCGGTCACGGCGGCGCTGTCGGATTACGCCAGCAAGGCCCGCGAGATCGGCGGCGACATCGGTCAGAGCCTCGTCGGCGCTTTCCAGTCGGCCGAGAACGCCGTCGGCCAGTTCGTGAAGACCGGCAAGCTAAACTTTCGAGACCTCGTCACCTCGCTGCTCGCCGATCTCGCCCAGCTGGCGGCGCGGCGCTTCATCCTCGGTCCCATCGCCAACGCGCTTTCGGGCGCACTTGGTGGCGCGGGCGGGATCTTCGCCAATATCTTGCACGCGGGCGGCATGGTCGGATCGTCCGGCCCCTCGCGCATGGTCCCGGCCATGGCCTTCGCCGCCGCGCCCGGGATGCATGGCGGTGGCGTGGCCGGGCTTCGCCACGACGAGGTGCCTGCGATCCTGCAGCGCGGCGAGCGTGTGCTCTCCCGGCGTGAGGCACAGAGCTTCGGCACGGGCGGCGGGATCAACGTCACCATCATGGCGCGCGACGCCGAGAGCTTCCGGCAATCCCGCACGCAGGTCGCGGCGGACATCGCCCGGGCGGTCTCGCTCGGCCGAAGGGGCATGTGATGGCGTTCCATGAGGTCCGGTTTCCGGACAACATCAGCCGGGGCGCGCGGGGCGGGCCCGAACGGCGCACCCAGATCGTCGAACTGGCGTCGGGTGACGAGGAGCGCAACGCCAGCTGGGCCAACTCGCGCCGCCGCTACGATGTCGCCTACGGCATCCGCCGCGCGGACGATCTCGCCGCCGTTGTTGCCTTCTTCGAGGCGAGGAACGGCCGCCTGCATGGCTTCCGATTCAAGGACTGGGGCGATCACAAATCCTGCCTGCCTTCGGGAGCACCGGCCCCGACAGACCAGGTGATCGGCACTGGCGACGGTGCGACGACGACTTTCCAGCTGGTCAAGCACTACGCTTCGGGCGGCCAGTCGTGGGTGCGAACCATCACCAAGCCGGTCGGGGGCTCGGTCACCATCGCCCTGAATGGCGCGCCGCAAGGGTCCGGCTGGTCCGTCGACACCACGACCGGCGTCATCACCTTCACCACCGCGCCGGGTTCCGGCGTCGCGATCACCGCAGGCATCGAGTTCGATGTCCCGGTCCGCTTCGACACCGACGCGCTCGACGTGACGCTCGACCTCGAACGGCTGGGCTCGATCACCTCCATCCCGCTTCTGGAACTGCGCCGATGAAGGCCCTCGCTCCCGCCCTGCAGGCCCATCTCGAAGATGGCACGACGACGCTTGCCTGGTGCTGGCGTATCGCGCGCGCCGATGGCGCGAGTTTCGGCTTCACCGACCACGACCGGACGCTCAGCTTCGACGGGACCGACTTCGAGCCCGAGAGCGGGCTCACGGCATCCGAGGTGCGGTCGGGATCGGACCTGTCGGTCGATGCGCAGGATGCCGAGGGGGTGCTGACCTCGGACCGCATCACCGAGACCGATATCCTCGATGGGCGCTGGGACAACGCGGAGGTCGATGTCTGGCGCGTGAACTGGGCCGACACGAGCCAGCGCGTACTCATGCGCCGGGGCGCCATCGGCCAGATTCGGCGCGGGCGGCTCGGTTTCGTCGCGGAGGTCCGCTCTCTCGCGCATGTGCTGGGCCAGACGGTCGGACGGACCTTCCAGGCGACCTGCGATGCCGCGCTCGGGGACGCGCGCTGCGGCGTCGATCTCGAGGATCCGGCCTTCAAGGGCACGGGCGCCGTGATCGACCTCCTGCGCGACCGCGCCTTCACCGCCTCCGGTCTCTCCGGCTTCGAGGCCGGCTGGTTCACCTTCGGCACGCTGAACTGGACGAGCGGCGCGAACGCGGGGCGTCAGACGGAAGTGCTGAGCCACGACGTCACGGACGGCATCGCTTGTCTGACCCTGCTCGAAGCGCCAGTGCGCGCGATCGCAGAGGGCAACGCCTTCACCATCCGTGCGGGCTGCGACAAGCGCATGGAAACCTGTGGCGCGAAGTTCGCCAACACCGCCAGTTTCCGGGGTTTCCCCCACATCCCCGGCCATGACGCCGTTCTCCGGTACGCCACGAAGGACGGCGGCCACGACGGGGGCGTGCTATGACGCCGGCCGATCCGGAGCGGGTGATCGCGGCGGCGCGCGCGTGGCTCGGCACACCTTACCACGACCAGGCGAGTCTCCGCGGCGTCGGCTGCGATTGCCTCGGTCTGGCGCGCGGGGTCTGGCGCGAGGTGGTAGGGCCGGAGCCGTTCCTGATCCCGCCCTACAGCCGCGACTGGGGCGAAACCGGCCCGCACGAGGTGCTGGCGGAAGGCGCGCGCCGCATGATGCCCGAGATCGCTCCGGCCGATGCCACTCCCGGTGCGCTGGTGCTGTTTCGTATGATGCCGCGCGCCATCGCAAAGCATGTCGGGATCCTGACTGGCCCCGACACCTTCCTCCACGCCTATGAGCGGCTCGGCGTAATCGAAGAACCGCTCACGGCAGCATGGCGGCGGCGCATCGCCTTCGCCTTCCTGTTTCCGCAACGCTGAGACCCCCGACATGGCCACCCTTGTTCTCGGCGCGGCCGGCGCCGCCATAGGCGGTTCGATCGGCGGCGCGATCCTCGGCGTCAGCGCCGCCACAATCGGCGGTTTCATCGGTTCCACCATCGGCTCGGTCGTCGACAGCTGGATCGTCTCGTCGCTGGCGCCGACGCAACGGATCGAAGGGGCGCGGCTCGACAGTCTGCGCATCACGTCCTCGACTGAGGGAGCCGTGATCCCTCGGCTCTACGGCCGGATGCGCGTTGGCGGCAACATCATCTGGGCGACCGACTTTCGCGAGGAGACAAAGACCACCACGCAGGGAGGCGGCAAGGGTGGCGGGGGCGGCAAGGTCAAGACTACTGAGTATCTCTACTCCGCCAGTTTCGCCGTCGCCTTGTGCGAGGGGCCGATCACCGGGATCGGGCGCATCTGGGCCGACGGAAAGCCGATGGACCTCTCGGGCGTCACCTGGCGCTGGTATCCCGGCGACGAGGCGCAGACGGCCGATCCGTTCATCGAGGCGAAGATGGGCGCGGCCAACACGCCCGCTTATCGCGGCACGGCCTATGTGGTCTTCGAGGAACTGGCGCTCTCGACCTATGGCAACCGGCTGCCGCAGCTGTCCTTCGAGGTGTTCCGCCCGCTCGCGGATCCCGACACGGCCGAGGGGCTGACCCGCGCCGTCACCATGATCCCGGCCTCGGGCGAGTTCACCTACGCGACACAGGCCATCCGGAAGACCGATGGCGGCGCGACGGTGCCCGAGAACCTGAACGCGCTGGCAGACTCCACCGACATGGTGGAGGCGCTCGACCGGCTGCAGGCGATGGCGCCCGCGGTCGAGAGCGTCAGCCTCGTGGTGGCGTGGTTCGGCGACGACCTGCGGGCAGGCTCCTGCAAGGTGCGGCCCGGCGTTGAGGTGTCCGCCAAGTCGACCACACCCGCCAGTTGGTCGGTCAACGGCGTCAGCCGCGCCAACGCCTTCCTCGTCAGCCGCGACGATCAGGACCGCCCGGTCTATGGCGGCACGCCGTCCGACTTCGCTGTCGTGCAGGCGATCCAGGAGATGAAGGCACGCGGGCTGCGCGTCACCTTCTACCCCTTCATCCTGATGGACGTGCCGCCCGGCAACACGCTGCCGAACCCGTATTCCGACAATGCCGCCGAGACGGGGCAGCCCGCGTTCCCCTGGCGGGGGCGGATCACCTGTTCGCCTGCCGCTGGCTTCGCCGGGACGGTGGACAAGACCGCCACGGCCGCAAGTCAGGTCGCGGCGCTGTTCGGCGCGGCCACGCCTGCCAGCTTCAGCGTCTCGGGCGAGAGCGTCAGCTGGACCGGCACGCCCGTCGACTGGGGGCTTCGGCGCATGGTGCTGCACTACGCCCATCTCTGTGCGGCGGCGGGCGGCGTCGACGCCTTCCTGATCGGCACCGAGATGCCAGGGCTGACCACGATCCGATCGGGCGCCAGCACTTATCCGGCCGTGCAGGCCTACCGGGACCTCCTCGCGGATGTCCGCTCGATCCTCGGGTCCGGGACGAAGATCGGCTATGCCGCCGACTGGTCGGAATACTTCGGCCACCAGCCGGGCGATGCCAGCGGAGACGTGTTCTTCCACCTCGATCCGCTCTGGGCCGATCCGGAGATCGATTTCGTCGGCATCGACAACTACATGCCGCTCTCCGACTGGCGGGACGGGTTCGAGCATCTCGACGCGGCCGAGGGCTGGCCCGCGATCTACGACCGGGCCTACCTGCAGGCGAACATCGCGGGCGGCGAAGGCTTCGACTGGTTCTATGCCAGCGCGGCCGACCGCGCCGCGCAGGTCCGCACCGCGATCACCGATGGTGCCGCCAGCAAGCCGTGGGTCTTCCGCTACAAGGATCTACGCGCCTGGTGGTCGAACGCGCATTACGACCGGCCGGGCGGCGTGGAGGTCGGCACGCCGACGGCGTGGACGCCAGAGTCCAAGCCGATCTGGTTCACCGAGCTCGGATGTCCCGCCATCGACCGGGGCACCAACCAGCCCAACGTCTTCTTCGACCCGAAGTCGTCAGAGAGCTTCACGCCGCATTTCTCGCGCGGCTGGCGCGACGACGCGATCCAGCGGGCGTATCTGGAGGCGACCTATCTCTGGTGGGGCGAGGCCGCGAACAACCCGCTGTCCTCGGTCTACGGCGGCCGGATGGTACACGTCCCCGAATGCGCCGCCTGGACCTGGGACGCGCGGCCGTATCCGTTCTTTCCGGCGCTGACCGATGTCTGGACGGACGGGGCGAACTGGCGGCTCGGTCATTGGCTGACCGGGCGGCTCGGCGCGGTGTCGCTCGCCGCGCTGGTCCGGCATCTCTGCCTGCGCGCCGGGCTGCCCGAGTCCCGGATCGACGTCACCGGGCTTTGGGGCGCGGTCGAGGGCTACGCCATCACCGCGCTCGAAAGCCCGCGCGCCTCGATCACCACGCTGTCGCGCCACTTCGGCTTCGATGCGGTGGAGACCGAGGGCGTGATCCGCTTCGTCATGCGCGGCCGGGCGTCCGTCGCCACCCTTGCGCCCGACGATCTGGTGGCCGCCCGCGAGGGCGACCTGCTGGAACTGACGCGAGGCCAGGAGACGGAACTGCCGCAGGCGCTGAAATGGCAGATCGCCCGGGCCGACGAGGATTACGACGCGGCCCTCGTCGAGGCGAGGCGCATCACCGTGGACACGACGAGGATTGCCTCGGAGTCCTTCCCGCTTGCCGTGCCGCCCGAAGAGGCCGAGCGACGCTGCCGCCGCGCGCTGATGGAGGCATGGGTCGGGCGCGAGACGGCGGCGTTCCGTCTTCCACCCTCGCGCCTCGCGCTCGATCCGGCCGACGCGATCCGGCTCGCGCATGACGGGCGGCCGGTCGATCTGCGGCTCGTCTCCATCGCCGACGCCGAGGCGCGCGGCATCGAGGCGGTCCGCCAGGACCGGGCGACCTACGATCTGCCGCCCGGCGATCCCCGTGCGGCGTCGCTGACCCGCGCCGTCGTGTTCGGCGCGCCGGATGCGGTGCTGATGGACCTGCCGCAGCTGACCGAGGACCAGCCGGCGCATCGGCCGCTGGTCGCCGCGCACGCCGTGCCGTGGCCGGGCGAGATGGCGGTGTTTCGCAGTCCTTCGACGGATGGGTTCGAGTTGCTGACCACGTTCGGCAGCCGCGCCCTGATGGGGGCGCTGGTCTCCGACCTCTACGCCGGGCCCACCTCGCGCTTCGACCTCGGCAATGCGCTGGTGGTCGATCTGCTGACCGGCACGCTGGAGAGCGTTACCGACCTGACCCTCTTTAGCGGTGCCAACGCGCTCGCCATCGAAAGCGCGCCGGGCGTCTGGGAGATCGTGCAGGCGGGCGCGGCCGAGCTGCTGGCGCCCGGTCGATATCGACTGACCCGGCTCCTGCGCGGCCAGCGCGGGACCGAGGGCGCCATGGGCAACCCGGCGCCTGCAGGCGCGCCGGTGGTGGTTCTGGACACCGCGCTTGCGTCGCTGCCCATCGCTGAGGCTGATCTCGGATTGCCTTGGAACTGGCGCATCGGCCCCGCGAGCCGCCCGGTGAGCGACGAGACCTATGTGGCGCAGGCCTTCACGCCCGCTGGCGTCGGGCTGCGGCCGTTCTCGGTCGCTCATGTCGAGCAGCCGTGGCGCAAGCCTCGCACACCCGGCGACCTGACGATTCGCTGGACCCGCCGCTCCCGTGCGCTCGCGGCCGACAGCTGGGGCGGGCTCGAAGTGCCGCTCGGAGAAGAGCTCGAAGCCTACGAGGTCGAGATTCTCGACGGTGCCACCGTGAAGCGGGTGCTGAGCACGACGACGACCAGCGCGGTCTACACGGCCGCCCAGCAGACCGCCGATTGGGGCGGTCCGCTCGACCCCGGCGACATGCTCGAGATCCGTATCTATCAGCTCTCCGCCCTCGTCGGGCGGGGCGCGCCCAAGACCGTCACGCTGACCCTCTGAAGGCCATCCCATGTCCGACGCCACGACCCATCTCCTGCTGCCCTACATCCTGGCGGCGCAGGCACAGAAGCACATCACGCACAACGAGGCGCTGCGCATCCTCGACGGGCTCGTTCAGCTCTCGGTTCTCGATCGCGATCTGGCAGCGCCCCCGGCGAGCCCCGCCGACGGCGACCGTTACATCGTGGGCTCAGGCGCGACGGACGACTGGGCGGGCTGGGACCTGAACGTGGCGCTCTGGACAGAGGGCGCCTGGCTGCGCTTGCCGCCTCGGACCGGCTGGCGGGCGTGGGTCGAGGACGAGGGGCTGCTGCTGGTTTATGACGGCGCGGGCTGGGTCGGGACAACCCCGGCATCGCTGCAGAACCTCGCACTGCTGGGGCTCGGGACCACCGCGGATGCGTCGAACCCGTTCTCGGCCAAGCTGAACGCCGCGCTCTGGACGGCGAAGACCGCGGCCGAGGGCGGCACCGGCGATCTGTTCTACACCATGAACAAGGAGGCCGCTGGCGACGATCTCGGGCTCACGCTGCAGACCGGCTTCGTGACCAAGGCGCTGGTGGGGCTGTTCGGGTCGGACCGCTTCCGGCTCGCGGTCTCCGCTGACGGCAGCACCTTCTTCGACGGCCTCAGCGTCGACAACGCCACCGGCATTGTCGATCAGCCCCGGCTGCCGCGGTTCAAGGCGTACACCAACTACGACAACTACGTGGGCGTTGGGACCTGGACGAAGATCGGCCTGAACAACACCGACTACAACGATCAGGGGGCCTTCGACGCCGCGAACAACCACTTCGTGGCGCCTGTCGACGGCACCTATCTCTTCGGCGCGACGCTGCTCTACAAGATCAACGCCAGCGCTTCTGCGCGGATGAGCGGGCGCCTCTTCCTGAACGGCACGTCCGAGATCCGCGGCTCGCGGGGCGAGATCAGCGGCGCGCATGTCTCCGAGGCCACCGCACTCTGGCTTCAGACGATGGTGGCGCTCACCGCCGGCGATACCGTCGAGCTGCAGGGGTATTTCCGGGTCGCGGACGGCTACTTCGCTGCCGATCACACGTCCTTCTGGGGCTGCAAGATCGGCTGAGCGGCGGAAGGAGGATCCCGATGTCACCACCCCGATCCGAAGGCTTCGTGCGGATGCCCGACGCCGAGTTCGAGGCGATCCTGACGCGGGCGGCCGAGGAAGGCGCGAAGCGCGCGCTCGCCGATGTCGGGCTCGACGGCGACGAAGCCGCGCTCGACATCCGCGATCTGCGCTCCCTGGTGGATTGCATCCGGCTGGTGCGCCGCACCGCGATGCAAACCGCCGTCCGCATGATCACCACCGGCGTCATGCTGGCGCTGCTCGCGGGCATCGCCATCAAGCTCAAGATCTTCGGCGGCAGCCCGTAGTCGCGCCCCATCCCCATTCATCAGCCCGCAATGACCCGCCCTCGAGGCGGGGTGAGCCGTGGTCTGCCTGACAGGCAGACGGGAAGGTCCAGTGGACCTTCCCAAGCGGCGAACGCACCGAGCCCTGCGAGGGGCCGGAAACTCGTTTTCGGAGGATCACCATGACCACGACCTTCCACCGCCATTGGCGCGACGTGCCGGAGAGCACCTGGCGCTGGCCGAATTTCAGCCCGGCCGAGATCGCCTGCCGCGGCACCGGCAAGCTGCTCATCAACGAACCCGCGCTCGACAAGCTGCAAGCGCTCCGCGACCGGCTGGGCAAGCCGCTGATCGTCCGCTCGGCCTATCGAAGCCCCGAGCACAACCGTGCCGTGGGTGGCGCCATCCGCTCCAAGCACCTCGACGGCGCCGCCTTCGACATCGCCATGGCGAACCACGACCCGGTCGCCTTCGAGGCGGCGGCGCGGGAGGTCGGGTTCCTCGGCTTCGGCTTCTATCCGCGCTCGGGGTTCATCCATGTCGACCTCGGCCCGGCGCGTCAGTGGGGCGAGCGGTTCCCAATCCGGGCGACGGCATTTGCAGCCGAGGCGCCGCCCGCGCGCGAAGTGCTGGCCGAGAGCCGCACCATGAAGGGTGGCGGGGCGGCCGGTGTCGCCACGTTGGGTGCTGCGGGCGTGGAGGTCGCGCAGAGCGTCCTGGCCGAGACCCAGTCCGCCATCCTGCCGCTCGTGCCGTATCTCGACACACTTCGCTGGGTGTTCATCGCCGTGGCGCTCGGCGGGATCGGCGTCACGATCTACGCCCGGCTCGACGACTGGAAGCGGGGGCGGCGGTGATCGCCGCGCTCCTGACCGGGTTCGCCGCCAGCTCGTGGATGCGGGCGGCGCTGCGCTACGGCGCCATCGCGCTCGCCGTGCTTCTGTTCCTGCTTGCGCTTCGGCGGTCCGGCGAGCGAGCGGGACGCCTCGCCGAACGCCTTGCGACCGCGGAGAAAGCCAATGATGTCCAACGCCAGATGCTGGAAGCGGCAGCTCGCCGCCCTCGTGATCGCGACGAGCTTGCTAAGCGGCTGCGCGACGGCCGGTTCTGAGACGGGTGGCATCTCTGCATGCCCGCCGGTCGTGGAGTACAGTCGCGGTCTCCAGGCGCGTGCGGCCGACGAGCTCTTGCTGCTGCCGGAACGCTCGGTGCTGGCGGAGATGATGAGCGACTATGTCGTACTGCGCGAGCAGGCACGGGCGTGCAGGGCCAGCGAAGATCGGCGCTGAGCTGCCGCACTCGGGGGATTGATTGTCCCTTATATCTCCAATATTGTGGAGACATGGAGAAGAAAGATACCTTAGCGGCGCTGGCCGCGCTCTCGCAGGAGACGCGTCTCGACATCTTCCGCCTGCTGGTGGAGGCCGGCCCGGAGGGCCGAGCAGTGGGCCGGATTGGCGAGGCGCTCGATCTTCCCTCGGCGACCCTGTCGTTCCACCTCAAGGAGCTGAAGCATGCCGGGCTGGTGACCGTCCGGCGCGAAGGGCGCTCGCTCATCTACGCGGCCAGCTTCGACACCATGACAGGCCTGATCGATTACCTGACCCGCCACTGCTGCGCTGGCGATCCGGCAGCCTGCGGGATCGCTCCCCTGACGGCCGCCGCCCGGAAAGAGACCGCATGACCACCACGATCTATCACAATCCCAACTGCGGCACGTCGCGCAACGTGCTGGCGCTGATCCGTAACTCCGGCGAGGAGCCGGAAGTCATCGAATACCTGAAGACGCCTCCGAGCCGCGAGCGGCTCGTGGCGCTGATCGCCGCTATGGGTATTCCGGTGCACGATCTCCTGCGCCGGAAGGGCACGCCCTACGACGAGCTCGGGCTGGACGACCCGAAGTTCTCCGATGACGAGCTGATCGACCTGATGCTGGCGCATCCCATCCTCATCAACCGGCCAATCGTCGAGACCCCGCTCGGGACCCGGCTCTGCCGTCCGTCCGAGGCCGTGCTGGAGATCCTGCCGACTCCGCAGCAGGGCGAATTCCGCAAGGAGGACGGCGAACGCGTGGTGGACGCCGACGGGCGCCGCGTAAACGAGAGCCCCGCCCGATGAGCAACGACACCTATGCGCCCACGGCCGAGGCCATCGCAGCGCCGCCCGCCGGCATCGGCTTCTTCGAAAAGTGGCTGTCGGTCTGGGTGGCGCTGTGCATCGCCGCCGGGCTGCTGCTCGGCAACGTGCTTCCAGGCCTGTTCGAGGCACTGGCCAGCCTAGAGGTCGCGTCCGTCAACCTCGTCGTCGCCGTCCTTATCTGGGCGATGGTCTATCCCATGATGGTGGCGGTCGACTTCGCGAGCCTGCGCCACATCGGCGATCGGCCGAAAGGGCTCGTGCTGACGATCGTGGTGAACTGGCTGATCAAGCCCTTCACCATGGCGGGCCTCGCCGTTCTGTTCTTCGAGGTCCTGTTCGCGGATCTGATTGCACCGGCCGATGCCCAGCAATACATCGCCGGTCTGATCCTGCTCGGCGCCGCGCCCTGCACGGCGATGGTATTCGTGTGGTCGCAGCTGACGCGGGGCGACGCCACCTACACGCTGGTGCAGGTGTCGGTGAACGACGTCATCATGATCTTTGCCTTCGCGCCGATCGTGGCGCTGCTCCTCGGCGTCACCGACATCGTCGTGCCGTGGGAGACGCTGATACTCTCGGTCGGACTTTACATCCTGATCCCGCTCGCCGCCGGCGCCGCCACACGCCAGTGGCTCGCGCGGGGCCGCCGGGGGACGGACGCCGAGACAGCGGTCGCGCGCTTCACGGCGACGGTCAAGCCGGTCTCGGTGATCGGCCTTCTGGCGACGGTCGTGCTGCTCTTCGGCTTTCAGGGGCAGATCATCCTGGAGCAGCCGCTGCTGATCGCGCTGATCGCGGTGCCGCTCCTGATCCAGTCCTACGGCATCTTCGCGCTCGCCTATGCGGCGGCCTGGGCGTGGCGCGTGCCCTTCAACGTCGCCGCGCCCTGCGCGCTGATCGGCACGTCGAACTTCTTCGAGCTGGCGGTCGCCGTCGCGATCAGCCTGTTCGGCCTGCAATCCGGGGCTGCGCTCGCCACCGTGGTGGGCGTGCTCGTCGAGGTTCCGGTCATGCTGTCGCTGGTCGCCATCGCCAACCGCACACGACACCACTTTCCGGCAGATGCGGGAGGTGCGCGGCATGGCTGACCATCCTGTCCCGATCGAGGATCTGCCGAACATCGACCCGGCCTCGCTCAGGCCGATCGACATGGCCGCGCTCGCCGCGCCGGGCGCGCCCACGCACCCGCCGCGCATCCTGATGCTCTATGGCTCGCTCCGGACGCGCTCCTACTCGCGCTTTGCCTCGGAGGAGGCGGCGCGCCTGCTGCGCTGGTTCGGCGCCGAGACCCGCGCCTTCAACCCGTCCGGCTTGCCGCTGCCGGACGCGGAAGACCCAGACCACCCGAAGGTGAAGGAATTGCGCGAGCTCGCGACCTGGTCGGAGGGCATGGTCTGGTGCTCGCCCGAGCGCCATGGCGCGATGACGGGCGTCATGAAGGCGCAGATCGACTGGATCCCGCTGTCGCTCGGCGGAGTTCGACCGACGCAGGGCAAGACGCTCGCGGTGATGCAGGTGTCGGGCGGTTCTCAGAGCTTCAACGCGGTCAATCAGATGCGCATCCTCGGCCGCTGGATGCGCATGGTGACGATCCCGAACCAGTCCTCGGTGGCGAAGGCCTGGGGCGAGTTCGACGACGCCGGCCGGATGCGCCCCTCCCCCTACTACAACCGCATCGTCGACGTGATGGAGGAACTCATGAAGTTCACCCATCTCACGCGCGGCCGCTCGGCCTATCTGACCGACCGATATTCGGAGCGGGTGGAAAGCGCTGCAGAGCTGTCGAAGCGCGTCAACCAGCGCTCGATCTGACCGCGTGGGCTATGGAAGGCTAGCGGGCTCCTTGGACTGCAGCGGAATCGTTCTCTGGCCGGGTAAATTTCTGGTCACGCTGCCTCGTAGCTCGAGAACACCTCTGTCGATCCGTCGCGGCGGATCAGAAAGACGTCATAGGCCTCGCGCTTATCCTCCGGACCCATGCTCGGTGAACCGTAGGGCATGCCGGGAACTGCCAGACCCACGGCATCAGGCCGCTCCTCGAGGAGGCGGCGGATGTCGGCAGCCGGCACATGGCCTTCAAGGACATACCCCCCAGCATGTCCGGTGTGGCAGGACATCATCTTCTGGGGGACGCCATGGTCGAGCTTGTGGCGGATGAGCAGGGTTCCGTAAAGTTCCTCCTCGGTGACATCGAATCCTTCCGCCTGCAGGTACTCGGCCCAAGCGGTGCAGCAGGCGCAGCCAGTGCCCTTGACCACGTGCACGGCCAGCGCGGCTTCAGCCCGCGCAGCGAAGGGAGCCACCAGAGATGCAGCGCAGGCGCCCAACACCAGGTCACGTCGAGATAGATTGAAATTCATTGGGTCCTCCTTATGGCGTACGGCTTTCGCCCTCGTTCTCAGCTCAGGGCGCGCCGGATTTTGGGAACGGCGTGCCGCCTGTCCTCGTGAAAGTCGATGATGCTCGCAAAGCGTCCTTCGGGATGGAACAGGAACACGCCGGCCGTGTGATTCATCGTGTAGTCTGCATCCTCTCGCGGGATCTTCTCATAGCGCACGCGAAAATCCTCCGCGGCCGCCCTGATCTGCTCTGGGTCGCCGGTCAGTCCGGTGATGCGGGGATCGAAGTTGCCGAGATACTCCGCCAGCACTTCCGGCGTATCGCGCTCCGGATCGACGGTGATGAGCGCGACCGTCAGGTGGTCGGCCTCGGGACCGAGATCCTCGAGCCAGCCGGAAATATCGATAAGCGTCGTCGGGCAGACATCGGGGCACCAGGTAAAGCCAAAGAACACCAGCGCCGGTCGCCCGACCCAGTCGGCCGGCACAACGGATTCACCGCGGTGATCAACCAGACGCCAGTCCATCGACGAGAGCGGCAGCGGCAGACGTGGATCTTGTTGTACAATCTCCCGATCGCGGGTTTGCCATGCGCCGAGTCCGAGCGTGAACGCCAAGCCTCCGGCAACAGCACCGAGACCGAGAATTACTGGGCGGCGTCGCATTCCGGCGCCTCGGCCCGCATCGACAGCACCTCGGCCAAAACCGTCAGATCTCCGGCTTCCTCTAAGGTCAGGGTGACAGGAAAGGACGCGCCTTCTTCCAGCGCCTCGGTCAGGCCCATCAGCATGCCATGGTAGCCCCCGGGGCGAAGCTCCACCGTCTGCCCAGCAGGCACAGGGACTCGCATGGCGTGCGGCATCGAAGCGATGCCATCCTCGACTGTCGTCTCGTGCAGCATCGGTTTTTCCGCAATTGGCGTCGAGATCGAGATCAACGCGTCGTCGGCTGCCCCCTCGTTGCGGATCATCATGTACAGCACACCCGGCCGCTGCGTCCCGATAGAGGCACGCGACCAGACTTGCTCCACCGTGATATCGCCTGTCGTGAAGGTCTCGCATGCTATGGCGGGGGGCGCGGCGATGAGAAGGGCCAGGATGATCGCCAATCTTTTCATTGTTTGCCTCACAATCTCGTCTGGAGGTCGGCCAGAATTTCCGATGCTGGCGTCCCGTAGCTGTACTGCCTGATCCAGTGGCCTTCTGGCCCGATCAGGTAAAGGGCCGAACTGTGCGACATGCTGTAGCCGTCGGGGGAGGCCTCGGCCTCCTGACGCTCGTAGAAAATCTTGAAGCTCTCGGCGGCGGCCCGCGTTTCATCCGCAGTGCCGGCAAGCCCGAGGATCGAGGGATGGAACGCCTCCGTGAATTCGGAAAGCCCCATCTGCCGATCGCGCTCGGGATCGATCGAAATGAACAGCGGCTGCACCTGCGCCGCGTCCTCGCCGAGCCCGTCCATCACCTGCGCCACCTCGGCCAGCGTCGTCGGGCAGACATCCGGGCAGTTGGTGAAGCCGAAGAAGACGAGAAGATACTTGCCCCTGAATTCCTCGTCCGTGCGCTCCCGTCCCGCAGCATCGGCCAAGGCAAAGCTCGGCTGAAAGGTCGCCGCTGCGACAGGCTCTTCGTTTCGCGCGCCGAGCATGAAGCCGGCAGTGCCGATCAGGACCAGCGCTACCGCTGCCCAAAGTGCGATCTGCAGTTTTCTCAACGTCATCTATTCCTTCGCCTCGATGCCATCGAAAGCCTTAGAGGCTTCGGCCTGTCGGGATTCAAGTTCTGCCGGCTCACTACCCGTTGATCTCGGCGATATGGGTATTGCGAGTGGATGCTGATTTTGATCCTTCGCCCCAGTGCCGAAAAGCGGCCCACCGAGGGACGCGCTCCCTGAATTCGTCGTATGGCCTGCCGAGCTCCTGGGAGAGCAGACGTTCTTCGCTCCGTATCTGAGTGCTCGCCGAGGCCCAGAACAGGAGAGCCGCCAGCGCCGTCGGGACAGAAGGAATGGCCAGGGCGATTCCGACGAGCAGCAGTAGCTGGCCCAGAAAGGTCGGGTTGCGGCTGATCCGGTAGAGGCCGCCGGAAACGAGCTCACCAACCGCGGCCGGATCAACACCCACTCGCCAGGACGCCCCCATCGACATCTGAGCGGCAAAGGCGATGATCGCGCCCAGGATGGCGAGAAGGTGTCCGGCGAAGCTCAGAAGAGGCAGCCCGCCGTCGGCCCAGAACGGGTCGGCGTTCTGGACTGGCGGAGATGCCAGCCAGATCAGTGGCCCGAGGAAGGCGATAGCGAAGGCGGCGCGAAAACCCGCAGCGGCCAGACGGTCGCGTCCGGTCGCCCGCCCGAATAGCCATATCGACCGCCCCGCGGCCCGGGCCGCCAATACGCCGCCCCAGAAGAAGAGCGCGAGATAGAGCGCAAGGACGGCGAGCGCCGACCAGCCGAACGGAGACAGCATCTCAGGTCTCCTCCGGATCGAAAGCGAGAAGCCGCAGCGCGTTCAGCGTGACGAGCACCGTCGCGCCGGTATCGCCGAGGATTGCAATCCAGAGCCCGGTGATGCCAAGGATGGTCGTCACTAGGAACACCGCCTTGAGGCCGAGCGCGATCACCACGTTCTGCCTGATGTTGGCCATGGTCGCCCGGGAAAGCCGTATCTTGCCGGCCACATCGGTTACCCGGTTGCGCAGGATCGCGGCATCGGCAGTCTCAAGCGCGACATCCGTACCGGAGCCCATAGCCACGCCAATATTGGCGGAGGCAAGCGCAGGGGCATCGTTGATGCCGTCACCCACCATCATCACCTGGCCCTTGGCAGCCATCTCGCGGATCGCAGCGACCTTGTCTTCGGGCATCAATTCGGCGCGGTACTCAATGCCGAGGCCGTCTGATATGGCTGCCGCTGTGCGTCGGTTGTCGCCGGTCAGCATCACCGAACTCACGCCGAGCGCCTTCAGCTGCTGGACCGCACGGGCGGCATCCTCTCGAGGCTCATCCCGAAGCGCGATGAGCCCGACAAGCTCGCTCCGGCGGAAGACTGCGACGACCGTCTTGCCCTCGTCTTCAAGGCTCGCCGCCCTCCGCCGTGCGCTGCCGTCGAGCACACCGTGCTCCTCCGCGAACCGTGGCGAGCCCACCCATGCCTGGTCACCCTCCACGACCGCCTCGGCCCCCCGGCCCGGGAGCGTTTTGGCGGCCGATGCGACCAAGGGCGCAATTTCCGCCGCTTCTGCGCGTGCCAGGATCGCCTCCGCCAAAGGATGGCTCGACCCCGCTTCGACGGCGGCAGCCAGCGCCAGCACCTCCGTCTCCGATCCCGAGATCGGCACCACGTCCGTGACGCGCGGCCGTCCGCGGGTCAGGGTCCCCGTCTTGTCGAACGCAACATGAGTGATCGCCGCCGCAGCCTCGATCACGGCGCCTCCCTTCATCAGGAGCCCACGCCGCGCGCCGGAAGAAAGCGCAGAGGCGATGGAAGCCGGCACCGAGATCACCAGCGCGCAGGGACATCCGATGAGCAGCAGCGCGAGCGCGCGGTAGATCCACGTATCCCAGGCTTGCGCGAACGCGAGGGGCGGAATGATCGCCACCAGCACCGCAACCCCGACGACTGCGGGCATGTAGATACGGCTGAAACGATCGATGAAGCGCTCCGTCGGTGCGCGGGCACTCTCTGCCTCCTCGACCAGACGAATGATCCGGGCGATGGTGTTGTCCTCGGCCGACTTCGTGACCCGGACACGCAGCGCCGCCTCGGAATTGATCGAGCCTGCAAAAACCGGGGACCCCGGCTCCTTCAGCTTCGGCACACTCTCCCCCGTGACGGCGCTCTCGTCGACGCCCGAAGTGCCCTCGATCACCTCGCCGTCTGCCGGGACCCGGTCCCCCGGGCGCACCAGAACGATCTGGTCCACTTGCAACTGGTCGGCCGGCATCACCCGTGTCCTGCCGCCGATCTCCAGGAGCGCAGTCTTCGGCACCAGGCGAGCGAGCGCCCGGATCCCGTCGCGCGCCTTGTTCGCCGCCACGCCTTCGAGAACCTCCCCGACAGCGAAGAGGAAGACGACCAGCGCCGCTTCTTCTGCTGCATTGATGACGAGCGCGCCGGTGGCGGCAATGGTCATCAGCATCTCGATCGTGAACGGCATACCCGCTCGGGCGGACGCCACGGCGCGGCGCGCGATTGGCGCAACCCCGATGAGCGTGGCGAGGACGAATGCCCAGGTCGCCACGTCCTGGGAAGCGAGCAGTTTCACGGCCCATGCCGCCGTGAGGAGGAGCCCGGTGCCGATCACCAGTCTGCCCTTCGCAGTTCGATACCAACGCGAACCGGGCGCAGGGCCGGTCTCGGGCTCTGTCGATGCAGTGTCGGGCTCGAGTCCTGCGCCATCCCGCGAGCGGTCCGCACGGGACGCTTGCTCGCCCTCCGGCAGCACGAAGCGTTTTCTGTCGGGGCTCGATCCTTTCGCTGCGATCCCGTAGCCGAGCCGCTTGACGATCGCCTCGATCTGGTCGCGAGGGGTCTGCCCTTCATCGAGAGTCAGCCGAAGCCGCTCGGTCATCAGCGCCACATCGACGTCGCTCACGCCGGGCAGGCGTTCGACCGCACCCCGGACCTTGCTGGCGCATGACGCACAGTCCATCCCGGAAACCGTCCACTCGTAGGTTGCACTGTCGCTCGCCGTCATCACGCCCTTCCACCCGCCCAGCGGGCGACATTGTATTTACTGAGTCGGGAACGTAAGGTCTCTAGTAGCTATAGCTTCAAGAGGCAATCTGATGCTCACCATCGGAAAGTTGGGTAAGGCGGCCGGCGTAAAGGTTCCGACGATCCGCTACTACGAGCAGATCGAGCTCCTGCCGGAGCCGGAGCGCAGCGCCGGAAACCAGCGGCTCTATGGGCAGTCGGCACTGGATCGGCTGGCGTTCATCCGCCACGCGCGCGAGCTTGGGTTTCCGCTGGACGCTATCCGGGACCTTCTGAGCCTCTCCGATGAGCCCGATCAATCCTGCGCAGCCGCCGACGTCATCGCGAAGAAACAGCTCACCGCCGTCAAGGCCCGGATCGCGCGGCTCATGGCGCTGAAGGCAGAGCTCGAGCGCATGATCGCGCAGTGCGCACAGGGCACCGTGGCCGACTGCCGCGTGATCGAGGTGCTGAGCGATCATTCACATTGCGCGCAAGACCACAGGACGTCCGGGGCCGCCGAATGACGGCGCTGCCGACCCTGGCGATCTATGCCGCCGCGGCTCTGGCGGAAATTACGGGCTGTTTCGCGATCTGGGCTTGGTGGCGCCTCGGCGCCTCAGCGGTTTGGCTGGTTCCAGGCGTTGCGAGCCTGATCGCCTTTGGCTGGCTCCTGGCGCAGATCGAATCGGCCTTCGCCGGGCGCGCCTACGCAGCCTACGGAGGCGTCTACATCGTGGCGTCCGTGCTCTGGATGTGGCTGGCCGAAGGCGAGCGACCCGACCGCTGGGATCTCACAGGCGGCGTCGTTTGCCTTGCGGGCGCGGCCCTGATCCTGCTCGCCCCGCGCGGCGTCTAGACATAAATCCACGCGCAGCCCTTGAATCTCTAGTGACTAGAGGAACTAGAACTGCCTCTCGGCCGATTCTTGGGCAGCAAGCTGCCTCTTTTCTGGCGGGGATCGAGTGGCTTGCGCATGCAGGGCAAATGAGGCCGCCTTGATCCGACGGCCAGCACGAACGGAGGCGAACCTGATGACCAAAGAACTGCCAAAGGATCCGGATGAACGTCAGCGCCGTACGCTCAGGACGGTTCTGCTGCTGAATGCGGCCATCGCCATCGGCTTTTTTGCGACAGGTGCATTGGGCGACTCCAGTGCGCTGATCGCCAACGGTCTGGACAACACCTCCGACAGCTTCGTGTACGCCATCAGCCTTTTCGCCCTGTCTCGTTCGGACAAATGGAAGCGTGCGGCCGCTAACGTGTCGGGGGGGCTGCTGCTGATCTTCGCGGCCGGTATCCTGATTGATGCCGTCCGCCGTTTCTACACCGGTTCCGAACCACTCGGCCCGCTCATGATCTCCATGGCGCTCATTGCCGCGGTCGTTAATGGCATCTGCATCTGGCTCCTTGGTCGGCTCGAGGATCCCGACGTGAACGTCCGAGCGGCTAACACATTTAGTCTCAATGACTTCATTTCGAACGGCGGGATTCTCGTCGCAGGCGGTCTGGTCTGGTTGCTGGGCAGCAATTGGCCCGATCTGGTGGTCGGTATCGCGGTCGCCGGCGTCGCCGCCTGGGGCGGTATCGAAATCCTGCGCGACGCGCATGGCGAGCACCACAAGGCGGTCCATCAAGATGACGGCAAGACTTAAGCGAGAACACGATGTCTCACGACCATGGCCACGCACATATCGACCCCAAGTCCGGCGACCGACGGGTTTCCATTGCGATCTGGGCGAACGCGCTTTTGACGGTCGCCCAGATCGTCGGTGGCATCCTGTCCGGCAGCCTCGCCCTGATCGCCGATGCGCTGCACAACTTCTCCGACATGGCGTCCCTCGTGATCGCCTTCGCTGCGCGCAAGATCGCGCGGCGGCCCGCTGACGAGAGGATGACCTTCGGTTACGGCCGCATCGAAATCGTCGCCGCTCTGATCAACTACACCACGCTGATCCTCGTTGGCTTCTATCTCATCTACGAGGGCGGCATGCGGATGATCGACCCGCCCCAGGTCGCTGGCTGGACTGTGGTCATCCTCGGCGGTGTCGCGCTGGTGGTGGACACGCTGACGGCGCTGCTCACCTATTCGATGCAGAAGGGCAGCGTGAACATCCGTGCCCTTTTCCTGCACAACCTGTCGGACGCCCTGGCATCGGTCGCCGTGATCGTGGGTGGCGCGCTGATCATCCTTTACGACATGCGGTGGGTCGATCCGGCGATCACCATCGGCATCGCGCTCTATATCCTCTACTTGGCTTTGACCGAGATCGGTGGGCCGATCCGGACCCTGATGCTCGGCAGCCCGCCGGACATCGACAACGACGCGGTTGTCGCCGCGATGCGTGGCATCGACGGGGTGGCTGACATCCACCACGCCCATTTCTGGCAGATGGAAGAGCATGCTGCTGCGCTCGACACACATGTGGTGGTCGAGGTGAATGCATGGGATCGCCTCGAGGACATCAAGCACGCGATAAAGCGGGCGCTTGAGAGCGAATTTGGCATCACGCACTCGACGCTCGAGTTCGAGCGACAAGATCGGGCCCACCAGAATGCTAGCCTCTATGGACATGGAGGAAAGGAGGATGCGGACTGATGCGAGCTGCAGTGTGGTAACGATCCCAAGATCGCTATAACGGAAACAATGACTTAGGGTGGAGAGGGTTGGATCTTAGGCCCATCCCCTCCGCCACTTGCCCTCGCGAAAGCGTT
Source organism: Paracoccus aeridis (assembly GCF_004923205.2). Taxonomy (GTDB): domain Bacteria; phylum Pseudomonadota; class Alphaproteobacteria; order Rhodobacterales; family Rhodobacteraceae; genus Paracoccus; species Paracoccus aeridis. The sequence goes on from NZ_SELD02000064.1 coordinate 61,176, forward strand.
CTCCCGATCCGGCTGCGGCCGGATTTTCTTGATGTTTTCAAGGGTTATGCGGGTGAGGCTGTTAACCGGCCCACGCCCCGAAAGGCGCATACGCGTTCTCTCCGGGCCGATATTCTCCGGACCTGTTAACCGCGCCGGGTCTGGTTAAGCCGATCAAGGCCCTGATAATGAAGGGTTTTGAGCCACAAATCATTAGTAACCGTTGTGAAAGCCGTATCCATGCCGCAGGGAACTGGCATCGAACTTCGTGATGGTTAGGGCAAGTAATCGAATGCATCCGCGCTTTCATACAGAGCCTTGATGGTTGTCGCGGCATAGACCGACGCGCGCGTCGGGGCTTCCTTCAGGTCTAGAACACGGAACTTGTCGCCGATCTTCGCAACGGCCTCGATCCGACGATACTGGTCGCCGAAGCGTTCTGCATACTGCGCCAGCCCCTTGAGCTTCGGCATCGCGTCGCCAAACTGAATGCCGTGCGGATCGACGATATCGGCGGCGACGGTCCCATCGTCCTGCTGAACGAAAAAAACAAAGTCGGGCCTGACGATCCTTGGTTCGCCCCCCTCCTCGTAAATGATGCCAAGCGAGTCCTGGCTGGCGCGCGACGGGTTCCGGTACCACGCGACGGCTCCCGCCCGCGCGAGCTCGGACTTCACGACTTCACCTTCCCAGGAATTGAAGTCCTCGGGGAACATCCCACGCTCATCGCACAGCATGTGCCGCTCGAACGATGGCAGCGGGGTCTCTGAGCCGTTCGCCTCCCGGATCGTCGTCGGCTGCATCCAAGACGTCGGTCGAGCCAAGTCCACATCCATGGGGTTCGCGCTCATCTCCCGGATCTGGCGATACACGTCCTGACGCTCGTCGGAGAGGTTCTTGATGTCGACCCTGAAGCGAGTGAGCCATTGGTTCGCGAGTTTCTCGGCCTCAGCCTCAAGTGTCTCTCGGATACCGGGAACCAATCCCAGAGCGCCGATCGTGACGTGCGCATCGATGAGAGCGGCCTCCATGTCGTTCGCATCGCCTTCGCTCCGCGCCAGGTAGTCGCTGTACGATGTCGCGAGATCCGGACTGATCGCACGGCCCGCCCTGCGATATGCGTCTTCGATCACGGCGTAGTCCGCTTCCTCGAGAAAGTCGTCGAACGACATGCCGCCGCCTTTCAGGTCGGCCTTCAGGCTCTTGCCTTCGACTGTCAGGACCGATTTGCGGGCAGTCTCGATTTCCGCCTTGTAGCGCGCTCTGGCGCCATCGAGCACCTTGTGCATTTCCGCATGAGCAGCCTTGCCAGCGTCCTCGAGCAGGCCATCCACGGCCAGCTCGTGCGCCAGCGAGGTCAGTCTCTTGACTGGACGGGCATGCCGCTTCGGCAGGGATTGGGAAGGCAGCGAGAGCAGCTTGTCCCACACCGGCTCCGGGATCGAAGGATTCGGCTTCAACTCGACGGGGTTGATCAGCACGCGGCGACCCGGCAAGTCGTCGCCACCGTCCCCACCGGACATCAACGCCTTGGCAACGTCCTTGACCGAGGCTTCGTCGAAGAACGGAAGCAGGCAATCGACCGAGTTCAGTCGTTCGTTGCCCGGGATCCGCCGCGCCAGTGGGGTGCGCACCATGCGCCCCAGCAGCTGCGTGATGTGCGTCTTGTCCCGAGCAGGCCGGAACGACACCATGACTTCGGCGCGCGGACAGTCCCAACCCGTGCTGATGGCGTCCTTCGCGATCAGGATCCGGACCCACGTCGATTCCTGAACGCGTTCGGGCGAGATGTAGGGCACGGTGTGGCGGCCGAAGTTCTGGGTGGAGTGTTCCCCGAACACGTGCGCCACGGCATCCTCGGGCAAGTCCGGCCACTGCGTGAAGATGGTGTCGAGAGCCCGGCCGATGTCGTTGTGATCGGGCGCGTTCGGAACCTGCAGAACCAGAAGGGGCAGCACTGTTCCAGCATCGTCCTGCTGCTGGCCATAAGCCTCCCAGGCGGAGGAAATCTCCTTCAGCTTGTCGGTGCCGCGGCGCACCAGCACGGTATCGAACTGCCCCGCCTCCTTCGGCACGTCCAGGATGATCGTATCCTTCAGCAGACCTGATGCCTGGACCTTGGCGGAATCCACCACCACGTTCGGCAGGGTCGCGCGGCCTGTCATGTCGGTCATGGCGGCGTTGAAACGCTCGACCGTGGCCGAGATGCCCCAGACGACCGGGATGCCGGGGACCGGTCCCGAGCCGTTGATCAGCCGCTTGACGATGGTGGTCTTCTCGCCCGCGCCTGTCGCGGCGCGCATCCCGCGATGCGCCTCGTCGAGCACGAGGTAAAGCGTCAGCGCCGGGTCATCGATGGTGTTCTGGATCGTGTCCCAGATGGTGTAGGAGCGACTGTCGGGCATCAGCCGGATCTGGCCGTCCTTCTCGATCCCCTCGTCATCGGGATCGTGTCCGCGCACCAGGAGGCTCGACTTGCTCAGCTTCTGGGTGTTCAGGAAATAGACCTTCCCCGGTTCCAGCACCTCGCGCTGGAACGTGCTTTGCACCACCACAAGGTCCGAGATCGACAGTCTGTCCGACGCCTCGAGCAGGCGGAAACGTGACTGCTCGTTCAGGGACGGATCGTCGCTGAACCAGATCACCACTGCACCCGGGTCAGGCTCGATGTCGTAGTTGTCGTCGCCGTGGAACAGCGCTTCGAACACGGCCGCCGCCATGACGGTCTTGCCCGCGCCCGTGGTTGCCGTCAGCGAGAAGGCATGCTTGTCACCGTCCTCTCGCCAGCGACGCGAGGCCTTCTTGAGGTTCACCAGAACCTCCCGAACGGCTTCTTCCTGATAATCCTTGAGTGTGAACTTCATGGCTCAGCGGCCCATCGAAAAGCGGAAATTGGAGAGGTAGGACTCGTAGAGCCGCACCGGCTCGACGCTGTCGGGCAGTGCACGCGCCACCGCCTGGAACCGGCGGTCGTCATCTGTCACGACGTAGGCGATGCGCAGGGTCGGCTGGGCGGCAGCCGCGTCGCAAAACGCAGCGGCGCGGTCCAGGTCGACGAGCAGACCGTAGGTGTCGGCCACGTCCCAGCCGGCGGCGGGAAGATCGTCGATGCGGCGCCCCTCCGATCCGGCGCGCATCCACAACAGCGGCGCAATGCGCTGGAATGCGAGGTTGTGGCTGACGGCGACAGGGGCTTCGTAGGTCAGCGTGAAGAACTCGGCGTTCTCCTCGAACCCCTCAGCCATCGGGAATTTTTCATTGAACTTGTAAACGCCCTTGATGGCCTCTCCATCCGGCGTCTTGCCGGTGATGGCGGCGGCAATGCGAGGCTTCGTGATGTAGTCGCAGATGCCCAGCTTTTCCCACTCGGGGTCTCCGGCGCGCAGGCCGGCCTCGCGAAGCTCTGCCTGTTCATCGGCCGCAACCTCATTGTTTGTCACTGAGATGCATTGCCGTCGCCCCCCGTCCTGACGGTTCAATCGCATGACCGCATGGGCCGTCGTGCCAGAGCCAGAGAAGAAGTCGAGAATAATTGCCTGCGGCTTGGTTAGAACGTAAGCGTCCGGCCTGACTGCCCTGCCGGGTTCAGGGAGTGATCG
>NZ_SELD02000065.1 GCF_004923205.2 Paracoccus aeridis
ACTTCTCGATGGAAAACCCGGGTCAGTTCCGGGTGGAAATCAACAATATAGGCAATTTGCTTGTTCACGTACTGAGTGGTAAGCTGATCAGTCTTCCGCTTTCTATCCCAGTAGGTTCGATAGGCTTGCGCAACTTGTGAAGTGATCTCGGCCATGAACCTGTTGCCGACCACGGTGATGAACGCCTCCGTCGCCCGCAAGTACTTGTTGCGCCACTCCCGAAGTTGGCGGCCGTTCTTCGCAGCGATCCGGTCGGCGCGGATGCGCTCGTTCACGGCAGGCATCTCTGACACCAGGAGCCGGGGCAACTTCCCGTGGCCTAGGGGGGCTGCTCCGCCTGGCGAAAGCCTGCCCTCCACAATTTTTTCCAGAAGCTCAAGAAGTATCCTGATCGCCGGGTCGGGAGGAAAATCAGCGCGTGAGACAGATTCGACATCATCTGTCGGGTGGGCTCGGCCCTCCCAGGGGAAGCAAGGGGCCGGCCCCACCTGGCCGCGCAGGCGTGCCTCCCAGGCTTGATGAAGCGCGCGATAGGTCAACGTGTGACGCGCCCTCGCCTCGATGAGACTGTCCGTCCGAAGCGACATTGTAACCTCTCGCCGCGCTTCCACTACTCGGAAGCGCGCAGGCGTTCGCACGCGGAGATGATAAATCCTGCCCCGTCTCTTGATGCCCCTTTCTCGCATTCAGCGCCCCCAAACCGCCCCACAGACTGCCCCACATGAAAGGCCACTTCACAAATCACGCCCACTCTCTGAACCGGCGCAAGTCGTTGACTTCGTGTAACTTGCACAATAGGAAGCACCCCGCCGTCCGAGGTCATGGATGCCCTTCTGCGGCACCACAACTTCCGAAATCGCACCATTGCACAGCCGACAGTCGCCGTGCAGCCGAAAGCGGGCCCGGGCATCCCCGGACCGGCTGTTCCGCATTCCGTCGATTACAGCAGGAAGTCTGAGGCGGTCAGGGTCATTGATTGAAGATCTGGTTAACGCCGCGCCGCCGCGCCGCGCAGGGCGAGCGCCAGGATGCCTGCGGCGGCGATGGCGATCACCAGCCAGTTCCGTACGGGCCAGTTGGCGGCGATGACGCCCACGAGCGCCCAGCCGACCGCGACAGGATAGGTCCAGACGTCGGGCCGCCGCCCTTGCACGAAAAGCGCGACCAGCAGCAGGAGGGGGAGCATGATCACCGCCGCGACCTGCGGCGACAGGAAGCCGTAGCCGCTGAGCACCACGCCCACGGCGGTCCCGGTGGCGGCGGTCAGCCAGCCGGCATAGAGCCCCACGGGCGCGGACTGCCAGGCGGAGCTGGTCTTGCCGGTGCGGATCAGCGCCGCGATGGCCGCGGCGGCCATGGCCACGATCATCACGGTCGCGAGTGCCGGCGACCGATCCGCAGCGGCAATCCAGAAGACTCCGATCCCGAGGCTCAGCGCCAGCGGTCCGCGCATCGGCTGCCAGTCAGGCGCATCGGCCGCGCGCCAGAGACCATAGGCGCTGCCCGCGATCAGCCACAGATAGATGATGCCCCAGATCGAGAACGCCCACCCCGCCGGTTGCACCGGCCAGAAGTCGTTCACGACGGGAAACTGGTCGCGGGTGAAGCCGTTGAAGCCGTCGCTCGCCAGCGGCGACAGCGCGAACGCAACGGCGAGCACGAGGACGAGAAGCGGGAGGGTTCGGCGCAACTGGGCGGCTCCTGCACGGAAGGCCGGGCGCGGACGGCCGCGCCCGGCAAGCGGTCACAGCGTGACGTTCGCCTGCTTGTCCTTGTAATCCTCTTTCGGGTCGATTCCGAGGAGCGACTTGACCCCCGCGGCCAGGCTGCTTCCGTCGAGCCAGATCTCCGCGTTGTCGGCATCGAGCCGCAGCAGGCGGATCTTGGGGTCGTCCTTGCCGTCCTCGAACCACGCGGCGGCGCCGGGGTTCCACAGCTTGTCGATCATCGCCCGGTCCTGCGAGACGGAGAGCCGCCCCTGGATCGAGGCGTAGAGCTTGCCCTTCGCCGCGAAGGTCGCGATCGCGGTGCCGCCCGAGCCGGCCTTGTCCACGATGGCGCTGTCGGAGGACGCAAAGAACCAGATCGGGCTGCGCTTTTCGTCGATCACGGCGGCCATGGGGCGGGCGAAGCCGTTTTCCACCCCGTCGACGCCCAGCATGACGATCCCGTCGTCCTTGAGCGCCTGCCAGAACTTCTCTTCGATTTCGGTCGCGTCGGTCATGACTGTTTCCTTGTCCTGTTCGCCACCGAACGTGCGCGTGAAAGGCAAAGTTTCATCCCGCCGCGCGGCAGGGGCGCCTTGTCGCAGTCGCGCAACCGCCGTGCTGCGGACAGGCTGCAAGCCGGGGCGCCGTCCGCCTTGGCCCCCGCTTCGCGTCACCGGGCGGAAAGCAGTTCCGGCACCGACAGCAGCATGAACTCGTTGTCCGCGGCGCGGCCGATCTCGCGCCCGCCCGAGAACGGCAGGTTGTTGTCGTTCCCGACCAGGATGTGGGTGTCGTCCACACGCGCCACGTCCTCGATCGTGAAGAACGGGAAGCCGAGCGTGCCGTCCTCGCGCGCGGTACCGGGCAGCGCGCGGCCGTCGGGGTCCGCGATCGCCAGCAGGTCGATCTGGCCGATGCGGCGGATGAAGCCGTCGGCGTCGGTGCTGGCGGTATCCACCAGCACCACGTTCTTCACGCGCGCGGGCTGCGGATAGCAGCCGGACATGTCGGTCGCGCCTTCGGCGCAGGCACGCGCGGCATCCCCCTCGCCGTTGTCACGCTCGATCACCAGCGCGCGGGTTTCGTCGATGAAGTTGAAGTCGCCGATCGCGGTCGCCCCTTCGGACAGGCGGAACCTGTGGCTGTCGCCGGTCCAGTTGGCGGTGCCGGTGTCGAAGGTCAGCACGCGCAGGAAGCTTCCCTCGGGCTGGCCATCCTCGCCCAGCACCGGCTTTTCCAGCATCGCCCACAACAGGTCCGTCCCCGGCTGCAGCGCCATGCCTTCGTACCCGCCCGAACGCTGGACGCGGAAGTCCTTGCCGGGCTGCGCCGGAACGACCGTGCCGGGCGTGTCGGGGCCGGTCAGCGGCTTGCCGTCCAGCATGGTCTGGTGGACCGACAGGATCCGCCCGTCGAGCGCCACGCGCAGGATGAAGGGGCCGAACTCGTCGCCGATCCAGATCTCGCCATCCAGGAACTGGATGCTTTCGGGATCGAAGTCGGCGCCGGTCAGGTAGCGGGCGTCCGTGCCCTCGTTCGCGATGCGGAACGGGACCTTGCGGTCGGGGTCGCGCAGGAACACCGTCTCCTCGCGCGCCACGGTGCCGGCGTCGAAGTCGGGCTTCATCCGGTGGAAGAACAGCATCGCGTCGGGGCTGTTGATCTTCGACCCGAAGCCGTTGTCGGTCAGCACGTACCAGCTTCCATCCCCGGCCCGGTTCATGGCGAGGCCGGACATGCCCTGCACCGGCTGGCCGATGAACGGCAGAGAGATGCCGGTCCCGTGGCCGCCATAGGCGGCGCCGACATCGCCCGGGACGGACATCGGCTGCTCGTTCCGGCCCTTGCCGGTGAACTTGCCCGAGATCCACAGGTCGCGCGGCGCGTCGGCGGGCGGCGCGGCCAGCGTCATCGCCGGCAGCATCGCGTGGCCCGCGAGCGTGGCGGGAAACGTCTGCGGCGCGTCCTGCGCAAGGGCGGGCAGCGCCGGCGCGAGGACGGCGAGGATCGCGAGGGCGGATCGCCCTGCAGGGGTGGAACGCATCGGTCAGGTCTCCGCTTCAGGTCGGCTCTCGCGCGGTGCTAGCCGCGAAGGCTGACAGGAACGCGACGGAAATGCGGCAGATGCGTGTCAGTCAGCCCCACCCCGTCTCAGCGCGGGGCGGCGTAGACCGCGGCCCAGAACCGGGTCTTGCCGTCGGCGCCGACCGCCTCGCCGATGCCCATGTGGCGCATCTGCGGGATGACGATGTTCGCGTGGTGCCCGGTCGAGACGTTCCATTCGTGCAGCACGCGGTTCAGGTCGAAGTGCCCGGCGGCGATGTTCTCTGCCGTGACCGACGGCGCATAGCCCATGGCCTTCAGGCGCGGCGCGGGGCCGTGGGTCGTGCTGCCCACATGGGTCATGCGGCCGCGCCGGGCCATGTCGCAGGCGTGGCCGGCCGCCGCCTGCGCCAGCCGGTCGTCGGCCCAGACCGGGGGCAGCCCGGACGCCGCCCGCGTGCGGTTGGTCGCGGCGACCGCCACGGCGTTCTGTTGCGACGTGGTCGCATGACAGGTGGCAGCGCCCGCAGCCAGCAGCTGCATCGCATGGGGATCTTTCCCCTGCACGGCCGGCGCAGGCGCGCAGCCCCCCAGCGCGGCCGTGGCAAGCGCGGCCGCACCCAACATCTGCTTGAAGTCCATCCTGTCCCCCCGGATCGGCGTTTTCCGAAGTGTTACCCTAGGAACGTGTGTTCGCTCAATCACAGGTTGCAGAGTATTTGAAGAATGCGACTGACGCTGCGTCGGCAGGCGGATCACGACCGAAAGCTTGATGAAGTGCCCTGCTTTGGACCATGGTCCATGGCTAGGCGCCAGGGAGGGGAAACATGGCCTTCAGCAGCATTGCGGATCGCGACCGCGTCGAAAGCCGGCCGTACGAGACGCAGGACGTGCCTGCCACGATCTACCGGACCCTGACCCGTACGAAGGACAGGTTCCCGGCGCGCCCGGCGCTCAGCTTCCAGTTGCTCTCCGACCCGCACTCGCGCAGCTGCACCCTGACCTGGAACGAGCTGCACGAGCGCGTGACCGAGACCGCGAACCTCTTCCGCGACCTCGGCGTTGGGCCGGGCGACACGGTGGCCTACCTTCTCCCGAACTGCCCCGAGGCGGCGATCACGCTGCTGGCGGGCGCCACCGCCGGGATCGTCAACCCGATCAACCCGCTGCTGGAGGCCGAGCATATCGCCGCGATCCTGCGCGAGACGCGGGCCAAGGTGCTGGTGACGCTGAAGGCCTTTCCAAGGACGGACGTGGCGCAGAAGGCCGCCGACGCCGCGGCGCTGGCGCCGAACGTCAGGACGATCCTGCAGGTCGACCTGAACCGCTACCTGGGCGGGCCGAAGAAATGGCTCGTCCCGCTGGTGCGCCCGCGCGTCAAGGTCGCGCACAAGGCGAAGGTCGTGGACTTCGAGGCGGCGGTGTCGAAGCACCGCCACGACGCGCTGTCGTTCGAGGACCCGGAACAGGACCGCGTCGCCGCCTATTTCCACACCGGCGGCACGACCGGGACCCCCAAGCTGGCCCAGCACAAGGCGTCGGGCATGATCTACAACGGCTTCCTGGGCGGCTCGCTGCTGTTCGACGAAAACGACGTGCTGATGTGCCCGCTGCCGATGTTCCACGTCTTCGCGGCCTATCCGATACTGATGAGCTGCGTCTATTCGGGCGCCCATCTCGTCATGCCGACGCCCGCGGGCTATCGCGGCGACGGCGTGTTCGACAACTTCTGGAAGCTGATCGAGCGCTGGCGCGCGACCTTCCTCATCACCGTCCCGACCGCCATCGCGGCCCTGATGCAGCGCCCGGTGAACGCGGACGTGTCGTCGCTGCGGACCGCCATCTCCGGGTCGGCGCCGCTGCCGATCGAGCTCTACAACCGCTTCAAGGCCGCGACCGGCGTCGAGATCGCCGAGGGTTACGGCCTGACCGAAGCGACCTGCCTCGTCAGCTGCAACCCGGTGGACGGGCTGAAGAAGGTGGGATCGGTGGGCATCCCCCTGCCCTACACCGAGGTGCGGATCCTGCGCCGCACCCCCGAGGGCTTCCACGAGTGCGGCACCGACGAGATCGGCGAGATCTGCGTGTCGAACTTCGGCGTCTTCGAGGGCTCGATCTACACCGAGGCCGACCAGAACCGCGACCTGTTCGCCGATGGACGGTTCCTGCGCACGGGCGACCTCGGCCGGCTCGACCCCGACGGCTACCTGTGGATCACGGGGCGCGCGAAGGACCTCATCATCCGCGGCGGGCACAACATCGACCCCGCCGTCATCGAGGAGGCGCTGACCTCGCACCCCGCCGTCGCGATCGCCGGCGCGATCGGCCAGCCCGACGCCTTCGCGGGCGAACTGCCCTGCGCCTATGTGGAGCTGGTGGGCGGCGCGTCGGCCACCGTGGACGACCTGCTGGAACACGCCCGCGCGCACATCACGGAACGCGCGGCGATGCCCAAGCATGTCGAGATCCTGCCCGAACTGCCCAAGACCGCCGTCGGCAAGGTCTTCAAGCCCGAACTGCGCAAGATGGCGATCAAGCGGGTCTACGACGCCGCGCTGGACGGCTGCGGCAGCCATGTGACCGAGGTCGTGGACGACAAGAAGCGCGGGCTGGTCGCGAAGCTGTCCCGCGCGCCGGGCTGCGACGAGGCCGCGGTGACGGAGCGCCTGGGCAGCTTCACCCGGCCCTGGGACTGGGCGCAGGACCGGACGTAACAGGCCCGCGTTTTTCCTTGGGGGCGCGGCGGTTCGGGCGCATGCTGGCGGCCCACCGTCTGCAAGGAGAGAACCATGGCTTTCCGTGGATGCGCCCCGGCGATCATCGCCACCCTCATGGCCGCAGCGCCTGCCTTGGCCCAGCAGGCCCCGTCCCCGCCGCCTCCGGCCACGACCGCCTCCCCCGCCCCGGCAACGGGACCGGCGGCGGAACCGGGGACCGAGCCCGCCACCCCGGTGATCCGGCCGGCGAGCGGGTCGGGCTGCGGCAAGGGCAGGCTGCTCACGTCGTGAGGCGCCACGTCCGGGTCGCGTGACCTGACGCGCCGTCGCGGACGTCAGGCGCAGACAGCGCCATGTTCCGGTGCATCAAGCGTGATGGCACCTGAAGGATGGGCGCGGCGTTGGTCCCGGCCATGACCGAGGACCACCCCACCTGCCCGCTGTGCCTGCGCCCGATCCCCCCGGGCGTCCCGCAGAGCCGCCACCACCTGATCCCCAAGCTGCGCGGCGGCAAGGGCGGCGAGACGGTGCTGCTGCACCAGGTCTGCCACACGACGATCCACAAGACGCTGAGCGAGACGGACCTGGCGCGGAACTACGCGACGGTGGAGGCGCTGCGCTGCCACCCAAAGCTGCGGCGGTTCTTCGACTGGGTGGGGAAGCGGCCGGTGGGGTGGCGGGGGAAGGTGCGGTGAGGCGCCTGAGCTAAACCGTTAAGTATCGCAAGAACCGTGAGCCTTCAGTGCCCGAGATTGATGACATTGCGTTTATCAACTCAAACATTTTGTCACCAAATTCGCGGGCTTTTAATAGAGAGTCCTTATAATATCCTGGATCCGACATTTTTTCGTACAAACTATCCTTCGAACAGTCGGTTTCCTGAAGAAACCAACTATACATTTCTTGCAGTTCCCGCACGAGCAAGTCGACCCTGCCGCTTTGGGACGCCTGTATGTCTTCCAGCCTCTGCATGGGCGTTCGCCCAAGAATGGCAAGCGCTCGATCTGCAGTGACGGTATCAGAGTTCCCGAACTCGGCCTGCAAACTTAGTACTGCCGAGAAACAAGTCAGCAGTCTACTGAACTTCAGCTTCAGGTTCTTAGCCCGTCTTTTTGCGGGATCTCTAGCTTCACCTGCTTCATAGTTGACGCACAGCGTCCGCCAAAACCGCAAGATATCGTTCGTTAAAAAGGCTGGCAGAAAGCTCCCGCTATGATCAGCATAGTCCACCCAATACCTTTCGATGCACTCTTGCCTGACAAGCTCGTACGCACTACTGCCGAAAATAGCTTTGCTCTCCAATAAAAGAAGCAGTCGCCCTGTGAATGTATTGTTAGCATCGTCGTCCGGCTTTCCCAATCCCACTAGATAATCGGACAGAGAGTGAACTCTCAGGTAGTTCCCGTCCCCATCCAAATTCGGCAAACGGAGCTCTCTATTCGTGTGAACAATTGAAGCCAGCAGTTCGATTTCTTCAAGGCCACTCAAAAGTCGTCTGCCGGTAACGTTCTCTTCCAAAGACACTATAAACACGTCCAAGTCGCTGAAGCTTGAAGCATCGCCTCGACCGAAAGATCCGGTCGTGTAAATACAAATGCGCGTCGCTAGGTCATCCGGGTTACACCATTGGCTAATCCGTTGCTTTAAGAGCTTTGACGCTTCGTGGCGAATATAGAAGGAACGATCGCTTCTGGAAGCTATTTGGTCGACCATCAGTCATCACCATGAGTTTAAAAAAAATGTTTGCTTGTTCAATGGCATCATCGAGGGCGTTGTGAGTATGAGGAAGATCCGACCGCAATGCTGAAGGTAGCTGCGATTTTGACGACATCGAGATTGGCGCCCTGCCTTTGACCGCGACTGCCGTTTTTAGATCGAAACAGCCTGAATGACCGAAAGGCGATCCTTGACGCGTGAACCGTGTAAAATACCAGTGCACCCATAGCCAATCAAACGATGCGGGATATGCAACAAAAATTGGCCGATTGTCACCTGAAACCTCATCGATCCAGTTGCAAGCACTTTCCATCGCCTCTTTTGGATCTGTCCCTTCATTGGCCAATCTCCGTCTATCAAGACCGTTCACATGAAGAGCCTCATACTCGAACTCATCGCTTATGGGTTTAATTTCGACATAAAACGTCTTGTCAGGACGAGGAGTCAATTCCATTGACCTCCCATCGAAACTGCCACAATAGGCCATTCCCAAAGCAAGCATCGAATAAGGGCCGGGAATTGGTCCGTCGGTCTCAACATCTACTGAGATGTACGCATCGCCATTTTTGATGTCCGCCATGGCCTATCTCACCTCGTAAACTTCTTATACTTCACCCGCTTCGGCTCGATCGAATCCGGCCCCAGACGCCGCACTTTGTCGGCCTCGTACGCCTCGAAGTTCCCCTCGAACCACTCCACGTGCGCGTCGCCCTCGAACGCCAGGATGTGCGTGCACAGGCGGTCCAGGAAGAAGCGGTCGTGCGAGATGATGACGGCGCAGCCGGCGAAGTCCTCCAGCGCCGCTTCCAGCGCCTGCAGGGTCTCGACGTCGAGGTCGTTGGTCGGCTCGTCCAGCAGCAGGACGTTGCCGCCCGATTTCAGCAGCTTCGCCATGTGGACGCGGTTGCGCTCACCCCCGGACAGCAGCCCCACCTTCTTCTGCTGGTCGGTGCCCTTGAAGTTGAACGCGCCGCAATAGGCGCGGCTGGCGATGGTCGCGTCGCCCAGCGCGATGATCTCGGCCCCGCCCGAGATTTCCTCCCACACGGTCGCTTCCGGGTTCAGCGCGTCGCGCGACTGGTCCACGTAGGACAGCTGCACCGTCTCGCCGACGACGATCTGGCCCTCGTCGGGCTGTTCGTTCCCGGTCAGCATCCTGAACAGCGTGGACTTGCCGGCGCCGTTCGGGCCGATCACGCCGACGATGGCGCCGGGCGGGATCGAGAACGACAGGTCCTCGATCAGGAGCTTGTCGCCCATCGCCTTCTTCAGGCCGGTCACGTCGATCACCTTGCCGCCCAGCCGCTCGCCGTTCGGGATGACGATCTGGGCGTTGGCGATCTTCTCTCGCTCGGACTTCGACGCCATCTCGTTATAGGCGTTGATGCGGGCCTTGGACTTCGCCTGCCGCGCCTTGGCGCCGGCGCGGATCCAGTTCAGCTCGCGCTCCATCGACTTCTGCTTGGCCTTGTCCTCGCGCGCCTCCTGCTCCAGCCGCTTGGCCTTCTGTTCCAGCCACGAGGAATAGTTGCCTTCCCACGGCACGCCACGGCCGCGGTCGAGTTCCAGGATCCAGCTGGTGATGTCGTCGAGGAAGTAGCGGTCGTGGGTGACGGTCAGGATCGTGCCGGGATATTCGATCAGGTGCTTCTGCAGCCACGCGATCGTTTCCGCGTCGAGGTGGTTGGTCGGTTCGTCCAGCAGCAGCATGTCGGGCTGTTCCAGCAGCAGCTTGCACAGCGCGACGCGGCGGCGCTCGCCCCCCGACAGGCTTTCGACGTCGGCATCGTCCGGCGGGCAGCGCAGCGCGTCCATCGCGATGTCGACCTGGGTGTCGAGGTCCCACAGGTTCTGGCTGTCGATCTCGTCCTGAAGCTGCGCCATCTCGTCGGCGGTCTCGTCCGAGTAGTTCATCGCCAGCTCGTTGTAGCGGTCGAGCTTGGCCTGCTTGGCGCGCACGCCTTCCATGACGTTGCCGCGCACGTTCAGCGCGGGGTCGAGCTGCGGCTCCTGCGGCAGGTAGCCCACGGTCGCGCCCTTGGCGGCCCATGCCTCGCCGGAAAAGTCCTTGTCAATCCCGGCCATGATCCGCAGCAGCGTGGATTTCCCCGCGCCGTTGACGCCCACGACGCCGATCTTGACGCCGGGAAGGAAGTTCAGGTGGATGTTCTCGAAGGTCTTCTTGCCGGAGCCATAGGCCTTGGACACGCCTTCCATGTGATAGACAAACTGTTGGGCCATGATCCGCTCCTGTCCGCTGGTTGCGGCCTATCTAGGCGATCACCGGCGCAAGTTGAAGCGCCGCAACGCAACGGATGCGGCGCGTCGATGGTCAGTCGATCTCGCGGTCGAGGAAGCCGCGGATCTGCTCGCCCGCCAGCGCGATGTTGACGATCCCGTCCAGGTGGCCGCGGGTCCCGTTGATCTCCACCACCTCGACCGGGGTGCCGTCGGACCGGATGATGCTGGCGGTCTCGCGCACGGCGTCGCCGGGGAAGACCTCGTCCTCGTCGGTGTGGACGATCATCACGGGCACGTCGATGGCGAGAAGGCCTTGATACGGGCTCTCGCCCCCGCCGCCCTCGCCGTCTGCGCCGCCCGCGCCGCCCTTGCCGCCCGCCACGAAGAGCTGGTTCGCGCGGATGAGATACAGCAGGTGGTTGGCGTCCGACGTCGCCGCCCGCGCCGCCCCGCCGTCGTTCAGCGTCTTCACGACGGCGAACTCGTTCTCCATCGCATCCGCGGGGTCCGCGCCGTCCTAGGCCCAGTCGCGGCCGAAGGTGGGGTCGGTCCATTCGCGCGATCCCGCGTGCAGCGTCACGATCTTCAGCGCCTGCGCAAGCCCCGCGTCGGGCGCCGTCCCCTCGTAGTAGTCGCCGCCGTTCCAGTTCGGATCAAGCCGGACGGGCGATCCCCAGATGTCGAGCCAGGCGATCAGGTTCGCGTCGGCCCAGCCCGCGGCGATCACGGGGATGACCCGCTCCAGCCGGTCGGGATAGCGGGCGGCCCAGTCATAGGCCTGCAGCCCGCCCATGGACGGGCCCATGACGGCGCGCCATTTCTGGATGCCGAGCTGGTCCATCAGCCCCTTCTGCGTCTCGACGAAGTCGCCGATGGTGACGATGGGGAAGTCCATTCCCCAGGGCTTGCCCGTCGCCGGGTTCACGGTCGCGGGGCCGGTGGTGACGACGGTCGGGCTTTTCGCGCCGAGGTTCACCGGCGTGTCGGCGGAGACGACGAAGTACTTGTCGGTGTCGATCGGCTTGCCCGGCCCGATGATCGCGTCCCAGTAGCCGGGTGCCGCGTCGCTTTCGGCGTACTTCCCGGCGGCGTGGCTGTTGCCTGAAAAGAAATGCGTGATCAGGATCGCGTTGTCCCTGGCCTCGTTCAGCGTGCTGTAGGTCTCGTAACCCAGCGTCATCTCGGGGATGGTCGCGCCGCCCTCGGTCGTGAAGTCGGTCAGCGTGAACTGCTGCTTCTCCACGATCCCGTCCAGCGCCGCGGCCGGCCCGGCGATCGCGGCCACGGCCGCCGCAAGTATCAGCTTGTGCATGTCTCGTCTCCCTCTCTCCCTGTGCGGAAGTAGAGCCGGGCCGCATGCCGCCTGTCCAGCGCCGTGAGCGCGTCAGCGGATCTGCGCGGCGAAGTCGCGGCCGAACTGACGCTCGATGAAGTCGAACTGGTGCTCCATCCGCGCCCGCAGCGCCGAGCGCGCCTCGTCGGGGACCGACAGCGTCGAGGTCGAGGCGAAGACGCGGCTGCCGAGATTGCGGTAGTCATGCGGGGCGAGGCCGAAGAACAGCTCCACCTGCCGCATCAGGCCCAGGGGATCCGACGCGATGCGCCCGAACGGCACGTAGAGCAGCCGGTCCGCGCCGAAACGCGCGTTCCAGCGCGGGACGTAGGCCGCATAGTCGCCCCGGTCCAGCAGCACCGGATCCTCGATCTCGGCCAGCCAGTCCTCCACGCTCGCGGGACGGCGGCCGTTCCGCGACAGGTTCATCTTCAGCTGGCTGACCGCCCGGTCGACCGGGTGGCGAAGGATGTAGACGAACTTCGCGTTCGGCAGGAACTTCGCCACGAAGTCGACGCCCTCGTCGGGAAGCGTCGAATACTCCGGCGTCACGTCCAGCGCTTTGGTGCCCTGCGGCGCGGGGGCGAAGACCTGCTTGTACCAGTGGTTCGTGAACATCTCGCCGCGCGTCACGCGGTCGAGATAGGCGGCGAGGTCCGGGGGCATCTCCTGCCCCTTCGCCTCGTAGCGCCTGGCGATGTTCTGCTTGCCGCGGCGGAAGTGCCAGGGCAGCCACTTGCGGTGCTCGGGCACGAAGCGGTAGTTGAAGAACTGCACTTCCTTGAACGGCGGCGACCAGACCTGCGGGTGCTGCGACAGCATCTGGCTGAGCCAGGTGGTCCCCGCCTTCTGCGCGCCGATCCCGATCAGCTCGGGCTTGCGCGGCTTGCCGTCGGGGTTCCAGCCGGCCGTCAAGCGGTCCCCCACAGGTCGTAGTCCGACGCCTCGTCCACCGTCACCGTCACCAGATCGCCGGGCTTCAGCGTCTCGAACCCCGCGTCGATGAACAGGTTGCCGTCGATCTCGGGCGCGTCGGCCATGGTGCGGCAGGTCGCGCCGTCGGCATCCACGCTGTCCACGATCACCTGCTGGCGGGTGCCGACCTTGGCCGCCAGCCTGGCCGCGGATATCGCCTGCGACTTTTCCATGAAGCGGTTCCAGCGGTCCTGCTTCACCTCGTCCGGCACGTGGTCGGGCAGGTCGTTCGCGCGCGCGCCCTTGACGTTTTCGTACTTGAAGCAGCCGACGCGATCCAGCTGCGCCTCGTCCAGCCAGTCGAGCAGGTACTGGAACTCCGCCTCTGTCTCGCCGGGGTAGCCGACGATGAAGGTGGACCGCAGCGTGATGCCGGGGCAGGCCGCGCGCCATGCCGCGATCTCGTCCAGCGTGCGGGCAGAGGCGGCGGGACGGGCCATGCGCTTCAGCACGTCCGGGTGCGCGTGCTGGAACGGGATGTCGAGATACGGCAGCACGCCGCCGCCCGCCGCGGCCGTGTCCGCCATCAGCGGGATCAGGTCGCGCACATGCGGATAGGGATAGACGTAGTGAAGCCGAACCCAGGCGCCCAGCGCGCCGAGGTCGCGGGCAAGATCGGTGATGTGGGCGCGGTGGCCGCGATCCGTCTCGTGCCGGCGATCGAGCCCGTAGGCCGAGGTGTCCTGCGAGATCACCAGCAGTTCGCGCACCCCCGCCTGCACCAGTTTCTCGGCCTCGCGCAGGACCGCGTGGGCCGGGCGGCTGACGAGGCGGCCGCGCATGTCGGGGATGATGCAGAACTTGCAGCGGTGGTTGCAGCCCTCGGAAATCTTCAGGTAGGCGTAGTGGCGCGGCGTCAGCTGCACCGGGGACGCGGGCAGCAGGTCCACGAACGGATCGGGCGCGGGCGGCACCGCGGCATGGACCGCGTCCAGCACCTGCTCGTACTGGTGCGGCCCGGTGACGGCCAGAACCTTCGGGTGCGCGCCGGTGATGTAGTCGGGCTCGGCCCCGAGGCAGCCGGTGACGATCACGCGGCCGTTTTCCACCAGCGCCTCGCCGATCGCGTCGAGGCTTTCGGCCTTGGCGCTGTCGAGGAAGCCGCAGGTGTTCACGATCACCGCGTCCGCGCCCTGGTAGTCGGCGCTGATCGCATAGCCCTCGGCCCTGAGCCGCGTCAGGATGCGCTCGCTGTCCACAAGCGCCTTGGGGCAGCCGAGGCTGACCATGCCGATCGTGGGCTGGCCGTCGCGCCGGATGTCGGCGGGGACGGTCGCGCGCGCGAGATCGGGTCGCAAAAGCGGGGGATTCTGGGCCTGAAGCTGGGTCATGGGCGCGCATATAGCGTGGCGCGGGCCGGACGCAAAGCGCCGCTCTCCGGATCGTGCCCGGCGCGGGGGTTGCATCGCGCCGCGCCCGCGTCAGAGTGGGGCGATGACGCGCAACCTTCACCTTCTCGTCGCGGCGGCGCTGATGCTGGCGGCCTGCGTCCCGGTCCCCGCACCCCCCGGCGATCCGGGGCGGGCCCCGCCCCACGTCCCGCGCGCGCCGGTGCCGCACCGGCTGATGCCGGCGGCCGTGGCGGCCGAGCCCATCGTCATCATGAACAACAAGGGCGGCAACGTCCTCCGCGCGATCTCGCGCCGGGACCAGCTTGCCGCGTCGGGACGCCCGGTCGAGGTGCGCGGCTACTGCCGCTCGGCCTGCACGATCTACATCACCCTGCCGAACGCCTGCCTTGGCCCCGGCGCGACGGTCGGGTTCCACGCCCCGCGCATCCCCGGCACCCAGATCGTGCCGCCGATCGTGGACGAGCTGATGGCGCAGTACTATCGGGGCGGGATCCTGCGGAAATGGCAGGACGAATGGCGGCATTCGCTGTCGATGAACAAGATCTCGGCCGCCGAATACAAGCGGCTGGATCCCCAGGTCCGCATCTGCCGGAGCTGAGGCCCGGACCCGCGCCGGCCCTCAGCGGGGCGGGATCGCGAGCCCCGCGTCCGCCATCAGCCGGTCCGAGGCGGTCTCGACCAGCGGCTCGATCCGGGGCAGCAGCCCGGCCGACGGAAGGCCCGGCGCGACCGGCTCGAGAAACTCGATCACGGCGACGCCGGGGCGGATCCGCATTCCGTCCCGGGGCCAGAACATGCCAGCGTTGGTCGCGACCGGCTGGCACGGCAGGCCCGCCGCGGCATACAGCGCGGCGACCCCGCCCCGCCACGGCCGCCGCTCGCCCGGTTTCGTGCGCGTGCCCTCGGGATAGATGATGAGCTGCCCGAGGCCGCGCCGCATCGCCTTCTGCACCGCCGCGACCATCGCGGTGCGCGCCGCCGGGCCGCGCGTCCGGTCGATGGGAACCGAGCCCACCTCGCGCGCGAACCAGCCCATGACGGGAACGCGCATGATCTCCTTCTTCATGATGAAGGCGCGCTGGGGGCAGGCCTGCGCGATCGCCAGGATGTCGAGGAAGCTCTGGTGCTTGGCCGCGACGATGCAGTCGAAGTCGGGCGGCGTGCCCCGCACCTCGACCCGGACGCCGAAATGCCAGCGCGCGGCGCGCAGCATGTAGTCGATCCAGACCTGCGAGACCCGCAGCGCGCCGATCCGGCCGTGCCGCCGCGCCTTGGGCAGCCCCCACAGGCCGAGCACAAGCGTGGCAAGCCCGACATGGACGTAATAGGTGGGGGTGCGCAGCCACCACAGCGCGGGCAGCCGCCCGGGACGGTAAGCCTGCGCCGGCACGTCGCGCAGCGGGCCGCCGCCGCCGGGCATCTGCGCCGGGATCTGTCCGGGAACCTCGCGCAGCCTGTCCATGCCGGAGCCGTCCGGGGCGGCGCGGGGGTCGGCGTGGGCGTCGGCGCGGGGGGCCGTGTCGTGGTTCATCACCGCACCTCGCGCAGCATCCGCAAGGCGGCGCGGCGAGTGGCGAGAAAGCCCACCACGGCCGCGACCGGCGGGATCATGAGCGGCCAGAGCCAGCCCCAGCCCTGGAACCCGAGCCCGGTCAGGAACCCGCCCGCTGCGGTCATGTCGGGCAGCGCGGCGATGGCGAGCATCCCCGCGACAGTTCCGGCGGCGGCGCCCAGCGCCGCGCGGCGGGTGAAGCGGCGCACGAAGGCGGTGGCGATGGTGATGTCGCGCGCGCCGATCAGCCGCAGGACCTTGATCACCTGCCCGTTCGCCGCCAGCGCCGCGGTCGCCGCGAGCGTGACCATCGCCGTCGAGACCGCACCGATCAGCCCCAGCGACAGCCAGCCCAGCATCCGCAGACGGCTCGCCGCCGTGACGAGCGGCCGGCGCCAGGCGGTGTGGTCGTCCAGCACCGCGCCGGGCGCCTCGGCTTCCAGGCGCAGCTGCACCGCCTCGTGATCGATGCCGCCGGATGCCATCTGCACCTCGATCAGGCGCGGGATGGGCAGCGCGTCGATCGGCATGTCGGGGCCGAACCAGGGGGCGAGCAGCGCCTCGACCTCGTCGCCGGGCAGGGCGCGGGCGGCGTCGACGCCGGGGGTGGTCGTCAGCACCTCGAGCGCGGCGGCGGTCCGCGCCTCCAGCGCCTCGGCCGGGGCGGTCACGCGGACGGTCGCGGTCTGCGCCAGCCCCTCGGCCCAGCGGTCGGCAAGCCGGCCCGTCGCAAGCGCCAGCGCCAGCGCGAAAACGGCGAGGAATGCCATCACGCCCGCGCTGAACGTCGTGAGCGTCGCGGTGTACCCGGTTGGCGGCACGATCCGGTCGGCCATCCCCCCCTCGCGGCTGGTCATGCCGCGCCACAGCGTCGAGAGGTCCAGCCCCCGCACGGGACCGATCGGCAGTTGCTGCAACTTGCGGAACGGCCCCTTCACAGGTCCGCCCCCGCCGCTTGCAGCCGCTTGCCGGCGATCCGCAGCACCCGGGCCTGGACGTGGCTTTTCGCCGCGCGGACCAGGTTCAGGTCGTGGGTCGCCAGCAGCACCGTCTTCCCCGACCGGTTCAGCTCGACCAGCAGTTGTAGAAGCCGCATCGACATCTCCCAGTCGAGGTTGCCCGTGGGTTCGTCCGCAAGGACCAGGTCGGGCGACAGGATCACCGCGCGGGCCAGCGCGGCCCGCTGGCGCTCGCCCCCCGACAGCGACGGGGGCAGCGCGCGGGCATGGGGGGCAAGCTGCACCCACGACAGAAGGTCGCGGATCGCCGGCAGGTCGATCGGCTGCGCCGACACGGTCAGCGGCAGCGCCACGTTTTCCGCAACCGGCAGGTGGTTGAGGAACTGCGCGTCCTGGTGGACGACCCCGATCCGCCGGCGAAGCGCGGCAATCCCGTCGCGGTCGAGCGCGGCCACGTTCTGTCCGAAGGCGGTGACGATGCCCGCCTGCGGCAGCAGGTCCGCGTAGGCCATCTTCAGGACGGTGGTCTTGCCGGACCCGGACGGGCCCGTCAGGAAATGGAAAGAGCCCGGCGGAAGGTTCAGCGACAGGCCGCGGAACAGCTCTGCCCCGCCACCGTAGCCGAAGCTCACGTCCTGCATGTCGATCACGCGTTTCTCCTTTCGCGCCGGGACCGGCGTCGGCGGCTTCTTGGCGGCCGGACCGGGCGTTGATAGAACGTCCCGGCGGCGAACGCCAGAAAGCCGCAGCCCTGCCATGCAGGGATCCCGGCGCGACGGACCTGCCGGGACGAACGAGGGGGACGGATGCGGCTGACCTGCCCGCGCTGCGGCGCGCAGTACGAGATCGACGGGGCCGAGATCCCGGCCGCCGGTCGCACGGTCGAATGCACCGCCTGCGGCAACACCTGGCGCCACGTCCCCGACGAGGCGCGGCCGCTGCGGCTGGTGCCGGCCGCGCCCGCGCCCGAGATCACGGGCGTCCCCGAGGCGTTCGACGCCGCCGACCGCCCGGTCCTGAACCGCCCGCTGAACGAATCGGTCCTGTCGATCCTGCGCGAGGAAGCCGGGCGCGAGATCAGCGCCCGCCGTCGCGACGCGGGCGCAGCGGACGCCGGGGCCGCCGGGGTCGCCGACGAAGCGGACGAGGACGACGATCCCGACTACTCCCCGCCGCCGCTGCCCGCGCCCGGCACCGATCCGGCGACCGACGCCGCGACCCGGATCCCGCCATTGGGCGTGCTGCCCATGGGCGACGACGCGCTGTGGCCCGCCACCACGCTGACCCACCCGGCCCCGCCCGTGTCCGCGCACATCCTCGCCTCCCGGCTGGAGGACGAGCTGGCCGAGGAGGAGCGGGACGGGGTCGAGGACCGCGGCGCCGCAAGGGACGAGGCTGGCGGGGGCGAGGCTGGCGGGGACGAAGCTGGTAGGGCCCCGGCAGATCCGGGCATGCCGGCCGCGCCCGCAAGCGACGGTCTGCCGCTGCATGGTCGCGACCATGACCGACACGAGGACCACGACCACGACCACGACCACGACCACGACCACGACCACGACAGGCTCGGACGACCGGCGGAAACACCACAAGGCCGCCTCACGCCCGACACCCGCCCGGTCCCTTCGTCAACGCACGAGGCTCTCCTGCCGCCCTCGCCCGCGGACCCGCGCGATCGGTCGCAGATGCGGACGGTGCCGCAGGACTACGCCGTTCCGACCGAGGCCGATCCCGCCGACGCGGCGCAGCGGCGGCGGCGCGCCTATGACATCGGCTTCGGCCTCGTGCTGCTGGCCGCGCTTTTGGCCCTGGCGCTCTATGCGCTGGGGCCCCGCATCGCCGACCAGGGCGTGGCCGGTGCGCGGCTGATGGAGTGGCGGGCACAGGCCGACCAGGGGCGCGCCTGGCTGCAGGCCCGCGCCCATGACCTGCTCGACCTGCCGCGCCGCTGACCGGCAAAATCTTTCCGCCGGGCGCGACGGCGCGGCCACGGCCCGCAGCGTCGCGATACAGCCCGGCGCCACCCGGGGCACGGCGGCGCGCAGCGGCCTGTCTCAGAACCGGTCCAGCAGACGCCCCAGGTAGTCGCGCTCGTCGCGGGGGCGGTCTTGGTCGCCGCTGCGGCGGCGGATCTCGTCCTGCAGGTCGCGCGCGTGGCGGTTGGGGTCGCGCCCCTCGGCCAGCGGATCGCCGGTCGTGATCGTGCCGCCCTGCCCCGCCATGTCACGGCCCAGCGGATCGGTCTGCGGCGCGGAAAGCTGCGACGTGCCGTCGCCGCCGCCCTGCCGTGGCTGGCCCTGCTGCCCCGGCGCCTGCGCCTGCTCGCCCTCGCCCGGCTCACCCTGAGAGCCGCGGCCGCCGCCGCGCTGCAGGTCGGCCAGGGCGCGCATCCCCTCGCGCATGGCCTCGATCGCGTCGGCCTGCGCGTCCAGCGACGCGGCCGGGTCGCCGTCGCGCAGCGCCTGCTCGGCGTCCTCCATCGCCCGTCCCGCCTCGTCCAGCCGCTCGCCCGCCGCCTCGCCGGCGGGCGTGCCCCGCCCCGGCAAGAGCCCGCGCTGGCGACCGAGCTCCTCGCGGAGCGCCCGCTGCCGATCGGCGAGCGACGCCTCGTCGTCCGGCCCGCCCGGTCCACCCGGCGCATCCGGCTCGCCCCGCGAGGCTTCGTCCCCGGACGGGTCCGGCTGCGGGCCGCCGCCCTGCGGATCGCCCCCCGGCTGCCCATCCGTCCCCGGATCGTCCGACCAGCCGCCCTGCCCCTCACCCTCCGAAGGGTCGCCCTGCGGGTCGCCCAGGCTTCCGAACGGGTTGTCCTGCGCCTGCCGCATCGCCTCGTCGGCCAGGTCCTGCTGCTGGCGCAACGCGTCGCCCAGCCGGTCCATCGGCCGCGATCCCGACCCGCCCTCGCCACCCTGCGAGCGGGTGACCTGCAGGTTCTCCATCATGCGGTTGAACTGCTCCAGAAGCTCCTGCGCCTCGGCCATCCGGCCCTCGTTCATCAGGCGCTGGATCTCGTCCATCATCTGCTGGATCTGGTCGCCGCTGATCGTGCGCCCGTCCTGCGGCGCGCGGTCGAAACGCTGCGCCGGATCCTCGCCCCGCTCGGCCAGCATGTCGGTATAGGCGTCGGTCGCGGCCTTCAGCTCGTCCATGAGCTTCTGGATCTCGTCCGGGCTGGCGCCGTTGCGGATCGCCTCGGACAGCCTTTCCTGCGCCTGCTTCATCCGCTCGAGCGCGTCGCCCAGGCCGCCATCCTCGATCTGCACGGCCAGCTGCCACAGCGCCTCTGCCTGCGCGTCGCGGGCGGCGGGATCAAGGGGCGCGCCTTCCAGCGCCCCGATCACCTTGGCGATGGATGTCGTCGCCTCGGGCGAAAGGTCGGGCTCCGCACCCTCGGGCTGCCAGACGATCGTCCGCAGAAGCCGCGCGGTCGGGGCCGCGTTCTCGCGCGACCACAGCAGGTCCCGCCGCAGCTCGATCAGGGCGGCGGCGGTCGGGTCGAAGAAGCGGCGGCCGGGCAGGTCGATGCGGACCGGCGGCGCCTCCGTCGACTGGCCGATGCCGTCGCTGACGCGGTAGAGGATCGTGACGGGAAGGTTCGCCCAGGGGTGGCGCGACAGGTCGGCGGTCACCCGCCCGCGCACGTCGCGGCGTTGCCCCGCGCCCGGCAGCGGCAGGTCGAGCGCCACGGGCTCGCGCGGCTCTGGCGCGACGGCAAGGCCGAAGCGGCGGTCGACGGCGGCAAGGTCGAGCGAGATCATGGCCTGCCCCCGCTCGATCCCGTTGTCGTCGGAGGCCCGGAAATCCTGCACCAGCCGCCCGTCCACGCGTCGCTCGGGCGCGCGGCCCGCCGCGACCTGCGGATCGGTGTCGGGCAGGACCCGCACGCCGATCGACCGGCCCGCGACCGTCAGGGTGCCGTCGCGTTCGGCGGTGAACGCGGGCGCATCCTCGGGGGCGCCTGCGACCGGCGCGCCGATGTCCTGCGCGACCGCCGCGCCGCTGCCGTACAGGCGCAGGCTGACGACCGACCCTTCGGGCAGCTCGACGTCGGCGCCTTCAGGCACCGCGTTCAGGTAGACGGTCGGGCGGCGGGTATAGGCGGGCGGCGTCGCCCAGCCTTCCCATCCCGGTCCGGTCACCGGCGGCGGCGCGACGTCGCCCGGCAACGGCCGCCAGGTCGAGGCGAGGGCCGACAGCCCCTGCCCCATCTGCCCCGCGCCCCCGAACAAGGCCGCCATGGCAAGCGCGGTGAGCCCGGCCAGCCGCAGCGCGAAGGGATCGCGGCGGCTGAGCCCGGCGTCGGGTCCGACCGGCCGCGCGGCCGACGCGGCCGCGTGCATCCGGCCGAGATGCGCGCGCCACAACGCCTGTGCGCCCGCGTCATCCGCCCCCAGCGCCATCCGGTCCTGCAGCGCGGACAGCGGCGCGCCGGGCAGGGTCGCGTCCACCCGCGCCCGCGCGGCCGCCCGCCGCGGCCGGCGGAACCGCGCGAGGCCCCAGGCGGCGGCGGCAAACAGCGCCAGCGCCCAAGCTGCGGCGATGCCCACGGCCACGCGGGGCGCGGGCAGCGCCACGACCCCCAGCGCCAGCGCCGCAAGCCCCAGCGCCAGCAGCGTCAACACGGGCCAGAACGCCCGCAGCAGGCCTTCCCACCACAGCCCGGCCAGCGTCAGGCCGACCGCGCGGCGGGCGCGGGCGGGCTCGGCCGGGTTGCCCCGCCGCCCCGTGCCCGGAGCTACAGCCATTCCGGAATGACGTCGCGGGCCAGCATCTCCTCGATGCTGGGGCGGGGACGGATGACGGCGTAGCGGTCGCCCGCGACCAGCACCTCGGGCACCAGCGGGCGGGAGTTGTATTCGGATGCCATGACCGCACCATACGCCCCGGCAGAGCGGAAGGCGACGAGTTCCCCCGCCGCCAGCGCCGGAAGCTCGGCCCCGCGCGCGAAGGTGTCGCCGGTCTCGCAGACCGGGCCGACCACGTCGACGGGCGAGACCAGCGCGCCCACGTCGCGCTGCGTGACCGGCACGATGTCGTGATGCGCGTCGTACATCGCCGGGCGGATCAGGTCGTTCATGGCCGCGTCGAGGATCAGGAAGTCGCGCCCCTCGCCGCGCTTGAGGAACACCACCCCGGAGAGGAGGATGCCCGCGTTGCCGACGATGTTGCGGCCCGGCTCGATCTCGATCTCGCAGCCGAGGTCGCCGACGGTCTCGCGGATCACCTGGCCGTATTCGATGGGCAGCGGCGGGGCGGCGTTGTCGCGGCGGTAGGGGATGCCGAGTCCCCCGCCCATGTCCAGCCGCATGATCGCATGGCCGTCGCCGCGCAGGGTCCGGCACAGATCCGCCATCTTGCCGTAGGCCTGCCGGTAGGGCTCGAGGTCGGTCAGCTGGCTGCCGATGTGCATGTCGATGCCCACGACCTGAAGGCCGGGAAGCTTCGCCGCCAGCGCATAGACCTCGCGCGCGCGGGCGATCGGGATGCCGAACTTGTTCTCGGACTTGCCCGTCGCGATCTTCGCGTGGGTCCTCGCGTCCACGTCGGGGTTCACGCGCACCGCGACCGGGACACTGGCGCCGAGGGTCGTGGCCACGTCGGACAGCGCCTCCAGCTCGGGCTCGCTTTCCACGTTGACCTGGCGGATCCCGCCCTCGATCACCTGCCGCATCTCGGCGCGGGTCTTGCCGACGCCGGAAAAGACGATCCGCCCGCCCGGCACGCCCGCCGCCCGCGCCCGCGCGTATTCGCCGCCCGACACCACGTCCATGCCCGCGCCGAGGTCGCCCAGCAGCTTGAGCACCGCGAGGTTCGAGTTCGCCTTGACCGCGAAGCAGATCAGGTGGTCGGTCCAGTCGAGCGCCTGGCGGAACTGCAGGAAATGCCGCGTCAGCGTGGCCGACGAATAGACATAGACCGGCGTCCCCACCTCGGCGGCGATCCGGGACAGGGGCACCTGCTCGGCGTGAAGCTGTCCGTCGAGGTAGTTGAAGTGGTCCATCAGGCGATCCTGGCCGAGCGGAGGAAAAGGTAGAAGGGCAGCGCGCAGCCGACGCCCAGCGCAAGCGCCGGCAGCGCCAGCAGCGCCGGCCAGTTGCGGCGCACGGTGGTCTCGACCCCGCACCACAGGACGAGCGTCAGGGCCGCGACCCAGTGGTCGGGCCTTGGCGCGTGGATCGCGGCAGGGCCGAGCCCAAGCGAAACGCCCGCGCCGATCAGCGCGAGCGTCAGCCATGCCAGCCTCAGCGGGGTCAGGTCAGCGAACACGCGGCTCCAGCCCGATCAGGTCGGACCCCGACAGCGACACGGGGGCGTGACGCTGGTTGGGGTTGTAGACATAGACCTTGTCCGACACGACGGGGATCTCCTCCATCGAGCTGCCCTTGGGGCTGCCGCCGCCGCAGGCGGACAGCGCGCCCAGGCAGACGATGACGGCGAGCCGGGCGAGGCGCGGCCGTTCCATCCGCGTTCCCCGGTTCGTCGTTCCTGCCCTTGCCCCGCCCGCCGGGTTCCGCCCGGCAAGGCCACTTCTTGCGATCACGTTCATCCTGCTCTCCTCGGTCGTCGGGCGCATTCTTGCGGCGCACCGTTCCACGGCAAGAATGCCGCGACCCCGCGGATTTGTGAACCGCCCGCTTGCAGTCCGGCGCGATCGTGATGTGGCGCGGAACGCCGTCCGCCGGCCGTCCGGATCAGGTCGAGACGCCGACGATCGCGTGGCCGCTGACGGTCACCGGCAGCGGTTCGGACGAGACGGTCTTGCCCGGCGTCACCGGCGCGGCGCGCTGCTGCCCCGATGTGGTGCCAAAGGTCGAACCAGCCGGCGCGCGGGGCGGGCCGTCCACCCCGCAGCCCGCCACCGCGGCTGCAAGCGCCAGAGCCAGTCCGCGCGCCGCCATGCGTCCCCGTTTCGTCATTGCCATTCCCCCATGATCCCCTTCCAGCGTTCGACCTGCGCGCGCACCTGCGACGGCGCGGTCCCGCCATAGGACTGCCGCGACGCGACCGAGTTGTGCACGCCCAGGACGTCATAAACGGCATCTGTTATCGCCGGGTGAACGCGCTGCATTTCATCGAGGCTCAGGTCCGGCAGGTCGACGCCCCGCGCCTCGGCCGCGGCAACCAGCGCGCCCGTGGCGTGGTGGGCGTCGCGGAACGGCAGCCCCGCCTCTCGCACCAGCCAGTCGGCCAGGTCCGTCGCGGTGGAAAAGCCGCTCGACGCCGCCGCTTCCAGCCTGTCCCTGTTCACCGTCAGGTCGCCGATCATGCCGGTCATCGCCGCGAGCGCCAGCATCAGCGTGTCGGCGGCGTCGAAGACCTGCTCCTTGTCCTCCTGCATGTCCTTGGAATAGGCGAGCGGCAGGCCCTTCATCACCGTGAACAGCGCCACCGTCGCGCCCAGGATGCGGCCGATCTTGGCCCGGATCAGTTCCGCCGCGTCGGGGTTGCGCTTCTGCGGCATGATGCTGGACCCGGTGGACCAGCGGTCGGACGTGGCGACGAAGCGGAACTGGGCGGAGGACCAGATCACCAGCTCCTCGGCCAGCCGCGACAGGTGCATCGCGCAGATGCTGGCGGCGGCGAGGAACTCCAGCGCGAAGTCGCGGTCGCTGACGGCGTCGAGGCTGTTGGCCATCGGCCGGTCGAAGCCCAGCGCCTGCGCCGTCGCGTGGCGGTCGACCGGGAAGCCCGTGCCCGCCAGCGCCGCCGCGCCGAGCGGTGATTCGTTCATCCGCGCCCGCGCGTCGCGGAACCGCGTGAGATCCCGGCCGCACATCTCGACATAGGCCATCATGTGATGGCCCCAGGTGACCGGCTGCGCGGTCTGCAGGTGGGTGAAGCCGGGCATGACCCAGTCGGCCCCGGCCTCTGCCTGCGCCACCAGCGCCGCCACCAGCTCCTGCAGGCCCAGGATCGCCGCGTCGCACTGGTCGCGCACCCACAGGCGGAAGTCGGTCGCGACCTGGTCGTTGCGCGACCGGGCGGTGTGCAGCCTGCCCGCCGGTTCGCCGATCAGCTCCTTCAGCCGCGACTCCACGTTCATGTGGATGTCTTCCAGCGCGGTCGAGAACGTGAACTGCCCGCCCTCGATTTCTGACAAGACGGTGAGCAGCCCTTCCCCGATCGCCTCCGCATCGGTAGGGCTGACGATGCCTTGCGCGGCCAGCATTGCCGCGTGGGCCCGGCTGCCCCGGATGTCCTGGGCGCTCATCCGTCGGTCGAACCCGATCGAGGCGTTGATCGCCTCCATGATCGCGTCCGGCCCCGAGGCGAAGCGCCCGCCCCACATGCTGTTCGCATCGGCTTTCGTGGGGGTCCTGGGCGCGTCGGTCATCGGTTCGTCCTTTGCCGGAGGTCACATGCTGCTGCGGTCCATCGCCCTTTATACGTCGCTCCTTGTCGCTGCAAACGCGCTGGCAGCGGTCCCCGCCGCCGCCGGTCCCGTGGACTGGCAGGCGGCGCGCGAGGCGGGGCTGGCCAAGCTCACCGACGGGGCCCAGGCCGTGCCGGACGTGCCGTTCACAGACGCCGGGGGAAAGCAGGTCAGCCTCGCCGACTGGAAGGGCAAGGCGCTGCTGGTGAACTTCTGGGCGACCTGGTGCGCCCCCTGCCGCGAGGAGATGCCGTCGCTGGACGCGCTTCAGGCGCAGCGGGGCGGCGACGACTTCGCGGTGCTGACCATCGCGTCGGGCCGCAACCCGCCGCCCGCGATCCGCAAGTTCATGGACGAGACCGGGGTGAAGAACCTGCCGGTGCTGACCGACGAACGGATGGCGCTGGCGCGCGCGATGGGTGTCATGGCAATGCCGGTGACGATCCTGATCGACGCCGAAGGCAACGAGGTCGCGCGCATGATCGGCGACGCCGACTGGTCCTCGCCCGCGGCGCTGTCGGTGGTGGACCAGCTGCGCGCGAAGTAGGCTCAGACCTGCCCGTGCCGGTGGCACGAGGTCAGGTGGTCGTTGACGATGCCGGTCGCCTCCATGAAGGCGTAGGTGATGACGGGGCCGCAGAACCGGAACCCGGCGTGGCGCAGCGCCTTCGACATGGCGCGCGATTCGGCGGTCTCGGTCGGGACCTCCTGAGGCGCCGCGAAGCCGTTCACGATCGGCTCGCCGCCGGTTAAGCGCCACAGGAAATCCGAAAAACTTTCGCGATCCTCGATGGCGAGAAAGGCGCGGGCGTTGCCGACCGCCGCCTCGATCTTGCCGCGGTGGCGGACGATGCCGGGGTCGCCAAGCGCGCGGGCGACGTCGTCTTCGGTCCAGCGCGCCAGCCGCTCGGGGTCGAAGCCGTCGAAGACGCGTCGGAAATTGTCCCGCTTTCTCAGGATGGTGATCCAGCTCAGCCCGGCCTGGAAGCCGTCGAGGACGAGCTTCTCGAACAGCGCCCGGGGGTCGCGCTCCGGCACCCCCCATTCGGTGTCGTGGTAGGCCACGTACAGGGGATCGGTGCCGCACCAGGGGCAGCGCACGGGCTCGCCGTCGCTCATCATCCGTTAACCTCGCTTCGCATTTCCACGGGCATTTACGGGATCTTAGATCATTCTGGTCAGGGATCAGTGGCGAATTGAAGGAGGACAGCGTGTCCCGAAACGACGATCCGGCGAACCGTGGCCCCGGCAACCCGCAAACGGGGCCGCGCAGCTCTCCCATCGACTTTGCGGTCGACCAGCAGTCGGCCCTGACGATCGCGACCGTGGCGGACGCGGTCACGCGGCGCGACGGGCTTCTGGCGTTCCAGCCGGTCGTGCAGTCCTACCGCCCCGACCGCCCGGCCTTCTACGAGGGGCTGATCCGGATCGTGGACGTGACCGGCCGGCTGATCCCGCTCAGGGACTTCATGCCGCAGGTGGAAACGACCGAACTCGGCCGCCAGATCGACTGCCTCGCGCTGTCCCTGGGCCTGCAGACGCTGGCGCAGGAACCGGCGGTGCGGCTGTCGGTGAACATGTCCGCACGCTCGATCGGGCACGAGGACTGGGACCGCACGCTCGCCGACGGGCTCAGGGGCCGCGACAACATCGCCGAGCGGCTGATCCTCGAGGTGACCGAAAGCTCGGCCATGGACCTGCCCGACCAGGTCCGCGGCTTCATGCACGACCTGCAGGGGCGCGGCGTCAGCTTCGCGCTCGACGATTTCGGCGCGGGCTATACCTCGTTCCGGTACCTGCAGGACTTCTGCTTCGACATGATCAAGATCGACGGCCGCTTCATCCGCGGCATCGCCGAGGAACGCGACAACCAGGTCCTGACCCGCGCGCTGCAGTCGATCGCGCACCACTTCGACATGTTCACCGTGGCGGAATCGGTCGAGACGGCCGAGGACGCGGCGTTCCTGATCGAGATGGGCGTCGACTGCCTGCAGGGCTACTACTTCGGGGCGCCGACAATCGTGCCGCCGTGGCGGTCGCCCGACAGTTCCGCGCAGCGGCGCTGAGACGCGCGGCCGGAAGTGCATGATTTCCCGCAAGGAACGCCACCGGCAGAAAAACGAGGTGATCGAGCAACAATCCGTCCACCCGTGGCGTTCCGGTCAGGCGATTAACCTTTTGGGAGGAGGGTTTCATGGACAAGGTTGCATTGGTCACGGGTGGATCGCGGGGCATCGGCGCCGCGATCAGCAAGGCGCTTCAGGCAGAAGGCTACAAGGTCGCGGCGACCTATGCCGGCAACGACGAGGCCGCGCGCGCGTTCTCGGACGAGACCGGGATCCGCACCTACAAGTGGTCGGTGACCGACTACGACGCCTGCAAGGACGGCGTGGCCCGGATCGAGGATGAGCTTGGACCGGTTGCCGTGCTGGTCAACAACGCCGGGATCACCCGCGACGCGATGTTCCACAAGATGACGCCCGACCAGTGGAAAAAGGTGATCGACACCAACCTGAACGGGCTCTTCAACATGACGCACTGCGTCTGGCCGGGGATGCGCGACCGCAAGTTCGGCCGCATCATCAACATCACGTCGGTCAACGGACAGAAGGGCCAGGCGGGCCAGGCCAACTATTCGGCCGCCAAGGCGGGCGACATCGGCTTCACCCGCGCGCTCGCGCAGGAAGGGGCGCGGGCCGGGATCACCGTGAACGCGATCGCGCCGGGCTACATCGGGACAGAGATGGTGCGCGCCATCGACGAAAAGGTGCTGGCCGAACGCATCCTGCCGCAGATCCCTGTCGGACGGCTCGGTGAACCCGAGGAAATCGCGCGCTGCGCGGTCTTCCTCGCGTCGGACGATTCGGGGTTCATCACCGGCTCGACGCTCAGCGCGAACGGGGCGCAGTTCTTCGCCTGAAGCCGGGTCCTTGCGGCGCCGGGTTGCCGGGGGTCGCCCGGCGCCACCGGGACACGGGCTGTCGTCCGTAACGTAACAGGTTCGAACGGCCGGGCTGGCAAGCAGCGGCACGGACGTAGCACGTGCAAGCCCGCAGCGCAGAGGACCCGGATAAAACGCCCTGCGAGGAACCCGGATGAAAACGGCCGGCGCTGACGCGCCGGCCCCAACCCGTTCAATAATCTTTTTCCCGTCATCATGGTCCGGGAAGCGCACCGAAGGCGCGCGACCCGGCTGGCGTGCCGGAGCCTAGTGGCTCAGCCGCGCGATCTCCTCCTTCAGGCGCAGTTTCTCGCGCTTCATCTCGGTCAGCGCGAGGTCGTCGACGCCGGGGGCGCGCTGCGCGCGCTCGACGGCCTCGGACAGATTCTGGTGTTTCTTGCGCAGTTCCTGAACGTGAGAGGCGACGGACATGGCAGACACTCCTGTTCCTGTGATCTGTGTCACAAAACGAACACAGAAATCCGATTCTGTCACCGCCTTTCCGGGTCTTTCAGCATCAGGGGGGCCGCATGGCGAAGGACTGCCTGCGCTTCGGGCGTCAGGTCCTCGCCGTCGTGCAGATGTCGCGCGTTCGCGTGCATCACGAACGGCGCGAGCAGCCGCAACGGCCCGCGCGCGCCTTTCCGCGCCGCCACGATCACCCGCCCCGCCGGCAGTCCGGCGCGGGCCGCGACCGGCAGGATCGCGATGTCCCCCGCCCTGCCCGACAGCCCCGAAAGCAGCGCGTCCAGCCGCTCGGCGCGGTGGATGACGGTCAGCCAGCCCCCGGGCGAGAGGCGCCGCAGCCCCGCGTCGATCCACAGCGGCAGTGGCGTTTCCTCGTGCCGGGCAACGGCGCGATAGGCGTCGGGCGACGGCGTCCCCGCGGCGAAGAAGGGCGGGTTGGCAATGACGTGGTCGAACGATCCGGCCAGCCCGGCGGGCATCCGGGAAAGGTCGCCGGTCACGATCCGCGCCTCCAGCCCCGCCGCGGCGGCGTTCGCGCGGGCGAGGTCGGCCACCGCCGCGTCACGCTCGATCCCCGCAAGCACGAGGCCCGGCACCCGCACGCCCAGGCACAGAAGCGCCGCGCCCGCGCCGCAGCCGAGGTCCAGCACCGACTGCCCCGGCCGCGCCGCGCAGGCGGCGGCCAGCATCACCGCGTCCGCGCCGGCGCGATACCCCGACGCCGGCTGCGCCAGCCGCAGCCGCCCGCCCAGGAAATCGTCGTGGCGGACCGCGGTTCCGGTCACGAGATCCCGTGATCGCGCAGGATCGCCCGGGCCATGAACAGGTCGCGGTCCGCGACCATCAGCCGCTGCGGCAGGATGCCCAGCGACCCTTCGAGAACGCTCATGTGCTGGTCCAGCGCGAAGGCCATGATCCCTTCGTCCGCGAGCAGGCCGGACGCGCGCGCGATGGTCAGCGGATCGGTGGTGCGCAGCAGTTCCTTCATCGCGGGGGGCAGGCTAGCGGCTGGTTGCGAAACTGTCCACGGCGTGGCAATCCCCCCGCGAAAGGATGCGCGCATGGCCCTGAACAACACCGCCGCCGAACCGCTGGAGCGGCTGTCGAGCCTGCTGGCCCGCGACATGGCCGCCGTGGACACCCTCATCCGCGAACGGATGGTCAGTCGCCACGCGCCCCTGATCCCGGAAGTGACCGCGCACCTGATCGGCGCAGGCGGCAAGCGGCTTCGGCCGCTGCTGACGGTCGCCGCCGCCCGGCTTTGCGGATACGAAGGCGAGAAGCATCACCTGCTGGCCGCGACGGTCGAATTCATCCACACCGCGACGCTGCTCCACGACGACGTGGTCGACGAAAGCCGTCAGCGCCGCGGCCGACCGACCGCGAACCTGCTGTGGGACAACAAGTCCAGCGTGCTGGTCGGCGACTATCTGTTCGCCCGCAGCTTCCAGCTGATGACCGACACCGGCAACCTGGGGGTGATGGAGATCCTGTCGAACGCCTCGGCCACGATTTCCGAAGGCGAGGTGCTGCAGCTGACCGCCGCCCGCAACCTGGCGACCGACGAGGCGGTGTATCTTCAGGTCGTGCGCGGCAAGACTGGGGCGCTGTTCTCGGCCGCGGCCGAGGTAGGCGGCGTGATCGCGGACGCGCCGGCCGAACAGGTGCGGGCGCTCTACGACTATGGCGATGCGCTGGGGATCGCGTTCCAGATCGTCGACGACCTGCTCGACTACGGGGGCGCGACCGACACGATCGGCAAGAACGTCGGCGACGACTTCCGCGAGCGCAAGCTGACGCTGCCGGTCATCAAGGCCGTGGCCCGGGCGGACAACGACGAGCGCGCGTTCTGGAAGCGCACGATCGAGGACGGCGACCAGCAGGACGGCGATCTCGACCGCGCGATGGCGATCCTCGCGCGGCACGGCGCGATCGAGGCGGCGCGTACCGACGCGCTCGGCTGGTCCGCCCGCGCCCGCGCGGCGCTGGCGCCCCTGCCCGACCATCCGGTGCGGGACCTTCTGGCCGAGATGGCAGACTTCGTCGTCGCGCGCGTGGCCTGAGACGGGCGGCGCGTGAAAAGGCCCGGCATCGCTGCCGGGCCTGCACTGTCAGGCGCACATCAGTTGTAGGCGTTCTCGCCATGGGTGGTCAGGTCAAGCCCCTGCCGCTCGTCGGTGATGGTGACGCGCAGGCCGATCACCGCGCGGACCAGGTGGATCGCGATGAACGAAACCAAGCCGGACCAGAGGATGCAGATCCCCACCCCCAGCGCCTGCACCCCGATCTGGCGGGTCATGTCGAAGGCGCCGGTCGCGCCGGTGGCGTAGTCGAACACGCCCGTCCCGCCCAGCGACGGCGCCGCGAAGACACCGGTCAGGATCGCGCCGACGATCCCGCCGACCCCGTGGATGCCGAACACGTCGAGGCTGTCGTCGATCCCCACGCGCGACTTCATCGTCACGACGAACCACATGCAGATCAGCCCTGCGGCAAACCCGATCGCGATCGCGCCCATCGGCCCGACGAAGCCCGCGGCCGGGGTG
Organism: Paracoccus aeridis; assembly: GCF_004923205.2. Classification (GTDB taxonomy): domain Bacteria; phylum Pseudomonadota; class Alphaproteobacteria; order Rhodobacterales; family Rhodobacteraceae; genus Paracoccus; species Paracoccus aeridis. The sequence continues at coordinate 30,924 of NZ_SELD02000065.1, forward strand.
ATGCCGACAAGGCCCGACACCGCGCCCGACACGCCGCCCAGCAGCGAGGGATGACCCCGCAGCGCCCATTCGCCGAAGCTCCACGCGAGCGCGGCGGCGGCGGTCGCGACGGTGGTGTTCAGGATCGCGAGCGCGGTGAGGCCGTTCGCCTCGAGGTTGGAGCCTGCGTTGAACCCGTACCAGCCGATCCACAGAAGGCACCCGCCCAGAAGGGTGACGGTCAGGTTGTGAGGGGCCATCGGCTCCTTGCCGTAGCCCACGCGGGGGCCCGCGACGTAGGCCGCGACCAGGCCCGCGATGCCCGCGTTGATGTGGATGACCGTGCCGCCCGCGAAATCCAGCGCGCCGTGGCCGAACAGGTACCCGGACGGCGCGGCGTAGGCGCTGGGGCCGCCCCACCACCAGACCATGTGGGCCATCGGCAGGTAGGACAGGAAGAACCAGATCACGACGAAGGCGAGGATCGCCGCGAACTTCATCCGCTCGGCCGTGGCGCCGACGATGAGCGCGGGCGCGATGCAGGCGAAGGCCATCTGAAAGATGACGAAGGACAGTTCGGGGATGAAGACGCCGGTCGAGAACGTTTCCGCCACCGACGCGGTCGTAACGCCCGACAGGAAGGCCTTCGACAGCCCGCCGATGAAGGGGGTGAGCGGCCCCGCGGCCTCGGCGTCGCCCGCGCCGGTGAAGGCCAGCGAGTAGCCGACGCACACCCACAGGATCGCCATGACGGAGAATACGGCGAGCACCTGCATCAGCACCGACAGCACGTTCCGCGACCGCACCAACCCGCCGTAGAACAGCGCAAGGCCGGGAATGGTCATCATCGTGACGAGGATCGCCGACACCATCACCCACGTGGTGTCGCCCTTGTCAGGGACCGGCACCGCGGCCGCGACGGCCGGCGCGGCGTCGACTGCCTGGGCAAGACCCATGGCGGGCGCCAGGCCCAGCGCCGCGACGACGAGGGCCGCCGCCACCCATCCGGTCCGGACCGAAGGACCAGCCTGCGCATGTCGGGGATTTTCGTGTGTCATCGTACCTCGTCCATCTCGTGCGGGTGCCGATGCGTCCCGCGGTGATGTCAGGGGACCGGCCGGCGGCACGCCCGGTCCAGCCCGGACGCGGCCGCGTCCGCCCCCGCGCAGCGGTTGCCCGGGCAACGTGCAGGAATTGCGCGAAATGCCGCGCAATTGGACAGGTCACGAGTGGGTCATGGGACTGTGCGCAGGTTCTCACGGCGCACGTCTTGCTGTATCAGGTTCGCGACAAGGCCGGCGAACGGCCGCGGGATTGCAGGCATGAAAAAGACAACCGGCCCCCGGCGCATCGTCGCCGACAAGCGTTATGCGGACTCCGCGGCCTCCTCGTCGCGGCAGCCCCCGGCCGGCGGCGGCGCGGGCGGCGGCAATGGCGGCTCCGGAACCGGCGG
>NZ_SELD02000066.1:0-77500 GCF_004923205.2 Paracoccus aeridis
GTTCTGCAAACTACGTCGAGAGCCGACTATTTCAGCGGCCTGTTAGGCTGCCGACAATCGTTTGCCGCAGCGCCTCGCTTGCGCGGGACGGGGCTCCATGGCGCGAGATGAGGTAATAGGGCAGGCTCGGCCAGGGCACGGGCCCATCGATGCGATGCAACCTGCCGTCGGTGAGATGGGCGCGATACGGTTCCAGCGGCAAGAACGCGGCGCCCAGCCCGGCCAGCACCAGCTCGCTGATCGCCACTAGGCTGTTGCTGGCAAGGCTGCGGCGCAGCGTCAGCCCGTGGGCCAGGGCCCAGGCGTCGAAGCGGACCGTCAACCCGGAGCCGCCGGACTGGGCGAGAATCGGCCATTGCTCAAGCGCCTCTCGGTCCAGCCGCGCTGGCGGATCGAGCATGGGGCTGGCCATGAGCGCAAAGTCCATCTGCGCCACTTTCGTCACCGTCAGCCCCTCTTCCGCGGGGGCAAGCGGCAGCACGGCCATCGCGATCCGTCCCGCGCGAAAGCCCGCAAGCAGCGGTGCAGAGACATCAACGCAGGGCTCCAGCTCGACCTCGGGAAACTGTGCGCGCATGTGGGCAACCCACCTGGGCAACCACAGGCTTGCGCCAAGCTCGGTCACGCCGAACGCGACCTTGCCCTTGGGCGGGCGTCCCTCTTCAGTCCGCGCCCGCAGCGCCTCGCGAAGATCCAGCATCTGTTCCACCAGGTCGCGGATGTCCTCTCCTAGGACTGTCGGCACCGCGCCGTGGCCTGATCGGGTGAACAGCGTCCCACCTACGGCGGCTTCGAATTCGGAGATGCGCTTGGACAAGGTGGACTGCGTCACGTTCAGGTGCCGCGACGCCTCGGCGAAGCTTTTCAGCCGCGTCGCCCACAGGAAGGCCTCCATTTGCCTGAACGTCGGCATGTCGAAAAAATCACCTCCTGCGTTCGAAAAATATCGCTTTTGGAATGGATGGATCGAAGTCATCTTCGTTGCAATCCAATTCACGAGAGATGACATGACATACGACGGCGCCCCAACCGACCCGGCAACGATGTTCGAAGGGCTGCCGACATCTGTGATCAGCGATTGCATGGGCCGCCTGTCGGGCACCGCCGCGCTGGCGCCGCGACATGGCGACGCCCCGATGGTCGGCCGCGCGCTGACGGTCCGGGTGCGCGCCGGGGACAACCTCTTCATCCATGATGCGCTGCGCCGGGTGACGCCGGGTTCTGTCATCGTTGTCGATGGCGGCGGCTGCACCGAGCGCGCGCTGATCGGCGAGATCATCATGGCCGTGGCACGGGACCGGGGCGCCGCAGGGTTCGTCATAGACGGCTCGGTCCGCGACGTCGCTGCGTTCCGGGATGCGGGGTTCCCCTGCTACGCGCGCGGCGTGACGCACCGCGGGCCCTACAAGAACGGCCCGGGAGAGGTCGGCTGCCCGATCGTGATCGACGGGCAGCCGGTATTTCCGGGCGATTTCGTGCTGGGGGACGAGGACGGGGTGGTCTTCGTGCGACCCGACGATGCCGCGGCCGTCGCGGCCGCCGCCCGCAGCAAGCTCGCGGACGAAGCCGACACGCTTGGCGCAATCAAGAACGGCACCTATGACGAGTCCTGGGTCGAGGCCGCGGTGGCTGCGAGCGTGCCGCTTCGCCCCTGATCCGCTATCTGTTCAATCGGGAGGAAACCACCATGCGATCCATGCTCGGACGCTTTACGGCCGCACTGGCGCTGGCCTTCGCTGCGGCGATGCCGATGGCTGCGCAGGCCGAATACCCTGACAAGTCGATGACGCTGGTCGTGCCGTGGCCGCCCGGCGGCGCCACCGACTCGCTCGCGCGGATCATTGCGCAAAAGCTGGGCGAGCGTGTCGGCCAGACGATCATCGTCGACAACCGTCCCGGCGCTGGCGGGAATATCGGTACGGCCAGCTTCGTGCGCGAAGAGGCCGACGGCTACACGCTGCTGATGGCCACCAGCTCTACCAACGCCGCGAACCCGCATCTTTACAGCACGCTGGGCTTCGATCCCGTAGAGGACTTCGCGCCGATTGCCTTCGTCGCGTCGATCCCGAACCTGCTGGAGGTTCCCAAGACCTCGCCCTTCACCACCGCGCTTGAACTGGTCGAGCACGCCAAGGCCAATCCCGGGCAACTGAACTACGCTTCGGGTGGCGTCGGGTCGTCGCAGCACCTGGCCGGATCGATGCTGTCCCATCTGACCGGAGCACAGATGGAGCATGTGCCCTACCAGGGAAGCGGCCCTGCCGTGACCGACCTAATTGCCGGGCATGTCGACCTGATGCTGGATACGGGCTCGCTGACCATGGTGAAAGGGGGCGAGCTTCGTGCGCTTGCCGTCGCCGCATCCGAACGGCTGCCGGCGCTGCCCGATGTGCCGACGATGGAGGAAGCGGGGCTGCCGGCCATGCAAGCGTCGGCCTGGTACGCCATCGTCGCCCCGAAGGGTACGCCCGAGCCGGTCATCGGCAAGCTGCACGACGAGATCACCGCCGTGCTGACAGACCCCGAGGTGCGCGACCGGCTGCTGGAAATGGGGGCGATCCTGCGCGATCCGCAATCCCCCGAAGAGGTCGGCGCCTTCTTCCGCAGCGAGATCGACCGCTACCGCGAGATCGTCGGCGTCTCGGGCGCCAGTATCGAGTGATGCGCGACTGAGGCCAAGGCCAGCCGCAAACGACCATGGTCGCCTCGCGAAACGGGGCGGCCTTTGAAGTGGGCCCCCGGGCGTCGCAAAGCGTCCGGGTCGCGGGCCGGCAGTGCGCGTTGCAGGCGATGGGGGCGAGAGTTTCGCCTGGGGCGGGCCATCGCAGGCTCCACCGTCCAATGAACTGATTTGCTCGTGCAATGAATTGCGCCAGCCACAGGGGAGGCCGCCGATGTTCCAGAAGATCCTTGTCGCGAACCGTGGCGAGATTGCGATCCGCGTGCTGCGGGCCGCGAACGAGCTTGGGAAGCGGACGGTTGCGATCTACGCCGAGGAGGACAAGCTGGGCCTCCACCGCTTCAAGGCGGATGAGGCCTACCGGATCGGCGAGGGACTGGGGCCGGTCGCGGCGTACCTCTCGATCCCCGAGATCATCCGGGTGGCCCGCGCCTCGGGCGCAGACGCGATCCATCCGGGCTACGGGCTGCTGAGCGAGAACCCCGAGTTCGTGGACGCCTGCACCGCCGCCGGCATCGCCTTCATCGGGCCGACCGCGGAAACCATGCGGGCCTTGGGCGACAAGGCATCAGCCCGGCGGGTCGCCATCGAGGCCGGCGTGCCGGTGATCCCCGCGACCGAGGTGCTGGGCGACGACATGGCCGAGGTGGCGCGGGCCGCCGAGGAAATCGGCTATCCGCTGATGCTGAAGGCCAGTTGGGGCGGTGGAGGCCGGGGAATGCGGCCCATCCTGTCGGCCGCCGAACTGCCCGAGAAGGTGCGCGAGGGGCGGCGCGAGGCCGAGGCCGCCTTCGGCAACGGCGAGGGCTATCTGGAAAAGATGATCCAGCGCGCCCGCCACGTCGAGGTGCAGTTACTGGGTGACGGCCAAGGCGGGCTTTACCACCTGTATGAGCGCGACTGCACCGTGCAGCGCCGCAACCAGAAGGTCGTGGAACGCGCGCCCGCCCCCTACCTGACCGACGCCCAGCGGGCCGAGGTCTGCGCCCTGGCGCTGAGGATCGGCAACGCCGTCGGCTACCGCAATGCCGGCACGGTCGAGTTCCTGATGGATATGGACTCGCAGGCGTTCTATTTCATCGAGGTGAACCCGCGGGTCCAGGTGGAACACACCGTCACCGAGGAAGTCACCGGCATCGACATCGTGCAGGCCCAGATCCGCATCGCCGAAGGGGCGGCGCTGGCCGAGGCGACGGGGGCGGCCACGCAAGACGCCGTGACCCTGCGCGGCCACGCCATTCAGTGCCGGGTCACGACCGAGGACCCGCAGAACAACTCCATCCCCGACTACGGCCGCATCACCGCATACCGCAGCGCCACCGGCAACGGCATCCGGCTGGACGGCGGCACCGCCTATTCCGGCGCGGTCATCACGCGGTTCTACGATTCGCTGCTGGTCAAGGTCACGGCCTGGGCGCAGTCGCCCGACGCGGCGATCCGCCGGATGGACCGGGCACTGCGCGAATTCCGGGTGCGCGGCGTATCCACCAACATCGACTTCGTCATCAACCTGCTAAAGTCCGCGCGTCTGTAGCGAACTTCCGCTCCCCGCCCACTCTTGACCTTTAAGAATCGTTCCGCCACCAGCCGGTGCATCACCGTCGCGCCAAACTTATCGCGCAACCTCGCTCAGGAGAGCGTCGGGCAAAGGACGCTGCAGCAGCTTCGCATCGCTCCAATCGGCGCTGAGCCATATCTCCACCTCGTCCTGCGTGGTCAAGATGACCGGCATGGCCTTCGGGTGTATGGGCTCGACCACCCCGTTCGGCTCCGTGGTGAGGAACGCGAACAACTCATGCCGCCCCTCGCGCGGCGTCCGGTTCGATCCGCGTGTGCCATGCCACGTTGTCCAGATGCCTGCAAAGAAGAACACCGGCTGGGTCTCGTCGAGCGCGAACCAGTGGAGCGGCTTGCGCCTGGTGACGGGATCGGGCTGCTGGCCATATTCCGAGAAGGCCGTGGCAGGCACGACGCAGCGGCTCTCGACTCCGAGCCATCGGCGCCAGTGAGGGCTTGAGGTGTTGCGGATGTTGGTGACGCCGGTGTCGGGCGCGCCGGGCGCCTTCAGGAACTGCGGCGGCGTGGGCATACCCCAGGTCAGCCTTGCGAGCTCGGGACCGTTTTCGGTGTTGCGGATGACGGGCGCAGGACGGTCCGGGTAGACGTCAATGCTTGGCTCGAGATTACCGATGCTGTCTCGGGTGATCCTGACCAGGTCCCGGATCGCCTGCTGGTTCGTGGTGAGATTATACAGATTACAAATGTGGACGGCCCCCTGCACTTCAGGATGGTAGCAAAGTTCTGACCAGATCGTTTGCCACCAGGTGTCCGGCCTGTTTGCGCGAACAAAACTCCTTGGTCCAGATCGTGTGCGCTACGCCCGCGCCACGCACATGCGTCTGTCGACACCGACTACAACGAGGCGACCACCACAACGAACTGGGGCGCGGCTCCCTTCTTGGCATTGACTCTCACTAAACGCAAGAACAAAGAGAGAACCACCTCCACATCGAAGTCGAGCCCGCCACCTTATGCCTGCCGAGGTCAACAGTCCCACCATCGCTGCGCTGCGCGCCCGGATCGCCCGGATCCAGGGCGAGGGCGGCCCGGCGGGCGGGGTGCTGCCCTTCGGTATTCCGCCACTCGACCGCAGGCTACCGGGCGGGGGGCTTGCGCTCGGCTGCCTGCACGAGATCGCCGGGGGCGGCCATGGCGCGCTCGACGGCGCGGTCGCAGCCTGTTTCGCGGCCGGAATCGCCGCCCGTCTGACCGGCCCGGTGCTCTGGTGCGTCGTACATCCGGATCTGTTCGCGCCGGGACTCGAGCAAGCCGGGCTTCTCTCCGACCGGGTCATTCATGTCGAGGCGGGCGACGACAAGGCGGTGCTCGTCTGCATGGAGGAAGGGTTGCGCCATGGCGGGCTTGGCGCCGTCGTCGGCGAAGTGCCGAAGCTGCCGATGGCGGCCTCACGGCGGCTGCACCTGGCGGCGCGGGAAGGCGGCACCATGGCTCTCGCGCTGCGGCGCTGGCGCCGGCAGGCGGAGGCCAGCGACTTCGGACAGCCCACGGCGGCGATGACCCGCTGGCGGGTCTCGGTGCTGCCGTCGTCCCCCTTGCCGGTGCCGGGTCTCGGGCGTGAGCGCTGGCTCGTCGAGTTGATCCGGGCGCGAGCGGGGGAAAGTCTCGATATCGAACTGGAGGCATGCGATGGCACGGGTCGTCTCGGTCTGCCTGCCGACCTGGCCGACGGACCGGCTGCGGCGGCAGGCGGGCGACGCAGCGCCGCCGGCTGAGCTGCCGCTGGTCCTGGCCGGCCGGGTCGGCAACCGGCGAGTGCTGACCGCCGTGGATGAGGCGGCGCAGGCGCTGGAGCTGCGCGCGGGCATGCCGGTCAGCACGGCGCAGGCGCTGGTGCCGGGACTGGCCGTCGAATCATCCGATCCGGCGGCGGATGCCGCGAGCCTGGAGCGGCTCGCGCTGTGGCTGCTGCAGCGCTTCAGCCCGGTGGTGGCGGTGGACCCGCCGGACGGCATCGTCATCGACTCGACCGGCACCGATCACCTGCATGGCGGCGAAGCCGCGATGCTGGAGGCGCTGGTCGGACGGCTGGTCATGTCCGGCCTCTCGGCGAGGGCAGCCGTCGCGGACACATGGGGTGCCGCGCACGCGCTGGCGCGCCATGCCGCAAGCCCGACCTGCCTGGCGGCACCCGGCTCGACCGAGGCGGTGCTGGCGCCGTTGCCGCTGGAGGCGCTGCGGCTCTCGCCCAACATCTCGGCGAGCCTGCGCGATCTCGGCTTTGCCAGCATCGGCGACCTGATCGGCCAACCCCGCGCCCCGCTGACCCGGCGTTTCGGGCCGGAGCTCTGCTGCCGGCTGGATCAAGCCCTGGGCGCGCTCGCCGAACCCATCGCGCCGGTCCGGCCCGCCGAGCTGATCGAGATCCGCCGCAGCTTCGCCGAGCCGATCGCCGCGCGGGAGACCATCGCCCGGTATATCGGCAAGCTGGTCGTGCCGCTTTGCGAGAGGCTGGAGGCATCCGGCCTCGGCGCCCGCCGGCTGGACCTCATCTGCCACCGGATCGACAACGACAGGCAGATCGTCCGCATCGGACTGGCAAGGCCGGCCCGCGATCCGCGGCACCTCACGCGCCTGCTCTGCGAGAAGATCGAGACCATCGCCCCCGGCCTCGGCATCGAGATCATGACGTTGTCGGCCATCCTCACCGAACCGTTGTTGCCGAAACAGGCGCCGAGCAGCCTGCTGGAGGAGCCTGCGCCCGATCTCGCAGGCCTCATCGACACGCTCGCCAACCGGGTCGGCGCCCACGCGATCTACCGCTTCGCCCCCGTGGCCAGCGATGTCCCCGAGCGCTCTGTCCGCCGGATCCCGGCGCTGGCCGAGGAGACCGGCGCCGGCTGGCCGGGCCACTGGCCGCGGCCGTCCCGGCTGCTGCCCCGGTCCGAGCCGATCGAAACCATGGCGCTGCTGCCCGACCATCCGCCAGCCTGGTTCTCGTGGCGCGGCATCCGCCGCCATGTGCGCCGCGCCGACGGGCCGGAGCGGATCTTCGGCGAGTGGTGGAAGCGCGACGCCGAGATGATCGCCGTGCGCGACTACTTCCGCGTCGAGGACGATGCCGGCGAACGCTACTGGATCTTCCGGGCGGGCGACGGCGAGGACAGCGCCACCGGTTCGCACCGCTGGTTCCTGCACGGGGTTTTCGGATGAACCGCTACGCCGAGCTGCAGGTGACCTCGCAGTTCTCGTTCCTGCGGGGGGCCTCCTCGGCGCAGGAGCTGTTCGCCACCGCCGCCCTGATGGGCATCGAGGCTCTGGCGGTCACGGACCGGAACTCGCTGGCCGGCATCGTCCGCGCCCACGAGGCGGCGAAGGCGACCGGGGTGCGGCTGATCGTCGGCTGCCGGCTGGACCTCGCCTGCGGGATGGCGGTGCTGGTCTATCCGACCGACCGCGCGGCATATGCCCGGCTCTGCCGACTGCTGTCGCTCGGCAAGGGGCGCGCGGGCAAGGGCAAGTGCGATCTCGGCTGGGACGATCTGGTCGCCTATGGCGAAGGGCAGATCGCGGTGCTGGTGCCGGACCTTGCCGACGATACCTGCGGTCTGCAACTCCGCCGCCTGCAGGGCGCGTTCGGCGACCGCGCCTACCTGGCCCTGACCCTGCGCCGGCGGCCGAACGACCAGTTGCGGCTGCATGATCTGTCGAACCTTGCGGCGCAGGTGGGCGTCGCCACGGTCGTCACCAACGACGTGCTCTATCACGAGCCGGGCCGGCGCATCCTGCAGGACGTCGTCACCGCCATCCGCCACAACGTCACCGTGGAGGAACTTGGCTTGCGCCGCGAGCGCCATGCCGACCGCTACCTCAAGCCCCCGGCCGAGATGGCGCGGCTGTTCGCGCGCTACCCCGAGGCGCTGGCCCGCACGCTGGAGATCGCCGACCGCTGCCGCTTCTCGCTGGATGAACTCGCCTACCAGTATCCCGAGGAACGCGACGACCCGAGCCTCACCCCGCAGCAGACGCTGGAGCAGTTGACCTGGACCGGCGCCCGCGAGCGCTATCCCGAGGGTGTGCCCGACGACGTCACCGCCACCCTGAACCACGAGCTGACGCTGATCGGCCGGCTCGACTACGCGCCCTATTTCCTGACCGTCCACAGCATCGTCCGCTTCGCCCGCTCTCGCGGCATCCTCTGCCAGGGGCGCGGCTCGGCCGCGAACTCGGCGGTCTGCTACGTCCTCGGCATCACCTCGATCGATCCTGGCCGCAACGACCTGCTGTTCGAACGCTTCGTCTCCGAGGAACGCCACGAGCCGCCCGATATCGACGTGGACTTCGAGCATGAGCGGCGCGAGGAGGTCATCCAGTGGGTCTACGACCACTACGGCCGCGATCGCGCCGCCCTCTGCGCGACGGTGATCCGCTACCGCGCGAAAGGCGCGCTGCGCGATGTCGGCAAGGCCATGGGCCTGCCCGAGGACCTGATCCGGGCGCTTTCCTCGCAGCTTTGGGCTTGGTCCGAGGAGGGCGTCACCGACACCCAGATCGCCGAGCTGAACCTCGATCCCGCCGACCGCCGTATCCGTCTCACCATGGAACTGGTCGCCCAGCTGCGCGGCGCACCCCGGCACCTCAGCCAGCATCCGGGCGGGTTCGTACTGACCCATGACCGGCTCGACGATCTGGTGCCGATCGAGCCAGCGGCGATGGAGGATCGCCAGATCATCGAATGGGACAAGGATGACATCGACGCGCTGCGCTTCATGAAGGTCGATGTGCTGGCGCTCGGCATGTTGACCTGCATGGCCAAGGGCCTCGATCTGCTGGCCGAGAACAAGGGGATCAGCCTCGATCTCGCCACGATCCCGGCCGAGGACCCCCGCACCTACGCGATGATCCGCCGCGCCGATACGCTCGGCACCTTCCAGATCGAGAGCCGGGCGCAGATGTCGATGCTGCCGCGTCTCAAGCCAAGGACCTATTACGACCTCGTGGTGCAGGTCGCCATCGTCCGGCCCGGGCCAATCCAGGGCGACATGGTGCATCCCTATCTGCGCCGGCGGGCCGGGCTGGAGCCGGTCGAATATCCCACCCCCGAGCTGGAGAAGGTGCTCGGCAAGACGCTGGGCGTGCCGCTGTTCCAGGAACAAGCGATGCGGGTCGCGATCGAATGCGCGGGCTTCACGCCGGGCGAGGCGGACCTGCTGAGGAAGTCCATGGCGACCTTCAAGTTCACCGGCGGGGTCTCGGCGTTCAAGGGCAAGCTGATCTCCGGCATGGTCGCCCGCGGCTATGCAGCGGACTTCGCCGAGCGCACCTTCCGGCAGCTGGAGGGCTTCGGCAGCTACGGCTTCCCGGAAAGCCATGCCGCGAGCTTTGCGCTGATCGCCTATGCCAGCGCCTGGCTGAAATGCTGGCACCCCGACGTCTTCTGCGCGGCGCTGCTGAACTCGCAGCCGATGGGCTTCTACGCTCCAGCGCAAATCGTCCGCGATGCCCGCGACCACGGCGTCGAGGTCCGTCCCGTCTGCGTCAACGCCAGCCGCTGGGACTGCACGCTGGAGCCCACCGGTGACGACAGCCGCTTCGCCGTCCGCCTCGGCCTGCGGATGGTGAAGGGCCTCGCCAACGCCCATGCCGCCGCGATCGTCACGGCCCGCGCCGATCACCCCTTCGCCTCGGTCGACGATCTCTGGCGCCGGGCCGGGGTGCCGGTCGCTGCGCTGACCCGGATCGCGGAGGCCGACGGCTTCCGCCCGAATCTCTGTCTTGCAAGACGCGAGGCGCTCTGGGCCATCAAGGGTCTGCGCGACGCGGAACTGCCGCTGTTCGCCGCCGCTGCGGAGCGCGAGGGCGCGTCGGTCGCGGAAGCCGACGAGCCTGCCATCCCGCTGCGCCCCATGCTCCCCGGGCGCGAGGTGGTCGAGGATTACAGCCGCACCGGCCTTTCGCTGCGCGAGCACCCGGTCGCCTTCCTGCGTGAGGACCTGCGACGTCGGCGCATCGTCACCTGCAGGGACGCCATGGACACGCGCGACGGCCGCTGGCTGGAAGCCGCCGGCATCGTCCTCGTCCGCCAGCGGCCCGGCTCGGCGAAGGGCGTCATGTTCATCACCCTCGAGGACGAGACCGGCATCGCCAACCTCGTCGTCTGGCCGAAGGTGTTCGAGCGGCACCGCCGCATCGTGCTCTCCGCCGGCATGATCGCAGTGAAGGGCCGGGTGCAGCGCGAGGGCGAGGTCGTTCACCTGGTCGCCCACAGGATCACGGACCTGTCGCGGGAACTGGCCAGCATCGGCGACCGACAGGCAGCCTTCCCGCTTTCCCACGGCAGGGGTGACGAGGTCCGCAGGGGCTCTGCCCTCGTCGATGCGCGCACGCCGTCGAAGGGTCTGCGCACCCGCGATATCTACATCCCGGACCTGCATCTCGACGCGATCAGGGTGAAGACCCGGGATTTCAGGTAAGAGCCGCTCAACGCTGTGTCCGCGGCTCGGGGCGCCCATCCCCGGTGCCGACGATGAACATCGTCAAGGGAGCGTCCGCCCAAATGGCACCATCCACCGCGCACGCCAGAAACGCTGCCGATCCTCCCGGCAGAACGGCCCGGGACGGACGACGCTCGTCGGCAGACGCCCGCCTCAGGCCCGACGGGAGTGCGGACACAGTCACGAACATGGATAGGTGGACCGCCAATGGCGCAGCCAAGAGAATCCGGCGGTATTCGGGAAATAGGGCCCAACTCTGTTCTTCAGGGTGTAGATCGAAAATCTGCCAGGGATGCCGATAAAGTCACACGGATCCGCGGCTAGGATCGCAGCCCATCGCTGTCGGGATCGGATTGCCGGGCTTTATCCGCAGCCGGGATCTCGAACGCAGCCCCATCGGAGACCGTAGATACCTCAAGGTCAATCTGTGCGTCGGCGGGGTGTTTAGGGGCGCTGGTGACAGGGCCCATAGCCGTCCAGAAAAGACAGGCTTCCTCACCCGGCCTGCGCAGGCGAGCCTCGTCTGCATCAATATCGAGGCCGCTGTCATCCGCAAAATTGACCGCGACCACCTGGTCGCTCGAGTGGACCCGAAGCCACCAGCCGGACAGGCGCTGCGTGGATCGAAAACCGGATCTGCAAGTGCTGGCGGATGAGGTGACGCGTCGCCGCCCTCGTCGGGGCGTGGATCGAAACGACAACGACGACCCGCTCGTCACCCTGCTGATGCACGTCGCCCCCCTTCGCAGGGGCGTGGATTGACCTGCATCTGGAGCCAGCAGAGCATGCTTCACTCCGGGAACGAGACAATATCCGGCCCCCGCTCCTTCCCCCCGTCCTGCAGGGGAAGGCCCTTCGTCTGATCCGTATCCACACGATGCCGTTTGTCGATGGCCAGCCGCTTCCCCGCGGGCTTTTCTCCCGCCCCGCGCCAGCCATTGCAGCTTGCGCGGTCCCCGGTCATTCTTTGCGTCCCGATGACGCCAGCACCCGCCGGTGGGTTTCATTGTCGTGTTTCTGCGCCGGCCCAGAAGGAGTCGGTTCGGCGCGGGGTGGGGTAGTCCCCGGATCGTGTCGGAGTATTGGTGGCCCGGAACTCCGCAAACGGTGACCATCGCTCTTTTCAGGTGGCCCCGTCACGGAGGAGCGTCGGTATAAACCGTGCCGCGGGCGGCCGGACCGCTGCCGGCTTGCGGAGGATGATGACGGCGTGCGTCAGCAGTGCCCAAGGTTCCTGATTGCCCGAACTTGCGTGGATCAATACCCTCAAGAGGCCGGCCGGACCAAAACGGGGGCTCGCACCCGAGAGCAAGGGCAGTTCATGGAAAAGAAACCGAAGACGCCGCCCTCACCCCGCGCCGATTACGCGATCTACCCCCATATGGAGGTGGTCGACGGGTATGGCTGGCGGGTAGGCAACTACGATGAGCGTGGCGCACTGAGCCTGGAACAGATCGATCAGCTTGCACAGCGGTCCGGACTGCCGCGCGATGTGCTCGTTCGATTTTCAAACCAGCTTGGATTTTGCCTGGATGAAGATGGGGCCATCAACCTTGTGGAGGTCCGGAGGTCCGTCGCCATCGATCGGGCCGAGGCCACACTCCAAACAGTCCGGGCAGAAGCCCGGCACGCTTCGCGCAAGCTGGGACAGTTAGTCGACCGCGTCATGCTGCTTTCCGAACAGTTCGCTGCGGAAACGGGCGACAGAAGGATGCTCGGCGACCTCAAAGAGCAGTTGACGGCGGCCGTGGCGGCAAACACGCAACTCGGCGTGGTGGCCGAGCAGATGCTGGCGCAACCGGGATCGGCAGCTGACATGTCTCCAACAAACAAGCGGAAGACCCGCGACAAGCGCCGACAATATATCGTCGAGACCTGCTGTTACGCGTGGCAGGATGCCAGTCGGAAGGTCAGCTACACGACCCGTCCTGAAGAGGAGTCAGGCAATGGGCTCCAAGGCCCACTGATCGAGTTCATCGATCAGGTCGTGCCAATGCTGACCAGCCCACCGACCACGATTGCCAGAGGCACCCTGAAGAAAGACATTGACAACTTCCGCCGCAGTCAAAACGGGCCGGACATGTTCTCGATACCTCCAACTTTCGGTGATTGATAACCTTTCACCCCACGGCGCCAGTTTTGAGATGGTCCGGGCATGGCACACATGCCCGCACCTGCGCCTGTTTCAGCCGATACCACGGCGCTGCGCCAAGTGGACGCAGCGCTTGATCGACTGATCGCACTGCTCGCCGAACAGACAGCGCGCGAGGCCGCGGCGGGTGCTGACAATTTCACGGAGCCCGCCAATGCCGATGCCCCGCAAGACACCTGATCGCGCCCGCGCGCTCCTCACCGTCAAGGAGGTGGCGACCCTCGATCAATGTTCCGAGAAGACCGTGCGCCGGGCGATCGCTGCTGGCCTCCTGGAGGCCATGCGGATCGGCCCCGGCGGCCGCCTGCTGCGGATCGATCCGAGCGCCCATGCCGCCTATCGGCGCGCGCTCGGCTGAGGGGCCCTAGTGTCCACTATTGTCGAGATATGTCGACCTGTTAAGGACGTTTCGGGAAGAGGTGGAGCGTCATAATTGCGGAAGGATCTGGCGGCGAAGACCCGGCGCGGACTGCGTGGCCGGGTCGAGGCTGGCAAGTCCGGTGGCGGGAACAGCTACGGCTACGACGTGGTCCGGCGCCTCGGCCCTGACGGCGAACTGGTCACGGGTGAACGCACCATCAACGAGGATCATGCGGCCATCATCCGTCGCATCTTCCGGGAATTTGCCGACGGTCTCTCGCCCAAGCTGATCGCGCGTCGCCTGAACGCCGAGTCCATCCCTGGGCCGCGCGGCATGGCCTGGCGTGATACCGCGATCCGGGGCCATCGGGCTCGCGGCAGCGGATTGATCAACAACGAACTCTATGTCGGCCGACTGGTCTGGAATCGGCTGCGCTATGTGAAGGATCCCGGGACTGGACGGCGCATCTCGCGACAGAACCCGCCGGAGGACTGGATCACCACCGACGTGCCGGCACTGCGGATCATCGACGAGGACCTCTGGCAGCGGGTGAAGGTGCGGCAAGGAGAGATCACTGCCAGCCCGCGGGTGCAGGCGATCAAGGCCACTCGCTTCTGGGAGAAGAAGCGGAGCATTCACCTGCTCACGGGGCTGCTCCGCTGCGGGTCTTGTGGCAGCGGCTTCGCGGCAGTCGGGAAAGACTATCTGGCCTGCTCGGCGGCCCGCAAGCTCGGCACCTGCGATCAGACACGGGGATACCGACGCGTCGAACTCGAGGAGGTCGTTCTGACCCTGCTGCGGGAGCGCCTCATGCAGCCGGATGCGGTCGCCCGCTTCATTACCAACTACGGTATGGCTGTGAACGCTGGACGAGCTCAGGAGAGTGCCTCGCGTGGCCGACTCGAACAGGAGCGAACGGAGTTGGTCCGGCGCCTGAACGGCCTCTACGATGCTATTGCGGACGGCATCAGAACGCCCGGATTGAAGGACAGGCTTGAAGAACTGGAGGCAAGACGCGCCGATCTCGATGCGGAGCTGGCCGCGCCGCCGCCCACTTCGGTCCGGCTGCATCCCAATCTCAGCGCCATGTATCGCCGCAAGGTGGAGCAGCTCAGCCAGACCTTGTCCGACCCGGAGATCCGGCCCATGGCGATTGAAGCGATTCGCTCGCTGATCCAGTCTGCAACGATTGAGAGTAATGGTGGAAACGCCCGGATCACGCTCGACGGCGCGATCACGGCATTGATCGGGCTTGCCCAGCCGGAGGCAGGCCAGAAGCTGTCAGTCGGTTCGGTAGAAGTGGTTGCGGGGACAGGATTTGAACCTGTGACCTTCAGGTTATGAGTCGTGCCGAACGAACCATGAACAATCACTCGGAACCGCGAATTCTTGCGGAATTTCCGCCACTTGGCGATCCCGGAGACGCGGCCCGGCTTCGCGCGATCTGTCAGGATTGCGCAGCGTTTTTCCGCCTCGTGCTTCCATAATGCTTCCAACGGGCCGAGACCTGATTTTCCGGTAGCACGACCATCAGGCGGCGGTGAGCGACCAGAAGCCGAACTTCCTGCCGTGCTCCTCCTTCAGCCGGGCGACGTAGGCGTCGTGCGTCTCGAACGTTCCGAAGTCCGGGATGTCGCGCGCGAGCCGGGCGCAGGCGACCAGGTGCTCGGCGGCATAGCGATACCGCTTCGCCCGCGATCGGATGAGCGTGAAGTCGATCATCGCGCGGAGCACCAGCGTCGCAGCCAGCGGATGACGTTCTGACAGGGCCTCCGCCGCGGGGGCGAGATACTCGTAGTGGTCGCCGTCGATCTCGTCGTGCCGGGCCACCAGGAGGTCTGCGGCGCGATCCAGAGCCGGCCAGTCGAGGAAGAACTGCAGGGCGTGAAGAAGGCTCGGATAGGCCATGGCGTGCGCCATCGCCCGCTCCTCGGCCTCGATGTCGTCGAAGTCGGGAAGCCGCTTGAGATACGCCCGCAGGTAACTGTCGGAGAGCGTGCGCTCGAAGCAGTCCCACCGGAACGCCTGCGCCTCCTCGCCGCGACCCAGCGCCTCCAGCGTCTGAAGGCGAACGTCCTGCCAGGCCAGCGGAACCCGCAAGCTGTCGCCGAGCTCCGCGCGCTCGAGGAACCCCAGCGCCTCGCCGGCCCTGCCGGCCGCGAGCAGGCGCTGCGCGATCTCGGCCGCGATCTGCGGCACCTTGCGCGTCTTCGGATCGTACTGGGCGATGAAGCCGTCGACGTCGCCCTGCGCGTCGGCGATGTCCTTGAGCGCCATGGCGACCGTGCTAGCGCGCTCGCGCGCCCGCATCTCGTGCTCGTAGGTGGTGCCGCCCGGGCCCCAGCCCACCGCTTTCCATTGGTCCTTCGGCGGCACCGGCACAGGCGAGCGACCGAGTTCTTCGGCCATCGATTTCAGGGCCGCCAACCCCTCGTCGCCGAGCGCTTGCGCCATGATGCCGATCAGGCCGTCATACTGGCCATAGCCGTTGTCCTGCAGCGCATCGAGGACAGTGCCGGCGAGCGCATGCGGATCAGGCCGGACCTTCTCGGCGAGCTGACCCAGATCGGCGCAGGCCTGGTGGAAGATGCCGATGACGGTGCCGCTGGAGTCGTCGCAGCGCTCGAACACCGGCGTGGCGAGCGCCATGAACCGCCACATGAGCACCAGCGCCTCGTCCGGATCGGCCGGCGCGATCTGCTCGACGATGGCGCGCCGCTGGGTTTCGAGATCCGTGACGAGCGCCTTGCGGTTCTTCCAGGTGATGAAGCTGCGGGCGCGGGCGATGCTGGTCAGCCGCTTGGTGATCTCCCGCGCGGCCTCCCTCGGGCTCTGGGCCCCGGCCAGCGCCAGCCGCAGCTTGCGCTTGGCAGCCGCGTTGCCGGTGCTGACCTCGATCAGCAATTGCGCCAGGCGCTCGGCGCCCAGCGCTTCGAGGTTCTTCGCATTGAGGGTGGTCTTGGAGGCCATCGGATCGCCAGTTCTTTTCGCCGAGCCTATCAGCGGTCCGCGAGCACCGGAACCTGCGTTCTGATTCGCGCGGCTCGTCGATTTCCCGCACCATCGCGCCGAAACGCCTTGCGCGGAAACGCGAGGCATTTCCTTTTTCTTTGCGATTTCAATGTGGTCGTTGACTGTCGCCCGCGCTTCAGCACTGTGGAACGGCGAAAGAACCACCGAAGAGTGCCATGCCCAGGATCACCAAACGCCTCGTCGACGCCGCAGAAGCCCGCTCCGCCGAATACTTCGTCTGGGACAGTGAGATCCCTGGCTTCGGGCTGCGGGTGCTGCCGAGCGGGCGCAAGGGCTACGTGGTCCAGTACCGCGCCGGACGCCGGTCCCGGCGGATCAGCCTCGGGCCCAGCACGGTGCTGACCTGCGAGCAGGCGCGCAACCGCGCCATCTCCATCGTCGCCGCCGCGCGCAATGGCGCGGACCCCGCCGCCGAGCGGGACGCGGGGCGCAGGGCGATCACGGTGAAGGAGCTGGCCGAGCGGTTCGACAGGGAACACATCGCGATCCGCGTGAAGGCCAGCACAGCCAAGGAATATCGCCGGAACCTCGAACGCTTCATCCTGCCCGCGCTCGGGCAGCTGACGGTCACGGGCACCACCCGGGCGGACGTGGCGAAGTTCCACCACGACCTCCGCCATATCCCCTATCAGGCGAACCGCTGCCTCGAAGTGGTCTCGAAGATGTTCAGCCTCGCCGAGATGTGGGGCCTGCGTCCGGACGGCACCAACCCGCGAAAGCACATCCGGAAATACCCCGAGGAGAAGCGCGAGCGCTTTCTCAGCGCGGCCGAACTCCGCCGGATCGGCGAGGTCCTGCGCGAGATGGAGGTAGAGGGGATCGAACTGCCCTCGGCCATCCTCGCCGCGCGCCTGCTGATCCTGACTGGGTGTCGGCTGAATGAGATCATGACGCTGAAATGGGAATACGTCGATCTGGCCGAGCGCGTCCTGCGCCTGCCGGATTCCAAGTCCGGCGCCAAGGTCGTCCATCTCGGCCAGCCCGTCGTCGATCTGCTCCGCGACGCTCAGCGCATCGACGAGAACCCGTGGGTCATCACCGGCACCCTGTCGGGCAAGCGCCTGAGCGATCTCCAGCCCTTCTGGCAGCGCGTTCGCGCCCGCGCCGGGGTGAAGGACGTCCGCATACACGACCTGCGCCACACCTTCGCGTCGACCGCCGTCGCCTCGGGTCAGGGACTGCCGATGATCGGCAAGCTCCTTGGCCACACGCAGGTCCAGACCACGGCGCGCTACGCCCATCTGGCGGCCGAGCCGGTGCGGATGGCTGCCGATGCGGTGGCGCAGAACCTCAGGCAATCCTTGGGATAATCGCGCCCCGACGCGCCCCTTTTCGATTGATTGCGCAATCCCTCACGGCTACGGTCCAAGAAAGCCCAGAAATTGGGCGCGCACAGTTCGCGTGTGCGCAGGGCTGGGCGGGAGCGCAACGTGGACCGGGACAAGGCCGAACTTCGCTGGGGGATCGAGCAGCGCCTCGAGTTCATCGAGTTCCGTCTGTTCTGGGAGGGACACGTCAATCGTATCGACGTGATGCAGCAGTTCGGCGTCTCGGTGAACCAGGCGTCCTCGGACCTGAACCGCTACATCGCGCTGGCACCGGACAACATGGTCTACGACAAGAGCGCGCGGACCTACGTCCGCGGCCCAGACTTCGACTGCAAATTCCGCCCGCCGGACGCAGCGCACTACCTCGCCCAAATCCGCCTGGTTGCCGACGATGTGCTGGAGCGCGAGGATTGCTGGATCCCTGAACTGCCACCCTACGCATCCGCCCCGACGCCGGTTCGCGGCGTTGAGCCGGTGACACTTCGCTCGGTTGTCGGCGCCATCCGCCGGTCCGAGGCGATCGAGGTGAAGTACCAGTCCCTGTCTAGCCCCGAGCCGCGTTGGCGCTGGATCGCTCCGCACGCCATCGGGTTCGACGGGTTCCGCTGGCACACACGGGCGTTCTGCCTGACCGATGACTGCTTCAAGGACTTCCTGCTCTCGCGGGTGCTGGAGATTCGAGGATCGCGTGAGAGCGAAGCGTCAGCCGACGATGATCGCGACTGGCATTCCGAGGTCACGCTGGAGGTCGGGCCCCACCCCGCCCTGTCGGAAACTCAGGCAAAGGTCATCGCGCTCGACTACGGGATGCGTGGCGGCAAGGCGAAGATCAAGGTCCGACGTGCGCTGTTGTACTACGCGCTGAGACGTCTGGGACTCGATACTGATCCCAGCGCGAGGAAGCCACAAGACCAGCAGATCATACTTCTCAACAGGGAGGTCATTCATGAAGATCATGGATAGACTGTCCCGCATCTTCGGCAGTCGCGACGAGGCGACGAGCGAACCGGAGAGCCATGTTCTTGGCCCTTTCGAGATCCGGCTGATCGCCGAAGGGAAGCTCGAGCGGCTTGCCGATTTTGCGGCATCCTCCCGCCTCCACGCGGCCGACCCTAAGGGAGATACGCCGCTCCACCTTGCTGCGCGCATGGGCAATCTTGCCGTTTGCGATCTCTTCATTCGGTCGGGTGCTGACCCCGGCGTACTGAACCACGACCGACAGACGCCTGCTGATGTGGCATTTGCCGAAGGTCACGGTCTCACCGCGCAGCTTCTGTCTTCGCTTGTTGCGAGGTCGCCGGAAACGGAGACGGAGACGGTTAGCGAGCGCGAGGTTTCACTCGTGGTCGACTCTGTCGTTGCCGGGCACAATGCAGTTCGGGAGCACCGTTTCGCGGGAATTCAGGAGACTGAGCCAGCCGATAGGGTTGACGACCTGGATGACCTGCTGAATTTCGAAGCTGAGGCAGAACCAGAGGAATTCTTCGATCAGTACGCGGGCGATACGGCATCGGGGACATTCGTTGCGCTCGTCAGTTCGTCACCCGTGGTTTCGGATGACGAGGACGGGGATTGGGATCTCGACCTTTCACAAGCACCAATTTCCGGAGAGGGCATCGGCTCCAGTGCCGCTGCGGCCGCCGATCACGGTGCAGAGAGTGACTTCCTGCAGGTCCGCAACCGCGGCCGACAATCGGTCAAACGAGCGGTCGTCCAGACCGGCACGCGGATGTCGATCGACCCAGATCTCTGCTTCACCTGGGCAGAGGAGATTCTGGCAAAGGGTCGGTGCTCCCTCGACGATATCGACCGCCTGGTCGCCCATTGCGAAGGGAATGGTGATCTCGAGGAACTGCGCATCAATCTCCAGCGCAACCTGGAAGCAGCCGGCTTCGATCTCGCTCAAGCGACGGGGCATGATGCCGACCTCTGGGACGCCGTCTCGGACACATCGTCCGATGACCTTGCTGACGCGATAGAGGCAGCCCTTACGCGTCGGACGCGGCTTCCCGGCACACAGCGCTTCGTCATGGACAAATCAGAAGAGCTGCAGTTGCTGGAGCCAATGATGCGGGCCAAGCAGGAACTCCAGCTGGGCATCCTGGCCTCCGAGACCGCCGTCGAAACGATCCTCGACGTCATGGACCGCATCCGCGACGGTTCGCGAGACCCCGGCTCGGTCTCCCTGAGAACCATTATTCCCTCGCGACCGGGCCATGCGGAGACGTCCGAAGTAATGTCCGCCGCGGACGCCCTGAGGTCGTGGCACACTACTGGCCGGGTAATGGACGGCAAACGACGAAGAGAGGCACTTGCTGCGCTCGAGGCATTGGAACTCTCTCTCGCATTCCACAAGGAGTTGGTCCGCAGACTGGAGCAGTTCCCAGCGTGCCAAGCCGAGGCCAGTGAGCTGGAAGCCGAAATCCTGATCTCCGAATCCGCTACCGAACACCTTATCCGCGAGCACCTGCCTTACGTGCGGCGGTTTGCCTCGCGGAACGTGGAGGAAGGCGAGGATCCAGAGGACGTCTTCCAAGTGGCGTTCATGGGTCTGCAGCGTTCCACAAGGCGATTTGATCCCGAACGTGGTTATCGCTTCCTCATCTACGCCACTTACTGGATGAGACAGGCCATCATGCGATGGCGCGCTGATGAAGGCGCGGCGATCCGCATCCCCGTGCATCGTAACGAGAAGATCACCAAGCTTGATCGCGCCCTCGAGAGGCTGGACGTTCGGGTCGGTGGCGCTGTCTCCGACCTCGAGCTCGCCGAAGATCTGGAATGGACAATCGACGAGGTCAGACAGTTCCGCGGCATCCCGCGTGAAGCCGAATATCCCGCAAGCCTTGACGACTGGGACAACCTGCTGCCCGAACCTCCAGAAGTGGATGTCTTCGACCAGGCAGAAACCGAAAGGATCGTGACAGACGCACTGGCTGATCTGCCGGAACGTCAGGCTGATGTGATCCGGATGCGCTTTGGTATAGGGCGCGATTCTAACATGACCCTCGAGGAAATTGGTCAGATCTACGGCGTGACGCGCGAGCGCATTCGCCAGATCGAAGCGAAGGGCCTTGATCGCCTTTCCCATCCGGGGCGCAAGCGTCGGCTCCAGGAATTGCTGGGCTACGACAGCAGCCGCGGGACAAGAGCTTCCTCTTCGGCCGAGCGAGAGCAGCACAGCCCAGCGGAACCTGTAAAAAAGAGTCAAACACTGACGTCTTGGTCCGAAAGTCGGATAGATCGCCTCAAAGAACTCTGGGCAGCCGGTATGAGCGCAAGTGAGATTGCGCAGGAACTAGGGGGAACCAGCCGGAATGCAGTAATTGGCAAACTGAGCCGCCTCGGTCTAGTAGACTCCGACAGGGGGCAATGCCAATGACTGTGCGAAATGCCCCCCCGCATGCCGGTTCGATGCTCGAATCTTTGCGCGGGCTCGGCTACTCGCCTCCCACCGCACTTGCCGATCTGGTCGACAATTCCATCGCTGCAAATGCACGCGACGTCGCCGTTCATCTTGAGTGGGCCGGTCCAGAAAGCTGGGCAAGAATCGTCGATGACGGTGACGGCATGGACGACGCGGCTCTGGAGGCCGGCATGCGCCTTGGCGCTCGCGATCCGAGGACTGAACGCGCCGCCACTGACCTTGGGCGCTTCGGGCTGGGCCTGAAGACGGCCAGCTTCTCTCAGGCTCGTCGCCTGACCGTCGCCAGTCGGAAGGAAGGTGGACCGGTCGTCTGTTTGCGCTGGGACCTCGATCTCATCGGTCAGGAACCAGGCACCGAGTGGCCGCTCTTCGAGGGGCCGGCGCCGGGATCAGAGCATCTGCTTGAGCCGCTGGACCAGATGGCCCACGGCACCGTCGTTCTCTGGGAGAAACTGGACCGTATCGTGACCGATGGCTTCGCGGCCACCGACATGATCGAGCTCGCGGATCGCGTGGAGGCGCATCTTGCGATGACCTTTCATCGGCTCCTTGATGGCCAAATGCCCATGCTGCGCCTCTCGCTCAATGGCAGAGGATTGAAGCCTTGGGATCCGTACCTCATCGGTCATCCCGGCAAGGCGCTCGAAAGCCCCGAGTATCGGATCCTCCACACCACCGGTGTGATCGGGCAATGCCACGTCCTTCCGCATCGCGACATGCTCAAGCCTGCCGAACAGGAAGCGGCGGCGGGGCCCGGAGGATGGACGCAGCAGGAGGGCTTCTACGTATACCGCAACAAGCGTCTCCTTCTCGCTGGGGGTTGGCTTGGCCTCGGCGATGGCGGCAAGCCATGGCCGCGCGATGAAGCTCACAGGCTCGCTCGTATCCGGCTCGACATACCGAACAGCGCGGATGCCGATTGGAAGATCAATGTCCTGAAATCAACGGCCAGCCCCCCGGTGCGCCTGCGATCCCAGCTTCATCGTCTCGCAACAGAAACACGCGACACGGCGCGGCGGGTCTTCGCCCACCGGGGACACGTGACCCCGGCCTCAGGCACGCGCCCGAACGCAGTCGCCGAAGCCTGGCAAGTGCGGCGTTCGGCACAAGGAACGTCTTACCGGATCGCTCGTGACCATGATCTTGTCGCCTCGATCCTCGATCGCGCCGGGCCACTCAAGCCCGACATCCTCGCTCTTCTGAGGTTAATCGAGGAGACAGTGCCCGTGCAGCGTATCTGGCTGGATACGGCGGAAGACAAGGAGACGCCGAGAACTGGTTTCGCCGGAGCGGCTGACAACGAGGTGATGGAGACCCTGTCCTCGATGTTTGAAGCACTGGTGAAGTTCCGCGGGCTCAGCCCGACCGAGGCGCGCGAGCGACTCGGTCGCACGCCCCCATTCGACCGGCACCTCGGCCTGGTTGCAGCCCTTGCAGCGAAAGACACGCAATGACGATTTCAAACCAGAAGGCCTTCGATTCAATCCTTTCCATGGCCCAGAACATGCTCCGCCTTGCTGCGGAACGCGCTCAGAGCCCTGTCACTCCGGAAATGATCGAGAAGGAGCTGACCAAGCTGTCGATCATGATGGAGGACGATTTCGCCCTTGTTGATCGGGACGCGCTCGTTGACGAACTGATCCGCCGGTCAAGCCGCACGGTGGGCGAGAACGCCACCCTGTCGAGCGGTGAGGACCATGTTGCCTGGCTTGATGCAGAAAGAAAGAAGGGCTGGACCTATTGGCAGCGCTACTCGGAGTACATGGAAGCGCGCATCCCCTGGACAGCCCTCGACGCGCTCGACGTCGCCACTGACGAAGTCCTCTCACAGCTCGAGGACCCGACCCGGGAAGGCGCCTGGGATCGTCGCGGACTGGTCGTTGGCCACGTTCAGTCGGGGAAGACAGGCAATTATACCGGACTGATCTGCAAGGCCGCCGACGCTGGATACAAGATCATCATCGTGCTCGCCGGCCTGCACAACAACCTCAGAGCACAGACCCAGATCCGCCTGGACGAGGGGTTTCTCGGTTTTGCCACCATCGCGGATGCTGACGAGCTCCCAGCAGTGGGGGTCGGACTGATCGACAAGGACATGTCGGTCCGTCCCAATGCTGCAACGAATCGGAGCGACAAGGGCGACTTCAACACGGCCGTTGCCGCGAAGATGAACATCAGCCCGGAACAGCGACCGTGGTTGTTCGTCGTCAAGAAGAACAAGACGGTGCTGGAGCGCCTGCTGCACTGGATCCGCAACCGTGTGGCCAATCACGTCGACCCCGAAACAGGTCGCAAACTCGTCACCAACCTGCCCCTCATGGTGATCGACGACGAGTCCGATCACGGATCTGTCGACACCGGTGAAGATGTCGTGGACGAGTTCGGCAACCCGGATCTCGAACACGAGCCCAAGACGATCAACAGGTTGATCCGGTCGATCCTCCACCATTTCTCGCGGAAGGCTTATGTCGGCTACACGGCGACACCTTTTGCGAACATCTTCATTCATGACCGCGGGGAGACTCAGGAGCACGGACCGGATCTCTTCCCCGCAGCCTTCATCACCAGCCTTGCGGCGCCATCGAATTATGTCGGACCGGGTCGTGTCTTCGGATCAGCTTCCAGCACGCCGGAAGACCTGCCTCTGGTGCGCCCGCTTTTGGACGATGAGTTCCAGCCGTGGATGCCGCCACGACACAAGAACGGCTACCGGCCGCGATGGCAGGGGGATGACCGTGTGCCGGACTCGCTTGCAGAAGCGATCCGCTCCTTCGTCTATGCCTGTGCCGTGAGGAAGCTGCGCGGACAGGGCAGCAAACACTCCTCGATGCTCATCCACGTTACCCGCTTCACCTCGGTGCAGAACGCCGTCGTCAACCAGGTCGCAGAGTACGTGCGAGATCTGAAGGGCCGCTACACCCGCGGCATCGAGCTCGAGAACCTCGAGGCGTCCATGCGCACGGAGTATCAGGAAACCTTTCTGCCAGGGATGCAGGGGATCCGTTCCGCCCTCGTCGAGGGTGAAACGCTGGAGGACTTCTCGTGGGCCGACATTCGTGCCGTCCTCCCCGACGTACTGTCCGACATTCGCGTCCGCGAGATCAACGGCACGGCCAAGGACGCACTCGACTACGCCGAAAATGATGGCACCGGCCTTAAGGTGATTGCCATCGGCGGCGACAAGCTGGCGCGTGGTCTGACGCTCGAGGGTCTCTGCACGAGCTACTTCCTTCGAACCGCACGCATGTACGACACGCTAATGCAGATGGGGCGATGGTTCGGCTATCGCGACGGCTACCTCGATGTCTGCCGCCTCTACACATCGCAGGAAATGGTGGAGTGGTTCGGCCACATCGCCGATGCCGCAGAAGAGCTCCGCCAGGAGTTTGACAACATGGTCGCGGCCGGCGCTACGCCAAAACAGTTCGGTCTGCGGGTGAAATCGCATTCCGTGCTGACGGTGACCTCTCGGGCCAAGATGAGAAACGCTCGCGCGATGCAGCTGACCTACTCGGGCGACCTTTTGCAGACCATCGTGTTTCCCAACCGCAAGGAGGACATCACTGCAAACTTCAATGCCACGGATCGGTTCATCAGCGCACTCGGTCCATCGACGGATCTGAACGATCAGCATTTCGTTCCACAAGGTCAGAAGTGGAACGGTCACCTCTGGCGGAATGTGTCAGCCCTGAACGTCATCTCGTTTCTGCGGGACTACAGGACCCACTCCGCCAGCTTCAGGATCATGAGTCCGCTGATTGCGGACTTCATCGAGGAAATGAACAAGGATCGCGAGCTCACGAGCTGGACCGTCGCGCTGATCGGGAAGGACAGCGGTCCGGACGACAAGCACCGCAAAGTAGGCGGTTGCTCGGTCAACATGCTCCAGCGCAAGCGCACCACCGAACATACCGATCGATACTCGATCAAGACCCTGATCTCGCCTCGCGATCAGGCCATCGATCTGACCGAGGCGGAATGGAAGGCAGCGCTCGAACTCAGCCAGAAGACCTGGCGCAACGACACGGATCGAAACGAAGGCAAGGAGCCGCCGTCCGAACCGAGAGGCCCACAGATCCGTCACGTACTCGGGGAAGGCGTCGCCGAAGCGGGCATTCCGACTCGTCGGGAACGAGGCCTTCTCATGCTCTATCTGCTCGATCCCGAGGGTGCGGGTGTCGATGAACTGAAGGATGCCGATCCCGTCGTGGCCTGGGCAATCAGTTTTCCGTCAAGCACTTCCGAGAGAAGGGTCTCCAACTCGAGGTACATTGCCAACAGCGTACTGTGGGGGGGCCTCAATGACTGGGTGGACTGAAGAGGGGATTGCTCGTGCCTGGCGAGCGCTCGCGCGACAGGAAGCGGCGGAAGACTGGCGGTTTGTACATCTCACCGATATGGGCGCGGTCTCGGTTGAGGCGGGTTGTCAGTTTCCACTCGGGCGGGAGGCGCTGATCGTCTCCTTTCCGGGATCTTGGCCGGTGAACCCAGCAAGGCTTCCTGAAGGCAAGGGCTTCGACGTCGCCTGCATCGAGGGGCAGACCGTATTCGCAGGCAAGACGGCGATTGCTCTCGTCAGGCAGCCAGAGGGCTCACCCGACATCTTCGCCATCATGGTCGTGGATGTCTTGAGAGCGCTGGAGACTGCAGCCAACGGCGCGGGCCGCGACGTTATGGAGGCGTTCCTCGAGCGGGTCAGGGAGTGGCAGGCTTTCATGGCCCGATCACAGCGCCCTCTTTCGTCCGACGCGCAGATCGGCCTGCTCGGCGAGCTTTGGATGCTCAGATTGCTGGCGGACACTTCCTTTGGGGCGGGTGCTCTCGACTGCTGGCAGGGACCGTTGCGAGCGGCGCAGGACTTCCACGTTCGGGGGGGCGCTGTAGAGGTGAAGAGTACGATCCGCACCGGCAGTTTCCTCGCGCGGATCAACAGCATCGAACAGCTGGATGGTGACCGGGCGCCGATCTTCCTGTGCGCCTTCCGCTTCGAGGAAACCACCGATGGGATCTCGCTCGTCAGTCTTGTGACTGAACTCCGAAAGAGGTTCGGACTGGCCGGAGTGCAACGCGGGTTCGAAGCACTGCTCATGGTGATGGGGTACCTCGACGAGCATGCAGCGCTCTACGGGCGCACACTGACATTGAAGGACGCAAGGGCGTTCCGCGCGGAAGGTGACATGCCGCGTCTCACGCGCGCGGCGCTTCCAGCTGCCATCCGCTCAGCTGCCTATGTGCTCGACCTCGACGCGCTCGAAGTTCCCTCGATCGGACTTTCGGAGTTGATCAACGAATTTGGACTGGATTGACATGAGCCTCGATGATTTTCACCGCAACTTTCGTTCCGATCTGCAGACAATCATCGCCGAGCGCGTAGAGGCCGGCGAAGGCCCCTTTCCTTCGGATGAGCTCGTCTTTGCGGAAATGGTCATGGAGCATGTCGCAGAAACCGGGATCTGCGAGGCACCAACCGTTTGTCACTGGAGCGGCAAGGTCGGCAACGCGAAACTCCGCATTACGGGCTATGCGCTCAGCTCCGATGAAACGGCTCTCGACCTTTTCGTGACCCACTATTTCGGGACCGAAGAACTGAACGATCTCAGGGACTCGGATGCCACCGCAACCGCAAGCGAAGGCGTTCGCTTTCTGTTTCGAGCGGCAAGCGGCAACCTCGATGCAAGGATTGATCCGACGCATCCGGTCAGGGATCTGGTTGCGACCATTCGTTCTCGCTGGGGCGACATCGACCGACTTCGTGTGTTCGTGATCACCGATGGCAAGACCAAGACCAAGCGGTTCTCGAACAAAGAGGTTCACGAGAAGATGGTGGCCGTCGAGGCCATGGATATGGAGAGGCTGTTCCGCCACACCGAGGGCAAACCGCGAGACGAGCTGGCCGTGAGTTTCGTCCAGTCGATCGGTCGGGCGCTTCCCTGCGTACATGTCCCAGACCCTGATGCTGACTACGAGTATGCCCTTACTGCCATTCCCGGGCAGCTCATCCGGGATCTCTATCTGCGCTACGGGACGACCCTGCTCGAAGCCAATATCCGCACCTTTCTGGGGAACAAGCGCGCGGTCAACAAGGGCATCGTCGAAACGCTGCGAAAGGAACCGGAGCACTTCCTCGCCTTCAACAATGGCCTCGTGCTTG
Source organism: Paracoccus aeridis (assembly GCF_004923205.2). Classification (GTDB taxonomy): domain Bacteria; phylum Pseudomonadota; class Alphaproteobacteria; order Rhodobacterales; family Rhodobacteraceae; genus Paracoccus; species Paracoccus aeridis. The sequence continues at coordinate 27,145 of NZ_SELD02000066.1, forward strand.
TCTGCGACGAAGCGGCCTTCGAGCGGACTGAGGACGGGAATCTGGGCCTGTCCTTCCTGAAGGGTCTGCAGATCGTGAACGGCGGCCAGACGACCTCGACCATCTACTTCTCATCCCGCGATGATCGCACCATCGATCTGAGCCACGTCATGGTCCCGGCCAAGATCATCATCCTCAAGGGATCGCAGGACGAAGCGCGCGAGAGACTGATCAGCAACGTGTCCCGCTATGCGAACAGTCAGAACGCGGTGAAAATGTCCGACCTGTCGGCAAACCGCCCGTTCCATCGAGAGCTTGAGAAACTCGCGAACGACACGTGGTGCCCTGACGGTGCAACGCGATGGTTCTACGAGCGCGCAGCTGGCGCCTACAACGTCATGCTTCTGAGAGAAGGCACCACGCCGGCCAAAAGGCGAAACCTGAAGGAGATGATCCCGCCGAAACGCAAGCTGACCAAGAACGACATCGCCAAGTACCACGAAGCGTGGCGCTGCAAGCCGAACCAGGTCGCCATGGCTGGCGAGAAGAACTTCGCGGCCTTCATGGCTGCACTCGATGACGATCCGACCATTGTGCCCAGCCCGCTCGATGCCCGCTGGTATCGGGCGATGATCGCCAAGGTCATTCTGTTCAAAGCGATCGAAAGCATGATCAAGACAAAGGAAGCAAAGGAGGTGTTTCGCCAGGGATGGGTCAACATCGCGACTTACGTCGTATCGGTGGTTGCCGATCGACTTGGTGATCGGCTCGACCTTGAGCAGATATGGATGCGGCAAGGGATTTCGGGTGGTTTGCGGGATCTGCTCTGGGACTGGGCCGTGATCGTGAACGCAGAGTTCAACAGGATCGCTCCGGGTCAGCAGATTTCAGAAGTCGCGAAACGTGCGGACACCTGGGCAAAGGTCAGAGCGGCGGACTACCCGCATCATTCGGTGTCTATTTCTGAGATCAAGTCTCTCTGAATTGAAGGCGGCGCACTGGCATGCCAGAATCTAAGCGGGATTTGTTGAAATTTTGCGGTCCGACGGAATACTCCCTGAGTAACCTCGCGGGCGGTGTGCTCTATTGTCAGCACTATTCAGCCTATAATGACCCGTTTGAATTCTGGAGCAACATCTATGAGGGAGTTCCCGACGCATTGCGTGAACCTGAGCGCTTTGCGGCGGCGCTCAGGGCGTGGGGCATGGAAGGTTGTTCACCTCAGGACGAGGATGTGATTGCGTACTTCAACGAATGCAAGGAATACCAACCACCATTCAAAGAGATGAGGGACGGAGTCCGAATTGCATGTTTCGGCTCGCAACGGAACAACCTGCTTATGTGGTCTCACTACGCAGACGGTCTTCGCGGATTTTGCATTGTATTTGATGAGAACTTGGTCACCAAAGCCGAACCAGAAGGTTATGTTGTGGACGTAGCCTACATTGATGCACCACCAACTTTGGACAGCTTTGTCTACGCGATCGCTCGGGACCAGGACTGGTATCATCAGATGGCGGTCGAGGAGACGGAAACAAGAATCCAGCACTTGGGGAAGACAGACGAAATGAGCTGGATCCCATTTTACGAACAGGCTGGTGCAGAGGCGCTGCGGCAGATGAAAGAGATATGGCAACTTGTCTTCGCTGCAAAGCCTACGGAATGGAAATATGAGGGAGAGCGGCGTCTTCTGGTTCAATCGCCGCAGAGCGACACCAAACCGATCCTTCGGCCGTACCCGCGCGGGGCGATTAAGGAAATCATTCTGGGAGAGCGCATGCCGGTCCACTATCGAGTGCAAATTCTGGCCTTAATGGCGAAACACTACCCTGGAGTTCCGGTGAGGACCGCTCGTCGTGCGAAGGGTGTTTACACTTTGATTATCGATTAAACTGCCCATTGCTAGCCAGAAGGCTTTCCAAAACTAGGCGCGCGATCTGCTTTGCAAGGAACGGCGGAACGGCGTTTCCGACCTGGACATACTGCTGCGTGCGGTTGCCGAGGAATAGGTAATCGTCGGGAAATGTCTGCAGCCGAGCAGCTTCGCGCACCGTCAGGCTCCGGCACTGGATCGGATCGGGGTGAATGAAGTAGTGGCCATCTTTCGAGATGTGGCTCGTGACCGTGGTCGATGCCTCGTCCGCCAGCTGAACCCGGAAGCGATCATTGAAGACACCACTGTGCCAGTTGCGGTGATCGGGGCTGAGCATCAGAGGGAAATCGGCCGCCTTCGGGCTGTAGCCATGGACGGTTCCGAACACGGCAGCAAACAGGTAGCGACCCAGATCCGATGCCATGTGCCCGCGCGTCTCGTGCTGGGCGATCGCGCGAAGTTCCGGTCGCTCGATCCACTGCAGCAACTCATCGTTCGAAGTGCCATAGTCGTCTGGCAACCGTGACGCAGCCCGAACGGTAGGCGAGTTTTCCTTCATCCGCTCCGAAACGGTCAGGAACGCTTCACGGAGCGCATGCTTCTCCTTCCCCTTGGAGATGCCGGCCAGCAGCTTCGCGGCGTCGAGGACTTCTCCTCGCCAGGCAGTGGCGTCGTCGCGCCCGCGGCTGATGCCGCTTCGCAAGGCGGGCATCGTTTCGATGACATCGCGGACAGTCCGCGCCATCCCGGATACAGCGATCTCCGCATCGGCGGCCCGTCCTGCGAGGTCCGAACGGATGCCGATGATGATCACCCTGTGGCGACGCTGCGGGACTCCGAACGCCTCGGCGCGCACGATGAAATCCGAAGGCTGTGCCGCCTCCTGCAGGCTGGCCTTTCCATCCTCAACCCCGACGGCACGAAGTTCGTAGTGATGGGCGTGACCCGTGCCAAGCGAGGAGAGATCCTCCATCAGCATCTCGAAGACAAGTCGGCTCTCGACAGTGGACGAAAGCATGCCCTTCACGTTTTCCATCACGAAGGCGGCGGGGCGAAGCTTGTCGAGAACCCGGATGTACTCGCGAAAGAGGTAGTGGCGCGCATCCTCCTCCGGAACGTAACCGACCTTGCCTCTGGAGCGGGCGCGCCCCACCAGGGAATAGGCCTGACAGGGCGGGCCGCCGATCAGGATCGTGTCGTCGTACTTTGCCTTCAGCGTCGCAATGGCGCCATCTATGGCGGTCGCAGCAGCCCCGGTGCCGAGCTCGAGCGCCCGGGCTTCGTCGATGGTATGCTGCCACGCTTCGGCATCGACGGCTGACCAGTCCGGTTCGGATGCCAGCCCGGCATGGAAATCGATGAACTCTTTCGGCAAGACGCCATGACGTGCACGGTACTCGCGCAGAAAGGCACGCAGCGTCAGGGTCCGATGGGCCGACGCCTCCTTCTCGACCGAAATGCCGATCCGGAACGGCGCATGGCCGTCCTCGACGAGGGAAGCGAACCCCTCGCCAAGTCCGCCCGGACCGGCGAACAGATCGACAATGCCGAAAGTGGAAGGCAAATCAGGCTCCTGACGAATTTCATTCAGCCGGTGTATACCAGGTTCAGGGACGAAAACCAGGACGGATGTGACTGATATCGTGGACCAGCAGACCCGTTCCCGGATGATGTCGGGGATCAGGGGAAAGAACACCAAGCCCGAGCTGGCTCTCAGGCGGGCATTGCACGCGCGCGGTTTTCGCTTCCGGCTTCATTCCGGCAAGGTTCACGGTCGACCGGACCTTGTCCTTCCGAAGCACCGCGCAGTGGTGTTCGTGCATGGTTGCTTCTGGCATCGACATAAGGGGTGCCGCTACGCAACCGTCCCGGCAACCCGGCCGGAGTTCTGGCGGGCAAAGTTCGACGCGAACGTAGCTCGGGACCGCACCGTTCGCACGACGCTTCTGGACGGTGGACGGCGCGTGGCAACGGTGTGGGAATGCGCACTGCGGAAGCCGGATCAAGTTGCCGCTTCGGCCGAACTGCTGTCGACCTGGCTGCTGTCTGACGAAGATCAGATAGAAATCGGCGCGGACGTTTAGCAGCCCTCCTGAGCCGGACCTCGATCCGGACGTTGCGCTCAGCCGATCTTGCAGCCCCAAAAGGACGTGTGGTCGGCTGCCAAATAGCCGTCCGCGACCCGGAAATACCCCTGAAGCTCGACGGTATCGCCTGCGGTGAGCGGCACCATGGTCTGCAGCCAGATGGCGGTGGCGAGCGAGACATGGGTGGCGGAGATTTCGCCGAGGGAGCCGCGGATTTCGGTCGTGCCGTTCAGCACGAGCCGCCCGCGCATGCGGGCCGTGGCGCTGGCGTTGATCTTGTAGAGCAGCGTCGCGCCGAAGAGGTAGGTGCCGTCCACCGGCGCCACGAAGTGGTTGTTCGCGGCGTCGAACGCGCCCTGATCGTTGTAGTCGGTGTTGTTCAGGCCGATCTTCGTCCAGGTCCCGACGCCGACGTAGTTGTCGTAGTTCGTGTATGCCTTGAAGCGCGGCAGCCGGGGCTGATCGACGATGCCGGTGGCGTTGTCGACGCTGAGTCCGTCGAAGAAGGTGCTGCCGTCGGCGGAGACCGCGAGGCGGAAGCGGTCGGAGCCGAAGAGGCCGACCAGCGCGCGGGTAGAAAAGTCGGTCTGCAGCGTCAGCCCGAGATCGTCGCCCGCGGCCTCCTTGTTCATGGTGTAGAACAGATCGCCGGTCCCGCCCTCGGCCACGGTCCTCGCGGTCCAGAGCGCGGCGTTCAGCTTGGCCGAGAACGGGTTCGACGCATCCGCTGTGGTGCCGAGCCCGAGCAGCGCCATATTCTGCAGCGCCGCGGGCGTGGTGCCGACCCAGCCAGACCCGTCGTAGACCATCAGCAGGCCCTCGTCCTCGACCCACGCCCGCCAGCCGGTGCGCGGTGGCAGGCGCAGCCAGGCGCCGTCGGTCCAGAGCGCGACGTTCAGGTCCCAGCCCGCCCAGTCACCCTTCGCGCCCGAGGCGACGATGTAGCGGTCGCCATCGGCGGGGCTCGCTGGGGGTGCTGCCAGATCCCGGTCGAGCACCGAGAGATGGACGAGACCGTCGAGGATCCGCAGCGCCTCGTTGTGGGTGACGTGCTTCTGGGCCTGCGCCGCCAGGATGTAGGGCAGCAGGAGATGGGTCGTGGCGTCGGACATGGGATGGCCTTCAGAGTATCAGCGTGATGGTCTTGGGCACGCCCCGCCCGACAAGGGCGGAGAGCTGGAAGATGCGGATGTCGAGCGTGTCGCCGGGACCGAGCGGCCCGCCCCAGTCGGCGATCTGCTGGGCGGCGGTGTAGAGCGCGCTGGTGGCGGTCGTGCTCAGCACCCGCTTCACAGTAGGACCGTCGAGGATCTCCACCTCGTAGGCTTCCAGTTCCTCGGCCAGCGGCACCTCGAGCCCGCCCCAGCTGTCGGCCGCCAGCGCGCGGGACCGGCGCGTCCAGCGGATCGTCAGATCGCCGGGCGTGCGAGGCCTACGCCACGGCTGCTCGACATGGGCGGCCGAGAACGGCCGCAGCCCGACGCCCTCAGGCGTGAAGGTCTGCCCCACGTAGGTCTCGTCGCTGACCGGGCGGCTCGCGGGGCCAATGCGCCAGTTCCACGGGATGCCGAGATCGGCCTCGGCGATCGGCAGGGACGCCAGCGCCGTGTCCAGCACGACTACGCGGGCGCCAGCGGGCGCCGGGTTGCCCATGGCGCCCTCGGTGCCGCGCTGCCCGCGCAGGAGCCGGGTCAGGCGATAGCGGCCGGGCGCCAGCAGTTCCGCCGCGCCCGCCTGAACGATCTCCCACACGCCGGGCGCGCTCTCGATGGCGAGCGCGTTCGCCCCGCCGAACAGAGTCAGGTCCGTGACGCTTTCCAGCGTGCCGGTCAGCAGATCGACCACCAGCGCGTTTCCGAGGTCGAAGCGCGACGTCGGTCCCGCAAAGAAGTCCGAGACCAACGTCCCGATCCGGGCGCGGCTGCCAAACGTCGTCAGCAGCTCGAAGCCATCGGTCGCGGGGCTGCGGAACACCGCCATCTCGCCCGGCCATGGCACGGCGTGTGCCGCAACCAGCGGCCGATGCGCGGGCTGGTCCTCGGTCAGCTGCGGCAGGTCCAGCAGCACCGCATCCGGCGCGCCGAACACCACGGCCCGCGTCAGCGACGCGGCGCGGGGATCGCCGGGCGGCAGGTCGTAGGTCGCCCGGTCCTGGCGCACCGCCTCGATGCCGCGCGCCTCGGCGTCGGCGATGCAGACGAGCCGCAGATCGACCAGCCGCCCGTCATGCTCGAACCGGATCGCATCGGCCGGATCGAGCGCGAGCCGCGAGGGCGGCAAACGGAACGCAGCCGTCTCGCGCCCCACCCATGCCTCCATCAGCGCGCGGCGGCAGCGGCGCTCGGCTTCCTCGGGCGGCACCGCCATCGGGAAGGACTCGGACGCGATCCGCGTCGTGTCCACGGTGATGCGCCGCGCCTCGACGAGGGCCGCGTCGTAGTCCTCGTCCGCCCGCGCGACCTGCCATTTCAGGGCCTGCGGCAGTTCCGTCTCCTGGCCGCGCGTCAGTTCCAGCACGTCGCCTTCGCGGGTGGACACCAGATCGTCGGGCGCGACGGTGGCGACAGACGCCCGGCCGCGCATGACAAAGCGGATCACGCCTTCGGTTTCCACGGCGTCGAAGCCGAAATGCCGCGCCAGCGTGGAAATCGAGGCCCGCGGGCTTTCCAGCGCCCCGATCACATAGCCCTCGACCGCGCCCCAGAGGCCGGAGACGTCGATCAGGGTTTCCGCCAGCCCAGCGCGCAGGCAGAGGTGGCGCACGAGGGCTGCCAGCGAAACGGCGCCGAGGCGCCCGGTCAGCCAGTGCCCGAGCCGCCAGTTCGCCCCGTCCGTCCAGACATCGGTCAGCGCCGGGAAGAAGGGATAGGGCCGCGCGTCCCAGGTCCAGGCGGCGCATTCGGGCACATGCACCATGCGGCCGCCGTAGACCGACGACAGCGGGTTGTTCGCGGTCTCGCCCCACCAGAGGTACGTCGCCTCAAGATAGGCGCGCTGGATGGCGTCGTCCCGCCAGCCCCGCGAGAAATGCGGCGTGAAGCTCTCGGACGACTTCGGATCGAAGAAGACGTTCGGCTGGTTGGTGCCACGATCGATGGCGGGGCAGCCCAGCTCGGTGAACCAGACCCGCTTGGACTGCGGCACCCACGCCGTCGGCGTGCCGCTCTCCACTCCACCGGGGCGGTCGTAATGCGCGTTCGACCACCAGGCGCGCAGATCCTTGTAGCGGAAGACCCACGGCTTGGCCGCCGCGCCGTCTGTAATCGCGGTCCGCACCTGCGCGGATCGGTCCGCCGCGCTGGCGTAGAACCAGTCGAAGCCTTCGCCGCCCGCGATGTTCGCCTGCAGGTAGGCCCGGTCGTAGATCGCGGGCCAGCCCTCGGCCGCGTCGAGATGCTCGAACCCGTCCCGCCAGTCCGACAGCGGCATATAGTTGTCGATCCCGACGAAATCGATCTCCGGATCGGCCCAGAGCGGATCGAGGTGGAAGAACACGTCACCGCTGCCGTCGTCCGGCTGATGCCCGAAATACTCGCTCCAGTCGGCCGCATAGCTGATCGCCGTGCCCGCGCCGAGGATCGAGCGGACATCCGCGAGGAGGTCCCGATAGGCCTGCACGGCAGGATAGGTGCTGGCCCCCGAGCGGATCGTGGTCAGCCCCGGCATCTCTGTGCCGATCAGGAAGGCGTCCACCCCGCCCGCCGCCGCGCAGAGATGGGCATAGTGCAGCACCATGCGCCGCAGGCCCCAGTCGCCGGGCGAGCCGGTCCAGGAAACCGTCTGACCCGAGACGCTGAAGCTTGCCGGCGTGGCCGCGCCAAACAGCGCCGCGACCTGGCTTGCGGCCGTGGCGGTCTTGTCCACGGTCCCGGCGTAGCCAGCGGCAGGCGAACAGGTGATCCGCCCCCGCCACGGGAAGGCAGGCTGACCCGTCCCGGCCGCGTTGTCGGAATATGGGTTCGGCTGGGTGTTGCCGGGCGGCACGTCCATCAGGATGAAGGGATAGAAGGTGACGCGCAGCCCGCGCGCCTTCATCTCCTGGATCGCCTGCACCACCGCGAAGTCGGACGGCGTGCCGCCATAGACCGGGCGATCCTGGTCGTCGCGGCTGACGAGGAAGGCATTGGCGCGGCTCACGCCGTTGACCGACCAGCTGGCAGGCGTGGTCGACTTGGCCGACACCTCGACGCCCGGCCGCACCTTGCAGGAGCCCGCGCGCAGATCGTCGCCGAACCAGGCCACAACGAGGCTGACGCTGTCGACCGCCGGGGCCATCGCCTGCAGCCGGTCCAGCGCCTCCACCATGTCGGTGGAGGCGGCCAGCGCGTTCAGGTTCTCCGGCACCGTCGCGCCGCCATCGGTCTTCCGGATCGCCTGCGTCGCGTAGGTGAACTCGCCCGAGGCGGGGATCATGGTGACGGCGCGGGTCAGGCCCTCGGCGGTGTCGGGATCGGCGAGCGGTCGGAAGACCTCGAAGGAGAGCTGCGGCAGGCGGTTGCCGTAGGTCGAGAGCGCCAACTCCTCGAAGACGACGTAGGCCGTGCCGCGATAGGCTGGAGTGTTGGCCGCGCCCATTTTCGCCGCGATGAACGGGTCCGCCGTCTGCGCCTCGTCGCCCGGATACCAGCGCCAGGTGACGCCGGAGAGGTCCATCGGCTTGCCGTCGGCCCAGATGCGCCCGATGCCGGTGATCGGGCCCTCGCACAAGGCGACAGCGAAGCTGGCGTAGTACAGATACTCGGTCGTCTTGACCTTGCCGCCCCCGCCGCCCTTGCCGCCGCCCTGCGTGGTGGTCTTCGTTTCCTCACGGAAATCCGTCGCCCAGATGATGTTGCCGCCCATCCGCATCCGGCCGTAGAGCCGCGGGATCACTGCGCCTTCGGTGGCCGAGGTGATGCGCAGCGTGTCGAGCCGCGCGCCCTCGATGCGCTGGGTGGGCGCCAGCGACGAGATGATCCAGCTGTCGACGACCGAACCGATCGTCGAGCCGATGAAGCCGCCGATGGTGGCGGCGCTGACGCCGAGGATCGCGCCGCCGATGCTGCCGCCAATGGCGGCGCCAGCCGCACCGAGAACGAGGGTGGCCATGGTCTGGTCTCAGCGTTGCGGGAACAGGAAGGCGAAGGCGATGCGCCGCCGCCAAGGTTGCGTGAGCGGTTCCTCGATCACGCCGAGCCGCTCGTAGGCGTGGAGGAAGGAGTCGGGCCCGGTCAGGATCCCGACATGCTTGGCGATGGCGCGGGGCTTCATGCGGAAGAGCACCAGCGCGCCGGGACCGGGCTCGCTAGGCGATACCTCGATCATCATGCGACGCGCCCCCTCGGCCAGTACCTCGCGCGGGCTCGTCTCGCCCCAGTCCCGGCTGTAGGGCGGGATCAAAAATGGCTCGGGACCGACGACCTCGCGCCAGACGCCCCGGGCGAGCCCGAGGCAATCGCAGCCGACGCCGCGCAGGCTGGCCTGATCATGATACGGCGTGCCGAGCCAGGAGCGCGCGGTGGCGATGACGCGTGCGGGATCGGCGTTCACAGCACCGACCCCTCGTGCCCGCCATCCTTCGTTGCATAGCGCAGCACCGCGTCCTGGCCGGGGATGTGCGGGAAGCCGCGGAAGTTGACGGTGTTGGCGAACTTCACGCCGCAGGTCTCCATGCGCTTGTCGCAGCCTGCGCGGATGGTGAAGGCGTCGCCCTCGGCGATCGCGCGCACCGGCGCCTCGAGCAGCGTCAGCACCGCGATGCCATCCGTAACGTCATGGCCCAGCACCTCGGTGCGCCGCCCGGCGTTCGCGCCGCTCGTCCAGTCGACGGTGCCGAAGGTGAACCAGCCGGAGGCGAAGCCGCCGAGGCCCGAGGCCGTGAAGGCACGGTCGCGCAGAAGGTCGATGACGGCGCCCGTGCCCTTGAACGCCGGGTTCTCCAGATCGACACCGCAACGCCCATCGCCGAGCGCGGCATCGCAGGTCGCCTGAAACGTCCGCCCCACCGTCTGGCCCAGCACATGCGCCAGCGAGCGGACTTCGGCGACGAAGGCGAGCCGCCCGCGCCGGATCTGACCGATGGCGCCCCGCCGCATCAGCACGCGCTGGCCGGTGTCGGACCAGTTCACCCGCCAGACCTCGACCTCGGCGTTGTCCCAGCGCCCATCGAGAATGTCGGTCTCGGTGATCCGGTCGGAGGTCAGCACGCCTTCGGCATCCTGCGCATCGACCGACAAGTCCGAGCCCGAGCGCACCTCGGATGCCGTGAGCCCGCTCTCGGGTTCGAAGTCCGTCCCGTCAAAACTCAGCGTCCGGTCGTGGTCGGTGAAGCCGAAGGTGACGCCATCGGTGCGGGCGATCCGCCAGCACCAGGCGAGCGTCGTTGTGCCCTCGTCGAGATGCGCCTGAAGGTTGGGCGAGAGGGATTTCATCGGCAGGTTCCCGTCATGCGGTCGTCGAGATCGGCGATCCAGTCCGCCCAGTCCGGCGGAACCTCCGCGACGGTCTCGGCAGCAGGTCGGCCTAGCCGAGCCTCGGCGTAGGACGCGCAGCCCGCATCACCAGCGCCCATCGTTGCGGCGCAGCCGCTCAGCAGGATCGCCAGCACCGCGGCCGTCGCGAATCGCGTCGCGCCCGCGCTCGACGCGGTTGTTCTTGTCTTCGATGGCATCGCGTTCCGCCTCCCGTTTGCCCGCGCGTTCCCCTTCCGCACGCCCCCAGACGCGGCCGAGGACGACACCTCCGACCGCGCCCAGAGCCGCGACCAGCCAGATCAGGAACTCAGCCACCGTCCCGCTCCCCGTGCGCGGCGGCGACGCAGAGGGCGACGACGAAGACCCCGAGACAGCCGCCCACGACCAGACCCGCGAGAAACTCAAGCATCGCCACGGAACCCGCGCTCGATCCGGTCGCGCAGGCCGATCAGGCCCAGCCCGAGGAACATCAGCCCGGCCGGCGAGGCATCGCCCGAGCCGGCAAGCAGCGCGACGAGACGGGACAGTTCGCCGAGCGAACCTGTGGCGGGCAGCGAAAGAGACGCGATGCCGGTAAGCATGGCGAGCAGTCCCGCCCACCAGGTGAGCGAGTTGGGGCGAACGTAGCGCATGGGTCAGGCCCTCTGGATCAGGGTGGAGAAGAAGGCGGCCAGCCGGGCGAGCCAGCCGGTGGGGGCGTCGGGAGCAGGATCGAGGACCGGCGGCCTCGGCAGCGGCGACGGCCGCAGCAGCGCCAGAGCCTCGTCTTCGGTCAGGCGACGGACCGGCCGCGAGAAGTCCACGCGGCCCGTGCGATCCACGGACCAGACCGGGATCGTGCCGCCGGGATAGCGACCATGGCGGAACAGGTCGCGCTCGGCCTCCCGGCGGGGGATGATGGAGGCTGGTCGCCGCCAGTTCAGAAACGCGCCGGCGGCGGCAACGCGATTGCCGGCATTGAGGTGCCGGGTCAGCGCGGCCTTCGCGATACCCCCGGTGTTGTAGTGAAAGCTGACCAGCGCATCGAACTCGTGCGGCGCCAGCGGCACCTTCACGGCGCGCAGGACAGCGGCCTCGTAGCGCGCGAGGTCGGCGCGGAAGACCCGGAACGCCTCGCGGATCCCGGCGTCGCGATCGGCAGGCATGCCGCGCGGCATGGTGGCCGGATCGGGTGGCCCGGCCGCGACCGTGTGGCCGATGCCGAAGGTCCAGACCTGTTTCACATCGAGATAGGGTCCGGGCACGATGCCTTCGTGCCGGACGAGGGCCAGCAGGCCCCGGTCGGTCATGTGCATGGGATTACCGGAAAAGCGAGAGGATCAGGATCAGTGCCGCAACGACGAGGCCGATGCGCAGGCGATGGGCGAAGGCCTGCCGGGGGTCGGCGGGGTCGCAGCGGAAGGAGCGCGCGAGGCGGAGAAGTTCATTCATCGCCAGCGCTTTCGTTGACGCGGCGCAGGCGGGCGAGCAGCATCTCGATGAAGGCCGGGCCGAAGACGCCGACGAGATAGGCCGCCGATCCTGCCGCCCCGCCCGCGGGGATCGTCTCGGGCGACAGCCCCAGCCAGGCGGTGATCACGGCCATGGAGAGGCTGCCCATCCCGGCCGCGATCAGCCCGCCGAGCAGGATGTGCCGCAGCGCATCGCGCAGCCGCATCTTCGTGGTCAGTGCGTTCGTGGCGCCGCCGAGAGCGCCCCAAGCGGCGAGGATCACCGCCGTGGACGTGGCGAGTTCTTTCAGAACCGCAGCAATAAAGCGGGATTCGTCGTTCATCGGCGCAGTTCCAACAGCGGAATGGAGGTGATCGAGCCGAGCCGCTCGAGGTCGAGCGTCACGTCGAGCACGTCGGTGTCGAAGCGGACCGGCACGTCGAACTCGAAGCCCGCAGTGATGGAGACGCCGGAGCCTGGCGCGGCGCCAAAGCTGACGACGCCGGTCGTGGCATCGACCGACCAGCCGGAGGGCTGCTCGACGCCCGACAGCGCGATGCGCACGGTGCCCGCCACCGGCTTGGCGATGGCGCGCGTCCAGGATTGCGCGCCTGAGGCGTAGCGCTTGACCAGCTGGAAGGCGGTCATTGCACTGTCGCCGATGCCGATCGGCTGGTCGGTCGGCGACGGCGTGCCCGAGGGCAGGCAGGACTTGTGGTCGCCCCAGTCCTTGAACCGGAAGCCATGGAGCCGCCCGTTCCGCGCCTCGAAGAAGGCGACGACGGCGGCGAGATCGTCGGCGCGGCGGATGCCATAGGCGACGTCGTAGCGGCGGCGCGAGTTGGCCCAGCTGGCGTTCCGCTCCTCGTCCCCGGAGGCGAGTTCGATGATCTGGGTGCGCCGCTCCGGCCCGCCCCGCGCGCCGCGGCTGATGTTGTCGGGAAACCGGACCTCGTGGAACGCCATCACATGCCCCTCCGGCCTAGCGACACGGCGCGGGCGATGTCCGCCGCGACCTGCGTGCGCGACTGCCGGAAGCTCTCGGCGTCACGCGCCATGATGGTGACGTTGACGCCGCCGCCCCCGCTGTAGCTCTGCGCCTCCCGCCGCGACAGCACGCGTTCCCCGCGTTGCAGGATCGCGGGCACCTCGTCGTGGCGGAGGCCCGCCATGCCGCCGCCATGCATCCGAGGCGCGGCGGCGAAGGCCATCGCCGGGACCATGCGCGCGGGCCCCGCCGCACCGACCATCCCGCCCGCATGCAGGACGTTGGCGAAGATGCCGCCCGCGCCGGAGAAGACGCCGGAGAGTGCATTGGCGATCGGCCCGAGGATGAACCGCCGCGCCGCCAGCTGGGCGAGATCGGCCAGCAGCGAGGTGACGAGATCGCGGAAGTTCAGCTTGCCGGTCTTAACGAACTCGCCCACCGCGTTCTCGGCCGACTGGAATGCGCCGACGAGGCTCTGGCCGATGTCACCGCCGATGTCGCGGGCCTTGCTGGCGTAGTCGGAGAGCGCTGAGGTGACGGCCTGCCAGCCGGTGACGGCGGCCTCGGTCGCGGGCTCCGCTACCGCAGCAGCAGCTCCGGCCGCAGCACCTGCACCCGTGGCGGCGCGTCCGGCATCGCCGAGCGCCGTCTCCAGCCGCTCGGCCGCGCTGGTGGCCTCGGTTAATACATCGGCACTGGCTTCGTCGGCACCCCGCACCGCATCGCGCAGCGCCTGCCAGCTTTCGAGGGGCGCGCGAGCGCCCTCGGCGAGATCGCGCGCGGCGCTGCGGTAGACATTCGCGGACTCGAGCGCCCGGTTCGCCGCTTCTGTCAGGCCAAGATCGGGCGCGGTGAGCGGGTTGTCCTCGAAGGCCCGGTCGAACGCCTCCTGCGCAGCTGTCGTGGCGGCACTGGCCGCGCCCTCGAAACGGTTCTCGATCTCGCCGAGGTCGAGGTCGGGCACCAGCGAGATGCGCCGCTCGGACCCGAGGGCTTCCAGCCCCTGGTTGATCCCCCCGATGAAGCCGTTGATGCGCGAGACCACGCCGTTCAGCATCGCCTCGACGCCGTCGACCAGGCTGTTGGCCGCCTGGAAGGCCAGATCGCCGATGGCCGCCGGTAGCAGGCCCCAGATCGCCTTGATCGCCTCGTATGCCCCCTCGAACGTGTTCGCGGCCGTGTTGCCGAAGCCCACCACGCTCTCGATGGCGCTCTGCATCCCTGATGCGGCATCAGCCTTCAGGTCGAAGAACATCGCTGTGGCCGCAGCGCCCGCCGCTGCGGCGCCCATCCTGATGCGTTCCCAGACCTCGACGGCGAGGTCCTTCAGGAGCGACATCGCCTCGCCAAAGCCACCCGCGCCCGAGACGAGGCGGGTGAACTGGTAGACGAGCTCGCCCGCGCCAACGATCAGGGCACCGATGCCGGTGCGGATCAGCGCGCCGCGCAGGACGACCAGCGCCGTGGCGAGACCCCGGACGGAGAGCGCCGCGGCGGCCATGCCGGCGACCCAGCGTCCCGCGAGGAAGGCGGCGAAGGTCGCTGCGTAGGTGGTCAGGCGGCCGATGTTGTCGAAGAGACCGCGGATCGCGATGCCGAGCGGCCCGGTGCGGCTGGCGACCGCCGCCATGGCGTTGGCGACGGCTTCCAGCGCCGGAGCCGCGGCGACGGCTAGCTGGTTGGAGAGCCCGCGCCAGATCAGGCCGAGCCGCGAGATGGCATCGTTCGTCCGCTCGATCTGGTCGGCATCCTGCTCCGAGACGACGACACCGAAGGCGAGCACGTCCTCCGTCGCCTGGCGCAGCGTCGCGGTGTCGATCCGCGACATGGCGATGGAGCCTTCCTCGCCGAAGAGCTGCCCCGCCACCGCCGCGCGCTCGGCGGCGGGCACGAAGCTCTCGATGGCGGCGTTGATTGCACCCACACGCTGGTCCAGCGGCAGGGCGATCAGGTCGGTGGCAGACAGCCCGAGCCGGTCCAGCGCATCGGCGGCGGGGCCGGCCCCGGCCGCCGCCTGGCTGAGGCGGCGCGTCAAATCCTTCGTCGCCTGTTCAATGCCAGACATGGAAACGCCCGCCAGCTCGCCCGCCCGCTCGAGCGTCTGGATCGAAGCGACGGTGGTGCCGAGCGATTGCGCGAGCTTGGCCTGCGCATCGACGGTCTGCAGCCCGGAGCGGATCATCGCCACGCCAGCGGCGGTCGCGGCGGCAACTGCGGCAGCGGCGGCGACCCGGACCCGACGCGAGAAGGCCGCGAGCCGGGCGTTCGCAGCTTCCATCTCCCGGCTGAGCCGTCCGAAGCCGCGCGCTCCGGCCTCGCCCACGCCTTCCAGCTCGGCGCGCACTTGTCGGCCGCCGACCGCGGCGAGGCGGACGGACACACGCTTTTCAGCCATCGGGGCGTTCCATCTGTTCGTTGAGTTTGGCGACCATCACCGCCTCGATGACGGGCAGCAGTTCGGCCATGGCCAAGGGCGGGATGCCGATGGCGTCCCCGAGCGCCAGCGCCGCCGACATGTCCCAGCCGATCACCGCGCCGGGCAGAACCCGCAGTTGGCCGCCGAGGCGGCCGACCAGGTCCCAGACCTGCCAACCCTCGAATGTGACCGGTCGGTTCAGCCGCGCCGGGCAGTCCGGGCAGGCTTGCGGGCAGGCTTGGCAGTATCGGTCGCCCCCGCCGAAGGACCATTCGGCGAGGGCGTGGAGGCGTTTTTTTCCTGTTCCAGCAGCAGCCCCTTGGAGACGTAGGTCAGCTGGAAGGCCTCGAAGATCGGCCAGACATCGAGCAGCGCGTCGATGGCCTCCGGGCTTGGGTCGATGGGGTTGCCGTCCGCGTCGCCGATGCCCTCCCAGGCGAGCACCGCCCGCCGCGCCAGCGCCTTCGCGAAGGCGACAGCGCGCTCCTCGTCGGACGCCTCCTCGGGAACCGCCTCGACGGCCGGATCGCTGCGTGTCGCCACCATCAGTGCGGTGGTCAGCGGGCGCAGCTGCACCCGGACGCCGGGCGCGAGGTCATGCCAGCGGGGCGCGTTCGTCAGGTCGAGCGTCAGCATCAATACGTCTCCACGTCGTTCACGAGGGTTGCAGTGCACATCCGGCCGACGACGCCGTC
The DNA here is from genome assembly GCF_004923205.2 of Paracoccus aeridis. Lineage (GTDB taxonomy): Bacteria > Pseudomonadota > Alphaproteobacteria > Rhodobacterales > Rhodobacteraceae > Paracoccus > Paracoccus aeridis. The sequence continues at coordinate 43,066 of NZ_SELD02000066.1, forward strand.
GCGGGCGGCCTGCCAGTCGAACGTCGCCTGCACGCCCTGCGGGCCCGAAATCTCGATGCGCGGGCGCGGCAGGTAGACGGCGTGCACCGTGAAGGTGAAGCTCTCGCCCGAAGGCAGGACGTAGACGAATCCCATCTCGCAGGCCTCGCCGTTGATGGCCTGCGTCACCAGCGTCTGGTCAGCGAAGCGCACCTCGATCCGGCCGGTGAGCGCGGCGATGGACGGGTCGGCGCCGTCGATGCGGCCGTCCGCGCGGATGGTCTCGATCCGGTCGAGGTTGTTGGCATAGGTGATCTCCGCCGAGACCACATTGCCGAGGGCGGTGCCATTGCGGCTGATCGCCCCGTTGAAATGGCCGAAGCGCTTCAGCTCGAGCGCCGCCGGTGTCCCGGCGCTGGTGGTCGTGCCGACCGTCTCGCCCTGCGCCACCAGCCGCGCGGTGGCGGTCAGCAGGCCGGAGCGCTGCATCTGCCAGGTGATCTGGTCGAGCACGCAGCCCGAGTACATCGCGTAGCGCGGCACCTCGGGCATGCCGGTCTCGATCGACATGCTGGGGAGCGTCCAGGAGCCCGACTGGAACTCGTGGCTGTAGGGGGCCTCCGCGCCCGTGGTCGTGGGCGTGCCGAAGGCCGCCTTCAGCCAGAACCCGAACGCCTCCGCGTCGAGCGGCACGACGACATCGCCATCGGCCGTCACCGCGTCCTTGATCGGCGCCAGCGGGTCTCGGCCGTAGCCGAGCAGCTCCGAGTTCAGCAGCGGCTGCTCGGCGCCGAGCGAGGTGCTGGCGAAGGGCATGCGGGTGAAGCCGCTGGCGGGCGGCGTTCCATAGGTCGTCTCGAACGCAAGCGCCATCAGCGCCCGCGCCCCCTGGGCTCGTGCCATGGTGTTCTCCTCGGGTTGTCGGGGTCAGGCCAGCGGGTCGGCCGTGGAATAGTGCAGCACCACAGGGATCACGGCCGCCTTCAGACTGGCCGCGCCCTCGACCGGCAGATCGACCGGGCGCGGCGCTTCTGCCTCGACCCAGTCGCAGAGCCCGCCAAGCGTGCGGTCGGCGGCGAGCGCCGCGCCAATGCTGGCGGTCAAAGTGTCGAAGGCGGTGTCACGGTCGGTGCCCTGCACGACTGCTTCGATCTCGGCGCGGTGCTGGTAGTGATACCGCAGGGGCGACAACGTCACCTCCGGCTCCCCCGGCTCGCCATCGCGCAGGATCAGCAGGCCCTCGGTCGACACACGCTCGGGCAGAACCTCGCCGCGCAGGGCGGTGGCGGGCAGCGCCGAGAGCCGCGCGTGCAGCGCGGCGAGGATGGTTTCGCGAAGGGTGGGCATGCCGATATCAACTTCATTTGTTCTGATCGTTCAGCCATCCGTCGAACCGCTCTCGCGCGGTATCTGTCAAAATCGCTGCGAACACGACCTTATCACCCAGATAAAGGCAATGCCGCATCATGGTGAAAGGGTTCATCCGTTCTCCGGATTTCTCAAATTCGGCTTGGTAATGCTTCACAGTCGCGATGGTTTCCCTCAAGTAGAAGTTGAATTTTCCACGGCTCAGGTTCGGCTTTAATGACACAATCTCCTGAGTGAACCCGTCAACCTTGTGGGGTTCGAAGTCAAACTTTGGGAAAAAGTGCTGCGCTATCCTAAGGAAATAGAATGCGTTGAGCGGCGCGTATTTTCCTGGCTGAACTGAGGCCTGTTCGGATCCCCCATTATCTCCCTCCGACTCTTTTGTTTCAGCGTCGATCTCTTGATAAATCTCCTCTGTTTGCTTTAGTTCCATTCTGGTTTCATCACGGATCGCGCGAAACTCTCTATCGGCCAACTCAAATAAGGCCGCCAAGGTATTAATGCGTCTCTTCAAATTATTTGGTATTGATTTCTTGTACTTGATCTTGTGATCCAAGATACTCCATGAATCTTGAACAACTGTACGAATCTGAAGTTCAAAAGCGTAATTGGCATAGAGTCGGTACTCTGCCATCGCTTTGCGCATTTCATTCAGCTTCAAATCGAGATGCAATCCCTTGTAGCCAAATGAATCCTCAGTTCCCTCGACCTGGGATATCTTATCTGTAATTTCAAGAACATCAAACTCTTCTAAAATTGCCCTCTTAACGCTTTCAACATCGTCCTCATACAGACAGACTATCCTAAGGCCAATAATGTCGGTGATTTTATCCTGGATAGTATATGGAGTTTTTGACGCCTCAAGGGCCGTGCGGTATTTTCTAGTGAACTTGCTGATACATTCTTCTCTGTCTTTGACCCGACCATTTACACTTGAAATGGCGACATCGGATTTTGATTGGACGAGTGATTCAATGAGCGTCGCAAACGAGCTCAAAGCAGCGTGCAGATTCCCGAGGTTCTCATTGTAGAACTCACGAAAAGACTTCTTCTCTGCATCGAAATCCAAAGAGCTCATTTCAGGCACTCCATGGGCTTGGCACCCTCATCGTTCAATTGCCCGCCCTTACGGACACTTCGTTGTATATCGTTAGACCAACTGCGACGTCAGCTGTAAACGGGGTTATTTTTTGCTTCGTTTGGGCTCCTGCCCAGTTTCCTGTCACCTTCTTACCCAGTTCGCCACGATCAACCCCGGCACACTGTCCAGCGCCCGGTCCGCATCCCGCGCCAGGTCCAGCCGCTTTGGCAGCTTGACCTGCGGCACCAGCAGGAAGATCGGCGCGGTGACCTTGCCGCGGCCGGTCTTCGAGCGCGACATCACCGCCTGGCCCTTCGTGTTCAGCCGTCCCTCGGCCACCAGCAGACTCGGGCCGGTGCGGCGATAGACGAAGCGGAGGTGCAGCCCTCGTCGCCGCTCCCATTCGCCGGGCGTGATCCTGCCGCCGCGCAGGGACTTGCCCGCGGCGGGCAGCGGGATCGCCAGCCAGAATCCATTCTTCGAGCGGATCAGCGGTCCGGTGTCATGCGCGCCCACGATGACCGGCGCCTTGGACCAGACGAGCGAGGCGGCGTCGAGGCTGTCGCCCGACCTCGGGAAGTTCTGGCTGCGGATGGAGTTGGCAAGCCGGGGCCCGAGCCCCGCGCCGGTGATCTGCAACCGCCAGGCCGATTTCAGCCCAGTCCCGGCCTCGCGGATTGCAGCCGACACGGCTCGTTCGCCCGCAGCGACCTCCGCCGCCATCATCGCCACGATGTCGGGATCGATGTCGAGCTTGAGCTTCATCGTGGTCAAACCGGGCGCAGGTCGACGGTCCAGACCAGCCGCTCACGGTCGCGAACGGGCTCGCCCTGGATCAGGAAGGCGTCGCCGTCGATCTCGATGCGGTCGCCGGGGCGCGGGGCTGGCACCTCGGCCACCCGCAGGTCGATCCGGGTGGTTTCGGACCAGAGCCGCGCGTCACCGAAGTCGGTGAGCGCATCAGCACGCCGGGCAACGACGCGCACCAGCAGGCGCGCGCCGCCATCGGCGATGTAGACCGCATCCTGCCCCATGTTCGGATCGGCGAAAAGCGCGCCGACAGCGGCGGCGAAGGCGCTCATCAGAAGGCCCCGTTCAGTCGCACCCGGCCGATGGTGTCGCCTGCGCCGCCCGCCACCGCGACCACAGCCACGCCGATCAGGGTGTTCGACGTGGTGGTCTTGGTCGCTTCCTTGGCGGTGTTGTCCCAATAGACCTTGTCACCTGCGGCCCAGGCTTGCGATGCGACCTTCTTCAGATCGTAGACGCCGGTGAGCGCGGCCTCGACCGCCTCGCCAACGGCGGCAGTGCCAGCGGCGACGCCGAAGATGGCACCGACGAGCAGGCCATCGCCCGATGCGACAGCGTAGGGCGCGGTCAGGGTGATGGTGTTGCCGGGCTGGACGTGGTTCTTCATGATGGGGATCCTCGTGGAAAGACGAAGGGCGGCCCGATTGGACCGCCCGTGTGTCAGGGTTCAGCATGGGGTGCGGCTTACGCGCCCGGGTTCTTGTAGAGGCCGCGCCAGTCGATGGCCTTGGCGCCGAAGTCGAGGCGGCACTTGATCTCGACGCCGTCGACGTCGAAGCCGTTGCGGGTCTCGATGTAGGCGCCCTGCTGGCCCTCGAGATAGGCGTACTCGATCGTGTCGATCTGGTTCGGGCTGGCTGCCAGATACCAGGCGGTCTCGCTGGCGGCGTCGAGGCGTGGCTCGCTGATCGGCGCGAGGGTGCGGATCGATTGCGGCACCACGCTGGACGTCGCGGCGGGCACCAGGTTCTGCGCGACCAGCTGCTCGGCCTTCAGCTCCAGCGAGGCGGGCACGATCAGGAAGGCCGGGCGGACGTTCAGCACCGTCTTCTTGTCGAGCCCGGTCTGCTTGGCCATCGCGGCGCGGGCCGCGCCGACGCTGCTCACGTCGAGCGCAGCACCAGTGCCCGCGAGGTTCTTGTGGGTGGTGTGGAAGAGCGCGTTGCCGTCGGCCATCGCCGGGTTGGCGGTGATGATGCCCCAGACCACGTCCGACTCCAGCTGGGCGATGGAGTTGCCGTACATCGCCGGGATGCGGGTGAAGGCGTCGAGATCGTCGTTGATCAGCGTCTGGCGGGTGATGGCGACCACCCGGCCATAGGTCTTCACCTTGTAGCTCTCCTTGCTCTCGCCCAGCGTGCCGCGCTTGAACTCGCCGCTCTCGCCGACCTCCAGCAGCTGCGGGGCCTCGCCGAGCTGGACCCGGTGCATCGCCTTGAAGTCGGTGGCCAGCACCTGGCGGCAGAACAGCATGAACGTCCGGGGATAGGCGTCGTAGGCCTGCCGCAGGGTCTTGTTGGTGACCGCCGACAGGATCTCGGGGAAGTCCGAGGTCGAGTGCAGCGCCCGCGTCGCCACCTCATCGCGCGACAGGCCCCGCGTGTTGACCCCGGCATTGCCGAGGCTTTCGCGGGCGAGTTCCAGCAGGGTCATGCCGCGGTACTGGCGGGCAGCGTCTTCGAGCTGGAACAGCGTCGGGCTGTAGCGGTGGAGCAGCGCATTCGCCACCGCGTCGCGGCGGGTGATGCGCTCGTCCCGGCCACCGAGCGGGACCGAGACATGCGGGAAGGTCCGGGTCTCATCGGATTTCGCGGCGACCTGGTCGAGGATCAGGCGGCGGGACTCGTCGACGCTGACGCCGCGCTTGACCAGATCTTCGGCGAAGCCGCGCTCGAGGTTCAGCCGCCCTGCCAGATCGTAAATGGTGGACACGCGGTCGCGCTCGGCCTCGCGGGCACGGGTCGCGACCGCCTCGGTGTCGGGCGAGGGAGTTGCCTGCGTCTTCGGCTGGCTGCGCGTCTCGCTGGCGGCGACCTTCGGGTCGGGCGCAGCCGAGCTCAGTTCGGTCATGGGGGTGTCCTCGGTTTCGACCGGCTCGGTCGGCTGGGTGGTGGCGGGTGCGGCGGCGTTGCGCGCCGCGGTCTGGGTCTTGTCCGTCATCGGGGATGCTCCTTGCGGTGTGGGGGCGTCCCGGCGGTGGAGGACGCAGTCGTGAAGGGGGTGCTGGGCGCGGAAGCCCGCGGCGGGGTCGGCGCCCACCGCGACAGCGGAGACCTCGAACGGCGTCCAGTCGACCGCCCGCCAAAGCTCGCGGGCGGCCTCGGCCTTCGAGACCTCGAAGCGGTGGACCTGGTAGCCGATGGAGACCGCGCGGATGTGCCCGGCCTGGATGTCGCGCCAGATCGGCTCGACGTCGGCGCGTTCGCTGATCCGCACCAGCGCGATGCCGCGCCCGTTCTCGATCCGGGCGGAACCGGGGACGACAGAGCCGATCACCGCGTCGAGCGTGTCGAGCTCGTGCACCTTCAGGAAGGGCGCACCCGCGTTCAGCCGGTCGAGCCGGACATGGGCCGGGTCGAGGCTCAGCTCCTCGTCATAGGGCTCGCCGAAGAAGGTGGCGCGGCGGACGCGGGCCCCGGCCGACCAGACCACCTCCACGGTGCGGCTGTCGGCATCAGCCGTGTTCGGCGCAAGCTCCGCCGACCGGCGCATGGCCGGCAGTTCGATCATCGTGTCCATGAGGTCAGTCCTGTTGGTCGGCCTGCGCCGGATCGGTTTCCGCGTTGGCAATTGTGTCGTCGGCGGCGGGATCGGTCGCCGGATCGTTGCTCTGCGCGCTGCCGGTCTTGGTGACGCGGCGCGGGTCGCTGTCGAGCACCAGCCCGAGCGCATCGAGCTTGGCGTTGGTCGCCGCGATCTCGGCCAGCACGGCGTCGGGATTGCGGCCCTGTTTGGCGATCACCTCGGCCAGCGTCATGGTGCCGGACCGGATCGACAGCAGGTTCGCCATCGCATCCTTCTGCGGATCGACCGCCTCGAACTTCGGCGGCGACCATTCGACCGGTACGATGGGCGACGGGATCTGACCCGCCGCCCACGCAGCCTCGGTGAACCACCGCCAGACCGGCGCACAGAACATCGGAATGAACAGCTGCCATTGGACGGCGTCGATCTGGCGGCGGAACTCCACTAGCCCCGCCCGGATCGAGGAATAGTTCACCTGGGACAGGTCCCCGGTCAGCAACTCGTAGGGCACCCGGAACCCGGCCGAGATCGTGTGCAGGCTGGCCCGCTTGTATTCGCCATAGCCGCCGGTGGCGGAGGGCTGGTTGAAGCGGATGTCCTTGCCGCCGCGTGCATAGGCAATCAGCCCCGGTTCGAACTGCTCGACCCGGTTGCCGTCGGCATCGACCACCGAGGGCGCGATGCCCTGCTGCGCCTCGTCTTCGCCGAAGACGATGGCGGTGACGCAGGCCTCGGTCTTCTTGCGGACCAGTTCGGCCACTTCGTAATCGTCGAGGTCGCGCAAAGAGCGGATCACCGGCGCACCCCAGGGAACGCCACGCGCCTGCGTGCGCTGCTTTTCATAGACATGGGCAATCTCGGTCGCAGGAACCGGGCGGCTGTCGAGCCCACCGCGCAAGACACCATGGGCATCGCCGGGGTGTTCCGGGTGCAGCCAATAGGCGCGACGCTTGCCGACCGGGTCGAACTCGATCCCCTGCACGAGGCGTCCCGCGCCGAGGACGCCGGATTTGGTGGCGTCGAGGAAGTCGGCCTCCAGCACCTGCAATTGCAGCGGCACCGGAAGGCCGTCCGAGGATCGGCGCAGGCGGCGGCGCACCAGAACCTCGCCCGCCTCGACCATCTCCCGGCAGATCAGCGTCTGCAGCCCGTAGAAGTCGAGCTGGCCGTCGGCGTCGCAGTCCGCCGTCCAGCGTTCGAAGAGCGCGTCGACCTTGCGGTCGAGCGTGTCGTCGCCGCTCGCGGCGCGGGGCATGATGCCCGCGCCGATGATGTTGTTGACCAGCACCGCGACGGCCTTGGCCGCGTGCGGGTTGTTGCGCACGAGATCGCGCATCCGGTCGCGCAACAGCGCCCCGGCCACGCCGATCTCGGTGTCGGCGGAGGATCCCGGCGCGCGCCAGCCCTCGGTGCGCCGTCCGCGTGCGGCGCCATCGTAACCGCGCGTCAGCGTCTCGAAGGCCTGACGCGCCATCACGCGGCGGGCCGCCATGCGCGGCGCCACCGTGGCGATGGCGTGATCGAACCAGGTCGCCGACATCACCGGTCCCCGCGCGAGAAGCCCGCGAGACCGGCCACCGGCAGCGGCCGTGTCGTGCCCGCGATGGCGCGCTCGATGGTTCGGATGCGGGCGAGCAGGTCCGCGGCCGCGCCGTAGTCCACCGACTTGCCGTCATAGCTGACGCGGGTCGTGCCGCTGGCATAGGCGCGGCGCAGCGCCGAGAGCTCGGATTCCGTCCAGTCGGTCATGTTCAAAACCATCCTCCGCGCCGTCCGAGCCAGTCGGAGCGGCGCTTGCCCTGCGGGGCCTGTCCCGGCCGGTTGATCTGCCCGGCGGGATCGGTGTCGGTGGGGGCGGCCCCGAGTTGATCCTCGAGGTCGCGCCATTTCTCGTCGGACCAGCGGTCCGCGCCCGCGATCCAGGCGGCGGCGCGGGCGTAGACCCGGCAATCCAGCGCCTCGTTGCGCTCGCGCAGCTTCTGCCACTCCAGCCGGGCGAAGCCGCGCTTCGTGCGCACCGTCACCAGCTGTTCGGCCACGAACTGCTTGAGCCATTCGTTCTCGACCCAATGCGGCAGGTGCACCGAGCCGGGCGGGAAGGCCGCCCCGTCGGCCATGTCCTCGTCGGTCGGACGCGCCAACCGCAGGAAGCGGTAGGTCTCGGCCTTGAAGGTCGACACCGCCACGGTCCAGAGCCGTGCGCCGCGGCGCAGCCGCTTCCCGCCCTCGGTCGCGTCGACGAAGGTCGGCCCCGAGACGGGGCTCGAGCGGTTGAACCCCTCGACGCCCTTGACCGGCGACACCTGCGCGAACCCCTGCGCGCGCGACCAGGAATAGACCGCCGGGGCCTCGTAGCCGGTGTCGATGGCCAGCCGCGCAATGCGCAGATGAGCGCCGCGTTCATGCGGCCAGCTTCTGTCCAGCAGCGCTGTCAATTCCGACCAAGCGTCATGCCGATCCGGCCCGCCCTCGATGACGACGTGATCGACGAGCCAGCTTTCCAGCCCGCGACCCCAGGCCCAGACATCGACCTCGATCCGGTCCTTCTGCACGTCGGCCCCGGCCGTCAGGAACAGCCCGCCCGCAGGCACCGTGCCGGAGGTCCAGCGCTCGCGGCGGTCGTAGAGCCGCTGCCAGTCTGGGGCTTCGCCGGTTTCGACCCATGTCTCGCCGAGGATCGTGTTCCGAAACGCCTTGACCGCCTCGTCCGAACCTTGCGCCGCGTCCCATGCCCGCACGATCCGCTCCCAGCTCAGCCAGCCGATCGGCGAGTAGAGTGCCGAGAGGTGATACCCGACCGTGGTCGGATCGGCGGCCGTGGCGGTCGCCCGCCATTCGCCGCCCTCCAGCATCGCCGTCTTGTGGTGTTCCGCGACTGCCGCGTCGCAGCCCTCGCAGTGATACTCGGCCGTCTCCGGGCGGCCTTTCTGCCAGCGCAGCCGGTCGAACTTCAGCCACTGCATCGCCCCGCAATGCGGGCACGGCACGAAGAACCGCCGCTGGTCGCTGGCCTCGTATTCCCGCTCGATCCGGCTCAGCCCGCGGATCGTTGGCGTCGAGACCAGCAGCACCTTGCGCCGGTGCGCGAAGGTCAGCGACCGGGCCTCGGCCAACGTCACCGGGTCGCCTTCCTCGTCGGCCGAGGCCGGATAGGCGTCGACCTCGTCGAGGAAGATGTACCGCGCCGGGGTCGAGCGCAGCCCGACCGCCGAGTTCGCCCCGGTCATGATCAGGATGCCGCCCGCGAACTCCTTGGACAGCATCGTGTTGCCCGCGTCGCGCGACCGGGCCGGTTTGACCCGTTCCCGCAGCTCCGGGCTCTCGTCGATCAGCGGGTCGATCCGCTGGCGCGAGTTCCGCTTGGCCAGTTCTACCGTCGGCTGGACCGCCAGCATCGGGCCCGGCGCCTGGTGGATGGCGAAGCCGATCCAGTTGTTCCCTGCCTCGGTCGCGCCGACCTGTGCGGCCTTCATGAATACGATCCGCTGCGTGGGATCGCCGGGCGACAGCCGGTCCATGATCTCGCGCATGTAGGGCGTACGCACCGTGCGATACCGCCCCGGTTCGGCCGAGGCGCGGCCCGAGAGCATCCGGTGCCGGTCCGCCCATTCCGAGACGGTCAGGTCCGGATCAGGCCGCAGCCCGTTGCCCCAGGCGCGCAGGATCTCGCCCGCGCCGTCGAAGTCAGTCAGCGCGTCATCTTCACCGGAAGTCGGGCCGGACCTCGGCGAGTTCGTCGAGGTGGGCGCGTACATGTTTCTCCAGCACCTTCTGCATCGCGGCTGGCTCCACGGTGATCTGCTGGCCCGTCGCGTCGCTGCACGAGGCCGAGAGCTCGGCCGCCATCAGCGCCGCCGCGCGTGCAGGCCAATTCACCCACGCGTCCCGTTCCTCCCGCGCCAGCCGGAACACCAGCGCCAGCGCGCGGGCCCGCTCAATCAACTCCCCCTTCAGCTTCTGGAGACGGATGCGCCGCTCCTGTGCCTTCAGCACCTCGTTCGCGGTTTTCGCCTGCAGGAAGGTCGTCCCGCCGCCGACGGCGGGGACTGCCAGCCCCTGTTCGCGTAGCGTGTCGCCGACGGCCGCCACCGCCGCCTCGGGGACGGGTTTCAGCTTCGGCGCGGGCGGCTTCCTCGTCTTCGACGGGTCCGTCGTCTCGGCACGCCGGGCGTCGCTGGCGGCCGCGTTGATGCTGCCGTCGGGATGGAGGACCAGCCGTTCGGCCGTCTTCGCCTTCTGGATCGCGCCCCGCGACAGCCCGACATGGGCGGCGTACTGGCGCTCGCTCATGCCCTGCATCGACGGCTCCGATTGTCATTCAAGATCATGTGCTTATCGAGTTGATAAGCACGGCGGACAGAGCGAACGTCACTCCAACGAAGCGATGCAACTCACCAAGGAGCCACTACGATGACCACCCGCCTGAACCCGATCACCACCCCGGGCTTTGAGGCCCGCGCCGAGAAGGCGCGCCGGAACAAGGGTGAGCCCAGTTCCGCCACCGGTTCGAGGAACCGGGCGAACGCGCTCGCAGCCTTCATCGGCAAGAAGGCCGAGATCGACGAGATGCTCGCCCGCCTGCAGGCGCTCAGCGACGACCATTTCAACTGCCACCCCGAAGAGGTGGGCTGGGCCATGGTCGGCACCCTCGAACACTACGCCAGCCTCCTGAAGCGCATCACCGACAGCGCCTTCGGCGAGGGCGAGCACGCCCGCTGATCTCCGGCGCTGCCGGAACTCCCGCCGCGCGCCCTGCGCGGCTCGGGGTCGTAGAAGGCGCCGCATGACGCGGGCCTCGAGCAAGGAGACGACCCCATGACCCAGATTCAGCTTTCCGACGCCCAAGCCGTCATCCTGTCCACCGCCTGCGCGCGCGAGGACGGGGCGGTCTTTCCCGTCACCGCCAGCCTCAAGGGCGGCGCCGTCGGCAACGTCTGCAAGAGCCTTCTGAAGCAGGGCCTGATCGAGGAAATCGGCGCCACGGACGTCAACACGGTCTGGCGGCACGACGAGGAGCGCGGCCCGATCACGCTGCGCGCCACCCCTCTGGCCTACAGCACCCTCGGGATCACGGACGAGCAGGACGACACGCTGCCGGCTGAGACGCCAACCGCCCCGGTCCAGCGCCGGAAGGGCACCAAGCAGGAGACCCTGATCGAGATGCTCCGCGCCGAGGGCGGCGCGACCATCGACGAGATCGTCGCCGAAACGGGCTGGCTGAGTCATACAGTCAGAGGAGCGATGTCCGGCGCCCTGAAAAAGAAGCTCGGGCTGACCATAATCTCCGAGAAGGTCGATGGCGGCGCACGTCGCTACCGCATCTGCGACATGCGCGAGGGGGCCGGGCGTTGAGCCCCGCCGACCGCCCGGACCCGCAGCACCGCATCCTCGGGATCGCGCTGCAGCTGGCGGCATATCCCCCGCTCCGCAAGCACGAGCATTCCTACGAGGCCCGAGTGCCATGGCGCCTCATCAAGGAGCTGCGCGAGGTCCTCAGGGACGCAGGGGTGGATTGGCGCGCGGTCCACGCCACGCTCCGCCAAGGGGACGCGTAGATCGGTCAGCCAATGCCCATGAGCCGCCGCCCCGCATTCTGGGCGGCGGTGTCTCATTCTGCGCTCTGGACCCGGATCGCCTCGAACAACCGACGCAGCAGGTAGCCGCGCGCCAGCGAGACGCCGACGAAGGCGAGGCCGATGGTCAGATGCTCCGCAAGCCCCGTCTCGATCCCGAACCACGGGAACACGACGATCTGCGTGGCGATGGCCAGCACATAGCCGACGACGACATTCGTCGCGGCCTCGACCATCGACATGATCCGGCTCTGCTTCACAGCGCGGCACCTCCCGCGGCCGTAACGACGGGGATTGCACCAGCAGCATCACGGTACACGGTCGCAACGTCCACGATGATCACGGTCTCGGGTCGCCGTTTCAGCACCGCGAAGAGATCCGTTTCGGTGACGAGCCCCACGGTCGGACAGGGTTGTTTCTTGCCCCAGTCCGCGCAGAAGAAGGACCGGCCCGAGATGTCGGAGATGTCGTTCATCCCGGCGAGGTCGTCGCGCAGGTCCGAGACGAACAGCGCCATCCCGTCTAACGATAGTGAGTGCTTCCTCAGCACTCTCATGACTGCAAGGCATGCGAGATCGCGCCAATCGAACCGCCGGCGCTGACCCTCGCGCTTGTGCGGCGCGCCGACCTCCGCCGCCGTGAAGAGGCCTGCCGCAAGGCGGTAGCCCATGCCGACCAGTCCGCCGGCGACTTCGGGGAAGCCGAGGCGGAGATGATGGGCGACATTCTCGAGGAAGACGAAGGGCGGCTCGGCCTCGCCGATGATGCGGGCGACATGCGGCCAGAGGTGGCGCGGATCGTCCGCGCCTCGGCGCTTGCCCGCGACGGAGAACGGCTGGCACGGATATCCCGCAGTGACGATGTCCACCGCGCCGCGCCACGGGCGGCCGTCGAAGGTTCCAACATCGTCCCAGACAGCAGCCTGATCCATGGACGCGTCTTCCATCCGCGCCACGAGAGTGGCTGCGGCGTAGGTTTCCCGTTCGACATGGCCCACAGCACGATATCCGGGGATGGCGATGGTGAGCCCGAGGTCGAGACCGCCCGCGCCGGAGCAGAGGGAGAGGCCGAAGAGGCATGCGTCTCCGGCTCCGGAAGCGCGTCCGGAGGAAGGTAAAGCCAGGTCATCCATGTCACGCGGCGGTCTTGCGCTTGCGCGCGGGTTCAGGGGCGGCGTCCGTGACCGGAGCGACGTCGCCGTCCGGAACATCGGCGGGGGCTTCGACGCTGTCGCCCAGCCGCTCGGTCCTCACCTCGGCGAAGGTCCGGCCATCGCCGTCGAGGATTGCCTCGCGACCGGTGTCCGCCTGCCAGCGTTCCACGGCGACATCGACATAGGCCGGGCTGATCTCCATCGCGAAGACGCGTCGGCCGTTCGCCTCGCCCGCCATGATCTGCGAACCCGAACCCGAGAACGGCTCGTAGCAGAGCCCGCCCCGGGCCACAAGCTGGCGCATCGGGATGCCGAACGCATCGAGCGGCTTCGGTGTCGGATGGTCGGGCCGGTCGTCCTTGGCGAAGCTGGGCAGCGCCCACGTCGATGGCAGCGTTTCCTCGGCCACCTTCGGCGGCCGGTTCGGGCGGCGCCAGCCCATGAAGCAGGGCTCGTGTTTCCACAGGTAATGCGAGCGGGTCAGAACACCGCGGTCCTTCACCCAGATGATCTGCTGGTGGACGAAGGCGCCGGCCTTTTCCCAGCAGGCTTCCAGCATCGCCTGGCGGCGCGAGGCGTGCCAGCAGTACCAGGCCGCGTCCTCTGTGATCGCCTCGGCTACCGCGGCGGCAATGAAGCCGTCGTAGAGCTCGGCGCCCTGGCTGCTGTCGTCCCAGGTCGTGCCGTAGGACGCGGACCAATCCTTGTTGCGGGTCGGATGGTTCGAGCCGTCGTAATCGACCAGATAAGGCGGGTCCGTCGCGAACAGGATCGCTCGCTCGCCGTTCATCAGGCGGCGCACATCGGCAGCGCTGGTGCTGTCGCCACAGAGCAGGCGGTGTTCGCCAAGGATCCACAGATCGCCGGTGCGCGACGCAGGATTACGCGGTGGTTCAGGGATGGTCACCGGCGGCACGGAGCCCCCGGCGCCACCCTCTTCACCGTTCCCCTCCGGCACGAAGGCCAGCAGCTTGTCCAACTCGCCGTCGGAAAAGCCCACCAGCGACAGGTCGAAATCATCGGCCAGCAGGTCGTTCAGTTCGGCAGACAGCAGCGCCTCGTCCCAAGTGCCGAGTTCGGTCAGCTTGTTGTCCGCGATCCGGTAGGCCCGCCGCTGCGCCTCGGTCAGGTGGCCCAGCACGATCACCGGCGCTTCGGTCAGCCCGAGCTGCGTCGCGGCCAGTACGCGCCCATGCCCTGCGATCAGTTCCCCGTCCTCGCCCACGAGGCACGGCACGGTCCAGCCGAACTCGGCCATGCTGGCGGCGATCTTCGCGACCTGGTCCGGCCCGTGCGCCTTCGCGTTCTTCGCGTAGGGCTGCAGGCGCGACAGCGGCCACGTCTCGATCGCCTCCGGGGCAAAGCTCAGCGTCATGGCGGGCAAGGTTCCTAGGTCGGGTGGATGCCGGTGGCTTCCGGACTCCGGATGCCGGGCTGGACTCCACGCGGGGTCCAGCGGCCACCAACGGTGTCCGGTCGGAAGGCCAGCGTTCATTGGCGTTTGTGCGCGGCGTGAGTGGGTCCGGCTTCCGGGTGGCTTCCCAAAAATCCGGCCCTGTCGCTGGCGATGTCCCGCGCTTCGCCCGCCAGCATACGAATGTCGCGCAGAAGGAACCGCGAAGTCGTCTGAGGGGGCGTAGTGGGGGCGGACAGCGGCCCGCAAGGAAAGGATCAGCGCCTTTCCTTTTCCAACGGCCCTCGCCAACGAAAAGATGGTTTCGTTCGGGGCTGCGCCGCGCGCGCCTCTCCCGAGCTTATCCCGAACCTAGCCCCTGAACCGGTTTTCTGTCCCGTCGAAAACTGTCCGCCGCACACCTTCCCCTGTGGCGCGCAGAGCTACGCGCCACCAGCCAGCTCGATCACCTTCCGCTTCGACAGGTTGCGATTGAACCGACGCCGGTTGAGCTTCAGCGAGATGACGCAGAGCCCATAAAGCCAGTGCTGATGGGCGGCCGAGCGTTGCAGTCCGACCGTCCAGCAGACGGTCTTCCACCGCTCGCCATGGGCGCGCATCCAGACGATCTTGCCGTCGACCGGGTCGAGGCACGCGGTCCAGGTGAGCGTCTCCTCCATCCGGCTGATCGCCTGCGGCGAGGGCAGCACGCGCATCGGCTTTGGCTCCTGGCCGACCTTGTCGGCGAAGGAGTGGACGATCTCGGGCCATGTGCTGAAGTAGCCCTGCCGTCGCGGCTCGGGCAGGCGCTTCAGCACGAAGGCCGCCTCAGCGAGACGGGCCTCGACGAGGGACGGGGTCCACTTATCCATGGCGCCCTCCCTCGTCGGAGGGGCGCGGCCCATAGAGCTTTTCGCCCAGCTGGCGGACGAGCTCGCGTTCCGGCCAGGTCAGACGTGCGTCCTCGAGCGAGACGGCGAGCAGACCCTGCTCGCGCCAGCCCTCGCGCTTCACCTGGTCCGGATCCCGTCGATGGCCGCCGTAGCCCTTGGGGTACCACCTCACGCGACACCCCCGTTCGTCTCGATCGCCCAGAGCAGCAGCGCGATGGCGTCGGCCTCGTTGTCGTCGGCAGGGCTGAAGCCCCGGGCCCGCGCGGCTGCGATCATCGCCTCCTTCGGCGCATTGCCCTTGCCGGTGGCGTGACGCTTGATCGTGCCGACGGGAACGCCGGCATAGGGCACGCCCCGCAGTTCCGCCCATGCGGTGAGCGTGGCCATGAGCCCGCCATAGACATGGGCCGCGTCGGTTCCGGCGTGGCGCCGCACCTCCTCGAACCAGATCGCGGTGACCGGCCCCGACAGGCGGTCGATCTCGGTGAGCCAGTTGGTGAAGCGCAGGTAGCGCATGCCGCCGCCGTCATAGCGGCCGGGCCTGAAGCTCGCAGTTCCGCTGGTGATCAGCCCTTCGGCCGAGCGCAACCCCCAGCCGGTGCTGGTGCCGAGATCCAGCGCGAGAATGCAGCGGTTGAGACTGCCGGCCGCCGTGAGAGGCACCGGGGCGATGTGTGGGGAGCGGTCCATGACGACCTCCTCTTCGATTGAGAGGCCGGGGCGGCACGGCTGCCTGGTGAGGGCAGCGCGCGCGCCCGGGCCGGGATCGCGAGGTCTGGTCACGGTCACGTTGTCGATGCCGGGAGCGCCCGGCACTTCCTTCAATGGCTTCACCCCGTCCGCTTGAAGGAAGTGAGGCCGCAAACCATTGGCAGAATGAGTATAAATCTCTTCTTTCAATATTTCAGTTACTTCATTGGGTATGTGTCTGGCACCCCGCCCCCTCCACGCGCGCGAGGGTCTTTGCGTGAAATATTGAAAGAAGTCCGCCGCGCCGGATTTCCGTTTCGGGACGGGGGCTTGGGCGGGAACATCCTTCAAATGAAGGATGGGGGCGGTTGAAGGAAGCATCGTCCCGGCCCTCACCGCATCGCCCGGAAGCGCATGGCTTTCCGCCCCCCGGTCCCCTGCTCGACCGTGGCGACGTCGCCGCTCTCGACGAGCGTGAGCAGGATGTCGTCGCGGTCGCGCGCACGGAGCCATTGCGAGGCGCGGGTCAGTTCGGACTTGGTGACGCCGGCCGATCCTGCCTTGCGGATGATCTCGCGCACGCGTTTCAAATGCGCCTCGGTCTCGGTATCGGCGACATGGCGCTCGACGGCATCGATGGTGCGCCGGGCGAAATGGCGCACGAAATCGATGGCCCAGAGGGCATCCTCGACACGGATGACGGGGTGGACCGCATCGCGCCCCACGGCGAGGACGAGCGCGACCTTGGCCGCGTTCTCCGCGATCCGGGCGAGGATCGGCGTGTGAAAGGTTCCTGCCGCGGCCCTGAGCTCGGCGGTGACCTCTTCGCCGAGCGCGTCGAAGCGCGCCTGCGCGTCGTCGTCCATCGGCACCGTCATCGGATCAACGGCCGTCTCGGGTCCGGAGGTCTTGCCGGCCAGGTTGCCGCTCGCCCCGCCGCCCTCGGCAAGGCGCTGCAGCCCTTCGATCAGCGGCCGGGGCGATTTGCGCAGCCCGGCACGACGGTTCTCGTCCGGATAGTCCTCCTCGCTCGGCAGGATGATGAACCGGGCGAGCGAGCCGTCCACCACGTTGGCGCCCTGCAGCGCCCCCCAGAAATGCAGCGGCGTCGTCGTGCCGTAGACGCAGAGGCAGGGCTGTACGATGTCGCGCCGCTCGTTTGAGCCGTCGCGGTTGGCGTATTCCGCGCCGAGGAAGACCCCGCTGGCAGCGGTGTAAAGCTCGGTCATGTTGTCGAGGATCTCGGTGATGTGGCGCGGGCTGCGCTTCCGGTCGGCCGCCGCCGAGAGGAACATGCCGAACTCGTCGATCTGGAACAGGATCGCGGGCTGACGGTGGAGCGCGGTCAGGAGCCCCGCGCCCGAGGCGATCTTGTTGCCGCCGAGGTGTTGCGCCAGCCCCGCCGCGAAGAACAGCTCGTTGACGACCTCGCGGGCGTGGTTCTTGCCCGAGCCGCTGTCCGCAATGCCGACGATGTAGAGGTTCGTGCGCAGGTCGGTCGCCGTGCGGTAGCGCCGTCCCATCAGCGCGCCGAGGGCGCAGAGGCTGGCGCCCACCGCCAGAAGCGGCTGGGGTCTGCGCGCCGTGTCGATCATGTAGCGCGCGAGATCGCCCACGAGCCCGCCCGGGATCGTCAGCGTGAAGGACGGCACAGGCGCGAGGATCGGCATCGGGGCATCGGGCTGGGCGAGCCGCGCGAGGAGGCCCGCCGCGGGATGCTCGTCGCCCGCGCAGACTTTCTGACTGCCGTCGAGCAGCAGGTCGGGATCGGGGCGCCAGCCCTTCTCCATGGCGAGGTGATAGATCGTGCCGGCGCCGATCCGCGCAGGTTTGAAGCTCGCCCATGCCTTCGACGTCTCGACCGGGTCGTTCTTGGCCGCCTGCGCCGACCAGTCGGCGAAGAGCGTCGCGCCCTCCTCGCCCAGCGCGCCCTTCAGCGCCATGCCGATGCGCATCCAGCTGTCGTAGTCGAGCTCTGCATTGGGCAACCAGGCGAGCGCACTCCGGATCGCGGCCAGCGTGCCGGCCTGCGCATGCGCCGGCAGACACGGATGCCCGGCCCCGTTGGCAGTCTTCGCACCAAGGCTCTTCGGGCGCATCTCGGGCGGGATCAGCGCCAGCGCCTTGTCGAGGAACGCCGCTGCCTGTTCGGCGTCGATTTCGGGCAGGCTCTCGATGTCGAGATCCGCGAGCCCCTCGTCCGGCCAGACATAGGGCTGGCCGGTATCGGGATGCTTGGCATAGGCCACGAACTGCTGTCCGAGGCACAGAACCTCGAGCGGCGCGCGCCGGATCCCGGCGAAAGGCTCGGTCGCGCGATAGACCATGAGCCGCTTCGGCGGCTTTCCGATCCTGAGCGCCGGCGTGTCGCCCAGCCGTTCGCGGGCGAGCCGCTCGATGCGGAGCGCCAGGTCGCCATCCTCGGCAATATCGATGTCGAGCGCGGCGACCGCGCCGCCGACGATCCCGACCCCGCAGTCGGGCCAGCTGGACCAGGTCGCGACCTCGAGTTCGGTCGTGGCGCGGCTCGCATGCCGGTTCCACTGCGGGTAGTCGTGCCAGGCCGCGCGGGCGAACTGGCCGGGCTTCTTGGTGCCGGGCGCGATCGGCAGGATCGCGTAGCCGTTGGTCACGAGACGCGCGCCCACGCGCGCCATCCACGAGGTGTCCGCCATCAGAAGGGCACCTCCGGGATCATGCCGTCGAGCCGGGCACGGTCCTTCGCCGCCAGGTCACGAAGGTGGTCGCAGTAGCCGGTGACGATCACCTCGACGAAGGTGTCCCACTCCTCCTCGCTGAGTTGGGCGAGATCGGTCCGGCCGAGGCTGTCGAGATAGGCGCCGCCGGCCTTGCCGCCCTCGACCATGGCCGCCGTCTCATTGGGGGTCGGATCGATCATGCCCGACCTCCGGTGGCAGATGTCCTGGCAAATCCGGCTGCAGAGGTCTCTGCGGCTCGTGTCGCGCCGCGGGTCGGAGACGCGGAAACGCGCGTCGAACCAGCCCCAGCCACGGGGCTCTCGATGGCAGACGGCGCAGAGCCCGGCACGGACGTAAGGCATGGGGCGAACCTGTAGGCGGTGATTTCGGTGAAGCGGCCCGCGGGGCGGACGGCGATCTCGGTGGGCCGGCGCAGCCGGTCCGCCAGCAGGAGCGCCTCGTCGACGGACTCGGGCACCTCCAGCTCGGGCGCCCGCTCGCGCCACCAGCTCGCGGCCTTCCGGCGCGGATAACCCTCGTGCTCGAAGCAGACCCATTCCGTGTGGAAGGCGAGCCCGCAGCGGTAGGTGACCTTCAGCGAGACACGCCCGCCCCGCTTCTCGTGGCGGCTGTAGGTGACGTCGGTGACGCCGACCCATTGCGGTTTGCCGGTTGACAGCACCTCCAGCGTCGAGGCGGTCGGCTCGAGCTTCACCTCGCGGCCGGGGAACTCGAAACCGCAGTCGGGGCATTCGAGCGCGGCGATGGCCACGATGGTCCCGCATTTTGGGCAGATCTTGGTGGGCGGCGGCCCGTCGCCCGGACCGCCCGGCCGTTTCGGCCGCACGAGATCGATGGGGCCGTGCCGGCGGACATTCCCCGCGAAATCGAGAACCAGGCAGTTCTCCTTGCCCTCGGCAAGCCGCGTGCCCCGTCCGGCCATCTGGACATAGAGCCCGGCCGACTTGGTGGGCCGCAGCATGGCGATCAGGTCCACGGCCGGCGCGTTGAAGCCCGTCGTCAGCACCCCCATGGAGGCCAGCGCCCTGATCTCGCCGCGCTTGAAGGCGGCGATGATCGCGTCACGCTCGTCCTTCGGCGTCTTGCCGAAGATCGTCGCGCAGCTGACCCCGCGGCGGCGGAACTCCTCGGCGACATGGGTGGCGTGGCGGACGCCCGAGCAGAAGGCGAGCCAGGACCGGCGCGTCTCGCCATGGGCGATCACCTCGGCCACGGCCGCGCGTGTGATGGCGTCCTGATCGACCGCGTCCTCGAGGTCGCGCGCGATGAACTCGCCGCCCCGCGATCCCACGCCCGTCACGTCGAGGCGGGTCTTCGTCTGTTTCGAGATGAGCGGGGAGAGATAGCCCTGATCGATCAGGTCGCGGACCGAGACCTCGTAGGCGATGTCGGTGAAGAGCGCGTTCTCGCCCTCGTGCAGCATGCCGCTGTCGAGCCGGAAGGGCGTCGCCGTCAGACCGATCACCTTGAGCGCGGGGTTGATCGCCTGCAGATCGTTGAGGAAGCGGCGATACATGGTGTTCGACCGGCCGGGGATCAGATGGGCCTCGTCGATCAGCACCAGATCGGCATGGCCGATGCGCGTCGCCTTGTCGTGGATGGACTGGATGCCGGCGAAGAGGATCCGGGCCCGCGCGTCGCGGCGGCCGAGCCCGGCCGAGTAGATGCCCGCAGGCGCCTCGGGCCAGAGCCCCAGCATCTCGGCATGGTTCTGCGCGATCAGTTCGCGGACATGGGTGACGACGAGCACGCGCTGGTCGGGCCAGGCCTTGAGCACGCCGTCGATGAAGGCGGCCATGACGAGGCTCTTGCCGCCGGCCGTGGGGATCACGACGAGCGGGTTGCCGCTCTCCTTCTCGAAATAGCCGTAGATCGAGGCGATCGCGGCCTGCTGGTAGGGGCGCAGGGTCAGCATGCGGCGGTCTCCTTCACGCGGGCGTCGTTGGTCCAGGCCGAGCCGTCACGCATGCGGTAGGAGACGAAGTCCTCTCCTGCGTCGCTCACCTCGCCGGGGACGAGATCGGGGATGAACAGGTGCCGGGGGCACGCGCGGCGCTGGTCGGAAGAGTCGAGCAGCCGGTCGTGGCGCGCGCAGTGCCAACCACCATCGACAGGCGTCGAATGCAGGCAGGACCGGCAGGTGACCGCCGGGGCGTCCTCACCGTGGCAGAGCCCGTGGTGGTCGCAGAACCGGCACTCGAACCAGGCGGGATCCGCGCTGATGCGCTCGGGCGGGTGCTGGGCGAAGATGATCCGCCCCGCCTTCTCGAGCAGGCGTTCGCCCATTTCTGGGTCGGCCGGGACGCGCTCGATGTGCAGCGCGTCGGTGTCCTTGCAGACCGCGACGTAGAGCGCCCGCGTGATGCCGGTCAGGTGCATGTACACCTGCATCTGCGCGGCGTGCTGGGGCTTGGCGAGCGCAACGCCCCTGGCGATCAGCTCGGCAAAGCTCTTCGCGGAATGCGTCTTGAACTCGACGACGTGCCAGGTCTTCGGCGCCTCCAGGAGCCCGAGGGCGACGGCGTCGAGCGAGCCGCCGAAATGCCCGCCATGCGCCTCGACGCGGAACTGGCGCCCGGTCTCGGGATCGACCTCCAGCACCGTCGCGCCGGTGGCGCGCAGGTCGCGGACGAGCCGGGTCTCTTCCAGCTGGCCGGTCTCGAACAGCCGCAGGATGCGGCCCGTGTGCCGCGCGGGCGACGCCCAGCGGAAGTCGTACCAGAGCGCGCGGGCGCAGGACTTGCCGATTAGCGAGGCGCCGAGGTGGTCGCGGAAGCCGTCGCCCTGCCGCGCCTCGAAGGAAGCGTAGATCGCGGACAGGGTCGGCGTCGGGGGTTCGGGGAGCTCGGCCATCAGCATGCCTCCCCCCGCTCAAGCCGCGCCCGCGCCTCAGCCAGCACCGCAGTCCAGGCGGCGCTGTCATGGCGTTCGCGCAGGACGGCGATGATCATGTCCTTGAGCCGTTCGCGCCGGCGGCGACCGCCCTGATGGGCGACGATTTCGGCGCGCTCGCGATTGAGGTGACGCAGCGCCGTGCGCGCACGGTGAAACCAGTCGGGATCGATCGGCTTCGCCGTCCGCTGCCGCGTCAGATCGGCGGTCGCGATCTGCGTGCGGATCTTCGCGATGGCGTCCTCGATCTCGATCAGGCGCCGGGTGTCGTCAGGCAAGCCAGGGGCGTTCGCGGCCGCGCAGGCCGCGTCGGTGGTGTTGGTCATGGTCGGTCTCTCGGGTCGGTCTCTCGGGTCTGGCGATGTCCGGGCCGCCGCAGGTCTCAGCCCGCGGCGGCCGAGGGCGTCAGCTCTTGCGGTTCCAGGGCGCGGTGGCCGGGCGGGCGGGCGCCGACTGCGCGGGCGCGCTGGCCGGCTGCGTGGCGGCGGGCCTCGGCGGGGTCGCCTGCGCCGTGGCCTCCGGCACCAGGTAACGGATCGTGTTGCGCTCGCCGTAGCCGTCCTTCGGGGGCTTCACGCCGACCTGGATCGTCATCGGGATCAGGTGCAGCTCCTCGCTGTCGTTCACCTGCAGCTTGCCCGTGGCGTGGCAGATCGCCGACAGCGTGCGCTGCGCGATCTCGACCGTGGTCGGGTTGGCGTTCACCAGGTTCAGCTGGTCGAAGACCTTGCGGCCCTGCTGCGGCCCCTCGAGGATGTCGAGCATCAGCCAGAGATACTTCCCCATCCCGTTCTTCGTGACGCGCATCTCGCTCTCGACGATCTGGGCGCGGTACTTGCCCGCGGGCAGGATCTCGTAGGCGGTGGTGGGCTCGATGCCGGCGGCGTCAAAGGCGGTGTCGAAACGTGCCATCGTGCTGTCCTTTCAGTCGTAATCAGGCGGATTGGGGCATGGCGGCCAGGAACTCGGACCACTCGAGCGGGAGGGTTTCCGGCAGGCCGTAGCGGTTCTTGGCGAGGAAGGCGGGGCGCTCCTCGGTGTGCATGACGCGCGCGCCGGACCCGAGCGCCCGGGTCACCTTCTTGTTGAAGCCGACGTCGGACTTGCTGACCGAGATCCGGTAGTTGGCGAAGAGCACCACGTCCGAGTGCTCCTGCAGCAGCGCGGAGGCGCGGGCCTGCAGCTTGATCACGTACCGGTCGTAGGGTTCGTGCTCGGGGCTGTCGAAGCGCTTGATGTCGGTGTGGGCGATCTGGATGACCGCCATGCCCTTCCGGTCGCGGAGCGCGTTCAACCGGTCGATGTACTCGCGCCAGATGGTCAGCGCCTCGGCGTAGCCCTTGCCGAAGCCGGGGCTTTCGATCGACTGCCAGCCGTTGCGACGGCAGGCCTCGGCCCAGATCAGCGGTTCCAGCCAGTCCACGCTGTCGACCACCACCGTCGAATAGGCGTGGTCCTCGTCGAGCAGGGCGTCGAGCGCTTCGGCGACCTCCGCGTAGCTCGTCGCCAACGGGAAATGCGGCACCTGCAGTTTGCCGAGACCGTCCTCGGTGAGGACGAACACGGGCGCGTCGGCGGACGCGGCGAAGGTGGATTTGCCGATGCCGGCGACGCCGTGGATCAGGACGCGCGGCGGACGCAGCACCGTCGAGGTTTGCAGGGATGCGAGCGAGATGGCCATCAGCGCGCCTCCTCGCCGAGCAGCAGCCGGAACTGGGGCTTGCCGGTGCGGACCGTGCGCGCGGGCTCGAACTCCTGGCGGATGTCCTTGGGCCAGGCGGTGTACTTCCGCTCGGAGACGCTGAGTGCGATGTCCACGTACTCGGTGGGATCGGCGCCATCCGCCCGGATTCGCTCGACCAGACCGGCGAGGGTCGCCTGGTCCCAATCGACGCGCTTCGGCAGCTCCGCGACCACGGTGACCTGGCCGTCCTGCAACCGGACAGTGCCGGTGTCCTTGCCTTCCGCGCGGCGCGCCTCCTGCGCCTGGTCGCCATACTTGAGCGCGATAGCGCCATCGAGCCAGTCGCTGAGGTTCTTGGCAGCGCGCAGCCGCTCGTCAGCGTCCTGCTTCAGGAGCGCCAGCTGGTCGCCCGGCAGCGCGGCGATCTCGCCGACCGGCAGGGTGGGAAGGTTGTCGAGGGTGATGCGGTTGGGGATCGTCATGGCCGCCCCCTCACGCCAGCTTCACGGCGGGCTTGTCGGCCGTGCTCGAGCAGTGCCGGTTGGCCTCGTAGGCCTCGACATCCTCGAGCCGGTACACGACCCGGCCGCCGATCTTGATGAAGGCGGGGCCCTCACCGGTCCAACGCCAGCGCTCCAGCGTGCGCGGGCTGATCTTCCATCGAGCCGCCAGCTCGACCTGGTTGAGATGCGTGACTGACATCGTCGTCTCCTTCGCGATTGGCCGAATGCCTGCGAAGGACCATCGCTCACGGCGTGGGAGGCGCCGGGGAGGCAGCCGGGAGGCAGAGCGGGAGTTCGCGAAGAATGATGTCCGCCAATGTGAAAAGGCCGCCCCGGAGGACGGCCTTTTGACGCTGGTGCCGAGTGGCGAGATCGAGCGTGGACGGTTGGAGCTCTTCTCTCCGCCTCGTAGTGCCCCTCTTGACCGAACAATCAAAACGGTGCGGCAATTCTCGCAGACGCGCACCCACTGCGCAGCACGGCGTGTTGCACGGAACCAAAAGAAAATGCCCCGGCAGCGACCGGGGCATTTCATTTCCGAGACGCTACTCGATGAGGGGTTACGAATCGACCGCCCAAAGGTTGTTGATGTTGCGGATGTACGTTTCGATCTTCTGCACATCGTCCTGGATCAAGGACTGATGAAAGATCCGATGCCCGGTTTTCGCCAATGATGGCGTCTCGGTCATCTCACCAAAAGTTATCGACCAGTAGTCCTCGTACTTGGCCTCGACGACGTCGTTGATGACTTTCTCGACCTCTTCTCGATATGCACTTTTCTGATCTTCGCTCAAATAGGCGGCGGACATCGAGTTGAAGACGATCGTCACGCCACCTTTCCGCTCGCCGATCATCGAAATCGCGTGCAGGAGGCCAGCCATCAGCAATGCCTCCACACAGGGAATTATCCGTTCATCGTGGTCTTCATCCCAGATGATCGCAACGTTCTGGACTGCGGCTTGCTTACGCAACTCTCCTTTGTTCGAACGCCACGACAGCGCCTGAACTACGGAATAATGCGTGCCACGACCGATCTGCCCCGTCGGAGCAGTCTCATCGTATATGCAGTGAAGGTGGGGAGAGTATTTGGGAGTGTCATGCTGAAGCATGAGAAGTACCTCGTCGTTAGAACTGTTTCTGATGGCTCACACCATCGCTCCTCGCAGGTTCCCCTGCTGCGCCGCAGCCTTCCGGCATTGACGCGTGACCCTGAGCATCTCGGCTCACCGGTCCGGACGTAAGTAGAGGCTGCAAGCTCTGGTTTCAATGATCCCGCCCGCTGGAGAAGCCGTCAGGGATCGATCCAGCAGTTCCCGTCATCGAATCTGATGAATCGCTGCCAGTCGTTGCGGCGGCCGAAGGCTTTCTTCAGCGTGTTCACCTGGCTGCCGTAGCCCGCCTCTTCCAGCACTGCCGCTATCCGAAGGACGGGGGACTTGGACCAGTAGGCTGCGAACAGGATCTGCAGCAGCCGACGCTGCTTGTCTCCGCCGAAGGTCAGGGTTTCACTGCGGTGCCAGACCAGCCCGCATTCCTCCGAATGATCGATCGGGAACCGGCGCTGGACCTGACCCGGAAACACGCGCGCACTTAGCGATTGCGGCGAGATCGCCGGCTTTCCTGGGGTGCCGAGCACATCGGCCACGCCGACGATCACGTTCCGCTTGTTGGGTGTGATGGGGATGCGATCACCCGGTGTCGACGTGAGAATCACCCGGACCTCTTCAGGCGGCCTGCGCTCGAGGAGGGCATCGAGTCGCGTCCAGACGGCAGGATCAGCAAGCCGCCGCGCAAACCAGACCGGCACCGGCGACTTCGCGCCCGTCAGCCTGATGGTTCCGACGTCCCAGACGAATCCGTCGATCAAAGGGCTCGGGCGCGAAGGCCCGGCGCGTTCGAAGGCCACCAGCATCTTCGCGAATGCCAGAGGAAAATCGACGACACAGGCGGCGATCTCCCCCGCCTCGACAGTTATCCAACGACCGACGCTGTTGCGATAGCCGTACTGCCCGCGCTCCGGGCACCACTCCGCCGGAATGGGCTCGTCCTCATAGGCATCCATGGCGGCGACGACCGGGATGCGCCCGGTCGCCACCAACAGCCTGGCGTCGAGCAGCTTGTCTGCTGCCCGAGGCGCCACTTGCTTCAGCGTGGCCACCTGCACCTTGCCGACGCGGGTTTCCATCGCCTGGAGCAGCAGATCCACAGCCGACTTAGTCAACGAGGTCACCAATGTCGGCGGTGTCGGTCAGGATGCCCCAGCGCCGCAGGTACTTCTCGCCGATCAGGCGCTCATGCGGGGTCATGTCCTTGAGGTTGCAGCCATGGGGCATCGTGACAGTGAGCGTCAGGGATTTCCCGCGGCCTCCCTCGGGTCCGGGATGGAACTTGATCGTGAACCGGGCGCGCGTGATGACCCATTCCGGTGCCTCGGTCGCGACCGGCAAAAGGTGCCCCGAGCCACCGATGTCGAGACCGATCCGCTTCTCGGCCATCTCCCAGATCGACCGCTCGGCGCCCGACATGGACTCGAGCGTGATGCGCTCGCCGCGCTCCCCCAGCTCCATGAAGCGCAGCTCCTTCACGGTCACGCCCATGATCCCGTCCTCGGGATCGGTCGGGAAATCGAAGGGCTTCAGTAGCATGCTCAGGTCGTATTCGCGCCATGGGATGTGCTTCTCCTTGAAGTCGATCCCGAGCAGATCCCGCGCCATGAACGCGGTCAGATCCTTCCGGTCCTCTAGCGTGTTGGCCACGACCTCGATCACGCCGGTTTCGGCCTCATAGGTCAGGGCCGCCTCGAACACTGGCTTCACGATGCGCCGCAGCAGCTTGCTCTTCGCATCGAAGCCCAGCATGTCCTCCGGCCGTCCCTCGCGATAGACGGCGACCTGCACCAGATCGCATTCCTGGTCATCAAGGATGATGCGATGCCGGTCGAAGATATCGACATGGACATGCGGGGTCTCGAAGCGGTCGCGGATGGCCTTGGTGAAGGCCGCAATGGAGATCGGATCGCGGCGGACCGTACATTCCTTCTCGACCTCGAAGCCGTTCCACGAGCGCCCCCGGCGCCGTTCGTCGTTGTAGCGGACCTCTTCCGCCAGGCGGAAGCGATCAGGCTCCTTCAGGAAGACCCAGAGCGAACGGTTGTTGGCGCCCTCGAGGGTGTCGAAGACTGCGCGGTTCAGCACGACGTTCTGCAGCGCGTTCTGGCCCGCCTCATCGGCGAGCGCTGCGACACGACCGGCGTCGAGGATGACCCGCTGCTTTTCCTCCTCGGACATGCCGTCCACGGCCTTGACCAGCGGCTCGACCACCTCGGGCTCGGGCTTGGCCCAGTCGATCGGCGGAAGCGAGGTGAACCCACCGGCCGTGAAGTAGTCCTTCAGGCGGGTGATCGGGGTCTTGCGGAGGAATGCGGTGATGGCGGTCATCGGGGGCCCTTTCGTGCCGGGGAGGTGGAGGATGAGGGAATCAGCGTAGCGATACGCTGGTGTTCGATATACATCGAACGCGCCATCACGTCTACTTGCGCGGCACGATTTCGTTCGGCATACCGAACACGCCGCCAGCACCAAGGAATCAAGGATGACGCGATGACCACGTCCCTCGGCGCCAAGATCAAGCGCCACCGCCAAGAGAAGGGATATTCGCTCGACAAGCTCGCCGAGCTCACCGACTCGAGCAAGAGCTACATCTGGGAACTGGAGAACCGCGACACCCGCAAACCCTCAGGCGAAAAGCTGACGCGCATCGCCCAGGCTCTGGAAGTCACCACAGACTATCTGCTCGACGACACCGCGGAGCCTGGTGATGAGGTTCTGAGGGAGGCGTTTTTTCGGAAGTTCAGCAAGCTGAAGCCGGAGGATCAGGAGAAGATCCAGCAGATGATCGACATGTGGGGGAAGAAGGATTGAGCTTGCCCACGACGCCGCAGGGTTGGGCAATCCGCCTGACGCAGATCCTGTCGCTGCATCAGGCGGCACATGGCCTGCCTCGGTTCCCGGTGGACGTGGCGGCGTTGGCGCAGGATTTCTCGCGGCAGGTCTTTCCAGATGCGCCGATCTCGATGGTCGGCGGCGTGGATCTGTCCAATGGCGTCGAGGGCATGCTCATGCCGCGCCCGGACGGCTCTGGCGAATGGGGCATCATCTACAACGAATCCATCCGGTCCGCCGGGCGGCGCAACTTCACGCTGGCCCACGAGCTGGGCCACTACCTTCTGCATCGGAAGGCTCATCCCGGCGGGCTCCAATGCACCAGCCGGAACATGGCGGATTGGGATAGCGCCCGGAACAGGATCGAGGCGGAGGCGAACACCTTCGCCTCCTATCTCCTCATGCCGCTCGACGATTTCCGCGCGCAGATCAAGGGACGCTCGATCGACATCGACGTGATGACCGAGCTGGCAGAGCGCTATGCCGTGTCGCTGACCGCAGCAATCCTGAAATGGATGACCATCACCGACAAGCGCGCCATGATCGTCGTCGGCAAGGAGGGTTTCATCGACTGGGCGTGGTCGAGCCAGCCCTTGCTCAGGTCCGGGATCTTCTACGCCGCGCGGCAAGCCGTGATCGAGCTTCCTCCAGGGTCACTGGCCGCCCGTGAAGTGGACGGGGACACCGGCCGACATGGTGAGAGTCACGGACCTGGGGTCTGGCCGGGGAACGAACCAGTACACGAGATGACCGTGTTCTCGCCCAGCAACGAGATGACCATCTCCTTGCTGATCTATCCCGACCGGGCGCCGTCGCGTTGGGAAGCAGCCGAACTCGAGCAAGAGCCAACAGAGGATGCGTTCGAAAGGTTCACGGCGGGGAAAGCGGGAGGCTGGTGATGAGCCACATCACCATCCACAGCCAGAACGGGCACCGTCGCGAGGTGGACGTTGGCGCCGCCGAGATCACAGCAACCAACTGCTGGCTCGACAAACCCGCTTATGCAACGTCGATACTGAATACGCGTAGCATCTAAAGTTGAGGGCAGAATTGAAAGGCGCGCAACGACATCATTCACCCCGCGGCCCAAGCCGGACAATCGTCAACGCAGAAGACCTAAGCCGCCTGCACGAATTACGCGAAGCATGGGGAATGTCCATTGAGGGACCACTTCTCGTAGTAGGTCGCCTGACCGGCTCGTTGCGAGACGACATGCCAGATGTCTTCTTCTTGCGCGATCTGACGCATCCAACGGATGGTCATGGCCTCGTTTACCCTCAGGAAGACCCGCGAAAGGGGACGCAAGCCTTTGTTGCGCCTCGTGAAATTCAGGCATGCCTAAACCCCGCAGACGCCGTGACTGGCAAACACTGGGCCATCGCAGAACTCGAGCTTGCCCCGCCCAACGTGCGCGAGCAGCGGAATAACCCGCATGAATGCAACGTCCGCGCCGGGACACTCCGCCTTCTGAGTGCTTTGCCTCAAGAATGGAAGGTTGAGCTTCGGGGGCCAGATGAGGCGCGATTAATAGCAGCTTTCGCACGCGACGAGATAGAGGCTGCTGTACGCGCCGAGATCCTGCGAGATTCCAGTGAACTGGTCGATCAGGAAGAAAAAAACCGCCAGAAGCGCCAACGCATCGAAGAAGAGCTGCAGGCGGCTCGAAATCACGCCGATGAGCAGATCGCAAAATTCGAAGAACAGATTGCAAACGGCAAGCGATCAAGAGATGCCGTCAGCGGGGAAGTCCAAGAATTACAAGAGCTTCTGGCAGAAGAGAAAGAACGACTGAAGGAGCTCCGCCTTAAGGCAGAGCAGGAAAGGAATATCATGGAAGAGCGCTACCGGAAGTTAGAGGAACTCCTGACGGAAAAAGGCGGTCGTCTGGTGGCACTCGGTCTGATCGACGAAGAAGACCTAGCCTTCGTGCTTCCCAAGGCGCGGCAGGATCAGGAGACCAAGGGCGACAGCCTCGAGCAAGCCCTTGGAGGAGATATTGCGCGCCTGGCGCCGTGGCTCCAAGTTCGGCTTGCACGGTCGGGGCTCCTTTATTCGCAGCACCAATTGCGCAATTTTGTCACTTTGTTGCGTACCCGGGATCTAGTAGTACTCGCCGGCGATTCCGGCTCAGGAAAAACCAGTCTGGTACGCGCCGTAGCTGAGGCGGTTGGGGGGACCTGCGCGATCATCCCAGTAAAACCAAACTGGACTGGGCCCGAAGACCTGCTGGGCTACTACAACCCCATCGAGCGTAGCTATCATCCCACTCCATTCCTACTGGCCCTGCAGGCTGCGGCAAAAGCACCCGACGTTCCATATTTTATCTGCCTTGACGAGATGAACCTCGCAAGAGTGGAGCATTATTTTGCAGATTTTCTCAGTATTCTTGAGAGCCGCAGTCATCGACCTGAAATCCATCTCTATACGGCAGACGAAGAGCGCCATCTTGCGATGGAGCACGGAGTCTTCCTTGAACTTGAAGCAGAGGCCCGCCGCCGGGCGGACCTCGACGAAGCTGCCACACTGGAGCAGATCCTAACCAATGACATAGCCAACAACGCACTTCATCAACTCGGCGGGTTTCGCGATGCAGAATCCGTTCTCGTACACCATGGCCGCCTGCGCCGAGCAATTTCGGCACACATGCGGATGCCTACGAGCCTGAAATTTCCGGATAACGTCTGGATCTTCGGAGCGGTGAACATGGATGAAACTACTCACCACCTCTCTCCCAAGGTTCTAGATCGCGTCCATGTATTACGCTTCAGCAATCCGATGCTCGCCGACTGGGATAGTATCGAAGCTGAAATTTCCGAAGTGACGGAGGATCCGGAAATCAAACTGGGTCTGACTCCTCACGACATTGGATTGCGCGCAGAGTACCCACCTTTTGACCGTCGCAATGATGCGGCCAGCTTCTTGGCTGGTCTCGCGCGTGACCATCTTGATCCGCTAGGGGTAGAATTCGGAATGCGCGCTGTTCGGCAATCGCTGGGATACCTTGCTGCCGCGGAGCTGACCGGCATCGAACCCGACAAAGCACTGGACAATGTCGTCCGTCAAAAAATTCTGCCAAAGATCGCTCTCGACACCAGCCGTCCGACTTCCGACGGGCGCAAACGACGCGACGTGCTTGTGTCGCTTCGCGAAGCGCTCGCCGAACGACTTGGACCTCCCGAACTTGCGCCAGGCGAAGGTAATTCGGTTGGCGACCTTGACCGACTGATCGCGCTCGCGGACGGCAGCAACAAGGTCGCAAACTTCTGGATGCGATGACTTTGCCGAACTTCGCCCTGCACTACCTGCGGATTGAATGGCAGGATCGCGGAATTGCGCGTCGCATGGAGATTTCCAGCGACCCAATCGAGATTGAGCAAGACGATGATGGCCACTACCGGGCCGAAACGCAGATGTTTCGGGACTTCCATCCGTGGGTAGGACTGCGCTTTAGCGACCAAGCCGTTGACACTGTACCACACCTCGTTGGAGCTGACGGCGAGAGACAGCCTTGGCTGAAGATCCGCGATCCCGAAGGGCTTGAATGGTGGGTACAGGACAACGGCTGGGATCAAGAGCGCAAAACTCACCTAAGCGAACTGCACCGCAGCTTCGGCCAGTTCGAACTTCA
Source organism: Paracoccus aeridis (assembly GCF_004923205.2). GTDB lineage: Bacteria > Pseudomonadota > Alphaproteobacteria > Rhodobacterales > Rhodobacteraceae > Paracoccus > Paracoccus aeridis. Next base: position 74,119 of record NZ_SELD02000066.1, read on the forward strand.
CATCGGTGCCGAGCGACTGTATCTCGTGAACGTCGCCCTCGACCTCGGAAGCGCCGAGGCCGAAGACTACCTGGCGGATTTTCGTGATGAACTGATCACGCTTGCCCTCAGCCGCCAAAGCTCGGCGACTGGTGGTGTCATCAGATCTGATTCCACAGACTTGGTCGAGGCCTTGTCCCGCTTTGCCCAAGCGGCGCGCCACGTCCTGGGCAACCCCGCGAGACATTTGACCGAAATAGAAGAACTTCAACCCACCGGGCGGCTCCGACCAAGCAATCGGACTTTTCGAGAAGTCCTGCGACGACCATCGCGACGAGGCTATCCCGGGCGCGGCGCAGAAGAGACCATCGACATCCCGGACAATCGTTTCGTACACCACATGGTTCAATACTGTGCACGACTTTCGTCGCGGATCGCCAGCGCATCCGAAGCCCAGTCACGTCAGCTCTCCGCAAGGTCGGAACGTGCTTATGAGCATGCAAAAGCTCTCCTTGAGGCTGAGAGTGAAACGGTGGATCCTGAGATCTTCGGAAACCAGCTTGCCGAAATGGAGGCTGCGATTGCTGCAGTGAACGCCTGGACGAATCTCGGACCGCCGTATCGCGAGGAGATCCGCAATTTTGCCATCAAGCTGGAGAAACCCTATGGCTATCTAGAGCGGGCACAGTTCTACAAGCGATTGGACACAGACCCTCGGCAAGATAAAGAGCTAGGGATCACAAGCAACATCGTGCAATTGCCCGAGGAACCCTTTCGCTTGGTCGCACAAGCCTCAAAGTATCTGAACAATTCTTCCCGGCTCTTCGAATTCTGGGGCGTGGGCCAAGTCAAGCGTCATGGCCAGATGGGGTCGATGCGGCTCCTGAAGCTCGAGGAGGTGTGCCGCATGAGGGTCCGGGCCCCGGGCCTCGAGAAAAAGGCGGCGTTGCGGGAACGGTACGAGCAAAACGGCTGGGTAAGAAAGCTGACCCGCATGGAACTCGAGGAACGCCGCCTTGAAGCCCGAAGCAGCGCTCGGCGCGCATCGCACCTGGCGCAGCGCGCAGAGCTTTCCAGATCGGCTGCGGCATCGCTTCTCAGCACCGGAGAAGACCTGACGTCGCAGGAGATGCGGTGGTCAGCGCTCGGTGTAGCGAGCAGCGCCGCGTTCCCGATGGGTATGCGCTTCTTGCAAAGTCCCGCCTATTCCTCGGTCCTGGCCGCTTTCAATCGCGTTCACGAGCTTGCCGAAAGGGTAGGTGTCGGCGGTAAGGAGATTGAGCGGATCGATCGCATAGGCATTCTGCACGCCAGCGCGATCTACGAACGCTGGTGCCTGATACGCCTGATTTCCTTGCTCGTCGACACCTTCGACTTCACGCCCGAACCGGGCTGGCTGGACCGCGTCATCGAGGGAACCTGTGGTGTGCTCGCCCCATTCGAACTTCGCTTCGAGCGGTCCGATGTCGCAATGACGGCGTGTCTTGAGGTCCAACCTGTCCTCCCGAACGGGCGCCGCCCTGATTTTCGTCTAACGTTCCAAGCCCGAGACGAAGACCCTGACAAAGACACGCATCCGCGCACAGTTTTTGACGACGCAGTTGAACCGTCGAAGGGCCTAGTCCTTGATGCGAAGTTTCGGACACGTTGGCGCCCGCGCGAGCTCGACGGCGTTCTGCGCGATGTTGTCGACGGCAGAGGATATGGCCAAGCCGGACGGCGAGTCTTCATCCTGCAGCCGGCTGGTCCGGTGGTCCAGGAGCCGACGTCACCTCTGGGATGGGGACGCGATTGCGACTACGGACAGAACTACCCTTCCAACCATAGCCAAGGGGCAGTCCGCTTGTCTCCGCATCCGAGGGACTGGCACAATCTGCACCGGTTGGTCGCGATGGAACTGCAAGCAAACTTTCCGCCACCGCGACACCTCGACGGTGAAAACTGGCAGAGCGACAGCTTTTGCATCAGTTGCGGCCAACGCCACGAAGTAGCCGACGTCAGGCGTCACCTAACGCAGAGGGATCGAGACTACTGGGACCTCACCTGTCACGATTGCGGCCTGACGACGCGGCGGACCCATTGCTTTTCCGGATGCGGCACGCCCCTTTTCAAGAATGGCTTGATCCTGACCTATCATAGAACCATTGCAGACCAGCTAACCAACGTCGCGTGCCCGTGTTGCGGTAGTTTCTTTGATCGTGACATCCACCAAGAGGGCAACTACCACGGCAGCTTCGGATGACTAACAAAGCCCGCAGGACTTCGCGCCCTCTTGCTTCCACAGTGCTTCCACGGGTGGCGGAAACGCAAACGCCGCCCCGGAGGGCGGCGTTCAAGCGTTTGATAACGCACGAATATTTGGTTGCGGGGATAGGATTTGAACCTATGACCTTCAGGTTATGAGCCTGACGAGCTACCGGGCTGCTCTACCCCGCGCCATTTTTGTCCGTGTCGGTGTTCCGCGTGGGTTGTGCGGGATTGTTGTCGTTCGAGGGATTGTGCGTTTCTTTCCAGGTCTGGCGGTGACCTACTCTCCCACGTCTTGAGACGCAGTACCATTGGCGCGACGGCGCTTAACGGCCGAGTTCGGGATGGGATCGGGTGTTTCGCTCGTGCTATGGCCACCAGACCGGGGAAGAAACGCAGCGTTTTCCCTTTCGGGAAGGTGTTGTCCAAGGATGCCTTGGAAGATCGGCAGGGTCTGCCGTCTTCCGGATCAAATCAAGCCTGTCGAGCCATTAGTACCGGTCAACTGAACGCATTGCTGCGCTTACATCTCCGGCCTATCGACGTGGTGGTCTTCCACGGCTCTCGAGGGATACCTGGTTTTGAGGGGGGCTTCACGCTTAGATGCCTTCAGCGTTTATCCTGTCCGTTCATAGCTACCCAGCACTGCCGTTGGCACGACAACTGGTCCACCAGTGGAACGTTCACCCCGGTCCTCTCGTACTAGGGGCAACTCCTCTCAAGTATCCTACACCCACGGCAGATAGGGACCGAACTGTCTCACGACGTTCTAAACCCAGCTCACGTACCTCTTTAAATGGCGAACAGCCATACCCTTGGGACCTGCTCCAGCCCCAGGATGAGATGAGCCGACATCGAGGTGCCAAACGATGCCGTCGATATGGACTCTTGGGCATCATCAGCCTGTTATCCCCAGCGTACCTTTTATCCGTTGAGCGATGGCCCTTCCACTCGGGACCACCGGATCACTATGGCCGTCTTTCGACTCTGCTCGACGTGTCAGTCTTGCAGTCAGGCTGGCTTCTGCCATTGCACTCAACGAGCGATTTCCGACCGCTCTGAGCCAACCTTCGCGCGCCTCCGTTACTCTTTGGGAGGCGACCGCCCCAGTCAAACTACCCACCACGCAGGGTCCCGGACCCGGATAACGGGCCGC